>JBBDMU010000001.1:0-1646 GCA_040878085.1 Balneolales bacterium
ATAAAAGTAATTCACATTTGCATTGCGATGACATGGCCAGAATAAGGCCCTGTAGAATTGTTTAGAATATTAAATCCAGCTAATCTGAGTTGTTCAAGAACCCATGATTCATCAACATGGTCAAAATGGTATTCCATTACAATTATATGAGATAGCCTCAAAAGACTCAACTTTGACAAGAGCCATTTCTCCCCGCCTTCACAATCGCACTTTAACAGATCAATTGGAGTAGGGAGGTATTTAAAAAGATCTGCCCATTCAATCCCGTCTACAGACGAGAAATCGCTATCTTGGGGGATATTTATACCATTTGCTTGAAATACTGAAGCAGTAGTCGAATCACAGGTCAAATCAATTGATGCCCTACCTTTTTCATGAGTAATTGCATAGGGCAACACATCAAAATTAAATGTTTTGGCATTTTCTCGAAGAAACGGCAAAACATTTGGATGTGGCTCAACTGCCGTTACTTTAGCATTGGGGACATGTAATTTTAGCCAACATGAAAATAACCCAAAATTACTTCCAACATCCAGAACGGTTGGACATTCTGGAAGGCCCTTCAACCACAAATAGCTTTTATAAATGTCATCACCCACTATCTCTACGAAAACAGAACCCGAGCCTGGTGCTTTTGGCGCAACGATCGATTTTGATTTATTCCTGGACTTAAGGGTAAATGGAGGATCTCCGATGCTTGCAGCTCTATAATATTTTCCGCCACTCTGTAACGCAAGGCGTATACAACGTTTTAGATGTAATTTCATTTAGTGGTTCCCAATTTGGAGAATAGTTAAATGCTGAATTGTAACAATTTAGCTTAAGACTAAAAGCATGGAATAAGGATTAAGCTAATTGTTTTGTTGCATATGGAGGTCATGAGCAACACAGAACGAACTTTTTTGGGAAATTGATGCTGAGTGTAGGTCTATCGCTTGGGGGTGATGCACATCGGCGTAACTTTAAGATTCCCTTGCGGGGAGTCGCAAGTTATCGCTGTTAAATTTTTTTACGGACAAAGCAAAGCTACGTTCCGCCTAGAGCAACTCATTAGTATACATCTTTGCCACAATTTCCCCAATCGCTCGTTTCGATACCCAGCCCAGATCTGCTTTAATCCGTCTTGGATTCATCGCCGAATATTCCAAATCGGCCGGCCGCTTCAGCGCCTCCACTGATTCCAAGTGCTCAGCCATATCCAAATCAGCCGCCGCAAACGCCGCCTGCGCGAACTGCCGCAATGATGTGGTCGTGCCCGACGCAATCAGATAGTCGCCCGGCTGCTCCGCCTGCAGCATTAGCTGCATCGCCTTTACGTAATCCGGTGCCCAGCCCCAGTCGCGCCAGATGTCGAGATTGCCCAGCTGGATCGTGCTGGCGTTGCCCGCCTTGATCGCCCGCACCCCTTCGATGATCTTCTGCGTCACGAAGCGCTTGGGGCGCAGGGGGGATTCGTGGTTGGCCAGGATGCCGGTGCAGGCAAACATCCCATAGGCCTCGCGGTAGGTGGCCACCTGCCAGTAGGCCGAGGCCTTGGCCACCGCATAGGGGCTTGCGCGGTTGCAATGGGGTGCGCTCGGTGGCAGGTGCCTGGCCCGTATCGCCGAAGCATTCCGAGCTGCCCGCACTAAAAAAACGGATGCCGC
>JBBDMU010000002.1:0-1411 GCA_040878085.1 Balneolales bacterium
TTTCAGTAAAGTTATTGAATGGTCTGTTTGGGCTAATCTTGATGATCATAAGAACTCTGAGCTATTGCTTTTAAAAGGGCACCTCATATTGGAGTTGTTCATGGAGAGCATATTAAATGCTAACGATAACGGAAGCGCTGAAAATAAAACTTTCCATAAAAAGACGATGTTGATTTCGAAATTGTTGGATGATAAATGCCACCGTGACAATATCACTCAGGCTCTATTTGATTTGAATCGAATTAGAAATAAATTTGCTCATGATTGGCAATTTTCTTTAGAGCTAACTGATGTTGAAGAATGGGCAAATACGGTTCTTTCCATAATGCCCGTTAAGAAGCTTTCTAAATATACCTATAGAACAATACTAGTTCATGCATTCGTAGCGTTGGCTAATGCGATAGTGGAGTGTGAGAAAAAGCTCTAACAATCGGCTGTTGTCGCCCTTTCAGGGCTGGGACGGCCATTCCGCCGCTTCGCGGCAGGCCTCCAAGGGGCCTCCATGGACACAGGGGCCTCCAAGGACATGCATCATACTGACTCACTAAGAAAGCAACCACATTTTGAAGGGGTCGTACTCAACAAGGCGCTACCTATTAAAGTGGATCGGGATTTTTACGAATAATTGAGTGATCATTTCGAAATTCAGGCACGCCACCGTCTCAGGCGACCCTGTGAATCGAATATTGGGGGATGGCTTGGCTAAGTCAGTAGCGCAGCCAATGCTAATCCATGAGTTCGTCGATAACCGTAAGCGCCAATAAATCAGCCCCTTGAGTCGCCCGGCTAAGCCCTATCTATTCCATCCGTTTCGACGGCACATTCCAAGGCAACAAGTTTTCCAGTTTTTCCAGAGTATCCGCCGTTGCAATGTGCTCCAGCACATACTTGATGTAGGCCGAAGGCTCCAGTCCATTCGCTTTAGCCGTCTCGATCAGTGAGTAGCAGGTAGCGCTGGCGCGGGCACCGTGTGAAGTATCGGCAAACAGCCAAGCCCTACGGCCAATGGCGAACGGTCTGATGGCGTTCTCCGCCAATGCATTGCTGATGTTCAGATCACCGCGTTCGCAGTAGCCCACCAGGCAGTCCCACTGGTTCAGCGTATACTCCATGGCATTACGAGTCAGAGAGCCTTTTAATATCTTGCCCACGTTCGCTTCCAACCAGGTTTTTAGTGTGCCCAGTTGTGGCAGACTCAGTTCCTGACGAACGCGATAACGTTCATCAATGCTGGCTCCTTTATCTTTCAACTGACGTTCGATGGCATACAACTTGTTGATATGACCCAGGGCCACGTCCGCTTTCGTGGTGTTGGGTTTCTTGCCTTTACCGCTGGAGGGGGCGGCTCTGGAAGCTTCAACGAACTTTCTACGCGCATGGTCCCAACAACCAATGCGGGTAATATCATTGG
>JBBDMU010000003.1:0-7111 GCA_040878085.1 Balneolales bacterium
CGGCGTAAGTGAGCAGCACGGCATCGGAGGCAGTGAAATGCTCAGCCACCTGCTCAAGGCTCAGATAACCCAACTGCCAGATGAAGCGAACAACCACGCCCAGCTGGCTGCTTAGCTGGCGATAGTGCACTGAGGGATGTTGGCCGCTGGGGCCTCAGGCCCCGCCTTCAACAGCCAGATATGGTGCAGCTGTCCATGGCCTGCAGCAACTCCAGAGGCTTGTTCCTCGGCGTTGGAACGCCAACTTCAAACGCAGTGAAGTTTGCTTAATGCCACCGAAACTGGAGCGCTCAATACTGCTAAGGATGTAAAATTAAATCAGTTTCGCACTGGCGAATAACACCGACAAAAATTACTGTTTATAGGCGAATAAAAGCCAACAACAAAGCATATAGCAAAGAGACTAGAACTGAGTCCTCAAAGTACTTGATCAAAACTCCAAACTGTATTAATCAAAAACGACATTGCAGAACTAAAGGAGAGCTTGGGGTCTCTTTTTAAGCCGGAAAAATGACAAAAAAGCAAATAGTGACACAGGCTCGCGAGGCCATCCCTTAAGGATCTGCAAAAAAGAATCGCGGATGCCAGCGTATTGTCTATGCTTACGCTTCAGAGAAAGAGCGAATTGGACTAGTCGAAGTAGCCTAAAAGGAATCATCAGAGGCAAGCAGGTTAGGGGGCTGAAACACCAGACCCAGAGAAGCTGATTCCTGGCGCCATAAAAATCCATCCTCCCAAAGTCACGCTTTGGAGACTCATAATGCAAGATCTCTGAGCTGCAACCAAGTACAATCATGAAACCAGCATCTAAAAGACGAATAGCAAGATCATCCTCTTCCCCTTGATGCACAAGGTTCTCACGATAACCACCTAATTGAAGAAAGATGTCACGATTGATAGCATGGGCGGTACCAATAAAGGTATTAGTGAGCCAAGTCTTTTGAGCAGAAGGAGAAGATTGATGAAGAATATTATCTTTCAATGGCTCTCGGTAGGGGATGGCAACAGCGGCAATGCGGCGGTCATCAAAATAAAGAAGAGTTTCCTCAATAATATCAGGAGCCGAGAAAACGGCATCATCATCGATAGAAAATATAATCTCTCCATTAGCCAATTCGGCGCCTTCATTACGCCGAACTATATACCCACGGGAAATCTCGTGGGAAACAAGCAAAACAGAAGGAAAGTCGCGCCTAACAATATCAGAGGTGCCATCAGTTGAGCCATCGTCAATAACGATAATTTGAGGATTAACAGACTGACTAAGGGCAGAGGAGATAGCTGATCTTAATTCACCTATACGATTCTTAGAAGCAATAACAACTGATGCGTTCATAAAAAAGAGATAATGGAACTAGAGGCTAGAGATGGTATCTCTTATATATAAAACCTTAGCTGGCACTCCTGCAACAACATGATAAGGCAGTACATTTTTCGTAACTACAGACCCTGCTCCGATAACGGCACCTTTGCCAATACGAACACCTGCAAGCACAACTGAGTTAGCACCAATCCAGACATCATCTTCGATAAGTGTAGGGCTTGACTTAAAAGCTTGGATCATCGGCGATAAGCGACCTATGGTATTATGATTTGAATCAGTTATAAAACATCCGGGGCCAATCAAGCAATTGCATCCGATCTCCAAAGACCGATGAGCATCAAGGATTGAATTACGGTTTATATAGGTACCACGACGAATTAAAATTTTGTTAGCAAGAGGCGGGCCACTACAAACAAGTGTTACACCAAAATCAAGGGCTACTGATCCCTCTATCGTTATGTCGCTCCACTGGCGAGGAATAAAGATTTTTGGCAACCAGGCATAGCCTGTAATACGGGTACCAAGTAACGTGAAATATAAATTAGAGAAACGTGAGGCAAGCGCGATTTTAAAACGGATCGATAGATGTAGTAGATTCATCTATTACCTTTAAGAAGCAAAAATAAGGCAAGAAATAAGAAGCGAAAACGTATGTGTGAAAGATGGTACCACCAAGTCTTAAGGAGTAGCATCTTGGCTTCTGGGAAATGAGTATCCTTAAATGCGCGTAAAATCAAAGGGCGTATATGGCGACCAAGGATACGTGTCCGTTCCCAATGTCGTACAAAGCCCCCCGGGTAGACGTTAGTCCTTTCATTATTGATTAAAGTCCAAGCACCGTTGAGTGTTTTATGCCAATTTAACTGAACACTGCCATCATGAAGACGATAAGCAAATGTCGGCGATCCAGTAATTTGAACCAAGCGCTTTTGATGACCGAGTTTCATGATCCAATCAGCATCCTCTGCATTAATCGAAGATTCTGAGAAACGAACCGAACCCAATGCCGCCCGATTGACTACGAAGGAAGATGCCCCCCACCATCGCCACTTATCGCCGGAAGCATAATAGTCTTTGAATAGTTTCCATGACTGAATCGCAGGAAAGTAGATTAGGCTCTCTACCTGATATGGATCTTCAAAGAGAAAGGGTTTTCCAAAAAGAATATCCGGCTGGGTTGCATTGATAGCATTTTCATATTGATCTAATGTCCATGGAAGCCAAAGATCATCTGAATCCAGAAAAGAGATCCAATTGCCAGATGCTACATCTAGGCCTCGATTGCGAGCTGATCCTGGTCCAAGATTGGCTTGATGAATCAGCCGTACGTATGGATATTTAGCTGTAAGAAGATTAACTGTGGCATCAGTTGATCCATCATCTACAACAATAATTTCCTTAACACGAGAATCAAGTCTTGGAATCGAACCTAAAGCCTGCTCTAGCAGTTCACAACGATTATATGTAGGAATAATTATAGAGATATTGATGGTGTCTGGCATAACTAATGACTATATGAAATAAACGAAATGCTAGACGCGAATCCAACTTGGTGGACACAACTGAGAAGAGTCGATCGACAAGTCGTTAAACCAATGGAAAGGTGCAACTACAACTTTGTCAGAATACCTAGAAAGCCATGCAGCCCACCATGCAAAACTGCTATTTGAAATGATAAAGTTACGAGCAGTTGATAGCAATTGAAAGTCTAGATGGTGAGGTAATATATTGTTGCAAGGGCTGACTTCTACAAAAGATAAAGGACCAGGCAACCAGTTTAGATTTGAGGCGCACCAGGTTAAATCATCCGAAAAAACAACAAATCGAAAGCCAGAATTTAAATGACGGGCCAGAGCAGCGACCGCTCGTCTATAGTAACCTAACCCAACAAACCCAATCGTTGAAGCATCTTTAGGATTGGCAACATAGTCACCTCGCCGTACGTGAATGGCAATCGTTGAATCTGCCTGAAGTACCTCAATCAGTGAATCAAACTCTGCTGGAAGCTTCCTGGCGAAAGTAAAAGCACTTCGAACCTCATGTTGATACTCATTGAAATATCTCCAAGACTGCCAGAGACCCTGTAAGTAAATAACATGGCCTTGCAATGGATAAATATCAATGGGTCTCCATGCAAAAGAATTTTCGCAAACGAGATCAAGCGGGAATAGTTTTTTGAGAATACGTGTAAGCACTTTGGCATCGTAGCCAAGGCCATGTGCATTATTACGAATTCGCATTAATAAAGGTGCCTCTATAAGTGGGATATCAAAGATATTTAGATCAAGTTTGCGATTAACTGCATGTCGGCCTGGGGCATGGTCAAGCAGTAAGCCAGTATCGACAAGAATTTCCGCGTTGCATTGCCTGGCGATCGAAATACCCGCAGCCATCTGAAAGCATTGATTTCCAAGTCCTCCGAGAAGTGAAACTATGACTTTTCTTGAAGACATCAGTATAAATCAAGCAGACTAGGGCTTAACATTTTTATTTGTTATCTAGTCAGCTATTTTTGATGGGCCGCTAGATAGCGGAGAGATGGCACCAAGCATATACAACCTACTTTAGCAAGCAACTAAGAGTAACAGATCGTTGCGTTCTTGCAGTGAAGCCTTCAAGCCTAAAATTCACTTGCGAATGCCCTACTGACAACAAACAGCATAGACAAATAGGGCAATAAGCCAGAGTGCTTCCACTCAACATGTTACTTAAACCTAGAATTGACAGGGGATTAGGCGTGCAACTCAAAATGCTCTGCGAGCTAATGTGAGAACTCAAAAATATAATTTGGTATCTGGAGTGCATCCCTTGGTGACATGCAGCGCTTGATCGTTCAATCTCTCCGCTGGTTCTCAGTGAGAAGGAGGTGTAATTATTGAAGCCCCTGACCAACTCATGCAGCTGAAATCTGAGGGTGGCAAGGCGTCAGACCAGGCTTGGCCTAGGCTGATTCTCCTGGGTTACGCCACTTCCTGGGGCGCTGCTGAGCAATTCATGGCGGCCTACAACAAGGTCAGTGCCCTATTCCAGTAAACCGCCATGGCGGTCTCAAGCCCTAAGAAACTCCAATAGCTTTACCGTCAATCTTCTAGGATGGCACACTAGGTTGCCACAAGAGGATAGAAGCCAATTAAAAGATTAAGCAATGAAAGATCTACGCTAAAGAATTTTGAATAACGCGGAAGAATTTGGCCGCCTGTATACTGTGCTGGAAAGTCTTCATTCCAGCTTCGTGTGCAAAATAGCAATAGTGATCATACAAACGCTGGGAGTCAAGAGAGAGAAGAGCTTTTTTCAAGGCATCAGTGCCAATCGAATCCACAACTATCGCACCATGATATATAGAAGCCCATTGGGCCGCTGATGCATACAGCGGAGCTTGAATTACAATAGGGAGCGAAGTGCAAGTGTAATCCGCAAGTTTGCTTGGGAATGCATAGGCAGCAGAATGGAATGCACTCTGCTCAAAGGAAATTGGAACATATAAAGCGTCTAGCTTATCATGCATATCAGTAATAAGGTCACATGAAGAAAGCAAGCCTTTGCAGATCACGTTATTACTGGAGAGGCCGCACATCGCAAGAGATTCAGCTGAATGAGGACCATATATATAAAGTAAACCGCCTAGATCAGCTAGCACCTGTGATAACATTAAAAGCATAAGAGCATATTCTTTGGTAGCAATAGACCCTGCAAAACCTATACTATAATCGAATTGCTTGGCTCGTAATAGCACTTCAGATGGGGTCTTAACTTGGGTATTTAGTGATCTTGATGGATACAGAGCAGTGCCTCTTGTCCCAAAAAGTTCGCTGTAGCCCTTTTCCATTGTATCGCAGATTGGGAAAGCTTGAAGCGAATGCCGGTAGAGTCTGCCAAAGGTTCGGGATATAAATCTAGAGATTAGAGGGTGATGAGCATCAAAACTAAGAATATCATCATGACAGATTACAAATATAGGGATCTTAGTTAGGCGACTTAGCCAATATGCAGGGCACCATATAACACCATGAGAGACTGTGATCAGCAGATCGGGCCTTAGCTTAAGACACAAGAAAAAGAGCTTTAATAACGCGATAGGAGTGGAAAGAAAAAAAGCAGAGCGAAAAAGCTTGGAGAAGCGATTCCTGAGTAGGCGCGGGATTCCAGTATAAACCGTAAAGTATTTGACATTAAGAAGCCTTCGCGAAGGTTCGAGGCATGCCTGCAAAGTTCCTTGCGCAATACAAATCTCAAAGTCGACAGGATTCTCAAATAGTCTATATAATAAAGCGGATCCATGAACAGTATGTTCGACAGGAACGTCAGTTATTAAAAGTACTTTTTTAGGGCTAGGCATATGCGCAATACCCCTTGTTAAGTATAGAGTTATAACCAGTTGTCGAGCCGTCAAACCAAAGGCGGACTAGAAATACGCTAAAGCTCAACAAGCTAACAATCAGCGTGCAGATCTCAAAAGAAACAGCAAGGAATATGTAGTTACCAAAGAAATATAATGCCATCATTACTGTGAAACTCTCGGGTATTGCGGATAGGCACTATCTTCAGTCGCTCTCCGATACACCTCCGCATACAGTTTCGCGACCCTCTTTGGATTCCATATCTGCTCTGCCCTTTTTCGCGCGGCGAGGCCGAGCTGGAGGCGGCGCTGGGGATCCTCCAACACCCAGCCAATGCAGGCCGCCAGGGAGGCGGGATCAAACGGCTCCGCCAGGGCGCCTGTGCTGCAGTGGGCCACGATATCAACCAAACCCCCTGTGCGAAAGGCCACCACGGGGATGCCGCAAGCATGAGCTTCCAGGCCGGTGTTAGGTAGATTATCCTGACGAGAGGGGATCACGAACAGATCGGCGGCGGCGTAAAGGAGGCGAAGGCTGAGGTCGTCTTGCAGACGGCCCATGTAGTGAATGGGGAAACCCAGCTTTGGGGAATTCACTGGACGGCTCTGACCGAACACCACCAGTTCCAGCTGATCCAGAGCTGTGCCGGCCACTTGGGTACGCAACAAATGGAGTGCACTAAGCAAAAGGTCGGCACCCTTGCGGGGGTCTATAGTCCCGCCGTGGGCACCAAAGAGAACCAGTGGGCGATCCTGGGGGAGGTGTAGCAAGTTGCGGGCTTGGCGTTGCTCAAACGGCTCCCACACATGCAGATCAATCGGGTTTGGGATCACCTGGATTGGCCAATCGGACATCAAGGAACTACGGCGTACGCAGTCGGCCATCCAGGAACTGAGGCACACAATGTGGATGGGGTTTCGTCTAGGTCCCCTCCATGCGCGGTGTTTGCGCTGCCAGGTTCGCCGGTTGATATCGGGCCCGGTCTCGTGGCTGGGGCGGCTGGCTGGGGTGTAGCCCAGCGTGAATCTCTCATCACTGCTGGCGGTCTCGCCAGCAATGGGAAGATAAGTATAATGTTCGGCGCCACAGAAAGGCCATTGGTCGTGGAGTGTCCAAACCAAGGGCATAGGGAGCCTGCCGATCTCCTCGATGGAGAGAGTGCCATCACCCAACCAGTGCAGGTTAACTACATCGGCATCGCCTCGGCGGTGGTGATCCTGCAGCTCCTGGCCAAGCCCCGTGCTAGGCCAGGCAATAGAGTGGAGAGCTGGGTTCTCGGTGTAGAAACCGCGGCGAGCCTGGTCGGAGAAACGCGGCTGAAGGCGACGCCATAACTTGTTTTGACCGACTGGTGTTCCGCCGACTACAGCAGAAGAATCGGAGTACTGGTTGATTACTCGCAGCTGCGAAGTGAGGCCATATTCCGGACCATATTTTAGTAAACTGC
>JBBDMU010000004.1:0-1344 GCA_040878085.1 Balneolales bacterium
TGTAAGTGCCTGAAATAGGTTGACATTTTTCACTCAAAAAGGAAGTCAAAAATGTCGAAAAAATATCTACGGCAAGTTCGCAAATTTTCACCTAGTTTAAAAAAGCAGATTGTCGGGCTCATTGAGTCCGGCAAACTTAGTGTCGCAGCAGCCACACGGGAATACTCAGTTTCTCATACTAGCATTTATCGTTGGATTAACCGCTACTCAACCTACAACAAAACCGGATGCGTATTGACCATCGATAAGAACAACCAGACCGAGAAAATAAAAGCCTTGCAGGAAAAAATTAGCGAGTTGGAGCAGGCTGTAGGCCATAAGCAAATGAAGCTCGACTACTACGAAAAGTTCGTGGAGATCGCCAGTGATGAGGTAGATGTGGACTTAAAAAAAAAGTACGCATCCAAACTATCGGGTGGTTCTTCCAAAACAAACAAAAATACTTCTGGAAGATGAATATCCTACTTGAATGGCAGGACATATCACGCCAGGCTGTTCATCAGGGCCTATACCTTGACAGCCAGCGCAGCATGCATGAATTGCAAACCCTGGATCTGGCCGAACAAGTGCGCAGGGATCATCCGTCGATGGGATGCCGCGATATTTATCATGCGGTTGCCTCGAAAATGCCGCGGGGGCGCGACTGGACAGAACAGCTACTGCTTGACTGTGGCTACAGGGCCAAACGTTCGACACGATCGTTTACCGAAGCCGGTAAGGATATTTGCCCCAACTTAATCGAAGGCATGCAAATAACCGAGTCTAGCCAGCTCTGGCAAACCGATATTACTTACGTGTGGACTAAAAACCGTTGGTATTACGTCAGTTTTATTTTCGATGTGTATACCCGCCAGATTCTGTCCCGTCATTGCAGCCGGGACCTGAACGGAAAAAGCCAAATCCAATGTTTGAATAAAGCTTTGAAGAAGGTAAAAAAAACCGACCGGGTCGGGTTGATCGTGCATACCGACCGGGGCACCCAGTACACTAGTTTGGCTTACAGAAAGTATCTGACAAACTGTGGGATAAGCCATAGTATGGCCCATTACGCATGGGAGAATGCCTTTTGTGAACGCGTACACCGTACGATTAAACACAACTATTTGAAGCATTATCAAATAGAATGTTTTGATTCTTTGAAAGCCGGAGTGGCCAAAGCCGTACGCATGTATAATGGTACTAAACCTCATCGGGGTTTACCTGGCCGCGTGTCGCCAGATCAATTTGTCAAAGAACGCCGTCAGGATAAACACACTGACTATGAAGTAAAAATATGGTCGAAGTTGACCTCAACCAAAACGTTACATGTTAATTAAATCTGTCAACCTCATTTAGGCATCAACA
>JBBDMU010000005.1:0-36294 GCA_040878085.1 Balneolales bacterium
GAATTATGCATCAGACGAAATACAGGCTCTATTCGGAGGAGCCCATGTACTCGTGCCGCAAAGTCCGACACGCTGGATGGACAGCGGTCAGGGATCAACGACCGGTCAGGAAGACGATATCTATTATGAAGCTGTAAAGGCCCTTGTCGACGAATATATCGCAGAGCATCCCAATGCAGATCCGGATCGCATCTATGTAGGAGGTTGTTCAAATGGCGCCTATCTGACCTTCAAACTGCTCATTGAATATCCCGATTATTTTGCCGCCGCATATCCAAGTGCCCTGGCTTATCAAAATTCAAACCTTACGGATACACAGGTTGATCGGATCAAAGAGATACCGATCTGGTTTATCCATTCCAGAGATGACAGAACCACGGAACCGGATCAAACGGTCGTACCGAGTTATAATCGATTGATGGAAGCGGGTGCTCCCAACGTGCACTTTAGTTATTATGATCACGTGGTCGACATTACCGGGTTATTTGGTGGAGACGGCTATCACTACTCGGGTCACTGGAGCTGGATTTATTCACATGCCAATGTAGCCAGAAGGGATTACGACGGCAGTCTGGTAATGGTGGATGGAAAGCCCGTAACCATCATGGAGTGGATGGCCGCCCAGTCCAATTAGTGCAAGTTTTATTGTGAAAGGTCGACGTTTCGTAAAAGCTGCGCATTGATCGCCACAATCACGGTACTGGCCGACATGAGCACTGCGCCCACGGCGGGTGAGAGCAAAATGCCCCAGCCGTAAGCAACGCCGGCCGCCAGCGGGATGGCCAAGATATTGTAGCCGGCCGCCCACCAAAGGTTTTGCAGCATTTTATTGCGGGTGGCGGCTGACAGGGTCACAATGCGGGGAATGTCGCGGGGGTCGGAGCGTACCAGTACGATATGTCCGGCTTCCACGGCAACGTCCGTGCCGGCGCCGATGGCTATGCCCACATCGGCCGTAGCCAGTGCCGGGGCGTCGTTGACGCCGTCGCCCACCATGGCGACTATTTTCCCTTGCTGCTGCATTTCTTTTACTTTGGATGCTTTTTCTTCAGGAAGGACTTCGGCGAATACGGTGTCGATGTTAAGCTCTTCGGCTACTGCGTTTGCCACGGCTTTGGAATCACCGGTAAGCATGGCCACTTCAATGCCACGGTTGTGCAGGGAGCGAATGGCTTCATAGCTCTCTTTGCGGGGGGCATCGGCAACGGCGAATACCGCAAGGGCCTTACCATTTTGGATGAGGTAGATGGCCGTCTGCCCCCGCTCTCCGGCTCGTTCGGCAGCCTGCTGAAGCTCGTCTTCAACTTCGGCATTCTCCTCCTTTAGTATTGATGGTCCGCCAAGATGATATTCCTCACCGTTTACGGTTGCGGCCACCCCTTTCCCGGTGATGTTTCTGAAATTCTCGGCATCAGTGTATTCTAATTCCTGCTCTTTTGCCGATGCGACAATGCCTCTGGCAATAGGATGTTCGGATTCAGATTCAATGGAAGCAGCAATGCTCAGGGCTTCATCCTTAGAGACCCCTTCGCCAGCAACCAGATCGGTTACCCGGAATTCTCCGAGGGTAAGGGTGCCTGTTTTATCAAAGATGACGGCATTCAGGTTGCGGGCTTCTTCAAGGCCATGGCGGTCGCGTATCAGTAAGCCTCCCTTAGCGCCCATGGTGGTGGAGATAGCCACTACAAGCGGTACGGCCAGCCCCAGGGCATGCGGACAGGCGATCACCAGCACCGTCACCATGCGGACAACCGTAAAGTCAATGGTTGCATCCAGCAGCTGCCATACAACGATGGTAATCAGAGCTGCTGCTATGGCCACCCCTGTGAGCATTTGGGCCGCCCGGTCAGCCAGCACCTGTGACCGCGATTTAGACTCCTGTGCTTCCGAAACCAGCCGCATGATCCCCGAAAGCTTGGTTTCATCACCGACGCCGGTTACCTCCACTCTCAGGGAACCTTCTCCGTTATTGGTACCGGCAATCACCTCTTCCCCCTCCGATTTCGTTACCGGTCTCGATTCGCCGGTGATCATTGCCTCATTCAGGGCGCTTTTGCCTTTGCGGATCACCCCGTCTACCGGAACGCTTTCTCCCGGCCTGACCAGCACTACATCCCCCTTATTCAGTTCATCGACAGTAACCTCTTTTGTGCCTTCTTCGGTGACGAGGGTGGCTTTATCCGGCAGTAGTTTGGCCAGCTCCCGCAGGGCGCCCTGAGCCTGATTAATGGAGCGCATCTCGATCCAGTGGCCCAGAAGCATAATGGTGACCAGGGTGGCAAGCTCCCACCACAGGGCTGTGGCCGGAAATCCGAGTTCAACGGCCACACTGAATACAAAGGCAACGGTGATGGCAAGGGAGATCAGCGTCATCATGCCGGGCTGGCGGTCTTGCAGTTCACCCCAGGCGCCTTTAAGGAATACCATTCCCCCATAAAAGAAAACGACAGTCCCCAATACAGCGGGAATCATATCGGATCCGGGGAATGCGGGAGCCTGGTAGCCGATCAATTCCTGGATATGACCAGACCAGAAGACGACGGGGATGGTCAGCAGAAAAGACAGCCAGAATTTGTTGCGGAACATCTCGACGCTGTGGCCGGCGTGCTTATCATGATCACCATGCCCCATATGGTTATGGCTACTATGCCCGTCATGTCCCTCATGCTCAGCATGCTCTCCGTGGTCGTGGTTGTGTTCAGAATGATCGTGTGCCATAGTGTTGCCTTCTATTAGTAATTATTCCAGGTTGCACAACCTGAACCTGAAATCAGGATCTGATTTGAGTATTAGTCTAATGTAAGCCGGTTTATTTGTGACGCCGAATAGATGATGGAGATATAAAAATAGTCAATTAAAAGTTCCTTCCCCACCAATACCTTGTAATGAATTTTCCTACCTATATGAATTCTTTTTCTTTACAATAAGTTCAGTAAAAAGGATACCTAAAAAGCTCTACAGGAAATAGATATTAGTGGTATAGGATGTGTTTACAATTTCAATATGAATAAGGCAGGAATTCCAATGAAGTTATCAGAAATTAATTTAGAAGGTAAATCCGTTGAAGTACCCGTCATCCATGGCACGGAAAATGAAAAAGCCATTGATATAAGCGCTTTAAGAAAAGAAACCGGGTATATTACTTTAGACTACGGGTTAAAAAACACCGGAGTTACCCGCAGCAAAATTACGTATCTGGATGGCGAAAAAGGGATCTTGCGATACAGAGGCTATCCCATTGAACAGTTGGCCGGGAAATCCAGTTTTCTGGAGGTTGCCTACCTTCTAATTTATGGTGAGTTGCCCACTACAGCACAACTGGAAGATTTTACAACCGGTGTGACTAATCATACGCTGATTCATGAGGATATGAAGAAGTTCTTCGAAGGATATCCACAACGCGCCCATCCAATGGGGGTACTGGCATCGATGACCTGCGCCCTTTCTTCTTTTTATCCGGATTCCCTGGATCCGCGAATGGGCAGGGATGGCTTAAACCTGACCATCAGGCGCCTGCTGGCAAAGATCTCTACCATTGCCGCCTGGTCTTATAAAAACAGTATTGGGCACCCTTTGATGTACCCCCAAAATCATCTAGACTATAGCGCCAATATCCTTTATATGCTGTTTGCTAAACCCACAGAGCAGTATGAAATCAATGATACGATCGTAAGTGCTTTGAATAAACTGTTGATTCTACATGCTGATCATGAGCAGAATTGCTCTACATCCACCGTGCGGGTAGTGGGTTCATCCCAATCCAACTTATATGCAGCCGCATCCGCCGGTATTATGGCGTTATGGGGGCCACTGCATGGCGGAGCAAACCAGGCGGTTGTTGAAATGCTGGAAACCATATATTCTGAGGGAGGACCCGGTAGAGAAAACATTCGAAAATGGGTGCAAAAGTTTAAGGACAAAACCACAGGTCAGCGTTTAATGGGCTTTGGGCACAGGGTTTATAAGAATTTTGATCCTCGTGCCATTATCATAAAGAAAGCCTGTGATGATGTTTTAACGGAATTGAATATTGAGGACCCTCTTCTTGATATTGCTAAACAACTCGAAGAAATAGCATTAGAAGACGAGTATTTTGTAGAGAAAAAACTATATCCGAATGTGGATTTTTATTCCGGCCTGCTGTACCGCGCCATGGATATCCCAGTAGAAATGTTCACCGTAATGTTTGCACTGGGCAGGATGCCCGGATGGATCGCCCACTGGAAGGAAATGAACGAAGAAAAGCAGCCGATCACCAGGCCAAGGCAAATCTACACCGGTGAACGTAAAAGAGATTACGTTGCTATTGAGAATAGGTAGAAAAGCTGAGCTACTACTCTTTGCAACTTCATCCCAATCCGTCTGGAGACCTACCAAGTCCTGACCAGGGCCGTACCAACTCCTACTAAAGCCCGGCTGGTAGTAGGAGATGTATAGGAGTTGGTCAGGCCTTCCACCCTATTTTTTGGGATGCACCACCAGTACGGCCGTTTCTACCCGTCGTACCAGGCTGGCTGCTGTGCTTCCAAGAACCAGGTAGTTCAAGCCTGTGTGGCCGACGGTGGCCATTACAATCAGGTTGTAATCTGAGGATTCAGCTAGTTCTGCCAGTTTTTTATGGGCCGATTGTTTCGATACGATAATCTTTGGATGAACCCTGTCCTTGATATCCGGATAGTGTTTGTTGATCAGGTTCTGGAGCTTGTCTGTCGTTTCATCCGTTACGCGATTGATTTGCTCGGGGTTCTCGAAATTCAATATGGAACTGGACTCGATACTGACAACGTGAACAACATCCATTTCCGCTCCACTGCCCCGGGCCAGCTCGCCGGCCCAGGAAAAGGCGGCTTCTGATTCGACGGAAAAATCAGTAGTGACCAATATTTTGTTTAATGCCTGAAAGTGGGACTTTTCCTCAATAATCACAACCGGCACTTTGGCGAATCTTAGCACTTTTTCAGCAACGGAGCCCAGGTATAAGCGGTTAAAGCCTGTTCTTCCATGAGATGACATAACAATAATGTCGTAATCCTGTGCGGCTTTAAGGATCATAGGTACGGGGTCACCGTTAACTATTTTTCCAGGCGCAAGGTGATCGTCATTGATGTACTGCCGGGCTGTGCTATCAAGCTTGGCTTGAAATTGCTTTTTATTATCGACGAGCTGCCTGAGCTTTGGCCTGTATGCCTCTTCATCCGTTATGAAAACATGAAAAGGTGTGGCTTTTCCGCCCAACGTGGAAACCATAACTGCGGCGGCTTCAAAAGCCTTATTGCCAAGTTCGGAAAAATCAGTAGTAACCAGAATATTTGGGTTTTTCATCCTATTCTCGATAAAGTGTTAAGCATAACATGTATTAATCAATATATAAATAAATAACCTATTACGTGGAACAATTGTAGCTAAACCGTTAATATTATTCGGCTCATCAACTACGGATAGGGTTCAAGGGCGGCAGCTTCCATATACGGTTGTTCTAAGGCGGGTTCATTCAATCAGTAACTGTAGTTTTGTGACTACATTATTTATTTATACACCAAATTGTCTTAGATGGTGACTGGTATGTTTATATACCAATAAACCCGTTTGTTTTTTGTTTAGTTTGCCAAAGAAAGAATGTATAAATTCGTGGTCATCGTTTAAGTATGCGTATTCTTCAAGCGATGTAATCCATTGTTTTTTCAGAATCTCTAAGTCACCGCTTGGTTCTATAATAATAAGTTCGGGAAGTGAGCCAATGTTACGTTGCAATGGCTTTTCATCTTTTATCATACTTTTCAATGCCATTTTGCCAAACAAACGTCCGACAAACACTTGTTTGAGTTTCGTTTTTCCCAAAGCCATTTCGTCCCATAATGTGCAATGTCTGACCATTTGGGAAATGTTCATTTTACCCCATTGGGCATTGCTGTTTCTGTTTAACGAGTTAATCCGGCTAATCAGAACTTCTCTGGTTGGTTTGTCAAATATTGTTTTCATTTTCTGCTCAATTTCATTGCTTTACTTTCTTCTAATCCTTGTCTGGCTATTTCGGTCATATGGTGCCACCCATTTCGGGCCATATAGTGCCACTTTCCATGGCGTAATTTTAAGGTTTAAGTTTCATTGGGTCAAGCGTTGTTTTTTGCGCTGGGATTCTCCTTTCAGATCAATGCGGTGGGATGAGTACACCACCCGGTCCAGGATGGCATCGGCAATGGTGCCTGACCAACGTCAACTATAATTCCCTAACGAAAACGACTAATGAAATAGGTCTTATATTATCGACAGAACCAGCATAAGCAATAGCCTCATAGTAAGGTTATTGGGTGAGTCAATACGGACGGGAGGAATAAATGTCGTCAATCACGAAATACAGCCACAGCTCGTTTCTTATCTTTATATACCTGAACGAGGATTAGGTAAGGATTTTTTCGGAAAGAAAGCCAGATAACCGCCTTTAAAATGCATTTGAAGGCGGTATTTGGGCATAAAAAAGTGGGCCCGGAGGGACTTGAACTTGCGATTGATCAATTATGAGTCCGCCTAAAGATGGTATTATAATAGGTTTAATGCCCGTTTTATGACCCCATGTACACCCCGTTGTACCGCCATGAATTACGGGGAGTGAAAATAGATTTCACCGGGGGTGTGGGGAATAATTTCGATAAAGAATTCAGCCATTAAGCTCTGTGTCCAGATGTTATAAATTTAGATTGTAAAGCTTAGCAAAAAGTAGTATTTAAGGTTAGTAATCTTTAACGATCAGAAGACATTACCGAATGTGTAACTAGAATTTATAACAAATTACAATGGGACTAAAACCTTACGACAGAAAGATCAGCCAAATTTTTAATAATATTGAATATGATGTCGATTTTTATCAGCGTGAATACAAATGGTCTGATGAAGGGAAAAACTATAAACCTGTTTCGTCACTACTAAAGGATATATTTTATCGCTTTGATTTAGAGAGTTATAATCCTAACCAAAAAATCAACCAAGAGTATATTGACAAACTTGAATGGTATTACCTCAATACCTTCATGACAAACCAAGTTAGAGGAAAAAAGTATATAGTTGATGGACAACAAAGACTTACAACCCTAACACTTATTTCTATCGGATTGTACCATCTAAGTTTAGAAAATACACTGCCTGATCATGTAGTAAACTCCCTAAAGAGCTCTATTGTCGGATCAACAGATTTCGGTAAAACCTATTGGCTAGGTTTTAAGGACAGGGAAAAAGCACTTGATGATCTGTTGACTAATAATTTAGATTTCAAGCATGTACCAGATAATATTTCCGAAAGGAATATCTACAAAAATTATGAACTGATTTATCAAACTCTTAAAAACAAGTTTACAACAGATCATAAGTTACAATTATTCATATCTTATTTTAGACACAGAATATATCTAATTGAAATAGAAATTGATAAAGACAAAGATGTTGCCATGGTTTTTGAGGTTATCAATGATCGTGGTGTACCCTTAAAGCCATATGAGATTCTGAAGGGAAAAATACTTAGCCAGATAGATATTTCAGACAGGGAAAAATATATTGATAAATGGGAACATTACATTCAAAAAATCGAAGAATTCGGAGAACAAGAGATCGACGAGTTCTTTGGCTTTTATTTTAGAAGTAAATATGCTGATAACAGTGAGCAATATGCAAATCTTGATAAAACAAGATATCATAAAACTATCTTTACTGATGACTATGATGAAAAAATTTGCTTAAAGAATAATGAAAGTAATGCGAGAAAGTTTGTTGAGAAAACATTGCCTTTTTTTTCCGATGTTTATACCTCTCTTTTAGGGCATCAGCAGAAAAAGGATTACGAGCATGTCTACTTCAATCAGTTAAATAATATGGATGGGCAATTTGTTTTAACCCTATCTTCTATTGATCTTGATGACGCAGAAAAGGAAACAAAGCTGAAGAACATACCTAAGTTTTTCGATAGATTTTTTGTTATAACGAATTTAACGAGCAGCTATAAATCAAATGAGTTCAATTCTAATGTGATTTCTTTAACTCCAACGATACGAAATCAACCTATTGGGAAAGCACAAGACAAATTTGACGAACAACTACTTTCCCTTGTTAAAAAAAGCCACGACCGAGACAATTTAGATGAACCCCTTAAATATGAGTTCTTTAAAAATATTGGCTATAATCAATTGGGGAAGAAGTTTCTGAGATATTACTTTGCCAGAATTGATCATTATATTAGTGATTTTTCCGACTTAAATGAATATGGTACTTATCATCAGTTAGTTGTTCAAACCCAGGGGGGGGATGTCTATCATGTTGAACACATTTTGACCAACACCGAAGAAAATGAACAGCTATTCAAAGATGAAGAGGAGTTCAACCTCCAACGTAATAGATTAGGGGGCCTGTTATTACTGAAAGGTAAAGATAATCAATCCTCCAATGATGAACTTTATTCTGATAAACTGAAGACATACAATGTAACCGGGACCTATTATGCTAGGACGTTACTTCCCGATATGTATAATCGTAAGGTTTCCTTTAAACGATATATTCAAGAAAATAATCTAAACTTCAAACCCTATCCAGACAAGTACTCGAAGGATGAAATTGAGGAAAGGCACCAGCTTTTATTTGATTTGACAAAAAAGATATGGGATGCCGAAGCGAGATATACGAACGGGCAAAATAGTTTTGCCACTATGGATGGTAAATTAAACTAACAGATTAAGGTAAAACGATTTAGAATGGCTATAAAGAATACCCCGCCCCAAGAACCCCTCGAAAAGCAGCTTTGGAAATCAGCGGATAAGCTCCGAAAGAATATTGATGCCGCTGAATACAAGCACGTGGTACTCGGGCTTATATTTCTAAAGTATATATCCGATGCATTTGAAGAGCTGTACGACAAACTGCATGCCGGTGAGGGAGAATATTCCGGTGCCGATGCAGAGGACAAGGACGAATATAAGGCGGAAAATGTATTCTTCGTACCGGAAACGGCTCGATGGAGATACCTGCTGTCCAAAGCCAAGCAGCCTACGATTGGTAAAACGGTTGATGACGCTATGGACGCCATTGAAAAGGAAAACCCTTCCTTGAAAGGGGTGCTTCCTAAAGTTTATGCCCGGCAAAACCTGGACCCTACCAGTTTGGGCGAGCTTATTGATATGATAGGGAATATTGCGTTAGGTAGTGCCAAGGCACGCAGCGCCGATGTACTCGGGCATGTATTTGAATACTTCCTGGGCGAGTTCGCCCTGGCCGAAGGGAAAAAAGGCGGGCAGTTCTATACTCCGCGCAGTGTCGTAGAGTTGTTAGTGAAGATGCTGGAACCATATAAGGGACGAGTGTTTGATCCCTGCTGCGGATCGGGCGGAATGTTTGTGCAGTCCGAGAAGTTTGTTCTGGAGCACCGCGGCAAGATCAACGACCTCTCCATTTATGGGCAAGAAAGCAACCAAACCACCTGGCGCCTTGCTAAAATGAACCTGGCCATCAGGGGTATTGACAGCTCGCAGGTGAAATGGAATAACGAAGGCTCCTTTCTCAATAATGCCCATAAGGATTTAAAAGCAGATTACATTATAGCCAACCCGCCTTTTAACGTAAGCGATTGGGGCGGTGATTTAATGCGGACGGATGGCCGGTGGGCCTACGGCACCCCGCCCACCGGAAATGCCAACTACGCCTGGATACAGCACTTCCTGTATCATCTGGCGCCCAGCGGTCAGGCGGGATTTGTACTGGCAAAAGGCTCTTTAACATCTAAATCTTCAGGCGAAGGAGAAATTAGGAAAGCATTGATCGATGCCGATTTGATTGACTGTATCGTCAATTTGCCTGCCAAGCTGTTTCTCAACACCCAAATACCCGCTTCGCTATGGTTTATGGGCCGTAACCGCAGCAATGGGAAATTCAGGGATCGCAGCGGCGAGATCCTGTTTATTGATGCCCGTAACCTGGGGCATTTGATAAACCGCAGGACCAAAGAGCTATCCGAAGAGGATATCAGCCAGATTACCGATACCTATCACCACTGGCGCAACCCCGATGGGAATTATGAGGATGTAAAGGGGTTTTGTGCTTCTGCCACCACAGAAAGGGTGGCCGATCTGGATTATGTGCTTACCCCCGGCCGCTATGTGGGTCTGGCTGAGGAAGTGGATGATTTTGATTTTGCTGAACGGTTTGCCAGCCTGAAAGCAGAATTTGAAGAGCAGCTGAAAGAAGAGGCCGAACTAAACGAAAGAATCTCTGAGAACCTTCAAAAAGTGAAGCTATGATTACTGTTGAATTAGCCGACTATCTGCTGGGGCTTGATAAATATATTGTTGAAGATGGTAGGATTCTAAAAAACCACGAGCTTAATCTGGAAAAACCAATGAATCTCCGTTTAACTCTTACAGCACCCGAAGATACAGATCAGAGCCTGTTTGTTGAAATATGGGAAAGCCCTAAAAAATCATTGAAAGTAACTTTGCACCATCAAGATGATAATATCCAAGTAGGGCTTATGAGAATAGATTTCAATTCAAGACATAAAAACCCCGAAGAAATTACAAACAATGTACCTACAAAGTTTCATCCTTATGCCGGTATTTTTCTGGATGAATATGCTGGACATATACATTATGTGGTGGATGGCTATACTTCATTAGCTTGGGCAATTCCTTTAGAGACGGATGGGTTCTTGGTGAAAGAGCTAAAAAGTAGAGAAAATTATTCTGCTACTATTAATGCTTTTTTTAAAAAAATCAATTTGAAAACTAATATTACCTTCAACACTCAATTAAGTATTATATGAGTTGGATAAACAGTTTGATGAACGATTACTATGCTTTCCTGCGGGGTAAAACCATAATAAGCGAGAACGGCGGCACCGAATGGGTGGAAATCAGCACACCATTTACCGGATTGTTTAATGATACGCTTGATATTTATGCAAAAAAGGAAGGCAATAAAATCCTTTTATCCGATGATGGTAATACGCTTAAAAATCTTAAACTAAGTGGCACGGAAATTTCCCGTTCACCTAAGCGCAAGGAAATTCTAGAGCGCATCCTTATTAATTATGGTGTTCACATCAGAAATGATGAACTGGTAACAGAGGCTACAGAAAAGGATTTTCCGCAAAAAAAGTTGAACCTTATTTCGGCCATCTCGGAAACTAGCGATATGTATTACCTGGCCCGTCATACAGTAGCTTCTGTTTTCCGGGAAGACGTAAGAGCGTATTTAGACGAACATGAACTAATTTACACCCCTCATTTTATTTCCAAAGGCAGCACAGGACTTGAATTCACCTTTGATTTTCAGATTGCCTATCGTAAAACGGAAATCGTGATCAAGTCTTTTAATTCGGTTAATAAAATGAATCTGCCACACTTCTTATTCACTTGGGATGATATCAAAAAGGTACGCAGTCGACAAACCGAAAAAGAAGTGATTGGTTTGGCTGTGATTAATGACATTGACCGTCAGGTAAATGAAGAGTACGTTGACGCGCTAAAAAATTACGGAGCACAACACATCTTATGGAGTGAGCGAGAAAAGCGTGAGAACATCGAAAAACTAATGGCGGCATAGGATGAGTGAATGGAAAGAAGCAAGGTTAATTAACGTAACTAACAAAATCGGCAGTGGCGCCACGCCACGTGGAGGATCAAACTCTTATAAAAATGAAGGGATCTCACTTATCCGTAGTCAAAACGTACTGGATCTGCAGTTTTCTACCAATGGGCTTGCTTACATTGATGATGAACAAGCAGATGCACTTAAAAATGTAATTTTAGAATCGAACGATATTCTCATAAATATAACAGGGGATAGTGTAGCTCGAACATGCAAAGTACTCGATAGTATATTGCCAGCAAGAGTGAATCAGCACGTAGCTATAATAAGAGCAAATGATGAGAAAATGATACCTGAGTTCCTCTTGTACAATTTAATATATCAAAAAGAAGAATTACTTAGTCAATCGGAAATAGGAGCAACGAGAAGGGCGATAACCAAAGGAATGATTGAACAGTTTCAGATCAATCTCCCCCCCCCTCCCCGAGCAACGCGCCATTGCCTCCGTTCTCAGTAGTTTGGATGATAAAATAGACCTGCTACACCGCCAAAATAAGACCCTGGAGCAAATGGCCGAGACGCTGTTTCGGCAGTGGTTTGTGGTGGAGGCTAGTGAAGATTGGGAGGTTAAACCACTTTCCGATTTTGGAGAGATTATTTGTGGAAAAACACCATCTAAAAAGGTACTTGAATTTTATGGTGGGGATATTCCCTTTATAAAAATTCCTGATATGCATGGTCAAACCTTTATCTTCTCCACTAACGACACTCTCTCAGAACCAGGTGGAAGATCACAAAGGAAAAAAGCACTCCCACCTAAAGCCATTTGTATTAGTTGTATTGCAACAGTTGGCTTAGTCAGCTTAACAACTGTCGGAAGTCACACAAATCAGCAAATCAACTCTATGGTGCCCTATAAGGATGAATTTAGGTATTATCTGTATTTACAAATGAAGTTTTCCTATGATTTACTACATGCTATGGCCAGTGGCGGTACAGCTACTCTCAATCTAAACACAGGCAATTTCTCGAAGTTAGAAATTGCGTATCCCCCAAACTTGATTATAAATGATTTTCATGAATACGTTGAACCAATATTTGACAAGATATTCTATAACCAAACTCAAATACGTACTCTTGTAAAGCTTCGCGATACCTTACTGCCAAAATTGATGAGTGGGGAGGTACCGGTACAGGATATTGATGAAGAAAGTTTTGAACCTCCACCTCACCTACAGGAACACTAAATACAAGCCCCAATGACTAAGATCACCGAAAACGACATAGAGCTTTGGGCAATCGAAACCTTTGAGGATTTAGGCTACCACTACATTCACGCGCCTGACATCGCCCCTGACGGGGACCATCCCGAAAGGGATAGCTACGAGGATGTTATTTTATCAGAGCGGCTGAAGGCAGCTATCGGGAGAACAAACCCTGGCGTACCGGTTGAGGCGAGGGAAGAGGCGTTCAAGGAAATACAGCGCATTAACTCTCCCGAGTTATTAACCAATAATGAAACCTTCCATCGCATGCTAACGGAAGGCATCTCAGTCTCCTATCAAAAAGACGGACAGCAACGAGGCGATCGGGTCTGGTTAATTGATTTTGAGACCCCGGAGAACAACGAATTTATAGTAGCCAATCAGTTTACTGTTATTGAAAATGGTGTCAATAAGCGTCCTGATGTCATCCTGTTTGTTAATGGAATTCCCCTGATAGTATTGGAGCTTAAGAATGCCACAGACGAGAAGGCGACATTAAGGTCGGCTTACAACCAGATAGAAACCTATAAAGAAACAATTCCGGGACTGTTCACCTACAATGGCTTTTCCATTATATCTGATGGCCTTGAAGCAAAATCCGGCACCCTGTCTTCAGGGATGAGCCGTTTCATGGCATGGAAGTCAGCCGATGGAAAAGAAGAAGCTTCCACTCTAACCAGCCAGCTTGACACCCTCATCAAGGGTATGCTGAACAAAGAGACCCTGCTGGATTTGATCCGCCATTTCATCGTCTTCGAGAAGTCGAAAAAAGAAGATGCCGTTACGGGTATCACCACCATTTCGACCGTAAAGAAGCTAGCGGCCTATCATCAGTACTACGCGGTAAACCAAGCCATTGAATCCAGTCTTCGTGCCACAGGGTTCACCCTCAAGAATGGCATAAACGATAAGGGAATATCAACCCACAGCAGTGCTAAAGAAGATCCTGAAAACTATGGATTTCCTGGGGTCAAAAAACAACCCAAAGGCGACCGTAAAGGTGGCGTGGTTTGGCACACCCAGGGAAGCGGAAAATCTTTATCCATGGTGTTCTACACCGGAAAGATTGTTTTAGCCTTAGATAACCCAACCGTTCTGGTTATCACCGATAGAAATGACCTGGACGACCAGTTGTTTGACACTTTTGCATCCTCCACCCAACTGCTCAGGCAACAACCCAAACAGGCGGAAGATAGAAACGACTTAAAAGATAAGCTGAAAGTGGCCTCAGGTGGTGTGATCTTTACCACCATCCAGAAGTTCCAGCCGGATGAGGGAAACATCTACGAAATGCTTTCTGAAAGGGAAAACATAGTCGTCATAGCCGATGAAGCCCACCGCACCCAGTACGGTTTTAAAGCAAAAACCATTGATGACAAAGACCAAAGCGGCAATGTAATTGGCAAGAAAATAATTTACGGCTTCGCCAAATACATGCGGGATGCCCTGCCCAACGCTACTTATCTTGGTTTTACGGGAACACCTATAGAAAACACAGACACCAATACTCCCGCGGTATTCGGTAACTATATTGACGTATACGATATCGCCCAGGCTGTGGAAGATGGCGCCACCGTTCGCATTTTCTATGAAAGTCGCCTGGCGAAAGTCAACCTAAGTGCGGAAGGCAAGCAGCTTGTTGAAGATTTAGACAGCGAACTGGACGGGGAAGATCTCACCGTAACCCAAAGAGCAAAAGCTAAATGGACACAGCTTGAAGCATTGATAGGTAGCGAGAATCGGGTAAAGAATATTGCCAGGGATTTAGTTCACCACTTCGAGCAGCGGCAGGAAGTGTTCGAAGGTAAAGGCATGATCGTAGCCATGTCCAGAAGGATCGCAGCGGAACTCTATGATGAAATCATTCGGATAAAACCGGAATGGCATTCTGACGATCCGGACAAAGGCGTGATTAAAGTTGTCATGACATCATCCTCTTCCGACGGGCCGAAAATGGCAAAGCACCATTCCACCAAACAGCAGCGCAGGGCTCTGGCTGACCGAATGAAAGACACCGAAGATGGATTGAAGCTTGTGATTGTCCGCGATATGTGGCTAACCGGCTTCGACGCTCCCAGTATGCACACCCTCTATATCGACAAGCCCATGAAGGGCCACAACCTCATGCAAGCTATCGCACGGGTGAACAGGGTCTACAAAGACAAACTCGGCGGTTTGGTAGTTGATTACCTGGGCATCGCCTCCGACTTGAAAAAAGCCCTTTCCTTCTATTCCGATGCGGGCGGCAAGGGTGATCCCGCTATCGCTCAGGAACAGGCCGTACAGATCATGCTAGAGAAGATGGAAGTCATTTCAAACATGTACCATGAGTTCCCCTACGAAGACTTCTTTGAGGCGGAGACTTCAAAGAAGCTTTCACTGATCTTGGCCGCCGAAGATCATATCCTTGGCCTCGAAAACGGCAAGAAACGATACATCGATGAAGTAACGGCATTATCACAGGCATTCGCTATTGCCATTCCTCATGAGCAAGCTATGGACGTCAAAGAAGAGGTTTCCTTCTTTCAGGCGGTAAAAGCAAGGCTGGCCAAGTTTGACAGCACAGGTTCCGGCAGAACCGATGAAGAAATGGAGACCACCATACGCCAGGTTATCGATCAGGCACTGGTTTCCGAACAGGTAATCGATGTATTCGATGCCGCCGGGATCAAGAAGCCGGACATATCCATACTCTCGGAAGAATTCCTATTGGAACTAAAAGGGATGGAGCACAAAAATGTTGCTCTGGAAGTCCTGAAGAGACTGTTAAACGATGAAATAAAATCACGCTCCAAAAAGAACCTGGTTAAAAGTAAGTCCTTGATGGAAATGCTCGAAAACTCCATCAAGAAGTACCAAAACAAAGTTTTAACTGCCGCAGAAGTGATGGACGAGCTCATTAAGCTGAGCAAGGAAATCGTCAACATGGATAGCGAGGCCAAAACGCTCAATCTAACCGATTTTGAATACGCCTTCTACTCCGCCGTTGCCGACAACGACAGTGCCCGTGACCTCATGCAAAAAGACAAGCTAAGAGAACTGGCCGTCATCCTGACCGAACGCGTGAAGAAGAACGCCTCCATTGACTGGACCATTAAAGAAAGCGTACGCGCCAAGCTGAAGGTAATCATAAAACGCACATTGCGTGAATTTGGCTATCCGCCGGATATGCAGAAGCTGGCTACGGAGACGGTACTGAAGCAGGCGGAAATGATTGCGATGGAGTTGACCTCAACATAAAAAATATGGCTAAATATACATTTTTAATTGGCTCTGGTGTATCATTAAAATCTGGTGTAAAAAATGTAACTCAAGTGACGGACGCATTATTTAGTGACCCCTACCATGAATATAATATGTCATTTATAAAAGGGAAAAACCCATCTGATGAGATTCAAATTGCACTTGACGCTTCTCCAATACAAGAATTTATAAAACTCTTACAAGATAAGTGTAATCATTATCTAAGAGAGCGTGGAGAATTATCTCAGGCAAATTATGAAGATCTATTTGATCTAATATCTCAAATCAGAGATGAATCTAAGAATTTTAGGGATAATTTAGCTGTTAATTCTTTTTGTAGTATAATTGAAAAGGAAAGTTTACCAACTAGAAAAAAATACCGAAGGCTGGATGGGGTATCAGACTTAGGTGAATTTTGTGAAAAATCATTACGCTATATAGAAGCAGTAATCAAATACAGTTTGAATGAAAAGCAAATATCAGGATTGAAAGTATTGCAAGATATTATGGAAAAAAAGCATCAACTAAATATTTTTACTTTGAATCATGATTTATTAATAGAAAAACTTTGTGACCAGAATAATATTAAATATAGTGATGGGTTTTCTGTATCTGATGGCGATGTTAGATGGTATCAACCAATATCTTGGGACAATGGTAAGAAGGTTAAAATATACAAGTTGCATGGTTCACGAAACTGGAAATATGTCCGTCACAAAATCCGAGGTGACCGATATGCCATCACAAAAGGCAATAATTTCTGTGAAGATGCAGATGGCATAAAGGTTGATACCCTATTAGACAAAGGATATATGCTTACAGGATATCGAAAATCAGAGAGTTACTATTCCGGTATTCATGGAGAAATACACTATAGGTTTGCTGAGCATTTACGCATGTGCAAAAATTTGGTAGTTTCAGGATATGGTTGGAACGATGTTCAAATAACATTAAAATTGTTTGACTGGCTGGACTCTGAAGACGATAGGAAAATTATAATAGTACATGCTGATCCCGTGAACATGGCAAATTCATCCCGTCATCTCCCCTATAACAGATTTCAGCCATACGTGCAGAGAGGAAAAATTATTTTAATTAAAAAATGGTTTCAAGATATTACACTTGAAGATATTATAAAATATGAAACCTGATTGTAATGATGGCTGACTCGCTATTTAGGTCATATGATACCACTTTCCCTGGCGTAATTTTAGGTTTCCTATGGCCATAAGGCATGTACCTGACCATTTAGTAGGATACCCGAAGGTAGCCTTAAATGTTAAACCTCTATATATGTTTGGTGCCAGCCAGATGAACTCGTTATTGAAAACCGCCTGGTAGTGTTTCAAATAGTGTGTCCCTGCTCCATGTGCAGCATGATCAAAGGTAGTGATTAATTTACTTCATATCCTGGTTTGGTCATGGTAATCCACGGGTCACCAAATAACCGCTTTTCATAGTTCATTTTTGGTAGTTTACGATCATAAGCCCGTTGGTCCATGGGGTAGTTATTCACCGAGTGTGTCTAAGGGGGGGTAACCATAAGTTATATACGTTATTGGGCGTTCGTCATTTTTATTCCATCAAAGAAATAATTCAAAATGTACATATCAAATTCGTCAAGACCTGCAGTTCTTTCAATTGTCGAATCTTTTCCAATTTCGTTAAATTGTTCTATGACCCTATGAATTGTCAATTCTTTACTGTAAAAATCTATTACTTCTGACTCATGTAATTTTTTTGAAATCATTCTTGGTAAGCCATATTCTTCTAATTGAAAAACTACTTTAGGGAGAAATGCGTGTGAACACCACTTTATAAATTTAGAAATGTCATAATTTTTATCCTTAAGGATTCTTTTCTGCAATGTGTTTAAATCGTTTAACAAGGCGGAAAACTTAAATGTTACATTTCTTTCAAGTAGGAAAAATTTATCAATGCCAACATCATAGTCTTCAAGTTCTTTAAGTAACTCAGGAATTGATTTACTCCAATTGTAAGCTAATATTTTTATGAATTCAACGAATACTTTGTAGCCCGAATCCCAATTGCCGGGTTGAAGATTAATTACCTTGTATAGAAGTCTATCCCAATTTTCCGGCTTAAATTCGTTCAGATAATAAAGTCCGTTCCACTCGCTTGGGTTTCTTGTTAGGTCGATTGCAATGTTTTTAATCAATTCTGAATTACTTGACTGAAATGCTGATTCTGATTTCAATTCTTCATAGACTTGAATACCCATAAGCTCAGACATTTCCTGATCATAGAGCTTTAGTTTGGCAACTTGTTCCTTAGTCAACAAACTTTCATATTTTTTCTCATCCAAGTCACCCAATATTTCATCAGGGAATGGAATGTCCAATTGAGTTTGTGCTTCTTCTGGAGGTTTTTCTAAAATGTAAATTTTTCCAATAAAGTGTTTGAACATTCTCCCTCCTCTACCGATTATGTTCTTGTAAGTGAAATCATCCAACTTGGCATTACCCTTTCTGTTTCTCCAAATTATAACGTTCTCAGCAGAAGTATTTACCCCTTCAATAATCGAGGAAGTCGAGATTAGATTACGTATACCTTGTTCTTCTTCAAATAGTTTCACTTGAATTTGACTTAAAGAACGGTGTAATCTACCATTATGAACTCCTACTTCACGACTTATTAATTTGGTTAAGCTCCAATTAACATCATAGTTTTTTGATAGCCATTCCTCAAACATTTCAAGAAGTCCATTTTCGACTGGTTCAAATGTGTCTAGGAAGAGATTTGTTAAACTATCAATATTGGAATAGGTACCAGCATAAATCAGAGTTTTACCTCTATTTTGAGATAAGATTTCTAAAATTTTTTCGCTTTTCTCTTCATTGTTGTTAATCTCATTATATAATTTGTGTTTCTCAAGAAAAACAGTATTAAAGTCAAGTCTAAAAAATTCCATATCCTCCGTAAATGGATTGCTGTCCAACGAAGTAATATTTGGTGCCAAATAGTATTTTTGATTTGACTTTGCTCCTAATTTTATCATTGCTCTGATTAAACTTGGAGAGCGTTCTTTATCAAATTTACTACTTGCTTTGTAGAATTCATCAACTATCATAATGTCAAAATATTCAACAATATTGATATAATTCATTGCTCTTTCTTGGGGAAAAATAAATATGTTCTTTTCTGCCAATTCAACATCTGACGTGGTTATGATTTTGTATTCGTGAGCAAACTTTTTGTATAGCCTTCTTCTTGTTTCATCTGTGAGCGCCAACGTTGGCACAATGATTAAGACATTGCTGGGCTTTTTAATTTTAATGTATGCATCAATTACAAAGCTTTTTCCGAAACTCGTTGGAGCACTTACAGCAATATTTTTCCCTTCTAATAAATTTTTCAGTAGAAACGATTGTTCTCTATGGAGGGTTAAAGGTTTTTCTTCACCCACGTCTACTTTAAAAGCATTATAAATAAATCTTTCTTCCCAATTTGAGGTTTCGAGTTCTAAATAAGGAAAAAGCCCTGTTTCTCTTATTAAGTGATTTACCAATGGATTGTACGCTAAATTGTTAGTAGTATGAAAATCCAATAGCTTTATTAACTCTTGTCTTGCTTGATTTTCTTGGTTACCAATCAAAAGCTCGTTAATTGTGTGGCATTTTTCAAATACTTGCTCTAGCATATCTAATCTCTGTAAGCTTTCGCTATATGAATAAATTTATTGACGATTTTTTCTTTTTCTGCAACAGGAAACAGTATTATGTGAAAATTTATTTTTTCGTATAAGTGTACGTCTGAACACTTTTGTATTTGTTTCTTAAAGTACTGCGTTGCTCTGTCTTTATGATATTCTATAATAAATTGCTTATAATCTTCTGTTAGTTCTGTTTTTGATTTAGTTTGTTCGCATTCATATAGAAGTAATATTGGAATGTTTAAAATGGGTTTTATAGTATCGATAGATACATCTTGCGAAAGACTAGCTTTTATTTTGGATCTCAGGTCATCTGAAATCTCATCAAAATCGTTAATGTCACTAAGGTTTGTGATTATTCCATTTTCCTTTTTTATTTTATTCAGACTAATCGAATCCTTTACCGATACCACAATTTTGTCTAAGCGAGCATTTTCAACGTTGTTATAGAATTTTGATTCCCCAAACCAAAGAGAGAAGCTATCATCGGATTCTAAAACTATATGTACACTATCAGCTCCCTTTGCTTCGTCATTTTCATTTTGTTTATAATATATTTTTGGGACAATAGGCAGAGCTTTATAGTGATTCTTCATTATTCCATAAAGAATGATTTCAGCTATTTCACTTCCTTTCCCAAATGCTTTTTCTCCTTCAACTAACCTAAGTTTTTTAGCTGATTCAATTAAAACAGAACCTTCACCATCTCCTATCAGTGATTTTCTTTCATTATAGCTAAGCGCAGTATCCTTAATATTATTCCATATAAAATTTTGAAACTTTTCATATCTCCATTCTCCATTTTCAAAATCATTGATTATTCCGAGAACAGATTTATTGTCAGTCGGATTTAATGTCTCGTCTAATTTTACGACATCAAATATTTCGTTTAATATAATATCAAATTTCATTCTTGGTCTGTTTTATAATGACTGACGCCCAACTTGTTTATAGACACAATAAACATGCGTTTATCCACCCAATATAGCGGGTATAAGCGAATATTCTGGCTAATGCTTGGATTGACTTTCGCCCTAACATCTGTTTATTATAACGACAATTTCACCTAATCCCAACTTATACTGTCTATTACCCTTTAATTGCCATTGCTTTAACAAATCATAGAATCTAATAATGAGTACGAATAAACATCACAATAATAAGTTCACATAAACTATTTATTGAGAATTCACAGCGAACTTAGCCAACTTTTTTCAGTTCAATCAATTTCTTATACTCATAACATTTCTAAAAATAGTCGCTGGTAATACAAACTGTCTATTTTAGCTACTTTATCACTCCGAAATCGGGCCTGCGACAAGATTAACACAATTGTGTTAATGTGGGATTGTGTTAACGTGGCAAAATGGTAATCAAAAATGCTCATTTCGTTAAACATTCCCATCCAAACAGGCAGCTAACAAAATAAGGTACATGTTTTACCCTAATGTATAACAATAAAAGTGAGAAACCCTTTTTCTTATGCTACTCTTACCCTTAAAGGTATACCTTTTGCATACAAATGGTATACTTCCAAGTCCAAAAGTCCACAGCTCAGAGTAAGAAGTAAACAAAAGTATCCTAAAAGTACACGGAAAAGTAAACAGATTATCGGCTCTCATTGAATCTATCAGCCCTTTTATTATACTTTTTACTTTTGGACAAAAAAAATAGGGTTAAATGTATGACAAACTAAAAAGGCGTTTTTTCTTCCGGTTCGTCTGACGGTTCGGCATCCACGGCAATTGGCTCTTTCTCCTGGGTTTCCTTCCGTGTTCTGTCTTCAATCAGATCGGGCCGGTGGAAGCCATAGAAAAAACGATCATTAAGCTTTTGCACGACGGGAGGAATAAATGTCGTCAATCAAAGCCGTGATTTCCGGATGTCGCTGACAAATCACCTGAAAGGCCGACTTGAGGGTCAACGGATCCTGGCGGTCCTCCAGCAAAGCCATGATCTCCTGCCGACAAGGTTCAAACTGCCCGGAAGCAGGCTTTTGCCGCTGTTCGCAGGGCGTAAGGGCTTGTAGCCTGGCCAGTATTCGGGCTTCTTCTTCCAGTGGCTCGTCCATGCTGATGCCGGCCTGTTGTGCTTTGCGCACGTATTGGCGAACCGTTTTGCGATCCAGGTTCAGGGTACTGGCAATACCACTGATGGTTTGGCCCTGATGGCGCCGACGAATGATCTCGTAAATGTTCATTATACCTTGAGGGTTATAGCCCATGATGCAGTTGCTTTTAGGGTTGATCTTGGATTAGAAAACTAAAAAAAGCAAAAACCAGTGCTTAACTCCGAAAGGTTTTTTCCAGCAGCTTATTAGAAGCTGGAAGGATCGATTCTAGGTGGGGAATACTAGTGGCCCAGCCTGGGGAATACTAATGACCCGGGGGTGGGGAATATTAATGGCCACAGGTGGGGAATACTCGTGACCCTCGACAGGGAAGATAACTCAGATCATGATCACCTACAGCCAGAAGATTCCATTCTATATGCTGCCGAAATACTTTCCAGGACGGAAATTCTTTTTTATAAAAATTGTAAAGAAAGGATTCAAACAACAAAGCCATTTTCTTTTCATCCCGGGTAAAGTCTGCAAATTGCCATTCCCCTGGGTCTTCGGAAGGCAGACTGTTTTCATAAATAAGCTGACAAATATTTATGAGAAAGCCATAAAACTGGTTGTTACGGTGTATCTTAACCTGCTTAAAATGCCTGTTGGTCAGCTTTATTATCTGAACGTGAGGCATCATCCATATTAAGGGCTTAATATCTCCTTTAAGTTTGCTTGAAAGTTCCGAAATTTTAAGCAGATTGCATAGAGTAGTTATCAGTATTTGGTTGGTCAGTACATCTCCCGAAAATTTATTAATACTACATACTGTTCGTTGCTTTAAGTACAACCCGGACTTGAAAGTCTCACTAATATCAATTTTACCTTTAATGCCAGTCAGTTCTACCGAATCATCGACATAGTTTTTTTCTACACCCCGTTTCAACAAAATCCTGGTACCGTTGATCAATACCTTAGCAAACAAATCCAACAATTTGGTTTGATCTTTTGCTGAAACCTGAATCCTTTCGGCCTCATCCAGTTTATTCCAGGCATAACAGAGCAGGTAGTATATATTTTCAATTGGAATCTTCATACCCATCTGTAAGCTCTGACACGAGACGTTTTACCTGCTGAGGATCATCAAACCAAATTTCTTCAAGGAGGGGCTTGATTTCAAAATCCATAACGTCATTGAACCAGTTTTCTTCATCCTGTCCATTAGCAAACGAGCAGAAATAACTGTGTCCAATCTGGAAGCCTGCGCCCAGGTTGTTGTCCTCTGTTATCTTTTTATTAAGGCTTTGGATGCCCTGGCAAATATGGGTAGCAAGAGAAGAGGAAATGCCTTGATCAGCTAATAAGGACTTAAAATACTTCCCAAAGTAGGGTTCCAGGTTGACAAAAGAAAAACGCCTACGCAGGGCATAATCAACAATAGCGAGAGATCGATCCGCCGTATTCATAGTCCCGATTATATGCAGATTATCAGGTACAAAAAAAGTATCCAGGTCATCTTCTGAGTAGGTAAGTTTCAGAGCATGTTTTTCTTCACGTTTGTCATGTTCAATCAGCATCAGCAACTCGCCGAATATCTTACTCAGGTTCCCCCGATTGATTTCATCAATAATAAAAAAGAATTTACGCTTAGGGTGTGCATGTGCTTTTTGGCAGAAGTTGTAGAACACTCCGTTCTTAAGAGCAAAACCTTGTCTGCTAGGTCGCAAACCTTGTATAAAATCCTCATAACTGAAGGATTGATGAAACTGAACCATTTCAATACAGGAGTCATCAACCCTGCCCAAAATTTGATAGGCAAGTTTTCGGGCTAAAAAAATTTTACCTGTACCTGGAGGTCCTTGTAATATAATATTCTTTTTTCGCTCCAGACGTTTGGTGATCTTTTGAAATTCAGAATAAGGTATAAATGGTTTATCAGGATCATCTTCATAGTGATAGGGTTTAATCGTTGATTCCTGCTGTTTTCGCTCAGTAAGGATGTTTTTATTATCCATGACTTCCCGGATGATATCGAACTCTTCTTCCGTAAGTTGGAACAGACTACCTTGGTTATTTATGAAAACCTCGCAATTCTGAAGGGCTGGGTTATGTTGAAGTTCAGACCACTGTACCGGCACATCGAGTTTTTCGATGAGTTCAAACTCGATTACCTCACCTTCCTTTTCTGAAGTATGCAGAGCTTTTGTTATCTGAAATAAGCCTACAATCTGTTTAACCGGACTGCTTTCATAAGCTATCATTAAATCACCAGGTTGCACGGTCTCGAAGTATTTATATATTCTGCGTTTATTCCCTTTTTCATTTCTAGCCGTATATTCCTGAATACTACCTTCATCACATTGAGTAATAGACCAAATGCTTGGATTGGCATTTAACCACCAAAAACTTTCAAACCGTGGATCCTCAATTTCCTCCTCTTCTTCGGCAGGGTTTTCAAAGACTTCTTGTTTATCCTGGATGATATGCTCATGAATATTATATGGTACTTTATGTTCGTCAAATACTGATTTAAGCTCAGGGTAAAGGCGTATATAACTATCAATTATGTACTCCCAGGCCTTTGTTGTACTGAATGCATCAGGACGAAATAAAGTTTTGTAATTGTTGTATTGCCTGGTTTTGTACTGAAAAACTCTATCGGTTATCCAATTGACTTTTCTGCGGTGCTTATAATACAGTTATGAATCTTGATAAGTATATTCACTTTCTATGATTCCAATTCCAACGACAGTATTTACACCTTTTGTGGCAAAAATCACATCCCCAAGATCAGCTTGCTTAAACAACCATGCTCCCATTACCATATTACTTTTTTCTTCTGGGGATAATCCTGCAGCAAGCATAACTTCATCACTTGAAATAAAGTCATTTAAATTAATCTTTTTAAAAGTGATCGCGGCTACATTTTCATTACGGAACAATTCCCATAATGATGCTTGTGGTCCGGGAGCAAATTTAAAATAATTTCGTATTTGCCGATTCAGTTTGATGATCTCTTCATGTTGTGACCTCAATAAATCGACTATATCCTGATAACTATTTATTTTTGAAATTCTATTTGGCTTTGCATTCTTTAGAGAATGTCCGGCCGCTCTTCCTGCTTCAGGTGTACTTTGTAGGCGAACAAAGAATTGATAGGCATCTTTATGAGAATTCTTAGTTTCAGGATACAGTGCAATCCAGCATTTATTATTCCCAAAGTTATTTGCTCCCTGGAAATCCACTGTGTGAGAAATATAATTACTTAATTTGAGGTCTTCAATTAATTGTTGTGTTAATTGATCAATATAATTTTGTACAGTTTCTTTGACAGTACTTCTATAGAAAAAGGTGTGAAATATACTCCAGGCTTTTTGCCAATTTGCAAAAATATCCCGACGACCCAAGGGGTATTCTTCCATTTGATCCAGAAGGTCTTTACTAAAATGTGATAATAATGATCTATCTTTTCGACGTATCATTTTTTTGATACTTTCGACATCGGCTTTAGTTACTTTCATCCCGTGTAACAGTCTCGTAGCAATTTCAGCTCTTAACAGATTAACCGGGGCAAACTTCCGATCGGGATCACCATATTCCTTGAAAATATCATCAAGGTCAGAGTCCGATAATTTATTTATAGCCTCATATAGCACCGAATCGTTGGAAGCATATTGTTCATATGTTCGGGCTAAATCTGTGATGTAATCGAATTGGGTTTGCATGATTTCAAATAAGCTTCAGAGGATTGAATAACAATAGGTTTGTAATATATACAAATCCTCATCAGGGTAAAGAGTCATTTCAAGATGCTTCTGTTTTGTTGGTAGTAATGTATGATTGGTGTAGACTATTGTTAATGCTAACACCTTCGAAAAACGCCTTGTGAAAGTGTTAATCCGTGTTGTAGTTGAGCCAAGTGTCTGGCCGTAAAGAAGCTAAATATTAATTTTGGGGAAGGCTACCGTTAGACTTAATCCTTAAACCCAACAAATAATAAATCACCGGACAGAATTTAAACTATACTTTCTAAGGATGGTTTTAACCAAAACCATCACAAGTGAAACAAACCCCACCCGCAACATGTGAGTACTGGGGTAAACAGCCCGAACCTCCACAGCGTGGGCATACATTTGAGATGCTTAGAAGGTCTACAAACTTTTTTTGATCAAAAATTTCAGTTATCTCGAACTGCTGTTTTGTTACTTTTTGCGATTGCAGAACTGTACTTACCTTTTTCATGATATCAATTTTATTATCAAAGGTATTTTTATGATTGCCCCTAATTGCTCTTCTTTTCAATTCGTCTTTGACATCAATAGAACTAATTCTGCTCTCCTTTAAGGCTTCAAGCAAGTCAATATTCTCCTGTTGATGCAATTGCTTGTGTGTCTCAATGTCAAGGATAATAAGATTTTCCGGTTTATTGTTTCTTTTATTACCATCCATATGGTGAACTTCTAAGCCATTAAATATAGAATCGTATTTCAATGCTACCCTGGCGATCTCTCTATGGACAAACTTCCATTGATTATCGCTGTCATAAAACTGTTCATAGCCATTTTTGATCCGAATATTGGATCGTTTAATTCGATTTCGCAATATGATAAGATTCCTATATTGCATTTTTTTGAATTACAACATTATCGTCAACGGAAATCTCTGGATTAAATCTTTTTCTCAAAGTGTCAAAAGACATCAAATAATTGAAGTTATTAGCACCTATAGTTTCGGCCACCTCGAATGAATCAAGAGTAGATTCAATAATAAATTCGGCTTTAAAATCGTCAGCATTCTCATAACCGATTAGCTTATAAGAATTAATGTCACCTCTATTTTTCATTAAGGACAGTGAGAAATTGGGCGTAGCCAATTCCTTATTAGCGATGTGAAAATCTCTATTAAAATCAGGGTTTTTGAGAATTTTCCAAAAACCTGCATCCAGTGATTGTCTGATTCTTATATAGTTAAACTGTGTGCTGGATGAATCCTCTATGAGTTTATTAAGAAACAATACCTCACGTAAATCAATATCTTTATTCTTATTCACCAATGACAAATATTCTTGGGAAATAATGGCAATCACCTTTTCAAACTCTTTTACCTCGGCAGATAATTGAGTTATCTGTGCCTTAAGCTTTTTGTTTTCACTCACAAGCTTATCGCATTCATCTTCTCTAATCATGATTTATGGGCTATAACGGTCGGCGCTTAACCAGCGCAGGGAATGTTAGTATGAATATATATCGTCTATCTTGGGTATTAATGCTTAACTATATATTTTTTATCACCCAACCAAGCCAAGGATCGGCTGGAATAGATCTTTTCGTCTTCCTTCGGGTTTGTTTCATTGGCATGTGACAGTACATCCGCTAAATCCTGCCAGGTAATCATCGAGACACCCTTCAGGTTTGATAGTTGGTCAGGCCTGTGGTCACGAAGCAGGGCTCTTGGTAGCTCCAGGCTTTCATATTCATTGATCTTGGCAGCACCCTTAGGTGTTTTTTTCTCATCCAGTACAAGCAGGCTGAAATAGAATTCCCTGACTCCGGAATAGTATGATCCCACGTCGATATTCCTGAGAATTTGATCCCTCTCGTTACGGGTCGTTGTCCGGGAGCTTATATCGCTTTTTAACTTGGCTTCGATGACCCAAACCCAATCAGGTGATTTGATGAAAATATCAATTTCCGAATCCCCCTCATCACCATTCTCTAACAAGCTAGTGGGAGCCTTTATCGATTTCCATAACTGGGTTATCGTAGAATCTTTTAGGATAGGGGGCTTTGTGTTGGGAAAGGCGGTCTTAAACAATGTGGGCAGCCAGACTGTGGGTTTAATCTGCCGTAATGAATGAAAGACGTTCCAGGTAGCAACGTCTTCACTGTTTTCGCTGCACATATGTTTCAGTTTGCTTGATCGCATGTTCAGAAAACAGGGATGATAACGGTCGATTATCAGGTTGTCCCTGAACTCATTGGCTATTCGCACACCGCTCTTCGATTCAGTATAGGCATTGAAACTTTCCATAGTTTTGAATTTAGGATAAGAGATAATTATGAAGGTATAATTGGATAGTACGACATCTTAACCTTAAAGCCAAGGTATAAGGGGCGGTTTAGGTTGGGAATCCTAATGGCCCTGCCTGGGAATACTCGTGACCCTCGACAGCCAGATAAAACAACTATTACAATTGCACCAGCAGATCAAGGCTGTGAAGTTTATCGCAAATTCAATAGTGATTTAACCCCTGTATTCATTTTGATATCTAATATTTGAACTTAATTATTTTAACCTTTGTACTTATATCAAACCCATATCCTGTTAAAGATATCATATAATCCAGGATCCTCTTCTTTGGTAACATATTGCTCATTTCGCTGATATTCCAACTCATTCCATTTTGCGAACAAATCAGCTGGTTTATTTAAGGAAAGCCCCAGTGCCACAACTAGCATAGGGAGATGTTGTTCCCAGCCTTTATTCGTGATGTAAATTGTGGGGGTCAACCCTTCAACATTTTCAACACTTGCTATTATGTGATCTGAGGTATCAAAACTATCATTTACACCCCCATCATAAAGCAAGACTTCTTTAAAAATTCTATCGGGGTTAATATTAGGCATGGGAAGCGTTGAACCTCCACCAAACAAATAACAAGTGGCTTCAGTAAAGTTCTCTCTTGCTTTACCATGCATGAACTTTCGATATATTCGACCGTTGTATATGTTTTTTATTAAACGATTTATTTTCCTAAGAGTTATCTGAAATGACTCCGCATACGTTTCATCGTTACTAATATGAAGGTGGTCATGAAGCTGATTCATAGCACCTTCTATATCCAATTCTTCAGATATTGACCCCGCATAATTTTTGTAGATATTATTACATGCGATGAGAATTGACTCAGATGCTAAATAGGTAAACGTTCGATTTGATTCTACCTTAAAATAACTTATATCAGTACTGCCCCCTCCTATATCAACTGAAATGCAATGTGATTCTTTGGTTATTTTCCCGGTACCAACCAAATAACTTAAACCTGCAGCCGACTCAGGCATTACTGATACAACTTCTGATTCAAGCAACTCTGTCCATTGGCTCTGGTCACCTAATTTCACGACCTTTAGTTCTGCGGAAACGAGGTTTATAATTTCATCACAAGACTTTTCCTGAAGTTCATTATGCGTCAAATTATCCGATACCCTTTTTGCTAGTAAAAGTATCAACTCGAACTTCTTTCTTCTCTGAATGTTAATTTCCCTATGGTACTCAGTAGGTATGCCAAGCTGTACGAAGTACTCTGTTTCTTCCTTTTCTTCTTTAGATGAAATAAATCTGCTTAAAAAACTTGTTGGTTTAGCAACTCTTTTATTTTGTTTTACTTTGTCCTCGATGAATTTCTTTGATTGCAGTATCACCGACGTTAAATATAATACAGAAAGGAGTTCAGGTGTATATGGAGCAAACTTAGACTCTTCATACTGAATATCTTTTTGCTTACTTACTTTACGAAACTCAATATCTTCAGCAGATGCTATTTTAAAGAAATGAAAACTTTTTTCAACCGACTCTGAAATTTCCCCAAAAAGGAATCTATTATTTTTAACATGAACGGCAGATCGAAAAAAAAATGTATCGCTTGAATCCTTATCGAAGGTGACAAAATGAAATTCTTCTGTGGTGTCGTTTCGTATCACACGTAAACATACTTTGGTTTGGTATGTTCCAAAATCTAATCCAATAGTTACTTTCATAAAGTACAGGTTTTATTATTCAATTACTACATGCGATGCCGACTGTTCCTTTTTTGTTGCATGGATGTAATAGTCATTAATTTTATCCAGCTTAATGGATAGATTATTTTCAAGCTTTTCAATTTCATCCTTAATTAAAACTTCTATGCCCTTACCTTTTTTTAACCTGCTATTCAATTGATGTATCCGGAAGTCTACATAATCACGGGTTTGGTTTTCCATCCTCTTTAGCCTTGAATGAATCCGAATCTTTTCATCTTCTTGTAGTTCCAAAGTTTTAGTATCAATTTTTTCCAGTATGGGAGAACGAACCTCCTTCAATAAATCCTTTGACAAAGTAAGCTCCCCCGAATATTCACTGACGTACTTATGACATAAAGAAAGAAACTTCATTGATTTTTCTTCATCATATATTTGAAGTTCATCCCCATTAAAATCAGCAACTATTGGGTGTAAATAATGAAAACTTCTTTCTTCACCCATCATCTTTTTTTGCAAAGTAATTTGAGCTGTAAGAAGTAAGAAGTGGCCTCTAGGAAATAGTTCAAGGACTTCATCATTTGCGGTCAGGCTAAAACGGAAGGTGTTTAAGTTTTTCAGTATTTCTTTCTCAAACTCCCTCGAGGCAACATATATGATTGGGTGATAGGAGTTTATATAAACCAGTTTTTTATTATGAAAAGCAATTTCGCTGTCAAATGTGATTTTAAGATCAGGATTGTTAAGAATCGTTCGTTTAAACTCAGAATACATCCTGTTTAAACTCATTTGGAGATTCATATCAGCTTTTTCAATATGTGCTTCTATGATAGCAAAGAGCTTACTGATATCACGCTTCTGCAACCAAAACCTATAAATCCCCTTTTCAACCACTTTTAAATTAACAAACTCTAGCTTATTACTAATCAGGGACTCCAAATAATTATAAAGATCTTTTTCCGAGACATACCTTACATTTTTAACAATTCTGTCGACTTCATTCTGAAAATAGATATCATTAACCATCATATCGGTCATCTCTTCACCGACAACCTTTAAATCTTCTCTTTGATTGATGATGGCCTGAGTTGTCTGCTCAATTCTTTCATCCAACTCCTTGCCAGAAAGATTAGGTGAATATAACTCATATTCAAGCTTCTCCATCTTATGGAATAAATCTTCACCATCAGCCAATATCGCTTCCAAGTCTCCAAGACTCTCTCTAAATACGTCTATTTTATCCAATAACCGGTCATAAATTTTCTCCTCAATGCTACATTTTACCACCATATTATAAATATGAAGCACTTGTGACTCCTGACCAATCCTATCTATTCGCCCAATACGTTGTTCAACAACCATCGGATTCCATGGCAAATCATAATTTACAATGGCATCACAAAACTGCATGTCCAGTCCTTCTGCCCCAACTTGTGATGATAGTAATACCTTTATGTCGTTATCATTTTCAAATTGATACAATATATTGGATCGTTCTTTGCTATTACCTCCATAAATCAATGCTGTAGTTACACCAGCCCCTTTCAATCTTTCGTTGAGGTAAAATAGAGTCTGTTTATAGAAGGCAAAGATGATCAGTTTTTTTCCTTCTTTCGTTACTACCTCATCTACAACTTTTCTTAGTTCTTCATACTTGGAGTCAACTTCAAGGCCATTAACTCTTTCCCTACGCCTCATATAACCAGGCATGGAGCTTGCCAGCTCACGCATGTTTGATAATATTCCTAGTTGTGGTCTGTCTGAATCAGCCTTTGAATGAATCTTTTCGACTTCAGCATCAAAGTACTGTCGTTCTGGTTCTGATAAGGTAACAGCACATTTATAGGGTCTTCGTGTAGTTCGGTTTTCTTCAACATCGCGCTTCTTGGTTCTTGTATAAATAGTATTTAGAGTGTTTAAATCGCTTAGGTCTCGTTGGACAAATACTCTATTTTCCGGTGTATTTTTTCCCTTTTGCAAGCCATCGATCACACGTTGATAAAGAGAATCATTTTTGAAGAGCTCGTCAACCGTATAGACCTCAGCTTCTTTTACATCAGCATAGCTAAACGTTTGTGTAACTTTACTTTCCTTTAATTCTCCTGCAATATCCGGTAACTTTTCGCCCGCATTTAAAGAGTTAAGAGCTCGAATAAAAGGTTTGTTAGCTTCAATATCATTATCAAATATAATCTTGTTATGGTACCTTTCCGGCTCAAGCAAACGCAAAAGATTGTACAAATCTTCAATGCTATTATTAATCGGCGTTGCTGAAAGAAACAGGGCGGCACGAGATTGAATGATTAGATTATATAGCGTCTTGTATCGATTGGTTGTATGATTTCTTAATGCTTGTACCTCATCACAAATTAGCAAATCTACCTGAGGAGTATGAGTTTCCAAAGCTTTCTGTAACTCTTTGTTCATTGAAAACTTATCATACGTAATTATACTGTAATGTCCTTTTAGGCTTCCTTCTTTTTCCTTTTTTATAATCTCCAGAAAATCCCGGCTTTCAAGTATATCAAATTCAAACTCAAACTTTTCCTCCATCTCAGCCTGCCACTTTTTCAACAGTGACCTTGGGCAAACGACAAGCACTTTATTCAACATTTTACGGGCATGCATTTCCAATAGAATATGCCCTGCTTCAATCGTTTTGCCCAAACCAACCTCATCGGCTATAAGAACACGATGATGCATGGAGTTCAGAAACTTTATTAACGGCTTGAACTGATGAGGCTTAAATAATGTCTTCGATGCTTTTAGGGTTGATATTGTGTTATTAACCTCATTTTCAATTTTATGGTAGGTATGTGAAAGAGAAAAGTTCCTGTAATGACTAACACGACCTTCGATTAACTTAGTATAAGGGTTTTGTGTTTCTGCTTGCTCTAATAGGTTGGCCTCTGATATTATTTCTTTATCCTGTTTTCCGGCATAAAATAGAACATAGTATTGGAACTCACCATTTACTTTTCCCAGACACTCATCAATAATACCTTTACAATGAGGCTTACCCTTTAGCTCAACTTTTTCGTGAAGACTGAATTTTTCTTTCATCAAATTGTTGATCTTCATTATATCAAATTATCAGTAGCTCAAATTACTTTGGATAATCATTCTACCATATTTTTGGGATATAGCACCATTGAAAGTCAATGGCTTCACTCATATTAGAAAATTCAAAAAACAGGTAAGTAAAGCAAGCACAATAAGTAATTTAATATTCCCCCATTTTTATTATTAGATTCTGCATTTATTAGCTGGTTCTAATTCTTTACCTTGTATTTTGCACATATTACTAATCTGAAACTATTTCTTACTGGGCAATACAAAAAAGATATGGGAGAATTTTTTACTGATTTATTCAGCATAATAATTTTTATAGTAGTGATTTACTTAGGCTACAAGTTTATCCAGAGGCATTTGATGCTTTAGGCAAATCAATCTATTTCATATAATCTCCAAAAAGATAAAATCAGCCTTACTAAAGTTATTTATCTTTTTATTGGTCATGATAGAGAATCCTGAAAGTTCTGCCCAATCCCATTGCTAATGGATAAATATCCTTCAGCATATCTCAAAATACCCTCTGACAGGTTCTATTGTCTTGTTTTTCCCCCGCATGAAATTCCGGAAATAAAGCGTCTGGGCTTTTAAGAAAGCCAATTTATTTAGTTAGATCTCCCTACAATAGCTTTAAGTCGTTCTATGGTTAAATCAGAAGAGGTGTCAAAAAAGTCATCCGGCCAGGGTTCGGTAAATGAACCCGTATGATCTAATTTTATTTGCCTTATTGTTGATTGCTCTTTTGCTTCATCCTGTTGAATATAAACAATATTGATATCGTCTGCCGTAACTCCTTTTTGTTGCGCAACATATAGCTGAATTGCTTTTATAATGTGTTCGCTATGTGTTTCCAGCATAAGCTGTTTTCTCTTGATAAAAAATCTGTTTATATCTTCGTTATGTTTATTTATTTCATCGCAAAAAATGGTTCCTAACCTGCTTTGCATGCCAGGGTGAAGGTGAAGTTCGGGTTGTTCACAGGCAATTAAGCACTCGCTGTAATTATATAATTTGGCTGCAATAGGTATGATTTGTATAACCCCCTGACCAATCTCTCTCAAATTTACAATAGCATCTTTTTTTATGTCATGAATTTCAAGTGTATTGAAGCTGTTATCCGTTTCCGAGTTTTTCCACTCTTGCTTCACAAGCCTATAACCCATACCTAGTTTTTTTGGGTTGCTTAATAAATTATTCACAAGTTGTAGGGTCTCTTCATCAACCAAGAGTTTTTGCCATACATTATGATAGGAATCAGAATCAAATATTTTCTGGGTTTCGGTAACCACTCTGGGGGGTACTTCCCTGAAATAGCCTAAATATTCTATGCTGTGGAGATATTTATAAAGGTCAAGTTCATTTTCAATGGGGTATTTAACACCATCAACATTGAGATTGTCACCTAAAAAGGCATTAATATCATTTAATTCCTTATTTATTATTTCAAAAAAGTAACGCTCAATTTCTTCAGATTCATCGCTCAACCAAAAAGCAAAAAACTGATCATCATCAGAGGTTGCCTGATATTTGCACTGTTCAAGTAAGTCTTGTTCAATTTGCTGTTGCACGTCCGGTGTAATTACATCTTCTAATAATTTCTTGAAAACCTGCTCATCAAATGCTATGGACTTAGTAAAGAACTTCGAAAAAACTTTTAGATTATCGATCTGGTATGTGTAATCGTCTCGTATGCGTAATGATAGTACTTCACCTTCCGCGTCAACCCTTTTCATCATGCTGTTACTTTTCTGAGGATTAATAAGCTGAGCTTCATCCTCGGTTATACTGAAATATTGAAAAATATGCTGCCCTGGCTTGAGTCCAAACCGGAAGGTATAAGTACAGTTATAATAGGGCGTATCTAAACTGGAGGGGCTTATTTTTCCCCTTCCTTTGAGAAAACCTTTAAACTTATCCGACTCAAAATGCTTTATATCGAAAGCATCATCATCCAGTAAATGAAATGGGGCAATTATGTTATATCCTGATATGGTCAACCCGAAATGAATGGTTCGGTCTGCATCTTTTTGGTGAACCAAGTTCTTTAGCCCACCGAAATCAATAAATTCACCGCCCTGCTCTGTGGTATGTATATTCCAGTCCTGATTTTTAAAAGCCTGGCTTAAATAGATTAGTGATTGAAGAACAGTGGACTTTCCGGCACTATTTGCCCCGAAGAATAATGTAAGTGGTTTAAGTTCTATCGATTGAATATCACCGAAGGCTTTGAAGTTTCCTAATTCCAGTTTTTTTAACATGTTATTTCGAATAATTAGTTGAATTGGCAAATATTTGAGTCAACCAGTTTTTATTAATTTCGCTCCACTTTATTTCCTGAGGCGCATAGCGCCCTGCAAGGGTGGGGAAGGTTAATTCAAATTTTTGTTTTTTTAAAAATCCAAATCCTGTTTCTATTTTCAACAACCAATGATCGGTGAACAGGAATCGGTCATGGTAATCACTATTATTATTTCTTTTTGGTGCCTTGCAAATAATTTCACATTCAGGAAACAGCTTTCTCTGCTTGTTTAGCCATACGTTAAACTGGTTGATTTTCTTAGGCTGAGCACTTACTATGTGTATATGTTTCGGGTATTTGCCACGGTGCTTAAATGGAGACAGAAGATATTCCAGGTCCGGGAAATTATCATTTGCAAAAAGATATCTGTCCATTAAATAGAGACGATTTGTAGGCAGTTTGTTATAAGGGGAAATATACTCAAACCACCCCTTTTTGCTCTCTTTCATATTACTTAATTCACGAATTTCAAATAAGTAATCAAGTGAGCCTTTATGCAGCAGGTTTGCTTTAACAATGCCTTTATCTGCCCATTCTAGGATCTTTTCGAAAAGATCAGTTCTATCTTCTTCGAGTAATCCGAAGTCAACCTCATTGGAAATTAAAGGCATAAGCTTTTGATACCTTGGTTTCTTTATGCCGTTAAATTTTGGTTCACTGTCTGTTATTTCTCGTGGTTTGACGCTTCCATTTTGGTAATGTTTTAAAATGATCTTTGCTTCTAAAGCAATGTTCTTTTCTTCTGAAGGTCTTTTTAATATTTCTTCTACAGTTAAGTCAGATTGAATTACCACCTTTTTTTTATTAAAAGCCAACTTAAAGACTTCACTGGTTTTATTTTTATTTAATTCAACCTCAGACCATATGTCAAAAGGGTCGAAAACAGTCGTTGGTATATAAATTGTACTTGACATATTGCTTCTTATTTATTCCTTCTGGTCAGGTGCATGGAAACCACCGAGTCGGTGAGTCCATCTTGTTGAAGCATTCTAAACAATACCGTTTTTACTTTCTTTTGGGTAGTAATAGCTATTTCCTCCAATTCCGGATGCTCAACCTTCTTTTGGCTGATAATGTGTTGTAATCCAATTCAATAAGAGAATAGTCAAAAACCTGAACTTTATCACCTAATACTTCGATGACGAACTCTTTATATAGCTGATAGGATTGAATTGATGATGCGAATATACCCTTCTTCCAGGTTCACAACCTTCCACGTCAGACTAACGGCTTCTTTTGCACGAAGTCCACAGTAAACGGGCTCCTAATTGCATAATCATTCTCCATTTATTTTATGTATTGAAAATAAAATATATTTTATAGCCGTACTTTCAACAGTGCTGACATAACATATGTTATATACACTCATTTGGGATTGGAATGCCAGGATTATATAT
>JBBDMU010000006.1:0-1282 GCA_040878085.1 Balneolales bacterium
GAGACTGTTCAATTAAGTGTGTCATAATTAACTTAGACACATGGAACCTACAAAAAACAACAAACACCTGGATGCTTTGGTAAAAGAATTGTCGGAGCAATTAACCCAGGGGAAGCCCTTAACCGGGCAGGACGGGGTGTTCACGCCCCTGCTTAAACGCGTGATAGAAGCTAGCTTGGAAGGTGAGATGGACGCTCACCTGAAAGGCGATAAAGACACTACATCCAATCGCCGTAATGGCCGAGGGAGTAAGAAGGTGCAAAGTTCACTGGGGGGATTTGAGATCTTTACTCCTCGCGAGCGGGAGGGTAGTTTTTCTCCGCAAACACTCAAGAAACGCCAACGGCGAATCACCAGCGATGTTGATACCAAGATTCTCTCGCTCTACAGCCGGGGGATGAGTTACCGGGATATCCAGACTCACCTGGCGGATATGTATGGTGTGGAAGTCAGTACGGGCACGCTCAGTGCCATTACCGATCGTATCCTGCCTGAAATTTTGGACTGGCAGTCAAGGCCCCTTGATTCGGTCTATCCGGTCATGTGGCTGGATGCCATGCATTTTAAAGTGCGCGAGCACGGTAAAGTGGTGTCCAAGGCGGTGTACTCGGTGCTGGCGGTGAATACGGAGGGCATCAAACAGGTGCTGGGGATTTACTTTGGAGACATTGAATCGGCGAGTTTCTGGCGTAGCGTGTTGCATGAGCTTCAAACGCGCGGAGTCAAAGACATCTTTGTGGCCTGTATCGATAATTTAACCGGTTTTGGGGATGCTATTGAGGATCTGTTTCCCAAAACGGATGTGCAATTATGCCTGGTACATCAAATGCGTAATAGTCTCAAGTATGTCAATTACAAAGACTATAAGGCGGTCAGCCGGGACCTGAGGAAGGTGTATACGGCACTCAATGAACCGGCTGCAAGGCAGTATCTGGAGCAGGCCGAGCAAACGTGGGGAGCTAAATACAAGGTGATCTTTCGTAGCTGGCATTCCAACTGGGATCGGTTGACCAATTTTTATAAGTATCCACCGGCACTGCGTCGGGTGATCTATACTAATAATCCGATTGAGAGCTATCACCGGATGGTTCGTAAAGTAACCAAGACCAAAGGCGCATTCAGCAGTGAGAATGCCATCGTTAAACAAATCTACCTGGCCACTATCAACGCCCAAACAAAATGGAGTGGAACCATGTTTGGATGGTCCGCGGTTCGCCGGGATTTAGTAGATTACTTCGAAGACAGATTTTTAACCCCTGACACACTTTAATGAACACTCCCG
>JBBDMU010000007.1:0-146715 GCA_040878085.1 Balneolales bacterium
CCTCGACCTCCTGCGTGACAGGCAGGCGTTCTAACCAACTGAACTACCGGACCAAGAATTTAAATATAAGCACAAAACCCGTTAGTTGTCAATGAAAAATGTACTAAATAGTGTGTCTTTTATTTATTATGCTTGTTTAGCATGGCCAAGTTATTGTTAATCCGTGATAAGGTTCTCTATAGCATTTGTTATTTCATCGCTTAACGGTTCTGTTTTACTTCTGAAACGGCGTTTCAGATTACCATCCGGGTCAATTAAAAATTTCTCGAAGTTCCAGTCGATATCCCCGGTAAAGTCCGGGTTATCTTCATGTGTTAACCAGGTAAAAAGGGGAGCCTGATCATTACCCTTAACCGATAATTTAGAAAACATGGGAAAATTTACACCAAAGTTTAAGGAACAAAATTCAGCAATATCTTCATTGGTACCGGGTTCCTGTCCGCCAAAATTGTCTGCAGGGAAGCCCAGCACAACAAACCCCTTATCAGAATATTTCTCATATAATTCCTGCAGCTGTTCATATTGAGGAGTAAATCCACATTTTGAGGCTGTATTTACAATCAACAATGTTTTACCTTGAAATGTGCTCAAAGGAGTGGATTCCCCATTAATATTGTTCGGTGTGTACGAGTAAATATCTGTATTATCAATGGAAGGCAGGCTCAAACCCATAATTATCAGAACCAATATCAGTAGTTTCATGTTTGCGTAGTTTTTTTAGTATTCAACAGTTTCTAATGAAATTAATCAGAAAAAAATTCCCTATGAAAGTCAATTTCCGTGTAACCTTATTTATCATAATAACTATTTTATGCTTTAACAACATAGCAAAAGCACAAATGTTTTCCGTTAACTCGGAGCAACCGGTAAGGCTTGATCTTCCTGCTAATAGCATCCTTGTAGGGTATGAACCTACAAGTTTTAAGTATACAGGTGACGATACCGAACAAAATTTAAGCTTCTCCGACCCAATCTATCGGTTACGCGCTGAACTCAGTGGTTTTGAAGGGTATTTAGCAATTGGATATAATTTAGGTGATGCCAATTCAACTAATCTAGTTAATGCGGGGGCAAAAATAGATGGCGAATTCAGGTTTTTGGGTGATCGAAATTATTTTATTGGTGTCCCACTGGTGTTGGGCACGGATTACCTTCAAGTTTCCACTCAAAGCGATGAAAACCGTTCAGATGATTTCAGACAAAGTTCAGCTATGGTGGGAGCGGGTTTAAGCTTAGGATTTCGATTTGCAAATCGTTTTCGAATTGAATCTAAGGCTGTGCCCTTTTATGGTTTTTCGGTAACCTCTTTCGGAGCTACAGGTGGCAGCCGGGTTTCTTTCACCAATCAAAACAGAATCTATATGGATCGTATTTTTGACAGAATTGGGTTAACAGCAGGTTTTGATTTTAAGACAGCAAGATATAATATGGATGACGAAAGATTTGATTATGATATTAACTCAAACAGTTTTGTAATAGGAGTTACTTTTTAATGAAACCTGAAACACTATTAAGCGAGTTAGAGGGTGTGACCGAAAAACTAGGATACCGAATACGGCGCGAAAGAGGCCGGTTTATTGGCAGTTCCTGCGTTCTTGAGGGCGACCGCATTGTAATGCTCAACAGAAATCATCCTGCGGAATTTAATATAGGAATGCTTGCACGCTTTTTGGGGGCTCAAAATCTGGAGACCCTGCATATAAAGCCTGCCGTCAGGAAAGAACTGGAGGCGTTCTGGAAAAGAAGTGAAATCCGTCAAAACCAAGAACAGCAAAATCTGGACGTTTGATGCAGCTTATTTTTTTAGGGACTGGAACATCAATGGGCGTACCAGTGGCGGGCGGTTTTGGGAGGGAAATGCCAACCGGTGATCCCCGCGATGAACGTTACCGGTGTTCAACATGGGTTAAGACTGATCAGGCCTCAATCTTAATTGATATAGGCCCGGAATTTCGTTTACAAACCTTACGTTCCGGACTCAACCAAATTGACCTGTTACTAATCACCCATGAACATACTGACCATATAGGCGGTCTTGATGATTTACGGCCATTTAATTATGTACAACAGGGACATATACCAGTGTATACAACCCAATCGTGTATAGACTCAATCCGAAGTAGATTTTATTACATGTTTGGTCCTAATCAAACACCCGGCTCTGTAAACATCGACATGCAAGTACCTGTGGGACCGCAAAAATTTAAAGATTGTATAATTACACCTTTACCAGTGAAGCACGGCAAAATGGATGTAATGGGTTTCCGAATTAATGATTTATCTTATGTTACCGACGTAAATGAAATCCCGGATTCAACTGCAGATTTGATAAAAGGCTCGAAAGTTCTTGTTCTAAGTGGCCTGCGCTGGGAACCTGACCATCCAACTCATTTCACTATTCCGCAGGCTATAAAAGTGGCCCAAGAGCTTGATGTGGAAACTACTTATTTGATACACATGTCATCTCACGTAGTTCATGAAAAGGAAAGTCGAAAATTGCCCGACAACGTTAAGTTGTCTTATGACCAACTCTGCGTCACGATATAATGCTACATGTAATGCTATCTGGTAGTTTCGGCTATCCAGTTTAAATAATCAGCATTTCCAGCTTCAACGGGGATGGCCGATATACAGGGGCAGTCATAGCTGTGAATTTGTTTAACCCTTTTAGTAAGCTCGTCAATCTTCTTTTCGGTCGTTTTGGCAATCAAGACGGTTTCCTGATCTTGCTGAATTCTCCCCTCCCACCTATAGATGGATGTCATGGGTTCAATAATATTGGCACATGCCGCAAGATTTTCTTCAACAAGGGCACGGCCTATTAAGCTTGCATCATCATGATTGGCTGTTGTTATATAAACAAAATATACTTTCATACTTGCTGGTTTAATCATAAAGCAATTTAATGTGACCCAAATAAGTTAACTATTGGAAAATAGAGTTTACAAGTATCATTTATTGAATTTAAAGTTACAATTTTTCAACTATTTAACGTTAAGCTAACACCTATATAAGCAAACGGTTGAGAATAGTTGATATTTATAGTATTTTACTCTGCTAATTAAATTCTAAGCGAGAGTGGTGAAATGGTAGACACGCTAGATTTAGGATCTAGTGCCGTAATTGGCTTGGGGGTTCGAGTCCCCCCTCTCGTACCAGTTATTAGGTCAATCAATCTGACCTGAACAAAATTAAGATTATTAACCTTTTAAATATTATTAATAAGTGAATATTACTGTAGAAGATGTTTCAGCGGTAGATAAAGAAATTATTGTTAAAGCCGATCGTAAAGATCTGGAGCCTAAATTTGATAAGGCTATGCGGGAATACCGCAAGCAAATGAATATTCCCGGATTCAGACCGGGACAAGTTCCGGTAGGATTGGTTAGAAAGCGATTTGGCAAAGAAATTGAAGCCGAGGAAATTAACAAATACATTCAAGAGATTTATACCCAGGAAATCGTTCCAAAACACCAGCCTGTTGGTGAACCTCAGCTCGACGATTTTAAATGGGACAATGACGAATTACAAGTAACATTTAAGATAGGTGTCAAACCTGAATTTGAATTAACTAACCTTGAAGAAGTCACCATCGATAAAATGGTGCATGATGTTACTGAAGATGAAGTTGATAAAGAAGTAGAAAACGCACTTGAACGCGCCGCCAAATGGGTGGAAACAGAAGAGCCTATACAGGAAAACTGGCGGGTTACCGTAGATGCCATGGCTGTAGACGCCGAAGGCAATCCTATAGAAGGCGATATGGACACCGATAAAGAGCTTGACCTGAATGACGAGCAAAACGAACCTTTCAAGAAAGCTTTAGCAGGGAAAAAAATAGGCGAAATTGCCCCCGTTGAACTTGGAGAAGGAGATGACAAGGCAACATACAATTTGACGGTTAAGAAAATCCTCAAACAGGAGAAGCCCGAGCTGAATGATGATTTTGTAAAAGAGGCCACAAACGGAGAGCTTGATTCAGTTGAAAACTTCCGCAGCCAGATAAAAAGCCAGATTCAAAACTATTTTGATGAATCGGCCGATGGCATGGCAAAACAACAATTAATGGAAAAGTTAATTGAAACCCATGAAATGGAAGTTCCGGAAGTGAGCATTAAAGCTGTGCAAGATTTTTATGTTAAGCGGTTTAAAGAAGAGCAAGGTGATAACATGCCACCGGATTTTAACGAAGAAGAATACCGTGAGAATATGAAGGAGAAGGCCAATGAAGAGGCTAAATGGGCATTTATCTTGCCAAAACTGGAAGAAAAATATTCTGATATAGAACTTACGGCTGAAGATATTGATGCGGAACTTGCTAAACAGGCTGCACGTTACGGATTAACAACAGAAATGATTAAAAATTTCTATGCGCAGTCCGGAGAACAAATGGAAAATCTAAGGCAATCAATTCGTACGGAAAAGTTGTTCGGGAAGTTATTCGAAGAAATAAAAGTTAACGAATTGGATAAAGAAGCTTATAATATAAAACATTCATAATTCACGATCAGGAAATTTATATGCACATGAATCAACCTTTATATGATGAGGAAAGCATGAAAAATATAGCTCCTCAGAACCAGCTTGTTCCTATGGTTATTGAAACAACCAGCCGGGGCGAGCGTGCTTATGATATTTACTCACGACTCCTGAAAGACCGGATCGTGATTCTGGGTACACCCGTCAATGATATGGTTGCCAGTAATCTCATTGCCCAGTTACTTTTCCTGGAATCTGAAGATCCTGATAAGGATATCAGCTTCTATATAAACAGCCCGGGTGGTGTTGTCTCAGCGGGCATGGCTATTTATGATACCATGCAGTATATAAAATGTGATGTTGCCACCACATGCATTGGTATGGCGGCTTCTATGGGAGCTGTATTACTTACGGCCGGCGCGCCTGGTAAAAGATCGGTTCTTCCTAATGCCCGTGTAATGATTCACCAGCCTTTGGGTGGTGTTCAGGGGCAAGCCAGTGATATTGAAATAGAAGCTCGTGAAATCTTGCGCATCAAGAAAAGCCTGAGTGGAATCATTGCCAAACATGCAGGAAAAACACTCGAAGAAATAATGCGCGATTCAGACCGTAACAAATGGATGGATGCCGAAGAATCAAAATCTTACGGCTTAGTGGATAAAATTCTCGAACGTACTGAAAAAAAACCCTAAATCAGAATATACCCTGATATGAGCAAGACGAATATTCGATGCACATTTTGTGGTCGTAAAAGCGATGAAGTTGAAAGTATGGTTGCCGGTCCGGATGTGTATATTTGTGACCGATGTGTAGCAGATGCCTCTGGTATTGTAAAGAGTGATCTCTCAAACCGTAGCAGCCGCAAGAAAACCAGCCAAAAAGATTTGATGAAGCCCATTGAGATTATGGGAAAATTAGATGAATACGTTATTGGCCAGGATGTCGCAAAAAAAACGCTATCGGTAGCGGTGTATAATCATTACAAACGGGTCAACCATGATCCCGAAAATGGTAATGGCGATTCACCTGAAATCGAAAAAAGCAATATTGTATTATTAGGCCCGACGGGTTCAGGCAAAACATTACTTGCCAAAACACTTGCCAAAGTTGTAGATGTACCGTTTTGTATCGCCGATGCTACGGCCCTTACCGAGGCCGGTTATGTGGGCGAAGATGTAGAAAGCATACTGTCTAATTTATTACAGGCTGCCGATTATGATGTTGAACGCGCAGAACGTGGTATTGTTTATATAGATGAAGTTGATAAAGTTGCAAGAAAAGGAGATAACCCTTCAATTACCCGGGATGTATCAGGTGAGGGCGTTCAACAAGCTCTGCTGAAAATTCTTGAGGGAACAGTAGCCAACGTGCCCCCCAAAGGCGGACGTAAGCATCCGGAACAAAGCTTTATCAACATCGATACTAAAAACATACTTTTTGTTTGCGGCGGTGCTTTTGAAGGATTGGCTGATGTTATTTCCCGGCGGCTCTCCACAAGTAATATGGGTTTTAATGCTGCTCAGTCAGTAAAGTATGATAAAAATGACCCCGATATATTTACTCATGTTGAACCGGAAGACCTCCAAAAGTTTGGCTTGATACCGGAATTAATTGGTCGTATGCCTATTATTTCCGGTCTGATGGAGCTTTCTGAAGAAGCTCTTGTTGAAATATTGCTTAAGCCTAAAAATGCATTAGTCAAACAGTATACAAAACTGTTTGAAATGGAGGGCGTTGAGTTGGTTATAAAAGACGATGCACTTAAACTGATAGTTAAGCAAGCCCTGAAGCGTAAAACCGGAGCCCGAGGTCTGCGTTCTATTATGGAACGCAGCATGTTGGATATCATGTTTACCTTGCCAACCATGAGAAATATAAAACGCTGTATCATTACAAAGGATACCATTGAGTCAAACTCACCTCCGGTATACGAGAAGAGAAAAGCATCTGCGTAATTGGGTTTTGATTAATTGAGTTTGTATCTAAATGGTCAGAAACTGCTTGATACTGTCTCAAAAGGTTTAAAACTGCTCGATACTGTATCAAAAAGCTCCAAAACTGCTCCGCGAGGCGTCTACGCCTCGTGGGAATGCACTCAGGATGCATGTGTGCAAATTCGGCAAGGCGTGGACGCTTTGCCGTAACAGCCTTTTAAATCAGCCTCTAGCAGTTTTTTGAGTCAACGTATTAGGTGTTAAGCCAACTGTACCGTATAGTATCGCCTGCCAATTTTTTAAATTAAGGTTAAAATTCATCTTGGCACTTAATTTATTCTGTTTTTCTGCGTATAAGAACTAGGTAATAAGGTTAACATCTTATTACCTTATGCCACTATACCCTTATACCTTAGCCTAAACGCCCATGTCTTTTTCTTCTACAAAAATAAAAATTACCCTCATTTTATTTTTGCTGATTACAGCAGGTGGGTCTGTTCTGTACACTCAGTACCTAATCGACAGTATCCGTGAAAAAGAGCGGTCAAGCGTCGAACTTTGGGCTAAAGCTATGAATTATATAAGTGTGCCTCATCATAGCGATACCAGGAATGATATTAACGGCCTTGTTACTGAAATGGAAGCTAACCCTAATCTGAGCAGATCTCAGAAACTGCGGTGGGCGAGGGTCCTGAATAGAGCTGAATCTGATTTGGCTAATTCCGCATTGGATTTTGTGGCATCTGAATTGATCATTAAAAACCGTTTCGAAATACCTTCCATTGTTGTTGACGAAGAACTGGAAATACTGCATCATCGGAATGCTGATAATCGGGAAATTGGTGAATCACTGATAACTGAATTCCAAGGTTTAAATCCCCCCATCTACATCACCGTGGGGTCTCAAAACTTTAATGAACAACACCGTATTTATTACGGTGAGAGCGGAGTGGTTCGCACGCTTCGGTTTTTCCCATATATCCAATTTGGATTACTTGCTTTATTCCTGGGTATCGGCTATTTAAGTTTGAGCAGCATAAAGAGAACCGAACAGTCAAACCTTTGGGTAGGCATGGCCAAAGAAGCAGCTCATCAGTTAGGCACCCCTCTTTCCAGCTTATATGGTTGGGTAGAATTGCTTAAAGATCAGACAAATGATGATGCATCACTCAGCATTATTCATGAATTAACCAATGATTTGAATCGTGTTGAAAGTGTAGCGGAAAGGTTCAATCAAATAGGATCAGAGCCAAAGTTAAAAACCCAGCGTATTGCTACGGTTATTGATGATGTCAGTTCATACCTGGAACGGCGTTTGCCTCAGTTGGGCAAAAATGTATCGTTTAAGGTAAATAATCAAAATGATGTCCGCGTGGAACTGAATGCTGTACTATTTGCATGGGCTATCGAAAACCTGATAAAAAATGCGATGGATGCAATAGAACCGGATCAGGAAAATCCGATGGTAAGAATCGAATCCAGGCAGTTTGAAGATCTTGCAATCATTGATATTACTGATACCGGCCGTGGGATGGAGAAAAAAATTTATAATGAGGTATTTACCCCTGGCTTTAGCACAAAAAAACGCGGGTGGGGACTTGGTTTAACATTAACCAAGCGTATTGTTGAGGAGTATCATAAAGGTGAAGTTTACGTTTTTAAATCCTCTCCCGGAATGGGTACTACATTTAGAATTGAACTCCCCATTTCCATAGATTGAAGTTAGAGTAATCAGCTCTTCTCATATTGCTGATAGTAAAGTAAAAAAGCCTGTGTTATATAACTTTTATAGTCTTGATTTCACCTTGTAAGCACAACATGTTATGCTATTAATTACTAAAACTATGGCAATCTGCGTTCTATATTTGCTTGCTTTCGCTTGCTCAACTTTCAATGACGAAAATGCTATGCAGACTGATCAGAAAAAATATTCTATTGCCATTCACGCCGGTGCGGGTGTTATATCAAAAGATATAGATGATGATGTCAGAGACGCTTACCTAAAATCGTTATCTGTTGCTTTACGTTTAGGTGAGGATATTTTAAAAGACGGTGGAAGTAGTTTGGATGCAGTTGTTGCCGCAGTTCAACAGATGGAAGATGATCCCAAATTTAATGCAGGCAAGGGCGCCGTTTATAATAGCGAGGGTGGTCATGAGTTGGACGCTTCTATAATGGATGGCAGTAATTTGGAAACGGGTGCCGTAGCCGGGGTGCGTACTATAAAAAATCCAATTATATTAGCCAGAAAAGTAATGGAAGAATCAAGTCATGTACTTTTTGCCGCTGACGGAGCTGAACGTTTCGCCGATGGTACGGATGTAGAGCGCGTTGATGAATCCTATTTTGACACCGAACGCCGTTATAATCAATTATTAAGGGCCCGGGAGCAAAATGCGTTACTTCTGGATCATTCCGGGAAAGAATTAAAACCAACCACCCGTGATTTTGATGAAGATAAAATGGGAACGGTTGGCGCGGTTGCTCTTGATGAACACGGAAATTTAGCGGCTGCAACCTCAACCGGTGGCATGACCAACAAAGAAACCGGGCGCATCGGTGATTCTCCCATTGCAGGGGCTGGTACATATGCCGATAATAATACCGCAGCTGTTTCAGCTACCGGCGTCGGGGAAGAATTTATAAGAAATGCTGTAGCTTATCAGATTACTGCTATTATGGAATATAAAGGCTCCACGTTGGATGAAGCCGCCAATCATGTCATCTATGAAAAGTTGGAACCGGGTGAAGGTGGCATTATTGCTGTAGGGAAAGACGGATCTATTTCCATGCCCTTTAGTTCTCCCGGCATGTTTAGAGGCTCTGCGAATTCTGATGGGCTGTTCGACGTTAAAATTTGGAAGTAAGGCTTTATCCTAAAACTTTAGCTTCCACATTTTCTTGCTTATCATCAACACGAGAAACGAATTTCTCAATCAAGTGAACTATGATCTTGCCACCTTTGCTGTTCTTGTGAAGCAGATCCGGGGTAAGAAGAAAGCCATTCTTTTTGGAGATATTATCCCAACTCTTGCCAAGCACGTATCGGTTAAAAGCAGCCTTACGATATAACCGTCTGCCTTTTTTATACGAGCATCGGCTACTATGATTCAGAGAATGCAATAGTTCCCTTTCCCGTTCATTTAGCGGCAGATATGCAACACCATACTCATGGGCAACTGTTTTGATAATGGCTGAATACTCAGCTGTCCAGTAATTGCTGTCTTCATTCAGATCCTCACCGACCAGGGGCGGAGATATTAATGCAAGTTTCGCTGTAGTTTCCACAAGAAGCTTTTGTAAGATAAGCTCCAAATTTTCCTTAAACCAATCAGGCGATGGCGGTTGCGGTAAACCATTTGTCTTCACATATCTTTTGTTATTTTTCTTGGTTAGAATGGCATCAACTTCAAAAGAACCAATTAAAAGGGTAATGAAATCAGGTTGAAGGCTGATTACAGGGTCTAGCCTCTGAAGAACATTCCAGGCAAGATCATTACTGTAACCGGCATTTATAAAGGTAACGCCAGAATTTTTATCTGATAGATGACGCACATAATCAAAACTTCGGGTTCCCTGGGTTATACTGTCACCAACACATATAACTTTTTTCCTGGCTTTTTCAGAAAGATTTCGTGTTTCAGGCTGGTTAAAAGGTAAGGCCCCAACCTGCCGTTTTACGTAAAAGTAAACCCCAAATAGCAGGAGAGTAAATGCGATAACTACAGACGCTATAATGGTCAGGGAGAAGAATGACATAAAAGTTATGAAAAGATATTGGGGTTACCGGGTCTCAAGGAATTAAAAGTATTCGCCCAAGTTAAAGGGAAATACTAAACCACACAATATAAGAATTAATACTGTATTGCCGAATAACTGCTATTTATTTTCATTACTTCCAACAGCCATCTGGGCTGATTTCTCCAATTCTTCCTTTAAGAAGTTCCCGGTGTAGCTTTCCCTGATTTCAGCTACTTCTTCCGGTGTTCCCTCAGCTATTATTTGTCCACCTTCAACTCCGCCTTCGGGACCAATGTCAGTAACCCAGTCAGAGGCCTTCACAAGGTCGAGGTTGTGCTCAATTACAATAACGGTGTTCCCCTTGTCTACGAGTTTGCGGATGACGCTGACGAGCATTTTAACATCATCGAAATGAAGGCCGGTTGTAGGTTCGTCCATAATATAGAGGGTGTCTCCGGTACCCATTTTTGAAAGCTCGCGTGCCAGCTTTATTCTCTGGGCCTCCCCGCCTGAAAGGGTCACACTACTCTGCCCAATGGTAAGATACCCCAGCCCGACGGCATCGAGCGTTTCCATGACCCGCTTAATGCGTGGTACGGCATCAAAAAATTCCAGGCCTTCATTGATAGGCATCTTCAGAACATCCGATATATTTTTCCCTTTATAATGAACTTCAAGGGTATCGCGGTTATAACGGTCACCTTTGCATACTTCACAGGTTACGTAAACATCCGGCAGAAAATTCATTTCGATTTTCCTTACTCCGTCGCCTTTGCATTCTTCACAGCGTCCTCCTTTAACATTAAATGAAAACCTGCCACCCCCATAACCACGGATTTTCGCTTCCGGTAGCTCGGCGAAAAGTTGACGAATGTAATCAAAGACTTTTGTATAGGTACCGGGATTAGATCGCGGCGTTCGCCCGATGGGGCTTTGATCAATAGATATAATTTTATTCAGGTTATCCAGCCCCTCAATAGTATTATATGGCAGTGGTACACTTTTTGCTTTATGAAAGTGAGAGCTCAATATGGGAACCAGGGTTTGGTTGATTAAAGAGCTTTTCCCTCCCCCGCTTACGCCGGTAACACATGTAAAGGTTCCTAATGGAACGGTATAATCAACGGATTTTAAATTATGTCCGCGGGCCCCTTTTAAAGTTAATGATTTACCGTTGCCGGTACTCCTGTTTTCACCAAATGGTATGGAAACTGAATAGTTGAGATATTTTGCCGTGGCAGATTCTTTATCAAGTTCATCCGGTTTGCCTGAGGTCACAATATAGCCACCATTTATACCGGCTCCCGGTCCCATATCCACTACAAAATCAGCATGTTCTATTGTTTCACGATCATGCTCTACAACAAGCACGCTATTACCAAGGTCACGCAGCATCTCAAGTGATCGGATGAGCTTTATATTATCGCGCTGATGAAGACCAATGCTAGGTTCGTCAAGTACATAAAGTACACCGACAAGCTGAGTTCCTATCTGTGTGGCAAGCCTGATTCTTTGAGCTTCACCACCGCTCAGGGTGCGCGACTCTCGATTGATATTCAGGTAAGTAAGCCCCACATTCATTAAAAAATCGATGCGGTCTCTGATTTCTTTTAGCACCTGGCTGCCAATGAGCATTTGGCGTTCTGTGAGGTCAAATTTATAGACGGTCTCGCGGAGGGTTTTTATATCCATCGCAACCAACTGGTCTATTGAATAACCACCCACTCTATAAGCTAAAGCCTCTTTATTAAGCCTGCCACCCTTACACAATGGGCAATTAGTCTGTTGCATAAAAGACTTGGCACTTTCCTGCCGTTTGCCAGACTTACTTTCCGCATACTGATCACGAATTAATGATTTTAATCCGGGAAAAACATGCTTATAGGTAACGCTGGTGTCCCTGAAATCATAACTAACATCAAAAAGGCGATCGCCGCTGCCTTCCATCAGCATATTTATCAGTTCAATCGGATATTCTTTTACCGGAGTATCGAAATCGGCATCGAAATCTTTTAAAAGGGCCTGAACCTGTTTAAAAATAAAGATATCACGGGGTTTACCCAGATAACGGATGCCCCCCTCATTGATGCTCAGTTCCTGATTGGGAATAATCAAATCGGGATCGGCATCATAACTATATCCTAAACCAGAACATTTTGCACAGGCGCCATAGGGAGAGTTAAAGGAGAATAGATTAGGTGCCGGATCATCGTAGGCTATTCCGCTTTCTGCATCAAAGAGCTTTTGGGAAAACAGCAAATCTCTGTTGTCTTCAGACTCATCTCCTTGTACACTAAGAATTACAGTGCCATCGGCCATTTCAAGAGCCATTTCCACACTTTGGGCAATTCTTCCCCGGCTTTTCTCGCTGATTACAAAACGATCAACAACCACTTCGATATCGTGGGTCTTATAACGATCTACCTGCATGCCTTTTTCAATCTCCCGAAACTCCCCGTCAATTCGAACCCGAATAAAGCCTTGCTTAAGGGTTTGCTCAAAAAGGTCGCGGTAATGTCCTTTCCGGCCGCGAACAAGGGGTGCCAAACAATAGACCCTGGTACCATCTTCGAGTTTCAATATGGATTCAACAACTTCCTCGGCGCTTTGTTTTTTCATGGGTCTACCGGTCTTCCATGAATAAGGTACCCCAACCCTGGCGTAAAGCAGGCGCAGGTAGTCATAAATTTCGGTTGCAGTGCCTACGGTAGAGCGTGGATTCCGGTTAGTTGTTTTTTGATCTATGGATATAACCGGTGACAACCCGTCGATAAAATCAACATCGGGTCGTTCCATCATACCCAGGAACTGTCTGGCATATGCTGAAAGTGATTCCATAAATCGGCGTTGCCCTTCGGCATAAATGGTATCGAATGCCAGCGAAGATTTTCCGGAACCAGATAATCCGGTGATCACGACAAACTGATCTCTGGGGATGTCGATGTCAATGTTTTTGAGGTTGTGTTCTCTGGCTCCGCGGATGGTGATGGATGATCGCAATACGTTATATGCTATTAGTAATTTTTAAAAAGGGTATATTTGTAATAATTGATGCAGACAATTAAGGATAACGAAAAATTAATAAGTTCCTTGCCTATAGGAGCATTATTATAAAGCTTCGTGGCCATTAATTGCTTTTAAAAACCAAATGATGCATTAATACAATAAAATATTATTTGCTTAACGGTGTCATGTTTCTTAGAATTGAATGACTGTATTCTAAGAAAGAAATTTATTATTAACCCCTATTCCTGTTCAGCTATAGTAAGCAAAGTAGAAGTATGAAAAATAGTTATTATATGCTGATTATTCTAATTTCAGCAGTTCTTTTTCAAGGTTCCGGCACTTTTCAAAACAATGACTGGATAAATACAAATGGTGCATTTGGAGGGTCTGTATGGGCTTTGACGGTAACTGGTCAAGGTAATCTTTTAGCAGGAACTTTAAAAAATGGAGTGTACTATTCTGCCGATAACGCTCAAAACTGGGAACAAACCAACTTGGATAATATTACTGTATATGATTTCGCTCTAACAGACGGGCTTGCTTTTGCAGCGTCTAAAGAAGGGATTTATCAGTCAACTAATGACGGAAAGGACTGGTCGCTGCTGGATTCAGAACTTAACGGCGTAAGTATTCAATCAATACATGCTGTAGAGGGAACTCTTTTTGCCTTAAACCTTACAGATGGAATTTTCCGCTCAACCGATCTCGGCAATACCTGGACAATAAACAATGAAGGCATTCCCCTTCCGTTTGGTATTTCTTTAGCATCGAATGATGGTAATATATTTGCCGGGATTAATAACGGGGTGTTTCAATCGTCTGATAACGGTGATACCTGGAGACGTTTAAATACAAATTTCTCCAATGTTAGAGCCAATTCTATTATTGCCAATGCTAACGGTATTTATGTAGGCACTCAGGATGGTATTTACCATTCCCGCACTGACGGAGACACCTGGACAGATATAGGCGATGGATTAAATAATAGAGAAATTTATGATCTAGCCTATAGCAGAGGTACTATGTATGCCGGAACTCGTGAGGGCGTTTATTCCAGCAGCAACAACGGTCGCAGCTGGAAATTATCAGGTTGGGCTGAAAATGCCGTATATTCCATAGCAGCATTTAACGACTGGGTGTTTATAGGCGGAAATTCTGGTATATTCTATCGAAATTAATCTTTTTCAAATACACGTCAGGCGGCTGTTCAACGTGTTTGAGCAGCCGTTTTTTTTTGCATAAACTATAATTATTTTAATAACTAACACTGGAATCAGTCATACATAAACTGATAAATTTAAAAATGGAAAAAGCAGCGAAAGTCATCGACCCATGGTCACCGAAGACCTGGCAACATTACCCTATTAATCAGCTTCCTGAATATCCTGATCGTGAGGCTCTGCAGAGAAACGTTGAAGAACTTAAAACTTATCCCCCCTTGATTACCTCCTGGGAAGTTGAGGATTTAAGCACTCAACTTGCGGCCGCTTCGCGAGGCGAAGCTTTTTTGATCCAGGGCGGTGATTGTGCTGAGACTTTTGATAACTGCAATTCTCCACAAATCGTTGGTTTAATTAAGGTACTGCTTCAAACTAGTTTTATTTTAATTCATGAGATGGGAATCCCCGTTATCAGGGTTGGCCGCATTGCCGGGCAGTATGCCAAACCACGGTCAAACAACCATGAGCGCGTCGGTGAGTTGGAAATTCCAACATATCGTGGTGATCTTATTAATGCATTCGATCAGAATGGGGAAGCAAGACTACCGGATTCAGGTAGATTGCTGGAAGGTTATCAGAAATCAGCCATGACCTTGAATTTTATCCGTTCACTTACCGAAGGCGGGGGCTTTGCAGATTTGCATCACCCTGAGTTCTGGGAACTGGATTTTATGCGCAAAAATAAATATTACAAAGAGTATGAATCAATGGTTAACTCTATAACCAATGCTGTACGTTTTGTTGAAAGTATTTCAAGCAGTGCAATGCCGATGTTGCAAAAAGTTCAAATGTTCACATCACACGAAGCGCTTAACCTTTATTATGATTCGGCTCAAACCAGAAAAGTTCCTCATCATGAAGGCTGGTACAATTTGAGCACCCACATGCCATGGTTGGGCAATCGTACACGCGACCCTAAAGGGGCACATGTTGAATATTTCAGGGGAATCCAAAATCCTGTTGGGCTCAAGGTTGGTCCACCGTATGATGTAGATGAAATAATTGAACTCATTGATATTCTCAACCCGGAGCGTAAAGAGGGTAAAATCACAATCATCACCCGTATGGGTAAAGGTAATGTCGATAAATACCTTCCGGAACTGATTCGCAAAGTAAAGGCCGCCGGCAATTCTGTTGTCTGGAGTTGTGACCCTATGCATGGAAACACATTCTCGACAGACGATAAGATCAAGACCCGGAATTTTGATGATATCCTGGAAGAGATAAAGCAAACCTTTGCCATCCATAGAGCCGAAGGCACCAATCTGGGTGGTGTTCATCTTGAACTTACCGGCGATAATGTGACCGAATGTATTGGTGGGGCCCGTGGTTTAAATGCAGCTGGCTTAAAATCCAATTACAAAAGTTATTGTGACCCGCGCCTTAACTACCAACAGAGCCTGGAAATGGCTTTCCTGATTGCTAAAGAATGGAAAGAAAGTAAGTTGAGAAAGCAATAAGTCCCTAAATTTAAGCCTCCAAAAGGATGTCTCTATTTTCGCATTTTTGAGAGCTGTTCGAATAGTTTCTTTTCTTTTGGAGTCAGTTTTTCGGGTATGTGAACATTTAACTTTACGTAAAGGTTGCCGCGCTGTTTGGGGCTTTTGAAATTGGGCATCCCCCGGCCACTGAGCCGGAGCGTTTTGCCTGGTTGGGTTTCGGGTGGTATTTTTATATTAAACTGTTCATCCAGGGTAGGTACATTGACAGTACCCCCTAAAACGGCTGTATATAACTCAATCGGAAGATCAACATGCAGATTATCACCGTCACGGCGAAAGGTAGGGTGCAGCACGATGTTGAGCTTAATAAATAAATCTCCGGAAGCGCCCATAGCAGGGGATGGTTCCCCTTTGCCTTTTAGTTTGAGGCGTTTTCCGCTTTCTATACCCGGCGGCACTTTAATTTTATAACGCTTTCCGTTTAACATGAAAGATTTCTCACTTCCATGATAAGCATCGTCAAGAGTTATATCTAGTTCAGCATTCAAATCACGGCCCTTTTGCGGTGCCCTTTGCCGGGCTCTGCCGGGTTCTCGGCCCATACCCATGCCGCCGCCTCCGAAAAAGGATTCGAAAAAATCAGAAAACGGGCTTTCCCCACCAAACTGATCTTCAAATCCAGGGCTGCCCTGGTACGAATAGGTTCTTTGCCGTTGCCGGGGGCCGCCCCGCTGCTGCGACCATTCCTGCCAATTATAATCCTGTGCCTGACCCCCGGCACGTTTGTATTGCTTCCAATCGGAACCCATCTGATCGTACATCTTTCGGTCTTCAGGGTTTTTTAGCACTTCGTATGATTCGGCAACTTCTTTAAACTTTGCTGCCGCCTTCTTATCATCCGGATTTACATCGGGGTGATACTTTGCCGCAAGTTTACGATAGGCCTTTTTAATTTCATCCTGGGTAGCCGTTTTACTAATGCCCAGAGTTTTATAGTAGTCTTTATATTCCATGTAGGTATTGTTTTACCTTGATCTGGTTACAGAAAAAAAGAAAGGGTAAAAAAACAATATAGCCTTTTTACCCTTTCTTTTTTACCAGAAGTTCAATGCTTTTGCCAGCCTTGTTGTTTCAGGTCTACATTCTTGGCTCAAAAGCTACAAAGAACCTCGTACCTTGCCGAACTACCTGTAATAACAGAACTTCACCGGCCGGATGATTCGAGACAATCTCATTGAATTCAGATGGTGATGAAACCGCAGTACGGTTCACGGCAATTATGACATCACCCTGCCTGAGATTATTCCTATAGGCATCGCTTCTTTGATCAATATTTTCAACGACAACACCGTCAAGATTGGGATTGACTTGCAAGTTTTCAGCAAGATCACGGGTAAGTTCCGTAATAGAAAACCCTGTTACCTCCTCAACAGATGTCCCGGTTCCTTCATCTTCTTCGGATTCGCCATTAGAAGGCCTCCGGCCAAGCGTTATATCAACAGTATTAGTTTCTCCATCACGAATATAAGTCAAAGTGACTTCATCACCCGGCCGCATATTACCAACAGTGAAAGGAAATTCCCGGGGGTTTTCGATAGGTTCACCGTTTATCTCGGTAATTACATCACCACTTTGAAGACCGGCCTCTGTTGCGGGCCCCTCCTCGGTTACATCATTAACCAAAATGCCGCCAGTTTCTTCGAGGTCAAATGCATTGGCGATTTCTTCCGTCACCGGGGCATATTCTATTCCTATGAAGCCTCTAACAACCGTACCTTCCTCAATTATAGATTCCATATTTCTGCTTGCGATATTGCTCGGAATAGCAAAACCAACACCCTGGAATCCTCCCGATTGTGAGGCAATGGCGGTATTTATTCCTATTATCTCTCCGTTCATATTAATTAATGGTCCTCCAGAATTTCCACGGTTAATGGCCGCATCAGTCTGAATGAAATTTTCAAACTGCATTAATCCCAGGCCCCGGCCTGTTGCGCTAACTATTCCCTGGCTAACCGAGTGCGCCAAACCTTCACTTAACGGGCTGCCAATAGCTAATACCATTTCCCCGGGCCGCAGGTTCTCACTATCACCAAAAGTCAAATAGGGCAAGTTTTCTGCGTCGACACGCAATACGGCTATATCCGATTCAGGATCGGTACCGACAATCTCAGCTTCCATGGAATCGCCATTCTCAAGGCCTACATAAATGGTTTCAGCATTGGCAATTACATGATTATTAGTTAGGATATAACCATCTTGTGAAACAATAACTCCGGATCCTAACCCTTCCCGCCTGTATTCCTGTTCTCGTTGCTGCCCACCTCCATTGCCAGGCTCTCCAAAGAACTCCCGGAACATATCCATCGGATTTCTCTGATTCCTGGTAACCGTCTGTTCGGTGCGTACTGTCACTACGGCCTGCGTGGAACTAGATGCAATATCCACTAATGCATTATTTAAATCACTTAAATTATTTATGGGCCGATCCTGAGCATCTTGTCTCTCAGTTTCTAATACCTTGTTCTCGTACGAGTACGTACTGACCTCATTTAAGCTATTAAAGGCATTGGGATATCCTAAAAGGATAACTAAAAGAACAACAGAAAGAGCCGTCATAAACTTTGGATAATTTTGGCGCATAATGAATTACCTCGAATAAATTGATATTAACATGTTTTCCCCAACAAAAAATTTGCTGGTTCATTCTAAAAACTTGGTCTGAAACGTTTTATTGCAAACCAGTTGAGTCAGGCACAAATAAAAAATGTGACGAAAAAAAACAATCATATTCTGCTGTTGGCATGTCCTACGTCTTTTCCTTAAAAGTTATAAAAAAAACTGTATTGCGGATAATGAAAATTCGGCAATACAGTTTCTGCATCGGCGGTTTATTTCACCTTTATCTGCTTGATTTGTTTATTTTCACTCTTTTGGACCGATACTTTCAGCAAACCATCTTCATATTTTGCATCGACAGAATCAAGTTCTACATTATCAGGTAATGTAAAACTTCTTTCAAACTTACCAAACCTGCTTTCTATAAGATGATATTTCACACTTTTGTCTTCTTTTTTATGCCTGCGCTCACCGCTAATGGTCAACGTGCGATTATTGATATTAATATCTATATCATCTTTATTTATTCCTGGTATTGCAAGCTGTATAATAAACTGCTTTTCATCTTCGGCTATATCGGTGCTTGGAGTAAATCCGGTATGATTACCCATGGTTAGAGAATCTTTAAAAAACTTATCTACAGCCTCATTAAAATGTCGGGGAATGGCAGGATAGTCTGCGTCTGATCTGAATTTAACAAGTGTCATGATAGTTAACTCCTCATATTTTTTATTGGTTTAATTTTGTAATGCTAATTTTAATAAAGCAAAACCTATGCCAACGGTTTAAAAGAGTTAGTTACCTGTCAAAAATGACTTTTTCCAAAAACCAGCAGGGGAAATTTGTCAGTTTTATATGACAGAAACGACAAGGGCTGTCAATTTTGGCATAGTTTATTCTGCTATTCATTACTCCCCACCCAACTCCTATACATCTCCTACTACCAGCCGGGCTTTAGTAGGAGTTGGTATGGACTTGGTCAGGACTTTGTACAGCTTTTTATCAACAAGGTCCAGGTGAAAAGCTGGCATCCCTCAGATGAGGTTATTGATTTTTAATAATACAACAGACTTTAGACAACAAAACGCGCAAAATTATGTTTTTCTTAATACATTTATTAACCAATAAGTGGTTAATTGCATCATATATAACGCAATCTTTATGAAGCACTTTCTGGCATTACTTTTATTTTCACTTGTATGTAGTTCTGTGCAGGCTCAAAATTTACCTGTGGTTTCACCTCTGGAAGTTGGGATGGACTCACGGCATTTATCACGGGTGGACGCACTGGTCGAACAGGCCATTGAAGACGAAGAGACGCCCGGGGCTGTACTTGTTGTGATGCGCAAGGGCAAAATAGCTTACCGTAAAGCCTATGGGATGAAACAAATTCATCCAAATGCTCAGGAAATGAAAGCCACTACAATATTTGATATGGCTTCTATTACAAAGCCTGTCGCCACGGCAACTTCCCTGATGATTTTGCTGGATCGGGGATTAATCACTCTCAACGATCCTATATCCAAATTTATTCCTGGCTTTAGGGCTTGGGAAGATGAAAAAAACCGTGAAAATGCAAAGATCCTTCATCTCCTAACGCATTCGGCGGGCTTGCCTTCTTATGCCCCCGTTGCCCAGCTCTCAAGCAGATTTGGCAATGCTTCGGCAGATTCACTATTGCATTATTTCTCAACTGTAGAACGCCACAGTGAGCCGGGAACCAACTTCATGTACAGTTGCCCCAGCTTTATTACTCTGCAAAGAATTATTGAATCAGTGACTGGCGAGTCTTTGCACACCTTTACACAGAATAACATCTTTCTTCCGTTGGGCATGCATAACACTACATTCACACCCGGTGAAAATATGATGGCAACAATAGCACCTACCCAGATGCAGGAAGATGACATGATGTTGATTGGAAATGTTCATGACCCACTGGCCAATATTCTGATGAGCGGCATCTCAGGCAATGCCGGGCTTTTTTCATCTGCCGACGATATGGCAGTTTTTGCTAATATGATGCTGAATAACGGTATCCATGATGATAGGCGCATATTGAGTCCGGCGGCAGTCAATAAAATGACCGGAATACCGGATAAACTTGGCCAATTCGGCAGGGGGCTTGGCTGGGATTTAAATTCAGCATTTTCATCTAATCAAGGCGATTTATTTGGAAAAAATACCTATGGGCACACCGGATATACAGGAACTTCTGTTATTCTTGATCCCGATACCGATACTGCTGTAATTCTGTTAACGAATCGTGTTCACCCCAATGATTCGGGAAGCGTTGTTCGATTACGTTCCCTGATCGCCAATGTTGTGGCCGCTTCAATTATTGATGAGGAGTAATAAAAAATGGATAATCATCATAAACTGGCATGGCTTTATATATTAGCGCTAGCACTGGTGTTACAGTTTTTTATGCCTTGGTGGACAATAGCACTAGCCTCTGCAGTTGTTAGCATACTTCTCGGTAAAAATGGTATGCATGCTTTTATATCAGGGTTCGCGGGTATTGGTTTGCTTTGGCTGATCATTGCCGGATATATTCATTATGTAAATGAAGGAATTTTATCAAATAGGATTGCCGTTATGATGGATTTGCCAAATGGGTTATTTGTCATTTTTGTAACAGCTTTGCTGGGGGCATTGGTTGGTGGGTTTTCATCATTGACAGGTTATTTGATAAAGGATATAACCTCCGGCAAAAAAGTTGAACATCAGAGAGCCTCGTAGCGAGCTTAAGTTTATACCCTGTGAGGGGATGATTATTTGTCTATCTTAGGATGAGGCAGAAATTTCAATTAGAGGGTGTGAGTATGCATAATATTGTTTTAATTAGGGGCGATGGAATAGGACCGGAAATAACAGACTCTGTAATTAAAGTACTTAATTCTGCCGGTGCGGAAATTAATTGGATCGAAGCACAGGCAGGAATGGGGGCATTTGAAGAAACAGGCGAGCCTTTACCGAAAAAAACAGTTGATCTTATCGATAAATACAAGGTTGCTTTAAAAGGCCCCCTGGCCACTCCGGTTGGTAAAGGTTTTCGCTCAGTTAATGTTAGTTTGAGGCAGAAGTTTGAACTGTACTGCAATATACGCCCTGCCAAAACGCTTCCCGGCGTCAGGAGCCCTTTTACAGGCGTTGATCTGATCACGTTTAGGGAAAACACCCAGGGCATGTATATCGGCCAGGAAAGATATGTTGATGGTGATGAAAATCATGCTGAAACCATTGCCGTAGTAACCCGTTCTGCCAGTGAACGTATTATTCGATCGGCTTTTGAATATGCCATTAAGCATAGAAGAAAAAAAATCACACTAGTGCATAAAGCCAATATTTTAAAATATACCACCGGGCTATTTTTAGAAATTGGATATGAAGTTGCACGTGATTATCCAACAGTTGAATTTGGTGATATGATCGTGGATAATACTGCCATGCAAATGGTATTAAACCCTCACCAATTTGATATCATTGTTACGACAAATCTTTTTGGAGATATCCTTTCAGATCTGGCTTCCGGACTTGTAGGAGGACTTGGTGTAACAGGTTCGGCTAATATTGGAGACGCTCATGCCATGTTTGAAGCCGTTCATGGATCGGCACCGGATATTGCCGGACAAGGCATTGCTAATCCTACGGCTTTGTTATTCTCGGCTATAATGATGATGAGGCATGTTGAGGAATTCAAAATTGCTGATAGAATATTAAAGGCTATTCATGAAGTGCTGCCGAATGATGCAGTTAGGACTGGTGATTTAGGCGGACGAGGCAATACCATGACTTATACTGACGCCATTTGCAAAGCAATGTCTAATTAATGAATGTATTTTAATTTTATTATTAGCTGTTTTATTTCGTATTTGTATTAAATTATCATTACGAAATTCTTGCATCTATGAATTTGATTTATATAAATACCGTTTGCCGCACATTAATACTGCTGATGGGTGTATGCTATTGTCTTTTATCCGTCCGGCAAGTATCAGCCCAGCAATTTGAAGGTGCGATAACTTACAAATTGGAAGCTGATGGTGAGAGACAGAATCTTACCTATTTCATGAAAAGCAACAAAGCGCGAATTGAAGTTGCTATAGAACAATTAGGTGGCAATGCCGTGGTGCTAATAGACTCTGAAGCTGATCAGATGACAGTTTTAATGGATCAGCTTAGCATGTATATGAGAATTCCGTTTGCAAAGGAGAGTGAAATTGATAGTGATGAAGACACTGGAAATTTTCAGCTAACTGGTAAAACAAGAACCATAGCCGATGTTAATTGCCATCAGTATTTACATACGGATGGAGATGGTATCGAAACCGAGGTATGGACGCCGGTAGAGGATAATTTTGGCTCTTTTCATTTTCGTAGTATGGGAGGAAATATGAGTGCTGTGAATCAATCTGTCATGCCGGATTTTACTTTTTTCCCATTTTTGTTAATCAGCAATGGAAAGGACCAAAAGATGCGAATGGAGGTAACTTCCTTAGATGAAAAAAGTCTTGACGATAATTTATTTACAGTCCCTTCTAATTTCAGGGAGATGAATATGAAGATGTTTGGCAATTAAATGGAAAATGTTGTCGACAGGTTCTGCGTTATGAAATGTAGAATCAATTACATAATCAATCTAGAATATTATGATACTTCACCAAAGAAGTATAATTGCATTCATTCTAATCTTCCTGCTTATCTTTTCAGTTGAGACCATGGCCCAGGATTCGGATGATATAGAGGCATTAGTCAATCAGGCACAGGCTCACTATGTGGATAAGCAGAATGAAGAAGCCCTTGAGGACTATTTAAAGGTTCTTGAAATAGAACCCACTCATTATGAAGCGCTGCACAAAACAAGCCTTTTGTATAATATGATTGGTTTTCAACTTGAAGATGAAGATGAACAACATGAAAATTATAAGTTGGCAAAAAAATATGGTGAACTTGCTGTTGAGCATCATCCCGATAAAGATGAATCGCATTATGTTTATAGTATAGCGGTTGGCCGTATTACCGATTTTTCCAGTTCTCGTGAAAGGGTAAGGTTGGCACCTGTAATTAAAGAGCATGGAGAGAAAGCTATTGAAATTAATCCGGAGCATGCAGGAGCCTGGCATTTATTGGCTGTATGGCATCATAATGCTTCCAATTTAAACTTTGCCGAAAGAACGGCTGTTCGGGTTCTGGGCGGGTTGCCCGACTCTAGTAATGAAAGGGCCGAGAAAGCTTTCAAAAAAGCAATAGCACTGGATAATGAGACTATTATATTCTATCTGGATTTTGCCCGGTTTTATGAAGATATGGGCGAGGATGAAAAGGCAAAACAGATGCTAAATAAAGCGGTAGCCCTTGAGCCTAAAATAGAGGGTGATGAAAAATATTTAAAGGAATCAAAAGATATGCTTGCCAGTTTAGGATAGGTTTATGATATGTTATCTTTTATTCTAAAAGGCCATGCTTAAAATGATATCCGAGAGTAGTTTTTAGTTTTTCGCTGCTCACTGTTTTGTTGGTGCTTTGATCATTCTCCAGAAAATGAGGTGCTTCTAAACCTAATGAAGCTGCAGCTTTTGGATATAAGTCTTTACGCAATGGATGCTGATCACAGCAGGCATTAAAGATCTCTCCCCGGATATCTTTCTTTAACAGAATTTTTATTATGTCTATACAGTCTTGGCGGTGTATCATGTTGACGGGGGCTAGTCCATTGGGAAGATTTTTTTTCCCGGCGAGAAACCGGCCAAGGGGACGTTCGGGGCCAATCAATCCACCGAAACGAAGTACCGTTGTATCAAAATTATCATTATTTAATAACAAACGTTCGGCTTCCAGCAAAGCCAGGCCGGATCTTCTTTCGGGCAGGCCTGCATCTTCTTCGGTAACTACCTTACTGGTTTTTGGGTATACTGATGTTGAGCTTACAAAAATAACAAATTTTATCGTTGATTGTTCAATATGGCCAATCAGGTTATGGATTTGCGCAACATGAAACTTTCGAACATCGTCCCTTCTTCTGCCGGGGGGGATATTAAGTATCAGGACGTCTGTATTTAAGAAACTACCAATATCATCACCTGTTATTTCCGGATTTAATGTGAGCCAGAAAGGGGTAATACCTGCCGGTTCAAGCAAGGGTATCTTATCTTTGGTAGTCGTTGATCCATGTACCAGATGTTCTTCAGAAACTAGCTGCTCGGCCAGTGCAAATCCTAGCCAACCGCAACCCAGAACACTTACTCTCATGATGTTTTTGTTTTAATGTGCGAAAATTTATTAATTATATGATCGGCAAGGGCAACGGAGTTGCTGATGCAATCTCCCACCGAAATTCCGTTTCGATAATTACCTGCCAAATAGAAGCCAGGGTTCTCTTTCTCAACAGAGTCCATAATAGTTAAATATTTGCCGTAACCAATTTCATATTGGGGTATGGCTTTTGGCCATCGTGTTTGCCTAATATATGCCGGTTCTCCTTTTATACTTAGTAATGTATTCAGGTCATTCATAGTAATATTAAGAATTTCGTTATCATTCATTACAGCCATTTGTGGAAAACGGACCCCGCCGACAAAAGTAGTTAATAAAACATGATCTGTATCCGGAGTACGATTAGGGAAAACCGTGGAGTTGAACTGGGTGCCCAGAACCTTAAAGTTTTCCTTTTGAGGCACCAAGATACCAAATCCGTCTAAAGGATGATGTATCTGATCTTTATGAAATCCCAGCGTGATTGAACTTACTGAGGGGTAGGTAATGCCGATTAAGTCTGTGATACTGGTCGGCCCGTTACTTTTGAAATGTATTTTATCTAAACTATGAGCGGCGCCACAGTAGACTACGGCGTCATGGTTATAGAGTGCCTTTTGACCCTTATGTTCCGCCTGAATTTCATATTTGTTGTTTTTCGGGCTAATTGAAATTATTCGGGTATCTGTTCTAACATCATTACCCAGTTTTTCAGAAATGGCTTTGGGTAAACTTTGTAGGCCATCTTTAAAAGAAAAGGATTGGGCTTTATTTCTGGGGATCTCATGGTGCTGCCTATCTTTAGCAGCTTTAAACTGACCACGTATTAGTGAGCCGTATGTTTTTTCGAGTGTATAAAATTTATTAAAAGCATGCTTAACAGAAAGTTTTTCTGGGTCACCTGCATAAATGCCTCCCACAAAGGGATTGACGAAGTTCTGCAGCACTTCCTGGCCCAGCCGCCGGCGTATAAAATCGGCTAAGCTTTCATCTCCATCACCTTTATAAGGTTTTATAAAAGGCTCTTTTAGGAGCTGGATTTTGCTTTTTGCGGACAGCAGCTTACTTTTTAATAACTGCTTAGCAGATCCCGGAATTATCGCTGGTGCCCCATCTTTAACTACATACCTTTTTTTTGCTTCCGGGCTTGCGTATACAACTTCACCTCGCAAGTTGCAGTCGTCAATCAGATTGGTAACTCTTGTTGATGTCTCAAAGATAGAATTCGGACCAGCTTCAGCAAGCCAGCCGTCGTTTTTGTGGGATGTCATAACCCCGCCTACCTGTGGTGATGCTTCATAAACCCGCACATCCAGGCCACCTTTTTTTAATTGTAAAGCCAGAGTTAACCCCGTAATACCGGCTCCAACTATTGCAATAGACATTATTGACGGATTAAATAAATAAAAAAGGTATTCTTTAACAAAATTAACGGGAATGCAGTTTATAAAATGATTGAAGAAATTACCTGATCAAATAATTTCTTCAATTATAAATCATTGGCTCCATCTCAAGATAGTATTTATACCAAAGCATTGTTTTCGTGCTAATGCATTTTATTTGGATTAGTTACATTTTCAGCAGGTATTTTGCAACTGAATAATAAAATAAAGAATTTAAAAAATATTATGGGAGTGTCCTCATATGCTTGTTTGAGGGAAATATAGGGCTAATCAAAGTGTGGGCTCAATAGTAATAAAAACTCGCTCTTTTATCAGTAAGAAATCTCTGGACAATAGTACAGGAATATATAATATATGGTAAGCTTGTATACAATAAAAGAAGGTAATATATTGATAGCATATTAACATTTGTATCATTGAATAAAATTATGACACGTGGTGATCTATTAAAAACAATAACAGCCATGACCGCACTTTCGTCTCTGGGTCTGAAGTTACATTCTAAAGGTGTTGGTACTCAGGGCAACGAGAACCTGCGTAAAGAGTATAATTTTAAGTTGAGTCTAAATGCTTATTCGTTCAACCAGCCGTTAAGTGATGGCTCTATGGATCTATTCGACTTACTTGATTTTTGTTCTGACCAGGGTTTTGATGCAGTTGATCCAACAGGCTACTATTTTCCCGGTTATCCTGAGGTACCGTCGGACGAGTATTTGTACGAGTTCAAACGTGCAGCGTTTCTAAAAGGTTTAGCAATTAGTGGAACCGGTATAAGAAATGAATTTGTCGATCCGGATGAACAGAAACGTCGTCATGACGTCCAGCTGATCAAGCAATGGATCCGGGCAGCTTCTAAAATGGGAGCGCCTATTTTACGCATCTTTACCGGTCATCATGATATGCAGGAATATACACGGGAACAGACCCTGGAATGGATGATCAAAGACATCAAAGAGTGCGTAGACTATGGAAGTAAGCATGGTATAGTGGTAGCTGTACAAAACCATAATGCATTCATAAAAACCGCAGTGCAAACACGGGAGCTTATGGAGGGGGTGGATTCTAAATGGTTTGGACTGATACTTGACACGGGTAGCTTCCGACAGGGCGACCCTTACCAGGAAGTGGCAGATGCTATTCCCTGGGCCGTAAGTTGGCAGTTGAAAGAGCTGATATACGTTAATAGCATTGCAGAGAATATTGATCTGGATAAAATATTTAATATCATCAAAGCTGCCGGATATCGGGGCTATATACCCATAGAAACCCTTGGCCCAGGTGATCCTTTTGTAAAAGTATCCGATTTTCTGAAGCAAGTGAGATTGTCGCTTGCAATTAGTTAAACGTGGATAAATAAGTTCAGGTACATTATTCTAGCTCCGCTGGTTATATTATTACACAGGCCGGCAACTGGACGAAGAAAATGGAAGATGGTATGCCGGTAGGTTTTGAATTAAGTCAAAACTATCCCACCCCCTTCAACCCTGCTACAGAAATAACGTATTCCCTAAGTGAACCTGCAGAAGTTATTCTGGAGGTATATAGCATACATGGGCAACGTCTGGCAATACTCGAGTCGGGGCTAAAGAGTGAAGGAGAGCACAGCGTAAGATTTGATGCATCAAATCATGCAAGCGGCATCTACATTTACAGATTGCGGGCCGGTGAGGTTATTAAGAGCAAAAAAATGATTCTGCTTAAATAACTAAACCTACTTTACTTTCCCGATTTCATAGACTGTTTCATTGTTCTTGATTGCCCATTGCAGTACATCATCAAGTTTATCTTTCTCTACAACGGCAACAAGTCCGATGCCTAAATTGAGGCTTTCCCTCATATCATCGTCGGGCACATTACCCAGTTTTTGGATAAGTTTAAAAATGGCGGGCTGTTCCCACGCATTCCAGTTAATTTCTATTTCAAGGCCTTTAGGAATTATACGGGATGTGTTTCCGGGAATGCCGCCACCGGTAATATGAGCAAAGCCATGTATACTTTTAAACTGCTTAAGTTCACGGATAATGGCCAAATAAGATTTATGAACCTTTAAAAGAGCATCCCCCAGCGTGGATTCAAGTTCTTCTACATAGTCAGTTGCTTCATATTTGCTGAACAAGACATTTCTGGCGAGGGAATAGCCGTTGGTATGTAGCCCGTTACTGGGGAAGCCAATAAGAATATCACCGCTGCTTGCGGTGCTTCCGTCGTAGATTTTATTTTCGTCTACTACCCCTACTATCGTGCCCGCCAGATCAAATTCCCCTTCGGAGTAGATGTCCGGCATCTCGGCTGTTTCTCCGCCGATCAATGCGCAGCCGTTTGCTTTGCAAGCCGTGGAGAACCCTTTAACGATATTGTAAGCCATTTCCTGTTCAAGTTTTCCGGTGGAGAAATAGTCCAGGAAAAACAAAGGTTCGGCGCCGCAGACCGCTATATCATTCACGCAATGGTTGACAAGGTCCTGCCCCACTGAGTCATATTTTTTCATGCGGAAAGCCACGATCAGCTTTGTGCCCACGCCGTCAACGCTGCTTACGAGTACGGGTTTTTCATAGGATTTAAAATCTGCACGGAAGAATCCACCGAACCCGCCAATTTGATTCAGCACTTGTGGGGTGTGCGTCTGAGTAGTCAATTCCTTAATGGAGTTGACCATTTTTTCTCCTGCCTTGACGTCTACGCCGGAACCTTTATAGGTATGTATTTTATCAGCCATTGGAAATTTGGTAATGTTTGATTTAAGGTAAGGCTTTAAGATGTTCCGGGAAAGATGGCTTGTTAAGTTAATTTTACTGGAAATCTTTGGTTAAGGGTATTCAATCATTCGGTGCTACTTTATAAGCTATTCCACACGTTATAAAAATTATCCAGAACGTTGCCGGGAATTCTGCTGTTTTAAGTGAGATATTAACAAATTAAACTTAGGTAAATGGAGCCAACAAAACTGACCCCAAAACCCAAACTGATTATCATCGGGGCGGGCTTTGGTGGATTGACTGCCGCGCAAGCATTACGCTACGCTAACGTGGATATCACCATTATCGACAGAACCAATCATCACCTGTTTCAGCCGCTGTTATACCAGGTTGCAACAGCATCACTCTCGCCAGGGGATATTGCCATGCCGGTAAGAGCAGTATTTAAGCAGCAGGAAAATATAACCGTTGTTTTAGGTGAGGCTGTAGATATAAATGAGAATAATCAAGTTGTGACGCTGGAGGATGGCGGTACTTTCAATTTTGACTATCTCATTATTGCCACCGGTACCCGGCATTCTTATTTCGGGAATAATCAGTGGGAAGAAAATGCTCCGGGCTTGAAAACGATTTCCGACGCCCTAAAGATTCGTGAGAAAATTCTTTTGTCACTTGAAAAAGCGGAGTTGGAAAGCGATCCGGAAAAAAGAAAAGCATTGCTTCATTTTGTGATAGTGGGCGGCGGACCTACCGGAGTAGAGTTGGCTGGTGCCATTTCTGAAATTGTAAAACGTGCTGTCATCAATGATTACCATAACATGAAGGCTGATGATACCAATATTACACTTGTTGAGGCATTACCGTATATATTGCCTCCATTTGACCCCGAACTTCGCACTGCCGCCGTGAAAATGTTGAATAAGATGGGAGTTAACGTAATGGTAAATACTATGGTCACGGATGTTGACGATCATGGTGTTAATACAAAAAAAGGCTATTTTAAATCAAATAACGTAATTTGGGCTGCCGGAAATGAAGCTTCTCCCATTCTGAAAAGCCTGAATGTTCAGACAGGGAAGGCAGGGCGAATACCGGTACAGCCGGATTTAACTATCAAGGGATACCCCAATATTTTTGTGATTGGTGATGCCGCTATCTTTCAAAATAAATCGGGCCAGGAATTACCGGCTATGGCGCCGGTTGCCATACAACAGGGCCGCCATGTAGCGCGATTGCTGGGCGATCGCATTCAGAACAGGAAAAGACCGGCTTTTCATTATCAAGACAGGGGAAAAATGGCTACTATAGGCCGGGCAAAAGGAGTTGCTGAATTAGGAGAGTTTAAGTTTGCAGGCTTTTTTGCATGGGTGATCTGGTCTGTGGTACATATTTTCTTTCTGATTGGTTTTCGCAACCGTTTCCGTGTTATGGCCGAATGGGTATGGTACTATATCACCTTCAGGGGCAGTGTTCGGTTAATAACAGGCGTTGATGTGTATGAGAAGAAAAAAGAAGGTGAAAAAAAACGTCAGGATGAAAAGGAAATGGAAAACAGAAAAGCCTGAAAGAAGTAGCATGCTGGTTTGTTATTTATGTTTCTCGTAGAATCTTATCAATTACCTGTAAGTTAATAGATGGGTTGAAAGCATAAAATATTATTATTTAAATAAAAGTTAGGTGTTAACTAAAGATTCAATACCTTAAATTGCTAAAGAAAGCTTTAAGTGTTCATTGAGAAAATCACTTCCTTATCATCAAATAACTTTAGATGCCTTTTATTCCCAAGGACTTTCCATCCACTGGAAAAACATATTCTATTTATGGGAAATCGGTATATAGTGATTATCCAATGCCGCTGCCATATGCTTTTACTGGCAAACCAGACATAACCATTACTTTTGATGGTATTGTACCAAGAACTGAAAAAAAGCCGCCGAATCTTAGCGGACGCGTTTGGAGAAAAGAGCACGGCCACCATGTGCTGCAATTTTATAACGCTGAAGGCTACATGACGCAATTTAAAATGGATGCCAATGGATCACATATCCGTATCGCACAGAGTTGGCCAGATTGGCAGGATACCCTATTTGTACTGTTAAATCCCGCTCTTGCTGCGGTTACAGCACTACAGGGGCACGGAATTCTTCATGCCTCATCATTAATACGCGACGGGAGATCAACCCTGATAATGGGAATAAGTGGAGCGGGAAAGTCGACTCTTTCGGCGGCACTTGCTATGGGCGGTATGTCGGTGCATTCAGATGATATTGCTGTGCTGCGGTGGGATGATGATATTCCAAATGTTATGCAAGGTTATCCCTGTATTAAAATGCATCCCGGATTGCCCAGAATACTTGGGATGCCGGATGTCCCGATGATACCGGTGTTTAGTGATCCGCAGAATAGTTTAAAAGCACAGACCAATACTTCCTCAGAATATTGGTTATCAGCTGAACACCTGCCTGGTAAGTTTCATGCTGGTCCGGCCCCATTGAACGCAATCATCATCCTTGGCGAACGAAGAAAAAGCATCAAACAGCCTGGATATGAGAAGTTATCGGCGGGCAATGCTGTCATGGCGCTCACTGAACATATATATGGGCGCGACTGGCTCAACTTACCGGGTAATAAAACACTTATGCTATGCACAAGATTAGCTCAATTAATTCCCGTGTATAAGGTGAACATGCCGGATGATTTGGGGGAACTTGAATGTGCTGCGAATATCCTGGATAAACAACTTGTGCAGGGTCTATTTTAATGAACAGAAACCAGGGGAAGAATAATAATCAAGGTATATCTGACTCGTTGCAAGTAAAGCTAGTTATACTATTTCGATTAATAAGAAGACCAATTATGTATCAGCGTTTGATCATCGAGACGCTTTTCGGAATCGTGCAAACAAGTTTTGTTGTCCGCTTCTGTCCATTTCGTGTACTGGCTTGGTTAATGTCTGGTCAAAAAAAGCAAAATCGGAAGGTTTCAATGGATCTTGATCTGGCCGTACAGAATGTAGTTAAATCAGTTGTACTAGTTAGTCGCCGGATTCCATGGCGAAGTGAATGTTTGGTACAGGCTTCCGCAGCAAAAATCATGCTGAACAAACGCGGCATACCCAACGTGATGTGTTTGGGGGTTTCAAAATCAGGGGTATTAGGGTATTCAAAACCCGATCCTGAACTTGAAGTTTTAGGTGCTGAAATTATAATAGGAGAACCAGGGAAGCGGGAGATGCGTCCTCACGCATGGCTAATTGCAAACGGACAGGTTATTTTGGGGGGTGGCAACCTGGATGATTATGTTACGGTATCGCAGTTCTAAATTTTAAACCCCTTTAATATGAGGCATATTCAGAACACAGGATTTTTGTGTTTAATTTGTTTAATATGAAGGATTAAATTCAGTAATTTTTTATTATCAACAAGTCAATCAAGTGGGCTATTACAGAAACAAAAAACCCCGGGCGCTATCTTCGATACTCGAAGATTTTGTAGAGGATATACCTCACCGAAAAGAACTTAAGAAAGGTATGATCCTTTCCTTGCTACCTGATTATGTTGGAAATGCTATTTCAAGCCAGTGTGAGGACGTTCATTTTGAGGGTTCTAAACTTGTTATGAGGATTAAAAACCCTGGTTGGCGTCATGAACTTCATATGCAGCGTTATAACCTTGCCCGTCAGCTCAACCGGAAAGTTAAAGAAGAAATTATTAAAGAAATAATTGTACGGGGCTAATATACTGTTTAACACTTGGTTAGATCAATTTAAAATAAAATAGATGCCCGATTCGAATTCTAATATAAAACCAACCTTATTTTCCCGCTTACGAGGTAAAGATGATATCGGCTCATTGCCGCGTATAGAGAAGGTTATTGTATTTATTGTTGCTTATATCATTGCTTTGTGTTTATGGTTACTGGTGAATTTGAACCGGGATTTTAATTTAACTGTAGATCTCCCAATACAGGTGGCGCAGCTACCTTCTGATCAGGCCCTGGCAGAGGATCCTCCTGAACAGGTTAGTGTTAATATTGTGGGTGAAGGCTGGAAGTTGATCACTATTTATAACAACCCTCCGCCCCTTCGCGTAGATCCACGGCAGGGTTCGATTAACCTGCTTGATCGCGCAAAGGAAACAATGGGAATGTTTCTTGATGTTAATGTCCAGAATGTTCAGCCTATGATCATGAATATACCTATTGAGGATAGAGTCACTAAAAAGGTTCCGATACAAATCGAGGTTGATGTATCTTTCCGTAGCCAGTATGGTTTTATTGGGGAACCAATAATCATGCCTGACAGTGTGGAAGTTTCCGGAGCACAAACTTTGGTCGATGATATTTCCTATTGGTATACTGAAGAGATGGAACTGGAGGATGTAAGAGATAGCATTCATCAGCACATCCCGCTCAGAGAACCATCCGGCTTGATAGAGTTGGATGTAGAAGAGGTTCTTTATCGCGCTGAAGTAGCAGAGTTTACTGAAGGGGAAATACGTATAGATATAAGAGCTGAGGATCTGCCGGAAGATAGAATTGTTCGTTTTAGCCCGTCAATAGTGACTATCAGATATGGCGTGCCTATTGAGCAATATGCCAGCTCCCAAAAAATTACCCCTTTTGAAGCTTCCGTTCCTTACCAGGAGCTCGAGCAGGATACCACCGGTTTTGTAACACCCATCATCCGCCAACAAGAAAATGATCTCGAGCTGCGACTGCGTTCCGTGCAACCGCGCCGGGTATCGTACTATGTTGTGGTGGATTAGGGGGGATTTGTTTTTGGTGAAGTTCCATAGAAATAGCACAGGAAAAATTCTCAACAAATTTATCAGCTTACAAATTACCAATCCCCCTCAAATGGCTTCAGCGCTTCTTCTACTTCCCGGCAACCATCGAAATACGAAATAACCTTCAATATAACTTCATCAACCAGGGCATCAGGGCAAGAAGCGCCTGAAGTCAAAGCAATAGTTACCGGATTATTTGTTTGGGAAAGCCATGAGAGAGATTGTTTTGTTTGCTTATCCCACTGGTTAAAGTGATGGATTTCCTCAGGTGATTTAATTTCTGAGGCATCACGGACATGATAGGTAGGATATTTGCCTTCCAGTAGTTCTACCAGGTGCATGGTGTTCGATGAATTATAACCGCCAACCACAAGCGCCAGGTCAGCCTCTTTTTTCAACAGGCCCAGGGTTGCGGATTGATTTTCATTAGTAGCATAACAGAGGGTGTCGGCGGTATCGGCAAAATGCTCCTGCACCTCGGCCTCCCCATGCTTTTCGATAGCAGCTTGTTTAAGTATATCCATCACCTGACGTGTTTCGGAAGCCAGCATGGTGGTCTGATTGATCACCCCGAACTTTTCAAGGTCAGTAAGGGGGTTAAAACCTGAAGTGGATTTATGGCCGAAATACTGTTCGAAATCTTCCAGGGGTTTCTTTTCCAGCATTATATCCGCCAATGTCTGTGCCTCCTTCGGATTCAGTACCACAACTGCCGGTGCTTTCTCTGCAGTATGAGAAAACGTAGCACGTGTTTCCTCATGCTTATGCTTGCCATGAATAACCAGAGAATTGCCATTGATGCCAAGCTGCTTGCCCCGTTTCCATACCTTTACTACAAAAGGGCAGGTCGTATCGTATTGATATGCGTCTATGCCCTGGGCCGCTAGTTTCTCCTGAATATCCATGGTAGTGCCAAACGCAGGCACAATTACAATATCTTCTTTATTTAACGAAGATATGGGAATGATTTCTTTGCCTCCGGTCTCAAATAAAAACCGCACGCCCCGCTTCTGCAAATCATTGTTTACTGTCGGATTGTGAATCATCTCGCTGAGCAGATAAATATTCTTGCCGGGATTCTGCTCCACCGACCGGTAGGCAATATCAATAGCATTTTCCACTCCATAACAGAAACCAAAGTGCCGGGGTATTAGAAAGCGAACCGCTCCGAAATCAAGCACACTGGGGGCAAGGTCCTTTTTCATCGGGTCAAGAACCTGATTAGCCTCCTTCACGCGGGCGATGATGGAGGATTTATAAATTAGAGGTATGTCGAATTTCTTAGCCATATTATTTAACCACAAAGGAAGCAAAGAGCACAAAAGTAAGGTTAGCCAGGTTTATTCTTGCTGATCTTTGCGTAATCCTTTTGTTGCAATTATATTTGTTTTGATTGATATTCGCTGTACAAGTTTGTTAACCAGTAAGTCGCGAAGAACAAATAATTAGATATTTCTATGACGCCTAAAGTCTTTAATTGTATTACTTTTGATGTAAATGCTGTCTTCAAAATTCATTAGCAGGTTAGCTTCATGTGGAATATTTAGCTCCTTTGCTAAAGTCTCTTTTCTTATCGTTGTGTACTTTGTGCCCTTTGCGGTTATTTTCCTACTCCGCCTCTACATCATCCAAACGCACGCCAACCAATTTGCTTATGCCAATTTCCGGCATGGTTACCCCGTACATCAATTCAGCTTTCTCCATTGTTTTTTTATTGTGGGTGATCACAATAAACTGGGTTTCCTTACTAAATCGTTTTAGCAGCTTGGTGAATCGTTCAATATTGGCATCATCCAGCGGGGCGTCAACCTCATCGAGTATACAAAACGGAGACGGCTTAACCAGATAAATAGCAAATAAAAGTGCTATGGCCGTAAGAGTTTTTTCACCCCCCGATAGCTGTTCAATAGTACTCGGGCGTTTTCCGCGGGGTTTTGCAATGATCTCGATCTTGGATTCCAGCACATCATCATTATTGACATCAGGTACAAGGTCGCATTCATCATCTTCATTAAATAACGTGCTGAATACTTCTTTAAAGTTTTTTCGGATGGCCTCAAAGGTCTGATTGAAGCGTTCCATTGCCGTATTGTTGATCTCTTCGATGGTCTGCGTAAGCTTCTGTTCGGCTTCTACCAGATCAGCAATCTGACTTTCATGCTGTTCAAGGCGCTGCTTCTCTTCTTCGTACTCTTCGATAGCCAGCGGATTCACCGTACCAATATTTTTCAGGCGCTGCTTAATAGTGAAAATGGTTTCTTTGGCCGTGGAGACGTCGGTATCTTCGGGCAGGTCCTCTTCAATCTGATCAGCCATTAATGCATAAGTTTCCCAGATATAGTCGGTGATCCGTTTCAGCTCCATATCGTAGCGTGATTTCGTCATATCCAGAGAATGCAGCAGTTCTAGGTTGGTCTCTTTTTTGCTTCGATTCTCTTTCAGGCTTTCTTCCAGCAGATTAATTTTACCTCGCTGACGGCTGCTGGCCATTTCCATTTCCTTGTGCGCGGCGGATGCTTCGGCTAGTTCTTTTTCAAGTTCGGTTATCCCTACCTCAGTCTCTTCAATCTCTTTCTGAAAGGCCAGGATCTTGTCTTTACTCTGCCGGGCATTCTCTGCACGCTGGTCCAAACGTTTTTTTACCTCTTCTATTCCGCTTTCAGAGCGTTCGATATCCTTTTTTATGTTCTCTACCTTGTTGCCCGAATCCCGGTGGCGTAGTTTGATCTCGTTGTGTTTATTCTGGGAACGCTGCAGGCTTTCTTCGCGCTTCTGCACCTCCGATTTTAGTTCAAGCTGGCGGCGAACGATATGCTGCATGCTTTCCTGCAGCTCATCATGCTCGGGCTGAAGTTCTTCGAGCTCCTGCTTCATAGTCACCAGAGAAGATTCCAACTTGGTTTTTCGAACGTGCAAATCCTCAAGGCTTTTCTCGTAGATCTTCTTTTGGGCGTCTACCGTATCTTTCTTTGATTCCAGCCTTTGAAGCGCCGCGGTAGTTTCTTTTGCCGCTTTCTCGGCAGCATGAACATCCATTTCACGGTATCTGCGGGTATTGATTAGCAAGTCTTCATCTGCTTCCTCAATATCCTCTGTTAAATTTCTTGCTTTGGCGGCCAGTGCTTTTAGCTTGTCTTTAAGTCCTACACGGGTGCCTACATTTTTATGCACACTGCCGCTATTTAAAATGCCCTCTTTGCTGATCACATCTCCGGCTTTACTGACATAAGCGCCGTTCTCGGATTTGCTACGTAGAATATCATCTAAAGTTTCCACTACCTTGACATCACCCAGGAACAGTCGTTTAACGGCTTCGTATTTTTCTTCACATTTGACGTTATGATAGAGCGTGTTTTCTCCGACGGAGTAGTCACTTGCAAGGCGGTCAAGCGGAATAATAGTTGTTTTTCCTTTTTTCTCCTGTTTCAAAAGCTCCACAATCTGCCTGGCTTCATCAGATTTCTCCACTACAATGAAATTACAGGCCTCACCCAATACTGATTCCAGCGCTACGGCATAATTCTCCGAAGTGGACAGCAAATCAGAAAGCACCTGAAAATCCGGTAGGTCATTTTTTTGTTTCTGAAGGTATTGTACACTGGATGGAAAGGCTTCATTTGATTCAGCTATACTCTGAAGCAGCGATATTTCCGACTGGAGAGCATCATGCCGGCTGTTCATCCTGCGCAGCTCATCCTTAAGCTTATTTTGCTCGGCAAGCAGCTCCTCGCGTCCGGTTCTGACTTTAATTAATGCTGCATCGGCATTCTCTCGTTCAGAGATGGCATGGCTGAGTTTGCTATCAAAATCCGGCTGTTCTGATGTGAAGTTTTCTATGTTGCTATTTTTCTCTTTGATCTCTCGGTCTACCCGTCGCTGGTCTTCTTCATTGCCCTCCATGCGGGACTCGATCCGAATACGGCTGGTCTGCAATTGGTTAATCGCCTGACTTGTTTTCTGGTATTCCTGGTTGGCCTCGTCTAGATTTCGCCGGCTTTCGTTAACTTCTTTCTCGTAACGTTCATAAACTTCCAGGGCGTCGGCCAGCTCGGTGGTAGCTTTCTCCAGCTCTTCCTGCCCGCGTACAAGGTTTTCTCCTGCTTCGCGGCCACTTTTTTTCATATCCCGGATATCGGTTTCCGATTGAATAATATCCTGTTCGAACTGCTGAATGACTCCCTTTTCATTCTTTATTTTTTCATTGGTAATCTTAAGAGTGGTTTGGGAATCCTTGAGCTTGTTATAAATCCGGTTTACCACCTTCTGGGCTTCGTTTTCTTCCCGGTCATGCTCCAGTAGAACCTGCTGGGCCCGCGTTTCACTCTGTTCAAGCTCATCAACCTTGCGGTTTAGGTCATCCTTGGCCGTGGTGGCGTTGACAATGCGTTCATTAAGCGGCTCCAGTTCATTTTGGGTAAAAGTATATTCATGACGGGCAACAGCCAGATCCAGCTTGTGAAGTTCCTGCTCGTAGTTCTTCGCCCTTTCGGCTTTGGAGGCCTGCATTTGAAGCGAACGGGTTTTCTTTCGAACTTCAAAAAGAATATCCTCTACGCGCCTCATGTCGCCCCTGGTTTCATCAAGTTTGCGCAGGGTTTGCTTCTTACGCTCTTTGTACCGGGTGATGCCTGCGGCTTCCTCGAAAAGCTTGCGACGGTCGTTGTTCTTGTCGTTAAGGATTTCCTCAACCATCTTCAGCTCAATCACTGAATAGGCATTCGAGCCCATTCCGGTATCCATAAACAGCTCGACAATATCCTTCAGGCGGCAGGGGGAGTTGTTAAGTAAATATTCACTGTCACCTGAGCGGTACAGCCGGCGAGTGATGGTTACATCTGTATATTCCGTCGGGAGGATCCCTTTGTTGTTCTGAATGGTCAGAGAGACCTCAGCCATCCCCAACGCTTTTTTGCTAGCCGTGCCGTTGAAGATCACATTGGTCATAGCCGCCGAGCGCAGCAGCGAGGGTCGTTGCTCCCCTAACGACCACCGAAGCGCGTCAACTATGTTGGACTTTCCGCAACCATTGGGTCCGACAATAGCAGTGAGGCCACTGTCAAACTTAACCTTTGTCTTTTGGGCAAAACTTTTGAATCCATGCAGCTCAAGTTCTGACAGGTACATTTAGAGGGGTTATTATAATGTTCTAAAAAAGATGGTGGAATTTAAGGATTCCCCAACTTCTTTCTGCAATTTGCTTTATTTAAACCGTCAGAATTTCCTTTTCTTTTGCTTCCAGCAACTCTTCAATAATCTTGTTGTATTTATCGGTAAGCTTCTGCACCTCCTCTTCAGCCTCAAATCGGGAATCTTCGGGCAAAGATTCTTTCTTAACCGTTTTCTTTATCAGATCATTGGCATCCCTGCGGCCATTTCGCACGCTAACCCTGGCTTGTTCTGCTTTTTCACGGGTAACTTTAACGAGCTCCTGCCGCCGTTCTTCTGATAAAATAGGAAGCGGTATTCGAATCAATGTCCCGTCGTTCTGCGGATTTAATCCTAATCCCGAACTACGGATAGCTTTATCAATATCGGCAATACCGGATTTATCAAATGGCTCTACAACCAGTAGCCGGGCCTCGGGAGCGGTGATATTGGCAAGTTGATTCAAAGGAACGCTGGCCCCGTAATAATCCACTTTGATACCGTCCAAAAGACTTGGAGTGGCTTTGCCGGCACGAATATGTGACAGTTCACGCTTTAGAAAATTGATAGCTTCATCCATCTCCTTTTTCGCTAGATCGTAATGAGCACTAAGTTCAGGAAGCATATTCAAATTTGATTGGTTATGATTTAGAATACAGATTAAAAAATATAAGCTAAATAATCGGGAAAATCATCTTTGGTAGGTTGTGGTTTTGTATGCTGGGGCGCTGTTGTTGGTTGTGGGTGGAACGCTTTGCTGTTATGGGTTGTAGGTATCTTTACACGTCCGGTTGGTCAAGCCGCAAGACAAGGAAGGTGCACGTGAGATGCCTGTACCGGCAGATTCTGGCTTTATATGTCCGCCTGTTGCCGATTTAAAATTCCTTGCAGCACAGTCGCATAATAATCAGTTGAACTATAACCCCGGTTGAGCAGCAAATCTCTTTAATACGGCACTTTCTTCTCCGCGACTTCCCACAGCTTGAATGAACTTAATCCTTCTTCGCGCATATGCTGCTCGGTTTGAATCGTTCTTGCGTTGGCGGGTAAAGAAAGCTCATCATAGATATAGGAATCATCGAAGCCGAATTGGGCGGCATCGCTATGGGAGCAGGCGTAGTAGAGCTTGTCTGGCCGTGCCCAGTAAATGGCTCCCAGGCACATGGGGCACGGTTCGCAGGAAGAGTAAATTTCACAGCCATCAAGCTGAAAGCTGCCCAGGGTGTTACAGGCATCCCGAATGGCCATGATTTCCGCGTGAGAGGTTGGATCGTTCAGTGCGGTGACTTCATTACTCCCCCTACCAATGACTACCCCGTCTTTCACTACTACAGCCCCAAAAGGCCCCCCTTTATTCGCCTTCACCGACTCGTTTGCCAGACCAATAGCCTCACGCATAAACTGCATATTCATAAAAAGCTCAATTATAATTGTTCTAAAAACGTTTCCTTCAATAAAAAATTTAATCATTTATCAGACAATGTATTAGTTTATCTAATCCATCCGTAATTCGTAAATCGTAATTTATAAAAAAATATATGCCTCTCACTAATGAAACTGTAGCCAAGCATCTGACAGAAATGGGAGTTCTTATGCGCCTGGCCGGCGAAAATGAATTCCGGGCAAGAGCATTTGATCGCGCCGCCCGGGCCATTGAATCGATTGGTGATGATATCAACTATTTTATCAATACAAAATCATTAACCGATATAGACGGTATCGGAAAATCCATTGCTGAGGATATTTACGCCCTTGCCGAGACCGGCAGGATTCCCGCACTGGTTGACTTGACGGAAAAAGTGCCGGATGGCCTGCTTGACTGGCTTCCAATTACCGGATTAGGACCTAAAGGGATCTATAAGATACACAGCCAGCTCGGTATCACCACACTCAAAGAGCTTCGGGAGAAATGCGAAGACGGTTCGGTAGCAAAGTTGCCCAGGATGGGGCAAAAATCAGCGGATAAGATAATCCGATCACTCGATTGGCTTGAACAATACGGTCAACGCTGTTTGATTCATGAAGCTGCCCAAATTGCTGAAACCATATATTCTGATCTGGCCAGGCTCTCCGGTGTAAAGCAAATTTCTGTTGCCGGTTCTCTGCGGCGTGGCCTGGAAACCGTGGGTGATATTGATTTGCTCATTGCAGCCAGTTCGGAGAACCATGCGGAAATTTTCCACGCCTTTACAGGCAATAATATTGTTACTGAAATTCTTGGTTTAGGGGATACTAAAAGCTCGGTCCGCACAGCTGAAGGGCGGCAGGTTGACCTGAGAATTGTAAACACCGATCAATTCGCAGCAGCGCTGCTGTATTTTACCGGGAGCAAAGAACATAATGTAGGCTTGCGCCAGCGTGCCCGCAAACAAAAGCTGACACTTAATGAATATGGCCTGTATGAACTCGACGAGAACGACAAGCTTGATATGGATAAACCTCTTCCATTTAAATCCGAAGCAGATATTTACAGGCACCTCGGCCTCGGATATGTCCCGCCTGAACTAAGAGAAGATCGCGGCGAGTTCGAATATTTCGAAAAACATGAGACGGCTGATTTTCTGGTTGAGGAAAAAGACATCCAGGGTATCCTCCATGCCCACAGCAACTGGAGCGATGGCAAGAAAACCATACGCGAAATGGCCGAAGCCTGCATGGAACGTGGTTATAAATACCTCGGCCTGACTGACCACTCCCGAACCGCAGCCTATGCCGGCGGATTGACCATTGATCGCGTTGAGCAACAGTGGAAAGAAATAGACAGCATCAACAGCGAATTTGAGCAGAACGGAATCGATTTCCGGATCTTTAAAGGTATCGAATCCGACATCCTGCCGGACGGTAATCTCGATTATCCTGATGAGGTGCTGAAAGGCTTTGATTTTGTAATTGCCAGTGTACATGCTTCTTTAGAGATGCCTGCGGATAAAATGACGGCGCGTTACAAAAAAGCTATTGAAAATCCTTACTCCACCATTATTGGTCACCCTACCGGGAGGTTGCTCCTTCGGCGTGAAGGCAGCAAAGCAGACCTCAACGAACTTATCACCTTTGCCGCACAGCATAATACCGCCATTGAAATCAACGCTAATCCCCACCGCCTGGACATGGACTGGCGCTTCGGACAAAAGGCCAGGGAACAAAATATGATGACGGCTATTTGCCCGGATGCTCACAGAATTAAGGACCTGGATTATGTTAAGTATGGAGTGGGTGTTGCCAGAAAAGGATGGTACAGCAAAGAAAGAGTATTGAATACGAAGACGGCCGAAGAATTAATGAAATGGTTTCAGAGCAGATAATAAAGCGAAGTACAGTGAATAAAATTAACCACTCTGGTTTTACATTACCGGATAGCAATAAACGAACATGAAAATAGAACATATCGGTATTGCCGTACAAGATCTCGAAGCTGCCATTCAGAAGTATGAAAAGCTGCTGGGCACACCGTGCTATAAAAAAGAAACTGTAGAGAGTGGAAAGGTAAACACCGCCTTTTTTCAAACAGGTGAATCCAAGGTAGAACTGCTAGGAGCTGCCGGCGAGGACTCCGTAATTGCCCAATACCTGAATAAAAAGGGGGAAGGCATGCATCATGTGGCTATGGCGGTGGATGATATTGAGGCGGAGATGGCCCGGCTGAAGAATGAAGGATTCACGGTACTCAGCGAAAAACCCAAACGCGGGGCCGACAATAAACTCGTGGCATTTGTACATCCCAAAGACTGCTCGGGAGTGCTTGTGGAGCTATGCCAGGAGAGAAAATAATAAAGATTAAAGGAAAAATTAAACTACAGGGAATCCCGTTTACCGTTTGAGTAAAAGCGTAAAATAGCTTACCTTTAAACCAGTTCGGGATGTGGCGCAGTCCGGTAGCGCACTTGCATGGGGTGCAAGGGGTCGCAAGTTCAAATCTTGTCATCCCGACCATAATAGCCTTCATATGATAAGTAATGAAGGCTATTTTTTTGTGCTTGAATTTTTATGGACCTTTTCGAAAATAGTTCTGTGCGCGATTGGGTAAATCTAGGGATACTTTTTAGAAAAAAATTCTGATTACTTAAAATCACTTTCCATTACGTCATCATCCCTTTTCTACCATGCCGATAAGGGTAGGATTCCAGTCCTGGCATCCTCCGAGTAAGATACCGGAGGTTCCCTGACGGTTGATAAGTTTGAAAATAAATTAGGGATCGTTAATAAAAATACTTAAATTAACGTGTGTACTGGCAGTTTGATGAGTTAAAGATAAACGGCTATTGCCCCACTTGCTATATAAACGAGATCATCCAGATCCAGGTAAAAAAAAGCACCTACTCGGTCAAAAGCAGGTGCAAAAAACATCTATAGATGGCTATTACCCCATTTGCTATTTATAATCTAAGCCTGATTAGTTCCGCATACAATACGCGAATCACTGTATTTTCAGTACGTAGTTTTACTTAGAAATAGCCAGGGTTGCTAATCTTCCAATCGAGCTCCCATCACGATCTCCCCCTTCTTTGAACATCGAGGCATGATACGGCTTTAATTAAGACAAACTAACTTGACGATTATCAGGTATAATATTATCATGTAGTTAAGGCGTTGACTTTGGGAGTCGAAATCGGGAAAAGGTCAAAAATCCCGAGGTGTCAGATACCGGTAGTAAAATACTGGGATCTTGTGATCAAGAGCACCCATAAAACTGAAGCAACGCCTTTTTTAAATTCTCCCAACGCTTAAGGAGATTTTCAGCCTTTTTCGACAGCCTTTCTCAGTTGGTTTTACTATTAGTATGGGTGGCAAGGTAAATTATCGAAATTGGGAAAAGGTCCTGATTTCTCTGATTGTTTCTACTCCATTTGAGCCATTATCCTGATCAGTTTGCCATGAAAAATGAATTAGACAACTTCAAAAAATTATGGGATAATGCACCGTCTCCCATATGTGTACGTGAAGGACCGGGACATACGTACACTTATGCCAATAAAGCTTATAAAGAATTAGTTGGAAAGCAGGATTTTTTGAACCAACCCTTCAAAGAGGTTATGCCGGAATTGGCTGAACAAGGTTTTATTAAAATACTGGATAAGGTGTATGCTACGGGTGAAGCTTATCAGGGCGAAGAAGTGTCGGTAGACTTCATTAAAGACGATCAGCCTCAAAAATTTTATTTAAACTTTATCTATCAACCATTGACCGACGGCGACGGAAATGTTTTCGGTATTCTTGTTCAGTTGATAGATATTACCAAACAGGTAGAACTGCGAAAAGACAAGGAGATCCTCTTAGAGGAATTGAATCATCGAGTTAGAAATAATCTTGCGATTATAACAGGAATTATCGACATGCAGGTTCAGGATATAACCAATGACGAGTGCTTGCACAACTTTAAGAATACACGTAAACGTGTTGGAACCTTTACCAATGTTCATGAACTCATATTTGGTCAGAATGATTATAAAAATATTCCATTTCATGATTTGCTTCAGAAGATATCTGAGCAATGCAGGCTTTATGATCACCCCAATTTTAAAATTTCAGTAAACACCGACGATTTATTTTTAAACATAAACCAAGCCATACCATTAGGTTTGATCTGTAATGAAATGCTCTCTTGGTTTAAAAACAGGGTAAGCAGTATTAATGAAATTAGTATAGAATCAGAGCTGACTAATTACCCGGAAGCTGATCTCATTTTTATCCTGGACAGGATTGGTAATGATAAAGAACACCTTTTATGGGATAACAACTCTTTTGAAGGCAGGTTGATCAATATCCTTGCCACACAGGTAAAAGCAAAAGTTGATGCTAGACAAGTAGCTGAAACTACTACTGTGCATCTAAGATTCAAAAAAGCAGACATCTCAGGGGCTGGAGCAAGTAGATTTCTTTAAGACTATGACGATTAATACTTCTTGATAATAAACATTCTTATTAATGATGTATATCAGCTTCCTCAACTGAATCAGGAAATTACAATAAGTAATATCTAATAATTACTTTGCAGCATTTTTGATAGATTGCCAATTGCCTTCGTTGATGAGCGAGATTGAGAGAGTTTCTACTTATTTAAACAAGGGGCGGATAATTTACTACCAGTAATACCTCAGTATGCTTGATGGATAGAGATATTATTGAACTTATTTCATGTTGAACCGTGTAGTTCTGCATATTCATAACTTATATCTATTCAATTTTTTAAGAGATTTCGATGAGACCAATATCTATTAGTTCCATTTTCATTATAACTTTGTTTTGTTTGATAAGCTGTGACCAGTTACCGATTGATAAGGGGGGATTTGATCCGGTTGATGACGACGACAATGATCCATTCTACGATAGTTTCCCAGAGATCACCTACCCAAGCGAAATGGATCAGGGAGAGATTCAAATTTGGGGAGACGCTACAGGCAAATCATCACTGTTTGAGAATGTACCAAAAGGTGACGATTTTGTAATGGTCGATGCTGGTATTAATCATGCGGTCGCTTTGAGGGCTGACGGCTCCGTAGAGTTTTGGGGAGAATATGATTGGCTTGATCACGAACATGATGAACTCTACAATAAAGATGAAACGCATGAGCGGGAAACGGATGACTTTAAATTCATCGAAATATCAACGCATATGGGAGTGCGTGAGGATAAATCCATTGTGCTATGGGAGGATTGGGATGGTTCTTATATCTCTGACAGGGGAGAATGGCAGAGTGGTTATTATATAGTTGATGGACGTTTAGCGATAGAATGGAGTGACGATCCCGGCTGGATCTCGATGACACATGCAGAATGGGACATGTATGAGGGTTATTATGACGTGGATAATATAGCTGTTTCGGAGGGCACATATGGTGAACATGCGATAGCCATACGTCAGGCTTCTAAAAATAACGAAAGTAAATTTGGATTCTGCTCGGAAAAATTCTGGAATCAATTAAATGAAACATGTAGGGGTGGTAGGAATACACCGCCACCTATGGCTGTGTCTGCCGGGGGTGAGCATCAAGTGATCCTGAGAAAGGATGGCAGCATTATTGCAAGGGGTGATAATACTTTTGGACAAACTGACGTACCAAATAACACAGGTTGGAAACAGATAAGTGCCGGGGCTACCCATAATGCAGTAGTAAGCCAGGAGGGAACGCTGTTTGCATGGGGTGCCAATAACAAAGATGAAGTAACGGATTATCCAACAGGTAGTGGATATAAAGCGATCAGTGCGGGGGAAAATTACACTATAGCAATAAGATAAATCGTTTATTAAGACGAGGCTATCAAAAGCAGATGTGGGCCATTCAAGCGAAAAGCCTTCAACTTATGCAACAATTTGCCGTACAAAATTCATAAAAGCTTAAATTTCGGGAATCAGAGCAAATAAGTTTTGACGGGATAGCTTATCCTTTTATAATAAAAATATTGTAAGGCAAGGGTGGTCCTGATAAATTCAATATACGGAGATGGTCAGAAACCTTCACCCTTATACCTTCAATACGATCGACCCTCAGCCTTCCGACTTATAGAATCGACCTCTCTCTTGTAGTACCAGATATCTGCGCGTTTTTTCTATACTTACAAACTTAGCATAAATGTACTGGCGCTCAGATAAAGAATATTAAAATTTATAAATAAATTAGGAACTGCTAATAATAATACGTAATTTAATTGATGTACCGTAGGGAACAGAGTTAAAAGACTCAATCAAATTAGTTCTTTTATAACTATAAACGGCTATTACCCTATTTGCTATTTAAAACCTGAATTAGATTCAATTTCAGAAAAAAAACACCTGCTCGGTCAAAAGCAGGTGCTCATTACATCTATAGACGGCTATTACCCCATTTGCTATTTATAATGTAAGCTCGTTTGCACCCGCATACAATACACTAAAGGCTGTATATTTCTCTACGTGTTTTTACGTAGAGCTTGCTGGCCTGACTGTTACAGCCCACACATCTTTATGATATTAAACCCCGCTCAGGTATAAATGCAGACCTATAATGGAGGTTAGCAGCCCCGACAGGAATTTACGGTCACCTGGCTAACCATACGGGTGATTCAGGATTCCTGAATTCCATAGCCATACAATTTCAGCGGGCGGTATGGGAAAGCTTCCGTTTTTGGGATTTAATCCAGCCATTTTTTATGTTTATAGTTGGTGTTGCTATGGTTTTTTCCATTAGTAACAGGGTTCAACAGACCGGTGACTGGTCTAAAGTTACCATTCGTATGGTAAAGCGCTGTTATATTTTATTTTTATTGGAAGACTTGCCCCCGGGTTTCAAACAATCTACCCTAACACGGAGGCGTTAATTAGATATGAGTCAAACCGGCGAATCTGAACAAAGACTGCTATCCCGAAAAATACAACCCACAGCAATGCGGTTGCGGGTATTGGATTGCATGGTGCAACAAGATTCGGCAGTGAGTTTATCTGACCTCGAAAAACTACTTACCCATTCAGACCGGATCACTTTATACCGGACAATGAGAACCTTTGAAGACAAGGGGCTCGTGCATCAGATCAACGATAACAGCGGTACCACTAAGTTTGCTTTATGTGCGAGTGACTGTTCTTGTTCCTATCCCAATGATGTGCACATTCATTTTTACTGCTCGCCTTGTGATACCACCTACTGCATGCCTGAGCTAACCGTGCCCCGTTTTGATCTGCCACAAAACTTCCGGGCGGACTCGGGAAATTTTGTGATCAATGGCCGCTGTCCGTCCTGCTCAAAGTAGAAGCTCAGCATAAATTTTGGCCTGACCAAGTCCGTACCAAGTCCATACCAACTCCTACAAAACACCGGCTGGGAGTAAGAGATGTGTTGGGGTTGATTGGGGGTTGTTAGGGAAGTAAAATAATCTTTGCAATGGTATTGCATCCATCTGACTTTTATATTTGGTACAGATTAAAACACTAAGAAATATCAGGATCACCAATATGGCAGGATATGAGCAATGCGGACAGGGTTGCTGTGGATCAAGCCAGCCATCCGGCGAAAATAAAGCAGAATCCAATAATTTAACTGATCACTGGAAACCAGTGTTTAGTTTTATCCTGTTAGCATCAGGGCTGGCATTGGAATACCTGTTTCAGGCTTCCTGGTTTGTTGATCCGCTAAGGTTTTTTTGGTATGCCGTGGCCTATGTACCGGTTGGGTTTCCGGTCTTAGAACAGGCGGTAAAAAGCATTCGAAGAGGTGATGTTTTTACAGAATTCTTCCTGATGGGCATTGCCACCATCGGAGCTTTTCTTATTGGCGAATATCCGGAAGGGGTCGGCGTGATGCTGTTTTATTCTGTGGGCGAAGCGTTCCAGCACAATGCCGTGCAGAGGGCGCAAAAAAATATTGAAGCCGTGCTGGATGTCCGGCCCGACACCAGCCATGTCATGCGGGAGGGCAAAGTCACCACCGTTCATCCGGAATCTGTTCGCATAGGCGAAACCATACAGGTGAAGCCGGGTGAGAGAGTTCCCCTTGACGGATACCTGCTCTCCGGACGCACCTCCTTCGATACCTCGGCGCTAACGGGCGAAAGCAAGCCCGGTTACTACGGGCCTAAAGATAAAGTGCTGGCGGGGATGATCAACCTCCACCAGGTTATTGAAATAGAAGTTAGCAGTTCCTGGGAAAACAGCTCTATATCACGGATACTGGAACTGGTTAAAAACGCCTCATCCCGCAAGGCCAAAACGGAAAAGTTCATACGCACCTTTGCCAGGTATTATACCCCTGCCGTGGTGGCATCGGCTGTATTGCTGGTAACTGTACCCGCTTTGGTTGCAAGTAACTACATCTTTAGCGAATGGCTTTACCGGGGACTCGTTTTTCTGGTGATCTCCTGTCCGTGTGCATTGATGATCTCTATACCCCTTGGCTATTTTGGGGGCATCGGGGCGGCTTCGCGTAACGGGATACTGATCAAAGGCTCGAATTTCCTGGACGCGCTGAAGGCTGTGAATATGGTTGTTTTGGACAAAACCGGTACCCTTACAAAAGGTACATTTACGGTGCAGGACATGCATTTTTACGGCGGCAACGAGGAAAAACTGTTACCTATGCTCTCAGCCATTGAGAGCAAGTCAAACCATCCTATCGCCAAAGCTATTGCAAGTCATATTGGAACCAACGGAACTCATGCGAGTATCGAAAACCAATCGGAGATCCCGGGTTTTGGCATTAAAGCTACTGTTGATGGTCAGGCTGTGCTGATCGGCAGCAAAAAGCTGATGCAGAGAGAGAATATTTCAACCAATGGAAGTTCATTAGGAGAGAATGGCTCTACAGTGCACATGTCGGTAGATGGGCGATATGAAGGTTATATAACGATTTCTGATGAAATGAAGGAAGATTCGGTCAATGCGGTTGGGCGGCTACGCAAACTGGGGGTTAGCCAGATTGTTATGCTAAGCGGCGACAAAGAATCCGAAGCGCAGCGCATTGGTGAAATGCTGAAGCTTGATCAGGTATACGGCGAGTTGCTGCCCGAGCAGAAAGCGCATAAGCTGGAGGAGTTAAAGCGCAATCACCCCGGCGTAGTTGCCTATGCCGGCGACGGTATTAATGATTCGCCGGTGCTGGCCCTTAGCGACGTGGGCATTGCCATGGGTGCCATGGGCAGTGATGCCGCCATTGAAACGGCCGATGTGGTTATACAGACGGACCATCCCTCCAAAATTGCCACCGCAATCGGCATCGGCAGGGCCACGCGCAATATTGTGTGGCAGAACATATGGCTGGCCCTGGGCGTGAAGGTCCTGTTTCTCAGCCTGGGAGCCCTTGGCATCGCGACGCTGTGGGAGGCCGTGTTTGCCGATGTTGGGGTGACACTGCTGGCGATATTGAATTCGGTGCGTATACAGAAAATGACTTTTTTGTAGTAGTTAAGAAGGTCATAGTAGCTGAAAGTGCGAAGGCGTTTAAAGTTATTTTACCAGAGTTAGTTTTTTTACACTCACGTTGCCGGCTGCTTCGAGGCGGTAAAAGTACGTGCCGCTGGATAGGTTTTTTGCATCAATTGAGGAATGATATTTCACTATTAAATTGTCACTAAAACGATATCAAATAGTCTCTTCTTCTGGTGTTTTTGTTTTACTGGGAATTTTAAGAGACGAGCCACGAACAATCAATGTTGGATTAATTAATGTTTTTCGCGGGGTAAAAGTAGTTCCTGAAGTATTAACCTGGTCTAGAAAATATTTAGCTGCAATCATTCCCATTTTCTTTGGATATTGATCAATCGTCGTTAATGCGGGTTCTATAAATGATGTGGATAAATCATTACTAAACCCAACAACAGCAATATCCTGAGGTATCCTATAGTTATGTTCTTTCAATACCATCATAGCCCCCATTGCTGCAAAATCACTGGCGGAAAAAATTGCATCAGGCAGATCATCCATTTCCAGGATGATTTTACCCCATTCCCGGCCCTTGGTGAGAACATGTTCTGTGTCCAGAATTAAATCACGTTCAAGGATTAAATCCGGATCCAATGGAATATCATACTTCTCCAAAGCGGCTTTATACCCTCTCAACCTTTCTTTGTAGATCTCTATATGTTGTTGCCCCGCAAAGTGCATAATTCTTCTGCAACCTTGTTCGATAAGGTGTGACACCGCCTTATAGGATGCCAAATAGTCATTGCTGACTACTGCACTTACATCTAGGGAGTCATTAGTTCTGTCAAACAAGATAAGCGGGACCCCGCGAGATATAATTTTATTATAAGCAGAAAGATCCGTTGTCTCTTTAGCTATGGAGGCGATAATACCATCGACTTGTATATTTAAAAGGGTATCTATGTTAGCATTTTCTTTTTGATGCAAGTCATCTGACTGGCAAATAATTAAACTATAACCGGCTTTATTAGTTACAGCTTCTATGCCACTAATAGCGGATGCAAAAAACCTACGGTCTGAGGTTGGTACAATTACTCCTAAGATGCTGCTTTTCCCATTTCGAAGAGCAGTGGCAATACTATTCGGCTGATAATTAAGTCTCTTTGCTATAACAGAAACGGCATTTTTTGTGGCTTGGCTAATTCTTGGATGATCTTTAAGAGCTCTGGAGACGGTGGACGCTGTAACATTTAATTCTTTCGCAATATCGTGAATAGTCGTTTTTTTCTGTTTCATGGGTCATTAAAGGTTAAGAAAAACATGGTGAAGGTATAATTGTTAATGCAATCAATTGCGCAAAAGTTTAGAAGTTACAGCAATAATGAGAATTCAACAATATTCAGAAATGTTATGCTCCAATACAACGTTGATATTCTATTTTTATGTAATAATATTTTATTTGTGATTATTACATAGGCTATTGTGTAAAATATTGTAAAATAATTGATTAATATTATGATTTCTTAAAAAAAAACCTTTGATTTGCAATTAATTAGTGCAACCGATTACACAATTCTATCCTATTAAAATTAATTTGGGTAAAATGATAAAGAAAGCGCTTTCAAAAATAATTCAAATGCTAAATATAATAACATGAAGCTTAAATATACAATATCCAAGATACCCATGTCTGTGTGTCTGCTATTGGCCTTATTAGCCATAGGGAATATAGCTAAAGGTTCACAGGTGGAAACTGATGTGTCGTCGTGGGATGATGAAGACGTTAGTGGGCAAGTATTAGATGCAGAAGACGGTGAACCATTAATTGGCGTAACTATTCTCGTGAAAGGTACATCACAAGGTACAACAACTGATATGAATGGAAACTTCAGTTTTAAAGTTTCCGATCGTGATGGTGTTCTGGTTGTTTCCTATGTCGGATATGAAAACAAAGAAATTCCAATTGACGGGCAAACATCTATAGACATAGTACTGCAGAAGGATGCTTATGGTCTTGAAGAAATGGTTGTAATTGGATATGGGACGGCCAGATCGAGAGATGTTACCGGCGCCGTATCATCAATAAGAGCAGATCGACTGGGCAATGAAACTCCCAATGCTGTTGAGGATATTCTTAGAGGGAATATAGCTGGATTAAATGTAGGTTTATCGACATCTGCTAAAGGTGGCGGAGATTTATTAGTTCGGGGACGAAATTCTTTGACTGCCGATGCTAATCCGTTGATTGTACTGGATGGGGTTATTTATAGTGGTGGATTGGAGGATATTAATCCAAATGACATTGAATCCATTGATGTGTTAAAAGATGCTAGTTCTGCCGCTGTCTTCGGTGCAAATGCAGCAAGCGGGGTAATACTCATTACTACCAAAAAAGGTTCATCCGACAGGCCAACCATCAGAATTAATAGTAATATGGGATTAGCAAGCATGTCAGTACATGAGGAGGTCCATGGGCCAAATGAATTTATTTCTTGGCGCGAAGATGTTATGAAAAGCATCTATGCTGGTGGCTATGAAGAACATAGGTTTGGAAATCCCGGCAATTTGCCATCTGGAATTACTATGGACGAATGGATGGGGTACGATGGTTCATCAGGCGATCCGGTAACAGTGTGGTTGCAGCGGCTTAACATGCAGCCAGTCGAGATCGAAAATTATAAAGCCGGCAGGAGTGTAAATTGGTATGACATGATGTTTCGTAATGGATTGAGGCAAGATCATACTTTAAGTTTATCTGGGAGTACGGATGAGTTACAATACTACTGGTCCCTTGGATACCTCAATAATGAGGGAATGATAGTAGGTGATGAACATTCTACCATACGAAGTCGATTGAACCTGCAAGGGGAGGTAAGTAATTTTCTAACCGTTGGCTTAAATGCACAGTTTGCCGACCGCGATGAAAGCCAAGTTCCGGTAGACTGGGGCGATATGACAAATCTTTCACCTTGGGGATCTGAATATGACGAAAACGGAGAATATCCCCTACATCCCAATAACGAACAAAGTGGAGGTAGACATCCGTATTACGATCTAAGTTATATTGATAGGTTGCAAAAAGAAACAACGATAAATACTACTCTATTTGCTAAGATTAATTTGCCGTTCGGAATAGAATTTCGTTCCAATTTTACTCCCCGCTATGTCTTCTATGAAAGGTTTAATCATCAGTCTTCAGGGCATGAACTTTGGGCTTTGGGGGGTGGAGAATCTAATCGAGAGCAGAGAAAAGAATTTAGCTGGCAGGTAGATAATATCTTGAGTTGGAATAAAGACGTTGCCGACATTCATAATTTTAATGTTACATTGTTGGCTAACGCCGAAAAGTTCCAGGATTGGTCTAACGTTATGAATAATAATCAATTCAATCCACAAGATAATCTAGGTTATCACAATATTGGCGGTGGTTCTAATCCGGAGATCAGCAGTAACGATCAATATCATACAGCTGATGCATTAATGGGTAGAGTTTTATATTCATTGCATGACAGATATACAGTGAACCTTTCGCTACGACGCGATGGTTTTTCAGCTTTTGGCCAGCAAAATAAAAGAGCCCTTTTTCCGTCGGCAGCAATTGGCTGGTTATTTACAGATGAAAGTTATTTCAATGTAAGCTGGCTGGACTATGGAAGGCTACGCCTTTCCTATGGAGATAGTGGTAATCGTAATATTGGTCGTTATTCCGCCCTTTCTAATATTCAATCAGGAGCCTATTTTTATCAGGATTCCAATGGGAATTTGGTCCCGGTAAATCAATTATATGTAGACCGAATGTCAAACGAAAACCTGAGGTGGGAGAGAAGTAGAACTGTGAATGCAGGATTAGATTTTTCACTTTTCGAAAATATATTAGATGTTTCAGTTGAAGTATACGAAATGACGACTACAGATTTGTTGGTGGAGCGAAGCTTACCTGATATCTTAGGCTTTAACTGGGTTTATGATAATTTGGGTGAAGTTAGAAACAGGGGGGTTGAGCTCAGTCTTAATTCCCGCAATTTGATGAAAGATAATATAACCTGGCGTACAAGCTTTAATTTTCAGCTAAATAGAAATGAGATACAAAGTCTTTATGGTGATATGGATGAAGACGGTAATGAACTTGATGACATGGAAAATCAATGGTTTATCGGTCATGCCACCGATGAGATATGGCATTACCAAACTGAAGGCATCTGGCAATCTGACGAGAATGAAGAAGCGGCACGTTATGGACAATCGCCTGGTGACTATAAAATTGTGGATGTAAATGATGATGGTTTATATACCAATGAAGACAGGCAGTTTTTGGGTTATAGTGACCCACGCTATAGGTGGAGTTTGCGGAATGAATTCAAATTATACAAAAATTTTGATTTTTCCTTCACGATATACTCGCACTGGGGGCATAAAAGTGCGTTTAATCAGCTTCTAAATACTTCTGGGTTTCGAGATCGCTCCAATTCATATAGTACACCATACTGGACAGAGGATAATCCAAATAATGAATGGGCTCGTCAATATTCAAATACAGGAGGAGCAGGTGGATTAAATGTTTATCGAGATCGTTCATTTATTCGATTGGAAAATATTTCTCTTGCTTATTCAGTACCTAGTGATATTGTGCAGTCATATGGTGGACAGAATGTTCGTTTTTATATGAATGTAAGAAACGTAGGGAATTATACATCCGAATGGAACTTTTGGGATCCCGAATATTCCGGACCAACTCCTCGCTACTTTACTTTTGGAATCGACCTTACTCTGTAATTTAAATTAAAAATTTCAATATCATGAATATTTTATATAAACAATCCAAAATAATTTTATCAGCTTTCTTCATTTTAGGTTTGTTGATGATTAATGGTTGCCAGGACGATTGGCTTGATCCCGAGCCGCTTTCGTTCTATAGCCCTGAAAATACCTATAATGAAGCTGCCGGATTATGGGGAGCTCTTGTTGCCTGTGAACGAAATATGAGGCACGAATATACCGGTGATGGCCCTCCAATTTTAACGGAACATATTTTTTCCGAAGTAGCTGTAGAAGGTACTACGGATAAATCAGGACCGGCTCAGGATCTCAACTTGTTGATTGTTCCGGATGGCAATTTAAATTCTGTCAATACAAACCGAATTGGGTGGTATTGGTATGAAGGTTATAAAGGAATAAAATATGCTAATGTGGTTATTTCAAGAATTGATCAGCCCGAAGACTATGCCTCTGAAGAAGAGCGAAATCATATTTTAGGGACTGCATATTTTCATAGAGCTCTGCGGTATTATAGACTTACACAGCAATTCGGTGACGTGCCTTTACTGCTGCAGGAAATAAATGAACCTATATTAGATTTTTATTCCACTGAGCGCGAGGTAATTCTCAATAAGATGAAAGAAGATCTGGAATACGCTGAGAATTGGGTTCCAGAAGTAATGCACAGGGGACAGGTAAATAAAGGAGCCGTACAGCATCTGTTAACTAAAGTTAATTTAGCTTTAGGATTGTTTGATGATGCCATAGAATCATCAAGCAGATTGATTGATGAAGGTATGTATGCGTTGATGACAGACCGATTTGGTTCCGACGCAAACGATTCTGAACGTAACGTTATATGGGATTTGCATCGTCCTCCAAATAAATCACTTTCATCTAATACAGAAGCTATATTAGTGGTGATGGATCGCCTGGATGAAGAGGGAAGTTCAGGCGGCATGGAGATTATGCGTCAAGCTGTACCATTTTGGGAAAACAGAATAAATACTCCGTTGGGAAATAAAGGCACAATAAATACGCCAGATATAGAATTTGATCAAGTTAACCAGTATGGAAGAGGTATTGGGCGCCTTCGTGGTACCTGGTACCATACCAATACGATCTGGAATGACCCCGATGATCTGCGCCACGCCCCCGGGAACTGGATGAGAATGGAAGACTTGGTTTATAATAATCCGGAATTGAAGGATTCGGATCCTTATTATGGAGAACCTCTTCAACGTTATAGTGACGACGGGACTGATCTTGTAGCAGATAGTATAAGAAATTGGTTCGATTGGCCCCACTATAAATTATTTGTTGAGGATCCTGAAGCTACTCTCCCTGCAGGAGGACATAGTGACTGGTATGTTTTTCGCCTCGCTGAAACATATCTCTTAAGAGCAGAGGCTTTTTATTGGGATAATAATTTAGCTGCTGCAGCCGATGATATTAATAGAGTCAGAAATCGTGCCGGAGCTGCTTCATTTACGGCAGGCGAAATTGGAATTGACATAATTCTGGACGAACGCGCCCGGGAGTTATATTATGAAGAACCACGAAATACCGAACTAACTCGAATTTCTTTTCTTTTTGCTCAAACGGGAAAAGCAGCGTATAACGGTAAATCCTATAACATGGAATCCTTTTCCGAAGATAATTTCTATTACGATAGAATTATGGAACATACGGAATTCTATAATCAAGGTGTTTCCACCCTCCACGGTGATTCTTATACCATGAGTTCTTACCATGTATTATGGCCTATTCCTGCTAATGCGATAAACTCTAATACGCAGGGGCAGATTAACCAGAACTGGGGCTATTCAGGTTATGAAAATAATGTCTCGCCTTTAACAGAAATACAAGAAGAAGAATAATTGGATGACAATTATTCTTCTTAATAAACTAACTGAATCCGTACAATGAGAGAACCGGTGCATCGAATAGGTCTTGGGTCTGAAATTATATATTGAAGTCATAAGAAATATCGAATTTTGCAGGACTTTCAAATGGCAAAGGACTCATAAGAGGGATTCAGTTAAAATTTTATAAAAAATAATGATAGTATCAAAATACATATTATATATAATAATATTGAGCGTATTAATATTATTTCCGGAACCAAATTTAAAAGCACAATCCCTGCCAATAGCGGAATTCACAGTCCATTCTGGAAAGCATAAACGTGTAAATGTACCGGTATCCGCAAGTCTTGAAAGGGTTCCGTTGCAAATTCATATTGGTGAGTTGCAGCTTTTTGAAATAACGGGTGGCGATGATGTGCTGGTTGAATCACAGCTGCAAACTGATAGTCCCGACCGGTTAACATGGATAGTTGAAGGCATTACTCACCCTGGTAAAATCAGAAGTTATGAATTGAGAATAAGTGAAGATGGGCAATATAATCCTGGTGGCATTCCGAGTGTAAATGTTAGCGACGACGGAAAAGGCCTTAGTCTTCGGATAGGTGAGAAATCAGTTCTTGATTACCGTTATGCTCCAAAAGGAGTACCAGATGGTGTCCCTGAAATCTTTAGCCGGGGCGGATACATTCATCCCATCAAATCACCTGAGGGTGAAGTGCTTAGTCGCATTCAGCCATCTGACCATTATCATCATTACGGAATATGGAATCCATGGACTCGTACTGAATTCGAAGGACGAGAAGTAGATTTTTGGAACCTAATGAAGGGAGAGGGAACCGTTCGTGCTGAACAGGTTATTGAGAAAAATTCAGGAAATATATACGGTGGTTTCAAAGCGCTGCATAATCATATTGATTTCACGACTCCTGATGGTGAAAAAACAGCTCTTAATGAGCAATGGGAAGTAAAAGCCTGGAATGCCGATCCGGATGATAAAGTATGGCTTATAGATTTTGTATCTACTTTAAATCCAGCTACAGAAGAACCATTGGTTATTAAAGAATACCGCTATCAGGGATTTAGCTTAAGAGCTACTGAAAAATGGAATGACGATAATGCTACCCTTTTTACATCTGAGGGTTATGATAAAAGTAATGCCAATGCAACTCGCGCCCGATGGATTGACGTAAATGGCGTTTCAGGCGCGGAGTCAGGTACGTCAGGCATACTATTTATGACTAATCCTGCTAATTATAATTTTCCGGAACAGTTAAGAATATGGCCTGTTGGAGCAAACCAGGGAAAGGAAAATGTATATATCAATTTTAACCCCGCTCAGGATCGTGACTGGATACTACAGCCAGGCAAGTCATATACCTTGAAGTATCGTATGCTCGTATATGATGGCAAAATGAATGAAGAATTGGCCAACCAGTACTGGAATAATTATGCTAATCCTCCGAAAGTAGATGTTCATCCCGTAGGCGCTCTGCAGGGAGCAAAAGTTTTGATCTACACAAAAAACGGCTCAGGATACGTGCATGATAATATTGCCAGCAGCATACGGTCAATAAAAGAAATGGGTGAGGAATACGGGTTTAAAGTAGATGCTTCAGACGATCCCGCAGATTTTGTAAATGAAAACTTGAATCAATATGACGTGTTAATATTTTCAAACACTAATAATGATGTTTTTGATAACGATGATCAGCGCCAAGTCTTTCAGAATTATGTTAGAAATGGTGGCGGATTTTTAGGTATTCATTCCACAACAGGAGCTGAAAGAAACTGGCCCTGGTTTTCCAAGCTAGTAGGCGGGAATTTTGAGCGTCATGCCCCAAGACAAGACTTCTCTGTTAATGTAGTGGATCGGGGCCATCCCTCCACCTCTTTCTTGTCTGATAGGTGGGATGTAATAGATGATGAATGTTACTATCTGAAAGAAATAAATCCAGGTATCAAAGTTTTATTGGCTGCGGATATGACTACTGTTGAAGATGAGGGAAAAAATGATTATCCCGGCAATATTTTTGGTGACAGTTTTCCCCTGGCATGGTATCAGGAGTTTGATGGCGGCCGGCAATGGTATACATCCTTAGGCCACAGGTCAGAGCACTATGACGATCCCGTTTTTATGCGACATGTGTTAGGCGGATTACAATGGGTAGTTAACGGCATCACCCTTTAAATCAATTCACTAAAATAAAAATCCAAAGTTTGAAATATTATGGATAAGAAAAATAATAAAAACAGCAATAGTTTATCGAGACGTGATTATCTCAAAACATCATTAATGGGTACGGCCGGATTATTTATGGCACCGACTATTGTACCATCAACAGTATTAGGAAAAAACGCTCCAAGCAATAATATTCATATTGCGCAGATCGGATGGGGAAGAATTGCCACAGGCCATGACTTGACAGAAACGTTACGTGATGATAATGTGCGTCTGGTAGCTGCCTGTGACGTGGATCTTAAGCGAGTGAATATGGCTAATCAATGGGCCAGGGAATATTATGCGGAAAATAATCGTAGTGGAAACTATGTAAATATAGAAACGTATCAGGATTATCGGGAGATGTTATCTCAACATTCTGATATAGATGCGGTAATAATCAGTACGCCAGATCATGCGCATGTTTTACCAACCATTGAAGCGGCATTGGCTGGAAAACATGTTTACCTGCAAAAGCCACATTCGTTAACCGTTGATGAAGGTCGTATGATGGCCAATATTCTGGCTCGCATGGGTACTGTGTTTCAGATAGGTAGCCAACAGCGCTCACAGGACATGCCTCAATTTAAACGTGCATGCGAATTGGTTAGAAATGGTCGGGTAGGGAATCTTCATACAGTTAAAGTTGGTCTTCCAGGTGATCCTGCCGGAGGAAATCCTGAAGTTATGCCAGTACCAGATAACCTGGACTATGATGCTTGGTTGGGAACAACACCTTATGTTCCCTATACCGAAGACAGAGTCCATTCCAGGGCAGGTATTCAAGGACGTCCGGGTTGGTTGCGTTGTGAGCAGTTTTCTGCTGGTATGATAACCGGTTGGGGTGCTCACCATATAGATACCGCTCATTGGGGGATGGGTACTGAATACTCCGGCCCCGTAGAATTAGAAGCCGAGGCAGATTTCCCGGTAGAAGGGTTGTGGTCAGTACATGGTGATTTTAAGGTAGAAGCTAAATACAAGAATGGTGTGAAAATGCTGGTCTCAGGTGAACCTGAAGAGTTTCCTAATGGGGTAAGGTTTGTGGGAGACGAAGGATGGATATTTGTACAACGTGGCAGAGGCGGAGTAACGGATGACGATCCTGATTCAGGAACCGTCACGACAGGTCCATTGCAGGCAAGTGATTCCTCTCTTCTGTCTGATCTGGGTCCCGATGCATTGCGATTGTATGGTCAGGGCGAGCGTCATCATGAGAATTGGATACGCTGCATAAGGAATGGCCAGGTTGCTACTGCCGCTCCAGTAGAAATATCTCATCGTTCAACCTCGGCATGTTTGATTTCGCACATCGCCATGAAACTTCCGCGTAAACTCTATTGGGATCCGATTAACGAGCGCTTTAAAAATGATGATGAGGCCAACTCAATGTTATCCCGATCTCAGAGACATCCTTATAAAATATCTGAAATACCAGGATTGAATACATCCAAACTTTAAAAATAAAAGTAAACCAAATGAATAAAGTGCTATCACTAATGATTGTATCAGCTACTTTGATTATTTCGTGCTCAGAAACCAGTGAACCAAGTGGTGGGTTCACTGGCGCTGAGAATGAAGTAAGGTTGATGACCCTGAACCCCGGTCATTTTCATGCTGGATTGGTGCATAAATATGATTATGACCAGATAGATTCTAACGTACACATTTACGCACCCGATGGAGAAGAGCTGGAAAGCCATATGTCGCTTATTGAACGGTTCAATAAGCGGGAAGTTAGCCCTACCCATTGGACTCCTCACATTTATCGGGGTGAGGATTACCTGGAACGTATGTTAGAAGAAAAGCCGGGAAATGTAATGATTGTGTCCGGTAATAATGCCCGGAAAATCGATTATATTCATCAGGCGGTCCAGCAAGGGATTAACGTATTAGCCGATAAGCCCATGGTTATACATCCGGACGACTTTCACTTGCTAAAAGAGGCTATGGATGCCGCTGATGAACAGGGTTTGCTGGTTAATGATATTATGACAGAGCGTTATAACATTGCTAATATCATGCAAAAAGAACTATCAAAAGTCCCCGAACTTTTTGGTGAAATAGAAAAAGGCAGTCCCGATAATCCAGCAATAGTAAAAGAAAGCGTGCACTTCTTTTATAAAACAGTAGCTGGTGAACCATTAATAAGGCCTGCCTGGTTTTTTGATGTCACTCAACAAGGCGAAGCCATTGCGGATGTATCCACTCACCTTGTGGATCAAATACTATGGCAAGCTTTTCCGGAAGAGCCTATTGACTACAGAAACTCTGAAGACGATGTAGAAGTGATATCAAGCCGGGTATGGAGTACCGATTTGACTCCTGCACAATTTGAACAGGCTACAAACAAAAAAGAATACCCGGACTATTTATTGCCAAATGTAACTGATGACTCCATTCTTCAGGTTACTGCTAACGGTGAGTTTTCTTTTAAAGTTCGTGGTGTACACGGCAGAGTACTGGCTGGCTGGGGGTATGAAAATCCCAATGGCGGGGATACTCATTACTCCGTAATGAGAGGTACGCTGGCTAATCTTATTATAAAACAGGACGAAGAGCAGGAATTTACAGCAACTTTGTATGTTGAGCCAACTGATAATTCTAATAAGGAAAAGTTTGAATCTATTCTGGACAAAGCGTTGGTAAGTTTGAGTGACAAGTACCCCGGATTATATGCTGAGTCATCTGATTATGGTTTAGAAATCAAAATCCCAGATGAATTTCAAGAGGGGCACGAGGATCATTTTACGAGGGTTACCGAACAATATTTAGATTACCTTAAAAATGAGAAAATTCAAGAGTGGGAACTTACAAATCTATTAACAAAATATTATATAACTACAAGAGCTTATGAATTAAGCAGATAATTCAGAGTGTTATGTGATGTGCAAGTATGTAGTAATAAAAAAGATAAATACTAAAACACTTAGTAGTTAATTAAAAATGAAAAATTAATAGAATAATAATATGAAATTTAGAACAATAAACATTATTTTTTTTATAATTTTAATTAATGTTTTTAGCAATAGTATAATTTGGGCACAACCTGTAATTACTGCTGAAAAAATAGATTCAAGAATTGATATTAAAATTGATGGACAATTTTTTACAAGTTATATTTTCGCTGAAGATAAAAAATATCCATTTTTTTATCCTGTTAACGGTCCCTCCGGTGCCAGCGTCACATCAATGCGAAATAGTAATTATCCACACCATAGTTCCTTATTTTTCGGAGCAGATAAAGTAAATGGCGGGAACTATTGGCAGGAAGGTCTCGAAAGAGGTCAAATATTATCTGTAAAAGCGGAAATAATTGAAAATGGTAGTGATCGTGTAGTGATTGTGAATGAATGCATCTGGGTACGTCCCGGGGCCGAATCGCCTATCAAAGATACACGACGAATAACCATTTCTGCACCATCAAAGGATATATTTCAAATAGATTTTGATATAGCCTTACATGCGCTAAAAGAAGTTGAAATATTAAAGACAAATCATTCACTTTTTAGTGGTCGGATGGCTACTGATCTGACTGTTTCAAATGGTGGGACTATGATAAATGCACATGGTGATAAAGGTGAGGAAGAAACATTCGGAAAACCTTCTCCCTGGATAGATTTTTATAGTAAAAGGGGTGAAACAATTGAAGGAATGGCTATTATGCAACATCCATCCAGTACCTGGTCTTCTGCACCTTGGTTTACTCGTGATTATGGATTTTTTTCACCAACACAATTGTATTGGCCTAAAGATCCGGAAAAAGGGACCATGCTTGAAATAGGTGAGATTGTGGAATTGCGATATAGAGTACTAGTACATTCCGGAGATCATGAAACAGCGAATATTGGTGAACATTATGAAAAATATAAAAGCGAATGACGAATTTTTTTAACATATCAGACAAGTTAGCGGTTATAACAGGTGGAGGAACAGGTTTAGGTTTGGGTATATCCGAAGCTTTTGTTGAAGCTGGGGCGAAAATTATCATTACCGGACGCAGAGAAGATGTTTTAATCGATGCCTGCAAACATTTAGGTGAACAGGCAAGCTATATTAATAACGATATAACCGACTTGAATTCCATTCCCGCTTTAGTTGAAGATATCGAGACGGAATATGGACCCATCGATATCTTAGTCAATAATGCAGGTGTCAATGCAAAAAAAAACGTTTTGGATGTGACGGATGATGATTTTCAAAGCATTCTTCAAACAAATCTAACTGGTTTGTTTTCTCTGACAAGGGAGGTGAGCAAAAAAATGGCCAGTCGCAATAAAGGTTCCATTATTATGGTAACATCGATGGCTGCTATATACGGTATACCCAATGTAACCGCCTACACAGCATCTAAATCTGCGGTACTTGGCATGACACGTTCACTTGCGGTTGATTTATCGCCTCTCGGTATCCGTGTTAATGCAATTGCCCCTGGTTTTATTGAAACCCCAATGTCGCGGAAGGCTTTTAGTGCCGATCCGGAACGAAAACGCAAAGTACTTGGAAGAACTCCTTTGCAGAAACTCGGAACACCAGGTGATGTTGCTGCTGCAGCAATTTATCTCGCTTCTGATTCTTCAAAATTTATTACAGGTATTAATCTTCCTGTTGATGGTGGAAATTCAATAGGATTTTAATTTGAAAAACTATACGAATTTATTGGGTTTCAACTTTTAATAATTCCTTGCAGTTAAGTAGCATAGACAAGCTGCCTAACTTTTACGCAAACGATTGTACAAGCATAGCTAATGGATAAATTTCTAACTAAAGATTTTTTGTTGAATACATCAGCAGCAAAAAAACTCTATCACGAACACGCCGCTGAGTTGCCGATCATTGATTATCACTCCCACCTCCCGCCGAAAAAGATTGCTGATGACCACCAATTTTCTAACATAACCAACTTATGGCTTGACGGTGATCACTATAAATGGCGGGCAATGCGTATATTTGGCATTGATGAAAAGTATATAACCGGTGAAGCCGGGAATAAGGAAAAATTTCAGAAATGGGCTCATACTGTTCCCTATACGATGCGGAATCCTTTATATCATTGGTCTTGTATGGAACTGAAAGATTATTTTTCTATTGAGGAGCCTTTAAATTTTAATAATGCGGAGGCAATTTATGATCTGTGCAATCAACAATTGACACAGCCGGAATTTAGCGCAAAAAACCTGCTGCTTAAAAAGAAAGTTGAAGTAGTTTGTACAACGGATGACCCTGTCGATTCCCTTAGTTATCATCAGGATATAAAAAATCAGGATTTCGAAATAAAAGTGCTTCCTACTTTTCGTCCCGATAATGCTTATTCATTTAATAATCCTCAATCGTATAATTCCTACCTGGATGAACTGGAAATAGCATCAGGCATAAAAATTATAACATTTGATGATTTGATGACGGCCCTGGAGGTTAGAATTGATTATTTTGATCAAAAAGGTTGTAAACTCTCTGATCACGGCATGGAGAGAGTTTGTTATAAGCCAACCTCAAAAGATTCGCTGGAAAGGCATTTTAAGACTATAAGACAGGGTAACCCTCTTGATGAAGATAAGCAGCATTGCTTAAGGTACCATATCCTTCTTGAACTGGGACGTATGTACCATAAACGCTGTTGGATACAGCAGTTTCATCTTGGTGCCCTAAGAAATGCCAATACACGTAAATTTAACGACCTGGGACCCGCATCAGGGTTTGATTCTATTGGTGATTCAAATCAAAGCCGGTTACTTGCTGATTTCTTGAACGAACTGGATAAATCCAACCAGTTACCCAAAACCATCCTCTATAATTTAAATCCAGCTGATAATGCTGTTATGGCATCTATGACCGGAAATTTTAATGATGGCTCGGAGAAGGGAAAAGTTCAATATGGAACAGCCTGGTGGTTCAATGACCAGAAACAGGGCATGGAAGAACAAATTAATATTCTTTCCAATATGAGCCTGTTAAGTTGTTTCATTGGCATGCTTACCGATTCCCGAAGTTTTCTGTCATATCCTCGTCATGATTACTTTCGGCGCATTCTATGTAACCTAATTGGTAACGATGTCGAAAATGGCGAATTACCCAATGATTTGGATTGGCTTGGGACAATGGTTTCGAATATTTGCTATTATAATGCCAAAAGTTATTTCAGGTTCTGATAACCCGTTAAAAATCAATATTCAGAGACATGGGGAAAGACTTTCCTGTTAATTTTAATCTCAGAAATGGTCCAGCTATGAATTGGATTTTAAAAAACTTTATACCTAAGCTAACCTTAGTTTTATTTTTATTCTTCATTTTGGAGGCTTGCAGCAAATCAGACAGTGATGATGATTCCAAAACTATTATACTTGCTCACGCCATGCATCTCACCCACCCCGTTTCGGTTGCCATGTATCGTATGGCTGATTTAGTGGAAACATATTCTGATGGACAGCTAAAAATTACTATTTATCCTACTCAGCAGCTTGGTACGGAACGTGAACTGCTGGAATTAGCTCAAATTGGCACTATAGGAATGACAAAAATTTCTGCCGGCACGCTCGAGAATATTGTGCCGGCTATGAGGGTGTTTAGCTTGCCTTATTTATTTAGGGACAGTGAACATGCCAATATGGTATTTGAGGGACAGGTTGGCAAGGACATGCTACTTGAAGGAGTTAATTATGGTTTAAGAGGGTTGACGTATTATGATGCGGGAAGCAGGAGCCTATATACCACTAATCGACCCATCAATGCCCCTTCTGATCTTTCAGGTTTAAAGATCAGGGTCATGGAAAGTGTTATAGCCATGAATTTGATTAGTAGTATGGGTGGCTCTCCGACCCCCTTATCATATGGAGAATTATATACAGCTTTCCAGGGGGGAATAGTTGACGGTGCTGAAAATAACCCACCGAGTTTCTATTCCTCACGTCATTATGAGGTAGTTGATTACTATATCCTTAATGAACATACCACAATTCCCGACGTGCTGGTGATCAGTAATAAAATTTGGGAGGGATTGAATGAGGAAGAACAATCATGGCTGCAGAAAGCTATAGACGAATCAGCGGAATATCAGCAAGTTTTGTGGCGTGAATCTGTAGAAGAATCTATGTCTGTTGTGAAAGAAGCCGGTGTTACTATTATACACCCAGACAAAAATCTTTTCAGAAAACAATTACGACCGATGCTTGATCAGTTTCGTGCTGATAACCCAGAACTTTATAAATGGGTAGATCAAATACATCAAGTTGAATAAAATAATAAAACCGTGAGAAATTTTATAGATAAAATTATTAGAAATGCCCTTGTAATTATTATGGCATTACTTGTGCTTGATGTTGTATGGCAGGTATTTACCCGTTATATACTGGAATTGCCAAGTACTATTACTGATGAAGTAGCTCGTTTTCTTTTAATCTGGGTAAGTTTACTTGGCGCGGCATACTTCTCAGGTCAAAATATGCATATTTCTATTGATTTACTGGCTAATTATCTGAGTTCTTCCAATCGGCAGAAGCTAAAGATATTTATCAAAGCATCAATTATCTGTTTTGTGCTTTGTGTGTTTGTTATAGGTGGCGGCGTGTTAATGTATTATACCTATATATTCAGGCAAATAACACCAACTTTGCAAATTCCAATAGCTTATGTGTACTCAATAGGTCCGTTAAGCGGACTTCTTATTATATACTATAAACTCTCCGATATCTGGAGAATTTTAAAAATGCAATATAAAGAAAACCACGTAATACTTAATAAATAGAACATGGAATTATTAGAAATATTAGTTTTGGTTTTCAGCTTTCTTATTCTTTTAGCTATCGGAATACCTATAGCATGGACCCTGGGAATTGCCAGTTTACTAACTATAATGCTAAGTCTTGATTCGATTACTGCTTTTACCACTATGAGTCAGCAGTTTCTTACCAGTCTTGACAGTTTTACATTGCTTGCCATACCTTTCTTTATTCTTGCCGGTCAGATCATGAATCAGGGTGGTATTGCCAATCGGTTGATCAATTTTGCCAAGAATCTTATTGGCGCATTGCCTGGTGGCCTTGCTCACATTAACGTTGTGGCTGCTATGCTTTTCGGAGCTATTGCCGGATCCTCTGTTGCCGCCGCGTCTGCTATTGGCAGTATTTTAGGTCCACGAATGAAGGAAGAGGGTTATACTAAAGAATTTGGGGCTTCAATTAATATTACCTCTTCTTCGATGGGACTTGTTATTCCCCCCTCAAATATCTTGATTGTTTATTCTTTGGCTAGCGGAGGTACCTCTATCGCGGCTCTCTTTATAGCCGGATATATTCCTGGTATTCTTACAGGATTGGCATTAATGGCTCTTGCTGCTGTTTGGGCAAAGCGAAAGAATTTCCCCGTAGGTGAGAGGTCTACTTTAAAAAACGTAGCGACCTCTTTTATAAATGCCTTCCCGAGCTTACTCTTGCTAATTGTTGTTATTGGCGGAATCGTAGGTGGTATATTTACAGCCACTGAAGCAGCGGCTATAGCGGTCGTCTATACGTTAGCTCTGGCATTTTTTTATAAAGAGATAACATTCAATGATCTTCCTGATGTATTGATCAATGCTGTCAAGACTACTTCTATTGTTATGCTTCTTATTGCCGCTTCTATGAGTATGTCTTGGGTGATGTCGTTCGGGCATATTCCTCAAAATGTCAGTGAAGCCCTACTTGGCCTCAGTGATAATAAATTCGTCATTCTACTGCTCATTAATTTGATTCTATTATTTGTAGGCATGTTTATGGACATAACACCGGCTGTGTTGATTTTTACCCCTATATTCCTCCCTGTTGCACTTGAACTGGGTATTGATCCGGTTCATTTCGGTATAATTATGATCGTTAATTTATGTATCGGTATTTGTACTCCTCCAGTAGGAACTTTGCTATTCGTCGGTGTCAGTGTCGCGGAAACGACGATTGAAAAGGTAATCAAGCCCCTACTACCGTTGTTTGCTGCTATGCTAGTTGTGCTGATGCTAGTAACCTTTTGGGAAGATTTAAGCTTGTGGTTACCACGTTTATTCAACTTGATATAAACAGTAGAGCCTGGTAATGAAAAGAATGAAAGTGTTTGTTCAATCATTTGGAATAGGTACTTTTTCTCAACTTCTTATACTCAAATTATTTGATCTATGAAAATAAAAGATGCAAAAGTGGTTGTCTGCTGTCCGGGAAGAAATTTTGTGACGCTAAAAATTACTACCGATGAGGGAATATATGGGCTTGGTGATGCCACTTTGAACGGCAGAGAACTCTCTGTTGCCTCTTACCTTACTGACCACGTAATTCCGTGCCTCATTGGAAAAGATCCTTCCAATATCGAAGACCTTTGGCAATACCTCTATAAAGGGGCTTACTGGAGGCGCGGACCCGTGACTATGTCGGCTATAGCGGCAGTGGATATGGCATTATGGGATATAAAGGGTAAAGCTCTTGAAACACCGGTATATAATTTATTAGGTGGAAAGTCACGAAATGCCGTTATGGTTTACGCCCATGCCAATGGCAGTGATATTGAAGAGACCGTGGATGAGGTTGGCCGCCATATTGAAATGGGCTATAAGGCAGTGAGGGCTCAGTGTGGTATCCCCGGTTTGGATGCGACGTATGGAGTAGCCAAAGACGGGGAGTTTTACGAACCGGCTGTTAAAGGTTTGCCTACGGAAAGCCTCTGGTCTACCGAAAAGTACCTGAACCACATTCCTGGCCTTTTCAAAAAGCTTAGGAGTACTTACGGTAACGAAATTCATTTGCTTCACGACTGTCACCACCGCCTGACACCCATTGAGGCCGGAAGGCTTGGTAAAGATTTGGAGCCTTATCATTTGTTTTGGATGGAAGACTGCACGCCGGCTGAACTACAAGAGGCATTCCGCATTATACGCCAACACACCACCACTCCATTGGCCGTAGGAGAAGTATTTAATGCAATATGGGATGCCCAGCTTCTTATTTCAGAGATGCTGATCGACTATATCCGCACCTCCATAGCGCGTGGCGGGGGGATTTCCCATATGAAAAAAATTGCCTCCTTTGCCGAAATGTATCAGGTGCGCACGGGATTTCACGGCCCCACGGATCTTTCTCCGGTAACCATGGCCTCGGCGCTGCACTTCGATATTTCAGTTCATAACTTCGGAATACAAGAGCATATGCCGCATGCGGAAGTAACAAAGGAAGTGTTTACTTATGGGTACCGTTTTGATAACGGATATATGCATCCCGGTGACCAACCGGGATTGGGTGTTGATATCGATGAGGAAAAGGCGGCCGAATTCCCATATGAACGAGCCTACCTGCCTGTTAACCGGAAAGAAGACGGGACTTTGTTTAATTGGTAGTGATTAGCTAGAGGTTTATAACGGACTTCCTCAACTTAAGTTATTTTACCAGAGTCAGTTTATTTATACTCACATTGCCGGCGGCTTCCAGGCGGTATAAATAAGTACCGCTGGATAGGTTTTGGCCATCAAAAACTACCTCATGTGAACCTGCATCTTGCCTGGTGTTCACCAAAGTGGTGATCTGCTGGCCTAACATGTTATAAACCGTCAACTGCACCCGGGCAGCCTTTGGAATAGAATACCCTATAGTAATGGATGGATTAAAGGGGTTCGGATACGCCGGCTGCAATTCAAATACATTGGGAGAATAACCAGTTAGCTATGCAACTGGGTTTAGAATAGAGGGTTTTTTAACCCAGCTCTTTCAACAAATCATCTAAATCAAGCGGTTCCGTAACCATAATAATGGTACCGTCGGGATTGTAGTTCCAGAGGTGCTTGGGCCGGTCGTAGTATAGCTCTACCCCATTGTTGTCAGGGTCGTTTAAATAAATAGCTTCCGATACCCCATGATCGCTTGCTCCGGAAATGGGGTAATTTGCTTTATGTATTCGGTCAAGAATAACGGCGAGGTCTTTTCGCGTTGGATACAGGATAGCGGTATGGTATAGACCCGGACTGTGCGAAGGAGCCGGAGGAGCCCCTTCGCTGTGCCAGGTGTTCAAGCCGATATGATGATGATAGCCGCCCGCAGAGATAAAAGCTGCCTGACTTCCGTACATAGTGGTTAATTCGAAACCCAGCAAGCCGCGGTAAAAAGCAAGCGAGCGCTGCAGGTCAGACACTTTCAAATGCACATGGCCAATGCGCGTTTGTGCGGGGATGGTATAATCCGGTTCCATATCAGCTTTCTTATTTGCTGTTATAGTGGTTTAATCAGGCCATACTCGAATAAAAAGATCTTTGTAGTAGATCCGGCTGTTCGGGTCATGCGCCTGTAAGGCTATGGTGCCTCTGTTGAGTTTTATCGTACCGTCACGGTTAGAGGGTTCGGCAAATTCCATCACTAGATTACCATCTACTTTAAAGCGGATATCTCTATCATCCACCTTAATATTATAGTGAAACCACTCATTATCCTGATTCGGGGCATCATCCATTACATTGTGAACTGAATAAAGGCTTCCGGTTTTTATACGATCGGTATGTGTGGCATTCACCTGTGCCTCATATCCGTATTGTGGCCAGCCATTCTCCTGGAACCGCGAATGAAAAAAGATTCCGGAATTAGCATCGGGATAGGTATAGACATCGCCTTTGAACTCAAAGTTCTTAAAATCGCCGCCGGCTACCGGGCCTTGATAGTATAGGTGACTGCGGGGGCCGTCAACTACTATTTTATCATCATTTATCTGAAAGGACTCGGTATTTTCACTGGCACGCCATCCGTCAAAAGTTTCTCCGTCCCAGAGGGAGATCCATCCCAAGCCACGATCGCCTTCGTAGCCATCAGAAGCGGTTCCATCATTATTCAAGTTTCCGCTGGCCCAGAGGATACCCGAGGCGATCAGGTTTAGGTTTACATCATGGCCCATAGTCTCGTTATGATGGCCAAGGGTGCTGCTGAAAACAGGAACGCCTTCATACTCGTTGGTCCAGGCCAGAGTATGGTATCGGTCGGTATCTATGCCATAAGCCCGTGCCAGCGGTGTGGCCCCCGGCATAAGTTCAGCGATTTCATAAAGCTCTCCATGTGGAGTTCGCCAGGTTTTTGGAAAATTAACCATTATCGGATGATTGTTTTCAATGGCTTCTACAGTAAAAGCCTGATGCCCTTCATGGCGATGCGACCGTGCGCCAACAAATTCAAACCACTTGCTGGTGTCCCCGCGATATGAGTGCATGGAACAGTGCAGCATCACAGCAGGAAGCTGGTTTTCTACATGGGCATCAACAATGCGTTCAATATATTCATCATCATCAATTCCACTGTGGCAGTGGTTATAAACTACCAAATCAAACTCAGAGGCCCAGTCGGTATTTTGATGACGGGTGATTTTAGAATCAGCGGCATCTCCATGTTCATTATCAACTGTGAACTTGATATTTCCGATGCGATTCGTCAACCCCTCTTCCAGGATAGGGATTTGGGCTTCGTAGTCGTGCCATCCCCCTCCGGATATCATTAAAACATTTAGTTCATCAGAGTTTGTTTGTGATTCTGCATCAGCAGGAATGAAAAAAATTAAAAAAGAGAGTGTGATTACCAGTAAAGGCAGTAAAGCCCTGGTCGTACTGTTTCTTTGTTTCATTTTATTTCGGTTAAATGTATAATATCAGAAACTTTATCTAGAGGATATATAATAGATTTTTTTGTACGATTATACAATAAAAACTTATGCATTCACGTGTCGGGGGTTGGAAATATAAAACTGAAACTAGGCTTGCGTCTGTTTCATGGAACGCTTCGGCCATTTCAGATCGAAGGGCAAAATTCTGCTGGTTCCCATTGGAAGGGTCATTCCTCAGAGGGTAATTCGACAAATAACCAATTTACAAAACACCAATTACAAATTCACAACCCCACAAAAGGAAATGTGATTGTGAAAGTGGTGCCTGGCTCTCTTGTTATTTTTATGGTTCCGTTAATTTGTTTAACCAGGCCGTGGATCAGGGTGAGGCCCAGTGAACCGGATTCAACATCCGGGGGTAGCCCTATTCCGTTATCGCTGAACATGAGCGTGCAGTTATCATTAGAGATATTTAGCCAAATGAAGATATTGCCACCATCCAGTCCTTCAAAAGCATGTTTGTAGGCATTGGTTAATAGCTCATTAATAATCAGTGCACAGGGGACGGCTGTTGTTATTTCCAAATAAACAGGAGCAGTTTGTACATCCGTGTTAATTGATTCGGCACGGTCCTGGTAGGTTGTTTTTATGCGTTGCACCAGCTTGTGAATATAAATGCTGAAATCAATTCTGGAGAAATCTTCTTGCTGGTAGAGCAATTCATGAATCACAGCCATTGCCTGAATCCTGCCTTCACTTTCTCCAAGTATATCTTTAATGAATTGGTTTTCCAGCTTATTCGCCTGCATTTTTAGCAGACTGGAGATGATAGCCAGATTATTTTTTACCCGGTGATGAACTTCATTCAATAAAACTTCTTTTTCTTTAACTGATGACTTAAGCTGTTCTTCAATTTTTGCGTGTTCACTTATATTCAAGCCTATGCCAATCATAAATGGATTGTTATTCAAAGAAATAGATGTGGCGTGAAATAGAAACGGTATTGTCCGGCCACCTTTTGTTAATAAAGTAGCTGTTGCCTCTGTTTGGCCTTTAACGAACCCTTCCTCAATTTTGCCTCTAGCAAAATCCACATGGTCTTTGCCTATAAAATCCAGAGCCACCATTTGTTTTATCTCATCAGTTGTATACCCTGTCAAATTTTCTAAATTGTAATTCCATCGGTGCATATGACCTTGGGCATCGAACAGATAAAATGTGCCAGGGAGGCTGTTAATTAAAGATTCAGCCAAATTTCTTTCTTTTTCGAGCTCATGCTGAACATATTCCCGCCTGTGAGTCTCTTTTCGTAGTTCTTTTTTGGCTGCTTCAATTTTTTGTTCCGCCAGCATGTTTTTTGTGACATCTATTGGGGAATAGATTATATACACCAATTTGCCCTGTTCATCTAAGACAGGTTGATTGCGAGGTTCCCAATATTTAACGTCAAATTTGGAGGTGCCACGAACAGGGATATCATATCTTAGAATGTCCATAGAGTGTGGCTTAATATTAGTAACTATCCATTTCAGAGAGGCCTTTAAAGAATCCACACCCCTTGCACCATTTGGTACAGTAGTGTTTTCCGGAAAAGCATCAAACAATGATTTGTTTATTAAGTCGCTTTCTCTTGTATGGGTGGCCTGTAGATACGCTTCATTAACCTCTACAATCGTAAATTGCGGGTCATTAGGCAGCACCACAAGCTGTGGTGTCGGGGAAGCTTTAAAAATAATTCTTAGATATTTTAAATCCACCATTTTTGATTGGTGATTTGTAGTTGGTGAATTGGTGGTTTGTGATTTTGTAACGGTTCGAAGATAAGTGATATGCGGTTGTTGTTGTATCAAAAATAAGCAGTGAAAATTGTAATTTAATTAAAAAGGATACATATTATTGAATCTCAATTACCTGTAATTTATTATTTTGTATGTTGAATATTAATACTTCCGTTATACCCCGCATCTGGTTGGTCATAGCCGGAGTGGCTACTGTTTCCCTGTTTGTAATGTACTGCACACCAACTTCGCAGGTAATTAAATATACATTAAAGGACCATGAGGATTATACACCTCAATCGCCAATTGTAGCTGTCTCACCAAAGGAACAACAAAAGCGTTTTGTTCTTCAGCCCGGGTATCATATGGAAACGGTTTTAAGCGAGCCGGATATTATGGAGCCTATGCAAATAGCCTTTGATGGCAATGGCCGGATGTTTGTTCTTGAAATGAGTACCTATATGAAGGATATAGACGCTACCGATGAGCTTGAGCCCCGGAGCCGCATTTCCATGCATGAGGATACCAATAGTGACGGTATTTATGATCACCATTCCGTATTTATTGATAATATGGTGGTTCCCCGTTTTGTCATGCCATTTGGTCCGAACAGTGTTTTATCCATGGAATCTAACCAGGATGAAGTCTGGTTGTACACAGATACAAATGATGATGGCACTGCAGATGAAAAAGAGCTTTTTGCAGGTAATTTTGGCCGGTCAGCCAATATCGAACATCAGCAGAGCAGCTTGACGTGGGCAATGGATAACTGGCTGTACAGTACCTATAACGCTTTCCGTATCCGATGGACACCAGATGGGGTAATCCGCGAATCCACCGGTTCACCGGGAGGGTCTTGGGGCGTAACCCAGGATAGTTATGGCAAAACTTTCGTGCAAGGTGGTGCCAGTGGGGTTCCAGCGTATACTCAGTTTTTAATCCGATACGGCAATTTTCAATGGGACGAACGGTTTGAGGATGGCATGGAGGTGCCTTATGGTCTGGCGGGTGTTGCCGATTACCAGCCGGGCCCACAGGCTTCGCGGGAGGATGGATCATTAAACTGGGTGACCGGCTCAGCAGGTAATGATGTTTTCCGGGGCGACCGGTTACCTGAGGATTTAATTGGCGATTATATTCATGGCGAGCCGGTAGCTCGAATTGTACGACGCTTAAGGCTGGATGACTTTGAGGGTTTAGAACAGTTCCGGAATTTATATCAGAAAGAGGAAGAAGAATTTATTCGATCAACTGATCATCTTTTCCGTCCGGTCCAAATGGCTACCGCCCCTGATGGTACCCTTTATATAGCAGATACCTATCGTGGAATTATTCAGCAGGGAAACTGGACCCAGGAAGGTTCTTACCTTCGGGAGAAAATACTGCAGTTTCAAATGGATAAAGTGTTTAATAACGGGCGTATTTGGAGGCTGACGCACGATGAATTCGAGCGCAATAAAGATAAACCGCGCATGAATGATGAAACACCTGCAGAACTGGTGCGGCATCTGGAACATCCTAATGGCTGGTGGAGAGATACCGCGCAACGATTGCTGGTATTGCAGCAAGATCAATCAGTTGTCCCGGCATTGGAAGCTATGGTAAAAGACTCCGATAATCTCTACGCAAGATTTCACGCTCTTTGGACGCTGGAAGGGCTTTATGCATTGGAATCAGATCTCGTGCTCGAGCTAATGGGTGATTCTTCCCCTCAAATGCGTGTGCAAGCTATTCGGGCTAGCGAAACCTTATATAAAGCCGGTGAAACATCATTTGCAACGATATATCGTGACATGACGAACGATCCGGATCATCATGTAGTGATCCAATCAATGTTGACGCTGAACTATTTCCAGGTCCCTGATGTAAAAAACATAGTCGAGTCCGTATTGCGGAATAACGAAGCGCTGGGAGTTCAATATATTGGGGCACAAATTATAGAAAAATTAGAAACACCTTCAGGCCCGTCCTTTTCAGGTATGACCGATGCTGAGGAGCAACGTGTGAAAGAGGGGATGACGATATACCGGGGTTTATGTAATTCTTGTCATGGCAATGACGGGCGGGGCGTGCGTTTGTCGGGAGCATCATCCGTTACCCAAATGGCCCCTCCTTTAGCTGGGTCTGAAGGCGTAGTCGGACACCGGGATTACGTTATTAAAACACTGTTACATGGATTGGAAAGTGAAAGTGATATAATGGTATCCATGGGAATAAATGATGATGAATGGATAGCCGCTGTGGCATCTTATATTCGTAATGATTTTACCAATAAAGCTTCCCTTGTGAAGCCGGAGGATGTAGCCCGTGTGCGGGCCGATCATGCGGGCAGAGAAAATGCATGGAGGCATAATGAACTTTATTCATCTCTGCCGCAATTGGTCAATCCTCAAGATTCATGGAAAATAACGGCCAGCCACAATGCACCCGTCCGGGTAGGTTTTACGGCTAATCCTTCCGGTGCATTTAGTTTAGAGGGATGGACAACAGGTAAACCGCAAGAGTCCGGCATGTGGTTTCAAATTGAACTGGCGGCATCCGTAAATCTGTCGGAGATTGAATTTGAATCCCCCATGCAACGCCGTGACGGGGAATGGGGAAGAACATCACCGAGTAAATACAGACTGCAAGTATCTACCGGCGGAGATGCCTGGACCACTATATCCGAAGGTCAGGCAGACGGTACTTCTACAACAACGATTAATTTCGATTCTGTACAAGCCAGGTATATCCGTATTACACAAACAGCCGAGTCAGAAAATGCCTTTCCCTGGGCTATGCAAAAGCTTAAGCTGTATGAAAGTGGTTTGTGAATTGGTGATTGGTAAATTTGTGAGTTGAAGATATTTCGTAATTCTTTATTGATACTTATGGAACCTGATAAATGGATTGATGAGATTGATAACATTACCGGCAGGTATAAGCAGGCATTTGGGAACCTTTCTAATGAGCAGTTAAATTGGAAGCCGAATGAGAAGACCTGGAGCATAGCACAAATTATGGATCACATCGTTGTGTTAAATGAAACCTATTATCCCATATTCGACGCTCTCCGGCAAGGCAGGTATAAAGCTTCTTTTATGAGCAGATTTGGATTTATGGTTAACTTATTTGGCAATTTGATCCTAAAATCTGTGCAACCGGACAGCAGAAAAAAGGTGAAGACGTTTCCTATTTGGGAGCCTGCAAATAGTGAAATAAAAGGTGATATTTTAAAGAGATTTGAAGACCATCAGACAGGGTTGAAAGAGCAGATTACAAGCTGCCGGGAGTTGGGTAAGAGTACGGTAATTTCGTCACCAGCTAATAAGTACGTGGTTTATAAATTAGAAACTGTTTTTGATATTATTGTAGCACATGAGCAGCGGCATTTCGTTCAAGCTAAAGATGCGCTGGCAATGAGCGAGAGTACAGGATTAGCTAAGGATAAAGGTTCTAATCTCAACAAAGGTTTCAATTCAAGTATATGAGTAGAGCCGAACCCACTGTTTCCAAAAAATATTATAAATGATGTATTGCATGTATAGTGAGCATTCAAACGATCCTGTCAATAGTAATGTTATAAGGTGACAAGGATGAACTATATAAAGGTATATTTCCTTCAGTAAATGATTAATAGGAATTATAAAATGAGAATAACACATGAAAGCAGCTTATATAGAGGAATTTGGCGGCCCAGAAACGATAAAAACAGGTGCTTTGGAGCCACCGGACGTGAAAGAGGGAGAGATGCTTGTGCGGGTTAAGGCTGCCGGAGTAAACCCTGTTGATACAGCTGTTATACATGGATATATGAAAGATGCACTTCCCCATGAATTTCCAATTATACCCGGCTGGGATATGGCAGGTGTTGTTGAGGAACGTGGCTTTGGTGCTCGCCGATTTGAAGTTGGGGACAGTGTTTACGCCTATGCCCGTCGCCCATCTGTACAATGGGGTACATTTGCCGAATATATTGTGATCCCTGAATGCTACTTATCCCTAAAGCCCGGGAATATTTCATATGAAGAGGCCGGGGGGATTCCTTTAGTAACACTTACAGCTTATCAGTCCCTGTACGTAGCCGGTGATCTGCAAGATGAGCAAACGGTACTGCTTCTCGGTGCTTCAGGCGGTGTAGGCAGCATGGCTATTCAGCTTGCTAAGGCAAGGGGTGCTAAAGTTATAGGCGTAGCCAGTGAGAAAAACCACAGTTATTTGAAAGAACTGGGCGCGGATGAAACTATAGACTATCACGATACAAACATCGGGGAAGCAGTCATGGACTTACAACCTAAAGGCGTTGATCTAATCTTTGACTGTGCCGCTGGCGAAACTTTACAGCAAAGCCTGCCTGCGTTAAAAAGTAGCGGCAAATTAGTTTCCATCCTTAGCCGCGGAGAGAACCTTGGTCCGAACATCAAGTTCGAATATGTGTTTGTAGAACCAAACTCCAGTCATCTTGACCATTTGCGGGCCCTGGTTGAATCGGATAAAATAAGAGTGCCGGTAAGCAAAACCTATTCATTAGATGAGGCTGCGGATGCTCTTAGCCAAATTCAAACGCTTCACACCCGGGGCAAGACGTGCATAATACCTTGACAAAAGTGCACAACGCATTGCTAGAAAACTCAGTGCTTATCATGTCTGATTGTAAGGGTGATAATAATAGTAAGGTGCATAAATTCATTATGTGCATTTAATTAATTAATTCGTATGTTAATTACTTGCATGACTATTTAAATGCACAACACTATTTATTCATCAAAAACTATTTTAATATGCTAAAAGCGATAATAAGGCTCATTTGCACTATTTTATTTACTGTTTTCTGCTTTACTGGCCTGCAAGCGCAGGGTTGGAATTCAGCTTACGGCAATGCTACAGTAAATACGCTCAATGATGTTCAATTTGTTACCGATCAAGTGGCTTATGCCGTGGGAAATCTAGGCACGGTTCTTAGAAGTTCAGATGGTGGGGAAACCTGGTCTGATGTATCTTATGGGGATACCAAAGATTTACAAAGCCTTCTTTTCTTTGATAAAAACACTGGCTATATAGGCGCGCCATTTAGTTCTGGCGACGGCGGCAGTACTGAAATGCTGGCAAAAACTACCGACGGTGGGCAAACCTGGGAAATCATGTCCGAATTCTTTTACGAGGACTTTATCGATATGGAGTTCATAGATGATCAAAATGGATGGGTAGCCTCTGTAGATGGTAAAATAATATTTACGAAAGATGGTGGTGAAAACTGGAGTTCCACAAGCGCAGGAAGTGAAGATTTGCATGATATTCATATTAAAAATGACAGCACTTATTGGGTAGCAGGTGATTTTGGCAGCTTATATAGTTCTTCAGATTACGGGGAGAATTGGGAATTAGCAGTAGATATGGATTCCCTTGGGCATTCAGAGTTTGGTACGGATTACTTTTATTTTAACGGGGTAGAATTCTTGGATGAAAGTATTGGTTTTGCTGTCGGGCGAACATATGATAGCAGAGATATCGGCTTTATCATTAAGACCACGGACGGTGGGGAAAGTTGGACCCGCTTACCTGACTTTGAACATGTTATCCGTGATATCGAAATTGGAGACGCCGGCGAGATTATTCTTGCCGGGGGCATGAGCAGTTTTACCGAAACACAAGGAAATGCCATCAATATTTCTCTGGACGAGGGAGAAACCTGGAAGAGTATTTCGGATGGGGATGGTCCATTAAAATGGACAGCCGTTGATTATAATGGCACTAATGGAATCGCTGTTGGCGAAACAGGCGCTATCACCACATTTACAGCTTCAAGCGATACCCTGGAAGGTAATATACTGACGGGGTTAGATATTGCCGATTTTGATTTTTATGATAAAGATCATGGAGTAGTAGCTACAGGAGGTCGGAATCGGGGATATCAGGGTACTCTATTTATGACCGCCGACGGTGGGCAAACCTGGGAGAAAACCTTAAGTTTGGAAGGCCAAAAAAACTTTAGTTCCGTCTCTTTTGCCACACAGGATTTTGTTTGGGCTGTTGGAACGGAATATTTCCCAGCGGAAGAAGCGTGGCAAATATTCCGTTCCTATGATGCCGGCGCTAACTGGATTCCTATTGAGGTGGATCTTCCTGATTTTGAAATGAGCAAATCCCTTCAAAAGGTTTACTTTATTGACGCACAAACAGGCTTTATAAAAGCCCAGGATAATCTTATTAAAACTGAAGATGGTGGGGCTACATGGAATCAACTTGATGCTCCGGATGATTATTCAATGTCTAACTTCAGCTCATTTCATTTCGTAGATGAAGACTATGGTTGGATGGTTGGAAATGACGTTATTGCAGCCACTACCGATGGCGGAAATAATTGGGTAGTACAATACGAAGAGGACAGCCAAAGCACACATATCAACGAGGTTTTTTTCGCCAATGAAACAACAGGCTACGTTGTAAAAGACCGCGGTGATATATTGAAGACTGAAGATGGGGGTGAAACCTGGGAGGATTTATCTACCTTTTCCAACTTTGATCTAACGGAAATAGATTTTATAACCGCTGATACAGGCGTTATTGCCGGAGACTATGGAACCTTTATAACCACGGTTGACGGTGGCGAAAATTTCATCCGTGCTGCCAACATGACCAGGCAAGATATTTATGATGTGGGTATGCTTGACGAAGAGAATTTTTGGATAGCAGGTGAAGGTGGATTTTTTGCCTCAACAACCAATGGTGGTCAAATGTTAACATCTGCCGGTGATCCTATCGCCAGTTCAGTACCTTCCAAAATAAGACTTGAGCAAAACTACCCCAATCCATTCAATCCGACTACGCAAATAAATTTCGAACTTCATGAGCCTGCAGAAGTCGATCTGCGTGTATATGACCTAATGGGCCGGGAAATTGCCATTCTGGTGAATGAGCAAAAATCAGCCGGCAGCCACCAGGCCAGTTTTCAAGCTAGCGGACTTAATCTAGCCAGTGGGCTGTATCTGTATAAACTAGAAGCCGGATCGAGTGTGATTACCAAAAAAATGATGCTTGTTAAATAGAAGTACCGGATGATAATGAGAAAAGGTTAAATTTTAATTCTTTGAAAATACCCCATGAGATATTTTATCTACCTTTTGTTTTTTCCTGCTCTAATGCTTTTATCCTGTGATAACCAGCAGGAAACCATGCAGCTCGTCTGGAGTGATGAGTTTGATTATGAAGGGCTGCCCGACCCGGATAAATGGGCATACGACGTCGGTTATATTGCCAATAACGAAAAGCAGTATTACACCGAATCCCGGTTGGAGAATGCGAGAGTTGAAGATGGGAACCTAATTATTGAAGCAAGGAAAGAGCCCTGGAATGATTTTGATTACACGTCAGCCCGCCTGGTTACCCGGGACAGAGCCACCTGGACGTATGGCCGTTTTGAGATCAGAGCGAAAGTTCCATCTGGTCTTGGTACGTGGCCCGCAATTTGGATGCTCGGAGAAAACATCAGCGAGGTAGGCTGGCCTGCAAGCGGAGAGATTGACATCATGGAACATGTAGGATTTGATCCGCTGGTGATTCATGGAAATGTTCATACAGAGGCCTATAACCATGCTATTGGTACCAATAAAGGTGGATCAATAGAGCCCGGCCCACCTTGGGAAGAATTTAAAGTATATGCTATTGAATGGTTCGAAGATCGTATTGATTTTTATGTGAATGATGAGAAGTATTTTTCTTTCGATAAAGAGTCCGATGATGCGGCTAAATGGCCTTTCGATAAACCGCATTACTTATTACTCAACCTCGCCATCGGGGGTGACTGGGGTGGAAGTGAAGGAATTGATAATGAGTTATTCCCGCATGAGTTTCATGTGGATTATGTGAGGGTCTATAAGGGAATTTGACCAACATATAAAATTCATCATTTCCCCTTAACCCTACCAAATCCTATACATCTCCTACTACTAGCCGGGCTTTAGTAAGACTTGGTACGGACTTGGTCAGGACTTGGTCCGGGATTCGTCGGATAATTCGGTTCAAAATTCGCAACTGCTACGGTGGAAATAGCCTCAACTAGCCAAGTATGTCTTCCAGATTATCTTTCCACCGGGCATAGTTCTCCTGGTAGATGGGCGCGAGTATGGGATCGGGCTCCTGCTGTTTAAGGCTCTCAAGGCTTTTAAAGGCTTCCTCGTATGTTGAGTATAGCCCTGCTCCTTTTGCGGCTCCCCGTGCGGCTCCCTGGGCTCCGTCCGTATCGTATAGTTCAAGTTGTGCGCCTGTGGTATTGACAAAGGCTTCGCGAAATACAGGGCTCAGAAACATATTGGCATAACCTGCTTTAACCGTATCCAGTTTAAGGCCCATCTTTTTCATGATCTCCATGCCGTACGCCAGTGCATAGACGATTCCCTCCTGTCCGGCTTTCAAAATATGGCGCTGGTCATGGGTGTTGAATGACAGTCCGCGGATACATGCGCCGGGATTTTCGTTCAGCAGACTTCTTTCCGCACCATTTCCAAATGGATAAATTAAAAGACCATCGGCTCCGGGTTTAATCTCGGAAGCCATTTCATTCATTTTCTGATAGGTCATATCACTTCCGTTGAACATGTTTTTGCGCATCCAGCTGTTTAATATGCCGGTACCATTGACGCAAAGCAGTACTCCGTACCGTGGTTTTTCTTTTGTATGATTGACATGCACAAATGTATTGACACGCGATTCTTTATCGTATACAGGTTCGTCTGTAATTCCGTATATAACGCCGCTTGTTCCTGCTGTAGATGCTATTTCACCGGGATTCAACACATTCAGGGAGAAAGCATTATTAGGCTGATCGCCGGCACGATACGTAATAGGTATACCGCTGGGTATGCCTAATTCATCTGAGGCCACTTTACTAACCTGACTCTGATTTGAAAATGTACCTTTTCGTTCCGGAAGCAGGGAGGGATCAATATTCCAGTGCTTCAGCAAATCGTAAGCGATATCCCCTTTTGGAAAATCCCACAAGATACCTTCTGACAGTCCCGAGACAGTCGTATTGATAGAGCCTGAAAGCTTCATGGCCACATAGTCGCCCGGCAGCATTAATTTGTATATCCTGCGGAATATTTCGGGTTCGTTCTCTTGCACCCATCGAAGTTTTGCCGCCGTAAAGTTACCCGGTGAATTCAGGAAGTTGGTCAAACAGAATTGCTCGCCCAGTTCCTCACAGGCACGTTGTCCGATTTCTGCAGCACGGCTGTCGCACCAAATAATGGATGGTCGCAGAACCTGGTGCTGTTCATCGACCAGGACCAGACCGTGCATCTGATAGGTGATGCCAATGGCTTTAACTTCAGTTAATGCCGCTGGCATTTTTTGGTTGAGAATAGCTGTAACAGCTTTTATACTTTCCCACCATTCTTCCGGATTTTGTTCTGCCCATCCTGGTTTTGGGGCGGAAATAGGCATTTCCATCTCAGGATAGTGTGCCGTGGCAATAACTTTACCTGTATCAATCTCTAAGAGTGCGGCTTTTACTGCTGAACTTCCTATATCGTAACCTATTGCATACATAACTTTTCTGTCCGTGATCTAATGATTAATTTCTATAATCGGAGTTCATTCAAGTGACTTTCTAAAATCTTTTAGAATAGTGGTAAAATTGTGCTACTCTACCAAAAACTGATAAATCGTAGTTGATTTATATTCCTGCCCCTTGCGCAAAAAAGGGTCGGGAAATTCCGGAATATTGGGGGAGTCAGGATAATATTGGCTCTCGAGGCATAGACCGGCGTGTTGCTCAAAAGCTGTACCCGTTGCATCTTTAACGGTCCCGTCAAGATTATTACCGGTGTACAACTGCAAACCGGGTTTATCGGTATAAACTTTCATTTTTCTTCCGCTATCAGAATGATATAAAATAGCAGAGGGGTTAACTTGAGCATCCTTATTTCTTAGTACATAATTGTGATCATATCCACCGGTGATTTGTTGTATATATTTTCCTATTACCCGGGGGCTGTTAAAGTCGAAAGGTGTTTGACTCACTTTTTCTATATCACCAGTGGGTATTTGCTGGTCATTGACAGGAGTATAATAGTCTGCGAAAAGCGTCAGTTCATGATCCAGTATTTTGTTCGGATGATGCCCTGATAGGTTAAAATAACTGTGATTAGTAAGATTAACCGGTGTAATTTTGTCCGTATGGGCTTTGTACTCTATTTTCAGCTCATTTTCGGGCGTAAGGGAATAAATAACAGTAACCCAGAGATTTCCGGGATAACCTTCTTCCCCATCCGGACTCAGGTAGGTAAGAGTCAACTGGTTTTTCCCTGTTATTTCAGAACCCCAAACCATTTTATCAAACCCAATATTGCCGCCATGCAAATGGTTTTCACCTTCGTTTACTGTAAGGTTGTGCTGAATGGCATTGCTAGTATATGTGCCTTTTGCGATGCGGTTGGCATACCGGCCGATAATGGCTCCAAAAAAAGGATGATCCTGCAGGTAATCATCCAATTTATCAAAACCCAGAACGACGTTTTTAAATGTGTTGTCTTTACCGGGGGTTTTGATGGAAGTTATGATGCCACCATAGTTGGTAATCTTTACCTCTAAACCATGCTCATTGGTCATCGTATACAGACGAACGGCCTGGCCGGCTTTAGTGGCACCAAATTCTGATACTACAAGATGATTGTCGCTTCCTCGGCTCATGTTTATTGTTTATATAGTCATGTTTGCCATATACTCTTTAAGATATTCCTTGACTTGGGTATATACTTTTTCAGGGGTATAACCAAATTCTTCGTCAAGAACCCCGGCCGGAGCAGAGTAGCCGAAATGATTTTGCCCGGAGCAGATACCTTTAGAAGGTATTAAGCCTTGCATAGTGATAGGCAATCCAGCAGTTAGGGCAAAAACGGGCAGGTCATCTGAGATGATTGATTTTTGGTAAGAAACGGGTTGGCTTCTAAATAAACCTTCAGAAATGACAGAAACCACTCTTACTTTCAGCCCTTCTTTTGTTAAAGTTTCAGCAACGGAAGCGACTGTGGAAACTTCAGAGCCGTTGGCAACTAGTATCAGGTCCGGGTCGTGAGAATCCTTATTGACTATGTAAGCCCCCTTATCGGCATCCTTTGCACCTTCCTTTCTATCAGCACCGGCAGTCCATACGGTCGGAATATTTTGTCTTGATAAAATAAGGCCTGTTGGCGTTTTCCTATTTTCAAGGGCAAGTTTCCAGGCTATAGTAGTTTCTTCACCGTCTGCCGGACGTAAAGCAAGAATGCTATTTTCCCCGTTATGATTTTTTAAATGTTCCAGCAGCCTGAGCTGTGCCTCCTGTTCAACAGGCTGGTGTGTGGGGCCATCTTCCCCTACGCGGAATGAATCATGAGTCCAGATATAAATAACTGGTAATTCCATTATTGCGGCCAGACGGATAGCAGGCTTCATAAAATCAGAAAAGACGAAGAATGTGGCACAAACCGGAACCACACCGCCATGTAAGGCCATGCCATTTGCCAGTGCAGCCATTGTAAGTTCTGAGACGCCGGCCTGCAGAAAAGCTCCAGAAAAGTCACCTTTTTTAAAGCTGCTTTTCTTTTTTAAAAAACTGTCTGTTTTGTCACTGTTCGATAAATCGGCAGAAGCGACAATCATATTTTCAGCATGATCTGCCAGGTGATCAAGCACTGCAGCCGACGCCGCTCGTGTTGCGGTACCATCTTTTTGGTTTATTTGCTCATAATCAATCGCAGGCGCCTTGTTTAAAAAGAAACTTTTAAGTTTTTCAGCCAGTTCCGGATTACTGTTTTCCCATTTTGCTCGTTCGTCTTTGCGTTTTTTGACTTCCGCTGATTTCTTGATGTTCTGATCATCGTAGTATTTTTGAACTTCAGGAAAAATAACAAAGGGATCATCAGGGTTGCCACCAAGGTTCTGAATCGTATGTTCAAAAGAGGCCCCGGCTTTGCTTAAAGGTTGCCCATGAGTTTCAAATCGGCGTTCAAAACTGCTACCCTCTTTGGTAATAGCCCCTTTGCCCATAATAGTTTTACCAATGATCAGCGTGGGTTTTTCTTTTTCATCTGTGGCTTGTTGGAGCGCAGTTCTTATTTCGGAATGATCATGACCATCAATGGTGATTACCCGCCATCCCCATGCTTCATATTTAGCTGTAGTATTTTCATGGGTGACATCATCGGTGGGAGATGAAAGCTGAAGGTCGTTAGAATCATAAAACATTTTGAGGTTACTGAGACCCAAATAACCGGCTATTCGTCCTGCGCCCTGAGAGATCTCTTCTTGAATACCGCCGTCAGAAATAAATGCCCAGGTGTTGTGGGTTGTCCACTCACCGAATCGGTCAGCAAGGAATCTTTCTGTTATTGCAGCTCCTACAGCATTGGTGTGACCTTGACCCAGCGGTCCTGATGTGTTTTCTACCCTCCGTTTGACGTCTACTTCAGGATGCCCAGGAGTTGTACTACCCCACTGGCGGAAATTTTTTAGGTCTTCTGTTGAATAATCACCAGTCATGGCAAGTACTGAGTAAAGCATTGTTGACATGTGGCCCGGATCAAGAAAAAAGCGATCACGAAATGGCCATTCTGGTTCTTTTGGATCGAATACTAAAAACTCAGAGAAAAGGATGTGTATAAAATCTGCAGCCCCCATAGCACCACCGGGATGTCCGGAACCGGCTTTTTCAACCATTGCTGCCGCCAGTATTCTAATATTATCGGCAGCTTGTATAGAAATGCTTTTGGAGTCGTGATTGGAACTATTCATTTATTTTGAAGTTATAAGGTATAAAAAACACTGAAAAATATAGTGAAATATTGCCCAACTAAAAATAGGAGGGATATAATTGGTGTGGTCATATACTATATTGCATGACAACTATTTAAGGGATTTGAACATCAATCAAACAGAAAATAAAAAACATTATATGCAAAGTTTTCCTTTTTTTTAAGTATTTTTTGCCTGAAAAATGGAATAACTTGTAGCAATTAAAAAGTAAGAAATCGTCGGATACTATTCCGCAACAACTTTAAAAATAATTTATTATGAAGTTTTTTATTGATACAGCCGATCTAACCGAAATTAAAGAAGCAAATGAAATGGGCATACTGGACGGGGTTACCACCAACCCTTCATTATGTGCCAAAGTTGGCGTGAAGGATTTTGAAGCTCATATTGCTGAAATATGTGCACTCGTAGACGGTGACGTCTCTGCAGAGGTTGTATCTGTAGATTACGAAGAAATAATGGAAGAAGGCAGGCGAATAGCCGCTATAGCTGAAAATGTTGTAGTAAAGGTTCCCTTGATTAAAGACGGCATCAAGGCCATTAAGTCATTTACCGAAGAAGGAATCAAAACCAACTGTACACTATGCTTTTCGGCAACACAAGCATTAGTTGCTGCAAAAGCAGGAGCAACCTACATATCACCTTTTATAGGTCGCCTTGATGATATTTCCAATGATGGAATGGAGTTGATTAGTGATATTGTGCAGATATATAATAACTATGGGTTCGAAACCGAAGTATTAACTGCTAGTATACGTCATCCGATGCATGTACTGGAAGCTGCCCGGTTGGGTGCACATGTGGCTACTATGCCGCTTGATGTAATCGGCAAACTGATTAAGCATCCTCTTACTGATTCGGGCCTGGAGAAGTTTTTAAGCGACTGGGAAAAACTTCAGGAATCTCTCGTACAATAAAAATTGCCACTAACTAGTGCAACTTATTGACAGGGAATAAAAAATAAAACCATCAATTAATGAAGGTGACGCTTAACGATATAGCAAAGGCAACAGGATTTTCCATATCTACAGTTTCCCGAGCTTTGCGAGGTGAAGGGAGGATATCCGAAGATCATCGTCATGAAATATTAGCGAGAGCTCATGAACTTGGTTACGAACTTCCTACAGATAGAAGATCGCCACCTAATGATTTGCCGCCACTTATTGCTATAATCACACAGTTTCAGACGGATGAGTTTTGCGCTTCTTTTTTTGATGGTTTTACCAATGCAGCAAAAGAGAAAAATATACAGGTAAGTCTCTTTAGTGTATCGCATGATTATACTCAGGTTGATGTTTTAATAAACAACTTGAGAATGTTCGGCTATACGGCCGCCGTGATTTTTGTGCCGCAGTTAAAAGAGAAACAGTATAAACGTATTCTTCATACTATACCTAAAGACTTTCCGGTAATATCTTGCTCAAATATCAATAATCCTGTACTCGATACAATAACATTCGACGCATATCGCGGTGCTTTTTTGGTAGCCAATCACTTTTACCAGCAAGGGTACCGTACGTTCGGCCTGATTGAGGGTCCGCGGGAAAAACCGGAGGCGCGATTTCGCACCAATGGATTTGCTGATTTTGCTAAGCAGCATGATGTGGAAATAACCTGGAGCTATACCGGCGATTATTCGATTGAACAAGGGATAAAAGCCTATGATGATTTCCTCGATCACAAAGCCAACAAACCACGCGCTGTTTTTGCGGCCAATGATGCTATGGCATTAGGTTTTATGGAATCAGCCAGAGCCGAAGGCTGGAAATTTCCCAGTGATATTGCCCTTGCCGGATTCGATAATACTCCTATCTGCAGGTACCATTATCCACAGATCACTTCAGTTAATACTGATTATACTCATCTGGGCTTGAATGTAATAGATACTTTACTGTCACGGCTGGGGCGTTCGGTTAAACAGCAGGGTATTGTGAGCCTTGTGCCCGTGAGCCTTAAGGTCCGACAATCCAGTTCAGAATGTAATGCATTGGCTGAAGCGCTGGGCGAAAATTCTTAAGAAGAATCGATTTAAGAAGTAGTTACTTCTTCACTGCCAGCAGACGATTGTTATTGGGGAAGTAATGATTTTTGCATCTGTTATTTCACAGCTTCAGGGTTAAGCATCTTATTCGTCGGTTAAACGGATTAAAGATTCAAATGATTCATTGGGCTGCCATTCGCGGTTAAACAGCAGTGGATAATTCCTTCTTCCCTGAACCGGCCAATTATTCTTCCAGGAATCTCCATTTGATACACCCCAAAATGTTACCCGGGTTAATTCTTCTTTATGATCCATAAAAATGTCAAATAATTCATGGTAGCGATCGGCCAGCCTTTGTTTCAAAGTATCGGGTAAACCATCGGTATACGGATTTAATTCATCCTGAAGTTCCACATTCATAGATACATCAGCTCCCATATAATCCATTGCCATTGGTAAAACGTCAATATCCAGTTCGGTAACCATTACATCAATTTCGAGATCGGCAAAATCGGTAATGGTTTTCTCAATCTCATGACGCTCTGGCGAATCAAGGTGAAAATGCCCTTGTGTTCCAATTCCGGTGATGGGTGCCCCATTGTCCTGAAGGTATTTTACCAGTTTGACAGCGCCTTCTCGTTTCGAAGAATTCTCAAGCGAATAGTCGTTATAGTAAAGGCCGGCATGAGGATCCATTTCCCGGGCATATTCAAAGGCTTTAATTAGGTAATCCTGTCCAATAATTCGGTACCAGTGTGACTCACGGTAAGTCCCGTCATCATTTAACGCTTCATTAACAACATCCCAGGCTTGTATTCTGCCCTTATAGCGACCGACAATAGTGTGTATATGATCCCGCATCCTTTCCAGGAGTGCCTCACGCTTTAAAAAATCCCCCTCTTCATCACGGAAAACCCACTCAGGTGTCTGGCTGTGCCAAACCAGAGTATGGGCGACCATGAACATGTCATTCTCCTCTCCAAATTCAACAAATTGATCGGCGGCATCAAAATTAAATTCATCGGGTTCAGGATGTATATTCTCCCATTTCATCACATTTTCTGGTGTAATGGAATTGAATTGCGCTTTTGTAAGTTCAACGCCCCGCGCATCCTCACCATTGAGGTGACGAATGTTTAGAGCCGTACCAATATGAAACGATTCTTCGAATACATTTTTGAGATTGGTTTGTACCGGGACTTCGGTAACCTCTCCGGGTTCACAGGCTATTGCCATTGAATACAATATTGGAAGAAAAAAAAGTTTTTTCATTTCCTTATTCATACCTCTATTAGTTAAATATTTGTACTAATCTGGTGGCTAAATTTTTTATTTAAACCAGGGATCTGGCACATAGTTATCTAAGTTCCCTGGTATGCAAGATGGGAAAAGATTTTCCACCCGCCAAAACTTGCTTTAGTTGAGCACGATAATTCTGGAGGTGATTGGCATCCTGAATCAGATCATATCGCAGCCACATCCGATATCCGTCATCTGCTACAGATTTATTGATTTCTACAACAAATAGGAGCAGAAACAATAATAAAAGGTATTTAGATAAACAGTGGTATTTTGTCCGTATCATTTCAAGAGTTTGTATAGCCAGTTAGTTTAGAATCCGATGGAATTTCCTCCGTCGACTGGCAAATTGACGCCGGTTATATATTTTGATGCATCGGCTGCCAAGAATAATGCGGCATATCCAATATCATCGGGGTGCCTAATTTCTGTAGTGGAGTTCTGTTAAGAACTTTTTGCTTTCGTTCAGGATCGGAATCAAATGCTTTGCGTGACATAGACGTATCAATAAAGCCAGGTGCTATAGCATTAACTCTGATACCGGAAGGAGACAAATCAACGGCTAATGATCTCGTCATTCCCAGTATCGCCGCCTTTGATGCCGTGTAGGCAGTTACATTGGGTATACCATACAAAGCGGCCATAGATGTGATCATAATTATGGAGCCTGTGCCCCGTTCAGCCATTCTCCGGGCCACTTCTCTTGTCAAAGAAAATACTCCGTTCAAATTAGTTTGTATGATGTTCTGAAATTCATCATCGCTCATATCAAAAAGGTGCTTTTTTAAATTGACACCACTGTTATTTACCAAAATATCTATGGGGCCGTACTGGTTTTCTATGTTATTGACAAGCTCCGGCAGGGCATCAAGTAAGGTGATATCGTTAACCTCATATTCGGCATTAGTGCCCAATTGGTTAGCGGCTTTTTTCAATACCTCTTCTCTGCGGCCTGTCATGATAACTCTGGCCCCGGCTTCTATAAACGTCTTTGAAATATCATACCCTAAACCACTGCCGCCACCTGTAACCACTGCTAACCTGCCGCTGATATTAAATAGATTCTTATCCATATAAATCAGCTTATTGAAATTCTCCAAAAGGAAATTTCAATAAGCCTTTCCCTGCAGGTTAGATATATTGGTTTATTATGTTTTCATACATTTCCTGCTTCCCGCTTATCTGATCGGGTTGCCCTTTGGCTATAGCAAGATCCGTAAGATCCTCGAGTGTCAATTTGCCTTCTTCAAAGGCCTTGCCTTTTCCGGAATCAAAAGAATCATACCGTTGTTCCCGAATCTTATGATAAGGTGAGTCACTCATTATTCTATCGGCAACAATCAAGCCTCTGGCAAACACATCCATGCCGCCGATATGGGCATGAAACAGATCGTCTAAATCTGTAGAATTTCTGCGTAGTTTAGCATCAAAGTTTATGCCGCCACCCGATATACCGCCATTTTCCTGCAGTACCAGAAGCGCTTCAACAATTTCGTAGATATTTACCGGAAATTGATCGGTGTCCCATCCATTCTGGTAGTCGCCCCGGTTGGCATCGATACTGCCTAACAACCCTGCATCGGCAGCTACCTGGAGGTCATGCTGAAAAGTATGGCCGGCCAATGTTGCATGATTAACCTCAATGTTGAGCTTAAAATCCTTATCCAGACCATAATGACGCAAAAACCCAACAACCGTAGCAGCATCATAATCGTATTGATGTTTCATGGGCTCGCAAGGTTTCGGTTCAAGAAGGAAAGTGCCTTTAAAGCCTTGTTTCCTGGCATAATCCTTAGCTACATGGAGAAATTTTGCTAAATGGTCGACTTCCCGCTTCATTTTAGTATTCAGCAAAGACATATACCCTTCACGGCCGCCCCAAAAAGTATAATTTTCACCACCTAATGCAATTGTGGCATCCAGGGCATTTTTAACCTGTGTAGCGGCATGGCTTACCACATTAAAATCAGGGTTTGTAGCCGCACCATTCATATAGCGGGGGTGCGAAAATAAATTGGCTGTTCCCCATAATAATTTCATTCCGGAAGCTTTCTGCTTCTGGGCTGCATAATCAACCATCTCATGCATTCTTTTTTCTGTTTCCTGAATCGAATCAGCTTCATCAACGATATCAACGTCATGAAAACAGTAGTAAGGCACGCCCAATTTGGACATAAATTCAAAGGCAGCATCCATTTTATTTTTCGCAGCATCAACAGGATCACTGCCGGTTGCCCAGGGGTGTTGGCGCGGGCCGCTGCCAAAGGGATCGTTGCCGGTATCACAGAAGCTATGCCAGTAAGCCACTGCAAACCGGAAGTGTTCCTTCATTGTTTTACCGGCTATCACTTTGTTTTCATCATAATATTTGAAAGCAAGAGGATTATCAGATCCCGGACCTTCATATAAGATTTTATTAACCTGTTTGAAGTATTCACGGTCGCCGGTCGTTACGTTGGTAGAATTTTTAATGTCTAATCCCATAATATGTTCACTAGTTTGTATTGTTTTATCAATGATTTTGGTAATTACATGAGCACTCGGTAACCGCAAGTTAACACACTACTTTGCAAGTTACAGGGTTAATAATAACAAAAGAGCAAAGATATTCCACAATATGTTAGAAAAATCGCTCTATCAAGTATCAATTTGAGCAATACTTTGAGCAATATTTGCCTATTAAAGACTCTCTGAGCAAAAAGTGAAACATAGAAAAACCAGTGCAGACGCCTAAAAAGTCGGTAGCCATATCCGCAAAGATCAAAGTATTCTTTGTTGTGGGTGGTAATAGGTCCTTTTGAAGATACGTTTGAGGCTTTTAAAGCATCCAATGCTATTCCGTCGCTATAATGCTCGGGCTTTATTACCGGGTTCGCCCACTCTGTGCTCTATTCCGCTTCTCAACTCTCTGCTGTTCATATTCTACCTCATTCCCTCCACTTTCCTGTTCTTTATCTCCGGCAACTATAGGTTTGTCTTCCGAACTTGCGGTAATTTGATCTGCAATATTATCGGCCAAACTTTCGATTTTCCCGATATGCTTTTGAGCGGATTGGGAATTGTACTGTCTAAGAAACAGATAGGAACCAATAAATAAAATGCCAGCCAGAACAATTCCAGCAATAAAGGCATCAAGAGCGTAACCAGCTAGGATAACTCCTAATCCCATAAAGTAAGGCAGAAAACCCATCCAATCGGAAAATCTGTCTCCCCAGGTGTTTCGTTTGCTTATCCTGATACGGTAGCGTTTTCCAAAAGGCTGCATAAGCACTCTGGTTACATTTTTACCGGAAATGTCGGTATGCTCCCACTCTATAATTTTACCGTTTCTTTTTGCCTTTGGTTTGCCGTGTACATTCCAGCTCTCATAATTACTGTCTCGGAAGCGATGGTCCAGGTCGGTTATAATGTGATCAATAGTTTGGTCGGCAGGAATATCATCAAGCAACCGTTCAACAAAAACTTCCTTTCCCTCTAAACCGGTTTTTGCCGCCTTCTCTGGTGTGGGTGAAGTCGAAGCAACCTCCTCGGCAGCTCTTCTTACCAATTGAGGATCAATACCTGCATCTGCCCCCACAATACTTAATTCATCAAGTGTTAATCCATGTGAATTGTGTGAAGCCCCGTTTTCGTCCATTCGTTCCGTCTCGAGTTCGCTGGCACGTTTAATGATCCGGGAAATTTCCTGTTTTGTGAAAGTGCGTTCAGCCACAGTATTTTGAAATTTGGTTCTTTTAAGGGATTGCTTTTAAGTAAAACGAACGTCTATAGAATAAGGTACAGTAAATTTGTGCATAACAGGTTATGTGATTTTTAATTCAGTTGCATGGCATGGAAAGGCTCTTGAACCTTTAGGATTCGAGTGTATCGGTTGTTTTTTCCTGAGTTTGTAACTACTTTAAATATAAATAAGGAATGTACTGATACGTAATGACTTATACCATTTGCGACAGTTATGTTCGTTTCATTCCAGTTATAATTAATCAACCCATTTAACATGAAAGTAAATTGCTATTTATCTCTTCTTACCGGCTTATTATTATTCGGTTGCGCCTCTGCCAATGAAACGAATCAAACGGTTTATCCACAAACGGATGGTGCAGGTTCATTTGAGCTCAACGAACTGGAATATTTCCAAAATCGTGGAGTGGGTGTGATGCCATTTCTTGACACAGCGCCGGAAAGCCACCAGGGAGGGGTTATAATGGTAATGCATGGAACACGTATCGCTACCAACGGAGATCTGCGCCTGGAAGCAACGCCAGGGCAATGGTCGCCGGTACCGGTCCAGCAGGAAAGAATAGTAGATTATGAAAATCAAGAGGTACGTGCTACTATGACTTACCCCGATCCTAACCAGAATATGCAGGGATTTAACCCAATTTACTACCCCGATCTGGATTTGAAATATGATGTGATCGTATCCGCAGATGGCGATGATATTAACATCAGGGTTGATCTCGACTGGCCTATACCCGAAGAATTTGTCGGGGAAGTAGGGTTTACAATGGAATTTTACCCTCATGACTTGTTTGGAAAGTCCTGGCATATGGATGAACAGGCAGGGATATTTCCAATGCAGGCGTATGGCGTGACGGCCGGGTATGATTCCACACCTACCCCGGAAATTCTGCCCTCCGGCGATTTGAAGTCGTACCTGCCACTGCCCAATCATCAGGCCAAGCCAGTACCTTTAGCCACCGGCCGTACACTGACTATTGCTCCGGAATCCGAAAAGTTTCGCACGCAGATCAGTACCCGCCATGGTGAACTTGAACTGCTTGACGGCAGAGTGCAGCACCAAAATGGATGGTTTATTGTTCGCAGCACTGTGGAAGCGGGAGCCACAGATGGGGCCATTGAATGGACTATAAGTCCTAATGTTATACCCGATTGGGTGGCTGAGCCAGTTCTGCAGTACTCCCAGGTCGGTTATCACCCGGGACAGGATAAAGTGGCTGTAATTGAAACAGACCCGAATGATCAGTTTGATTCCGAAATTCAACTGGTGCGGCTAAAAGCAAATGGCCAGCATGAAGTCATCCGCTCAGAACATCCGGAAGCCTGGGGTGATTTCCTGAGATATCAGTATTATCAGTTTGATTTCTCAGATGTCACAGCCGATGGCATGTATCAACTGGTGCTCGATGATCAAAAAAGCGAAGTGTTTCGTATATCCAATGATGTCTATGCCCAAAATGTATGGCAGCCTACACTGGATTATTTCCTGCCGGTTCAGATGTGCCATATGCGGGTTAAGGAGAAATACAAGTTATGGCACGATGTCTGTCATTTGGATGACGCATTAATGGCTCCCAAAGACATAAACCATTTTGACGGGTATGTTCAGGGGGCGTCAACCTTAACGGATTATAAGCCGATGGATCATGTTCCGGGGCTGAATCAAGGCGGATGGCATGATGCCGGCGACGATGATTTGCGAATTGAATCACAATCCGGTGAGGTATTTATCCTCAGTGCCGCTTATGATGAATTTCATGTGATACGCGACAATTCCCTGATCGATTGGAACCAAAACCTTGTAGAAATTCGGGAACCCGACGGCGATCCGGATATCCTCCAGCAAATAGAGCACGGCCTCAGGAATATAGTAGGCGGGTATGAAAGCATGGGCCGCCTGTACAGAGGCGTTATTGTGCCTACACTTACCCAGTATGTAATGGGTGGCGACTTCTCAGGTCAATCAGATAACCTGATCTACGATCCGGAACTCGATGATCAGGAAAAAACAGGTACCCACTCTAATGTAAAAGATGACCGCTGGGTTTTCACGGAAGAAAATCCTTCCCGTGAATTCGATGCCATTGCGAATATTGCATCCAGTGTAACACCTATGCGAGGTTATAATGATGAAATGGCCGCCAAAGCGCTTAACGTAGCCGAAGAACTCTGGAATGTGGAAAGAGAGGAAACCGGACGCACACGTTATAACAAACTACGCGCCGCCGTTGAATTATACCGTGCCACCGAAGGCGACGAATACCGATCCTACATTCTGGATAACCAGGATTTTATTATCGAAAACTTCCGAGGCATCGGATGGTCGGTCGCCCGGGTCGTGCATGATATTGATGACCAGCAATTAACCGCTGCCATGAGAAATGCCGCCAGAGATTTTTATGCCGATATTGAAGAATCCATGAGCGATACTCCCTATGGTTTATCCTTCGATATGCAGTTATGGGGAAGAGGCTGGACATTACAAAGCCAGGGCGTCAATCAGTATTTCCTTCACAAGGCATTCCCCAATGAATTCGGTAAAGAATATTTGCTGAATGTAATTCACTATGTACTCGGTTCGCAACCGGGTTCCAACAACCAATCCTATGTATCGGGCGTAGGAGCCCGTTCCAAAACCGCTGCCTACGGAATGACCCGCATGGACAACAGCTACATACCGGGAGGCGCCATAGTCGGAACCGCCCTTATAGAACCGGACTTTCCCGAACTGAAAGAGTTTTCTTACCTGTGGCAGCAATCAGAATACGTAATGGGAGGCGGATCAAGCAATTTCATGTTCCTCGTACTGGCCGCCGATAAATTGCTGAATGAAGAATGAAATTCAGCCCCAAAAGGGTGCTGAGGCAAGCGTCCTCGCTTGCTGGGGATGCACTCGGGCATCCTGAGTGCATTCCACGCCGGTACAGGCGGCTCGCCTGTACCTTCTTTGTCTTACGGCCTCTGGCCGGCAAGACGTGTAATTTGCCGAATCTAAGAACGGTACTAAGGACCGGCTATTTATTTGCAATCGGTACATTTGAAATCGGCCACCGGGGGTATGGCCGGAGGCCGGGGAACAAATTGGAACACGCGGGACGCATGTCCCGGCGACTCCCGATGCTGTATGAAAAGGTCAAAGTTCTAAAACTGATTGCCTTAAGCCATCTCACTCCTCTTCAACCCGCTTAATGATATTCATCATGGTTCTTCCATCGTGGTAGTTGGTTTTCCAGATGTGGCCTTTGGCCTCATACTGGCTTTCGGGGGTTTTATCAATACCCCATTCGTACCACCCGCCATAGTTGTCATCAATTAAATACTCTTTGGTGTATAACCACAGTGTATTAAATTTTGCCTGATACTCTTGGGGGCTGTCAGGGTATAGTGATGCCATTAGCAAGAGGGTATTCATCCCTTCGGCTTGTGACCACCAGTTCTTGTTGTCCCTGACAATAGTAATCCCTGACTCGCCTGGAAAATAATACCCGCCGGTATAAAAACCACCCACCTCTTTATCCCAGCCGTTTGCAAGGGAGTGATCCACCATTTGTTTGGCGTATAGGTGGGTAAGGGAATCATCTTCAATGCCGAGGACTTCGGAGGCTTCAAGCATTAAATAAGCGGTTTCGACATCATGGCCAAATGAAACGTGATCGAAATAATAATTTTCTTCCCGCACAGCGTCTGATGAATCACGATACGATACCGGCGTCCAGTCGGCATTCGAAAATAGAGTAAGATGGCCGGGATCTTCGCGGATGGTGTCACGGATTAGTGCCAGCATTTCAGTTAACCGTTCTTTTAACAGCGGATCAGGCCACACGGTATATAGTTCGGAAAATGCTTCGAGCAGGTGTATAGAAGAATTCTGATCTTTCGGCGGCGTACCGTCATAGCCTGTTTTGTAGGGTGTGCCATCTCTTTGCATATAGTTAAAGTAACCGCCGTATTGAGGGTCATACGAATGTTGTTCAAGCCAGTGAAAAGCTTTAATAGCCAATTCCAGGGCGGGCTCATCACCGGTAGCCTCAGCATAGGCGGCAAGGGCGTAAATGGAAAAGGCAGTGCCATAAGCCTCTTTAACTATACGGCCATCCGCCTGCCGTATCACCTCTCCTTCGCGGGTTACCTGTGTATAAAAACCGCCGTATTCCTGATCCCACATTACATCTTTTAAAAAATGATATCCATGTTCGGCAGACGACAAAAGCGTCTCATCTTCCGGAAAAAATTCGGTGGCACGGGAGGCCGTCCACACAAGCCGGGCCTGGGTGACGATCATCTTGTCTTGCGGCCCCTCCGGCTCCCAGTCATGGGTATAGCGTGTTAGAAACCCCCCGTGATCTTCATCTATTGAATGTGGATACCATGGATCGAGTACGTGCCTGCGCAGCGAATTGGTCATTTCCGTTGCTAGGGATTGATGCGCAACAGCATCAACAGCAGGTTCAGGATCATCTGAAGTGCAGGAAAATAAAAGGCTGCCCGAAAGCAGAAGTGCAAAGAGTAAGAAAAAGCGCATTAGTAAAAAAATTAGAGAGTGAAGCCGGCTTAGATTCCAGTGGTATGGGTGTTGTACTTGTGTTAATATTTTTCCTATAATAAATCAAGATGATTTATTAAATGCAATTTAGTTCTAATTTTTAAAAGGTAATGATGAGACAGACACGTAAAACCCCAGTAATGCTGCTAATGGGTGTAGCTCTGGGCCTAATCAACACAGGCTGCACGGTTGACCAACCCCAAACCGCTGTTGTTACCCAGCCTGAGGTCTATGCCTGGAGTAATTTTAACGGCATCCGCGTAGACGGCCATCTTATGGAATTCACCAGTAGTTTACGTGTCACTGACCCGAATGGCAAGGATATCGCCAGATCGGCAAAAGAACAGCAATTACCCAGCTACGAGCGCGACGGAAAAAGCCAGATTATCACTACTGAGTTAGACAGCCTCGATTTTAAACAAACCGTCACGGAAACTGGTTCCGGATCTGCCCTGGTAGAGATAGAAGCTTTAGCACGCAGTGATCGTGAAATGGGAGGCGCTTATTTTGCCCTAAAGCTGCCTGCCAGCCACTATGGAGTTGGCGAGGCGGTATTTTCTGGCTCTGAAGATTCCCACCTGTCACTGGCCAACCTTGGAACCGGTGAAACACGCGTGTCGGCCAATCGGATATATTTTAATGCTCCCGATTACCAGATTGATCTCATCCTGAACGAGCCCACCGAGGTGATTCTCAGAAATGATGTTAAAGAAACCGGCAATATCCTCGTATACATTCCGGTCATTACAGGTGATGCAGAAGCCGGACAGCGGGCGACAACTTCATTTACTCTCACGGCCACTGGAAAGATTGATCGTACCCCGTCAGAATTTACTCTCAACACTTCGGAGGTCGGCCGTGAATTCCACGGATTAGGCGGTAATTTCCGTCTGCAGAATCCCAATACCGACCCCCAGGTGATCGACTACAATATCGAAAACATGCGTGTAGCCTGGACCCGTTTTGAAATGCCATGGAGACAATGGCATCCCGACCAGGAAACGGATCCTTATGAGGCTGCCATGGCCGGCGATATTGATCCCCATGTGGAAGCTTCCATGGAGATTGCCCAACGCATGTATGAAAGAGGCAAACCTGTCATGCTCGCCAGCTGGTCCGGTCCCGACTGGGCAATTGAAGGCCCATATTCACCCGGCCTTGATGAACATGGTCAGAGAGGCAATCCACTGGACCAGGACAATATAAATCAAATCTACGAGTCGATAACAGCCTACATCCTCTATCTGAAAGACCATTACGGCGTGGAAACCAAGTACTATTCGTTCAATGAATCAGATCTGGGAATATACATCCGCCAAACCCCCGAAGAACATGCTGAGTTTATAAAAGGCCTGGGAGCCTATATGGAGTCTAAAAATCTCGATACCAAAGTTCTACTGGGTGACACCTCCGATGCCAATGCATATGCTTTCCTAAACGCCGCAATGGATGATCCCGAAGCCCGGCAATATATGGGTCCCGTGTCCTTTCACTCCTGGAGGGGCTGGAGTGACGAAACCTTGCAAAAATGGGCGGATGCCGCAGAACGTATGGACCTGCCCCTAATCGTTGGCGAAGGAAGCATTGATGCCGCCGGGTGGCGCTACCCCACATTCTTTGAGGAGCCACTTTACGCTCTTGAGGAAGTTGACGTCAATACTAAAATCCTGAAAATCAACCAACCCATGTCGATCCTGCAATGGCAACTGACAGCCGATTATTCGGTGCTTTCGGGCGGCGGAGTGTTTGGAAACGACGAAGAACCGTTGTACCCCACCCAGCGGTTCTGGAACCTGAAGCAGCACTCCGCCACCCCGAAAGATGTCAATTTCATGCCGATCACCGGCAACAGAGATGATGTTACCAGTGCCGCTATGGGCGATAATGAACGGGGGGCATACGCGATACACCTTGTCAACAACGGGGCAACCCACCCGGCAATCTTAACCGGCCTTCCGGATGATGTTGAGGAGTTGAAATTGTATGTAACCGACCAGAACCGGGAAATGGAAGAACACACAACCCCGGTAACCGGCGGACAGGCACGATTCACCCTGCATGCCGCAAGTTATACCTCACTAATAACAGACGAATAAAACGATGCTGTTTCAAAAGTTCTAAACTGCTCCGTGACTGTTTCGAAAGTTCTAAACTGCCCCGTGAGGCTGCCGCAAAAGTTCTAAAACTGCTCCGTGAGGCATCCACGCCTCGCGAGGAATGCACTCAGGATGCACGAATGCACATCCCGAGCGTAAACGCTTTGCCGTAGCAGCCTTTTGATCTAACACCTGAACATCGCTATAACAAAGCTATATCAACACTGTATCAACTACATATCAACACTGTATATTTATAGCTTTGATATGTATTTGATATAACTTTGGTTTGTTGTTCTATAAGCCACCCCCCACCCTGGAGTGCATAAAGAATGGCTATTACAATAGAGCGTGGCGAAAAGGCACTGGTCAAATGCAATAATTAGCATAACTGCCATTATTATTTAGATATTAATGAAATAAAATAAAATCATAAGGAATTTCTCATAAATGTATTTATATTAACCGTCCTCATTTATGAATTTAGACACAAATAAATAATTTTGAGTAATAGAACTCACCATTTTGGTGATGCCCGGGCAAATCAGGATAAATGGCATTATCGCTATATCGTGGAAGGCTTAAACGATCCAATCTTCATACTGGATTCCGAGTGCCAAATAAGCTATGCGAATAAGGCTTGTCTGGCTGTGTTGGGGTATGGTCCGGATGAATTGCTCGGCCATTCGTTTAACAAATTTTTGCATAAAGAGGAGGCCGTAGAAATTGGTAAAAATCTGGCTGGACTGACTCAGGGTACCGGGCATGAACTTCATATAGAGCATCGTCTGTTAACGGGGAATGGAAATTGGGAGGTATTCGAAACCTGTGGCAAATCCTTAAGTGGTCAGGCAGACCAACCGTTAGGGATGCTGCATCTGCGCAATATTACAAAACAAAAGCAGACAGGGGTTGATCTGAAAACCCAGGCCCGGTTGCTTGAACTGCTTATGGATATTTCCACAACCTATATAAATATCCCTCTTGATAAGCTGGATTCAAGTTTAAAAAAATCATTAGAGGTCTTGGGAAAATATATTGGTGCAGACCGTTTTTATATTTTTGAATATGATTTTAAACAAAATATATCCCGGAATACTTATGAGTGGTGTAGTGATGGCATTGAACCTGAAATAGAGAACCTGCAAAGCATTCCATTAACTGAAATAACGGATTGGGTAGAATGCCACCAGCGTGGTGATATTATGCATATACCGGATGTTTTTGAGCTGCCAATAGAGAATGGTGTTCGCCAAATTCTGGAGCCACAGGAAATAAAAAGTATGATTGCGGTTCCCATGATGGATGAAAAACAGTGCCTTGGGTTTGTAGGCCTCGATTCGGTACGTGTTCAGCATTGTTATTCAAATGCCGAGAAAAAACTGCTTACGGTATTTGCGAATATGCTGGTAAGTATTCACAACCGTTTTTTTACGCTAGAGGCTTTATACATGCAAAACGATAAGTTTAAACAAATTGCCTGGATGCAATCACATCTTGTGCGCGCCCCGCTTGCCAGAATGATGGGGCTTTGTTCTTTGCTTGAACGAGGTAAATATTCAGAAGTTAGCAAACCAGAGATATTGGAGGGAATAAATCGATCCGCTAATGAGCTTGACCAAATCATTAGAAATATCTCTAAAAAGACAGATATTCTGAATGGCCATGATAAGTATATATAAAACGGATAGTATAATTATGATTTAATGAAACAAGAACTGTTAATAGTAGATGATGAATACATTATCCTGTTGATGCACAAGACAATTGTTGTAGAGGAAGGGCTGCATGAATCTCCTCATATAATAATGGATGGCGAATTAGCTTTAGAATATATTAAAGACAATGACGAACCCGGCAATGCTTACCTGGTTTTGCTGGATATTAATATGCCCGGGATGAGCGGATGGGCCTTTCTGGATGCTATACAGGCACAAGAATGGAACAGCAGAATTCATGTCGCCATTTTGACATCCTCTGTGAATGCGTCGGACCGAATAAAAGCAACAGAATACCCGCAGGTTTTGGCTTATATCGAAAAGCCCCTGATTAACCGGCATATCCTGGAAATAAAAGAACACCCGAAACTTGCTGGGTATTGGAATAAGGGAAAATAAAAACTTCTATAGGGAATGAACGGGTGCTGAAACTCTGGTTCTAAATGATCATTCACATTAATGATCCAGGTTTTCCTCAAGATCGGCTTCCGATACCTCACAAGTGACACCATTGGCAGGTACATCCAGTCCGGTTAGCCAAACCATGGAGTTCAATACATATTTACGGTAATCATCGTTGCCCCAGTTTTTATGATAATGGCCGCCGGTGAATCCAAACCCGCGTCCACCGTCTTTCCGGTCTACTGCCCATGACATGACTTCGCTTTCTCCTTTAGCGTCGACAATATGATCATATGGTCCCTGGGGATGAACATAAGGACCGTCGCGAGTTTCATCTGATGGCGTTGCTATAAGCAAGGGGGCAATGCCGGTCATATCTTTGCGGAACCGAATGCTGAAATACCATTCATCGCTGGCTGAAAAAGGCTCAACACCCCGAAAGGTAGGATGATTGGGCAGGTTATCATAGTTTGCTTCCCAAATGGGATTTGCGGAATAATTAGTTTCATAATGTCCGCCAATCCATTCGGAGAATTGCTCACCCCCGTTATCGGCCGGAACTTCTACCCCGTAGTGTAAAGCTCCAAATCCCATACCCTTGTCGATATATGACTGCATCAGTTCTAGTCGATCACCTTGAACTGCCGAATGCCTGCCGCCCCCGTCCATATACATGACCACGGCATCGGCCTGGTCGAATGCTCCGTCATCGGAAGGCCATCCGCCAAAATGAGCATCCACCTCAAGGTTTTCCACATTGGTCAGGCATCGTTCAAAAAGTAGAACGCCCGCCCTATGTTCATGCATCCCCGTATCATGACTGGGACCACCTGCTACCAATACCAGTCGTTTCGGTTCATTTTGATTTTCGGTGTCTTTTTCATTTTCTGATGAGGAATCAGCAGAAAAACCCGGCTGAATGGATAAGAGTAAAGATAATCCAAATAATGTAGTAGAGAGTATTTTAAGATGCATATGATTCTCAAATTAAGAAGTTGGTATGCCAAGGAATGTTTGATAATATAATATCCGATTATTTTTATTTATCACCAAATAAATATAGTAAGGGTGATCTAAACTAGAAATAAAGAGGTAATGATTTTAACTGGAAGAAACCACGTATGAATTTAAAGTATCTTTATTTAAATTGGTTTTCCAATGAAACAGAAACAGATTATACCACTTATGAAAACTTTCGGTCTATTTTTAATCATAATTATGCAATCTATGAGTACATATGCCCAGAAGAATTCTCAAAACGTTCAGGTTAAAATCAATCATGTTGCCATCGCCGTTACCGATCTGGAGGAAAGTGAGGAATTTTACGGGGAAATTATAGGCCTGCAGCAGATCCCGGAGCCTTTCGGCGTTGGCAGGCATGCATGGTTTAGTATGGGAGACGGCCAATTACATGTAATAAAAGCAGCTGATGAAAGGGTTGAACATGATATAAGCAGTCACCTGTGTTTCAGCGTGGCTGATCTTGATAGTTTTATGGAAAACCTTTCTTCCTTCGGGAAAGAGTTCTCCGATTTTGCCGGAAATGCAGGAGAAGTAAAGCTCCGGCCCGACGGAATCAGACAGATTTATTTTACAGACCCGGATGGTTACTGGGTTGAAGTGAACGACGACTTTTAATTAATTTCTAAATTTTTCTTATGCTACGCCTCATTAGCCTGATATCCGTATTCCTCGGCTTGATTTATATCTCAGCGACCTTTATTTCAAAACAGCCGGAAGAACCAAAGGTATTGGTTTTCAGCAAAACATCCGGTTACCATCATGCATCCATCCCGGATGGCATTGCAGCTATCAAAAAACTAGGAAGCGAAAATGGTTTTGCAGTCGATACATCTGCAGATGATGAGATGTTTACGGAAGAAAATCTGAAGAACTATTCCGCAGTCATCTTTTTGAGCACAACTGGTGATGTTTTAAACGCTCATCAGGAAGCGGTTTTTGAGCGCTTTATACAGGCGGGCGGTGGTTATGTTGGCATACATGCAGCAGCCGATACCGAATACGAATGGGGCTGGTATGGCCGGCTGGTTGGGGGATATTTCTCTGACCATCCGGGTATCAACGACCCTCATCCAAATGTACAGGAAGGTATTCTGGATATTGTGGACAACAGCCACGCAAGTACACACTTCCTGCCTGAGCGATGGACCAGGACCGATGAGTGGTACAGTTACAAGGAAATGAATGATGACGTAAATGTGCTGATGACCCTCGATGAAAACTCTTTTCTGGGAGGAGAAAATATGGGTAATCACCCGATAGCCTGGTATCATGATTACGACGGCGGCAGGGCTTTTTATACCGGCGGAGGCCACACGAGTGATTCGTATACCAGTGAGCTGTTTTTGAAGCATACCCTCGCCGGCATTCAATATGCTATAGGAAAGAACAGTCTTGATTATTCTAAAGCTAAAACGCACGAGGTTCCCGAAGAAAACCGGTTTGCAAAAACCACTCTTGTAGGAGGCGGGGAGTTGGTTGAACCCACTGAAATGGCCATACTTCCTAATCTGGATGTCCTGATTGCCCAGAGACGAGGGGAAATCATGCTGTACAAATCTGCAGACGGCTCATTTGAACAGGCGGGTTATTTGGATGTATATTGGGAAACAGATGTCCCTGATGTTAATGCCGAGGAAGGTGTGATCGGCATTCAGATAGATCCCGACTTCGAGGATAATAAATTTGTTTACATTTTTCATACACCTACCGATTCGTCTGTGAATAGATTATCCCGCTTTAAGTTCGAAGATGACTTGCTGGATATGGATTCGGAAAAAGTGGTACTTGAGTTCTATTCCCAGCGGGACATCTGCTGCCATACCGGGGGCTCACTGGCATTCGGCGATGACAGGTTGTTATATATATCCACAGGGGACAATTCAACTCCTTTTAATCAGCCTGATCAAGAGCATACTTTAGATGGATACGCACCACTTGATACTCGTCGGGGTTTTGAACAATATGATGCCAGCAGAACGGCCGGAAATTCCAATGACCTGAGAGGGGGCATATTGCGAATACAAATCAATGAAGACGGAAGCTATGACATCCCCGAGGGTAATCTTTATCCCGTTGGAATGGATGATACCCGCCCCGAAATTTATGTTCAGGGAACGCGGAACCCATATCGAATATCTGTGGATTCACGAACAGGCAATTTGTATTGGGGCGAAGTGGGTCCGGATGCCCGCGAAGACAGTGTCGGGGTACGCGGTTCCCTGGGTTATGATGAAATCAATCAGGCACGGGAAGCGGGCTATTTTGGATGGCCCTTTTTTGTGGGAGATAATTACACGTATAACGAGTACGATTATGCCACCGGAACAACGGGGGCTGTATTTGATGCGGAAAACCCTGCTAATAATTCCCCTAATAATACAGGAATAGAAGAGCTGCCACCTGCAGAGCCAGCCTTTATCTGGTATCCGTATTCAGAATCCGAAGATTTTCCGCAAGTCGGGACCGGCGGCAGGAATGCTATGGCAGGGCCTGTTTACTATACGGACCTTTACCCCGAAGAAACTCGCCTCCCCGGCTATTACGACGGAAAGTTATTCATCTATGACTGGATTCGAAACTGGGTCAAAGTCGTAACTTTGCAGCCTAATGGAGATTTTGATAAAATGGAGCCTTTTATGGGCAGCACGACCTTTAATGCTATTAGCGATATGGAAGTCGGGCCCGATGGCAGGTTCTATATATTAGAATATGGTAATGGGTGGTTTGCTAAAAATTCTGATTCCGGCCTCTCACGAATAGATTTCAATTCAGGAAATCGCGCTCCGGTTATTCACTCTTTACAAGCGGACAAAAAATCCGGGCTGCTTCCGCTGAACGTTGCTTTTACTGTAGATGCGGAAGATCCGGAGCAGGATCATATGACGTATAAATGGGAAATCAACGGTAATGAGGTCATTGAAACCAAAGAGCCAGGGCTGGAATATACGTTCGATGAAATTGGAGAATATGAGGTTAGCGTAGAGGTTAGTGATGAGGAAAATTTAAGTGCAAAAAGCGATCCGATAGCAGTTTATTCAGGCAATTCGGCCCCGGTGGTGAATGTAAATATTGAAGGCAACCGTTCATTTTATTTCCCGGGCAACCTCGTAACATATAATGTAAACATTGAGAATGAAACTCCTGAAGGGGTCTCAAGTACTATTAATGCATCCAATTTATTTGTTTCTGCAGATTATATTGAGACAACCGGGGGAAATGAAGAAACAGCAGAATCGGAAGTAGGGCATCAAGTAATCACGGATATATTGAGCGGAAAGAGATTAATTGAAGCCCAGGCCTGTCAAGCCTGTCATTCTGAAACACAGAGTTCAATAGGTCCGTCTTATATGAGTATATCGGAGCGGTATAAAGATTCGACTGATACCGAGTCTTATCTGGCCGGAAAGATCATTAATGGCAGCTCGGGTGCCTGGGGCTCCGCTATGATGCCGGTGCACGCAGGGATACCTGAAACAGATGCAAGAAAGATTGCTTCCTGGATACAATCTTTGGCAGATGAAGAAGTGACGACTGAATCTTTGTCAGCAGAAGGCAAGCTGGAGCCGACACTTGGGAAAGAAGCAATGGATAACGGTATGCTTGTCATTTCGGCTAGTTATACAGACGAAGGCGGGACAGGCATTAAACCCTTGACCGGGCATACCAGCCTGTCGTTAAAAAGCAATATCGTAAATGCTGCTGCGGCAAGAAATTTAGATGGCTACAGCAAGATGGAATTTGATGGTAATATTTTATTAATTGCACCCACTTCCAGAGGTTCATTCAGCATTAACCAAATTGATCTTACTGGCATACAGACTATTGAGTTAACAGCCGTTTCACAGACACCAGTTGACTATGGTTATAACTTTGAGCTGCGTCTGGATAAACCGGACGGCATGTTAATTGGTGAAGGGACTCTAAAAGCCGGAGGTGAAGAAATCCAAGGTGGGTTATTTTCTCAAGCACTGGAAATGCAAATTGAATCCGTTGCCGACGTTGATTATCATGACGTGTATATGGTGAGCAGACCTGCTAATGAAGGGGAGTCATCAACACTGGTTATAACAGCAGTAGAATTCAAATTGTAAGTATACCTTTAATCAGAAAGAAGAGTGATCATTTTAGCATTGGCCATACCGGGTTTGGGCATATGGGCTATATACAAATTTTATACAAGCTATATACGTAAAGAGAAACCACGAAAACGTTCACCGACAGATCGTTGGGTGCCTTATGATGAGCTGAGAAAGAAATAAGTAAACCATTCTGTGCAGAACTAAATACCGTTATGCACAGGTGGTTCTTTACGAATTAATATTGCGCATAAATTGTGTGGTTCCCGCCCTCGTCAAGAAGCACTACATTATAGGGATCAACTCTATGGCCTTCCATTCCGGGCGAGCCCATGGGCATATTCGGTACGGAGATACCGATTGCATCAGGTTTTTCACTGACCATGCGGCGGATATCTTCGGCAGGTACGTGTCCTTCAACAACATAGCCGTCAATCATACCGGTATGACAGGAAGCCAGTTCGGATGGGATATTATTATCTGATTTAATATCAATAAGATTATCTACGGGGCGGTCTATCACCGTAAAGCCTTCAGTTTTCAAATAATCGCCCCATTTAGAACAGCAAGCGCATCCATCAGATCTGTACATGGTAAGCTCAAGATTTTCATCGGAAAGTGTATCAACCCCCGGTTTACTTTGAAAGCCCAGGTTCCATATAACGGCAACAAGAGCTACCAGTATTAGTGCCGAGGAGATAAATGTTCTTTTTGTCATATAGCGAAATTGCATTTAAAGTTAGGAGTCAACTCCCAAGGTAATTCTTTCTCCAACAAGTAACCTGTCCGCACGGAATAAAATTGTTGTAATAATTAAGTGTTGATGCCAACCCCTGGGGGTGGAAAGGGCAAGGTTTTGACGAAAATCTCGATTACTGGAGGCATCGGGATGATGATTAATTTGAAGAAAAGTTTTACCTGGAATCAGAACGTGATTGCCCTTCAAGATTAAGAGTTTCCGATTTGCACTAAGGCAACCCATTGCCCATCATCAGGCGGGGTAAGGCTGATCTCCGATGAGTACTGTCCCGTTTCAGGCTCTTCCCATTCGCTATCTATTATATTGAACCAATGCAGGGTATAAGAATCGCCGCTTTCGTCAACCTCCAGGTCCACTGAACCCCCATCCGTAAAATAAACAGCATATTTACTGTCGGGGCCGGAAATGCTGTACGCCTCGTCATCGCTTCGGCCGCTAAGCAGGCTATTATCTGGTTCAGCTTTAAATATATCTATTTCCTGAACAAACATATCAGCGCTTCGAAGGTGAGTCTTAGCAATGTCATCTAAACCGATGCCATGTGGCGGCCGGTGGAAACGCGATGAGGCAAGCCCTCCAAAGATGTTGCGCCAAAGCCGGCGAGTTGCTTCTTCTTCGCTGGTTCCATGATGTTTCCCATTATCGGCGCCATAGATTTTAACGGTGTTCATGGGCCTTGGTTGAACGCTTAATAAATCACGGGCCTTTTGCATGTTATCCCAGTGCACTTGTTCATCCTGATGGCCATTCTGTGAGATGTCGACAAAGGAGTACAGTTCCGGATGGTCAAAAGTATTGGCATGTTCCTTGTCGGTCAGGTCCCAGTCATCCCACATTTCGGTCACTTCTATTTTCTTACCCGCCTGATCAGCAGTTTGCCGCAAAAGCTGAGCCCAGTATTTACTCCAAAGCGGCGATTCACTGGTTTCGTTGCTTATGGTATAAAGCACATGATCATATTTCAAGCTGATTTCCAATACTTTAAGTGCGACCGACTCCTGGTATTGAAGCAGTGGTGCATTATCTTCCAGATCAGGCACCGAGCGAAAGAATGGATTTTCCAGTTCACCGGGGTGAGAGTCAATATCGGTTGGCAAATCTATTTCACCCGAAGAGTAATTGATATTGTTGTCAGGGTTGAAAGGGTTATCATCCCAGGCGCTTTGGGCGAAGTCAAACCGGTCCCATAGTTCTATTTGCACGATAATGTCACGTTCGGCTGTCATTGCCAGGAAATCATCAAACCTTTGCCAGTATTCAGTGTTGAATGCGTCCAGATCATAAAGGCCGGTATCGTCATCTTTGTTAAACCACCAGACATTTTGCCCGCCATCGCGTGAAGACATAGTATTTCGAACATATAATCTGACCGGTGATGAGCTGTCCCGAGTGATCGAAACCATATCATCAAGGTGTGCCTCAAGGCCATCAGGGTTTAGGTCGGGGTGGTTGAACAGGTTGTCTTCATTACTGCCGCCTAATAAGAGCACAGGCTCACCTTTGTACTGCCAGTACCAGGGATTTTGCAGATAAGGCTGGATTCTTTGATCCTCAAGATCATTATAAAAATCTGTATCGTACGATGTAGAACACGCCCAGATATTTGCAAAGAGTACCAAACCTAATAGTTTTATAGCCGATGGAAAGGTTCTATTCTGATTAAATGGGATTGGATGGGAGGTGGGGAACATAAATTAAAACTTTTTAATAGCATAATTAATGCCACAGTAAACTCCCTGAATATGATTTCATTGTTTAATTTCTTTAATACAACAAGCTTATAAAGGGGAATAAATGTAACCTTATGATTACAAGAGTGATGCAGTGTAAGTTATTTTTAAGGCTCAAATGGTTACTCCCTCATCTGTGATTTTATGTGTCAAAAATTCAAGGTCAAGGTCAATGTCATAAGGATCATAATCTTTTTAGGGCACTTTAAAAAAAATGAGCATCATATAAAAAATAATGGTGTAGATATTCAAGGGGAAGCAGTAAATTATTTTACTGCTTCCCCTACATAAATTAAAGTACACACCTGATTGTATTATTCCGATATCATCGTAATAGGAGCCGGCGCTGCCGGCCTCACCGCCGCTATTTTCGCAGCCCACACCGGTAAAAAGGTAACCGTACTGGAACGCACTCCTCAGGCTGGCAGGAAAATACTTATGTCGGGAGGCACCCGCTGCAATGTCCTCCCGGTTCAGGTAAGCCAGGATGATTATGTAACGGAATCATCCCGCAACCGGATGCGAAACATATTTAAATCATGGTCGGTGGAGCGGTGTCACCAGTGGTTTGAAAAAGAAGTAGGCCTGGTGATGGCCTGTGAAGAAGAATCCAACAAATGGTTTCCGAAAAGCAATTCAGCCAAAGAAGTTCGCGATTTGCTGGTGAAACGTGCCGAATTCCTGGGGGTGGAAATCAAACTGCAAGCCTCCGTAGCATCAATCACCCGCGCGGGCCAATACTGGAAGGTATCTACTGATGCGGGGGAGCATTACAGCGCACCTTCGGTTATTATCGCCTCCGGCGGCATGTCAGTGCCCAGCACCGGAACCGACGGCACCGGCCATTCCATTATCAAGAAATGCGGACACTCTCTCCATAGACCTTACCCGGCCCTGACTCCCCTGAAAGGTCCTCACCCCGGAAACGAACCACTACCCGGTGTATCGCTGGATGTTGATCTGTTTCCGGATAATCCCAAAGATCAACCATTCAAGACTAAGCGCGGCGGATTTGTTTTCACCCATCAGGGCTACAGCGGCCCGGCGATTCTGGACGTGTCACATATAGTTGTTAAAGAAATTGAAAGAAGCGGAACCTCTGCCGGACTTCGGGTAAACTGGATCGGGGAATCCGAGGATTGGTGGAAAAGCCGCCTTGAAGGCAAACAAGATACCACTTCGCTGCTCAGAGGCCATTTACCCCGGCGCCTTGCCGACAATCTCCTGCAGGAAAACGGACTTGCCGGCAAAAAGACCGCACAACTTACCAGGCAGCAACGGAAACGGTTATTAAAGGATCTAACCTCATACCCATTAGCAGCTACAGGACACCTTGGATTTAAGAAAGCCGAAGTTACCGGAGGCGGCGTTCCTTTAAGCGAAATCAATACGGCCACCATGGAATCCCAACTCGCCCCCGGCCTGTTTTTATGCGGAGAGATCCTCGACGTATTTGGCCGCATCGGCGGATTCAATTTCTACTGGGCCTGGCTGACCGGCCGCCTGGCAGGCGCCGCAGCATGCAACCAGCAACGAGCGAAGTGTTAACCCACAAAAGCGGAGCGTACAAATACAAAAGCAGACAGACGATCAAGAAATAACCAGCACAATGAGCTTATACCCTCTAAAATACCAGCGGATCTTCTAATACAGCCTCAACAATTCTCATCCTAAACTCCCTTAAATTTGGATAATAGCCACTTTCAAGCACTCCATAATTTTGCCGGTTCGTCAGTACAATTATAATATGCTCCGTTCTCGGCACCACCACAATATTCGTCCCGGTAAATCCGGTATGCCCGAAGCTGCTGCGTGGCAAATCATCCGGGGCATGTAACGAATTGGGGGTCATCATCCAACCTAAACCCTCACCAAACTGATCCGGTGAAAGGAATTTAGCAACCGTAGAGTCACCGACAACGGCTGTAGTGCTGTCAGAAAGGGCGAAAAGTAATTTATAGATATCTGAAGCGGTTGAGAACAAACCAGCGTGCCCTGCAATCCCCTGGTGGGTGTGAAAAGCATTGGCGTCGCTAGCTTCACCATGCAATGTGTGGCTGCGCCATTCATCCCAGGCTTCGGGGTCAATGTCGATTTTGTAGCCGAAATCATCATCATACACCATGCGTCTTTCAAATGGATTACCATGCGAGGTAGATACAATATCGGCATGATTCTCTGCCGAAGGATTAAATAGTGTATGCTCCAGCCCCAGAGGCCGGTAAAGCTGTTCGTTCAGGAACTCATCCAATGAATGCCCGCTTACTTCTTCAATGAGATCACTCAATACCATAAAACCGAAATCGCTGTAACTTCTAGCCTCCCCAACCGGGTTGTGGAGAGGTTGCCCGGAAATGAATTGCTGCCGTTCAGACTTATCGGAAGCCACATAATAGGTTGGAAACCACTGCATCAAACCCGACGTATGGGTAAGCAGGTGACGCACGGTAATGGAGTTCTTGCTGCCTGCGGCAAACTCAGGAAGGTAATCCGAAACCGGGTCGTCTACCGATATTTTACCCTGGTCTTCTAATATCATAATGCCATAGGTGGTCGCCAACACCTTTGTCAGTGATGCCAGGTCAAACAGATGACCGATTGTCATCGGTTCGGGAACAGTTAACAGGCTTTTTTCTGCATCCATTGCATTGGCATGGCCGTATGCTTTATGATGAAGCACCTGGTCACCCTCGGCAATTAAAACAACGGCGCCGGGGAAAAGCCTTTCATCAATGCCCTCTGCAATTATCCTGTCAATTTTCGGATAAACCTGTTCCGATTCTGTTTCAGCATTGCAAGAAAGAATCAGGAAAAGGGGGATTAACAAAACAACAACGGCATTACCGTATTGTGCAATCATATTTTTGTAAGCTAATTTGTGTATGCTGACGGATTAAATATTACATTTCAAAAATATCTGCATCAACATCATAGTATTCTGTTACACCACTTGATATCTCTTTTGCCTTCGTATGCGTCTCATATTTACCAAGCCGGATGCGATAATAGGTCTTGTTGAAACTTTATCTGTGTTTCAGGAAGACCTATATTTTCTCCTTGCGCAATAAAAGACTCTGCTGCTGAATTAGCTCCATTGCTTCGTAAACCATAACTTCTTCTTCCACCAACCGTTGGGTGGCCCTGGTTTCCTGTTGCTCTTTTTGCCGAATCTCGTCTGCACTGGGTCCGCATGCTTGAATAACAACCGATAAGATTAGAAATAGCAGTATATTGAAAGTAACTGCTTTCATGAAATGATCTAAAGGGTTACAAATACTACGTATACCAAACAATATAGGTAAAATATTTGCCCTAACACAAGATATAACAGCTTTTAAAAGTAGCGATAAGCCAGAGAAGTTAAAAATGCATACCCATCAATACGCCATGTTGCAATGCAATTGAACGATCTGCAAACGAGTATCGTTACAGCACTAAACCTTATTTGAGCCTTTAAAACAATATTATGCTAGATAATATGCACCCCCATCAAAACCAGCCTGTTGAAAACGGCGGCGAGCCCCTTGCTGATGCCAAGGGTGCGGTAATATTAATTCATGGCCGTGGTGCCACCGCCGAAAGCATTTTATCGCTGGCGGATCAATTTGACCAACCAGGAATAGCTTATTTGGCTCCGCAAGCTGCTGATAACACTTGGTATCCGTATTCTTTTATGGAACCGTTATACCAGAACAGCCCCGGAATAAGTTCAGGTCTACAGGCCATTAATGATCTGGTTGATCATATTGAAGCCATTGGTATACCCATAGAAAAGATTGTGCTGCTGGGTTTCAGCCAGGGCGCCTGCCTGGCTACTGAATATGCCGCACAAAATGCACGCAGATATGGTGGCATCGTAGGCCTCAGCGGCGGACTCATCGGCCCCGATGGCACGCCGAGAACATATAAAGGTTCCTTTAATCAGACACCGGTATTTCTCGGATGCAGCGATATTGACCCCCACATCCCCCTGGAACGTGTCAATGAAACCGCCGAAGTTTTCGAACGCATGGGCGCCGATGTCACCAAACGCATTTATCCGAATATGGGGCATACGGTGAATGAAGATGAGATACAGTTTGTGAGGGAAATACTTAAAAATGGGTAGACCAACTCCGGTACAGGGCCTGACCAACTCCTACACAACTCCCACTGGGAGTAGGAGGTGTGTGGGAGTTGTATTGGCTTTGGAACAGGTAAAAAGTTACCCGTAATGCTTTTGGTTATTAGCCTTCCTGAAGTTTCTTTTTTAAGGTGAGAATGGCGCTTCGGATCATTTTCTGTAATTCAAGGGCGTCATCTTCCATTCCGGTAAATTCTTTCCGGGTGAGATAGTTCGTGGCGAGCAAGAGTTCCAGCCAATAAGCGTTTCCCCAATTTCTCTTTGCTCGACTCCCAGCCGTACAAGGTTTGCATGGCCGATTCGGTGCTTACCGATTCATTGCCATGAATGTTGTAAGACAGCCAGACAATAGCAGGTTGGTTTTCCATTGCCTCACCATCTTTTAATCCGGTAAGCCGTATATTGCTTGTCCGGATTTCTTCAAGTCTGCTCATATTTTCAGGTGACAAAAGAAAGGCTACCGTTAAAGGGCGGTGCTCATAGCTTTTGCCATATTGATGAAGTTCAACATTGTCCAGATTTTGGGCCAGGTGCTGAAAATAGTCTGCCACGCGGTGCTGGGGGGTAAAGCGATCACCGGGTTCATAGCCTAAAAATTCGGCGGGTGACTGCTGCGCAAAAACCTGCATTGGCAAAAAGAGGAGGCAAAGCGTTAGTTTAAAAAGGTTCATAGCAAAATATTGGGTCTGACGTTCAAGGAGTCGTAAATTTACGTAAGATCAATCAAAGCATTTGATTCAATGAGTTTGAGCAAAATGTAATTAAACGCACATGTTACCGATACAATATTTAAATTCTACCAATAATAATTTTAAAGCCACGGTTCTTGATGAATCTTCACCATCTTAATCCACTTCGTTGGAAAAAAACGTTTCTTGTCGGTTTACTGGCCGTGTTTCTGCTGGTATGGTTCGGGTTTTTGGATACCTATAGCCTATATACGCGCTATCAACTGAATATGGAAAAGAAAGAACTTATCAAAAGTACAAATGAACTGCGAACAGAATCCGGGTTATTAAACGAAAAAATAGAGGCTATCGAAAACAATCCGTTTTTACTTGAAAAAATAGCCCGTGAGGAATACGGTATGCGGAAGCCCGGAGAGACTGTCTACCGGGTCAGAGAAAACTAACCTAACAATGAGACACAAAGTAATTACAAAACATGCAAGCAGCAGGTATTGATTTAGGCGGAACGAGAATTAAAGCGGCTTTAGTTGACCGAGAGCTGGGAATTGTTGAACAATTTAGTGTAGATACTGAAGCAGAAAAAGGCAAAGATCATATATTAGATCGTCTGGCTGAGGTAGTGGAGAGAATAAAAGGTTTATCAAGTGAAAAACTTCAGGGAGTAGGGATTGGGTCGCCAGGGGTTATCTCTATGGATAGAACCACCGTATCACACCCTCCCAACTTACCGGGTTGGACTACTGTAAACGTAGCCAGTGAAATAAAGATGCGAACAGGCCTGCCGGCACGCGTTGAAAATGACGCCAATCTTGCTGCATTGGGTTCATCCCGCTTTGGAAGGGGCATGGACTTCGATAGTTTTATCATATTGACCCTTGGTACCGGAGTAGGCGGGGGGATTATTTATGAACGTGAACTCTTCAGGGGATGCACCGGGGGGGCGGGGGAACTTGGCCATGTGATCATTGACTATAACGGGCGCGCCAGCAACAGCCGGGCCAGAGGGGGTATAGAGGCTTATTTAGGACAGCGCTTCCTTAGCCGAATTGCTGCCGAAGCGATTGCCGAGGAACCCGATAATCCCCTATATGAAAGATTTCATCAGAGATTTGAGCAGCTCGATCCTTTCGAAATTAATATAGAAGCCGATAAAGGTAACGATCTGGCCATACGAATACTCCGTGATGCCGGTGAAAAACTTGGCTACGCAATCGTCAATTATGTGCATATTTTGGACATTCGCACCGTTATTTTGAGCGGTGGGGTTGCTAAAGCAGGAAAATGGCTCATTGAACCCGCCCGTAACTCAGCTATCGAACGAATGATGCCTTCATATCATGAAGGTTTTGATATTATTTTAGAAAATCTAGGAAACGACGCTGCCCTGCTTGGCGCTTCCAGTCTGGCCTTCGAGAAAATGTGAGGGCAATGATGATAAAGAATGACAATACATGCTGTCGCTTATAAAACTGCCGGCAAGGCTGCCATTACCCTATTGCTTTTGCTCATTACGGGATTTTGGAATTTATCTGCCGCTCAAGCTGACACCATTTCCGTAGATCAACCGGGGCAGCCAGGGCAATCATCTAGGCAGCCGCCCGGACAGGAAAATGGGGGGGCTGCTAATGATTCGGGTGCTATAAACTTCTCAGCTTCTGACTCCCTGGTGTTTACCTTCAATCCGGAACGTGAGGCAAGGCTGTATGGAAATGCCAATGTACAGCATACGGAAGGTGAGTTAGAGGCGGGCCAGGTCATTTTGAACCTGGAACAGAACTTAATGAGTGCCGAATCTGCTGCGGGGGCCGATACTTTGGAGGAACCGGTATTGACGCGTGGATCCGACCGGATCCGCAGCCGGCGCGTGCAGTACAATTACGAAACAGATAAAGGCAAATTTGACGTAGCCAGAGTAAGCATCGACAAAGGCAATTTGACCGGCACACAGGTCAAGCGGACCGACCCTCATGTTGTGTTTGTTGAAGATGGAATATATTCAACGTGTGAGCTGGATCACCCGCACTTTTACATCCGCGCCCAAAAGATGAAAGTTGTTGACGAGGATGAAATTTTCTTCACCAATGCTCGTCTGTTTATTTTGGATATCCCCTATCCGATGATATTCCCTTTCGGCTTTGTGCCGTCACGCATTCAGCGTACACAATCCGGGCTTTTGGAACCCTCCTTTTCTTATCAGGAGCAACAACGAAGAGGATTGGGCATTCAGAACATTGGCTGGTTTCAGTACTTTAATGACTATCTGGCCGGGCGCATTTCCTTTGACATCTTTACATCCGGCACCTATTATGCAAACTCCCGCCTCGATTATGCCTTAACCGACAATTATACAGGATCAGTAAATGTGGGATACTCCCGGGACAGGGGTTTGGAATCAACTGATCCTAATTTTTCTACCAATGTTCAGAAAAGTTTGCGGTTAACACATAACCAGACAATCTCGCCCTTTTCCCGGTTGAGTGCTAATATTAATCTGCGAACGCAAGATTACAATAACCGGAACTCCTACGAAATTGATGAACGCGCTCAGGTAACGACCTCTTCGAGTGCCTCCTATAACTACAGCCATCCTGAGAACTTGTTTAATATGAGTTTATCTGCTCGTCAGAATCGCAACTTTCAGACGGATGTAACTTCTCTTTCCGGGCCGGACCTAAACTTCTCCTTTCGCAGATTTACGCCTTTTCAGCAAACCGGGCCTGCCGCCGAAACGAAATGGTACGAATCTTTTAACATCCGGTATCAAAGTCAGTTAAGAAGCCGGTTTAATTATAATCCAAGGAATGACGAAGTTGATGCTTCATTCCTTGAAGCTTTATTTAACCCATCGCTGCACAGGGAGGTGACCGGCGATTTACGCCACTTTGATTACGGCCTGCAGCAAAATATTGATGCCGGATCAAGCTTGCTGAGCAGCCAGTACGTTAACCTCTCCACGAATGTGAGTTTTTCAGAATATTGGTATCCACACACCATTCGGCAGGATTATGTACCTGGTGAACCGGATTCATTGGGCAATGCCACTCCGGGCAGTGTGGAAAACAGGTTGGAACGTGGTTTTACCACGGCAAGGAATTTTAATACCTCGGCGAGCCTGGGAACCACCCTTTATGGAATATCCAATCAATCAATTGGGAATCTGGAAGGTTTCAGGCATACCATTCGCCCATCATTAAGCTTTACCTATTCTCCGGATTTCGGTGATGAATTTTGGGGAACCTATCGGGATGTCCGAATTAACGAGCAAGGCGATACGCGGCGATATCCTATCTATGAAGGAAGTATTATTGGCGGGCCCAGCGCCGGAAAGCAGCAAAGCCTGGGTTTTTCGGTCAGTAATACATTTGAGACCAAACAGGTAAAACGTGACACGACGGGGGAAGTGAACGAGAATGTAATCCGGCTTATAGAAAGTTTGAATGCCAGCTTAAGCTATAATTTTGCGGCTGAGCAATTTAATCTTTCGGATATGAGCCTTTCGGCACGAACCTCTTTGGTACCCAATGTGAACCTGAATGCCAGGGCTAATTTTAGTTTCTATGACCGTGACGAGGACGGCAGGCGTATTGACCGGTACATCTGGGATGAAACCAACAAGTTTACAAGCCTGTCAAATTTTAATGTTCAGGCGAGCACAAATTTCAGCGGCGGCGATGGAGGAATGAGGACCGCACCGGGCAGTGTGCATTATCCGAGACGGTATGATCCTTTCGATCAGAGTGTATTCAGGCCTGTTGACAGACACTTCAATGAAGATCCCATCGCCACAATAAGTGCCCCCTGGTCAGTCGATATTCGTTTTAGCTACCGCTGGCAGCGAACAACAACCAATGACATACAGCGCAGCGCGGAAATCAATGCGAATAACCTGAGGGTGAGGGTAACCCCGGAATGGCAGCTCAGCACCTCATTGGGCTATGATTTCATTCAGAAAGAGCTCACACCATCGCGGTTCAGTATAACGAGAAACCTGCATTGCTGGAACCTTTCGTTCGATTGGAATCCGTTCGGGGACTTTCAGTATTATATGTTTCGGTTAACAGTAAGTGATTCCCAGATACAGAGTTTATTCCAGAAACTTCCCGGATTAAATAACCTGGAGAAAAGTTCGAGTCCGATCAACCGCCGAGGGGGTAGTAGCTGGTAGATCTTTTTCGTTTAATATTTTGAATGGTTGAATAGTTTAATGTAGTTTTGTTATACATTGTAACTATTCGGTTAAGGAAACAACTAATTCGAAGTGATCTTTTTCCGTAATGGCATGGAAGTTTCATAGCGGCTGCCTTCCCGATATAACTCCAGTTCCATGGTGTCTCCTTCTTCATACTCCCGGAAAAGCGCCCAAGCATGGGTCTTTCCATGAATAAATTCAGTTCCTATGCGCATGATGATATCACCCGGTAATATGCCGCTTTGGTAGGCGGGACCATCTGTGTTCACACTGGTGACAAGCAAACCACGCATCGCAGGAAGTTCGTACTTCCTGGCGACATTCTGATCTATGGACACCACATCAAATCCGGGATCATAATTTAAAGCAATCTCACCCGGTTCGGCCAAATGGTTTATGATTTTAACTACTCGATTACTCGGAATAGCAAAGCCAAGCCCGACAAAACCATCACTGGTGCCACCTGTATAAATGAAAGTATTAACTCCAATTACCTCACCGTTTGCATTTAATAATGGCCCACCAGAATTGCCGTGATTAATGGCTGCATCGGTCTGTATCATATCAAGATACATTTTCGTTTCACGCGGATCAGGTTGAAAGTTACGTTTAGTAGCACTTACAACGCCCACAGTTACAGTAGGCTGGCCGTCTTCAAATAAGCCAAAAGGATTACCTATGGCAATGGACCATTCACCTACTATTACATCTTCAGAATCTCCAAACTTCAGGAAAGGAAAGGTTTCATCAGATTCTATTTTAAGGAGAGCTAGGTCTGTATACTCATCAGCTCCAATAAGTTCGGCATCATACATTTTCCCTGCATTAGTAGTAATCTTAATCTTTTTTGCTGATCTGCCACTAAGATGTTCATTGGTTACAACATGTCCGTCTTTTGAAACTATAAAACCGGAACCAAGACTTTCAAACTCTCTTTCGTGTCCTGGTGTTAAGAAGAAACCATAGAAAGGATCAAATTCCAGTTGAGTGCCCTCCTCTACTTCTGTAACCGTAATCCCTACTACAGCATCACTGACACTTTCAATGGCATTGGTTAAAGCATTCTGCCGGCTTATTGCCACGAGGCTGTCGGCTTCAGTACTACCTGAGCTGGCTGTTGAGGTTAACCGTGAAGCTGGATTTTCATTAATGCCGTCGGTGGTGCCATTTTCTTCCACATTGTGTGAACACGCCAATAAAGCGATCATCACCATGGTGAATGTTAGCATTTTCTCGTGAAAATATGGAGTCTGGATATTCAAATGTCAGTGATAATTGTTATTACGACAGTTAAAGTTGTTCCGCTGTTACTTTTACGAAATCTTCAACTGCTTTCTGCATTGAACCAGGATGCCATGAACCGGCTGCTTTTTTATGTCCGCCTCCGCCAAATTGCCTGGCTACTAAGTTTACGTCAACATCACGTTTGGCCCGTAAACTTATTTTAATTTTACCTTCCAATTCACAGAAAATAATTGCTGATTTCACAGTTTTAATGCTAAGGGCGTGTGAAACAAATCCCTCCAAATCGGAATAGGTGCATCCGGTTTTCCTTAACATTGTTTCGGTAACGGTCATGGTGCTGATTTGATTGTTATGATGTAACTCCACCCGGTTGAGTGCCATGCCCAATAAGTGAAGCTGATTTAGTGTCCAGTCGTCATATATCCGCTGATGAATTTCATCAGGGCTGAATTCTCCCCTCCTGAGTAGCTCTGAGAGGATAAGATGGGTTTCGTATGTAACCGAATCAAACCTGAAAGATCCGGTATCGGTCATCATCCCTGTATAAAGCGCCCGCGCAATACTGCCGTCAATCATATTCAAATCGCCCTGTTCAAAAAGGTGGTAAATCATTTCAGCCGTAGATGACGCTTTGGGGTCAGAATATGCCAATTCAAAAATATCATCCGGGTCTGGATGGTGATCAATCATGTATAGAGGTTTATCGACTGATTTCAAATATTCTGCAAAGACGCCAAATCGATCCAATGAATTCCCATCCAGAAAAACGATACCATCACACCGATCGAGGTAATCACGGTCGGGTTTCTCTATGGGGAAATACTTATTCATCCACTTCAGGTTATTTTTCAGATCATCATCATTGAAGCATTTGGCTTCTATGCCATTCTTTTGGCACCAAAGTCCCATAGCTACCTGCGAACCAATGGCATCTCCATCCGGGCGAACGTGTGAGAAAATGGCAAGAGTAGAATGTGTTTTAAGGGTGTGGCTAAGTTTATTAATCATAGAGCTTATGCTGGCAATCTTTAGTTTATCGGTACATTAAAGTATGAAGCGCTGGGCTACCTTGTATATTATGCTCACTTCATAAAGAATATTATCACTTGAAAATACATTTTTTATGGGAGACTAGTTTGACCGCTGTAAACTATCTTACCGAAGACACTGTTCTGAAAGATTATTTAAGAAGCTTTTTAAATATCCCGCCTCTTGATATTGATATTTTCATACGTTGGGTATAGCGGGGATAAAAAAGCTACCAAAAACGCGTCAATTGTTGTGGCCTTTTAGGATATGTTTGATAAATGCATCAGGCTTGTCATGCAAATTTGCTTATCTTCTATCGAAATCAAAATTTCTTAGGTTTAATTGACGCCTTTGAAGTTGAAAGAATTGAAAAGACCCTGAATAACGTGCTTTCATTGACACTATGCATTTACTAGTAATATTAAATTTTAATGGATATGTATTCAGCATTTATCCTGTGCGACGGCGAACCACCGTCAGAAACATTATTCCATAAACATTATCTCAGCTGTGACCTGTGCATTGCCACCGACGGGGCCACTTTCACAGCATTGCAGTTCGGCGTTACTCCGAACGTTGTAATCGGTGATATGGATAGTTTTATACCCCCACCGGGCTATCAGGGGCAAATCGCTACAGATACAGATCAAAATAATAATGACCTTGAAAAAGCATTGGCGTATGCCGTGAATAAAGGGGTTGACAAAGCTGTAGTTTTGGGAGCTACCGGTAGGCGGCTTGACCACACTTTAAAAAACCTCTCTGTATACAAGCAATTTCAGGCCCGGTTCCATGAGATTCATTTTGAAGATGATTATGTTAAAATAACTTTATTGCCCCGCGTGTATTCCGGACAGGTCGAAAGAGCAAGAACATCCATATCCCTATTCCCGTTATCCGGCAAGGTTACCGGCATTACTACAAATGGACTTAAATACAGCCTGGTTAATGAAGACCTGATTAATGGAGTTCGTGACGGCTCTTCCAATGAAACCACTGGAACAGTATTTAAGGTAATACATAAAAAAGGAGATCTGCTTTTGTTTCAGCCACAGCGCCATGAGGGTTCAAAGTTCATAGAAAAATTAAAGTAACCCGGATTTGGAACTTCAATTTACTCAGTTCGACTGGTTACTAATTGCCGCCTATTTTATTCTGCTTGTTCTCCTGAGCTTGAGAAAGAACTGGATATCCGTAGATGAAGAAAGTTACCTGCTGTCGGGAAGGAAGGTAACTTTACCTGCCTTTGTTGCCACCTTGGTCTCTACCTGGTACGGGGGCATATTAGGTGTGGGAGAATACAGCTACCAATACGGAATTTCCCAATGGCTAATATTTGCTTTTCCTTTTTATGTATTTTCCATCTTGTTTGCTGTATATCTTGCCGGTAAAATCAGAGAGAATAAAGCCTTAACCATTCCTGAGGCTATTTCAAACAAATACGGCAGCAAGCCCGGCGCGATTTCTTCAATTGCTGTTTTTGTGCTGGTTAGCCCCGCACCGTATATATTGATGCTCGGCCTGTTAATTCAATTTATGCTGGGCGGATCAGATCATTTCATGATATATGCCATTTTAGTGGCCTTGTTCTCAGTTGCTTATGTCAGTTTCGGTGGGTTTAAAGCCGTGGTAAGAACCGATATACTCCAAATGATACTGATGTTTTTAGGCTTTTTCATTCTGGCTTATTTCGCGGTGCAGGCCTATGGTTCACCACTGGTTCTTTGGCAGGAGCTGCCTGAGTTTTATAAAGATATTACAGGTGGTCATAGTATCCAGTACATTCTCGTCTGGTTCTTTATTGCTATGTGGACCTTTGTTGATCCTGGCTTCCATCAACGTGCAGCGGCAGCCAAAACTCCGGCTATCGCCCGGAAGGGAATATTCATGTCCGTATTCTGCTGGTTTATCTTTGATTTTTTCACCCTGCTTACTGGTTTGTATGGTGTCGTTATGATGGCTGATATTGATAACCCTATACTAATCTACCCTTATCTGGCGAATGTAATTCTTCCTGTCGGATTTAAAGGATTGTTCTTTCTGACCCTGATTGCTACCATTATGTCTACTATGGATAGTTTCTTGTTCCTGTCGGGTCAAACACTGGGCAGAGATCTGATGGCAAAATCATTTACGGCAGTTTCCAGTGTCAATCTTACAAGGCTGTGCATTTTTATATCTACAGTTCTCGCCATTTTGCTCATCTATATTTATCCAAGTGTAATCGCGTTGTGGTATGTGATAGGCTCTGTAATGATTCCAGGTTTGCTGATACCGGTGTTGGGGGTATATATCAGGTTTTTTAGCCTGCACAGAGCATATGCTTCTTACGCACTTGTTATCCCTATTCTGGTTTCTTTAATCTGGCTGATTGCCGGTTCGATTACCAGTGATGATCTATATTCCCAGTCTTTTCTGGGCATTGAGCCATTTTATCCCGGATTGCTATCTGGCGGCTTGATTTGGGCGATGGGAAGAAATGTAAAGCCCAAAATAAATGAGAAAGTATAAAGTATTTAAATACAATCAATAAGCTCTGTTGAGAGTTTAACTTAATAAACTACTTCATCAAAATAATTTAAAAATGGATATCATCAGGATTATACTATCCGTAATCATTCCGCCAATTGGGGTATTCCTTCAAGTGGGAATCGGCTTTCACTTTTGGCTAAATATCCTGCTCACCCTCCTGGGGTATGTACCCGGCTTGATCCATGCCATTTATATAATTGCAACCCGCTAGGTGAAGTAAATTTCTTCATCTTTAATTATATATAAAAGCACGATTTAATCCTTTAGATATCCTTCAAAAGGTAAGATAGGTTAAGCTTGTGTATGGGGATAAGGTAGCGTTGATGAAATACATCTTTGTGTATGTCATAAATTCCGGTGGCCCGAAAATCAACAACACAAAAGTGGTCTACCATTTTGATGATCTCTCCTATCCCGTAAAACTCCGGGCCAGGCCCATAGTATACTAGGTCACCAACCTGAAGGTGGTTGTCAGATCGCCGGTGAAATGGCATTATCACCGGCAGACGATCAATTCGATATGGTAATCGTTCTAATTCCATGATGGATTGAAAATATAGGCATTAATTTCTAATCAATGGTAACAAAAATCGCTCTGTTATTTGCACCCTGATGTTTCAGGTGTATATGGATTGCTTGTTCCGGTATAATTTCAGCTACTTTTTCGGGCCATTCAATTAAGCAAATGCCGTCCCCGTAAAAGTATTCTTCAACTCCTATCCCCAAAGCTTCCTTAAAGGATTTAAGCCTGTAAAAATCAAAATGGTAAATTGGTTTGCTTCCCTGGTACTCATTAATAATGGTAAAAGTAGGTGATTGTATTTCATTTATATCCAGCCCGAACCCTGAAGCGATGCCTTTCACAAGATGCGTTTTGCCCGCTCCAAGATCACCGTATAGACAAACGACATCACCAGTCTTGAAATTACGGGCAATATTCCGGCCTAAGATCAATGTCTCTTCGGGAGAGTGACTTATGAATTTATTTTGTTCTTCGATCACGTTTGTGTTCTTGTGTAATCTTATCGGGGTTTTAGCGTAGCTATAGGCAAAATCATTTCTTCCATAGAGGCACCGCCATGCTGAAAGGTATCTTTATATTTATTCTGGAAGCGATGGTAGTTCGTAGGATAAACGAAGTAGTAATCTTCTTTGGCAATGATGTAGTTGGTATTCCTGTTCCCCGCCGGAAGTTTGTAAGCCTCTGGATTATCGATGTGAATAGCCGCATCTTTTTCGCTTTTTAAATGACGACCATATTTATAGCGTAAGCTGGTAGAGGTGTCCCGGTCGCCAAGTACTTTGGTGTCGCGAAGGGATCTCACCGATCCGTGATCACTAGTTACAACAATGGTAACATCCTGATCTACCAGAGCCTTGAACATCTGAAAAAGAGTTGAGTGAGCAAACCACGTCTTGGTAAGTGATCTGAAAGCAGCCACGTCCGGGGCAATTTCTTTCAATACGTTCGAATCTGATCGCGAATGCACCAGTGTATCAACAAAATTGTACACAAATGCGCTGAGGTTGGTTTGGGTATAATTGAGCACTTTATCTGCAACACGCTTGCCTTCTTCCGTTTGTAATACCTTTTCGTATTTAGGCGTAAAGTCGTATTTCAGTCTTTTTAGCTGATGCTTGAGAAGTTCCTCTTCATGCTGGTTCAAAGAAGTTTCATTTTCATCGCCGTTAGTCCATAATTTCGGGTAATTCTTGTAGATATCGGAAGGATACAAGCCCGCAAAAATAGAGTTTCTGGAATAAGGAGTTGCTGTTGGTAGTATGGAATAATAAAAGTCGGTTTGTATCTGGTAATATTCCTCAAGCATGCTCTCGAAAACCAGCCACTGATCATAACGCATGCAATCTATGACAAAGAAAAAAGTAGTCTCTCCTTTATCCACATGCGGCAGCACATACTGCTTTAATACATCAGGCGATAAAGCGGGTCTGTCGGGAATAGACTCGCCCAGCCAGTGGCGATATTCATTTTGTATATAGCGACCAAACTCAAGGTTAGCCTGTTGAACCTGATCATCCAATACCTGGCGGAGCCCCTCGTCGCCCCGCTCTAGCTCCAGGTCCCAAAGCGTAAGCTTTTTGTAGATGGCAATCCATTCTTCCCAGTCGGGCTGGCTGTTAATTTGTTGGGTGATCTGATTGAAGCTTTGCAGATAAGTCTGTGCCGATTTTTCATCCCGGATCCGGTGGCGGTCAAGTATGCGCTTCATAGTCAGCACCAACTGGTTCGGATTGACAGGCTTAATCAAATAATCCGAAATCTTGCCGCCTATTGCATCTTCCATAATGGACTCTTCTTCACTCTTGGTGATCATGACCACAGGCAAAGAGGGTTTCGCCTCTTTAATATGAGACAAGGTGGTGATGCCGTCCATTCCGGGCATCTGTTCGTCCAGAAATACAATATCAAAAGGTTTTTCACGGATCAAGGTGATGGCATCTTCTCCGTTGGAAACAGGAGATACATTAAAACCTTTGTTCTCAAGATAAATAATATGGGGTTTAAGCTGATCGATTTCATCGTCTGCCCAAAGAATATTTGTGCTCATAAATAGATTTGGTAATTATAACTGTACTTTCAAGAATTTCTTAATTTGGTCTAACTTAACCGGTCCTATTCCCCGGACTTTGCTTAGTTCGTCTAAAGTTTCGAAGGCTCCATGTTCCTCACGGTATACAATAATCCGTTGTGCAATCACCGTCCCGATGCCGGGTAGTTTTGTTAATCCACCAGTATCAGCAGTATTAATATTAATAAGATCAGGTTCAGTAGGATTGGCAGAGGTATCTGCTTCTGCTTCCACCGACACTTGCCGTTCTGTATGAAACGCTTCCTCGAGTTTTTTAGTACCTTTATCAATGTCAGGGTAGTACCTTGCCAGCAATGCAGATTCTTCTTCTGATCTTATGGCGCTCAATCGATTAAATTCAGCTTCTATAGGGTCGTAAAAGCCATCATCAAACGCAAGTGCGGGTTGCCAAAAAATGCGCACAGCACTAATGATAAGAAGGGCCGAAAACAGGATGATCATCACCAGCCGTTCGCCCGGAGATATTTGCAGGTGATCAATCCAGAAATAAACAGTTCTTTTGATCATGGCAAAGAATAGGTTTGGTTCATGTTATATAGATGCACCAAACCTAAAAACCTTGCGGTTTTCCCAGATCTTAATTAGTAAGCCTGCCCGTTACTTTTTGTCGTCGTCTTCGATATCAATTTCGATATAATCCCGATTAATCTCATTCTCATCACCATTTTTATTGGCATAACGCTCCACGATGACCCTGGCATCGCTGGCAAAAATGGCGGCACCGGCAATGGCTGTAATTAAGGGCGCCATAACTAATAGACCGCCAGCTCCGATTATACCTAAACTTAGTGGCGTTTCAATAAGAGTACGTCCATTCCGGTCCTTGACCATGATCCGGCGGACATTACCTTCCTTAACCAATTGTTTTACCCGGTTTAAAAGCTGATTACCGGAGACCTTGAATTCTTCAAAAATGGTATGTGCCATAATAGGTTCCTTAATTTTAAAATGAATGCTTGTTATTGGTTATACGGATATAATCCGGTGAATGTTATGAATTCGTACTTTGGCTTTATAAAAATAATAAATATTTATTGCGCAAGGAAGTATGTCGTTCATGCTCTATATACGAAAGGGAACTAAAAAAGATACTTATGCTTGCTCATGTATACTGTGCGTCAACCTTCGGGGTTGATGCCCATCTTATCGATGTGGAGTTGAATTACAACGGCGGAATGCCCAACTACTACCTGGTCGGCCTGCCCGACAAAGCTATAGTTGAATCACGTTCACGGATTATCCCCGCTTTGAAGAATTCCGGGGCCAGTATGCCCTACGGCACAGTTACCGTTAATTTAGCCCCAGCCGATCTGCCCAAAGAAGGCACTGCATTCGATCTGCCTATCGCTGTTTGCCTGCTGGGGGTCTCTCATCAGGTAAATATGAATAAACTGAAAGATACTGTCATAATGGGCGAACTGGCCCTGGATGGATCTCTTCGGCCGGTAAAAGGGGTGCTGCCTATTGTTGTGGAAGCTAAGCAGAAGGGCATGAAGAATGTAATCGTTCCAGAGAAAAACGGCGCCGAGGCCGGGGTGGTTGAAGGAATCAATGTATTTGCACTCCAAAACCTGGAGCAGGTGATCAACTGGCTCAATGATAAAGAAACCTATGATCCGGTCTTTGTTGATCTTACTGCTTTATTTAAAAACCGCCAAAATGGGGAACTAGTTGATTTCAGCGACGTAAAAGGTCAGGAAAATGTAAAGCGTTCAATGGAGGTCGGCGCTGCCGGTGGGCACAACATTATTATGGTAGGCCCACCCGGCTCCGGCAAAACAATGATCGCCCGACGTCTCCTGTCAATTCTGCCGCCCTTATCACTGGGGGAGGCCCTGGAGACTACCAAAATACATTCTGTGGCCGGTATGCTGGCCAATGGAAAAGCACTGGTGGCTAATCGCCCGTTTCGTTCACCCCACCACACGATATCCGATGTGGCATTAGTTGGCGGGGGCAGAATACCTATGCCCGGCGAAATCTCACTGGCCCACAATGGAGTACTGTTTCTCGATGAGCTGCCTGAATTCAAACGCAGTGCTTTGGAGGTCTTGCGCCAGCCTTTAGAGGATGGAAACGTGAGCATATCCCGCGCTCGAATGAGTGTAAATTACCCCTCAAACATCATGCTTGTAGCCTCAATGAATCCATCGCCAACAGGTGATTGGTATAATCCCGCAGATCCCAATTGTCCCGCGCCAGCCCGTATGCAGCAGTATTTGAGCAAGATCAGTGGTCCCCTGCTTGACCGAATCGATCTCCATGTGGAGGTTAATAAGGTTGGTTTTGATGAGCTTTCAGGAAAAGGCGAAGCGGAAAGTTCAGAGTGCATCCGCAAACGTGTGGTAAGTGCCCGGGAAATACAAACCCACCGCTATATGGGAATAAAGAATGTGTACTGCAATGCCCGAATGAGGCCGAATATGGTACGGAAAATCTGCAAAATAGATGCTGCCGGATCGTCATTGTTGAAAAGAGCGATTACCGCTCTTAACCTATCCGCAAGAGCCTACGATCGTATCCTGAAAGTATCGCGGACTATAGCTGATCTTGATCATTCAGAAAATATCAAAACGCCACACCTTGCCGAAGCCATACAGTACAGAAGCCTTGACCGTGAAGGCTGGCTCGGGTAATATTATAAATTTACTTCTGCACCTTCCTCAGTTTTTATCAAATCCTGTATCGCCTCAAATGCATCCAATGTTTTCGCAATATGTTCGGGAGTATGCCTGGCGGTCGGAATAAGCCGGATCAGCACTACCCCGCGCGGAACGACCGGATAGGTAACGCCGCTAACAAAAATCCCATGCTTCTCTCGAAGTTCCGTAATAATCTTAGCGCAAAGATCAACGCTGCCACGCGTGAGAACCGGGGTAATCGGGCTTTCTGACGGTGCAACAGTGTATCCAAGATCAGTTAACCCTTTACGCAGGGCAAGGGCATTTTCCCACAGCTTATCCCGCCATTCCGGGTGTCGACGTATTTGCCGCAGCCGCTCCCGAGCCGATATGACAAGTGCGACAGGCATTGATTTCGCATAGATCTGGCTCCTTACATTGGCACGTAAGAATTCGGTAATATGCGATTCAGTTGATATAAAAGCGCCTATTAAGGCAAAAGATTTGGCGAAAGTCCCAAAATAAATATCAATTCCCTCATGGCAATCCAGTTCGGTGCCGGTACCAGAGCCATCATGGCCGATAGTACCTACGCCATGGGCATCATCGACAAGAAGGCGGAAGTTGTATTTCTCTTTAAGAGCAATAATCTCCTCGAGGTTACCCAGGTCACCGGTCATCCCAAAAACGCCTTCGGTAACGACCAGTATAGACGATTCAGGGGTAGCCATTCTGGTTGCACGGGCAAGTTGCTTTTCCAGGCTTTCAATATCATTATGTTTGTAAACAAAGGAGTCGCAAATAGCCAACTGCTTGCCGTCTACAATACAGGCATGGCTAAGCTCATCATAAATGAGATAATCATTGCGGGTAAGCAAGGCCGGAATTATGCTGGATATGCCCTGATATCCGTAGTTCAGCAGCATTGCCGACGGCTTGTGAGTAAAATCGGCAAGCTCACGTTCCAAAGCTTCATGCTCGTCTGAATTGCCGCTCATCATACGGGCACCCATGGGGGTACTGAACCCATACATATCGGCAGCCGCCACATCAACTTTACGAACCTCCGGATTCGAGGCAATACCCAAATAATCGTTAACACTCCAAACAATTACATCTTTGCCCCCGAATTTCATATCCGGGCCGATAGGGCCGTCAAGTTTCGGGAAAGTAAAATAGCCATAGCCTCGGGATACTACTTCCCCGAGTGGGCCTGGGCGTCCTGCAATCTTGTCAAATAAATCCATAAATACGAAGAAATGGGGTATATAATCTATAATGGCAATAGTACCGATAAGCTAATTAAATACCATCATAAATCAAATAATTTGATAAGATTTAAGCGTCTTGGAAGTTTTTTATTTAGGTAGGAATATTAAATTTGGTGTATAAACAATGGTCAACTTCTCCTCTAAAATAACTACCTTTAGGCACCGCAAACGGAGTTGATTTTTTCCCTTAATCTATAAGATATGAACATTTACGCCATCATCATTCTGGCAGCTTTACTATTTGATTACCTGCTCAATCTGACGGCCGATTATTTAAACCTGAGCTCTCTTAAAAAAGAGCTCCCAAAAGAATTTGAGGGCGTGTATGACGAAGAAGAATACAAGCGTTCCCAGGAATATACCCGCGAGCGTACCCGGTTCGGCTTTATCTCATCTACATTTAGCCTGCTGTTGATCCTGGCGTTCTGGTTTAGTGGCGGCTTCAACTATCTTGACCAGATTGTACGCGACTGGGAACTGGGGGTAATACCCACCGGAATCTTTTATATAGGTATACTGATGCTCGCACAGACCATCCTATCGCTGCCGTTTAGCCTGTACTCTACATTTGTTATCGAAGAAAAATATGGTTTTAACAAAACTACACCCGCCACATTTGCGACCGATATGGTTAAAGGACTACTGCTCTCTGCCCTGCTGGGTCTGCCGCTCCTGGCTGGTATAATCTGGTTCTTTACATTCGCCGGCCCTTACGCCTGGCTGTATGCCTGGAGCGCAGCCACCGCATTTATTCTGGTGATACAATTTATTGCGCCCACCTGGATTATGCCGCTATTCAACAAATTCTCTCCTCTGAAAGATGGAGAACTCAAGAAGGCTATTCTGGACTATGCCAAATCTGTAGACTTCCCCTTAAATGATGTCTATGAAATAGACGGCTCAAAAAGGTCTACAAAATCAAACGCTTTCTTTACGGGATTCGGCAAAAACAAACGTATAGCACTCTTTGACACCTTGATTGAAAAACATACTGTTCCGGAGCTGGTTTCGGTGCTGGCCCACGAAATAGGCCACTACAAGAAAAAGCATATTCAAAAAAGCATGGTCATCAGCATATTGCATATGGGCGTCATGTTTGGATTGCTTCAGGTATTCCTGACCAGTCAGGGCTTATTCGACGCATTTTATATGGAACAGGCATCCGTTTACGCCGGACTGATCTTCTTTGGTATGCTGTTCGCTCCCATTGAAATGTTTTTGTCCATCTTTATGCAGATGTTCTCGCGCAAAAACGAATTTGAAGCCGACCGTTTTGCCGCCGAAACCACCGGCGATCCGGAAACCATGGTGCGGGTGCTCAAGAAACTATCCAAAGACAACCTATCCAACCTGACTCCGCACTGGTTTCACGTATTTATAAACTACTCTCACCCCCCGGTGCTGGAAAGGATTGCGGCGATCAGGGAATACAGTGGAAAGAATGCTCCCTGAGGGGTGGGGAATTTTTAATAAGAAGAGTTAGAGGAAATTTGAAATATCAATTAGTTCAAGGTGATCTACTTTCTTAAAATCTTTGTGATTATTCGTGCAAAGTTTGTGAGAATAAATTAAAGCAGTAGCAGAAATTATGGAGTCACCCAAGCTCATAATGTAGTTTCTGCGAAACAAAATTGCTGTATCTATAATTTTGTTCGAAATGGGAAGCAGAAAACTGCTTAGAAAGAAATTGGAAAAATATTCAATATCTTTCTCTGTCAGTCGGTGATATCCCATCACCTCGAGTCTTGATAATTCTGATACAGCATACGTTTGCGTTTGAAGCCAATTCCGCAATTGAGAATAGTTGGGTTTAGCAGCATAGACTATGATGTTTGTATCAAGCAAGATCATTTGCACCTGCTAATTCAAGGGGAGACTGCGGTCGCGGCGTTCTTTTTTTTGCCACTCTACCGGGTCGTCTATCCCATCGACGCCACCTTTTTCTGCAATTTTTTGCAACCAGCCTAAAGCGGTTGCTGAATTATTGAACTTTTCTAAGTAAACTGATGTAATTTGATAACTCAAGCCGAGACGATTTGCAAGATCAATAAGCAGGTATTTATCATCCTGCTCTGAAACCTGAATAGAAATTACTGGTTTACTTTCTTTTTCAGGAATATCCTTTTCAGTACGATCTCTTCGTGTCGATTCTTTACGATATGATTCACTGACTTCTTTTACACCACCTGTATTCTCATTCTGTCTTTGATCAATTACCTTTATTTGCCGATCAATCCATTGCATCAAATCTAGGAGAATGACAGGATCATCTATTAATTTGATTTTATTTATTATATTTTCTCGAATGCTCATGGTGATAAAGTTATAGGATAATTATAAGTCAGCCGACCATTTCTATATTTTTTATTAAAAACGATGATCTATATATAAAGAGTATCTTGGATAATTTGCAAGACAATATATCAAATAATACTGATACTATTATTTGGTAGCAAGTAAGCAGCGCTGGTTATAAGCGCTTAAAAAATCACCCTGACATCCTTGTAATAAGGCTAAATCAAAGCCGTATCAAAACTGTATCAAGCCTGTATCAACACTGTATATTTATAGTTTTGATACGGCTTTGTAAAGGGCTTGATACAGCGTAGGCTAAGTCTTGATTTTGAGACGCTGATGGTTTCTGATTTCTTTTTAATCCAGGCAGGTCAATAAGACCCCGTTGGAAGAGAGTTGCCTTTGTACGGGTTTCAGCCCTACTTTTTCGCAGCTGATTTAGCTAGCTTTTCCAGCATATCCCGGGTCATCTCTTTTAAGCCGAAGTCGGGATCCCAACCCCAATCTTTGCGCGCTACGGTATCATTGATGCTATGAGGCCAGTTTCCGGCTATTTCTTGCCGGTAATCGGGGCGGTAGGTAATCGTGAATTTGGAGATATGTTCTTTGATGGACGCGGCAATTTCCCGCGGGCTGATGCTGAAGGCGTTTACGTTATAGCTTGAGCGAATTTTAATGCGATCGGAATCGGTTTCCATAAGCTGCATGGTTGCTTTTATGGCATCACTCATGTACATAAACGGCAGGGAAGTATCTTCTGCCAAATAAGATTCATACGATCCGGTTTCCAGGGCCTGATGATAGATGTCTACCGCGTAATCGGTGGTGCCGCCGCCCGGAGGGGCATTGTAGCCAACCAGGCCGGGGAAGCGCAGGCTTCGCACATCTACCCCGAATTTGTCATGATAATATTCGCACCATCGCTCGCCGGTAAGTTTGCTGATGCCGTAGACGGTTTTAGGGTTCATTATGGTTGTCTGAGGGGTATTTTCAGACGGAGTATCCGGGCCGAAGACGGCAATGGAACTCGGCCAGAATAGCCTTTGTATGAGTTTTTCCCGGGCAAGTTCAAGCACATTCATCAGGCCGTTAACATTAACATCCCATGCCAGTTTGGCGTTTTGTTCAGCATTGGCGGAGAGTATGCTGGCGAGGTTGTAAATTTGGGTGATCTTGTGCTTTTTAACCACTGAAATCACTTGATCCTTTTGTGTTACATCCAGTGGTACGAACGGCTCGAAATCCTTTATAAATGATGGGGCATTCAGATCTGATGCTATCACATGGTCTTTGCCAAACTTCCGGCGCAATTCAACGGTAAGGTCGGTTCCCAATTGACCGCAGGCGCCGATAACTAATATTTTCTCCATTCGGAATCGAAGTGCTTAAATGATTACATGATGCAGGTGACGAAGCACCCCTTTGGTTTTATTATAAAAGTTAACCAATTATAACACTGAATATTCTTTCTATAGAGAGATTTATCCTTTTGGATCAGCATAAATTCTGGCAGTGATATTTCATATCTTACAGTTTGTCGATCAATTCAAAACAACAGGTGATGGTTCTATGTTCAAAACACTTAAGCCGGTATTGCAAAAGGAGTTGCAAACCCTGAAAGAGGAGGGGCTATACAAGACCGAACGGGTAATTAGTACTCCGCAAGGTGCTGAAATTCAGACTTCCGGGCAATCGGTCATCAATTTTTGTGCTAATAATTATCTGGGCTTGTCTTCCCACCCGAAAGTAATCGAGGCCGCCAAAAAATATATTGATTCACGGGGGTATGGAATGTCTTCGGTCCGGTTTATTTGCGGCACGCTTGATATCCACAAAGAGCTGGAGCAAAAGATTTCTGAATTTTTAGGTACCGAAGATACTATTTTGTACGCGGCAAACTTTGATGCCAACGGGGGCGTGTTTGAACCTTTTTTTGGCCCGGAAGACGCGATTATATCTGACGCTTTGAATCATGCTTCCATTATTGACGGGGTCAGGCTTACCAAATCAAGGAGGCTGCGGTATAAGCATAATGATATGGACGACCTCAAAGCCCGCCTTGAAGAGGCAAAGGATGCCCGGCATCGCATCGTTGTAACCGACAGCGTGTTTTCAATGGACGGTACCATAGCCCAGCTAGATAAGATCTGTGACCTGGCCGACGAATACAGCGCACTTGTGATGGTTGATGAAGCCCATGCCACCGGCTTTATGGGGGAAACAGGGCGTGGCGTGCATGAACTGCAGAATGTTACCGATCGGATAGATATCATCACCAGCACTTTGGGTAAGGCGCTCGGCGGCGCCTCCGGCGGGTTTACCTCGGGCAGGAAAGAGATTGTGGAAATGCTCAGGCAGAAATCGCGTCCTTACCTGTTTTCCAACACGCTGGCGCCTTCAATAACGGGCGCGTCTATCGAGGTTCTTAACCTGCTTTCGGAAACCACAGAATTGAAGGACAAGCTTGAGGAAAACACCCAGTATTTCCGCGTACAAATGACTGAGGCCGGCTTTGATATTAAACCGGGAGTACATCCCATTGTGCCTATTATGGTTTATGATGCCGCACTTTCCCAGCAATTTGCCGAGAAACTACTGGTAAAAGGAATTTACGTAATCGGGTTTTATTATCCGGTAGTTCCTAAAGGGCAGGCGCGGATACGTGTTCAGCTATCTGCGGCTCATGAGCGGGAGCATTTGGATAAGGCCATAGAGGCGTTTTCTGAGGTGGGCAAGGAATTGGGGATAATACAATAAATTATTCTGAAGGTCAGGGAAGTTAGGAATTACGGATTGGCAATAACGATTAATAACAAATTTACTTCAATTATGCGAATAGAGACTGAGGCAATTCATGGTGGAGAAAGGGTAGACACTGATAATCGTTCGGTGACCGCAGCTATTTACCCGAGCACAATTTACAGGCATCACGATGACAGCGGGGAACCTGCCGGGCATGTTTATACGCGGGCATCCAACCCTAACCGGGAAAGTTTAGAGGAGCTGTTAACTGTGCTGGAGCATGGAAAAAAAACGGCTGCGTTTTCTTCGGGGATGGCGGCCAGTACAACTGTATTTCAGGCTCTTGAGCCAGGGATGCATGTAATTATACCGGAAGATGTTTATCATGGAACCCGTGAGCTGATAACAGGGCTGATGAAACGTTGGAAACTGGAGTCATCCTTTGTAGATATGACCGATCCGGATAAAATAGCGGGTACTGTCCAGGATAATACACGTTTAATTTGGATTGAAACCCCGTCTAATCCTATGCTTCACATCACCGATATAAAGAAGGTCTGTGAGCTGGCATCATCAAGCAATATTGCGGTTTGTGTGGATAATACCTGGGCTAGTCCCGCTCTGCAGAATCCGTTGAATCTCGGTGCTGATTTGGTGATGCATTCCTCGACTAAATACTTGTCCGGGCACAGCGATATTTTGAGTGGAGCGGTTATTACGAAACAGGAGAATGAGCTATTTAGTAATATTAGGGCCATTCAGCAGAATAGCGGGGCGGTGCCATCGCCCAATGACTGCTGGTTGCTGCAGCGCAGCATTAAGACCCTTCCGTACCGCATGCGGGGGCATTGTGGGAATGCCCGAAGAGTTGCTACATTTTTGAACGAGCACCCGAAAGTGGAACGGGTATATTATCCGGGGCTTGAATCTCATTCTGGCCATCACATTGCCCGGTCGCAAATGAGCGATTTCGGCGGAATGATATCTTTTCAGGTAAAAGGATCAGGCGATGATGCTTTGAAGGTTACCTCGGCTGCACGGCTTATTGCCAATGCCACCAGCCTGGGCGGCGTAGAAAGCATCTGGGAACAAAGGATTCGCAGTGAGGCTGAAGATACTCAGACGCCCCCGAATTTGATCCGCCTTTCCGTAGGCCTGGAACATCCGGATGACTTAATTGAGGATATTGATAATGCTTTGAAAAAGGCTTAGTTAGTATAAACTGGCACCTTTAGGGGAATATAATGGTTACCAAAATTTGTGTGTATTGTGTTGAGTAATTTGTGTCACTGTTTTACAGCAATTATATCTTATACTCGATGGTAACCGGCGCATGATCAGACATATCCCACTCGGATTCAATGTTTGCAACTTTGGCATTTTCAAGTAATGCGGAGGTAGCCAGCTGGTAGTCAAGGCGCCAGCCTTTGTTCCTGGATTTAGCTCCGGCGCGGTAGGTCCACCAGCTATAAAGATCTGGCGTGTCGGCATTCAGTTTTCGAAAGATATCCGAATAGCCGGCTTCGAGAAATTTAGTGAACCATTCCCTCTCCTCGGGCAGAAAGCCTGACGTTTTTTTATTGGCCACAGGATTGTGGATATCGATTTCTGTATGGGCAATGTTGAAGTCTCCACAGAAAACTGTAGGCTTTTTGTCCTTCAAATATGGGGCGGCAAATTTAATGAAATCATCCATAAACTTGTATTTCTGTGCCTGGCGAATGCTGCCGGTGGTTCCGCTTAGTGCATATACGGAGAATACACGAACATTTTGGTACTCTGCCATTATAACCCGTCCTTCGCTGTCTACCCAGTCTATTCCCATGCCACATTCGACATGCAAAGGTTTCTCTTTGGACAGCAATCCTACACCGGAGTAGCCTTTTTTCTCGGCGCAGTGGTAGGCGCCATGGTAGATGCCGTTGCATATTGATGCGGGAATTTGATCTTCATGAGCCTTAAGCTCCTGCAAGCATATGATATCAGGCTGGCTTTTCGAGATCCAGTCGGCAAAGCCTTTGCGGTCGGCGGCGCGGATACCGTTGACGTTGTAGCTGCTGATCTTCATGGAATATAAGTTTGGGGGGTAATAAGTAAGGGGTGAAAATGTGCAAAAGGAGAAAAATTTCTATGTTCTGCCAGCTGCGGCTATTGTTCGGGGGGCTCGCCGTTATCGGTGGGGTTAATTTCGGCCTTCAGGTCGATCATTAGCTGACGGTGATCGGCCATGTCGTCATCTTTTAAGATTTCTTCTATTTCGCGGGGCTTGGGCAGATCACTTATTGAGTTGATACCAAAATGGGTAAGGAATACCGGTGTTGTGCGGTAAAGCAGTGCGCGCCCGGGTCCGTCGTAGCGCCCTGCCACTTCAATCAGTGTTTTTTCAAGAAGCTGGCGAACCATGTAACCCGAGTCCACGCCGCGCAGATTGTCTACCTCCGGTTTGGTAACCGGCTGTTTATAGGCAATAATGGCAAGCGTTTCCAGTGCGGATTGCGATATTTTCCGGTTGGCATTGTGGTGCTGAAAGGTTTTTAACCAGGGGTGATATTCAGCTTTGGTTGCAAAGGTATATCCACCCCCTATAAAATTGATACTGAAACTGCGTCCGTTGTTTTCATAATCGGCATTTAACGCGTTAATGGCGTTTTCAACATCTTGAGTCTTTATAATAGCATTCTCAACGGTGGCCTGGATGGCTTTGCATATAGCCTCTGGCGTTAGCGGTTGATTACCGGAAAAAAGCATGGCTTCAACGATAGAGTTTAAAGTCATCCCGTTGATATTTAATGTTTCCATAGAGTCAGTTCAGCAGTAAGGGGATATTGGCTTATAAGATAGCGTTAAACGATACAAAAGTATGATGAAATTGACAATGGTGGAAATTGGGAGAAACGAAAGCACAACATGATTTCTTATTGTGGGTTATTATGAACATGAAACAATGTTAATTAATCTTGATTTACCTTTATCCCATGCATCATAAAACTACTATACTATTTGGCAGGAAAAGTTTAATTTTACTCCTCCCTGTTTTATTTCTGTTATCCACCTGCTCCGATCAAATCACAGATTCGGGTCCGGGTAACGAAAATGGTGATGGGAAAGGTACCGGAAATGGTGTACCCGACCGTTCAGGCAATTTGAAAGGCGTTGGAGATTCGGCCCATGATTTGCTATCGGATGAAAATTTTGGAACTCTCATAGTGCAGATACAGTATATGGAAGGCGCTGAACCAACAGAAGATGCGCTGGCAGGTTTGGAGGTGTTTCTGGAAAATCGGGTTCATAAATCCGATATTGACTTGCGTGTTGGAGACCCTATTTCATCCGGCGGGAAAGAAAAGTACACCATTCAGGAGATTATCGATCTGGAAGATGATCACAGAACAGAGTTTAATCGTTCTGATACACTAGCCGTTTATTTTCTTTACGTTGATGGTGGTTCTTCACAAGACCAAAATGGCAGCTATATTCTCGGGGCGGCTTACCGAAATACCTCTATGGTCATTTATCAGGAAAATATCGAAGAAGTTTCAGGAGGTCTGGGGAGTCCTTCATTAGAAGATGTGGAAACGACAGTATTGAATCATGAGTTTGGCCATGTGCTTGGCCTGGTGGATGTAGGTACGGAAATGCAGGCTGATCACAAGGATCCGAATCAAGAGAGAGGCTCTCATTGTGACAATGACAGCTGTCTGATGCACTATACCGCCAGAACCGAAGGCATTGCAGATTTGCTGATTGGCGGTTCCGTGCCAGAGCTGGATCAGAACTGTATAAATGATTTGCAGGCGAATGACGGACGATAATATGTTTATTAATTTATAAAGAAATGCTGGTTACTTCATTCCGTTGTTCCGGCTTGCCGGCCGTAGATAGAAGACGAATTTTATAAGCCGTAAATTCTGTGCCTGAAAGATTTCTTCAAAAGGTGGGATTAATCTTTTCAATATAGTAAGATAGATTATATTGTTATTTTGATCATAACAGTATATTCAACTTGAAAATTTTATCCTTGTTACAAAAGATTCAAATTTCCAGCCTTTATAAAGATCTTCAGCGTGAACTTAGCCAACACAAGAAGGATAAGTCACGTCTGCTGAAATCCCGTGATATTCTGGAAAAGGCACTACAAGATGGAAATGCCTATTATGGAATCAATACGGGGTTTGGGGCTCTTGCCAGCAAACGCATTGCTCCTGATCAGGTAACGCGCCTGCAAAAGAATTTGCTACTAAGCCATGCTGTGGGCGTTGGTCCGGTCATCCCCAAAGCAATAAGCCGCATCATGCTGATGCTTAAAATTCACACTCTGGCCCTTGGCCATTCCGGTGTATCTGAACGTACTTTTGACAGGTTATTATATTTTCATGATCAAGATTTGATACCTGCTATTCCAAGCAAAGGCAGTTTAGGTGCTTCGGGCGATCTGGCCCCTCTTGCCCATATGTCGCTTCCCCTTCTGGGTTATGGAGAGTTCTGGGATAATACTGGAGAGAAAATCATACCCGCTGCCGATGTTTTAAAGCAACATCAGTTGAAGCCTATAAACCTCCAGGCGAAAGACGGTCTGGCATTGGTTAATGGTACGCAGTTGATGGCTGGTTATGGGGCATATATCCTCGAGAAAATGCAGGAATTGATGAAAATGGCGGATTTGGTTTCCGCTATGAGCCTGGAAGCCCTGCAGGGTAGTCTGACGCCGTTTGACAAACGAATTCATGCGCTTCGTCCACACCAGGGTCAGATGACAGTAGCCGGGAATATTCGGAAATTACTGGCAGGAAGTGAGATTTTGGAATCACACCGCAATTGCGGAAAAGTTCAGGACCCTTACTGCTTGCGCTGCATACCACAAGTACACGGTGCCAGCCGGGATGCCATAGGTTATGCCATTACAGCCATAGAAACGGAGATGAACTCGGTTAACGACAATCCCCTGGTCATGGAAAATGGTGAAATTATAAGCGGGGGCAACTTTCACGGTCAACCTTTAGCCCTTGCCCTGGATTTTGCCGCTATCGCCCTGGCGGAACTCGGCAGCATATCCGAACGGCGCACTTACCTGTTGTTGGATGGGCATGATGGCCTTCCCAAGCTCCTGATGCGGGAAACGGGCATTAACTCCGGTTTTATGATTCCACAATATACAGCCGCCGCTTTGGTATCCGAGAATAAAATACTTTGTCATCCGGCCTCGGTCGATTCTATACCCTCCAGTCTGGGCCAGGAAGACCACGTTAGCATGGGAAGCATAAGCGCCCTTAAGTTACTGGATGTCTACCGGAATCTGGAGCATATTCTATCGGTTGAACTTTTAACAGCCGCCCAGGCACTGGATTTCCGAGAACCACTAATACCGGGAATAGGGGTGAAAAATGCTCACCAGTACCTACGGGGGATCGTCCCTCACAGCATTGAAGACCGCTATATGAAAGAAGATATTGACCGCTGCCTCCAAATTGTCAGGAAAGCCGAGGTATTGGAAGCTGCGGGAGTAGATTTAAATTAGAATAAGATTATTTTGTTTCTTTATTAAAAAGTGTATAATTGAAGCAAATCCCGGAAACCTTTGTGTGAACCCAAAGGGGGATTTGGATTTATAGAAAACCAGTGAAGGTTCTTGCTTATTATGCCGCTCAATCGTGAACGAATTGGGGCAGCAGTTTTGAGCCTTTTTGCAGCAGGAGGATTAATTATCACAGAATTCATTAACAGACAATTACTATGGCAAACAAACCAATCAACATTGCAATCATCGGGCTGGGCTTTGGCGCAGAATTTATACCAATTTATCAGAAGCATCCAAACGCCAACATGTATGCCATATGCCAGCGCAACGAATCTAAACTGAATGAAATTGGTGATGCTTTTGGTATTGAAAAGAGATTCACCTCTTACGATGAAATGCTGAAAGATCCGAATATAGATGCCGTACATATTAACACACCTATACAGGTTCATGCCGAACATACTTTAAAAGCGCTTCGTGCCGGAAAACACGTCTCCTGCACGGTTCCTATGGCTACAACAGTCGAAGATTGTGAAGAGATCGTGAAGACGGTGAAGGAAACCGGTCTAAAGTATATGATGGCTGAAACGGTTGTATACAGTCGTGAATACCTTTTTGTGAAAGAGCTTTACGAAAAAGGGGAACTGGGTAAAGTGCAGTATATGCAAGCCAGTCACCCACAGGATATGGAAGGTTGGCCGGAGTATTGGGAGTACATGAAGCCCATGCATTATGCCACTCACGTAGTGAGTCCGGTATTGGGACTTGTAGATGGGGAGGCCGAATATGTTTCATGCTTTGGTTCGGGAACAATTAATGAACGCCTTAGCAAAAAATCCGGGAGTTCATTTGCCGTGGAATCCTGCCATATAAAACTGAAAGATTCGGATGTCGCGGCCCATATTTACCGCTCTTTGTTCGATACGGCGCGCCAGTACCGGGAAAGCTTTGATGTGTATGGTACGCAGAAATCCTTCGAATGGAATTTAATTGAAGGCGAAGATCCAGTGATTCATACTGCGAAAAAACCTGAGCCGGAGATTCCCGAAAGAGTGGAAGTACCGGATTACGGGCATCGCCTTCCGAAAGAGATACAGCAGTTCACGCAGGCGGGCGTTTATGACGCCGATGAGCACGAACATTTATCATTTACACAAGGCGGCGGGCATGGCGGTTCACACCCGCACCTGGTCCATGAATTCCTTTCCGCTTTGGTAGAAGATCGCGATCCGTACCCGAACGCTGTTCAATCGGCCAACTGGACATGTGTGGGGTTATTAGCTCATGAATCAGCATTACAGGGTGGGAAGAGAATTGCATTGCCAGAATTTACCTTGAGTAAGTAGTCGGTTATCTTTCCCAAGAGCCACTCTATGGGTGAACTTTGGCGCAGCCAGTGAATAAGGTGGCGTATTTGGGGAAAGAAATAAACGATAAAGGGAAAATACACCAGTACTATATTAATTAATTGTAATAAATATATGCATTAAGTCCCTAACCATACGATTAGTTTTATAAGTGTTATAATTATACTATATTTCTAACCGCTTTAAAGTTATCAGATCAATATTTTCCAATTAAAGTAAATATGAGAACAAAAAAGACAGAAAATATACTTGCTTACTCAACGAGCGTTTTGGCGCTTTCATTTGTTATATTTGCCTATGCATTAACTAATGCAAGTAGCCCGTCTGCCGAAATGAGCAGTTTACAGATCAGCGGCAAAAACAGCTTACAGGTGCTTTTTTTAGGTGATGATGGCCATCATCGACCTGCCGAGCGTATACAGGAAGTGATCCCTTATTTTGCAAAACGCGGTATAAATATACATTACACCGATCGTCAGGAAGATTTGACTTTAAGTCGGCTTGAAGAATTTGATGTGTTTATGCAATTTGGCAATCGTTCGCACCTGACCTCCGAACAAGAAAAAGCGCTTCTTAGCTATGTGCATAATGGCGGTGGATTTGTAGCCCTTCATTCGGCTTCGGCTTCTTTTTTGAATTCTGATGCATTTATCAATTTAGTTGGTGGTGCATTTAACTGGCATGGAGTAGGAGTATTAAAAACCGATTTAACAGAGCCTAATCATCCGGTTCTTGACGGTTTGTCATCTATAGAAAGCTGGGATGAAAGCTATGTCCATGTTGCTCATAATCCTGACAAAACGGTCCTTTCTGTGAGGGAGGAAGACGGCCACAAAGAGCCCTGGACATGGGTCAGAAATCATGGTGATGGCCGTGTATTCTATACCGCTTGGGGCCACGACAGCCGCACATGGACCAATGCAGGATTTCAGCAATTACTCGAGAGAGGATTACGCTGGTCTGCCGGCGATTGGGCACTCGATGCTGAATTTGCACCTGCGGAATTAACCTATGGCGAAGGTGAGCTACCCTACTATCCTGCAGGTGAAGATTGGGGTACAACCGGGAACCCTATAAAGCAGATCCAGAACCCGTTGAACCTTAAAGAATCAATGGAGCATTTGGTAATCGACCCATCCTTCAGCATTGAATTATTTGCAGCAGACCCTGAAATATCCAATCCCATTGACATGGCCTGGGATGAGCAGGGCCGTTTATGGATTACAGAAACCGTTGATTATCCCAATAAGTTTGCTGATGATCGCATTGGAAATGACAGAATAAAAATCTTAGAAGACACCAATGGTGACGGTAAAGCCGATAATATTACTATTTTTGCGGAGGGTTTAAATATTCCGACCAGTCTTGTTTTGTCCAATGGAGGTGCCATTGTAGCGCAGGCTCCCGATATCCTGTTCTTCAAAGATACTACTGGAGACGGGAAGGCCGATCATAAAGAAGTTTTAATGACCGGTTGGCAGACATTCGATACACATGCAGGTCCTAATAACTTACAATATGGTTTTGACAATCAAATCTGGGGGGCGGTAGGGTATGCCGGTTTTGAAGGATCTGTAGGCAACGAAGAGTTCAACTTTGCCCAGGGGTTTTTCCGGTTTAAACCTGATGTATCAGAAATGGAATTTGTATCCAATACCACTAACAACACTTGGGGGCTTGGCTTTAATGAAGAAGGTGTCGCCTTTGGGTCTACTGCCAATGGGAATCCGGCTGTACACAGTGCTGTTTCAAACAAGTTTTATGAAAGCGTAAGTGGATGGAATAGTCCAAGACTACCCATGATTGCCAACAATGATAACATTTATGCATTACCGGATAGTATTCGTCAGGTTGATCACCATGGAAGGTTTACTTCCGGTTCTGGATTTCATGTCTACACGGCACGGGACTTTCCAAAAGAGTACTGGAATCGCATGGCTTTTGTATCTGAACCTACAGGGCACTTGATGAGTAAATTTATCCTTGAATCAGATGGCAGCGGTTATAAAGCAGACAATTCCTGGAATCTAATTGCCAGTCTGGACGAATGGTTTTCACCTATTCAGGCGAAAGTTGGTCCGGATGGTGCTCTATGGTTTGTAGATTGGTATAATCTCGTTATACAGCATAATCCCCAACCAGACGGTTGGGACCTTGGTGAAGGCAACGCCTATGTTTCTGATCTGCGCGATAGGGATCATGCCCGAATCTACAGAGTAGTTTATAATGAAGCAGAACATAAAGAAGCCTTTAATCTAAAGAATGCTTCTGCCGGAGAATTGGTTTCGGCATTGAACCATGACAACCTTTTTTGGAGACTCACTGCACAACGGTTATTGGTTGAACGGGGAGATACGGATGTGCTTCCGGCACTATACCAATTGACGAAAGAAAACCGGGTGGATGAACTAGGGCTGACACCGGGAGCATTGCACGCATTATGGACCATTCACGGACTTGGCGCTTTAGATGGATCTAATACTGATGCTTTGCAGGTTGCTCTTAATTCATTGCATCATCCTTCATCTTCCGTACGCCGTTCAGCGCTGATGGTATTGCCACGCAATCAGGATATCTCCAATAAAATACTCAATGCAGGATTTCTGCCTAACCCCGATGTGCCGGGGGGAGTTGGATACAGAAGAATGTCTGGTGATCCGCAGGTAAGGCTGGCGGCGCTTCTGGCGCTAGCTGAAATGCCTTCATCAGAAAGCGCAGGTAGATCTATTGCTGAACTGTTGCTTAATGAAGCAGATGCCAATGATCGCTGGATTCGTGATGCTGCAACCGCTGCCGGTTCGCGGCACGATCGTAGTTTTCTTGCCCATATTTTGGATAAAGAAATAAATCAAAATGCTGATAGTACATATAAAGCCAATGTCGCTTCAGCAATCGAACGAATAACGCGGCATCATGCTGACAAAGGCGCCTCGGGGGCACTAGCAGGTCAGTTAGCTTCCTTAAGAAATACCGATCATACTATCGGTCTGGCTTTTGTGGGAGGATTGGCGGCCGGTTCGAATGAAGTGCTGGCGTCTAAATTTAACTCGCAGCAAAAAAATGCCTTGCGAGAATTACGCGCTTCTTTGCCCGTTGAATATAGTGAAAAACTAGATGCACTAGCCGATAAATGGAACACCCCCGACTTGTTTGGCACCCGATAATGAATCATTAAAAACTACAGTTGCAAATTAATTCCCCTAACAAAAAGATCATGCAAAAAAAAGTACGTTTGTTTTACTGGTGTGCTATTATTGGTTTATCATTTTCTGTCACCACAGGATACGCTATGGAAGAGGAAAAAAGCGAAGTAAATACATTTATGAATATGGGTGGTAATGTCTCGGTTTCTGTTGCCGATGGTGATACCGTAGAGATCACTTCGGAAGGCAGTGACATGAGTTATGATGTTACCGAAATTAATGCTAAAGCCGGAGATACTATTACTATTCGTTATGTTAATGCAAGCACTATGCCCCACAATGTAGTTTTGTTAGATGAAGAGTCTTCAATTAATCCAGTTGGTATCGCCGCACTTCAAGCAAGTAAAACTGATTATGTGCCCGAGAGTGAAAAGGATAAAATTTTTGGAGATACAAAACTGGCTGTTCCGGGTAAGGCTGTATATTTAACTTTAACAGTGCCTCCTGCGGGTTCCTATCCTTATATTTGCACCTATCCCGGTCATTTCAGATCGATGCAGGGGCGGTTGATTTCGACAGAATAATTGTTTGTGCATTTCGCGAAGCAGCCCAGGAACACCACTATGGTGCTGAGAAAAAATATGTAGGTTCACGGTCAGATGGATTTATTGATAGATCTATTGAACCCTAAAAGAATTTTTAGTAATGAGTTTATTAGTTCTGGGTGCTTCAATATAAATTAATTGTCTTGAAACTTGGGATTAAACTATTGCTCGAATAATGAGAGAGTTTTGTAGATAAGAGAGCTATATAATAATGTGCAATTTAAAATGAGCATTGACATTCACATATGATGACGATTCTAAATATGCAAAAAAGAAGGGGAACATATATTATATTCACCTTTGTAGTTAATTTCCTGGTAATGCTTTGGTTTACAACTTCATGTGCTCCTCAAAAAAATGTCCCTTCCCAAGGTATTTTGAAAGGCAGTTTAGTGCTTGAAAAAAATGTGATAGACTCCCAAGTTGAAGAAGGAGACGGACAATCGCTTGCAGATATCGATGGTGATGGAAGCAATAATATTATAATCGGTACCGGAGACGGGGGAGAAGTCTACTGGTATAAGAAAAGTTCTTCTACGGAGTGGTCAAAACATTTAATTGCAGATGGCTTTATTGAGATTGAAGGAACTATAGCCGCTGATTTTAATAACGATGGACTGATTGAGGTAATTATACTTGACCAGGCCACGGCTGACCCGAGCCAACCTAATGTGTATATCGCTAAACAAGATACAGATGACCCCACAGAAGCCTGGTCTGTATCAGTCCTTGACAAAGATGCTCCTCACGTCCAGCAGGGAATATCATATGATGTAAATGAAAATGGATTTTTAGATTTCGTTTATGCTTACGAAGGGGCAACTAATGGAGAAGGCGGATTTTATTGGCTGGAAAATAATGGGGGTAACCCAGTGATATCCACAAACTGGACCAAGCATGAAATCGGTAAGATGGATGGTGCCTGGTGGATTGACTATAATAGCCCAAAAGATTTCAACAACAATGGCAATAGCGGTGATATTCTTGTTTCAGCTAGATCAGGCGGCAGATCACCATCCGCGGCAAGAGGTGGAATTTTTATATTCTTCAGGCCGCAAAACCCAACTGATCTTTGGGAAAAAATGGCCATAGATACATCCTTCACCACATTGCATGTTTCATCTGGAAATTTAACAAAGAACGGAGATGATAGAGATATAGTTGCGGGAGCAAGTCACGATTCGGATGATTTCGGGTTATACATTTACGACTTTAGTAACGGTTGGAAAAAGATTGAACTCGAAAGTGACCATAATTGGTGGGGAACATACGCATTTGACATAAATAAAAATGGCAATGCTGAAATAATATCCGGAGAGCGAACTGATAACACGATCAGAATATATGCGTATAATGAGACCCAGAAAAAATATATCCTTCAAGTGAGCGATTCGTTATTAAAACCGGATGATCAGATCATTTTTGACGACATAAATAAAAACGGGCATGTTACAGATTTTTTTGTAGGTTCTGACCCTGATGGGCTATTTTGGTATGAAACCTTTAAATTTGAGGATTAGCCTGTCTTTTATTTCTCCCAGTTGCCGTGAATTTAAATTAAGCCGTGCCTATTTGATCAAACTAATATTGCGATAAAAAAAGAGCCGTGAAGGTTAGGGATTTCCCATCTTCACGGCTCCTTATATATAGTACATGCTGCTTCTTTTATAATTTAATAGTTACGCTTTTACCATGGTACACATCTTGGGGCAGTTCAATTAGAATTAATGTATTGCTTTGACTCTCATTGGGGATTGCAACAAAATTCTCTCCACTTGCATCATAGATGCCCGGAACGGTAACCGAAATCCTGCTCAATTTCCGGGAGGGGTCGGAAATAGTTA
>JBBDMU010000008.1:0-33653 GCA_040878085.1 Balneolales bacterium
TATTTGGGAAAATCAGAATATTCATTAAATAATTTTTCTGGTTTAATTTGATCGGTTACTTTGGAAGAATAATCTTTAAAAACTTCTCTGTCTTTACTATAAACCATCTGGATTAGTATGTTAACAAAATGATTCAATAAAGATCCCAATATCAATATCCAGACCCCTGTAGTAAACAACCCCAGTGTTATATTAAATGCAGCAGCTAAAAGTGCGGCCACAGCCAAGGCTATCGAAATCAACTGAAACAATTTGTGACGTATATTCCAATAGTTTAGGCTGCGCTCGATTGCAATCGCAAATCCTCCCAATACGGCGAGCAGAGGCAAGTATTGGGGAATTTCTTCAAACCCGACAAATTCAAGAATAGGGAATATAAGTACAAAAGATGCCAAAATGGCTAAAATAACCAGAAACCATAACGATAGCTTGACACTCAGCACGAATAACTTACGAGCTTCCATATCATTTTGGGGTAGTACAATCGCCATATCGAACTGCAGGGTGTATATAACTGCCAATATGGCCGAAGAGGATACGAATACAGCCAGAATACCAAAATCATCGGGAAGAAATAATCGAGTAAGAATAGGTGCCGAAGCTACAGCGGTAATCTGAGCAATAATTGATCCGGCTGATACCGTGGCTACATCTCGCAAAAAAGGTTTTTTGATAACATCGGCTATTTTACTCTTTATCTTTATATTAAACTGCATAAACTCATTTAGAATTGTAGCCGTAAATATGCTTTATAAGTTTTTCAGCGTTTGAGAGATACAAGCAACTTTGGGATTATAAACGTTTTAATATCAATATATTTTAAAATAATACAAATCCTGATGCATTACCAAGCATGCCTGAGAACTTGTATATTTACAAGCTTTGTATATATGAGTAACGAATCCTGATTTTCCTGGTCATTATCTGCCGACCTTCAACCTTTTGTGTATATTTTATTTTTATTTAGCAACCCCATGAAGATTGTTGTCATAACTCCCGCTTACAACGAAGAGCATTTTATTGAACATACTTTAAAAAGTGTAACACGGCAAACGCATAAACCGACATACTGGATTATTGTGGATGACGGATCCACTGACGCTACTTATAAGTTAATCTCTCAGTACGCTCAAAACTTTTCCTGGATTCAGGCTGCGAAGAAACCGAAGAAAAACAAACATCAAGCAGGGGCGGGTGTGGTTCAGACCTTTAATTATGGGCTGAATAGGTTGCCTTTCGAAGATTTTGATGTAATTGTTAAATTGGATGCCGACCTCACGCTTCCCGATCATTATTTTGAACGGGTGGCTGAGGAGTATAGAAAGGATTCTAATCTTGGCATGTGCGGCGGTATTTGTGTAGTGAATGAAAATGGGGAGTATGTTTTTGAGCCTGTTGCCGACCCGGATCATTTACGAGGACCAATTAAAAGTTATCGCAGAGCCTGTTTTGAACAAATAGGACGAATCAGACCCGTTTATGGGTGGGATACACTTGATGAATTACTGGCGCTGTACTACGGATGGAACGTAAAAGTTTTACAGGATTTAAAAGTAATCCACCATAGAAAAACCCATACGGAAACAGAATCATTGAAAATTCTTCTTCTATCCGGCCAGGCTTTTCATGCGATGGGATATGGTCCTTTTGTTGCTTTATTTAGTGCCTTGAAGCAAATAAAGCTTTCCCCTGCAGGGTTATCATCAGCAATAATTTACTGGGGATTTCTTTCTGCCTGGCTTACATCTTCACAACAAGCTGTATCAGTTGATGAAGCAAAGTTCATTAGGAATTACAGATATAAAAGAGCAATTGCAAAATTAAAGAACAAAATAAAATTAAAATAAAGATTAGATGATGATTTTGACTCACTCTTTAATTTATTTTAACCATAGATGGCACCTAAATTAAACCTAGACTTTATATCCTTAATTGCTTGACCTTCTTTTTGTTCTGTTTTGGTATTATTTTTTTTTGATCTTCTTCATAGTATGGAGTTTTATGGCTAATACCATAAGTGTTTTTGGCAATTAATTGATAATAAGTATCGACGAGTTCATCATTTAACTTATTGATTTCAAATTTTGATTCGATAACTTTTCGCCCGGACCTACTTATTTCAAGCCAGATGTCAGGATTATCAATCAAATATGACAAACGTTCAGCCAAAGCCTTAGCATCGCGTTCCGGGACAAGAAATCCTGATTTCCCATTTTCAATAAGCTCCGGATTTCCGCTGTGCAGCGTGCTGATAACAGGCAGCCCCATAGCCATTGCCTCTTTTGATACATTTGGAATTCCTTCAGCATCACCAGTTTTACTGGTGATGCTGGGAGCAAGGAAGATGTTTGATCTTTTAAGATATGATATTACTTCATCACTTGTTTTAGAACCCACCAGAGTTACATGTTTATCCAGCCTTAGTAAGCTAACCAAATTCTGGATCTCCTCTTTTAATGGTCCATCCCCTATAATTGTGTATTTTAAATTAATACCAGAAGCTACAGTTAAAGCAATTGCTCTTATAGCATAAATGATACCTTTTTTCTCAACTAACCGGGCAATTGTAAGAATACTTACAGGTTCACTTTCATTTTTGTTGCGTTCACTAAATTGAAAATGCAGGCAATCTATGCCCGAATAGTGCACTTTAATTTTATCTGGGGGACAACCTTCCGATATCAGTTTTTGCTTAAAATAATCGCTTACCGGCATCAGGCAATCAGCATTTTTAAATACATATTTATACCTGCTTGCATTGGCTTTAAAGCTACTTGTAATATCGCCCCCCCGGTAGGAAACTACTAATTTACCTGTAACAGCATTAACCTCTCTCAGGGATTGAACTATAGGTCCGCTAGAACCATATTGACAATGAAGAATATCATATGGCTCCATTTTACTTAAAGGTATTGCCGACAATATAAGAGAAAGCGTTTTAGCCACATGCCCATGCCGGCGATAATTTAGCGCTTTAACCAGCATCCCAGGTCTTCTCCATCCATCTGTAAATAATAATTTCAACAGTATGAACAATCTTGGAATAGTTCGTTTGGGCATATCCCACAGATATTTTGTTCTGTAAATTAAACCATATTTATAGATGTTTTCATGAAATTGGTGTCCCGATACCTGTTTTGAAGCATATATATCTACAGTATGTCCACGATCAATTAAACCCGTAATTTGATTTAAAATAAAAGTTTCTGAAATCAAGGGGAAACTGCCTACAAAAAAAGCAATACGCAGGCGTTTCTTTCCATCTTGTGTATCAACCGTTTTATTAGGTATAACATTTGAATTCTCAGCCAAACCTTTTCTTAATACTGCTTTATTCCTCCCAAAACATCTAACTGTGGATATTTTTTTCCCGAACCAATTTTCTAAATAACCCAGGCGCTTCTGAATATTGTTCACCTTCAGTGGCTTTATAAAATTATCATATTTATACATTAAAGGAGAATAGTTTTTACCAAAGACATTATAAATCATTAAATATGCTTTTAACCGCTGTACCGGTGAGGGAATAGCCTGAACATAACGATAACATTTTCTGCTGAAAAACCTCTTCCCTTTTTTAATAATATCAGCTTTTCCTACTAATTCCATTTTTTCGATAATATCCAAAAGGTATAAAGAATCTCGCATCCAGTTCTCCACCCTTACTGCTGACCCACGATTATTATCGTGGCGCCTAAAACTTGCCTTCGCATGAACCGAATCAAGCCTGCCGTATTTGTATGCAAGTTTAAGCATTGGTGCAACGTCATTAAACAAATTGGTTTCTGAAGTAAACCCCCCAACCTCCCGAAGACCTCTGGTGTTATACAAGGTACTGCATAAGTAAAATGCGGTTTTATTGGAAAACCATGCAATAAGCAAATCGGTATTAGTTAACCCGGCATCATTAGGTTTGATTGACGTTACCAGCCCTTGATTATCTATTTGTCGGGTACCGGTTCGGATTATTCCAGTATCTCCATTTTTAGAAACCATTGCCATGCAAGTTTCTATAAAATCAGAATCAATTAAATCATCATCGTGAAGCAATAGAAAATATTTTCCTTTAGCCTGCTTCAGACAAAAATTAAAATTGTTAGTGGCTCCTATGTTTTTGTTTTGTTTAATGTAATTAATTCTTGGATCGGAGAACCCTTTAACCAGTTCCTCGGTGTAATCTTCAGAACAATTATCTGAGACAATAATTTCGAGGTTGGTCCAGGTCTGACTGACAGCAGCATCCAAGGCATGTTTAAGATATCCATCAGCTCTTTTATATGTTGACAATCCTATAGTAACTAATGGTTTATTATTCATACTACTGGTTATGATTAATACTGAATTAACTGCTTCCTGTTTTTTTAAACATTGTATGTATAAACATAATTCATTTGATAAAATATTTTTTTTCAAGTGCATGCAGTGTTCCTGAATTTTACCCCTGAAATAATTCAGTAAAGTCACTGCTATTCGTCACTTTTTATGAAAGGCATGAAGTAAAATGAATTAGTTACATGCAAGACTAAATTACATGAAAGAAATCAAATATAATCCAAAATGTATAATGGCCATGGATATGACAAATCATGAATATTTACTAACTGGTAGTCAAATATCATGTTTTATAAATTTACCAATAGCGATAGGATGTAAAAAATTAATAAGACTTTTTATGAGTACCAACACTGGAATATTTAGAAAAATACTGAATCGGTTTATTTTAAAATTTGCTATTCTGGTTTTTCAACTTAAAGATAAAGTTTCACTTGAAACTTTACCCAAATTTGCCAATCAGCCTAAAAGGATACGGTTCCAATTGCCACGCATTATCAGCAATCCCGAATATATTGTTATTGGTGATGATGTAAAGTTTGGCCCGGGTTGCATGCTTAAGGTATCCACTAAATATCCAGGTTCCTGGATGCGCCACCCGGAGGGCAAACATATAAGCCAGACATTTAATCCTATAGTAGTTATTGGAAATAACGTAACCGCGACTTCAAATTTACATATGACAGCTACAAAAAATATCACAATAGAAGATGATGTTATGTTTGCCTCTAATGTTTTCTTGGCAGATTGTTCACATGGATATTTTACTGCTGATGTACCATTTAAATATCAAGGTCTACAAAATATTGCACCAATAAAAATCAAGAGCGGCGCCTGGATATGTCAGAATGTTGTAATACTACCAGGTGTAACAATTGGTGAAAATTCAATAATTGGAGCTAATAGTGTTGTTCGAACCAATATTCCAGCTAAATGTATTGCCGTAGGAAATCCGGCTAAAGTCATTAAAAAATGGGACGCAGAAACTAAGACCTGGAAGAGGATCAAAAAGAAAGTAAATATAAAAATTTAGCCCTTATTTTTTATATCAGCGATTGTTTCATGAATCATTCTTTCAAACTGAATAGAATAATGTTGCCGGGTATAACGATCTCTGGCAACTTGCCAGGCTTTCGATGACATTTCTCTCAACTTACCATGTGATCTTTCTGATATTGCTATTATTTCTTCTTTTATTGCTTCAACAGAATTACTTTTCAGCATGATTCCAAAGCTGTCGTCAACATCCACACTAGCTTGATAACTTACAATGGGTATTAAACCTGCATGCATTGCCGTAATAACGCATCCTCCCCCGCCTTCAGCACTGGAGGGATAGATAATACCAACACAATTATTAACTATATTTTTAAACTTCTGGCTTTCAACATCAACCCAACCAACAGTATGAATATTGGCTGTTTCATAAAGCTCCTTATGAAACAGTTTTTCAAAATCAGGGTCCTTATCATTATTAACAGGCCCACATATTGTAAGATGGTAATCCGGTAACTCCTGAAAAGCTTCGATTACTAGATCAAGCCCCTTATGAACTAAGCCACGACTTCCGAACCACAGGTAATTCTTTTTTACAGCTTCATAGTCCTTTTCAGTAGGTTCCGGAAAAGTAATACAACTTGGGATAGGTAATTTGAATATGCGCTTTTTTGAGTACTGGTAAGTACCGGCTGTAAAATCATTTCCGAGAATAGAAATAAAATCTGCATTTTCAACTGCACGATTTTCTTCTTGAAGTTTATAGCTTTTAACTGTGACCCCTTTACGCTGTTGCAGCTCCAGGCATCGTGTAATTGCAGACGCATTATTATATAGCCAGTGCGACATATCCATGTGTGCTATTTTAATGCAGTCTTTATTTAATTGTTTTGCAATTCTTTCAAAGTTTGTACGCGCACCAATAAAATAAGTGTATTTTTCTTGTGGGATAAATATGCTGTTTCTGTAGCTAATAACATCAACAGAAAATCCATTACGCAGAAAAACGTTAGCCATTTCCAATGATTCCCAAAAATGGGTATGGCCATTAGGAATTGATTGGCCGTTCTTCAAAAAAAAGGGTTCTGCAATATAAGATATTAAGGCAATCCCTTTAGACTTCCCCTTCGGCTGTAGTGAAATGAAAGTTTTTTCATCAAAATTTGTATACTTATTAAAAATAAGGTTCAAATATTTCAATCTCTTCTTCAGAAAATCATGTAAAACATTCATTTCAGAGTTTTGATTGTTAAAGGATGATACAAATAATCGATATGCAATCTTTCATATAGCATTTTTTAATCTACTACCTCCCAAAGAATTATTCCTTACTCTTGCCCGCTTCTTTGTTTTCTTCAAAATTTTAGCTTCATTATTTTCAATGAATTCAGTAAGTCGTTCAGCGTATTTAATATTTGTATTAGCATTAGGGTAAGACGGATCTTGTTTATCAATTGCTAAGCTCTTTAAATTAGCAGACATTAATAATGCGCTTATACCCTCTCGTTTACAATAAATCAACATATTTTTTGTAAGCCTACAATCATCCAGTCCGCCTACAATTAATTTTATTCTTTGAGATTCGCATATCTTCATAAATTCCTCCATCAACCCCTTAGATACCAAATGACTTTTGTAATACCACTCCCGAAATTTGCTTAGTTTGATTTCCAGATAATTTGAAATTGCAGAGTTATGGCTTGATGATTTTGCTATTTTCTTTGAAAAATGCAGGTTACCCTCCTTATCCACTGTACAATAGGGAATATTCACCGGCTCGTTCTCTCGGCCAACTAACTTTTGATATATGCTCTTCCAGTAATTTTGATATATATTATGATGATCATGAAGATGTGAGTAGGCAACAACTACATATTTTGGTTTCGGACGGTTTTTTAGCGCCTTTTGTAACTGCATAAGAGATTGCACGGTGGAATATTCATTCACACCAAAGTTTATTACCCGAAACTCAGATAGTTTATTCTGCATTAGCCATGGATAAGTTTCGTAGTCATTTAATGTCCACCCATAGGTACATGAACACCCGAAAATCCAAATTTCATCCTGTGAGGAATTTCTCTTATTGTGATTATAATTAGGATACGTTACTCGTAAAGTGTCATTACCATGAGTAGTGACAAAAGAAGCACCATCTAGTAAACTAATTTTATACTCTCCCGGGTTATGTTTCAATCCTAATTCTTTATCTAGTAAAATGTATTCATTACCAGTTACTGACTCTATTGTTTTATACTTCATCATTTTTATTCCCTGTTCCTTGATCTGTATGGAAAATATTTTTTTGAGGATGGGTTGATATACTATCAGTATTGCCTAATAGATTGGCCGAATCAGCCCACAGTCCTGTTATTTTCATTCCCAGTTCGAAATCATACCTGGGCGTATAGCCTAAAATATTCTTAGCTTTATCAGTTTTGAAATGTGTTCTTGATTTAAAAAACTGAATATCTTTCTTAGACATCAGATGAATTAGCTTATTATCAAATCCATTCATCTTTTTTTGTTTCTCGACAACATCCTTTGATTGCCCTTTGCCGTTAATATTCCCCTTTATTTTTTTGTTTATAATGTGAAGTGCTGGCTCTGGGAGTATTTTTATAGCTGCTTTTCTGAAATTGCTAATTAAGGGGGTTTCAAACAACTTCGCTCTTATTACAGTATCTTCTCTTAATAATTTAAACAAACTTTTCCTTGTTCTAAGCCTACCCATACAGGCGATAGCATCAGCCTCAGACATTTCAATTGTTGCCGCCTTTCCTAACATACTTTCATAATAGGAATAATATTTTTTCCAGGTAATTGGTTGATCTCCTGAGATAATAAATTTATTACCATCAGCTTCATTATTTACAGCGGCTAATAACATGGCGCTTATTAGATCATCTATATATACCCCATTACAAAGTCCTTCACCTCCATTGATTAACAAAACCTTACCTGTTCGTAATTTATCAATAGTATCTTTTCCCCATACGGGGGCATAAGGTCCGTAGACGGCAGTCGGTTGTAATATTGCAGCAGAAAGGTTATCGCGCTCATAATATTCATTAATAAGTTTCTCTGCTTCAAGTTTAGTATCGGAATACAAGCCACCTGAAGGTTTAGTTGGGTAGGTTTCATCAATTTCAGTATCGGGTGTATCCCCATATACCATGACTGTACTCAAATGAACAATACGTTTTACATCATATTTTAAACATGCCGAAAGTACATTCTCCGTACCCTGAACATTAATTCGCCTCCGGTCTTCCTTGCTCCCTTTATTTCCATAGGCACAGTGAAACACGTAATCACACCCATCTACAGCACGCTCCACTTCACTATTATTGCATATGTCCCCTTGTAACATATCTATTTTAAATCTTGCAATTCGTGCTATATTGGCAAAATTTGAAACCATAACCCGGACATTTACGTCGTATTCAGTCTTCAGTATTTCAACAAGTCGGCCACCTATAAAACCCGTACCTCCTGTTATAAGAATGCGTTTCCCCGTTATATTATCTAAAACCTTCATATAGTTTCCTCAATTGAAGCCATCCATGGTTCCTTCAACTTGCGTTTATAAGAATAACACGCTTCCATTAATTCAACTGATCTTCTTCCCTCAACCCCTGTTATGTATGGAGACATTTTATTTTTTATTGCTTCTGCAAAATCTTTAAGCTGACGTATGAATACATCCTTGTTATTCTTATACCTCTTATTATTAATTATTTGTCCGCTTAAATACATTTCCTTTGAGCCTATGAAAAGTTTTATTTCAGGATTAACGCCAAGGCCAACTTCCAGTGTGCCGTATTCACCATTTATTATATAAGTGTTTCTCAAATTCCTGGTTCTACTTAATTCTAATGTTCCTCTGGCCCCGGAACGCATAATCAGGTGGAGCTCTGAGTTTGCTTCAACTCCTCCCATAGCATCATCATAATAAAGTACATCTTCGTAATCTCCCAGCCACCATAGCAGTGTATCCATGGCATGGACACCGATATCAACCAATACACCGCCGCCAGCGAATTTTCGAAACATAAAATCAGAAGAACTGTTCCAGCTAAATATATTTCCTTCACGAATATCAAAGGATGTAATTCTGCCCAGCATATTATTATCGATTAGATTCTTCACAAACCCTGAAGCGCTATAAAAACGTCTTATTAGCCCCACAGAAAGTATGACATCAAAGTTGTGAGATGCTTTTATCATCCTGTCACATTCACTTTTTTTCAAAGCCATTGGTTTTTCAACCAATACGTGGATATTATTCTGTAGCAGCTCAAGACCAACATTCCCATGGAGGTGATGGGGTAGTGCCACGATAGCGGCATCTACTTTCCCATAAATATTTTTAAAATCATCTTCCACTAAGGGAATATTATATGTTTCAGCTAATTTTCGTGCCTGAGTTAAATTTTTATCGACTAGTACAATAACTTCAAAATCATTAGATGATATTGCTGCCGGTAAATGAAAGGTCTCCGTTACTTTTCCACATCCAATTATTGCTAATTTGATTCTTTGCATATCTCTTGACTTATTTTGAATAGTACATTTCCCGGTTTCCTCTCGCTCTGTTAAATTGACATAATGGGAGAAAAGTGTTCATTTTGCTCTGCATAAAGCTTATCACAAAGCCTTTCTTCAGGTATTTCCACATCGCCAAATGTTATTATATCATCTCTTGATATATTTTTTGTTACACGACACCCGTCAGTCAATCCCATTGGTAAAGCCTGCATTGAATCTGCGGTACGAGCATTTTCCAATATTCCGTAACACGTAAAGCCCCCAATGCCATCAAGTTTTTCTCCTAATTTTATATCCTTTTTTGCAGAAGTTATAACTTGGCAGACGGGCCCACTTATCGGTTCGGTTGCCGCATCTTGAAATAATGCTGCTCTCGCAGCTGTGATGGGAACTTCTAAATGTGGCAGATGATAGGGTATATAAAAAACATATAATGGACCACCTCCCATTTTAAAATAGTTCATATACTGCTGTTGAATTGGGTGTTCATTATATCCTAGCACAAATACACCGGGACCAGGTTCAGCTCCAAGTATGTAATCAACCAGGCCGCCATTCATCATCTCATCCATTGGAAATAAATCGATAGCCTCGGTGACATGTTTGCACTTCGGCCCATACATGCCCCGGACACCCGTTTTAAATCCGGTTGCATTTGCAACAACTGCCATTTCCATCGATATTTTTGTCCCATCAGCAAACGATGTAACCATTCTAGGCTTTTGCTTATGATGGGCGGCAAATGACTTTTGTGTTTCGGGATTTCTGTAAGGATCCTGAAGACCTTTTATATTACCAGCAAGCACTGGTTTATATCCTAACATATCAACAAATCGGTAAAGATTCATCAATACGCCAGGCTGATCGCCATCCGCATTAGTTAAAACTACCCCCTGTTTGTCTGCATATATTTTTAAAATAGGACCGATTGTAGCGTCGAGTTCCGCATTCATTAAAACGACATGCTTCTTATTCTTAATTGCTTCCATAACAACTTGGGCGCCAAACTCTATTTCACCTGTTGCTTCAATTATCACATCGATCTCTTCAGATTGGCACAAATTAAATGGATCCTCTGAAATGCTACGCCCTCCCGATCTAGCAACATTATCCAGTTCCTGCGAGCTTTTTACAAGTTTATAATCTGTTACCTTAGCCTGGGTAAATGCAAGTTCAGCTTGCGACAAGGTCCGGTTAAATAAACCAGATACAATCATTCCGGGTACGGCTGTTTCAATACTCAGCACCACTCCCCTCCCCATATATCCGGCACCTATTATGCCGATTTTAACAGGATTATTTTGTTGTTCACGCTTCTTTAATGCTTTGTCAACTATTATCATGATGTAAATGCGGGCCAGTTTTTGTCTTTATCTGATAAAATTATGTCTTCTGAATATTTCCACTTTATGTTAAAAGCCGGATCATTCCATAAAATCCCCCGTTCTGCCTTTGGTTCATAATGTGCCGAGACCATGTATGAGATTTCTGAATTATCAGCGAGAGTCTGATATCCATGGGCGCAACCTTCAGGTATAAATAACATGGCATGATTGTCAGCGGTTAACTTACGTCCAGCCCAATGGCCATAGGTTGATGAGTTAGGACGCAAATCTACTACAACATCATATATGGAGCCCTTTACACATTTTACAAGTTTTTTTTCAGCATGTGATCCAATCTGATAATGTAGCCCCCTAAGAGTATTTTGAAACTTGTTAAATCCTATATTGGCCTGAATCATATGAAATGAGATGCCATGGTCTCTCATTTCATCTTCACAATATCCGCGTGCAAAAAATCCTCGCTCATCACCTTTTTTTTCCAACGTGATTTCGTAAGCACCATCTACTTCTATTTTACTGAACTTCATACACTTAGTCCTATTCCTTCATAGCGGGTAAAGGATGTTTTTGTTAACATCCGGCGTCCGTCTATAAATAAGGGTTGTGGTGTGGTGGCATTCATTAGCCCAGGTACAGTTGAAAACTCCGGCCAACTTGTAAGCAAGATTACTGCATCCACCCCTTCCAGTGCTTTTGGTAGATCCTGATAATATTTAATTTGATGATTTCCGAAAAGTTTTTCAGCTTCATGCTCGGCTACTGGATCATAAGCTTGTATATTAGCACCCGCATGAAGAAGATAACGTACGATAGGAATTGCAGGAGATTCACGCATATCATCTGTATCAGGTTTAAAAGCAAGTCCAAGAATCGCGATGCGAATATTCTTCATGCTTTCAAAATACTTTTCCAGTAAGGTAATAATTTCCTTAGGCTGCTCTTCATTGATCCGCATTACCGAGTCAAGAAGCGCCATATTGCTACCCGCTTTTTTCCCATGCGAGATCAGGGCTTTCACATCTTTTGGAAAACAACTGCCCCCAAAACCACATCCGGCAGCTAAATAAGAAATAAACTCCGGTGACATTCTTTCTCCATTAGTTAATAGCGGGCTGAAACGTTTATCTTTATGTACACCTGACATTACATCCACTACATCAATATTTCCAAGCCTGCTGCAAAGATTACCAATTTCATTTGAAAAAGATATTAAAGTGGCTAACAATGAGTTAGCTGTATACTTGATCATTTCTGCGGTTTTGGTATTGGTTTTAACCACATCAACATTATTGAAGAGATCATAAACTTTTTCCATGAGTTCAAGGGTTAAATTGTCACTTGCCCCTAAAACGATTCTATCAGGGTTCATGAAGTCATTCACTGCTGCCCCTTCTCTTAAAAATTCGGGATTCATACCAACTCCAAAATCTACACCTGCTTTTTTTCCCGATGTCTCTTCAATAATTGGCGATACAACATCATTAGTTGTACCGGGAACCACAGTACTTTTAATAACTACTGCATGGAATCCCTCTTTGTTTAATAATGCACAGCCAATTTCACGAGAAACCTGCTTAATACTTGAAAGATCTATGTCATCACCGTTATAAGGTGTTCCCACAGCAATAATTGATAACTCAGAGTTCATTACCGCATCCTTCAAATCTGTGCTGGCGAAGAATGTGTGATTAAGATTTTTGGTTAGAAGTTCGCTCAGTCCCCGTTCGAAAATCGGTGTTATGCCCTGATTGATTTTATTTATAATTTCCGTATTCACGTCAATACAGGTCACTTTATGCCCCTTTTCAGCCAGACATACCCCCGATACTAAACCAACATATCCAGTTCCTATAACAGAAATATTCATTATGCCTCCACCGCTTCCTGATTTTCCATATACCAAACAAAGGTTCTCAGCAATCCCTCCTCAATTGTTATTTGTGGAGTATAACCCAGGTCCGTACGGGCTTTAGTTATATCCGGACACCTTCTGTATGGATTATCAACGAGATAATTTAAATCGCTGCTTTCGGTCTGTATAACTTTGCCATTATATTCTGCATGCTTTGCAGCAACTGCAGTGATTATATCTGCAAGTTCTTTCATGGATACTTCCGGTTTTTCAACACCAATATTATATGCCTCGCCTTTCTTTCCATTAACCAATACTTTAAAATAACCGTTAATAGCATCGGCTATATAACAAAAGGTTCGGGATGGACTACCATTGGAATACATAATAATATCATGATTAGACAAAACATCACGCATAAAATCTGGAATAACCCTTTTATCCGTAATCTTTAGCCCCGGTCCATAATTATTAAAGGGACGTGCAATTGATATTGGCAAATCAAACTGTTGTGCATAGGTAACACATAAAGTTTCACCAAATCGTTTTGATTCATCATAACATGCCCTGGGCCCTGTGCATGAGACGTTTCCCCTGTAAGTTTCTGCCGTAGGAATATTATCCGGATCAGGGTCTCCGTAGATTTCGCTGGTGGAAAAAAATAGAAAACCTTCAATGGGATTTCCTTTTACTTTTTGTTCCCGGGCATATTCTAACAAAAAACGAAGCCCTCCAACATTCGCATCCATTGTTTGTAAAGGATACTTCCTGTAGTAATGGGGGGAAGCTATTGATGCCGCATGTATAATAAATTCAAAAGAGCCCATATTCTTCGGTAAAGGATTGATAATATCATGTTTAACCAACTTTATAAACTCATTCTGCTCTATAGAAGTTAGCCACTCTGGCACCCCTCGTATATAATTATCATATACAGTAATCTTTATTTTATCCTCATTTGTTTTATTCCTATTCCAATACAAAATGGATTGAACCAAATAGTAACCAAGAAACCCGGCACCACCTGTGATTAGTAAGCTTTTCCCTGCCATCTGTTCAAACTCATCTTTCAGGGATGAGTTTATATGCTCCATGTCCAGATTTAAAACATCATTTGAACCTTTGATCTCCATATACTCTCTTTTTTTATTAAATGTTATTTCCACACTTTCCAGGGTGCATTACCGGCATGCCAAAGCTTTTCGATATAGTTTTTGTCTCTTAAGGTATCCATTGGCTGCCAAAACCCCTTGTGTTTGAATGCAGATAATTCCCCTTCTTGTGCTAGTTTTTCCAGTGGCTCCTTCTCCCATACAGTTGTGTCACCATCGATATAATCCAAAACTTCCGATTCAAGTACGAAATATCCTCCGTTGATCCATGCTCCATCGCCATGTGGTTTTTCTTTAAAACTTGTGATTGCATGCTCACTTTGGCCTAAATTAAAGGCTCCGAATCGTCCAGGAGGCTGAACTGCGGTTAATGTTGCCAAACAATTCTGTTTCTTGTGAAAAGACACTAAATCGGCAATGTTCACATCGCTTACCCCATCGCCATATGTCAGGCAAAAAGTACCTTCTCCTAATTGATGCATAACCCGCTTTAGACGACCTCCCGTCATTGTTGACCCGCCTGTATCAATAAGGGTCACCTTCCACGGCTCAACACCATTATACAAAACCTCCATTTTGTTATCTTTCATATCAAAAGAAACGTCAGCCATGTGCAGGAAATAATTTGCAAAAAATTCCTTAATCATATATCCCTTGTACCCGCAGCATACAATAAAATCATTAATATCATAAGCGCTGTAGGTTTTCATTATATGCCAGAGAATAGGCTTATTACCAATCTCGACCATTGGCTTAGGTCTTATGCTACTCTCTTCACTAATCCTGGTTCCAAATCCACCGGCTAGAATTACTGCTTTCATTTCTGTTTCTCTCTCAGAATAAAGATTCATTAACCATCGATAAATACACGATGAATCATCATTTTAACTATTATTATCTGCGTTGCAACGATTTCTTCCTTTTCTTTTAAATAAGGAACTAGTCTGCAATTTCTTTTAGCTGCTTTAGTCCAATCCATGATGCAATGCAAGTTTTGTACTTCTTGTATACATATATAGTATACAATATTTAGATATTATTCTTAATTATAATTATCTAAACCTTTTAAAAACTATGATAATTTAGCGGTATTACCTGTTTCAGCAGCTAATACAGTGTTATTATCTGTACCAATCAGTTTCATAAGGGTACTTGCCCATCGTTCCGGCTTAAATTGTTTAGAAAGTTCAAAACCAGCTTCTGACATCTCATTCCGTTCATATTCTGATAGATTGCTCATCATTATCAAACTTTCGGTTAAATGATCAGTATTACCGGCTTCGAAAACAAATCCATTGTAATTATCCTGAACAAGGTGCCCGCCGGCGCCACATACATCTGAACAAAGAATTGGCAACCCCGCGGCAGTCGCTTCCTGAATAGATATACCCCAAGTTTCCACCAGACTTGGCAACACAAGAGCCTTACTTTTCTGCATCAACTTGGGGAGATTTTTCGGCTGTATAAATCCAAAATTTTCTACCCCCGGTTCACGTTCAATTTTTCCTTTTAATACTCCGTCGCCGGCACAATATAGCTTCCACGGGTTATCGGCAGATCGCCTATAGTTTCTGTAAGCATTAAGTAAGTCTTCAACCCCTTTGGAGCTGGTATACTTTCCTACAAATAGAAATGCATCTTCAGATTTATTCTCTGTCATATAAAATGATGGGGCAAACCTGTTCCAATCACAACAAAACAGGCCATACCGTATCTGATTTCCGTTATATCCAAGCTTTTTTGCATATGCCGTTTGCCGATCTCCGGTAACCCATAAATAATCAATACATCGCTTCAGATATAAGGGCACATACTGTCGATACAACCTTTGCCCCACACTACCATCACTTTGTGTATTTAATCCGGCAATAACGGGAATCCCTTTCTTTTTATAGAGTCTGCCTATCTTCAAGTAGGCAGGGTCCATCCATGAACCAATTTTTATAATTTGAGGACCAAATTGTTCTACTATTTCCAACATCTGCTTGAATGTATAATCTTTCCTGTTGTACGTATAGTCGATTCCCTCGATGTTTCCATGATCAAACGGGGCGTTCGCGGCCGGAGAATAATGGAAAACCATTGTTACTACCTTAAAATTTTGTTTTAAAATTCTAAGGCAAGCCAGGGTGTAACCGGCAAGTTCCCTATCTAATATAGCTATACGTTTAGCAGACATTATCTTGTTCTAGTTTTTTATAATAAAATGATCAATTGCTCTCTGATACACCATCACTAAATTTTTAGCCTGAATTTCTGTAGTAAACTCCCTTTGATACCGGCTCCACCCCAAATTTCCCATTTCTCTGATATAATCATTTTCTTTTGTAAGGGGTTTTTCCCATACGAATAGATGAAAAAATGTTAACTCCCATAGTTCTATTAAGCCTAAATGGAACATAATTCAGTATCCGAAGAAATAAATAACTTGCCAGTGCAGTAATGCATAAGATCAATGTTTTTAAAACATCATCAGACATTGCCATAATAAATGCCATTATGCCTAAAAAGATACTTGCAAAGTAAAGAGTGATTACTGTACGGCGATGAGTAAAGCCAAATCTTCGTGCAATTCGGTGATGAATATGATCTGAATCCGCACTAAATAGCGGCTTTTTCTCCAAAAACCTCCTTATAATTGCCAGCCCTGTATCCAAAATGGGTAATCCCATGCATAATATTGGTATTAATAATGCCAGCATTGAATCAGCGCTGTTAATACCTCCCAAGGCATAGGTTGCCAGTAAAAAACCTATAAAAAGTGAACCTGTATCACCCATAAAAATACTGGCAGGATTAAAGTTATATCGCAGAAAAGCCAGTAGGGCACCCGAGATAACAACTACTAATACAAGGTGTTCATAATTACCACTTAAACTATAGGCTGCACTCAGGCTTATAAATGATATTAAAGTCACCCCTGCTGCAAGACCATCCATGCCGTCCAATAGATTAACAGCATTTATGATTCCCACTATAACAAATATTGTGATGGGGACGCCAATAAAACCCAAATTAACCATCTCGCCTGTAAATGGGTTCTGCAATACTTCAATTTGATAACCACCGCTTATGGCAAGTAGAGCAACACTTATTTGTAATAAAAATTTCTTCTTAAAACCGAGGGTCAGCAAATCATCATAAAATCCTGTGATTGCCATAACCAATCCACCCAACATTATGTAAATTGAAGGCAGCTGAATAAATCCATCAGGTGAAAGTGAAAATAACACCCGAAATAGGGCGAAGTAACCCAACCCGACAAAAAATACACCCACAATTGCCACGCCCCCGATATTCGGCATTGGTTTTCGATGGATTTTGCGATCACCATCAGGTTCATCTGTTAGCTTATAACGGTGGGCAAGACTTCTTACAATACGAGTAAATAGTAGTGCTGTTAATAAACAGAATATTAAACCAGTGATGAATATCCAAAGGACAAGGTAATTATCTTGATCTAACATAATAGTTTTTAAACGGCCATCATTTTGAAATCCGAATTATTTACTAATAATTCATCATGTGTACCTGATGCTTCAATTCTGCCTTCTTTCATAAAATACAGTTTATCACAGTTTTTGACGGTGGTCAATCTATGTGCAATTGTAATCATTGTGCGATCTCCTCTTAGTTGTTCCAGTGCCTGAATGATAAATTTCTCAGTTACATTATCTAAAGCCGATGTAGCCTCATCCATCACAAGAACCTCCGGATTGTGATAAAAAGCCCGGGCAATACCGATACGTTGTCGTTGACCACCGGATAGCATAATGCCACGTTCACCAATAACTGATTCAAACCTTTTGGGAAGATTACCTATCAACTCTTCCAGTTGTGCTGCTTTAGTCGCTTTGATCAACTTTTCCTCATCTATTTCTTTTTCCTCCAAACCAAATGCAATATTATTTTTAATGGTATCATCAGATAGATAAATATATTGAGGTATATAACCAATATTGGTCTGCCAAACTCTCATATTTGTTCGTATATCTTGTCCATCCACTTTAACTGATCCTTTGGTTGGTGGCAACAGGCCAAGCAAACAATCTACTATAGTAGTTTTGCCGGCTCCTGACGCACCGACAAAGGCGATAGATTGTCCTTTGGGTATGTCAATATCAATACCTTTTAAAGCCTGCGATTCTGAGTTAGGATATTTGTAATGCAGATTTTCAATTTTTATCTTATTCTTTAATCTCAAAGGTTTTGAATGCCCATTTCCATTCAGATAAATTTCTGTGCTAAGATCTTCAAGTTCTTTTAAATCATCATATACAGGGTCTATGGCGAAAATATTAAACTGAATCTTCGTATAACTAGCTACAACATCCCGAAATGCCGGCATAAGCCGTACTACCGACACGGCAAATAATGTGAGCACCGGTATTACCGTTTGCACAGGTCGGCCCTGAAGTACTAAGATAAGGGCAATTAATAACATGCCGCATACAGCTACAGTTTCTATGAATGGTTTAGGAAGCTGGTTTGCAACGGAAATATAACGAGCAGCGATTGCATGACGAACAGCACTGGTTTTGAACTTCTTTAAAAAGAAAGGTTCACGTCTGAGTATACGAGCATCTTTTATTCCACCTAAGCCTTGATTTATAGCCTTAATCATTGTGCTCCTGTGACCCTGCTGCTCCAAACCGTAAGCTTTCACCTTCCGTTTAATTATCTTTAGAAAGAGAATACTGGCAAAGCCTAACACACCCAGCGTGACCGCGGAAATGAGAGGCTCGACAACAATCAATAAAATGAAAATGGAAAATATCATAACAGATTGCATAATCAGCTGAAGCCCACTTAGCAATATATCCATAGTCATCTGCACTTCACTATTGACATTTCGAAGCAATTCCGCAGTATTTCTTTGAAGATGAAATGTGTAAGGGGCGCTCATATATGCAGAAAACAAACGGGTGCTTAAATTAACTTGTCGATTTTTGACAAATTTAGCTTTGCCGTAATACAAAAAGGACATGTAGGTATTCTTGCCCAGATAAACTAGGATCAGACATATCGCACCCCATACTAATAATTGGTCGGAAGTAGTCACCCCTAGATTATTTAATGTAGATGCTACAAAATTATATTGCATAACCTGTTCAGGATCTGCAACAACCGCAACAAATACAGGGATAGCTCCAACACCGACCACCTCTAATGCCGCACCAATAACTATCAGAATGAGCAGGATCACTCCTTTCCATTTATCCCTGACAGTAAACAGGCTAAAAAACTTCTTAATACTTTCAATCATTAAATGCTACCTAATATTATATTCGTATTTTTTTTATTTTTCTGACAATAAATGATTTTGTTAATCACATGTAACTCTGATTTATGTAGCTTGTTAACCTTATTAGAAGTCTATTTAAACAAATATTGCCCTAGATAAATTCTATTATAATTGTGCAAATATTTATAGTGTTGTTATTATTGAATATAGTATAGCTGCATAATTTTGTTTGGTCAGGTATCTTTCTTTAACTTTACATATTCCTGAATTACTTCAGCTATAACTTCATCTTTCTCTACAATTTTAGCCCGAAGCCTGATGTTTTCCTGCTCTAGCGTGCGAGTTTGGTTATCAGTGCTATTTCTGAAAGCATTCGTACCATTCGTAAATAGCTGTTTTTGCCAGTGATAGAATTGACTGGGCTGTATATTATGTTCATCACAAAGCTTATTTATTGATATGCCATTAACCAGCTTCTCATGCAAAATGTTCACCTTCTCTTTAGGCGTAAAATTTGACCTTCTTTTCTGAATCTTCATGATTTATATATCATTTACTTTCATTTATTGTGTAATAAAAGTTAGATCCGGTATTTTGCATATAGAAATAATAAATTTCATAACTTATATATATTCAATATTATACAGTTACATTTTATGGCTGCGCCTTCTTAACTACACGCTCAGTTGTTGTTAGTAGAAATAAGGAGATACAACATCTACATTCATTTCGGTTGGCTTAATTACAATATTTACTATTACAGTATATAATATATATCTCTTTATAGCAAATTATTGTTATTGTAATTATTAATACTTCATCTTAGCCGATCTATAATCTTTGATAGATCCGCTGAGCATCGTATCTTTTACGGTTAATTATCCATCCAATATTGAAGTAAATTTTTATATGGCTGACAAAAAATTTAGAACCCATCACGGTATGGTGGATATACTCCCTGAAGACAGCAGGAAGTGGCAACATCTTGAAAATATTGTTCGTAATGCGGCACGCAAATTTGATTTCGAGGAAATTAGAACCCCCGTTTTAGAGCCCACCGAATTGATTGCCCGTGGCATCGGTCAGTTGACAGATATCGTAAGTAAAGAGATGTTTACTTTTACCCGCGGTGATGATAATTATGTTTTGCGGCCAGAAGGCACAGCTCCTGTGGCCAGAGCCTATGTACAACATCATATGAGCCAACAAGGGGGCAGCCAAAAGTTATTTTATATTGGTCCTTTTTTCAGAGCAGAAAGACCCCAAAAAGGACGCCAGCGTCAATTTCATCAATTCGGTGCTGAACTTATTGGAAGTTCTGATCCATTGGCCGATGCCGAAATTATTGGTTTTATGATGGAGATTTATAGAGAAGCCGGTATTAAAAATACGGTCCTGGAAATAAATTCAATAGGTGATCCCGATACCCGCACAATATATAAGGAAGCTTTAAAGAATTACTTCCGGCCACAACTGCATAACTTAAGCGAACTTTCAAGGAAACGTTTTGAAACAAACCCAATGCGTATTCTTGATTCCAAGGAAAAGGAAGATTTACCTTTTGTGGAAAATGCCCCTATTATAACCGACTATTTAAGCGAAAAAAGCGCCGCCCATTATAAAAAAGTAAAACATTACCTGGATTCCTTAAATATTCTGTATCACGAGAATCCTCATTTGGTGCGTGGTCTTGATTATTACACAGAAACAGCCTTCGAACTTATAAGTCCGGACCTGGGCGGACAGGATGCTCTAGGCGGCGGTGGTCGTTATGATTTATTAATTGAAGAGGTTGGCGGAAAACCCGCACCTGCAGTTGGATTTGCATGTGGTATGGAACGTTTATTTATCGCCGCTGAAGCTTTAAATATTGAGCTCAATCCGCCAAAATCCATTGATGTATACTTAGTTACTCGCGGGGAACAGGCACAAAACTGGGCTTTAAAGACGTTGCCTGGCCTAAGGGGAAGAAACTTATCGTGCACTATGGATTATCTCGCCCGCTCTATAAAAGCACAGATGAAAGAAGCCAACAGAAAGGGGGCAAAATACTCTCTCATTGTAGGAGATCAAGAACTGGAAACGGGAAAATTCACACTGCGAAACATGAATGAGAGCACAGAACAGCAACTAAATTTCGATAACATTGTTGAAGTTTTATTACAAGATCATAAAAATCTCTCTACCTAATAACAAGTTGTAAATGAAGAAAATTATTATTGTCACTGTTCTGCTTGTTGCTATAATTTTACTGGCTAACTGGTGGTCGGGCAGAGTCATTAGCTCGCATATAAATGTGCAACTGTCTGAGATATCAGAAGACAGGGCGGGCGATATTAGTTACGAGAAAATAAGGGTAAGTCCACTTCTATCCCAGGTTACCATCAACAACTTTAGTTATCGCAATGATAACAATATAGAATTTACTGCTGAAAATATCCGGTCCTCTCTCACCTATCGTGACTTTGTAAGATTGCTGATTGATAATCCATCACAATCATTTAACGAAATATCGTACCTTTCTGTCTATGCCAGTAATTCATCCTGGATAGATTATAGTGAATCCACCGAAATAACGCTGGTCGACGGCTTCTTTACCTTGCAAGGAAATATTATGGAAGTTGTAAGTGCAGCTATTCAAAAACGATTTCCTAAAACCCCATGGGATCTTGATATAGATTTATACGAACTGAGGGATCAGGACCTGAATGTGTCTCAAAGTTTTCTTCCGGGGTTTAAACAGCAGGATAATGATTACATAGAAGTGTTATCCGGTAATTTTGAATATGATCCGGTCCTAAAAGAAATACAGGCCAGAAATGCTCTTCTGCAAGCGCATTTTGTTGACCTTGAATTTGATGGTACTGCAAGTTATGACGAAGGTTGGTCTATACTTCCAGGCAACTATAATATAAATTATAAACTTAATGCCCAACCCTTTGGTACCCGGTTTACAATCTCTCCTGAACTAGGTCAAATTGCCTTTGATAAGGTAGATTTAATGGCGTCAGCATCCTTTAATACAAAAGAGTTACAAGCCTCATCTGTAAATCTATTTTTAACCGAAGGAGAAAGTAATTTTAGTTTTGATCAGATCAGAATACATCCATCAAATCAAATCCTGGAGGAGTACGGAATGTTTTCTCAGGCATTCGGGCTTGATCTGCAAAATCTTTATTTGAATAAATTTTCCGGACGCTATATACTTGAAGATGATCGCTTATTATTAGATAATACAGTGATGGAAACTAGTTTCTTTAATGCCACTCTGGATGCAGATCTTACTTTAGAGGAATCCTGGGGGCAATTTGAAATAAATGAAGGCAGCTTCAGAATAACGGATATGTCGCCACGTATTGAGGAGTTTTTCAATGATATAGAAGTACTTTTTGATACAGAATGGCAGCGATCTGACGATGGAATTTTAATTCGATTCCAGGGTCCGGTTTCATCCCCGCAATTTATTCAATAAAAGTTATACGGCCGCCTCTACTCCCTGATAAATATTATGGTGCTCATGAAAACTTCTAATACCCTCATTCCCCATATACCGCTTGAGGATAATATTATCAGTTTGTGTTAGATCTACAAGGATTAATCCATCCAGAACATCGTTAAAATCGGGGTCAACATTGAAACCCAATAACTTACCCCCTAGCTTCAGATACTGTTTAAGCAGAACAGGGATTCCTTTTTCATCATTCTCGAATTCGGAAACAAGTTCCGAGACATCTTCAATATTATTGATAATGGACTTTTGAGGATCAAGCCCTTTGATTCGGCGGGTACGAAATGGGGTTTTAGGTGTTACTTTTCGTGCAAGTTCTGGCAGGTAATTATTCATTTTAAGGAAGGTCACCATCAAATGACGGGAGAATGTATTATAATCCTTATTGATACTTACGGGCCCAAACAAAATTTTATATTTCGGATATTTTACTACATAATGACCAATCCCTTTCCACAAAAGCAGTAATGGGGTGTAAGAACGCTGATACTCTTTGCGGATAAAGGAACGTCCCATCTCCAGTGCCGGGTCTATTTTTTCAAACAGGGAGGGCTTTATATTAAAAAGTGTTGTTGTATACAAACCCTCTTGACCATATTTCTTTATAATATCATCTGTCCGTCCAAGCCTGTAGGAACCTACCAACTCATGCCTCTCTTTGTTCCAAATAAAAAGGTGGGTATATTTCTCATCAAAGTGATCCAAATCGACGCTTTTACCCGTCCCTTCATTAGTTTCTCTAAATGTCACCTCACGAAGCCGGCCTATTTCACGTAAAATATTGGGCACTTGCTCTGCAGATGCATGATAAACCGCATTTTCTCTGGCCTCAAATAAACGCTGAGAAGAAGGGAGGTTATTAACATCATGCAGCAATAGATCTTCCTCTACAGGCTCTATAATGGGGTCAAAATCTTCAGTGTCAAAAGCAAAAGAAACACTGCTTTTCTCCCCGACCTCTTCTTCTGTACGATTTTCCAGCAGATAGCTTCGCTGTCGCAGATATGTTGTCATCTCTTTGTCAGATTCAAACGAAGAGAGTTTCTTAAACGGAATAAGTTTGCCAATCCGAAGTTCCAGATCTTTGCCCCTTTTTTTACACAATTCATGAGGCAGCATTACAGTACGCAGCCTGGGATGTATTAACCCGAGAAGCTGAAAGAACAAGCCATTCTTACCATTAAAGTAAACGGGCAGCGCCGATGCCCCTGTTTTTCTGATGATTCGGGCAACAGTCTGACTCCATTCGGGATCGGTAATTTTTCTGTTACGAATCTGCAAATGCGAGACTTCCCCTGACGGAAAAATGCCAAGCATACCACCTTCTTTAACAAATGAGATTGTTTTTTTTAAAGCTGCAAGATTGGCGCGGGCCGATTCTTGCCCACCAAAAGGATCCACGAAAAGAAATACATCCCGACTTTCCGGAATCCGCTCAAGCATATAATTAGCCATCACCTTCACGTCCGGCCTCACAGATTGCAAAACCGCAGCTAGTATGATCCCTTCAATGCCCCCAAAAGGATGATTCGCCGTAACAACAACAGCTCCATTTGCAGGGATTCGCTCTAAATCACGTGGTGAAATTTGATAATGAATATCCAGGGTTTCCAATACCTTATCAAAGAATTGGCGGTCATCCTCCTTACTTACAGATTCCGCATAAATTTCATTAAGCTCCTCTAAAGAAAGAAACTTTTCCAAAAACCTTGCTGCCAAAGTAAATAACTTCTTTCGCACAGGATCTTTATGAGAAACCTCGAGACTAAATATTTTTTGAGCATCATTGCTCATGTACTGCTCCGGTTAAAGTTCTTTTTAATGTCTTGTTTAATATGAGTACGTAATAACTATAGTTATTATTTGTTAACAAAACCTGCATCAATAAAAGGGCTTTTAGAAATACATCTAGTAACAGGTTTGTACTTAAGTAGTTTATGGTTTAATTAAAAATGGGTAATTTAAGAGTTGAAGTCTGTAACTTCCTGCAAAACTGCTTTTGATAATTAATATACAGTTTTGCAGCAGCGAATTAAAATAAATAATCGGTTTACATCGCAAGAGCTGGGCATCAATACGATGTTTTTATAACATGTTTGGCAGTCAGTGCCGTTAAAACTGAAACTTTTATCTCCTATTTCACCTTTTGTGAAAATTAAATACATAGACAATGCCTGATTTTGAATTTAATGAAGAACTGGAATTTGAAGAACAAGAAAAACAACAAACAGAAGAGCCCCCTAAATATAAAGTGATCCTCATCAACGATAACTACACTACCTTCGATTTTGTAGTCGAGGTACTGGTAAACATTTTTAATAAATCGGTAGCGGATGCAGTTGGTGTTACCTCAGATGTACACAAAAAAGGGTCGGGCTTGTGCGGTGTTTATGCTAGAGAAATCGCGGAAACAAAACTTGAAATGGTGAAGAATGCCGGCGATGAAGCTGGTTTCCCGTTACGTTGTTTAATGGAGGAAGAATGATTAGCAAGGAAATGGATAATATTCTACGGAATTCGTATTTACTGGCAACACACCAGAAACATGCCTTTGTGTGTCTGGAACATCTGCTTCAGGCTATCCTGAAAGACCCTGCCGGGGCCAAAGTTATTAAATCATGCGGAGGCGATATTGAAGAGCTTAATAAAGACCTGGAATCTTACTACTCTACATTAGAGAAAAATACAACTGATGGATATGAACCCGTTCACACAGTTGCCTTTAAACGATCTTTACACCGTGCTCTGGTACATGCCCGATCTGCACAACAGGAACAAATCGGCATTGGAGATATTCTTATTTCAATCCTTGAAGAAAAAGATAGTTTCGCCAACCATTACCTAAAAAAGCATGGGGTAACCCGGATGGATTTGCTGAACTATATCTCTCATGGTATTGCAAAACCTGGTTTCGAACAAGCCGGAGATGAACCCGGAACGGAAACGGGCGAAACTAAAAGAACGGGAAAGAAAGCCAATTTTCTGGCTCTCTATACCCAGGACTGGACGGCCCTCGTAAGTGAAAATAAATTCGACAAGGTGATTGGCCGTGAAATTGAAATTCAGCGTAGCATCGAGATTCTGAGCCGGCGCCGAAAAAACAATCCCATTTATGTGGGTGATCCCGGTGTGGGTAAAACAGCCATCACTCAGGGGCTGGCCCAGCGAATTGGTGCAGGAACTGTGCCCGAACGTATTCAGGATTTCAGAGTTTTATCTTTAGATATGGGTGCTCTTTTAGCCGGAACAAAGTACCGTGGCGATTTTGAAGAGCGCCTTAAAGGAGTTATCAATCAACTCCAAAATGAAAAGAAAGTAATCCTGTTCATTGATGAGATCCATACCATAATTGGAGCGGGTGCCGCCGGTAACAGTACAATGGACGCATCAAACCTGCTTAAGCCGGTACTGGCCACCGGTGAGCTGCGATGCATTGGAGCAACAACATTCGAGGAATATAAAGATCACTTTGAGAAAGACCGGGCTCTCTCGCGACGCTTCCAAAAAATTGAAATTGAGGAGCCTTCGGCACAAACAACCATAAAAATTCTGAAAGGCTTAAAGGACGATTACGAAAAATACCACGGCCTGAAATACACAACGGGCGCTTTGGTGGCTGCCGCTGAACTTTCGGCCAAATACCTAAATGACCGTCGCTTGCCCGACAAAGCCATAGACGTTATTGATGAAGTAGCCGCCCAGGTTTCTCTCGAGGCCGTTCCGCGCAAGACGGTCACCCAGCGGGATGTTGAGAAACTAATTGCTAAAATGGCCAGAATTCCGGCTCACAGCATAGGAACATCTGAAAAAGAAAACCTTAAAGAACTGGACGTAGTACTCAATAAGGTTGTATTCGGACAGAAAAAAGCCGTTGAAGCTGCCGTTACTGCCGTGAAAAGAAGCCGTGCCGGGCTTGGTAATGAAAATAAGCCCATTGGTTCATTTTTATTCTCCGGCCCTACCGGTGTGGGCAAAACCGAACTATGCCGATCCCTGGCTGACGAGCTGGGAATAGACCTCGTTCGTTTCGATATGAGCGAGTATATGGAGAAGCATACCGTTTCCCGGCTCATTGGTGCACCGGCCGGATATGTAGGATATGACCAGGGAGGGCTGCTTACAGAAGCCATTCGGCGCAAACCCAATTGCGTATTGTTATTGGATGAAATTGAAAAAGCCCACGTGGATATCTTCAATGTCTTGCTACAGATCATGGATTATGCTACACTGACTGACAATACAGGCAGAAAATCTGACTTCCGAAATGTAATCCTGGTAATGACATCCAATGTCGGCTCACGGGAGATGAGCTCAACGAGCATTGGTTTCAGTGAAGAGGCGGAAAGCCTGAAAGGCGATCCCCGAAAAGCAATAAAAGATCATTTCAACCCGGAATTCAGAAATCGTCTTGACGATATCATAATCTTTAATCATCTCAATAAAAAAACATTGGATAAAATTGTCCGTAAGTTTATCCGGGAGCTGGAACTCCAGCTTATCGACAAAAAAGTGAGCCTACGCCTCAGTGAAAAAGCGTTGGGTTGGGTTGCAGAGAAAGGATACGATCCGGCTTATGGTGCAAGGCCTATGGCAAGAGTTATACAGGAGAATATAAAAAATCCGTTAGTGGATGAGATACTTTTTGGGAAACTTGAAAAGGGCGGCAATGTCACAATTGACGTAAAGAACAATTTGTTAACCTTTAGTTATCTATAGGTATTGATAATAAAGCTTTAACTCCCATAGTATTCAGTAAATCATAAAAATTATTACCAATAAAAGAGAAGACATGAGCGATTCAAATGATTACCAGCTGGCACAAAAAATTCTCACGCACAGTGTACAACTGAAGTCGGGAGAAAATATAATGATTCAACTGGTGGGGCTGAATGGTATTAATCTTGTGCGGGAATTGGTAAAGATAACCCGTGAAAGGGGAGCTCATCCATTCCTTCAAATCCAGGATACCGAGATTCAGCGGGAACTGCTTGAATCAGGCGATCCCGATTTTTGGGAGAACCAGGCAAACGTTGAGCAAATGCCTCTGATGGAAAAAATGCAGGCTTTTGTCGGCATCCGTGCGTCTGAGAATATTTATGAAACAGCCGATGTCAGCGAAAAAGCCAACAAAGCCTTCGCTGAAAAGCTGCTTCATCCCGTTCATTTTGAGCATCGGGTAAAGAAAACCAAATGGTGCATTCTTCGCTACCCCTCGGCTGCTTTTGCCATGAACGCCAAAATGTCAACCAAAGCTTTTACCGATTTCTTTTATCAGTCGTGCCTGCTGGATTACGAAAAATTGCGAAAGGCGATGAAACCATTGGAAAACCGGCTCAGAAAAGGCAAGGAAATCCATTTAAAAGGGAAAGGTACTGATATCCGTTTCTCTATTGAAGGCCAGGATTGGGTTCCCTGTTTCGGTGATCGCAACCTGCCCGATGGAGAACTGTTCTCGGCTCCGCTTTTGAATTCTGTAAATGGTGAAATTACATACGCACCCTCTGTCTACCAAGGCAAGCCTTTTGAATTTGTTCATTTAAAAGTAAAGGACGGCGTTGTCACCGACTTTGACTCTTCAAATAACGAAGCGCTCAAAGCCATTCTGGATACCGATGAAGGGGCGCGCCGCTTTGGAGAATTCAGCTTTGGCACCAATCCGGTGATCAACCAACCCATGTACGATATACTGTTCGACGAGAAGATATTCGGTTCCAACCACCTTACTCTGGGCCAGGACTATGATGAAGCGCCCAACGGAAACAAAAGCAACATCCACTGGGATCTCGTTTGCATTGGCGCCGATGTTTATCTTGATGGCGAACTTATCCGTGAAGGCAGGTATTTTGTACCTGATGATCTCAAACCATTAAATCCACAAGGGTAGCCACAAATGCCGAAATTTTTTTACCTTAATCCTCATCGTCAGAACTGTTGTCTGAACCAATAACATCATCGTCATCGTCCGGACCCAGATCTTCATCATCATCGTCCGTTTCGGCCATGGCTTTCTTTTTCACTCGGCCTTCTGCAGCGCCAGCCCTTTTGAGCAACATAGCCACTTCTACATTCTCATTTTCACTGGCTAAATTAAGGGCTGAATCACCGTTTTTATCGCGCTTGCTTACATTTGCGCCTTTTGATATCAGGTATTTTACGATTTGCAGATTTCCTTCTTTTGCGGCAAGCATCAGCGGGGTCTGGCCCCAAAGTTGCGTGCTATTTACATCAGCTCCGTGATCTAATAATATCTTTACGGCATCCAGGTACCCTTCTCTGGCAGCAATTATTAAAGAAGACGGTATAATTTCTGCTCCATTATCCAAAAGGAGCAGCAACATCTTTGAATTACCATTTTGTACAGCCCGGTTTAGTGCCGTACCTCCAATTTTGTTCTTAACATTAACGTCGGCCCTTTTTTTTATCAAAAAATCAACAACGGCATAATGGTTATTTTGCGCAGCCAGAATCAAAGGAGTTGATCCGCTTTTTGCCGGTTTATTTATATCTTCGCCACTTTTTAGTAGGGCTTTAACATCATCGAGTTTACCATTAAAACTAGCTTGGGCTAAAGGTGTATTTTCCATAATTCTAGACCGTATTTAAAATTTATAAATCTTGATAATCCTGAGGGGAACACGTCTCGTATAGTTAAGTCAAACGTCATGCAAATCGCAATATCCGGATCAAATAAATTTAAATTAATTGATGCCGGGATGTTATGAATCGGCAAAACGAATAAAAATACAAATGTTGTATAGGCTAAAAGAAAATTGAGATCATTTAATTTAATAGCTTCTGGTATAGCTTATTTGATCAGCGTCAGCGTCTTTGTTTCCACAAGTTCATCCGCTTCAAGTCGATAGATGTAAACCCCGCTTGGTAATTTTCTAGCATCGAAAGATACCTGATGCCAACCAGCCCTCATTTGTCCATTTATTAATACCGAAACCCGCTGCCCTAATAAATTATAAACTTCAAGTCGAACATCTCCTTCAGCCGGCAAACCATACTCTATAGTTGTTGAAGGATTAAACGGGTTAGGGTAATTTTGATTCAAGGTGACTTTATTGGGTAGATCACTCTCCTCCGTTATACTTATAACTGTTTTTGTTGTAAATGACCTTACCTTCCCCCAATCACCGGCTCCGGCATCATTGGCTGCTCGAACTCGCCAATAATATTGGGTAAATTCCCTAAGATCAACCTGTAAGCTTATTGAGGTATCTGCGTTGGCGACACTGGCGAAAACAATATTCGAAAAGGCATCATTGGTTGATAATTGAAAGTCATAAGTGTCGGCAAAAGTAACCGCATTCCAGATGAATTCAGGAGACAGCACCAGATCGATTTCGTCGTCTCCTGGTAATCCTAATACCACAACATCCGGTTGGGCCACAATAGTGGTGAAAGACCATGCTTCACTCCAGTCCCCTTTGCCACTGGTATTTATCCCCCTGACTCTCCAATAATAATTTGCTAAATATTGAAGAGGCTCTTCTAATGACAAAGTATTTTCTTGTATTTCCTCCAGATCCAAAACCAAAGTTTCAAAATCGCTATCCGTGGCCAATTGAAATTGATAGGTCATTGTTTCTTCATCCAACTCCCATTCAAAATCTGTAAAGCTAGCAACATCAGCCAATTCATTTACTGGTGATGATAGGAAGATAACACCTGGCGGGCTTCCCCCATCTTCGACATTAACTTCCAGAGATGATACTTCAAAAAAGATTTCTTTGCCTGTCGCATCACGCCCGGTCACCTCAATCAACTCAAACTCCACTGGTCCCGGGGCGGTGCTTATGAATTGTGCCCGCATGACAATCCCCTTTCCGTCATTACCGATTCCCGAAGAACGTGTAACAGCCATTTCTACAGTTTGATCATCAACCTGTGAGAATAAACCCGAAACACTAATGCCTAAAAAATCGCCCGCTTGTGCACTGCCATTAACATAACTCGTAGTCGTTGAACCATATTGTAATTTCACCGATAAATCAAACAAACCTTCAACTGCCATAGAGTCACCTACCCAAACATCAACCCAGTATTCTTTACCTGTCGTATGCGGGCCACTTGAAAATAGAGCCAAAGATGAAGTATCTGGCTTTGTTCGATATGCTGCAATGACTGATTTTATGCTACGCATGCTACGGGCATTGTCAGCAGGTGCACCTGCCCCCTCGTATGAACCAGACGGAGTATCCGCCCATAGTTTATCTGGGTTTGAAAAAATAGGCACTTGAGTTGAGAATTCACGATACGTCATAACCGAGGCGTAACTAGCACTATCACTATCTATCCATCTCCAGCCGGTAGAATAATCATGTAACCCTCCAGTATTCGACGCAGGATTGGAATTTTGTATCCGGCTGTGTTGGCTGCCCATGTTATGACCGATTTCATGCGCATGAGTAAAACCTGTAGCTGCTTGTTGTACTCTGGTGATACTAAATCCATATGTCGGGGAACCAGAGTGATTATTCAAGACCCAGGCAACACCACCTACATCATCGACATGCGTAAAAAGTGCAACTAAATCCGCGTTATGCTGGTCTCGCCATTCATGCACTTCTTCCATATAACCCCCATAATCTGCCCCGAAACTATTGTCTGGAGAATGAGTCAAACGCCTTAAATCAGTACGTGAATTTCCACTTTCCGTATATTTCACCAACGTGGAGTGGACAAGCCTGAATTCCAGATTAATATCACTATTGTCTAGAGCATTTTGCGCATTGATCATGGACTGGGAAACAACGGTTTCAATACTGGAGTATCGATCAATTGCCCAGTCTGATGCAGCAGGAGTATATACAATCATTATATCAATGATATCAGCTTCTTCAGTGTCCCTGTTTTTTTCAGGTTCTGACTTATCAGTATCTCGATCAATTATACCATTTTCAGGAAGAAGCTCTATATCACAATTGAGATTATCCTGTTCCGCTGGGTCTAATTGATACATAAAATGACGCTGCAAAGCTGAGTCGAATCTAAACTCAATGTGCTGTCCGTTCAAATCATCAAACTGAGCAATAACCCCACCCTCATGTGAAGACATGGTAAAAGTATTCATGGCCATATCATCAGCGCGACCTGTGGCAGACCAACTTCCATTGGTTTGTTTGGTAACACGGGAAATGGTGATCATTAAATCCTGGTCATTAAAAATCGTAATTACAAAATCGGTTATATTTTCCTCTTCTATATCCCACAATACTTCATCATTAAAATCTACAGGAGCTTTTTGGATGTGATCCCGCTCCAGTACTCCACTATTTACTTTCGCTGGACCCACTACTTTAAATAAGCGTGGTTTATCGTCATAAACCTGCTGGGTAGCCAGTTGATTTACCGCCAACCATTCATTTTTATCTTGGGAGATATTTAGGGCCAGAAGTAAAAAAAACACTACAAAAACTATAGCATGACGAATTTGAGAATAGTATGACATGATCTGATGAATTAAATTTAATCATAACTTTATCACCTCTCTCTCAACTTTGGATATGCCTATGATTTTGGTCTAATTCAAAATCCAAAATCTAATATATTCATCAAAATATATAATATAATTTTATAAGTAAGGAGGAATAGAACTTATTTTAAGATGAGTGGGAGGTCTATTTACTTATGATTATTATCATTATAATGGTCGCTCTGCAAAAAAAAACGATTTATAAATAAATATAAAAATAAGATTATGATAAGAATTTATAAACTTTCGAAAAACATAACCGGTTCACTTTGGTTTTTGATGAGAGTCGCTCTCGTAATCTTAATAATTTTTAGTATTACCCGATACATTAAAGCTGATTCTCCGATGGAAGCGGAGACCGGGCAGAATTATATTATGACGGTTACCGGCCCTATTAATCCGAATGAAATGAGAACTACACTCATTCATGAACATGTAATTGTTGACTGGATTGGGGCAGACAGCACCGGATATCACCGCTGGAATCAAAAGGAAGTAATTGAACGCGCATTGCCATTTATTAATGAGGCCAGAGAAAAAGGGGTGAGCACCATTATAGAATGCACCCCCTCATATTTGGGACGTGATCCCTTTATTCTTAAAGCACTTTCAAATCGGACAGGAGTACAGATATTAACGAATACGGGCTACTATGGTGCTGTTGATAATACCTTTATACCGGAACACGCCCACCGTGAAAACGCTAAAGAGATTGCCTATCGATGGGTTGATGAATTTGAAAACGGTATTGACGGCAGTGATGTACGCCCCGGTTATATGAAAATTTCAGTGGCTGCGAATCAGCCTCTTTCTTTGCTTCACCAAAAAATTGTTCAGGCGGCGGCAATCACCCATCTTGAAACCGGATTGGCCATCGCATCACATACCAATGGGGATGAACCTGCGCTTGAGCAGGTGGAACTCCTAAAAGATGAGGGTATTTTTCCATCCGCCTGGATCTGGGCGCATGCGCAATCCGGAACCCTAGAGGGTAACATAAAGATAGCGGAGGAAGGTGCCTGGATCTCACTCGATGGTGTTAATTATAACGAGGCACACGAACCGGGCGAAGACGGTACTATAAAATGGTATATAAATCGCATTCTTGCAATGAAAAATTCCGGCTTACTGAATAAAGTTCTGATTTCACATGACGCGGGGTGGTATGCTGTTGGTGAAAAGAATGGAGGAACCTTTCGAGGCTATACGGATATTTTTGATCACCTCATCCCG
>JBBDMU010000009.1:0-137283 GCA_040878085.1 Balneolales bacterium
TTTTATTTATAGCCCTGATTACTTCGTAGTCAGGGCTTTTTTTTTGGGGGGATTTATCCCACGTAAAGTTTATTTAAAGTATGATAATGATATCATAGAAAATTATATTATGTGATTTCCTTATAATCCATTATTTTACCTTTAATAACTATAATTTATAATTCAACAGCTGTAGCTTGAAAGTCTTTACTGAAGAAACTCATATTGCCGATTTGGATATCAAAACTTATATTAAATCTTATAGAGCGGGACTTCAAGAGGTATTTGGCAATGAAGATAATATCAAATTTATCAGTACGAGAAGGGGGTTTCCGCCCGGACTTCTCCAAAAGGTAATGGATTACAAGCCGCTATCTGCCTTTATTCCTGAAAAATATAATGGCCGCGGTGGTTCTGTACCCGAGTGCCTTTCAGTATTGGAAGCTTCATCGTATGAATCGTTACCATTATCGTTAATGATTGGTATAAATGGTGCTTTATTTCTACAGCCCTTAAATAAATATGGTTTAGAATCTACCCAGGAAAAGGTTTTCAAACGGTTCGTAAATCAAAAAGCTATGGGTGGGTTAATGATTACAGAGCCTGAATACGGTTCAGATGCTCTGCACATGCAAACCTCTTATTTGGATAAAGAAGATTCCTATAAAATAAAAGGGACCAAGCATTGGGCTGGCCTGACAGGCTTAGCTGATTACTGGTTGTTATCAGCCCGTGAAAAGAATGAAAACGGAGATTTAGGCCGTGATATCAGTTTTTTTGTACATGATATGCTGGAGCCAGGTCTGGAAGTAGAGGAATATTATGAAAATCTTGGCTTGTACATGTTACCGTATGGAAAGAATAAGATAAATGTGGAGGTGCCAAAGACTCATAAACTTATTCCAAAGACAACCGGTGTAAAGATGATGCTTGATATGCTGCATCGTAGCCGGTTACAATTTCCAGGAATGGCAATGGGATATTTAAGAAGACTTTTAGATGAGGCCATTGCTCATTGCCAGAATCGCACAGTAGGAGGTAAAAATCTTCTTGAGTATGATCAGGTAAAAAGCAGAGTTTCCAAACTGCAAGCGGCATTCACCACTTGCTCTGCCATGTGTGCCTATTCCAGTAATAAGGCCAATGTAGCCAATGATTTGGCTAAAGATGACGTACCTGCTAATGCCATTAAGTCTGTTATTACCGATATTATGCAGGATTCTGCTCAATCGCTTTTACAGTTACTTGGCGCTCAAGGCTACCGTCTGGACAATATAGCAGGACGGTCATTGACCGATAGCCGCTCCTTTCAAATATTTGAAGGTTCAAACGATATACTTTATCATCAGATAGCTGATTCCGTGCTTAAATCTATGCGTAGATTAAAAGCACGAAATCTTTATGACTACTTAAATTCTTATGAACTATCTGCTAAAGCTTCAGATTACTTCAAACAATCACTTAACTTTGAAGTAGATACCAGTATTGCTCAACGAAAGATGGTTAGTTTGGGAAAAGCTATAGGGCGCATTATTTCTATGGAATTTGTTATTGACTTAGGTGAAAAAGGCTTTAGAAGTGATCTCATAAATAACAGCATAGAAACGTTACGAAACGATATAGAAGTTATCCTCTCGAATTATCAGCAACAAAAAGAGGTTGATGTTATAGTTGATTACCAAGAAGATAGCTCATGGCTCAGTTATTTTAATCTGAGCACCTAAAGCGTTTGGCACCTTTTATTTATAGTCATGAAGAACATAGTTGTACTCACCGGTGCCGGTATGAGTGCCGAGAGTGGATTATCCACCTTTCGGGATTCCGGAGGATTATGGGAATCCTATGATATAATGGATGTAGCGTCAGTTGAGGGGTGGCAACGAAATAAAGAACTGGTGCTGAGGTTTTACAACGATCGACGCAAACAAGCTTATAAAGCCAAGCCAAACGCTGGTCATTATGCCCTTGCTGATTTAGAACAAAAGTATAATGTAACTATCATCACCCAAAATGTTGATAATCTGCATGAAAGGGCGGGGTCAACAGATGTAATTCATCTTCATGGCGAGTTATCGAAAGCTAGAAGTTCGGTAGATGAAAATGATGTTGTTGAAATAGGTGATGAAGAAATTGCACTAGGCCAGCTTTGCAAGAAAGGATCACAATTCCGTCCGAATATAGTGTGGTTTGGCGAAATGGTTCCATTGATGAACAACGCGATGGACCATACGCAGGCAGCTAATATTTTTATTGTATTGGGTACATCCCTTGTAGTATATCCCGCGGCAGGTTTAATAGACTATGTTCCGGAAGATTCTGCTATTCACTTAATTGATCCTGTTAAACCCGATACCTACATTCGCCGAAACATCAATTATATAAAAGAAACAGCCACAATAGGCACCCCCCGTTTAGTAGAAATGCTATTGAACAAAAAAGAAGGCAATGAATTATGAAAAGAGAAGAAAAAGAAGAATTACTTGATTACCTGGTTCAGTTCCTGAACATTGAGAAACAGTTCCCACTGCTTCCCGGAGTAAACGACCAATCAGCGGTAGCTCAATTTATCGGTATTGATGAAGATGAATTAAGCAGTATTCGTGCTAATTTTGATGAAAATACTAAACAGGCAGCCTTTGAATTACTAAAAGATGAGACTGTAAAAAAGCAAATAAAGAATCTGCCTTTTAAGAAGGATGATAAAATTGCGGTAATCGGAGATGCGCTTACCGATGACCTGCAAAGCTGGTTTCCAATATTTCGTCATGTAATGGAAATCGGTGTAATGGGGGCTAAATTTAGTTGGTATGATGCCAGTATGGCATCAGAAACTACGGCCAATATTTTAATGCGCCTTGATCGTGATGTGCTTGCCAATAAACCCGATTGGGTGATTATAGCTCTGGGCAGCGACGATGCTAAACGTCCTCACCTGGCAACCACTCGTACTTTGGTTTCATTAGCTGAATTTTGGGAGAACACAAATACCATTGAGTCGGCTATCCAATTGGTGGTAAAGAATCCGATAATTTGGATTACACCGCCGCCTCCCGTAACTGAACTGATGCAGCAACACCCTTTGTTTAATGGAGTGGTTCACGAAGAAGATTTAAAGCAGTATCGGGAAGTAATTGCAGGTAAACAAGGTTATATAGTAGATCCGACGGGAAATCGATTGGGTAATCCCCCAGAGGCATGGAACTTATTGGGTGATGGATATCATCCATCTTTAGTGGGGCATTTGAATACCGTTAAAGCTTTGATTGGTGCGATGAATAAAGATAAACAGGATACGTCTGAAGAAATATCTTAGCTTTGGTATGGAAATGAATTTCATCCTATGTATCTTCACATAAGATGAAAACATTATAATCAAATTTGCTATGTTTTATTACCCCACTTTCTCCACTCAGTTAAAGAGAGTCTTATCTTTAATATGCATTCTGTTTGTGTTTTGCTACTTAAAGCCAGCTCAAGCAGACGGACAGGTTCTCAGAGTTCTGGCGAATAACACCTTTGCAGGTACTTTAAATGGAGCAGCTTTGGGCGGAGCAACAATGGCTTTGACCAATACTGATGATTTCGCACCCGTTCGCTTTGGCGTCGGACTCGGCACTCTTACCGGCATGGGGGTCGGAGTATATGATGCCAGTGTAAACCCTGGCTATGTGCAAGGAGCATTCAATACCATGAGCAGTTCCGGTTATATAATTTTGGTAGACACTTTTTATGGCGTCGCAACCGGAACCATAGTAGGTGTAGCAGTATCACTGCTTGGAAACAACAGAATTGCAAACGGTGCACAGCTTGGCGCGGGCGCTGGGGCGTGGGCTGGGTTTTCCTTTGGTATGGTTGATGCTTTTTATATAAGCCGGGGAACTGCCGGGGATATCGATCATTTTTCAGCCAATCAACCTTCATCATCAGAAGGTTTGGTACAACTGAAGACAGGTAAAAAGACACAGGTTGGGTTCCTAAATCCTTCTATATACGCATTCCCGGAATTGAGTGACCAAGCATTATCTATGCGATCCCGATTCGGAATGGAATTTGCCAGCTTTTCTCTGAGTTTTTAATTTATCTACAAGTTTTACATCAATCACTATCTTTTGTGAGTCATAAAAAAATATTACTAACAGGTGCCAGCAGAGGTATAGGCTATCAAACAGCCTTATTATTAGCTGATCAGGGTCATCATGTAATTGCCGTTGCCCGAAGTTTTGATAAACTTCAGGAACTGAGTCATAAAGCCCCTGGAAAGATCATACCTATAAAAACGGACTTATCGGATACCGAAGATATTTCCAAACTTGTTAAAGAGGTAGAATCATTATTTCAAACCGTAGATGTGGTAATTCATAATGCAGGGGGGATAAAAGTAAAACCTTTCGAAGAGCTAACGGATGATGACTGGCAATACCATCTGGATATTAATTATTTATCCGCCGTAAAGTTATACCGCGGAGTATTACCGTTGTTGGATGCTGGTTCGCACATTTTATCTATAAGCAGTATGGGTGGCTTTCAGGGGGCATCAAAATTCACCGGGCTCTCCGCTTACAGCGTAAGTAAAGGTGCGCTGACTACTTTAACCGAATGTCTTGCTACAGAACTATCTCATAGAGAGATTGCAGTAAACTGCCTTTGCTTGGGTGCCGTACAAACGGAAATGCTGGAGAAAGCATTCCCCGGAATCAAGGCGCCCGTTTCCGCATCACAGATGGCAGAATATATCGCGGAGTTCGGCCTTACCGGCCACCGTTTTTTTAATGGAAAGATACTGCCGGTGGCCTTGAGCGATCCCGAATAGCCTTTAAATAAGGCTATTGATGGACAATCATCATAGCATAAATTCAATTCCGGCACTTATAACATCTTCGTATACATAGAATGACGTTTAAGGTTCCCCAGATCATTTCTGATTTGATCCTGTAGTTTTAATGGCTGTTTTCCCAACTGAAAAGAGGCCATAATATTCACAGATGAAATGTTAATAAAGCTTGGAGTAATTTTGCGTCGGTTGCCAGCATTTGGTCTTCCCCATTGTGTGAGAATCACCATCGGGTTGCCTGATAAAATGATGCATATCGAGGAAATTTTTACTGAAATATATGGTTAATTCTCTCTACGCAAAATATATTAAAACCTGGAAAGTTGATCAAAACACGCCTACTCATATAGAATCAATGGAATATTTAAACCATAAGAAGAGGCTGTCTCAAAAGTACTAAAAACAGCCTCTTCTTATTATAAGCTATATGGAAAAAACCTGAGGCTGCAAATCTAACCCAGCCAAATGCCACTGGGGTTTACTTTGTTCAGGCTGCTCTTCCACTTCAATCTCAACTTCTTCCTCAGGATTCATTAATGTCAAAAGCTGATTCTTTGTATCATTATAAACAGCCATATATTGATCTTCCACCGGATTGGATGAAGGGAAGTCGATGCGATACGGATCAACGGGGCGGCTATTTTTCCAGAAACGATAACAAAGATGGGGTCCCGTAGATAAGCCGGTGCTTCCTACATACCCGATTAAGTCACCCTGGGAAACCCGGACACCATTTCTCATACCACTTGCAAGCCGTGACATGTGCAGATAACCAGTCTCATAAGTGTTGTTGTGGCGTATTTTTATAAAGTTGCCGTTGTTACGGTCATATGCCGCATGAATTATTTGTCCGTCACCGACTGCTCGAATGGGTGTTCCTGTTGGGGCAGCATAATCAGTTCCATGGTGAGGTCTGCTTGTTTTAAGAATGGGATGCTTTCGGTTATTAGAGAATCGGGAACTGATCCGTGAGTATTCCAAAGGCGCTCTTAAGAAAGCCTTACGAAGAGATTTCCCCTCTTTATCATAATAATCACCATGGCCGTTCTGCTCAAAATACAGGGCGTTGTATTCGCTTCCCCTGTGAGTGAAATCTACCGCCAGTATATTTCCAAGCCCGATACTCTCACCGTTTATCATCTTTTCCTCATAGAGAACTTTATACGAGTCGCCTTTACGGATCCGGTAAAAATCTACTTGCCAGGCAAACACATCGGCAAGTGCATAGGCTAATTGAGGGTCGGATTCTTTTTCCAGAAATGACGCATATAAACTTCGGTTGATGGAACCCTCTACAAATCGCTTTTCTATAGTGACTTCTTTCCTACCTAACTCTACGGTATAGGGTTTCTCCAGTTCAAATACTACATAATTTGCAGCATCGCGTTCATAGACCATATACAGCAACTGTTCAAGCGAATCTTTGGTCGTATAGAAATGGATGGGCTTGCCGGCTCTGATGCGCCGAAGGTTAAAAATACCTTGAGAGGCAAGTGAGATATTATGAATATCTGAGAAGTTGACGTTTTTTTCCTGAAGAATAAGGGACAGGTTTTGATTTCTTTGTACTTGCCCTTGTTCTACAGTAAATGAATCTGTATCGAATCCGAAATTATCGTAAACAGGCTCTTTGGGCTCTTCGGAAAGAACTACATTCTCGATCTCTACTTGCGAGTCAGTGGATTCTAAAGTTTCGGGGGAAGGGACATCATCTATTTGGCAGCTATACAGAAAAAGCCCAATCAAGCTAATTGCGATGACGGACATGCGGGAATAGTAAATTGTTATCATGTTTTATTAAGGTTGTTGACTTATGATTGGCAAAGTTTAAGCCCTTTTAAGTAAACCTTGATTTGTGTGATCAGTGCGCTTGCAGAGAATTCTTCAAGTTCAGAAATCACAAAAATCATAGTTCAACAGAGGACAGGGCGTGAACGGTTAAAGAAAATTAATATTGCTGTTTTTGCAGTAATATGCCAGGGTAAAGATTAAAAAATCCCTATTTAGGCTTTTTTGGTACACGCCCTGATAGTGTCCATTTTCGTGTTACATTCATGATTTAACTCTTCTATTTGATTTGATAGTTACAATTTACTTTGAAGCAGATCATAAAAATGTGCTCTTTTGAAGATTGTTTAAGCTCTGATATATACGTATATTTGTTGCAGATTCTAATTAGAATTTCCTTAGTTGTTTAAGGACTTACAACAATAGGTTATGGCTTTCCAGGCTTCCTCCATGCGCATTTGCAATAAAATTTATCCGGCCTTATTCCTTTTGACATGCTTGTTCGCCAGTTTGGGAAATTCGGCTGTTTACGGCCAGGATGTGTTAAGAGCATCCGGGGCAACGAATATTTCTATTGATAATGTAGGCACTGGAGCTTATACATCTGTTTCAGGCCCAACTATTCGGGAAACTGCATCAGGGCAACTTGCTGAAAATGGAACAATAGTGCTTACCCTTCCAAATGGCTATGAATGGAACACCAATGCAGCAGTTATATTAGAAGAGGCTGTGCCAGTTGGGGCAAATAAAACAGAACTTACGATAAATCTGGAATCAATAACGGCAGAAAATATAACTTTTACTGTTGAAAGCAGCAGCAGGACAGCCGGAAATGGTCATGGACCGGGCCGCGTTACCATTTCCGGGCTGCAGTTGCGGCCTACCAATACGATTGTTCCGAATGTGGGTCAAATCAGCAATACTGGAACTACGGGCCCGCTTGAGGCAAACTATGGTGATCTTAGCACAAAAGCAGGTGTTATAGCGGATGTACGGGTAGAGACAAAAGCCGATGGCACCGGAGACCTAGTCTCCGATCAAGATTTAACTGCGGGCACTCAACTAGAGGTTTTTGCAATCGCCAGAGATGGCGCGGGAAATTATATAGAAAATTTGGCTTTAAATAGTGCAGAAGACTGGAGCCTTGAAAATGTTACTGGTGGAATCTTACAAACCGATCTGCAGCCTTCGTCAAATCGAAGAAGGGCTGTTCTTACTGCTGAAAAAACAGGGTCAGTCAATATTCGGGCGGAACTCGAAGGGGTAAACTCAACATTTTCAGGTACTATTACGGTACTTCCTGCTGAGGCTTATTCTATAGCTGTTGATACACAACCACCGGATACTGCCATTGCAGGAAATGCTTTTGATCCCCAGCCAGTGCTTACTCTATATGATTATTTCGGAAATGTCGCTAATAACACTCCTACAGATGTTGTTACCAGTCTGGCAAGCGGAAATGGAAGTTTATCGGGTGAACTTACTCAGCAGACAGAAAACGGGATGGCTACCTTTGATGGGTTATCGGCTGATATGGCCAATACGATTACACTTCAATTTGAAAGTGCGGGCTTGGATCCAGTAGTATCCAATGATATTGAAGTTATTCCTAATGCTCCTTATACCCTCAAATATCGTGAGCAGCCAACCAATACTCTTCCGGGCAACACCATTGAGCCTCCTGTTGAAATTCAGCTTTATGATGAGTATAGCAATATTGCCAAAGGTAGTAGTATTGAAGTTACTTTAACCGAAGAATCCGGATCATTTTTAAATGGTTCTGTTACAGTATTTACCAATTCGGATGGAATAGCCATTTTTGATGACCTCCAAATTAATGACACCACAGTACCAGCCGAGGTTTCACTTTCTGCAGCTTTTCAGAATATTAATGCTTCGGTTCTCAGCGAGACTTTCAAAATACTAAATTCTGGTGAACTGGCGGGTTTTGTAATTGAAGCCGTTGGCGGCGGGGATATCGGTGATCAAGCGGCCGGCAAGCCTTTTGATATTCAAATTAGTGCCGTAGATGGATCAGGCAGTACCTATACTAATTATACTGATGCAGTAGATCTTATCTCAGAGTCAGAATTTTTAGATGGCGGTGGCACCACAGTCAACTTTACGGATGGATTCTTATCTTCCCATTTAGTAACACTGGAAACTGCAGGTGAAATAAAGTTATATGCAGAAAATAGTAATGATAACTTATCGGGACAAAGCAATATCTTCAATATCCAACCTGCCGAACTCGATACCGTAGAATCTTCAATCGAAGCCAACCTGTTGGAGATTACTGCCGATGGTGTCAGCACCTCAATGATAACGGTTCGAACCAAAGACGAACATGGGAATCAACTGGTAAATGGCGGTCAAACCATTCAAGTCGTAACCGACAACGGAACATTTGGTAATAACCAAGCAACTGTCACTGCCACCGATCAAAACGACGGTACGTATACGGCATCTTTGACGTCTTCAAACCAAATTGAGACGGCAACAGTGGAAGCTTACCTAAATGGGGTAAATTATATTGATGAAATATCGGTTGATTTTATTGCCGGTGAAGTGGCTACTTTGGTTGTTGAAGTTCCTCAGGAAAATGATGAACCACAAGTGCAAACTGCCGGTGAATGGTTCGATATCTCAATCGAAGCCAGAGATGATAATAACAATCTGGTAGAGGGATTTTCAGGCAGCATCGTATTTTCTGCAAATTCTGAAATATTGGATGGCACCTCGGCCACCATGAGCAACGGAATCATCACTCACCCCATCAAATTATCAAAAACTGGCTCTGAAGTTAACATTACCGCAACCCATGATTCGTTTGGTGGGGCGACGGGAACCAGTGAAAACTTTACTATAGTGGCCAATGAGCCTACGCATTCAAATTCAGAACTTACTGCCAGACCACATCTTTTGCTAAATGATGCGGAGTCACAATCTGAAATTTCTGTTATTCTCAGAGATGAATTTGGTAACCTTGTTAAAGAGCAGTATGCGGTTAGCCTGGCAATGGAGCAACTTGAGTTAGATGGGGAGAATCCATCAGGATCTCCTGTCGCCACCCTAGGCAATATAGAATTCGATCCCGCAACAGGGCTGTATCGCGCAGGTTTAAATTCTACAACTACTATCGAGCTTGTTGAACTTAGGGCGAGTTTTGAAGGGGGGCCTGATTCCATTGTTAACACAGAGGTTGGTCAAATTGCCACAGTCAATATTGTGGTGCCGAATACCTGGACTGCCGGGGCCGGAGGCCCCCCCGCCAACCGTATAGATTGGTCAAACGGAGAGAACTGGTCGTTAGATAGAGAACCGGAGGAAAATGACTTTGTTATTATTCCCGGCGACTTAGGAGATTCATACCCGGAATTGGATCTAAATATTTCTGTAGGAGGTCTTACTATTGAAAATAATGGCCAGTTGGTTCTTTTTGGGGGCAACGCCATTTCAGTGGCAGGAAATACTAAGGTTGATGGAACTCTTAATATAGAAAATAATACCGATTTATCAATCAATGGTAACTTCAGCGGAACTGGTTCTTTTGCTGCGGGGGAATCGGTGATTGTGGAAATCTTCGGTGATGTAAACATCCAAAGCTTTCTGGCCCGAACCACCGGTTCTATCATTCGTTTGTTCGGTGATCAGCTATTGACAGGAAATATGCTTGCCGAACGCCTGGAGATTCGTAATGATATACTGGTTTCTTCAACGCTGACGGATGTGGACGTGCTGGATATCTCTTCTGAAAATACGTTCGAACTTAATGAAGACCAAAATGCTACTCTTGACGTCACCGGTGAGATAGTTGGTGGGGGCTTTTTGATCCTGAACAATAATACATTAATTCTCCGAGGTAATATTGATCTTGAAACTCTTGATGCCAGTGAAGCTACTATTAATTTTAGCGGCAGTTCACAACAGCATATTGCCAATCTGAGTCAGATGAAAAATGCAGTAATTAACAATTCTGCAAACGTCCGCACATACGAGGATGTCATAGTGGATGGAAATTTAACCCTTGAAAATGGTCAGCTAATCATAAGCTCTGGGAAAAGCTTAATCGCACCTAATATCTCTTATACTAACGGTTCCGTACAGTTCCTGCGCTCGATAAGCAACGTAAAAGGCTGGCGGATGTTAACTTCTCCCGTGGGAACATCATATGACAATCTTTTTAATGGACTGACCGTGCAAGGACTAACAGGGGGAGTTTTTAATGACCGCCAGCCAAACCTGCTCTATTATGATGAATCGTTCGAATCGGCAGATAATCACACCGCAGCTAACCAGCGCTGGCGAAATCCAGAGACTGTCGGTGATATGATGGTGCCCGGCCGCGGATATTTCTTCTATGTGTTTGGTGATCCGGAAGATGAAGACTATAATGATGTCTTGCCCCACACTTTGACCGGGAACGGTGAACTTAATATACCCAGCGGAGACTTTAGTTTCGGTGTATCATACACAGATTATCCTGAGAATGAAGAGAACGAACAAATAATGACCGATTCCGAGAGGGGTTGGAATTTGCTTGGAAATCCATTCGGAGCAACGATTGACTGGGGAGACGAAGGGAGTTGGACAAAAGCCAACCTGGATGAGACCATGTACGTATGGGATTCCAATGCTAATAATGGGGATGGCGAGTACCGGGTGTTTAATAGTGTAACCGGACATGAACATACTGGCAAAATACCTCCATTTCAGGCCTTTTGGGTGAAGGCGAACGGGGAGGGAGATCCTGACCTGACCGTAAATAATTCTGCAAAAACTACAGGCGGCGTTTTCTATAAAATGCAGGGGCAATCAAAACAAGAAACGGCAGATGCTTCTCTCCCTATAGTGACCCTGCAATTAAAAAAAGAAGATACGGATATGGAAAGCTCCACTTTCTTTATGTTTTCAGAATATGCCATGAAAAGCAAGGATTCTTATGATGCCTACCGACTTGAATCCATGGGTGAAACCTACCTTGAGATCTATTCGGTACTTGATAATAACAGTCAGTTGGTGATTAATAACCTGCCCAAGCGGTCAGTTCATCCCTATGACATCCCTATCGGGGTCGGTGGTTTTATAAAAGGGGAATCCGCGGGCGGTGAATACACCATGAGCTGGCCGCAGATGGACGACGTACCCGACAGCTGGATACTGGAGATTATTGATAAAGAAAAAGATATCACAATGGATATGACTGAAGTTGATTCCTATAGTTTTCAATTGGCTGGTAATCAGCCCTCTTTGAACGCCATGCAAAAGTACAGCGAGCCGAGCCCTCAGGTCATGAAAAGCTCAGCCGGAACGCAAGATCGTTTTGTATTTAAAGTAAGGCCCGATATGCCTAACGATAGTGATATCCCCGAAGAGTTTGCTCTTGAGCAGAACTACCCGAACCCATTCAACCCCCAAACAATCATACAATTCGCCCTGCCTGAAGCAAGTTTTGTTCGATTGCAGGTTTATAATATATTGGGACGTGAGGTGGCATCACTTGCCGCTGAAGATTTTGAGCCTGGATATCATAAAGTAAATTGGGATGCGTCCCAGTCGGCTAGTGGTATGTATATTTACCGTATCCAAGCCGGGAATAATGTAATGACTAAAAAGATGACCCTTATCAAATAAGTCTTCTTCTCTGAAAAGCGATATCGATAAATTAAATTTCTATATTCTATTTCTATGTGATCCTATAAATTAAATGACGAATTCAGTAAAACGACATTTTAAATTTGAATAGCTAAAAATGAAAAAGACTGCCAAACTATATTTATTATCTCTATCCCTCTTAGGTTGCATGATGATTCCAGTCAACTCCTTGGCACAGGATAATAATGAAAGCAGCGTCTCCGTAAGCGTGAGCGCCAATGTGCAATCTTCCATAGAAGTGATGACTCTTTCTGATATCACCTTTGGCTCAGTACAACCCAGCCAATTTGAAGTAGTAGTTGAACCCAACCGAGACCAAAATGCAGGAAGTATGGTCGCCCGCGGACGGCCCAATGCAGAAATTAGCATCAGCTATACCGCAGAGCACATACTGACCCAAACGGAAGGCAATGCAACATTAACATTCTACTATCAAGTTGCCGGCAATGATGAAGACAATCAACCGGCCGCCGAAATCATAGAAGGCTTCAGCCGGGACATGAAATTCAATGAAGACGGAGAGTTTTACTTATGGGTCGGCGGACGCGTAAACATTCAAAATGCCGTCCACGGAGGCTATGAAGGCGACTTTACCATCGAAATAGAGTATATCTGAGGAAATAGAATTTATCTGAGAAGGACAACCTTCACCCTTTCAACATTCAAAACCTTCCCGTACTCAATTCCTCAGGCAAATCTTTCCCCTCCACCAAGTACTTAGCAAGCAGCTCTGCAACATGTTTCGAGTAAAGCAGCCCTTTTGATCCCAGCCCGGTAAAGATATGCAGGTTCGGCTGATCCTTATGCGGACCAATAATAGGAAGCCGGTTAGGTGTGCTTGCCCTTACCCCAGCCCACTGACCCATTAAAGTACTTTTATCTAACAGAGTGGGCATTGTTTTTCGAACCTTGCCCTCGAGTATATCTACGCCCTTCTCGTCAAACTGTTCATCGTCGAAGTCATGTTCATAGGTGCCGCCTGTTACAAATTCATTTTCTCCATAAGGGGCGAAATAACCGAAGGCAGCAACAGGAATTTCCCAGCTAAGCCGATCGCTGCTCCAGTATCTTGATATCTGTCCTTTTACAGGGTGGACAGGCATATCCCGCCAGTAAAGAGTTTGTTCTACTGCGTGGCCACCGGCAAATACAACCGATGACGATTTTAAGGTCCCTGTCTGGTCACTACTAATTTGCCAATGCGGCCCATCCGGAATCAGTTGATAATTCTGGTGAGACAGGATCGTCACGCCCTTTTTCTCCAGCATAGCGGAATAGGCAGTTAAATATTCGGGTACGCGTACGCTCATGCCCGCATGTATCATCAACCCGCCATTGGTCTCTACCAGGTAGGGATTGGTTTCCCTGACCTCATCTGCGCTCATCCACGTACACCAGCCGGTGGGCCAGTTATCGCGTTCATAGGCGTTCCTGAAATGGGTATACATCTTGTCGTCCATTGCAGGGCGTAGTACACCTGATCTTGAAAAGAAAGGGTGCTTAACAGTTTCCTGTACTTTATCCAGATTATTGCTAATTACTTGATGGCAAGTTTCAGCCTCCCAGCTTAAATTGGCTTTCCGGCCTGTTGCAGGATTCACAAGCCCCACGGGCGTACCGGAAGCCCCTGAACCTATAGCACCTTTATCGACAACAAGTACACGATGCCCCTTATCGTTTAGTGAATCTGCGAGTGATAAACCTGCAAGTCCAGCGCCTAATATAGCAAAATCAAAGGGGTTAATATCAGTTCCTTACATCAAAGTTTTTATAGGTCACATTCCCAACTCCATCAGCGGCAATAACCCTGATTTCATTATGTGATGCCGGTTCAAAATCCGGATGGTGATAGCGAAGCTGGTCATTTTCAGGGTCATATTCAGCAATTCCCCTCACATCGTTCCAGTAAAATTCTGAAGCGTGATAATCAATTCCGGATAGATCATCCTCTACGTTAACGGTTATCACCCATTTCCCGTTATTGTTTTGAGAGATATGAGGTTTTGATATCTCCGGCCCCAGACTGTCCCGGAGGACGTAGTAGGTATCAAAATGGTTCACGTAACCAGTTAGAACGGCCCCGCTTTGGTTAGTGTCTACGATACGGTACTCGCCGTTCCTTGGGTGTTTGTAATAAAAGGCCAGGTTGTCCATTTTTGCCTGCTCTCCATCGAGGACAAAGCTAATTTGCGCTTTGTTATTGATAGGCTGATGCTCCGGATAGATCCGGATTTCAGGAAGACCGTTTTTCCCTGTATGATAGTTCAAACCAATAGACATTACATCATACACAGATCCCGGCAAAAACATCACTGCTGCCCGCTGATCGGAGCTGTAGAACGTGCTCTTGCTGTCAGGTCGAACCCGGTGCAGCAGGTAAGAATTTTCATTTAATGTAATAACTTTTGAGTGATGACCACTTAAATCTATAGCTCGGCTGTTATACCCTAGCTGCAGCTTTTGTATCGCGTTGAAGGATGATCCGGGGGCGTTCATGGTAATATAAAGGTCTTCATTCGGCTCCTTTGGAGAGACCCAGTCGTTGTTCCAGTTCCATTCTGCCAGGGAAGGGGATGAAGCTGAGTTGGATGTAATGGATGGAAGCCTTGCATCTAAAACCGTCTCACTAAAGATCGTCTTATCCTGCTCATCGAAGAGCAAATATCCATCGGCTCGACTGGTGTTGCCAAAGTAATCACGTGCTATAATTTCGAATTGATGCCGGCCCGGCGGAAGGTCTAATACTCCTGAATATCCGGTATCTCTATAAAAAGGAAGCCTGTTCGAATTCTTGACATACAAACGCTGCAAGCCTTTCCTGGATTCCCTGAGAATGGGATACACCCTGTCGATAAACATCTGATGAGTATCATCATAGGAAAAACTATCAACACGGGAATGAAAATATAACTCCCCATTTACCTTCAGTTGAAGATCATACACAGCGTACACATTATTAACGCCATCCGATTTGTCAAAAACATCCACCCCCAGCCCGACTACTCCGCTTACAGGTATGGTTCCAAAATGATTATTGCCTCCGGCACGGTTTACCCTTTTCTGCAAAATATTCTTTTTCCCGTCAACTACGGAATTCGCGCCCAAAGGCTCTACCGACAGGGAAACAAACTGAGGGGGAACACCATCAGCTACAGAGAGATTGGTTAAAAGGGGATTAAATGGGAAACCTTGCGGGGTACGCAGCTCGAAGTGAAGGTGAGGAGGACCAATACCTGTTGCTCCGGAAACTCCAATCATCTCACCCTGCTCAAACCGGATGCCATAATCTTCAAACTCTTCATTGATGGTGAAGCTATAGTCCCGCGCAATCCTGATAGAATCTACAATGCTGCGTATTTCAGGCACAAAATCATTAAGGTGTGCATACACGGAATATGAACCATCGTTATGCTTTAAATGGATGACATTACCGTAACCTCTCGGCCCTACGCCCACCCGGTTCACGATTCCATCACGCGTGGCATAAATGGGATAGCCAATTCGCCCCCAGGTGCCAATATCCAATGCGGCATGAAAGTGCGCCGAACGCGTCTCGGCAAAACTGGATGACATATAATAACTGGCATTGGTGGGCCAGAGGTACTCCACATCTTCATCCAAAAAAGAAGGTTTTGTTTGAGCACCGGCAATTTCCGAAAACAGAACGAAACAACAGCAAAAAGCCAGCAGATAGGATTTCAATATAATCATGACGGAAAATATCCAATCTTACAGTCAGAGTTTGTTAAAAAGTACAGAAAACTGGAAAAGAGGGCGCGGGGACGGCTTCGCCGGAGACTGAGAGAAGAGAGCGCGGGGACGGCTTCGCCGGAGACTGAGAGAAGAGAGCGCGAACTTAATAACGTATGCCGAATAAGAATTTTTACTTTACATCGACATGCAGTGCAGCCAGATTATCTCCCAAAGTTGCCTTGAGCTTGTCCCCTTTGATTATGGGTCCCACACCTTCAGGGGTACCGGTAAAGATCAGGTCGCCGGGCTGAAGGGTAAAAATGGCCGACAGACTGCTGATCAGGTCGGGTATTGAAAATATAAGGTCTTTGGTAGTGCCTTTTTGCACAACACGATCATTGACCTGAAGCTCCAGGCGGATGTCGAAAGGGTTCGGAACACTACTGACCGATACAAATTTGCTGATCGGCGCAAAGGTATCGGCACCCTTGGCAATATCCCAGGGATGGGATTTATCTTTAAGTTTCTGCTGCACATCGCGCGCGGTCACATCAATTCCGATGCCGTATCCACTGATATGTGCCATAGCCTCTGATTCCGGTATATTTTTACCAGCCGTGCCTATAGCAACTATAATCTCGACTTCATGGTGCACATCGTTAGTGTGCGGAGGAATGATGATGCTTTGGCCGTCATGGATAACGCTGTTCAGCGGCTTGGTAAATATGACCGGCGATGACGGCACGGGATTATTGAGTTCCCGTGCATGTTCGGCATAATTGCGTCCGATACAAAAAATAGTATGAATAGGCGTCTCAGGAACGAGCCCCTGAATGATCGGTCGGTTCATCATAATCAGCGGATATAAAAAAAGCCTTAGGATGATAGCATCCTAAGGCTTTTGAGAGATTAAATCTCTGTTTAAGCAGTTTCGATCGATACGGACTTTCTTTTGCCCTGACGGAAAACAACAACGCCGTCATTCAAAGCAAACAAAGTATCATCATTACCACGGCCCACATTCACACCAGGGTGAATTTTAGTGCCACGCTGCCTGAGTATAATATTGCCGGCTTTAACCGCCTGGCCGCCGTATTTTTTCACACCCAAACGTTTGGATTCGGAATCACGTCCGTTTTTAGTAGAACCGCCACCTTTTTTGTGTGCCATGTTTCTATCTCCGGTTAAACTTTAATATTATCAATTTTAATTTGGGTCAAATCCTGACGATGACCTCTGGTCTTTTGGTAACCTTTACGTCTTTTCTTTTTAAAGACGATAACTTTATTGGAACGGACATGATCAACAACCGACGCTTCTACAACAGCATCTTTTACAACCGGGCTGCCAACATTAATCTTCCCGTTTTTATCAGATACCAGAAGCACTTTGTCAAAGGATATTTTTGCGTTAACATCAGCATCCTGACGGTTAACGTAAATGACATCATCTAATTTTACGTTAAATTGATGCCCGCTAATTTGAACTACAGCGTACATAAGTTTGAAAATGGGTGATTTGAATTTTTAATCAAGTCTTAAAGATAAGGGAAATAATCCTGTTTTCAAAAGAAGAAAACACATATAAACAGAAAATATAGCGATTACCCCTGATCCTTAAACTTACGGCCCATAAACTCGAAAATTGCCCCGGCCGGAGACGTTAGTCGCAGCAGGCAAAACCCGCCGGGAAAGGCGTCTCGCCTGTTTTGCAGAGTAAGCAAAACCCGCCGGGAAAGGCGTCTCGCCTGTCCCAATCTTTGTCTTCCGGCCTCCGGCCGTCCCCCCGGTTGCCGATCTCGAATATTAAAAAATGACTCAGATATTAGAGAATTTACAGGCCCTGCTGATCTCAAATGTAGCATTGCTAGATAATAGCCAGCACTTAAAATAAGCACAATCATTCGAAAACTTACACGCCCCGGCCATCCAGAGACCGAAAGACAAGTTCGGTACAAGCGGGACGCTGTGTACCGGCGAAGTTACTAACAAATTTAAAGCAAAATAGATGAACCAAATTCAGTAATTGACCTCGATCCGCCCTGACCAAGTCCTGACCAAGGCCGTACCAACTCCTACTAAAGCCCGCCTGGCAGTAGGACATGAGTAGGGCTTGGGCAAGCTTTAATCAGAGGCGGGATAATAGAGTTTTCTTTGCAAACCAGGTTTCCGGCTTCCTCCGTACAGATAACAAATGGGTTTAATTCAGGTGCTATTATTTGTTTGAAATAAACTGTGGTAAGCGTAATTTACAGCTATAATAAATTGATCAATGCAAAGGAACTATGAAAGAATTACCCGAACTACACAAACAAGCCAAAATTTTTAAAAACCGCAAACGCCTCCAGCACGATGGTGGAAGGGCCTGGATCAAAGACGGCCAGCTCCATGAGGCCATAAAAGGGGCTAATTACAGGCTCGTAACGGTTAAGCCACTGAGTTTGGAAGGAAGCGGTAAGGATGTACTCGAAAAGAAAGCCGGTGAACACAAACAAAAAGCCGATACGGGTAAAACTTTTTAGCGGCAGGGCGGATTTATTTAAACAAATGAGGCTTGCGTCAGGCTTTATATACTCCGGATTTATTTACGTGGCCGATGTATTTGCCCAGCACATTAACCTCTTCTGAGGTGTCTGGTTCAATTATAATATCCTGGTATTCGTCATTGGCCGGTTCCAGGCGGAAGCCAAGAGCATTTTTAAAGATACGCTTGAGGCTGGTTTCTCCATTGAATAAAACCGCACCAATTTCACCGTTTCGGGGTTCTTCGTGGGTTAATAGCACAAAATCGCCATCGGCAACTCCGACATCTTTCATGCTCATGCCTGACACTCTTAAGGCAAAAATACTGTCTATATTGGGGAAAATATGGCTCATGGTGATCATCCCCAGGTCCATATCTACGGCCTCCTGCAGGCTACCCGCTGCAATGAGCCCGCGGACGGGGATACCCGATGCCGCCGGTTTCGGAGATTCGTAGCGGGAGGGAAGGTCATAGTCGTCATCATCGCCCTTGATCAAATATCCTTTTTTTACAAGAGACTGCAGGTTTTGAGTAACGCTATTGGGGGATCTGAAACCGAATTCGTCGGTTATCTCGCGGTAGGTTGGCCATACTTCATACTCTTGTTTATAATCGCGGATGTATTCGAAGAAGGCTTTTTGTTTGTGTGTGAGCTGCACATGATCCATAGCGGTATTGGGTGTGTGTAAAATATGTGCAAGTAACAACAAGTTTTATTAAATATCAACGTTAAAGTATTTTAATTGCAGTTTACCCTAACATTATTATATTGAATAAAGATTTATTTATTAGAGAACGATTGATAGAATCAGAGCAAGTAAAAAAGTATTAGAATTACAGGGCAAAAATTATAAAAACAAGGGATTTATTTGGCTAAAGTGAGTGTTCTTCAATATAGACAAGGGAGCCTTAACCAAGCGATAAATCAAACACCTAAAATGGCGTCGATTTGTAATACAATTTTCAAATCCATGTGCCGTTAGAGAGGATATTAATGAGGTCAACTAAAAAAAATAATATGAATTTGAAAGATCTTGATGACCAGCAACTCGTGCGCATGTACAGGAAAGATGGCGATGACCAAGCCTTTAAAACCCTTTTAAAGCGGCACGAATCCAAGATATATTCATACATTTACAGTATGGTTGGTAATGCAGAAACAGCCAACGATATCTTTCAGGAAACATTTACCAAGGTCATCACCAAAATGGACGAGACCTATAACGAACAGGGCAAGTGGATTGCCTGGGTTATGCGTATTGCCCATAATGCAACGATTGACTATCTGCGCAAGAAAAAGCGTTTTGTGGACGTAAATTCACATCAAGATCCCGACTACGATTTTTACGAGCGGTTGCCGGATGAGGGCCTTGTAGATGCTCAAAGCGGTATTGAAAAAGGTGAGGCGAAAGACAGCCTCATCAAGCATATTGGCAAACTTCCTAAGGAACAACGTGAAGTGGTAATGCTCAGGCATTATTATGAGATGTCTTTTAAGGAGATTGCGGAACTCACAGACGTATCGATAAATACTGCTCTGGGGCGAATGAGATATGCTTTAATTAACCTGAGAAAAATGTTTGAGAAGGAAAATGGAAAAGAAGTCAAATTTGCCGAACGCAGATGATCTTTGCGTCGAGTATGTTTTGAACGAGCTTGACCCCTCAGAAGCCGTTTTGGTGGAGAGGGCAATGGAGCGTGACATGAACATACTTATTGAAGTGGAATGCCTGCGGCGTACTCTAAAGCAGCTTGAACAATTGCCTGTTCGTAATCCTCCGCCTAAACTTAGAGACGATATCATTGATCAGGCAGTAACGCATTATCATGAAAACCGACGGTCGTTGTTCCCGCAGTGGAATAATACCACAGCAATGGCGACAGCGGCAGCCGTAGTTTTTAGTGTAATGGTTAGCATTGTTAATTTTTACCCGGAAGAGGCTGGTTTATTGCAGGAAGGGACTCTAGAGACCAATGGCCTGAACGCTGCCGAAGAGGTAAGCCCCTGGGTTGATCGTAATAATGTGCTGCATATTAATGAAGCGGGTGCAGTTGGTGCTGATCGAAGCATCACTATTGGCGGCACAGAGTTGCAGAGAAGTTTGCAGAAACTGAATCCCATTCAAAGCAGCAGCCTGGCAAACCCGGATATGCGTGATATACAACTGACCAGAACCTCTAATTAATTTTATTCGACAATTTTCTACAGATTTATTACAATTACCCCGTATTAATTAGGCAAAGGCAGGAGTTTTGCGTGCTTGATTCTCTTCCATAAAAACTTGGGTGTATTCTTTGCTTGACACACATGCCCGCGTTATATTCCACCCATGCAATAACTCATTAATCTGGACTTTGTAAACTTTATGGGCAAAATAATTTCTGTAGCCAATCAAAAAGGCGGTGTAGGCAAAACTACCTCAGCGGTAAATCTTGCCGCAAGTCTCGCTGCTTTAGAACATTCTACTCTGCTGCTGGATATCGATCCGCAAAGTAATTCAACCAGTGGAGTGGGCATTGACTCGAAAAGTGTGGAGGAATCTATATATGAAGTCTTAATTAATGATATAGATATTAATCTCTCCATTATGAAGACCGAGATGCCCAACCTCTCAATTGTACCGGCCCATATTAATTTGGTGGGGGCTGAAATTGAGATGGTCGATAAACCGAAGCGGGAGAATATTCTTCGGGTAGCTCTCGAAAAACTGAGCAGTGAGTATGATTTTATCATCATTGATTGCCCGCCTTCACTGGGCCTGTTGACAATCAATGCCCTGACGGCGTCCGATTCGGTACTGATACCGGTGCAATGCGAGTATTTTGCTCTGGAAGGACTTGGGCAGCTGTTGAATACCATAAAGATTGTACGTCAGCACCTTAACACCTCACTTCAAATTGAAGGTGTAGTGCTTACGATGTATGACTCCCGAACACGGTTATCAAATCAGGTTGCCGACGAAGTGCAACGTTATTTCGACGACAGAGTATTTAAAACGGTTATCTCCCGAAATGTGCGCCTTGCTGAGGCGCCTAGTTTCGGAAAACCGGTACTTCTTTACGACTCGGTAAGTATGGGATCTAAGAATTATCTTTCCCTTGCAAGAGAAATTATTATGCAAAACAAAGAGTTATTTAAAGATAGTCCGGTCTTTGCGAACGAAAACTAATATGTAGCGGCAGGTAGACTCTTTTTCAACACCTTTAAACCCCCGTACCCCATAGCGTCACCTGTGTGTGATCCTCAAGAAAGATTATCATGGCAAAAAAAGTTTTAGGCAAAGGATTGGGAGCTTTCTTCCCGGAATACAGTGATGAGGAACAAAAAGACAATAACACAGCGTCTGGTTCGCCTATAGGGAAACCGGGCAATCGAGTTAATGTGACTTTGCACGTACCGGTTACCCATATTCGCCCGAATCCTCAGCAGCCACGAAAAGACTTTGACGAATTTGCCCTGCAGGAACTATCGGATTCTATCCGTATGCATGGCTTGATTCAGCCGGTAACGGTACGATTGGTTAAAGATGACCGTTATGAACTCATCAGCGGCGAGAGGAGACTGCGTGCGACCAAGATGGCCGGGATCACAACCATACCGGCTTACATCCGTGAGGTTGAAGATAATGACATCATTGCCTTTGCATTAATAGAAAACGTGCAGCGCGAGCAGCTTAATCCTATTGAAATTGCTATGGGTTATAAAAGGCTTGTGGAGGAATGCAAATACTCTCAGGAAGAGGTAGCCAAGCAGGTAGGCAAAAACCGGACAACGGTTACCAACATGCTCAGGCTGCTGAATTTACCCCCTTTTATACAGGCAGCTTTAAAAGCCGGTAATATCACCACCGGCCATGCCCGTGCCTTAATCACCATTGAGGACAGCAAACTACAGAAAAAGATTCTCGAACATGCGATAGAAAACGATTATTCGGTAAGACAAATTGAGGAAGCCGTTCGTTCGGCTGGCAAACAAAAGGAAAAAGCCAACCGGGTATTACCGGAAAAAGATCAAAAAGATATACAGCTATTGGAGATTTCTAACCGTTTGAAAACGAAATTCAGCACCAAGGTTCAGATTAAGAGAAAGAATAAAGGCGGGGAAATCAGAATTGACTACTATACCGATGACGAACTGGATCGGCTTATTACGCTGCTTGATACCTCTTCGTAAGCTGGGAAGTATCATTTTTTTGCTGCTGCTGGCTGGCAATATCGCCAGAGCTCAGCAAATCACCGATACTACGTCGGCACCGATATTTCGGGAATCCAGCACTACCGAACAGCAGGCCATGGTAAGCCAACCCGATTCGGTGCGGGAGCCCAAGAGCGTTATGCTGCGTTCTGCCACCATACCAGGGTGGGGTCAATTAACTAACAAACAAGCCTGGAAGGTTCCCATTGTCTACGGAGCTTTGGTTGGAGTAGCCTATTACGGACTTCAGCTCCAGAACAATTATACCGATTACCGGGCAGCCTACTACAACACCCATTCTGAGGATGCGATATATGGACCTACCCCCGGCCATATTAACCCCAATATACAGCCTGAGGCGCTTCGCAACCAGCGCGACTACTACCGAAACAGGCGTGACTTTGCATTTCTGGGTGTCTTATTGGCTTATGGACTGAATGTGGCGGATGCTTACGTTTACGCTCAATTCAGGGATTTTGATGTAAGTGATGATTTAAGTGGTTCGATTAACATAAAACCTGAGATGAATCCTGCCCGAAAACCATTCGTTTCACTATCTTTTAGTTTATCGATCAAATAGCGAACTAAAACTAATCTTATATGGCAACAAATAAACAAACTAAAATACCCGGTCAGTATGCTGAAAGAGAACGCTTTGAAAAAGATGTATGGAGCGTTTTTAAGATTATGGGTGAATTTGTTGAAGGTTATGATAAGTTGCTTAGAATAGGGCCTTGTGTGTCTGTTTTTGGCTCGGCCAGGCTTAAGGAAGGAAGCACCCATTACGATAAAGCCGTTAAGCTCTCTCTTGCACTAACGAAGATGGGTTTTGGCGTGATAACCGGAGGCGGACCGGGCATAATGGAGGCTGCCAATCGTGGGGCGAACCTGGGCAAAGGCAAGTCCGTCGGTTTAACGATTCAGCTTCCTTTTGAAGAAGAGCCAAACTCCTACGTTGATTCTGATTATACCATTCGTTTCAATTACTTTTTTGCTAGAAAAGTGATGTTTGTAAAATATGCCCAAGGCTTTGTAGTATTCCCCGGCGGGCTGGGGACATTAGATGAGTTTTTTGAAGCACTAACCTTGATTCAGACAAAAAAAATTAATCCTTTCCCGATCGTGATGATGGGCAAAGATTATTGGGGCGGGTTGGTAGACTGGATAACCAATACGATGGTAAAAGAGGGAACGATATCCGATAAGGACTTAAGCCTGTTTCATTTAACCGATTCTGAAGAAGAGGTGGCATCGATTATCTATGAATTTTATCAAGAGCACAAATTGAAACCAAACTTCTAACTTGTTAAGTAAATATTATGAAATTTAAACTAACTTTTAGTAAATACTAATTTATTTTGTACTTTCGTTGACGAAATACAAAAAATCTTAAGAAAGGTAAATGAACAATATTATGAAAATACGCAAAATAAGTTTTTTAGCGGGTTTCCTGATGTTTGCTGCAGTTATTACACAAGTCGCTGAAGCGCAGGATCGCACGGCCGTCGTTAATGCATTCAATGAGGGTGTGGAGATGGTACAGGCGGGTGAAAATATTGCGGCTATTGAGAAATTTGAAGAGACTTTGAATTTGGCAGAAAGTGTTGATGGCACTGATGATATACAAGACCGTGTTCGATCACAAATACCCCAGTTACACTGGAGACATGCAGTCGAATTGTACCGGGCAAGTAATCTTGACGGTGCTATTGAGGCCTTTCAGGAAACAATAACCGCTGCTGAACATTATGGTGATGAAAATACAAAGGCCAGGGCTGCGGGTAATTTGCCCAGGCTTTACCTTTCTAAAGGAAATTCCCTTTACCGTAACGGCGATCATGCTGCTGCACTGGAAGCTTATAATGGTGCACTGGAGCTAAATCCTAACTATCCGCGTGCGATATACCAAAAAGGACTGGTTTACAGGCAACAGGATAATCTGGAAGGTGCTCTTGAGCAATTTGACCTGGCCATTAACATGTCGTTAAATGCTAATGATATGGAAATGGTAGAAAGAGCAAGTGGTGCAGCCGAAGATTATTTAGTTTATTTAGGTGCAAACTCTACTCAGGATGAAAATTACTCAAGAGCTCTTGAGTTGCTAGAACGAGCTATTTCATACGATGAATCTTCTGCTGAAGCCTATTACAGACTTGCTGAAGCACATAATCATTTAGGCAATTGGAATGAGGCTATTGCCAATGGAACCCAGGCTCTTGAATATGAAGACGGAGGCCGGGCTGATCAGGCAAAGATTTGGTTTGAAATGGGAATGGCTTATAAAAATCAGGAAAATGAACCACAGGCATGCGAATCTTTTCAGAATGCCGCTTTCGGTTCTTTTCAGAGTCCTGCTGAGCACGAACTTGAGCATGAACTTAATTGCGCTCAAGCTTCCCGATAACAGCTATTTTGTTTATTATATATTACTAAAGCCTCCGTTTATTCCCGGGGGCTTTTTTTATTCATGTATGGTGTATAATCTTTATTAGAACGGTTCGACAAACAGCTGAAAGAAGGTGCAGAAGATATATCACCACGGCTTTCATTATAGACCCTAAGCTTCATTTACCTGAGCATCCGTAATTTGATGTTGCTTCACTACCCGTTTTCGCACGCAGTTGAATGTAATATCGTCAGCCAATTTTTCATTTTGGATAAAATTCTCAAGGGAATTCTGAACTTTATGTATCACGCTTTTGGCGTGCAAAGATCCATAGATTTCGAAAAGAGAACGAAGGCGGTCCAGGCCATATTCATCATTTAGGTGGTTTCGAGCCTCCGTTAGGCCATCGGTGTAGAATAAAATGGAATCGCCATCATTGAATGGGATGGTGACTTCTTTCAAATGTGAATCAAGTTTTTTTGAATTGGTCATTCCCAGTGCAAATCCTGTTGAACGAAGTTCCATTGTAGCATCTGTTTCACGGGTGTACAAAAGTGGAGGATTGTGTCCGGCCCTGCATAACTGAAAAGAATCCTCGCCTTTAGGGAAATAAGCTGCACAGGCTGTTACAAACGTTTTATCTTTTTTGCCTGATTTGATATAATCATTTAGTTCCAGGAAAAGATCTTTTGGGGACGGATGAGTTTTTTTTATGAGCAGATGAACCAGCGCCTGGAGTCGGAACATATATAAAGCTGCCCCCAGCCCTTTGCCGGATACATCGGCAATAATAAGATACATGCCCTGATCGGTGGGGATAACATCTACATAGTCGCCCCCCACTTCATTAGCGGTTGTCGCAAAAGATTCAAATTCAAGATCATCTGTTTTGGTGCTGGAGGCTGGTAACAGGCTAAGTTGGATATCCCGGGCGAAGTCAATTTCTTTTTTAGCATCCATTTTTTCCAATAGTTCCAGCATCAGGATAAGGATGACAGCAAAAAAGGATAAAGGTAATATGAGCTGCGAAATAAATCCATAGGTAAAGTAGTACATTACAAAACCTACAAAAGAAGCCAAGAAAACCAGCCTGCGGGCAGGGGTTAGCCGTCGTACCAGGGCCGAAAAAAGGCGCATGGCCCTGATGTGAAGAGGCACCACTTTATTGGTATTTTTATCAATTCGGCTTCCAACGGCCTCTTTATACAGTTTCAACAGACGAGTAGAGTCGGCGTGAAACTCCCGGTTTATTCGTTTTGGCGTCATCCCTTCCGTGTATTGCCGGTAAAAAACACGGGTGTTTTCAAATTTTCCGCCAGCTTCATTTTTTAAACTCATAAAACAGGTAGTGATTAAAGAATCTTAAATAAATTTTGCACTTTTATTTATGTCTGTTAATGCTCATTTTGAGCAATTGCAAATGAGAGCATATTTATCAAATGTTCATGATACAAAAATCTTGTTTCTGATTACTTATTCGAAATTGAGCAAAAAAAGTTTTATCTACGGATACTTTTACTGAAAGTTAAATAAAATCGATAATTATCCTGCGTCTTTCCCAAATTTATAATGATAAACTCAGAAACAGACTACGCAAAGCCTGATAAAAACGAACGTAGCACAGGCAGACTTCAGCTAAAGCGACGTAGATGGTATGCAGTTGGTCTGGGCATCGTGCTTTTGATGCTAGGAGTCTTTTTTTCCGGAAAGTTCCCCATGCAGGGCGGCCACTATGGCTTTTGGTCACTGATGCCTCCTTTGGTAGCCATTATTCTAGCTTTTTGGACGCGAGAGGTCATCAGTGCCTTATTTGTGGGAATTATACTGGGTGGAGTAATAGTTGGGGAATTGAACATTGTGCAGGATTTTCTAATTCCATCCCTTGCCACCGAAAGTTTTGCCCTCATATTATTAGTTTATTTATGGGCTTTAGGAGGGCTGATAGGCATATGGACACGTACGGGAGGGGCTATGAAATTCGCATCCTGGGCCAGTGGAAAGATAGTTAGCGGCCCCAGAAGTGCGAAGTTCTTCACCTGGATGATGGGATTGATATTTCATCAGGGAGGCACCATCAGCACGGTGCTAACGGGAGCGACCGTACGGCCCGTTGCCGATAAACATGGCGTTGCCCACGAAGAACTGGCCTATGTTGTAGATTCTACAGCATCGCCTGCCGCAACGCTTATCCCCTTTAATGTATGGCCTATATACGTGAGCGGGCTGGTAATCGGCACTATTCCCTTATTTGAAACAGCTCAGGATGGGATCAGTTTCTTCTTTACAGCGCTTCCTTTCAATTTTTATGCCATATTCGCTATACTAATTACATTGGCATTTTCATGGGACAAACTACCTTTTGTTCCGGGCAAGAAAATGAGGGCGGCCCAGGCTCGGGTCCGCCAGACCGGGAAACTGGACCGGGATGAAGCTTCGCCACTTGCTTCACCTGAACTTACCGACTTAAAAATACCTGACGATTACAAACCCGGTTTAATAGATTTTTTTGGTCCTATTGGTACCTTAATGGGAGTTGCTATGATTCCATTTATATTCACATATTTCTTTTTAGGATGGGGAGACGATTCAATGCTTCTGATTGCCGAGGCTTTTGTACTTGCCGTATTAGCGGGTATAGGTATTGCACTAGCAAAGGGAATGCCTTTGAATATTGCTATTAACGGCTTTGTAGATGGATGCAAAGGAGTCACCATTGGGGCTATTATTCTGGCATTGGCCGTCACTCTTAAATCTGTAGCCGATTCAGTTGGTACCGCTGCTTTTGTAGTTGACATGACCGGTGATTATATTTCTCCCTTACTTCTACCAGGGCTTTTGATGCTAACCTGCATGATCATCGGGTTTTCAACGGGAACTTCTTGGGGAACTTATGCTGTTGTATTCCCGGTTGCCATGCCGTTGGCCTGGGCTGTAATGCCCGATCCTTTTTTTATAACGCTATGCTTTTCCTCAGTGATTGGAGGAAGCGTGTTCGGCGATCAATGTTCACCTATTTCAGACACCACTATTTTATCATCTCTGGCAACCGGATGCGATATGATGGATCATGTATATACGCAGATCCCCTTAGCATTGACGGCTGCAGGCTTAGCTGCAATAAGCTATGCTTTTTTGATTATTATATTTATTTAGAACTATAGAAAATACTTTTCTAAAATGAGTTTAAATATACGCTTTACCCCCGTAACCCTGGATCTTAAACATCCCGCTACAATTTCAAGAGCAGGACGCAATTCTATTGATAATATTTTTGTAGAAATAGAAAAATATGGCTTTACCGGGATCGGAGAAGCGGCCCCAAATAAAAGGTTTAACGAAACCCAGGAATCGGCTGCTGCATTTATTCAGTCTCTCGTGCCTTCACAGATCACAAACCCCTACGATATTGAAGCATGCATTCAGTACATGAATACCGTAGCTCCCGGAGAGTTTGCCGCAAAAGCTGCGTTTGAAATGGCTCTGCATGATTGGGTAGGCAAGAAACTGGGAGTCGCGACTCATGCTTTGCTGCAAGCCCCATCAACAAAGGGGCCTAAAACATCATATACAATAGGCATTGAGGAGCCCGATGCCATAGCCGAAAGAGTTCGTGAGGCTCAAGGATATCCTATATTAAAAGTGAAGCTGGGTACAAAATATGATCAGGAAGTTATTAAGCAGGTGCGTTCAGTATCAAATAAGCCGGTATGGGTGGATGTAAATGAAGGATGGGAAACATTTGAGCAAGCCAGGGAGCAAGTCCGCTTTTTGATAGATAATAATGTGGCGCTTATTGAGCAACCCATGCCGGTCGGGGAACAGGAGGCCATGCGGAAACTGAAATCCTATTCCTCTGTGCCATTAGTTGCCGATGAAAGTTTTTCAGGAAAGGAAAATCTTGAGGAATTATCCAAACAGTTTGATGCCGTAAATATTAAGCTGATGGAGGTCGGTTCTATAAGTCACTCGCTTCGACATCTCAACCAAGCCCGAAAAGCCGGTTTAAAGGTGATGGCCGGTTGTATGGTGGAATCCTCACTGGCCGATACGGCTACTGCAATCCTTTGCATGTGGGCCGATTATGCTGATCTGGATGGGCACTTGCAAATCAGCGACGATCCCTGCAGTGGGATGATGATTAATGGAACAGGAGAGGTGATCCTTAATAACAAACCGGGACTGGGTGTTAAGTTGAATGAAGAGCTGGTTCCATAATTATGTTAATATCGTTTTCTGAAGTTGTGTTAACGAAGCATATAATAAATTTATAGATATAGTATGAAATTAGACGTCTTGGCGATAGCAGCGCACCCTGATGACACCGAACTTTGCTGTGCCGGAACACTGGCCTCATTGATTCAAAAAGGATATCGAGTGGGGGTACTGGACCTTACACAAGGCGAAATGGGGACACGGGGAACCCCCGAAGGCAGAATATTGGAAGCAGAGAATGCTGCGAAAGTTCTTGGATTAAGTGTAAGGGAAAATATTGGCTTACCGGATTGCGGGCTGGAAAATATACCCGCTCATCGTGAAGCCATAATAAAGGTGGTAAGAAAATATCAGCCGGATATCTGTTTTATTAACGCCCCGGCCGATCGGCACCCCGATCATCGTAATGCTGCTCGCCTTGCCGAGGATGCCTTATTTTACGGTGGTTTACGCAACCTGAAAACAGATGATCAACAGCCCTGGAGGCCTGGTCATATCCTGCATTATATGCAGCACTGGCCGTTTGACCCCACCATAGTTTTCGATATTTCGGATACCCTGGAACTGAAGGAAAAGGCTATTCTTGCTTTTGAATCTCAATTTAATGTTTCTAAGGATGACTCAGGCCCCAAAACATATGTATCAGGGGAATCGTTTTTTGAAGCATTACGCGGCAAAGCGCGTCATTATGGGCAGATGATAGGCGTTGAGTTCGGCGAGCCTTTTTTATATTACGGTGGTCCTATTCCTGCAAAGGATTTAAATTTTCTAATGGGTACAAAACCAGTTAGATAAAATCCCTTTAGTATTTAATTACATAAATGCAGAAAGGACATCTTTAGTTGATTTATATTCCAAATTAAAAGCATCAGCAACATCTTTATAGGTGACCTCGGCATAGGCTATATTAAGGCCAAGCTGGAGTTCCCTATTTTCGCGCAAAGCTTTAATCCAGCCTCTATTGGCAAGCTGAATTGCATAGGGCAATGTTGAATTACTTAACCCAACAGTAGAAGTATAGGGGACACCACCCGGCATGTTACTAACGCAGTAGTGAATTATCCCATCGACAACATAAATAGGATCGGCATGAGTGGTAGGTCTTGCGGTTTCAATACAGCCGCCCTGATCAATGGCCACATCAACCAGAACAGAACCGGGTTTCATAAGCCTGAGCATGTCACGCTTGATCAGTGAAGGTGCTTTGGCCCCGGGTATAAGTACCCCGCCGATTACCAGATCTATATTTGGCAAGAGGTCACGGATATTTTTTTCAGAGGAGAACAGTGTGGTTACATTCTTGGCCAAAATGTCATCAAGATAACGTAATCTGGGCACGCTGATATCCATAATAGTGACATTGGCGCCCATACCGGACGCTATTTTCGCAGCGTTAACGCCCACAACTCCGCCTCCCAATATCAAAACATTGGCCGGTCTTACGCCCGGAATCCCACCGAGCAGTATGCCGCGTCCTCCCTGAGATTTCTCCAGGTACTTGGCGCCTTGCTGAACAGACATTCTGCCGGCTACCTCACTCATTGGAATGAGTAGGGGGAGCGAGTGATCTGCTTTTTCTACTGTTTCATAAGCGATAGCAATACATTTAGAACCCATAACTGCTCTGGTAAGTTCTTCATTAGCAGCGAAATGAAAGTATGCAAAGACAATCTGCCCTTCACGCATTCGTGAATATTCAATTTTCACCGGCTCCTTTACTTTCATAATCATTTCAGCCTGCTGCCATACAGCTTCGGCTTCATTACCGATTTCGGCACCGGACTGTATATAAGCGTCATTTGAGAATCCGCTATTTAAACCCGCTTCACTCTCTATAATAACTTTATGCCCCTGCTTAGTCAGTTCCGTAACTCCTGATGGCAATAGTGCTACCCTGTTCTCTTGCGGTTTTATCTCTTTTGGAACACCTATGAACATGGTAACAATAGATCTATTGATGAATTGGTAATACCAGCTTAGCTTGTTTTATATCGCTCCAAATACCACTGAACAGTTTTCTCTAAATCTATTGTGAAATCTTGAGTATTGCGCCAGCCAATTTCCGTTTCAATTTTATTAGGGTCGATGGCATATCGCTGATCGTGGCCGGGCCGGTCTGCTACAAATGTGATGAGGTTCTTATAATCACCACCCGGCCCATCACTTTCGAAAGTATTCATCACATTACAGATCTCCCGGACCAAATCAATATTCTTCCACTCGTTATGTCCTCCAATATTATACGTTTCACCGGCCCGTCCCTTATGAAAGACCATATCCAGTGCCCGGCAATGATCCTCAACATAGAGCCAATCCCGTATGTTTTCTCCTTTACCATAAACGGGTATTGATTTGTGATGTAATGCTGATCGTATTACCGTTGGTATCAGTTTTTCATCATGCTGATTTGGCCCGTAATTGTTTGAGCAATTAGTGGTAACTACATTCATCCCATAAGTATGGTAATATGCGCGTACCAGGAAGTCACTGCCGGCTTTGGTGGCCGAATACGGGGAATTGGGGGCATAGCAGGTTTCTTCGGTAAAATACCCTTCGGGACCTAGGGACCCATATACCTCGTCGGTTGAAACGTGAAGGAATCGGGCATCTGTTGGTTTTTCACTTTCGAGCCAGTATTGACGAAATTCTTCCAAAATATTGAATGTGCCTATTACATTTGACATCACAAAGGGTTCAGGACCGGCTATAGAATTATCGACATGTGATTCGGCCGCCAAATGAAATATGCCATCCGGTTTAAATTCTTGTATAATTTTCCTAACCGATTTACGATCAACGAGGTCAAGCTGTTTGAAGGAATAGTTATTATTGTTTTCCAACTGTTTCAAATAGGTCAAGTCTGACGCATAAGTTAGTTTATCAAGATTAAGAATCTGGTAATCGGGATAGGAAGCACGAAGGTGTAATATTAAATTGGCTCCTATAAACCCGGCGCCCCCGCTTATTATAATTCGCATGCCCTATAGATTAATTAAATGATTAACTTTCAAGTGTTGATGATTACAAATAAAAATAAATATACTGAAACGATTATCCATTATCCCCGTACCATATGATATCCCTGATATTTCAGATTAAAATAAAGAAATGATATGTACAATACCACAACTGACAATCTGACCTAATCATCCTATGTTTTTTCGAAGTCTGCTTGAAGGAGTGAAAATTGCTTTTGTCTCTATATGGGGCAATAAACTACGTTCAGCGTTAACAACCTTTGGTATTGTAATTGGTATTGTTATGGTAACCACTATGGTTACTGTAATAGACGGTATCAACCGGTCTTTTGAGTCCAGTATGCAGATGCTGGGCCAAAATGTTCTTTTTGTGCAGAAAATGCCCTGGGGGTTTGATGGAGAATATCGCTGGTGGGATTATGCCAACCGTCGAGAGATGAATGTTGAGTACGCCTCGGAAATAGCACGGCAAAGCCGGTTGGCCAGCTCGGTTTCGGCCGAGGTCAGCCGGGGCGGAAGTGTGCGTTTTGAAGATCGGTCCGCGCAGAACCTTGAGATTCAGGGAGTAACTTTTAGTTATCTTTTCACCTCTGCTATTGAAGTTGAAACGGGTCGTTTTTTCACGGAAGATGAAGATCACCGCGGCCGCCGGGTAATTGTAGTCGGCGCTGATGTGGCCGATCTGCTGTTCGAGGTTAGAGACCCTATGGGTCAGCACGTGCGATTGGGAGGCCAGCGTTTCGAAGTGATCGGCGTTTTGGAAAAACAGGGGAATTTCCTGGGAATGGAAAGTTTTGATAATATTGCCATTATCCCGATTCGCGCATATAGGAATACCTTTGGCCTTAGAAATAATATTTCTCTTCGTGTTCAATTCGCCGACGAGGAAACCCTGCAGCAGGGTGAATATGAAATTGAGGGTATCATGCGCCGGGTCAGGCGGCTGGATGCGACAGCAGATAATGATTTTGCAATAAATAAACTGGAGATGTTCGAACAGCAGTACCAGCTGATGACAGGGGCCATATACGGTGTAGGCATCTTTCTTACAGCACTCTCCTTATTCGTCGGTGGCATCGGCGTGATGAATATCATGTATGTTTCTGTAAAAGAGCGGACAAAAGAAGTCGGAATACGGAAGGCTGTTGGAGCACGCTACCGTGAAATACTCATGCAGTTCCTGATAGAAGCGGTGATAATCTGTATTGTAGGAGGCCTTATAGGCATTGGCATTTCGCTGATAATAGCCAATATCATCAACCAATTCTTCGTCGCTCATATGAGCATAACTACCATCGTACTGGCATTTACGATCTGCTTGCTCACCGGTGTCCTGTTTGGTTTTCTGCCGGCTAATAAAGCGGCTAAGGCCGAACCTATAGAATCTCTGCGTTTCTCATAATTCATTACTGTGATTTATTCCCAACCTATATGAACTTTATTCAAACCATTAAGATAGCATTTGGTGCATTGGCTGCCAATAAATCCCGGGCTTCATTAACCCTGCTGGCTATTGTTGTGGGAGTATTTGCCGTGATAAGTGCTACAACTGCAGTGAGAGTTATTGATAACTTTTTTAGTGAAACCATGACAATGATGGGCAGCGACGTCATTAATGTAACCACCCAATCCAGCGTTCAGATGGGCGGCTCTCGTGCCCAGCGCCGTCAACCGGTTAGTTTTGAGGAGTTTGAAAGGCTGGAAGAACGATCACAGTTGGCGCGTTCTTTATCACCCAGAGCAAATTTCAGCTACACAACCGTTCAATACAAAGAGCAGCAAACGGAACCCAATATTTTAATTACAGGCAGTAATGAGAACTATATCACCAACAATTCGTTTGACATAGCCAGTGGCAGGAATTTAAGTGAAGGGGATGTGGTAAACGGAAGGCCGGTATGCCTGATAGGCGAAGATGTGAGGAATACCCTGTTTGAAAGGGAAGACCCTCTCGGAAAACGCCTGCGTGTTGAAGGGCAGTATTATACAGTTATCGGAGTGGTCGAGGCGAAAGGCTCGGCTTTTGGAAGCTCCATGGATAACTTTGTTCTCATGCCATATACCCGGTTAATGCAGGTTTACGGAAAGGATCTGGGGATCACGATTCAGGTTAGAGCCGCTTCAATTCCCCTTATAGACGCCACCATGGACGAACTTACCGGAAACTTGCGGGTCATTCGTAATGTAGCCCCTGAAAGTGAAAATGATTTCGAATTGGAAACCAATGAATCTTTAAGGGGATCATTCGCCGATTTTACCGGGATATTATATCTGTTTGGTTTGGTGGTAGGTGGCATTGCTTTGTTCGGTGCCGGCATTGGCGTGATGAATATTATGCTGGTTTCCGTTACTGAGCGCACCCGGGAAATCGGATTGAGAAAAGCTGTTGGGGCCAATAAACGTGTAATCATTCAACAATTCCTGGCCGAGGCGGTTATTATTTGTCAGATTGGGGGAATCATAGGCATCCTAATGGGCGTATTAGCCGGTAATGCGTTGGTGCTTGTAATGAACGCCTCTTTGGTTTTTCCTGTTGGTGCGGTGATAGCGGGGTTTTTAGGGATGTCTGTAATAGGGGTGGTATTTGGAGTCTATCCAGCCTATAAGGCCGCCCAGATGAATCCAATTGACAGCTTGCGATATGAGTAATTATTCATATTAGCAATTGAACGGTTGAGGAGTATTTTCCGTTTACAATAAACGCCGTCAATAAATTAGAGTTAAAAGGCAGAATTTATACTTACCAATATTGTAAGTTTTTTATTATGTTACAGGTAACCAATTAAAATAATACATTATGAAAATAGAAAATCTGTATCATGTTTTGACAATGGTTGAAAACATGTTCAAAGCAAAAAATGGATCAGGTGGCGATGTGGATATGCAAAAGCAGATGTTAGAAATGAAAGGCCAAGCTGCCGATATCATTAAAAGGTATCCTGTGGGAAGCCTGGCAGCAGCAGTTGCAGCCGGGTTTGTAATTGGAAAAATACTAAATAGATAACCTCAGTATGAAAACAACTGAAGAGCAATCAATAACAGACCGCCTTCGTAAAATACCTGGTGAAATTAAACTGCTCGTAGAGAAACGTGTTGAGTTAATGGCACTGAATATAAGCGAGTTGATTACCGATACCATTACGAAAATGATCTATAAGATTGCCGGAGCATTCCTCATGTTTCTCGGCTTAATCTTTCTGCTGCACACGCTGGCCATTTTTCTGGGGGAATTACTTGAAAGTTTACCATTAGGTTATTTAATTGTTTCTATGGCAATTATTTTGATTGGGCTTCTCTTGTATTCACTGAGCCCACGAGGCATGGTTAAAGGAACCAAAAAAAAGATGAAAGAGCCGCTCGACCAAGCCATTAAAGATTCATTTGAGCCGCCGGCATCATCTAAAGATAGTTCTCACCGAACAGACTAATATTCAATAAATCCGTACACAGTGAACGATAGAAAAAAAGAACTTGAGCAGGAACTCGAAGCTATTCAAAACGAGATAGAGGACTCCCTGTCCGAAATTCGAAATGACATTCACAGCTGGACTGACCCAAGATATTGGATACATCGATATCCCCTCCATACAGTGGGAACTTCTCTGGTTGTTGGTTTATTACTTTCCCAAGCTATCGGACGAAGTAAAAAATCTTCAGAAGGGCCTGGTTTGTCTAGCTTATTTTTTACGGAAATTAAGAAATTTGCTTCCCGGAGTGCAGCCAATTATGTAGTCAAAATAATTGAGGAGAACGTGGAGAGAACAAGAAGAGCAAAAAATACCTAATGTGTAGTTATTATAACCCTGTTTACACGCATCTTCTAGATATTAAATAACGTAAAAAGATACCTTCAGGCACAGCTTAATATCATAAGCTTGGTTACCTTCAGGCTAATTTGGGGAAAAATTCAATACGAAAAGTGTTCTATACTTTTTTGAAACTTGTCTCCAATCTTATCGTCTAAGAAGGTATTCCAAAATGAATCAATTAAAGAACTCTCCTATGCCTAAGTTTATCACCTGCCTGTTTTGCCTGTTTTTTGTAGCACCCAATCTTTTTGCACAGCAAAACAACCGAATTACATTGCAAGAAGCTGTCGAGATTGCTTTGGAAAACAATGTACAGATCAAACGCTCTGAAAACACTATTGAAAGCCAGCAGGCGAATGTTACTCAATCAAGAGCGCAATTCTTGCCTAACCTTAGCGCATCTGTTAATAGCGGAAGAAGTATTGGCCGGCAATTTGATACCAGTACTGGTTCAATTACGGAACAAGCCGGTAACCGTTCTTCACCTAACATCCAAAGCAGTATAACTTTATTCAACGGATGGCAGAATATCAATAACCTTCGCGCCAGCAGGTCTTCGCTAAGCACCGCCGAAGATGATCACCAGCGCAATCGTGAATCAATAATGTTCAATACGGCCTCTCAATTTCTGGCCATTATACTTGATGAAGAGTTGCTTTCTGTCGCCGAAGACAATCTGGAAACATCACGCACTCAGCTTGAGCAGGTAGAGGCACAGGTTGAAGTGGGCATGAGGCCAATTGTTGATCAGTACAACCAGGAAGCCGAGGTTGCAAGTAATGAGCTGGAAGTGATACAGCGAGAAAATGCCCTTAACTTTAGTAAGGTCACATTAATTGGAATTTTACAAATTGATCCTTTTGAAGATTATGAGTTTGTCTCTCCCGGAATTGAAGATCAATCCATGGATGCACAGGATTATGTGCTTACAGACCTTGTTGACCGCGCCATGGCCAATCGTAAAGACATCCGCGCAGCCGATACGTATATCGAAACCCAGCGTTATTCACTGAGTGCCGCTAAAGGCGCCCATTTGCCTACTATATCGCTTGGTGCAAGTCTTTCCAGTAATTATAGCAGCTTACAAAGAGACTTTAATCCTGCGTATGATCCTGATGATAATCCGAATGTGCCAGAAGTTTTTGATGTTAGTTTTGCTGACCAGGTATTCGACAGAAACATAAATCGTAGCATTTCACTCAACATCAGCATACCGATCTTCAACAGATTGAATACCAGAACCAATATTCAGCAGCGGGAAATCGAATACAAAAATGCACAGCTGGAGATGGAAACCCTGCGCATTGAAGTCTTTCAGGAAATTCGCCAGGCCTACAATGATTATTCAACCTATGTTCAGCAAATGGAGACGACCAATACGTTAGAACGTGCCGCAGAAAAGGCCTATGAGACGGAGCAGGAGCGTTATAATGTAGGCAGCTCAACGTTAATTGAGTTGAATACGGCCAGCAATCAATATGTGTCGGCAGTTTCCAATCGCATACAGGCCCAATATCGTTTTATATTCCAGGAAAAAGTTCTTGATTTTTATCTCGGTCAGATCTCTCCGGAGAACCTTTCAGAAGTAATGAATTAAATATTATCGAGAGTTTTATTCACCTTTATCCTTGATCCTTTATGGCACTACAAAAACAGAAATCACATTTTAAGAAGCTTTTAGTTACAAGCGGTGTCATATTAATTATATTTTTATCTTTTGCATTGCTGGCAAGGGCAATGGGTTGGATAGGCGGTGAGAGTCCGGGTACGGAAGTTGAAACAGACAACGTGGAGCTACGAACCATTACTCAGCTTGTAACGGCCTCAGGGCGTATTCAGCCTGAAATTGAGGTGATTCTGGCCCCTGATGTATCCGGTGAAATTATAGAGCTGAGTGTTAAGGAGGGAGATTTTGTAGATGAAGGTGATTTGCTGCTCCGTATAAGGCCCGACCTTATCAAAGCCCGCATTGATGAGCTCCAGGCCAGCCTGATGAATCAGGAGGCCCGGAAAGAGCAAAGCCGCGCCACAATGCTTCAGGCCGAAGTTAGTTACAACAAGCAAAAGCAGCTTTACGACAAAGGGTTGATCTCCGAAATGGAATATATAAACGCCTTGCGAAATCTTGAAGCCGAACAGGCGAATTTCAATGCCAGTGAGTTCATGGTTCAAAATGCACAGGCTCAAATGCGCAGGGCAGAGGAGGAACTTCGCCAAACAGTCATACGCGCACCAATGACAGGCACCATTAGTAAACTGGACGTGGAACGGGGTGAGCGAGTTGTGGGCAGTGTCCAAATGACTGGCACTGAGTTGCTTCGCATAGCCCGCATGGAGCAAATGGAAGTGCAGATCGATGTCAATGAAAATGACATCGTCAATGTAAAACAAGATAATCAGGTGCGCATTCAGGTAGATGCTTATCCGAACGAGATCTTTGAAGGCATGGTAACTGAAATTGCAAACTCCCCCAAAATCAGTGGCGAAGGCACTACGGAGCAAATAACAGAATATCCTGTAAAGATTCGTATTCACAGCCCTCACAACTTAAGCGGTGCTGATCTGGCCGCTATAGTGGATACCAATGAAAGCGAAATCAATCTAATAGGTACAATTCCACAGTTTAAACCCGGCATGACGGCAACCGTAGATATTGAAACTCAAACAGTGGAAAATATTGCTTCCGTGCCCATTCAGGCTGTGACAGTAAGAGACTACAGCACATTGGAAAACAAAGAACCGCAAGCACCTGAAGCCGGAGAGGAGGATGAAAATGCAGAAAAAGAGCACGATCAAGAGCAAAAATCTATAGCTCTGCAAGAAGATTTACGAAGGGTTGTCTTTATTGTGAATGATGGGAAAGCTGAAATGGTTGAAGTGGAAACGGGAATCAGCGACGATACTTTTATATACATCAAATCTGGTGTAAATTCCGGACAGGAAATAATTACCGGCAACTACCGGATTCTGACCCGGGAGTTAAGTGATGGTGATCGCATTGAAGTCACCTCACCTCCCACCCGTACGATAGCCAACCGCAATTAAATTAAAAGTTCAACAAAAGGGAAATTAATGAATCCAATTATTGAAATTAAGGATTTGCAAAAAAGTTACTTTATGGGAAGTCAGGAAGTTATGGCTTTAAAAGGTATTAGTTTTGATATTAATAAAAACGAATATGTTTCTATTATGGGGCCATCTGGGTCGGGCAAATCCACTTTGATGAATATTCTCGGGTGCCTGGATATCTCATCTCAGGGTGAGTATCTGTTGAACTCAACCAACGTAAGCGATCTTACTGATAATAATCTGGCTGAGGTCAGAAATCGAGAGATTGGATTCGTATTTCAAACCTTTAACCTGCTTCCCCGGTCCAATTGTCTTGCTAATGTAGAGTTGCCCTTAATATATGCCGGTGTTAAGTCTTCAGAGCGCCACGAACGCGCGCTGGCAACCCTCGAGAAGGTTGGCCTGACTGATCGTGTGCATCACAAGCCCAACGAGCTTTCGGGCGGTCAGCGCCAGCGTGTTGCCATCGCCCGTGCATTGATCAATAATCCTTCTATCCTGCTGGCCGATGAGCCTACCGGTAACCTGGATACCAAGACCGGAGAGGAGATCATGCACTTGTTTGAGGAGTTACATGATTCCGGTCACACCATTATTGTAGTAACCCACGAAGAAGAAGTTGCCGAGCACAGCCGCCGTGTAATCCGCTTGAGAGATGGATTGCTGGAAAGTGATGCCCCCGTATTAAACCCTACCCTGGCTAAAGTTGCCTCCTCTTAGTTAAATTTATGGTTATACGGGCTAATCCGGCCCCGGAACCATAACCCAACAACTACGCTTTTTGAAAAGCGACTAGGTGTATTTATTCTATGAAAAAGAAATAATCTCTTTTCTTTACAAATACCCGACCCCCTTAACTGTACATTCTGCTTATCCTGTATAGTTTTACATTAAAATAAAAACATACATTTAGTTTTTATTATCTCTTCTTAATATTCAAAAATAATGAAAATGTTTATCTGTAGATATTGTTCAAGTTATAACCACAGAGGGCACGTAATATTAAAATCAATTCAAAGAGAAGGGCTTAAGATATTGATATTAACGTTTTGAAATGAAATAAGACACTTAAGATACTGTTTCATAAGAATATAAAAGGGTTAATTAACTATTTTATTGAAATGTTAAACTAAGTAAATATGGCAACGGTTTCAGGGAAAAACAGCCACAAGTTGTCACGAACAGAGATTATACAGCTTGTTGAGGAGTTGCAGGAAAATCAAGCAAATCTTCAGGCGCAAAATGCTGAATTGCGCAGTAAGGTCCAATCAAAGGAGCGCCACCTTAAAAAATACGCAGAGTTTTATGATTTTGCCCCCATCGGTTATTTATCTCTGGAGGAAAATGGGATCATCCGAGATATCAACCTTACGGTATGCGAATTATTGGGTGAAGACCGGCAAAATCTTAAAAACAGAACCGTACTGGATTTTATACATGAGGATGACAAACAGATTTTCTCCGATCACATGAAACGACTATTCAGAACACGGGGGAGCGACATCTGCCATATAAAGGTCAAATATAAAGAGAAGTGTTATTTTATAGAGCTTAGAGGTATCGCAGTAGAAGACGAAGATACAGGCAGGCTATATTGCAGATGCTCAATGTTCAATATATCAGACAGGGTAGAAGCTGAGACTGAACTGGAAGAACAGCGAAAGTTGATGGAGGCTGTTTTTGAACATATTGAATCCAGTATCATAGTATGTGACCAGAAAGGCGACCTTTCTTTTTTAAATAAAGCTGCAACTAATCTTTTTGGGCACAACCAGATTGGACACCAAAGCGAAGATTGGACGAAAAATCTAAACCTGTACCGGGAAGACGGTGAAACTTTGTTGGAAATAGAGGAAATGCCACTATATAAAGCCTGGAAAGGTAAAAAGGTGAAAAATGAGGAGGTTCATATTGTAGCGGAAGGTGGCGATATGCGTACCCTTCTGGCCAGTGGTCAGCCAATTTACGATAAACAGGGAACCAATATGGGAGCCGTGATTGCACTTCATGATATCACCGATCGCAAAAGAGCAGAGAAGGAGCTCAAATCATATCGGGATCATCTTGAAGATATTGTAGAAAAAAGAACCAAAGAGCTAAAAACAGCAAATGATCAGCTAAGTGAAGAAATAGCCGAGAGAAGCCGATTACAAAAACAATATTTGACAGAAAAACATTTTGCAGAATCTCTCATAAGTAGTCAACCCGGGTTGTTCTTCCTTGTTAATGAAGGGGGACAAATTCGCCGTTGGAACAAAAACCTGGAAACTTATTCCAATTATTCTACAGAAGAAATAAAGAATATGCTGGGATGGAATTTACTGGATGATAGGGATATTGAGATTACCCGATTTCGGCTTAATATGGCTTTGAAAACTGGCAAGGCTATCGGTAAGGTTCGGCTTTTATCAAAAAACGGGGGAAAAACACCTTTTTTACTAACCGGCGTGGCCATGAAATTTGACGGTGAAAACTGTGTTATTGTTACCGGAGTGGATATTACGGCTTATGAAAAGGAACGTGCTGAAAAAATGAGATTCTTTCAGGTCCTTGAAAGAAGCAGGAACGAAATTTATATATTTGACGCCGAAAGCTATAATTTCATCTATGTAAATGAAGGAGCCAGGGTAAATTTAGGCTATTCCAATGGTGAACTAATAAAAATGAAAGCTTATGATACGAAACCGGATATTTCCGAAAACAAATTTCGGGAGATTGTCCAGCCATTAATTAACAAGGAACAGGAAAAAGTAGTTTTACAGACAGTTCATATGCGGCGGGAAGGCAGTACATATCCTGTTGAAATTCACCTCCAGCTCATTGAACAGGAATACGGCAATGTATTTGTTGCCATTGTCTGGGACATCACAAATCGCTTAGAAATCGAAAAACAATTAGAAAAAGCGTTACACGAGAAGGAAGTTCTGCTGGAGGAAATCCATCACCGGGTTAAAAACAACCTCTCTATAGTCTCAAGCCTGCTCACAATACAAGCCGGTTACGTGCAAGACCCAAAAGTGAAAGAGTTATTTTCTGAAAGCGAAAGCAGGGTTAAATCAATGGCCATGATACATGAAATGCTCTATCAGCAGAAAAATTTTTCTAAAATTGACTTCGAATCCTACATAAAAAAACTTATTCACCACATTTCCAGTAATTATCGATCCCCTAAAACCAGTATCAAAACAAAGGTTGATGTTGAGAATGTCACGCTGGAAATCGGCACGGCCGTTCCCTGCGCATTATTGATCAACGAACTGTTAACCAACTCCTACAAACATGCATTTAAAGGCCGGGAGGAAGGTTTTGTAGGTGTTTCGTTAATCAAAATCGACAAAACACTGAAATTAGTTGTTGAAGATAATGGAGTGGGATTAAAATCAGGTAATGACAAGGGCAATACACTGGGTATGACGCTGGTAAATGGTCTGGCGGGGCAGCTCCATGGTAAACTTGATATACAAAGCGAGAGTGGCGCCAAATTTACGATCCATTTTCCACATCCGGAATAGTTGCGGTTAAACCAGTCACGAAGTTTGGCAACCCTGTACCGATTGGCCTTGTACTGAAGCAAATTAAAAACTATCAACCAAATCCAGTATCAGGCTTTTCATTACTTTGCCGTAGTTCAACTCCTAACCAAGTCCATACCAACTCCTACTAAAGCCCGGCTGGTAGTAGGAGATGTGTAAGAGTTGGTAGGTAGGAGGCCTGAGGTTTTCCCTAGGTTCGACTGCATAAACCCGGAAGATGCACAGTTTGGCAATATTTATTTTATCTTGATGTAATTAACAGTTTCTTGAGTGGTAAGCCTGCTATGCTATATCTACTTTAACCTTTCTCCATGATTTCACGAGCCTTAGATGAAAATATATTATCGCAACTGGCGTTTAATTATTAATTAGTTTTTATTACCAAAATATTATATTTAAAAATAGAATAAGAGAAAAATTATTATGCTTAAAAATTCAATTAAAACCGTTTTCCTGCTAACACTGGTCGGTGTATTATTCATAATGGTCGGTGGTCTTTTGGCAGGAGAAACCGGTATGATTATTGCATTTATTTTTGCTCTCGGGATGAATTTCTTCAGTTATTGGTACTCCGACAAGCTGATTCTGAAAATGTATAAAGCCAAAGAAGTCAATCGGGATAATGCCCCCGGCTTTTACAATATGATTGAAGATCTCGCTCAAAGAGCAGAAGTACCTATGCCCAAAGTTTATATTATCCCTCAAAGTCAGCCTAATGCATTCGCTACAGGCCGGAATCCAAGCCATGCAGCGGTGGCGGCTACCCAGGGAATTTTGAAGACTTTAAGTGAAGACGAACTCAGGGGAGTTATGGCCCACGAATTTGCCCACATTAAAAACCGGGACATCTTAACGCAAACTATTGTGGCGACCGTTGTAAGTGCTATTACAATGCTTACTTACATGGCCATGTTCTTTAGAGGCGGCAGGGACAGCGGAGGCAATATCTTTGTAATGCTTCTTACGCTGATACTGGCACCTGTGGCTGCGGCCATGCTACAATCGGCCATCTCCCGTACACGAGAATATGAAGCGGACCGGGTTGGCGGCGAGATTAGCGGTAGGCCGGAAAGCCTGGCTAATGCACTGAAAAAAATTCAGGCGGCGGCATCAGGTAACCCCATGCAAGCATCAGAATCGCAACAACAAGCTACCGCTCATATGTTCGCTGTGAATCCGTTCTCTGCTCGTGGACTATCAAAAATGTTCTCTACACACCCCGACACGAATGAGCGCATTGAAAAGCTTATGGAAATGAGCCGCACGGGTGTTTATAAATAACCTGTTTGAATAAACCGAAAAGGGCACAACGGACACAAAGTTTTGATCTCTAAAAGCCCATGTTGGGTAATGCATCAATACATTGCGTTCGTTGTGCCCTTTGCGGTTGAAACATTATTGGTGATTTTATAGCAATTGCCTTAAGAAATTCTTTAATTTGAAATATTCTCACCAATTTTTCCCAAAAATTATAAATAATTGCGTAAGGAATCACTTTGTTGTGGGTCTTACTTATATACATTAATATTCATTAAATAAATAAAACCGACATGTCATCATTAAACAAAGCAATGATAATTGGAAATTTGGGTGCCGACCCGGATGTTCGATATACGCAATCAAATAAAGCGGTGGCTAATTTGTCTATAGCGACCACTGAAAAGTTTAAAGACAGCAACGGAGAACTTCAGGAAAGAACAGAGTGGCACCGCGTAGTTGTTTGGAACAGGCTGGCCGAGATTTGCCAATCTTACCTAAAGAAAGGCTCTAAAGTATATATTGAGGGTAAGATTCAAACCAGGTCATGGGAAGATAAAGATGGCCAGAAGCGTTACACGACCGAGATTTTAGGCCTTACCATGACTATGCTTGATAGCAAAGGCGGTAGTCAACCATCTGTAAATGGCGGCGGAAGTGCCCCCCCTAAGCAAGAGCAGCCTCCTGTTGATGCAAGCGCAGATATTGACGATGGCGACGATAGTTTGCCGTTTTAATCATTAAAAACAGTATCTTTAAAGGTGGCTATTGCGTCACCTTTTTTTTTGGATAAATTTATATTGTTGAACAGGGGCGAATTACCCTGAAATTTATTCTTAGAACCAATTTCACTTAATATTTGGATACCCTGACTCATAGTTTTTATTTAGCAGTACTTACCTTTGCTGACATCGCACCAAGCGCCGTTGATGCTTATGATGGCGCAATGGATATTCCTCAGGTAATTATTCTTTCTATATTGATACTGCTAGGGCTAATTTTTTCAGGACTTTTTTCAGGTTCTGAAGTGGCCTTCTTTTCCCTGAGTCATAACACGGAGATTGAGACCCTGCCCGAAGGGGAGAGGGATGCTGCGTTAAACAGGGTGCTGTTTATGATAGACCAGCCTCGCCGTTTATTAGCTACCATACTGATAGGCAATACTTTCGCTAATATTATAGCGGCAGTAAGTGCGGCTGTTCTCACCGGGAATCTGGCGGCTTATTTTGGCTTGCCGGAGGTGCTTGTTTTCACCATAGAGATAATAGTTCTAACCTTTGCTATAGTCATTTTATCGGAGATCACGCCGAAGATACTGGCTTTAAATGAGCCACTGAAAGTTTCAAAAGGCCTTAGTCGTTTTATTTACTTTTTCTTTGTGATTTTAGGTCCTTTGGCTCGTTTGATTTCAAAGAGCACTATGTTTTTGGAGCGGAAATTTCCCCGCCCTCCTGAGAATATATCATCAGAAGATATAAAGACTATGGCTGAGGTTGGCGAGCGCCACGGGTCCATACATGGTGATGAACGTGAGATTATAGAGAACGTCATTGAGTTCGGGAATACCGCTGTCCGCGAAATAATGACCTCCAGGGTAAATATTGTGGCCGTTTCTACCAAAGATTCACTCGGCGATGTGCTGAACCTGATCCGGGAGAAAAGTGTGTCCCGCCTGCCGCTCTACGAAAATGACTTGGATAACATCATCGGCATCATTCACTCCAAAGATTTGCTGCCCTATATTGATTCCAGTTTGGGAGAGGCCAGTATAAACTGGAGAACCCATGCCAGAAAAGCTTTGTTTGTGCCGCCATCAAAGAAGATTGATGACTTGCTTAGAAATTTTCAGAAAGAGCGTGTCCATATGGCTATAGTCGTTGATGAGTACGGCGGTACTGAGGGGCTTGTAACGCTGGATGATGTGCTTGAAGAAATTATGGGTGAGCTTACGGACGAGAATACCGAACAAGTTAAGTTGTTTACCCGCCGGAAGAGCGGCGTTTACATCTTTGATGCCAAAATTGACCTCGATGACATGGCGGAGATCCTCCAAAAGGAGCTCACCACTAATGTTGATGAGTATGAAACTTTGGGCGGTCTGGTTTACCACCTCGCCGAACGGATTCCGGAAGTTGATGAAGCAGTATCTTTTAAAGGCCTGGAACTAAAGGTTCATGAAATAGAGAACAACCGCGTTACTAAGGTGATGGTTAGGATTCTCAACGAGGAAGAACAAGATGATCAAAATACCTAAACACTAAACACAGTTAAATGATAGATCGTTACGCACGTAGAGAAATGCAGGAGATATGGTCGGAGCAGAATCAGTTTCAGTCCTGGCTTGAGGTAGAACTCGCGGCATGCCGCGCCTGGAGCAAACTCGGCGAGATCCCTGAAGAAGATGTGGATCTGCTCTACAAGAATTCCAGCTTTGATGTCGATAAAATAAAAGAACTGGAAGCAGAAACCCGCCATGATGTTGTGGCATTTACGCGTAATGTTTCGGAATATTTGGGTCCTGAGAAGAAGTGGATCCACTATGGGCTGACTTCTACCGATGTTGTAGATACGGCACTTGGGGTCCGCCTTAAGCAGGCAAATGAACTGCTGCGAAATGGACTGGATAAATTTATAGATATACTGGCTAATAAAGCCCGCGAGCATAAGTTTACCGTGATGATGGGGCGCACCCACGGCGTTCACGCCGAACCCACTACCTTTGGTTTGAAATGCGCACTCTGGTATGCCGAAATGCAGCGTAATAAAGTCCGTTTTGAGCAAGCTTCGGCAGATGTTGAATTTGGAAAGCTATCCGGGGCGGTGGGGACCTTCGCTAATATACCTACCGAAGTTGAAAAATACACCTGCGAAGTGCTTGGTCTTCAGCCGGCACCGGTATCTACACAGACCTTGCAGCGAGACCGCCATGCTGCCTATATGTCGGCTATTGCACTTATTGGGGCCAGTATAGAGAAAATGGCCGTAGAGATACGGCATCTTCAGAAAACCGAAACCCGTGAAGTTGAAGAACGCTTTTTTAAAGGGCAGAAAGGCTCTTCGGCGATGCCTCACAAACGCAATCCTATCAGTTCGGAGAACATGACCGGATGCGCCCGCGTGCTGCGCGGATATATGGTCACTGCCTATGAGAATATTCCTCTTTGGCACGAAAGGGATATCTCCCATTCATCGGCCGAGCGTATTATTATACCCGATGCCACCACTTTGCTGGACTACATGCTTAACCGTTTCAGCGGTATTGTGGAAAACCTTGTGGTATTTGAAGACAACATGCTGGAGAATATCGAACGAACAGGCGGACTTGTATTTTCCCAACGTCTTTTGCTGATGCTCATCGACAAAGGCCTGTCACGTGAAAAGGCCTATGATACCGTCCAGCCCCTGGCCATGCGCGCCTGGCAGGATAAGCTGAATTTTAAAGAATTGGTACGTGGTGACGATACGATAACATCCACTCTGGGTAAAGCGAAAATAGAGGAGGCTTTTGATCTGAAACATCATACCGGCCGAGTGAATGAGATCTTTGAAAGGGTGGGTCTTTAGGAACCACCTGTCTGCTTACTGCAAATCTGTCGCCAGAGTTCTAACCTTTTCACGCTGTAGTTTGCCCAGAGATGATTTAGGCAGGGTTTGTACCGCCTGGATTACTTTGGGTACCTTAAACGGCGGAAGCAATTGTTTCAGGGATGTTTGAATTTGCGGTATATCTTCCAACTCTTTCAATTCGAAACTGATGAGGGCAATAATTTTTTGCCCCCACTCTTCATCGGGAACTCCGGTAACTGCTGATTCTGATACTCCCGGGAGGTTATTTATAATAGCCTCAATCTCATAAGGGCTCACGTTTTCACCACCGGTAATGATCATGTCTGTTCTTCGTGCCTCGACAGTTAACCTCCCTGATGCATCCATTGTGCCGAAATCACCGGTGTGAAACCATCCTTCTTCATCAAAAGCATCTTTATTTTTCTCCTCTTCTGCATAACCATCAAAAATTTGCGGCCCTTTTAGCAATATAGCTCCGGTTTCTTCAGGTGCTGCCGGCGCATTAGTTACTTCATCAACAATTTTAACTTCATTATCACCTAAAGGTTTTCCTGAAGATAAACCGTTATCTAATGTGTACTTTTCAACTGTATACATTCCGCACGTTTCGGTCATACCATAGCTGGTTATTATGGGGAAGCCGCGTTTATGTGCTGCCTTTACAATCTCCGTGGAAACCGGGCCACCTCCAAGAACAATGGCCTTTAAATTAGGGTTGGGCTTAAAAGAATTGAAATTCAGAAGTCGTTTGAGCATTGTTGGTACCAGTGATACGGCCTGGATTTGCGGGTCTTCTGAGATTAGTGCGGATATCGTTTCGGCATCAAATCCGTCAGCCCGATAAATCCCCGTATTGTACAGCAATGACCTGGGGATAATGCCGATCCCCCCGATATGATTTAACGGCAGGCAATGCAGCCATAACCCCTGTGGGTCAGGGCGCAGGTAGCTGGAAGATTCGTGGGCCGAGTGAGTAATTTGCCGTCTTTTAGCAGGAACTATTTTTGTTCGTCCGCTGCTTCCGGATGTTAATAAATAGGCGAAAACATCATCAGGAGTAACCGATGACATGGCGTTCACTCCATCAGGACTACAGGCTTTAATACTATCATAAGTTAAGGCAGGAATGTGAACAACATCAAACTTATCCAAAACAGTTTGTGTGCGCCCAAAGAAAAGCTCTGGATTTATCCTCTCAATCTTTGCCCTGGAGATAAAAGCAACATCAATTGATGCGAAAGGGATACCCAGGTTCCAGCAGGCGGCCATGGTTAGGAGCAGGTCATCGGAGGAGTCAGCTTCAAGCGCTATTTTAGGCTTATGATAATAAGCCCAGTGTTTTGTCATCCAATTTTTCAGGCGGCTTGTATAATTATCCAGATCTTGATAACTAAAAGTCCCTGTACGGGATTTCAGAAAGACATCATTTGCGGAGTGGCTTGATTCTGTAAAATTCATTAAACCTTGAGAAAATTAAAGAGGGAAGATAGTAATCCAGTTAAAATAGGTTTTACAATTCCAGGCCGGGAAGAAACCAGTTATGCAAAGGGTAACTGAGAAGTTTTTATAATACGACATGAATTAATCAAATACTTGAAAATCCGGAAATCAGTAGCTGGAAATAAGATTCATGCAAACCAGGTATTTCATTTAATTATAAGCTAAAATATGATTAATCATTTCAGAATAAGGGAACACTTTGAACCACATTATGTTCTTATTTGTACTGAGAAAAAAGTAAAAAGGATACAAGCAGAGTTTATTTTTTCAAAGAAAAACATTAATACGGTTTCTTTATATTCATAAAAGAAAACGCCATTCAATAAACTATCATGTTAGAAATAGAAAAAGAAGGTCGGGTTTGCCGCATCATTTTGAACAGGCCGGAAAAACGAAACGCCCTTAATGGTGATCTCGTCGATGATCTTCAGCTTCAATTCGATAACGCGTTTGCCGATGATGATATCAAACTTATTATCCTTTCAGGCAAGGGTGAAGCATTTTGTGCCGGCGCGGACCTCTCTATGCTGCAAAGATTGCAAAAAGCTTCGTACGAGGAGAATTTAGCAGACTCTGGAAAACTGGGGCGACTATTTCTAACGATTCATAATGGTCCTAAAATAGTTCTGGGGGCTATTCATGGCTACGCCATAGCCGGCGGCTGCGGATTGGCCGGAGTTTGTGATATCTCCATAGCATCCCACAATGCGAAATTTGGATACACTGAAGTCAGAATAGGTTTTGTACCGGCCATTGTAACCCGCTTGTTGTTAGACAAAGTAGGGGAAACCCGGGCAAAGAAACTACTGTTATCCGGCAATTTAATATCCGCAAAAGAAGCCCAGGATATAGGATTGATAACCGAAGCGGTGGCACCAGAAGATTTCGATAAACATATTGAAACCTGGACCGATACACTCTTAACCAAAGTAAGCGGGGAGGCTGTTTCACAAACCAAATATTTGATAAACAAATTACCGGATATGTCGCTGAACAAGGCAATCAGCGATTCTGTTATTGTAAATGCATCGGCAAGATCAAGTACTGATTGCCAAAGAGGCATTGAAGCATTTTTGAAGAAAGAGAAAATCAGTTGGTAATTTTCAATTCTTGAATTGGCTGTCATTGATTATTTCTTACCATCAATTCCCCTTATATTGAAGGGTTAAAAAAACATACACAAAAGACAACAGATTGAATCAATTTCAGCCTAATACCCAATTTTCAGTTTTTCCACCCGCTGTCAAGCATCTGTTAATTATCAATGCACTGTTCTTCGTAGCAAGAATGACGCCGGGTCTCGATCAAATTCTAATGACATTTCTGGCCCTATGGCCACTTCAAACTGGCATAGGGCTGCTGCCAACTGAGCCGATGATGTTTTACCCCTGGCAGCTGGTTACTTACATGTTTCTGCACGGCGGTACGGGTCACATATTCTTTAATCTCTTTGCTCTTTGGATTTTCGGACAATCCATCGAGAATGAGTGGGGCACGAAGCGTTTTGTGTACTATTACCTTATTACTGGTGTAGGAGCCGGACTATTGCATATTCTGGTAAATATTGGTGCCAGCTCCATTGTGCCGACTATTGGCGCATCCGGAGCCGTTTATGGTATACTGTTGGCTTTTGCTTATATGTTTCCGAATCGTGAGATTTTTCTGATTTTTTTACCTGTACCAATAAAAGCAAAATACTTCGTTATTATATTTGGAGCTATGGAGTTTTTTATTGGTGTTACCGGCCTTCAAACCGGAATTGCACACTTTGCACATTTGGGAGGGATGCTGGTTGGTTATGTACTTATTAAATTATGGGGGATTAGAGGAGGATATAGTTGATATCCCAAAAGATGTAAATGGACAGACCGGGGGGATCAAATAATACCTTTAAACTGTTAATATTTTGAAGAGCCGTATGTACGATGAATCATTTACCAGCGCGTTAAAACGAGGCTACTATAACATGCCTGTTGCTATTCGAACTATAATTTCGATAAACGTGGTTGTATTTATTATTCAGACTCTTGGTGGTACGAGTTTGAATAACGCTCTTGTTGCTTACCTGGGGTTTATACCCGCATGGGGAACAGCTATAACACAACCATGGCGGTTGGTAACATATATGTTCCTGCACGGAAGTTTTCTGCATATTTTGTTTAATATGCTATGGCTTTGGTGGATGGGGCGTCCGGTTGAAAGCCAGCTTGGTCCTAAAAACTTTCTTGTCTTATTCCTGGGATCCGGGGTAGGCGGGGCCTTGATCAACTTGATGCTAACCAATCTATTTGTGACGAATGTCACTATAGGAGCATCCGGCGCCGTATTTGGAATCATGGTCACATTCGCCGTGCTGTTCCCGCGAACGCCCATTATGCTGCTTTTCCTGCCGCCTATTGAAGCCCGTTTTCTCGTAGCTGGATTGATTGCATTTGACTTGTTATTCATTGCACAGGCAGACAATGTTGCCCGTATCGTACACCTGGGGGGGGCCCTTTCCGGGTATGCGCTATTGCGATTATACTACAGGGGATATAACTATGATGTGTGGCTCGAATCTTTTTCCAACAGGTGGAAGCGTAGCAAGAAAGATGTCCGAAAAAAGAAATCAAAGATGCATTCCGTATCTGATGCCGAGATAGTTGAAGAATACGATCAGAGCGAGTTAGACCGTATACTGGATATCATCTCAAAAAAAGGCTACGAAGGTCTTACTGATGATGAGAAAAAAATCTTATTCGAACTCAGTAAAAAGAATCAGTAAAAAGCGGGTATTGGGCTTGACGCTGCATATATAGGGTATAAATGTTTTATGAGGAATTGAATCCCCATACTACTTGTTGGTTATTACCGTGATTTTAAAAAAAAGTAGCATTTAATATTACCCTTATCTACTGTACAATTTATACCTTATACCCTTATATTTTTATTTTCTATATCCCTATATTTTTGATCTTTATATGATTGAAAGCAGACGAAAATCCACACAGGTCCAGGTTGGTAATGTGACCGTTGGCGGAGATGCACCCGTTGTGGTGCAGTCTATGACCAATACGGACACCGCCGATGTTGCCCTTACAGCTAAACAAATTACAGAGCTGTATGATGCCGGCTCAGAGCTTGTTCGCATCACCGTTAATAATAAAGAGGCTGCCGCGGCGGTACCCTTTATTATGGATGAGTTAGACAAAAAGAATATTGAAGTACCCGTAATTGGTGACTTCCATTACAACGGACATGTCTTGCTGACTCAGTATCCTGAGTGCGCCGAACGGTTGTCCAAGTTTCGCATTAATCCAGGTAACACCGGAACACGTACACGGGACAAGAATTTCTGCAATATTATAGAACAGGCCATTAAATATGACAAGCCCGTACGAATTGGTGTAAATTGGGGTTCACTTGATCAGCAGCTATTGGCAGAGTATATGGATCGGAATAGCGCATTACCCGAGCCAAAGACCTCCAAAGATGTGATGATGGATACCATGATTGAAAGCGCGATGCGATCTACGGCACTCGCTGAAGATGTTGGTCTTCCGGCCAATAAGATCATTGTAAGCTGTAAACTGTCTGGTGTTCAGGATCTGATTGATGCCTATACCAGGCTTGCTGCACTCTTTGATTATCCACTTCATCTGGGATTAACGGAAGCGGGTATGGGCATGAAGGGCATTGTTGCCAGTACGGCCGCTTTATCGGTTTTGCTGCAAAAAGGGATAGGTGATACCATTCGCATCTCACTGACTCCCAAACCTAATGGTGACCGTGCTGAAGAAGTTCGAACCGGGCAGCAGATCTTACAATCCCTCGGTATTCGAAATTTCACACCTCAGGTAGCCGCTTGTCCCGGCTGTGGGCGCACAAAAAGCACCTACTTTCAGGAACTGGCAGAAGATATTCAGAAATACATTGTAGAGATGATGCCCATATGGCGTGATGTCTATCCGGGAGTAGAAGAGATGCACGTCGCGGTTATGGGTTGCATTGTAAACGGGCCCGGTGAATCCAAACATGCTAATATTGGAATTTCCTTGCCCGGTACATTCGAAGAGCCTAAAGCCCCGGTATATATCGATGGGGAGCATCACTCCACATTGGCTGGCGATCGCATAGCCGAAGAGTTTCGCGGATTGCTGGATAATTATGTGGTGAAGAATTATGGCAAATGATATTTTAATGTTAGACAAGACAGGATTTTAGTAGCTGCCCTCAAAATTTAAACATGGTGCGCTAAAAGGCGTAAGCATTTACCTTATTTCCCTGTGCTTTTTATACAATTCTTATTGATCTTTAGGGTTAATATATCTTTTATTTCTGAATACCTATTACGCAGTGGCCTTTTCCATTGATCCCAAATACTTTAACCGATTCATTTTCATTACGGGTATCCTGTGTGTGATATTAATCTTTTGGGGCACCATGAAATATTCGGAAAACCAGCAATCCCGTTTTGAGGAGGCGCTCGGGGATGGCGGGGAAATCGTTGATTTGTCTTTTTCTCGTTTCATAGGACAGGATTCGGTTAGTGTTTCGGACTATAAAGGCTCACCGGTTATCCTTGATTTCTGGGCCACCTGGTCGCAGCGTTCCGCTCAGGCGCATGCCAAACTGGCCGAGCTGCAAAGAGATCATCCTGAATATGTCATAATAGCCTTGTCGGTTAAAGATAGTGAAGAATACATCAGCCAATATCTCGGTGAAAACGACTATGATTTCATATTTGCAGACGGAACTCAGGCTTACCAGGAATTAATGGTGCCCGGCCTTCCTACCCAGATACTGTTTGACCGGGAGGGCAAATTGAGAAAAATATTTGTAGGATATAAAGATGAAAATCAGTTCGAGGAAATATTAACCAGTGCCCGGTAACGAATACTCCATTCAAGACGGACAAGCAGTTCGAACCCGCGAAGCGGTGATTCCTGCGGTAAGTAGTGCGGCAAGCTATGGGGATGGTTGCTTTGAGACTCTTCGTTCGTATTCGGGATCATTGTTTGCTTTCGACCGGCACATGATCCGTTTAAAAAACAGTATGCATTACCTAGGAATGGATATTCCTATCAGCTTCACCCAAAGTTATTTTGAAGCAGAAACCGCCAAACTGATAAAGCTTAATGACCTTTCTCATACAGATGCCCGAATTCGTTTGCAAATCTGGAGACTTGGGGCATTGGGCTATCAAACCGGTAAAGCTGACGAAATATCCTATCTCCTTACAGCCACACCTATTAATCAACAACAAAGTCCGGTACGACTGACAAGTGTGGATCAGGTAAGAATCCCTTCGTCGGCGTTGCAAAGCGACTACAAACTCTCTAATGGTCTCAATTATATTCTGGCTCGCCGCCAGGCTAAAAGGAAAGGCTGTGATGATGCGCTGATGCTTGATGTTCGAGGAAATGTTAGCGAAACAACGATTGCTAATATTTTTTGGAAAAAAGAGGATATTGTGTTTACGCCCTCAAACATTTGTGATCTTTTGCCCGGCATAACCCGGGAGCTTCATCTTGAATGGTTGCAACAGCAAGTAAATACTTCGGTACAGGTTGGTGAATATAACTTAGATCACCTGCTTAAAGCTGATTCGGTATGGCTTACCAATTCTGTACAGGAACTAATACATGTCAGCCAAATCAATAATACTTTGTTTGAAACAGGTGATCCTTTCGTTAAAAAGCTAAAATATGCATATCGGGAGATGATTGCCTATGCATAAAAAGCTTAAAGCATTAATAAAAGATCTCAGGCAACAAGGCCCTTTGATATTTCTTGATTCCCAATCTCAGGAACATCCGTCCTCTCAAAAAAGTTATTTGGCTGCTGTCCCGGATGCTTCAATTGAAGCTTTTGAAAACCAAATTGTTATACATCATTCGGGAGGTGAAAGGGAAACATATACCTCAAACCCCTGGGAAGCACTTAAGCAATTTCGCAAGCTTTATCCCGGTCGGCATTACGGATGGTTTGGTTATGATTTAAAGAATAATATTGAAAAACTAAGTTCTGAAAACCCCGATAATGTTGGGTTACCGGACATGTTTTTCATGCGTCCAACCAAGGTGTATGAAGTTGAACCGGGTTTGAACCAAATAGATAAATATAACGAACAAAAGGTAGAGAAAGACACTTCCGGTCAAGATCCACTTGAGTTATCGAATCTACGATCAGGAGTTACTGAGACCGAGTATTTAGCCATTATCAATAAGGCAAAACAATTAATTGAAGAAGGTGAGTTTTATGAAATCAATATTACTCATCAGTTGCAGGCAGATTTTCAGGGCGATCCGCTAAGTCTGTATGAAACGATGAGAAACAGGGGGCCTGTTCCTTTCGGAGCCTATATTCATTATGATAAGGCCTCTATTTGTTGTGCATCTCCCGAGCGATTTCTTAGGAAACAGGGTAGGGTTGTGACCTCAGAACCTATAAAAGGCACCAGCCGCAGAGGTGTGAATAGAAAAGAAGACATGGCATTACAAGAAGACCTTCGTAATTCGGCCAAGAACAAAGCCGAAAACATAATGATTGTTGACCTGGTAAGAAACGACCTGAGCCGCATTGCCAGGCAAGGATCTGTACATGTAGATAAGATATACCAGCTTCAAACGTTTAACACCCTTCATCAAATGGTATCCACCATAACCGCTGAGATGGATGATAAAACCGATGCCGTTGATGCCGTCCGCGCCTGTTTCCCCATGGGTTCAATGACGGGCGCCCCGAAGATACGGTCCATGGAATATATAGAGCAGTTGGAATCCTATAAACGAGGCATATATTCAGGCGCTATTGGCTATTTTACTGAAGATGATAACTTTGATTTTAATGTTGTTATCCGCACAGCTATAGTAAAAAATGCCAGGCTGTCTTATAGTATCGGTGGTGCCATCACCGCCGATTCCGATCCTCACGAGGAGTGGGAAGAAACCTGGATCAAAGCTCGTGCGCTCACGGGTTGGCAAAATGAGGATGTTTTATCTACAAGAGATATAAGATAAAAGCAAAATGTAGATCATTAGCAAAAATAATAAAGGAATGATCCTCTGTGGTGGTGCCTGGAAGTAGGTTGGGGTAAAGAATCCAATGTTGATGTACATGATACTGATGTTATTTTAAATAGGGTAACAACATGCAAAATCCCGCACGATTTCGAAGTGAAATCGACATCATCCTTTGTGCACTTTGTGTTCTTTGGGGTTAATCTCCATCATTTGAAATGATAATTTCTTTATTAAGGTTACATAAAAAGTATTTTTTAATCATCAAACGTTCAGGCAAGCAATGGCGAGATCAACAAACGAAAAACCATCTACCTTAGGAGAACTTAAGAAAAGCGGGTGGAAATCCGTCCCTATTAAGCTCGAAATGCGAAATAACCTGATTCGCAAGCTTAATAAAGGCGAAATGCTGTTCCCTGGGATTGTGGGGTACGAAAAAACAGTAATCCCACAACTTGAAAATGCCCTGTTGTCCCGGCACGATATTATTTTACTGGGGCTGCGCGGTCAGGCAAAGAGCCGGATTCTTCGCTTGCTGGTTAATTTCCTGGATGAGTACATGCCTTATGTTGCCGGGTCGGAAATTAATGATGATCCGTATAACCCTCTATCAAAACATGCAAAAAAGGTAATTGAAGAAAAAGGAGATGATACCCCCATCAGCTGGCTCCACCGCTCCGGAAGGTATGCGGAAAAACTGGCAACACCCGATACCAGTGTCGCCGATATTATAGGTGATGTGGATCCCATTAAAGCAGCCACTCGGCGCCTTACTCTATCAGATGAAGATGTTATTAACTTTGGCTTGATACCCCGGACAAACCGCGGCATATTTGCTATCAATGAATTGCCAGACCTGCAACCACGAATCCAGGTTTCTTTGCTGAATATTATGCAGGAAAGAGATATACAAATACGAGGATTTAATGTGAGGGTGCCTCTGGACGTAATGATGGTGTTTTCGGCCAACCCGGAAGATTACACAAACCGCGGTAATATTATCACACCGTTAAAAGACAGAATAGACTCGCAGATCATCACACATTATCCGAAATCCATTGATGCGGGTATGGAAATAACACGTCAGGAGGCATGGGTACAGCGTGATAGCGGTTTGGAGGTAATCCTCCCGCATTTCGTACGTGAGATTGTAGAACAAGTGGCCGTGGAGGCGCGTGGCTCGGAATACATTGATCAAAAAAGCGGTGTATCTGCCAGGATGACCATCACGGCTTTAGAGCATATCATTTCTTCTGCGGAACGCAGAGCCGTAAGCAATGGAGAGAAGAAAACTATTATCCGGGTTTCTGATATATATTATGCCGTTCCCGCGCTGACTGGCAAACTAGAACTGGTCTATGAGGGGGAACAGGAAGGGGCTATTAATGTGGCAAAACATCTCATTGGCGCCTCCATCAATAAAGTGTTTAAAAAGTATTTCCCTGATCCACAGAAAAAAGGGGAAAGCTCTGCATCGGTTTACACCGGCATTATTAACTGGTTTGCTCAAGGAAACAAAATTGACCTGCCGGATAAGCTAAACGCAAAGGAGTATGCTAAAAGGGTATCCAAAGTGGAGGGCCTGGAGGCGTTGGTTAAGAAATATGCCAAGCCGGAGAGCAAGGAAGAGCTTTATGCCATGATGGATTTTGTACTGGAAGCTCTGCACCAGAATTCCATACTGGGCAAAGATGATCTGGATGATGAGCGCTCGTTTACCGACCTTGTTGGATCTATGCTGGGTAATCTGGGAGATTTTAATGGCGGTTATGAAGAATAGTTAACCGTATAATGCGCAAAGCACCCAATGGAAGGCCGGGTGCATTCTAGCTGGTGTTTTTTATGGTAGAGCTAGGTGTTTCTTAAAATTCGTATTCATTTGTTTGAAGGAAAATATTTATTGGGCAGATGATGAAGGAGGTTCAGCCTATTTACTTTGTGACCATTGTGCTCTTTGTGGTTAAATACAACATCCCCCAAAAGTTTCCCGTTGAATAACCATAAAATATAATGTATCTTAACAGGCTATAAAGCAACCCAAAAAATTTCGTTTGATATCATGAAAAAAGGCATTCATCCCGATTATAAAGAAGTAAAAGTCATCATGAGTGATGGCAGTGAAGTTATGACGCGCAGCACCATGAAGACCAAAGATGGTGTGTATACCACAGAGGTGGATTCAAAAAACCATCCCTATTACCAGGGTAACCAGAAAATGGTATCTGCTGCCGGACGTGTTGATCAGTTCAACAAACGATATGGCAAGAAAAAGTAAAATCTTTCTTTTTTTGTATGTATTGGGCAGACGACGATGAAAGCGTTAGCCCAATATCTTACAAATAGGAAATTACACCCATAAGTGTAATAGAATGTCCTCCCGCCTAAGATAATGGGACCGTGGTTTTTACTTTTATCCATTAAAAGCAGCCAAAACAATACTGATGTAATGGACAGGCGATTAAGAATTTATCAGCCTGATTTAGGGTGCTTATAAAGCGGTTAATTCGGTCACTCCCCAAAAACCCCCTTCTACAGGTTTCCCGTCGTGATAGTGCATTCTAAAATGCTCTCTGCTTACTTCGGCAATGGTATTTGATACCGTGCCCACCATATCCTGCTCCATTGCAATAGAATACGCTCCCGGTTCAGGAGCACTTGAGGAATGCAGCTTTTTTATATCATTCACGTTGGGTACAGGATGTTCCTTCAAAAAATTATCGAAAACCTTCTTCCGGTTCTCCCACACGCCTTGAAATTCTTTTCCGGAGGATATCCAAAGATGCGGCCTAACAGGCAATGAATGAGTCGTAAATTCCTGCCCGTCCCAGCTCCATTGCCTGATTGCCCACGGATTACTTTGAATTCCAATCAGCACAAAAGGATTGTGCCGTGTTACGTCTAATTCCTGCATATCATGTTCTACAGCCTTCAAACTTTCCAGGTGCATTAAACCGGGAATGATCAACCCCCTTGAAAGGGCGTCTTCCCGATGGAATAAAAGCGGGTTTGTTCCCTGATAGTTGTTCATGATGGCCAATCCTACCTTTGCAGAATTCAGGCCGATCCAGGTACCGCCTGCCTTACCGTCTATAGGAGACAGGTAGCTCTGACTGCCGGCTTTTTGCGTGATGGGAGCAAGAGCCTTCTCACGGCTTTTCATCTCATCCCGGTTCGTGGAGAGCAGCCAGTCGTATTCATTCACTGGAAAAAAACTAACGGTACACATGCCTATGGATTAATATTCGAATTATGTGTTTTGTCCTTATTTATACTATTTTAAGTGTTTCAGTGCTATAATAAAAATATTTTCCCCAAATCTGTAAAACCAACCTTTTGAAAGTTACTTTAGACCGAATAAACGATGCCTATCATATGGAGGCCCGCAATGAAGATGGTAACACTGTCCATATAGATAACTCTCCCGCCGAAGGAGGATCCAAGCTGGGCGTGAGGCCCATGCAAATGTTGCTTATGGGCCTTGGCGGTTGCAGTGCAATTGATATCATCGGTATTCTTAATAAACAAAAACAGAAAATAGATGATTTCTCTATTGAAGTTGATGGTGAACGGGAACAGGGGGTGATCCCGTCTTTGTTTGAAACCATTAAAGTAAGCTTCATGTTTTCCGGTGATCTTGATCCTGCCAAAGTGAAACGTGCCGTTAACCTCAGTATGGAAAAATACTGCTCCGTCACGAAAACTCTGGAGAAAACCGCAGATATCAGCTACACCATCTTCTTAAACAAAGAAGAAATATAAGAGGCAAAGCTCCCGTGCCAGAAGGACTAAGGAATATTCTCTGATGGTAACGGCTTATTTGATCTGCCCCCAAAACGTTGCCTTTAGCAAAAATCTATCAATCTCATTTAGGCATCAACAAACTCGCAAATCCGCAACTAAACTGTAATACATAATGTCCCGCAATAAACCACAAACCCAAGCCATACGCAACCAGGTGAAGCGTAGCGAACACCGTGAACATTCCGTTCCTTTGTACCTGACCTCCAGCTTTGTATTTGAAAATGCCGAACAAGCCCGTGCTATGTTTGCTAATGAAATAGAAGGGAATGTATATTCGCGGTTCTCGAATCCCAATACAGAGGAGTTTGTAGACAAGATGTGCGCCCTGGAAGAAGCCGAAGATGGCCTGGCTACTGCATCCGGGATGTCGGCTGTCTACACCAGCATGGCGGGACTGCTCGATCAGGGGGATCATATTTTGGTATCCCGGGCCGTATTCGGCTCAACTCACCAGATACTTACCATGGTGCTTCCTCGCTTCGGTATCACCCACACCTATGCCGATATCGCCGATCCCGAAGGATGGGAAAAGCTGATTCAGCCGAATACCAAAATGATCTTTGTGGAAACTCCTTCCAACCCCGGACTCGACCTGATCGACCTGGAATGGGTAGGCAACCTGGCCAAAAAGCACGACCTGCTGCTTAACGTGGATAACTGCTTTGCCACTCCGTTCCTCCAAAAACCAATGTCTCTTGGTGCGGATATCGTGATCCACTCGGCCACGAAGTATATTGACGGGCAAGGCCGGGCTATTGGAGGGGTGATTGTCGGAAATCAGGACCTAATAGAAAAACTACGCTTCTTCGCGAGGCATACCGGACCCGCGCTGTCACCTTTTAATGCCTGGCTGTTCTCCAAGAGCCTTGAAACTTTGTCCCTGCGTATGGACAAACACAGCGAGAATGCTACAGAACTGGCAAAATATCTTGAAGCTCATCCGGAAGTAGACAGTGTGAAGTATCCTTTCCTGCCCTCTCATCCTCAGCATGAACTGGCCAAAAAGCAGATGAAATCGGGCGGCGGTATTGTTGTATTCAACGTAAAAGGAGGATTGGACCGGGGCCGGAACTTTATGGATTCCCTGGAAATGCTCTCCCTCACTGCCAATCTGGGAGATACCCGTACTATAGCCACTCACCCGGCATCCACCACGCACTCAAAACTCACCGAAGCCGAAAGAAACGCAGTAAGTATCTACCCCGGCCTGATAAGGATATCAACCGGACTGGAAGATATTGAGGATATCATAGAAGATATAGGGCAGGCACTGGAAAGGACAAAGTAGGATTTAACCACAAACGGCACAAAGGGCACAACGAAGGAAAAGGAAAAATCAACCACCAACAACCCACAACGAGCGAAGCGTACCACCCACAACAAGAACATACACTCCCATTGTGCATATTTGCGTAACGTGCACAAAGTTCTTTTATATTTGTGCACGTTTATTTAATATGCACATACCGTGTGCATGTTCTGAATCGCATCCTTTTGTTATGAAATTTAATCCCGCGGAACCCTATAATGATTTGCTGCTGCTGCCTCCGGGCACCAATGAAGTAGGACTTAACCACAACGGGCACGAAGGGCACAACGAAGGAAAAGGAAAAATCAACCACCAACAACCTACAACGAGCGAAGGGTACCATTCACAACAAGCACATACCGTGTGCATGTTCTGAAACGCATCTTTTTGTTATGAAATTTAATCCCGGGGAACCTTATAACGATTTGCCGCTGCTGCCTCCGGGCACCGATGTGGAAACGAAAGCTGTCCTGAAGAGGCTAACGGCCGCCAGGGCATCGCTAGCGGAGCTGAAAGGCAGCGCCGCCATGATCCCGAACCCGCTTATGCTTATCAATACCATTGTATTGCAGGAAGCTAAGGCCAGTTCTGAAATAGAGAACATCTTCACAACCAATGATATGCTGTACAAGGCATTCTCCATGGGCCCGACCACCGATCTTGCGGCGAAGGAAGTTCTGCGGTACCGAGAGGCATTATGGAATGGGTATAACCATCTGGAAAATGAAAAGAAGTTCTCAACAGAACTTTTTATCCGCATCGCCCGCACCATAAAAGAGGATGTACCGGGCATCAGAAAGCTTGATCCTGAATCGAGAGTTGTAATAGGGAACGCGGCAAAAAAACACATTATCTATACGCCTCCCGAAGGCGAGCAGGTGATCCTCAAACAGCTGGAGAACCTGAAGGATTTTATGAACATTCAGGGCACAGGCGTAGATCCCCTTATCAAAATGGCCATCGCCCACTACCAGTTCGAGGCCATCCATCCCTTCGCAGATGGCAACGGCAGAACCGGACGCATCCTCAATATCCTGTATTTGGTCAACAAAAACCTGCTGGACCTGCCCATCCTTTTCCTCAGTAAATACATTATCGAACACAAAGCCGACTATTATCGCCTGCTAAAAGAAGTAACCGAAGACCAGGAGTGGGAGGCATGGCTTATATTTATCCTCGACGCCGTCAGAGAAACCTCATCCCATACGCTACACAAAATTTTAGCTATCAAATCACTTCTGGACGACACCATTGAGCAGATCAAAAAAGATCACCCGCAGATCTACTCCCGTGAGCTGGTAGACGTGCTATTCATGCAGCCGTACTGCAAAATTTCCCACCTTGTAGACAACCAGATTGCCACTCGCAACACCGCCAGCAAATATTTGAATACCCTCGCCGACGCCGGGATTCTGGAAAAGCAGAAATCCGGGCGGGAAACGCTATACCTTAATATTAAGCTGTATGATGTTTTGGGGAATTATGATGTTGAGCGATGAATTATGAGGGATGAATGGTGAGTTGGTATTGCCTGAACAAATTTCACAGGCTAAATCTGTTCGGGCTGATACTCTTTTATCACCTTGCCAACCTGCCTGACTGCCTGGCGGATGCGTTCGGTGTTTTCCACAAGGCTCATGCGCAGATAGCCTTCGCCGGCGTCGCCGAAGCCGATGCCCGGTGAAACCAGCACCTCGGCCTGTTCGAGCAGGATTTCGGAGACCTTCAGCGATCCCAGGTGTTTGAGCTTTTCCGGCAAGGGAGCCCAAACAAACATAGCTCCTAAGGGTTTAGGGATTTCCCACCCTGCCCGCGCCAGACCCTCGATAAGCGCATCACGCCTGCCTTCGTACTTTCGGGCTACTTTGCGAACCTTCTCCCGCGGCTGCTTCAAAGCGGCAATCGATGCCACCTGGATGGGCGTGAATAAGCCATAATCATAATATCCTTTAATCTGACCCAGCAGTTTGATCACATCCGCATTGCCTACGCAAAAACCGCATCGCCATCCGGCCATATTATAAGACTTGCTCATCGTAATAAACTCCACGGCCAAATCCCGGGCCCCTTCCACCTGCATGATGCTTGGTGCGGTGTAATCGTCGAAAGTGATGTCTTTATAGGCGAAATCATGAATTATAAAGATGCCGTGTATTCTGCAATAATCAACCACAGCCTTCAAAAAATCAAGAGAGACGGTAGTTGCGGTAGGATTGTGGGGAAAGTTGAGGAAAAGCAGCTTCGGCTTTTTCTCAGAGGCGGATACGGCTTTATCCATATTCGCTATAAAAGTATCGGCATCCCCTGATAGAGGGAACATAACCGGCTCGGCCCCCGCAATGACAGCGCTCCAGACATGCACGGGAAAAGCGGGTTCGGGTACCAAACACCGGTCTCCGGGGCCCAGCAGGGCCAGGGAGAGGTGAGAGAGTCCTTCTTTGCTGCCAATGGTGGTGATGATCTCAGAACGCCGGTCAAGGTCTACATCATAATTTGTTTTGTAATGATGGGCTACGGCCTTTAATAAGTGCGGAATTCCTTTGGCGTCAGAGTAGCGGTGAGCCTTCACATCGTGGATCACCCCCTGCATTTTATCTACGATAAAATCATCAGCCGGCTGGTCAGGATTGCCCATGCCAAAATCAATGACATCACGCCCCTCTCGGCGCATGGATGCTTTGGCGGCATTGAGCCTGCCGAACAGATACTCCGGCAAGAGGCGCATGCGCTCAGCTGGTTGTATAAAAGAATTCTTAAACATAGGGAGATGAAATGCTAATATTTAATCGTTAACCAGAGCTTTGGCCCTGCGTGTAGCTTCGTTGACAGCCTTAATCAGCGTAACGCGCAGGCCGCCTTCTTCAAGTTTAAGAAGGCCGTCAACGGTGCAGCCGGCCGGTGTGGTGACGTGATCTTTGAGAATAGCCGGATGATTTCCGGTCTCGATAACCATTTTGGCGGAACCCAGCGTCATTTGTGCGGCCAGTTCGGTGGCAATATCACGCGGAAGGCCTGATTTTACCCCGCCTTCGGCCAGTGCTTCAATAACCACATAAATGAAAGCCGGTCCGCTTGCGCTCAGTCCGGTAACGGCGTCGAAATGTTTCTCGTCGATTCTCAGGGTCCGGCCTACCGAATTAAAAATATCCTCGCAAATCTGAAATTGCGCTTCACCGGCAAACTCGCCTGCCGCCAGGGCCGTCATGCCCGCTCGAACCTGGCTGGGCGTGTTCGGCATCGCCCGCATCACCGGTACATCGTTGCTGAAATAATTCTCAATAAGAGCCGAAGTGGCACTGGCCATAATAGAAATCACCAATTGATCGGGTTTGACGACATCCTCAAAACCGGCAACAATGGAGGCGGCCACCTGAGGCTTCAAGCAAAGCAAAATAATATCAGCCTGGCCGGCGGCTTCGCGGTTGTCGGTGGTAGCTTCGATACCAAAGGTTGATTTCATGTAGGAAACGCGGTTACTGTTCTTATCGGTAGCAATAAGCTGCTGCTTGTTCACGATCCCGGCCGAAAGCATCCCCGAAACGAGAGTTTCGCCCATTTTACCTGCGCCTATGATGGCTATCTTATTGTTGTTCAGTGAATTTGTCATTGATGATACCCTGGTAATCCTTTGTGTGCTTTTAAGTTTAGCTGGTTATTAAATTTAGTTAAATGTTGGCATTGTTTAATATCCTTTTTTCCCGTTTTAATGCCAAATAAAAAAGCATGTTAAATCAGGGATTTGATAATGGGAATTACAGGCCATTTGATCATGATAAATCTGAAGGCGATAGGGGGGTGCACCCCCAATTCAACAGGAGAGGTATTCTACCCCGGGAATAAGCCCCGGGATTCTACAAGGATGTTGCGTGATTGCCCCGTAGTTGCTCCGTGCAGGACTCGGAGCAAACACGGAGGAAACACGGAGCAGACACGGAGGAGCATAGGCTTTTGGGGGGGATTCCAAGTCCATTTAGCTGCTCCTCATAAAAAATTAATTGCCTCTTGAATATCCTGAATTGCAGCCGCTTCAACTTGAATTTTGCAGGCCATTCAATTTTTTTAAAACTTTAACTGCTTACGCGCATCATCCCAAGAAGCTAGTTCTTTGGGTTTGGAATTTTTTATTCGTTCCCTTACAATAGATTTATGTTCCTCTGTAATTTGGTCCTCAGAAATTTCAATACCCAGTTGATTAATCAGTTCAATAAAGAACTCATATTTTTTATCAGGAATTCTCGTGGTTATTTCTTTCAAATTTTTGTTGATTTGGATCAAGTTTTATTAAACAAACATAGCTAATTTGCCTTTCATTTGAAAACGGCTGTTAATTGGTTTCTATTGAAAATATTATAGTTAAATGCTAATTCATTTTGCCATACTCAACTACATAATATATTACAGGTATCAAAATTGGTGAGGGAGGTATAACCCGCCAATCTTATCAATTAATGAAAGCGGAAAATATGGTACAAACAGAACAAAATAAATACGGGCTGTCCGGGAAATTTACAGCTAATGACGGCAAGGCAGATGAGCTTGCTTCCATTTTATTGAAAGCATCTAAACTGGTATCCACAGCGAAGGGTTGTCAGTTATATATAATCAGTAAGGATCCCCAAAACGAGAATCATGTTTGGGTAACCGAAGTGTGGGATAGCAAGGCTGATCATAATCATTCCTTACATGTTGAGGGCGTGAGGGAGTTAATATCAAAAGCTATCCCTTGAATTGATGGCCAGCCGGAAAAAGGCCTGGAGCTCGAAGTTATTGGCGGGGCCGGGTTGGATAACTAAACGGGTGTAGGTATACTTTGGCCTGTATTCAGGGATGGATTCGACTGATATCGAATCCATTTACTACCTGAACTCATCGGGCCTGTGTGTAGGCCTGTTCAACAAGTATTCCCTCCGGATAGATTATGTGGTTTTGCTTACTTTTTCTAAAACCAGGTCGCCCATTTCGGTAGTTGAGAGTACTTTGGTGGCGCTATCTTTCATATCGGAGCATCGGTAGCCCTGGGCGAGCACGGATTCTACGGCTTTTTCTATGCTATCAGCGGCATCATTCAGGTTCCAGGAGTGGCGGAGCATGAGTGCAACCGAGGAGATTGCTGCCAATGGGTTAGCCAGATTTTGCCCTGCGATGTCGGGAGCCGAACCATGAACGGGTTCGTACATTCCAACGCCTTCACCTAAGCTGGCAGAAGGCAGCATGCCTATGGAGCCGGTAAGCATGGCGGCCTCGTCGCTTAGGATATCCCCAAACATGTTCTCGGTTACAATTACGTCGAATTGGGTGGGATTGCGCACGAGCTGCATAGCGCAGTTATCCACCAGCATATGTTCCAGTTCCACATCGGGGTATTCTTCATGAATACGATCAACCGTTTTTCTCCAGAGTTGTGACGTGGCCAGAATATTCGCTTTGTCTACTGATGTTACCTTTTTCCTTCGCAGGCGGGCGGCATCAAAAGCGGCGCGAGTGATGCGTTCGATTTCATGGGTATTGTAAAGCATGGTATCGACGCCTTGCTCCTGACCGTCGGCCTCGTAAACATCTTTGGGTTTTCCGAAATACAGACCGCCGGTTAGTTCTCTGATTACGAGCAGGTCTACACCGCGAATTACTTCGGGCTTCAGAGTGGATGCATCCAACAAGGCATCATAAACAATAACAGGACGCAGATTGTTAAACAGTCCTAATTCCTTGCGGAGTTTCAGAAGAGCGATTTCCGGGCGCAGATCACGGGGATTGTTGTCCCATTTTGTTCCGCCTACGGCACCGAGGAGTACGGCATCGGCTTTTTTGCAGGCTTCTATAACCTCATCCTTAACAGGCACCCTAAACTTGTCGAGACTGATTCCGCCAACATCGTATTCTTCGGTGGTGAGTTCAATTCCGCTGTTTTTGCAGGCGGCGTTCAATACTTTAAAGGCTTCGCGGGTCACTTCCGGTCCGATACCGTCGCCGGGAAGCAAGATGAGGTGTTTTTTCATGTTTGGGGTCTGATTGTTTTTAAAAGTTTACAGGGTAGTAAAAATGGGGAGAATTTGGGTTAAAGGCAAAGGGGGGCGCTGCGCTTTTGTAAATTTGTACGCTGACGCTTTTGTAGGTTGTGGGTGGTATGCTTCGCTCGTTGTTGGTTGTCGGGTGTTCGTTACCAAGTTCCCCTACTGGGGTAGGGTGGATTCAGCTACCTTCATTGATCTACAGCATTAAAGTATTCACATAACCCTGCACATATTCCTGTATTTGTTTGCTGCGGTATTGCACCACAAATCGGGGATGGTTGAGCGGCATGATTTCATCAAACCAGCCATGTTCTTTGTTGAGTTTGTTCAGGAATTTGAAGTTTTTCCCTTTTCCCATGCAGAAGCAGTGGCTGGTATTTATACCGAAATTCATCTGGCGTTCGATGCTTTCGATAATGAATGGTGTCACGGCATGCTGAAGGTCGCGGTTATCATAGTAGTTGTAGTTGATTTCATTGCCATTCTGGCTGTTGATTACAAATCCCAGTGGGCAAACGGAACTGATGTAGAAGTTGCTGTAGAACTGCTGGGGTCCGCCCATCGCGGCGATCACCTTATAAATAAAGGTAGAGGATGGCTCCCGGGTTTGCACTGTTCGTGGATCAATGCCGCATGCATCCCGCAGCCGTTCCGTGTCGGTAAACGCTACGCCGGTAGCCCCTGAGCCCAAGCGCCCCGGATTGATGCCAAGAATGAGGCTGCGGGGTTCGTGGTCGCTGTAAAACTTCTTGTAAAACTCTCCGGTGATGCGCTGGATAACATCATCCGAAAAAGGATTCATGGCACGGATACCGGCGGGCAGGGAATGGGCATCGATGTGCAGGTTTTTATTGAAGTTGAGTATTTTGCGAGCAAAAGTGGGAGGGGTATTTGTCATAAAATTAAAGTTCCAAAAACATCTTTGGAGTAAAAACAGGCTTAATGATACTTTCTGTTTAAATCTTCAATAATCTTTTGTTTTTCATTAAATTCTTCAGGTACTTTTAGTAAACCCGAAAGCTTTTCAACCAGCGATCCTTTCGGTGGAGATTCAAACGTATACGTGCAGAATCTATTGGTAAAACCACCTACAACAAGCAAGCGTACAACCAACCACCCATCAACCACCATCATCACTCCCCCTTTACAGTAGCATCCGGAACTTCTTCACCATCTTCTTGCAAAAAGCGATCAAACCATCGCATCATACGAATATTGTAATCATAACGGGCGGTGGAGCGGCCGTATCCGTGTCCTTCATTGGGATAGAATACGAGCCTGAGCGGTACATCCGGTTTGCGCACCTTGATGTGGCGGTGCAGTTCGAGCGACTGACCCGGGTGGACCCGCGTATCTTCGGCGCCGTGGGCTATTAAAAGAGCTGTTTCTGCTCTGTCAACATAATATATTGGACTTTTTTCCTGGTACTTTTGCCAGTTATTATCCCAAAGCCATTCAAGGGAGTGAACCAGATAGAGTTCCTGAGGGATGTCACTGGTTCCCCATTTGGATATGGCATTGCTGATGCCCACATTCATCACCCCTGCGGCAAATCGGTCGGAGTAATAGGTAGACATCCATGCAGTAGCGTAGCCGCCGTAGGAACCGCCTGTTACCCCTACACGGTCACCATCGGCGATGCCTTCATCGATCAAATAATCAACGCCATCAACAATATCATCATATTCCCCTTCGGTGGCCTTGCCCTGGCTGGTTTTGACGAATTCAAGGCCACGCCCCGTGCTTCCCCGATAGTTGGGATAGAATACGGCGTAGCCTTTAGCGGCGCCAACTTGCCCGGGCATGCTGTATGCGGTGAGCCAGCCATTGCTGTAATGTGCCTCAGGGCCACCATGGACCGTAACAATTAGGGGATAGGAATTGCCTTCTTGATAATTTATGGGCAATATCAGGAGTCCCTCGATTTCCAAACCGTCTCTGGCTGAGTAACTGATAATTCGCTGCTCTCCGAGGGTGACCTGATCGAGCCAATCATTGGAGTACGTAACGCGTTGGGGCTGTTGACCACCTTCACTTACATAAACTTCATTGGGGTGATTCACCGCACCGGTTACAAAAGCGTAAATATCATTATCAGCTTTGCTGAACGAAATGATGTTTGGCTCGCCTGTGGGAATTTGTCGATTTAATTCAGAACCATCGGAATTTATGGTACCGAAAGAAGTCTCGGCACCTTCGCTTGCCAGGAATTGTATGGTGTTATCTCCGGTCCACTTAATTTGTTCAAATTTACCCATAAAATCGGGCAGGATATTTTCCGGCGTGCCGCCATTGGCTGAAACAACCATTATACGTCCGTCTATTGGGTCATTGATATCATGGCCGGCGCGTAGGGCTAGCTGAGTGCCGTCCTGGCTCCATTCTATTTGTCCTAATTTTCCTTCATTATCAATTTCGCTGGTTATTTGCCCGCTTTCGGCATCCACCACTTTAACTTTCTGGAACATATAAAAATCGTCGATGGTAGGAGTAGGCGCTTCGGAAATGGCTAACTGTTGCCCGTCGGGAGACCAGGCGAGTTCATAAACGGTACCTTCTGTTTGTATCTGTTTTGGCACAGTATTATTGCTATCGATTTCGACAATATAACCTCGCTGGTGTACCAGGCCTTCCTCAAATATCTCAGGCTCGTAAGGCAGTTGTGATTGCACTTGTTCTACCGGCTCGTCTGCAGTAAATGCTATATGTTCCCCGTTGTGATCCCATTGGTAGTCGGAAATGGATGTTTCGAACCGAAAGATTTCCTGAGCACCGCCGCCATCCAGGGGCAGCTCGTACAGAGCATTTTCGGTTTCCCCTTCCAGACGGGTAAGGAATGTAATACTTGTCTGGCCCGGACGGAAACGGACCGCACTGACCGAACTCGTGGTATAATAGGGCCGGCTTTCTTCGGTATCGGTATTGTATACGTGGAGGTGGGAAGAAGCGTGCACATTTTCTTCCATAGGATCGGCTTGGGTGACGAGAGTATAAGCAATATGACGAGCGTCAGGAGAAATCTCAGCCGATCCCACCAATTGAATATCTGCAACCTGTTCCGGGGTTAATCCTTCATTTTGCGCAGAGGCAATACTAGTAAAAGAACATGCACACAGCACCATAAAGATACTTGCCCAAAAAGGATTCGATATTCTTTGATGATAGTTTTTCATGAGGAAATCGTGTTGTTAAAAATTAAGTGTGACTAGATAAATAATAAAAGTTACCCTCAGATTCCAATAAACCCTTAAGTCAAGAACTAGTAATAAATAGGTAACACAATATTTTGTACAATTATGAATAATTAAGTAGTATTAATACATCAACTGTTCTTGAAAAATAGTATTTGATTCTTGGGTTGTTGATCGACGACAATGTACATTTACCGCGTTGAAGCAGGAAACACAGTGAAAACTATGAAGATGATGCTTTTGAAATAATTACCATCATTAACAACTTGAAAGAGGGTAATCATTTATAATGGTTCCCATCTTTTGTTAAAAGAACAAACTACCAAGCCTGTACTTCGTCCTCTTCTTTGATAAGATCTGGAGATAACCCATCTCCCAATAAGATTTGATTCCGTGGGAAATCTCTTATAAATAAAGCTCCTGTATAGCGGCCTTCAATTTGCAAAGTGACGTCTTCGCCAGTATTGTCTCTTAATGAAACGTTATCGAATTGAAGTTCATAGACATCATCAGCAATCATTGCACGTTTATCAGAATCTATTTCAATATTTTTTAAGCTTACATTCTTGGAGCGTGTTATTCTAATGCCTTCATCTGAATTTTTTACAGAGATATCTTCAAGGGTGATGTTTTGCAGCCACATCTCAGGTAAACCTATCAGTACAATAGCTGAAGGAACACCATCGATTTGAATGTCGCGTAAATCGATATTTCTTATCATAGGAGCCGGCCCCACTACACCGGGTCCTGTGTAATAGGTATCGAAGTTGATGGCCTCGTATGTGATATCTTTCATTCGAACATCACGAATAAATATATTATCAGTGACATTACCTCGTCCCCGTTCGGTTTTAAACCGTATCCCTCTGTCACTGCCTTCAAAGTACGCGTCATATACGTACACATTTTTTATACCCCCAGAGGTTTCACTGCCGAATACAATACCACCGCTGCCGGTACGCACATTTATAGCCTCGAAATGACGAACGATTACATTTTTTGTAGGAATATCAATTTCCAGGCCTTCTTCATTAAGACCGGATTTTAATACAACGGCATCGTCTCCTGTTCTAAAATGATTGTATTCCACCAGTACATCCTGAGACGAATCAATAACCACTCCATCGCCATTGGGTGCATCGAGGCTGTTGACAGTGACATCCCGGACTATAGCATGATTGGTGTATATAAGATGAACGTTCCACATGGGACTATCATTTAGAGTAATCCCTTCAACCAGAATGTTCTCAGATTTCCAAAACACTATAAAATTGGGCCGCATGCCTTCCATCCCTGCACCTTTGCCAAACATGCGTCTGGTGAGAGGCACTTGTGTTGCTATGGCACGAGGTGGCGGGCCATGCTCTTCAAACCAGTCCCACCATTGCTGTCCCTGTGCATCAAGAACCCCTTTTCCCGTTATGGCGGCATTATTTACTTTGAAACCATAGATGAGTGGAGAATAGTTGAAAGCTTCAACACCTTCATGGCGTTGCTGAACAACCGGCAGGTAGTCTTCCCTGTTCTCGCTAAAATAAACAGTGGCGCCTTCTGCAATATGCAAATTAATATTGTTTTTGAGGTGAATGGGACCTGTTAGCCATTCACCCTCGGGTATAATTACCATGCCGCCGCCTGCATTATGAGCTGCTTCAATAGCCTCATGAATGGCATCAGTAACTAATTCTTCATTTCCGATAGCTCCTTGTGCCGCACCAAAATCTTTAATATTAAATGTATTGCCTGGGAACGTCGGCCGCTCCAGGTGATCCATAGGGAAGGGGGCATGAATAGGTGCTATTTCATCAGGTACATTTTCTATTTGTGCGGAAGCCTCTAATGTAAAACATACAAATGAAGCAAATATCAAAGTAAAACAGAGGTAGTTAAGGTGTCGGTTATCCATAGTACTCTGATATTTTCATTTAATGATTTGTAGTTATTTTAAATCTACATCATACCGGCCTTCTTCGCAAACTCAAATATACCGCCGGCGTTAACGATATCAGCAACATCTCCTAAAGGTTTAAGGGGATATGTCTTGCCGGTAGTCAGGTTGGTTATGGTATCCTCTACGCCATCAATTTCCACTTCATCGTGAGTGCTGAAGTTTTCGGTGAGATCTTCAAGGCTTTCGTAGGGAATCAGGAAACCGCCGTCAACGGCATTACGGTAAAAGATCCGTGCATAGGTGGGGGAAACCACTGCCTGGGCACCGGCTATCTGCATAGAGAATGGGGCGTGTTCACGCGAAGATCCGCACCCGAAGTTCTTACCGGCTACTACGATAGTGAATTCGGATTCAAACTTGTCGGGATCAGTAAAGGGGATATTTCCCTGCGGCAGACCCGATTGTTCATCAGGTACGCCGGAAAGACAAAAACGCCCGTAAAAAATACGCTCCTCTGGCTTATCAAGGCTGTATACCAGGTGATGGGCCGAAATAATTTGATCAGTATCAATGTTATCTCCAAGTACGAAGACCTTTCCTTTTATTTTGCTCATAGTGATTGTGAATTTGTAAAATGGTGAATTTGTAATTTGTTATTTGCACTTTTCTCATACTCAGGTGCTAGTGGCACATTGAAAGCGTTCATTATTGCTTCAGTGCAAACAACTGTTTGGTGTACTAACAACATATAAGTAAAAAGCAAGCAATGTTTAATATGTGCTCCTAACTTATACCTTATAACTCATATCTGATACCTACTTATACCGCTGCTTCCACCGGCAAATATTCCCGGGGATCTGTTATTTTTCCTGTAATAGCCGATGCCGCTACCGTATAAGGAGAAGCAAGATATACCTGAGCTTTTTTGGAACCCATTCTACCCGGGAAGTTACGATTTGTGGTTGAGATGCAGATTTCTTCGTGGTTAAGACGTCCGAAGGTATCGGATGGTCCACCAAGACAAGCTGCACAGGAAGCCTCGCCCATATGACAGCCAAGACCTTCAAAGATATTCCACAGCGTTTCGCCATCATAGGTTTCGGTTTTAAGCTCTTCGCGAATAAGAGTGGTTGCCGGCACGATAAAAGTTTCCAGTTTTAATTCCTGGCCTTTTAACACTTTAGCGGCAGCAATAAAATCAGTCATTTTGCCTCCGGTACAGGAACCTATATAAGCTCTGGTTAACTTAGTTCCTTCCACTTCTCTTACGGTTGCCTTATTGTCCGGTGAGTGCGGTTTGGCTACCATGGGTACCAATTCAGACGATTTATAACGTCTTACACTGTGGTATTTGGCGTTATCATCATTGTAAAGAGCTTCGAAGTTGTAATCTGTGCGTTTTTGTACATAATCAAACGTTACCTGGTCGGGCTCAACAATGCCGTTTTTGCCCCCTGCCTCAATCACCATATTGGTGAGCGTCATACGGCCTTCCATATCCATGGCCATGACCCCATCACCGGCAAATTCCATAGCACGGTAAGTTGCTCCGTCTACACCTATATCGCCTATAATTTGGAGGATCAGGTCTTTTGCCATGATATAGGGAGGAATTTCTCCTTCAAATATGAATTTCATGGTCTCAGGTACTTTGACCCAAAGTTTGCCGGTTCCCATTATGAACCCGGCATCCGTATTTCCGATTCCTGTGGCGAACTGCCCGAAGGCTCCAGCGGTGCAGGTATGGGAATCAGTTCCGAACAGTACGTTTCCGGGGCGGGTAAAACCTTCTTCAGGCATAGCTACGTGGCACACGCCTTTGTATCTGCTGGTTCCTACGTCGTAATAGTGGGGGAGGTCTTGTTCCTCGACAAAATCCCGCAGGATATCAATATTCCTGTTGGCGTATTTATCGGCGGTAAAGATGTAGTGATCAGGGATTATAACAACTTTGTCTTTATCCCACACCTTGGCATCTTTTCCGAAATGTTTTTTGAAGATACCTATGGTAGGCGGTCCGCAAACATCATGGGTCATCAAAATATCTACGTCTACCCAGGCATTGTCGCCGGCATCAAGATTGGTTTTACCGGAGGCTTTTGCTAATATTTTTTCCGTTAATGTCATAATGAGTCTTTATTTAAATAATTTTGAATGGTGTTTTGTGTAAAATCTGTGCCCAGTTTTGAGACTCCGTTGGTTGATAGATTCACCAGATCGGAATCCAGCACAACCTTCTTTTCATCGGCAATATTGCAGAATCCCGTATAAACGGTATCCATTTCTTCTTTAGTGAATTCGTAGCCAAGAGCTTTAAGGCGCTCACCCAGTGCCCGCCGTCCGGAATGTTTACCCAGCACAATATTATTGGATGAAACTCCGACCGATTGGGGAGTCATGATCTCATAGGTGAGGGCATTTTTAAGTACTCCGTTTTGATGAATACCTGCTTCATGAGCGAAGGCATTTCTGCCAACAATAGCTTTATTTGCCTGAACTTCATTCTGTGTGATCTCCGAAAGAAGCCGGCTGGTCGGGTAGATTTCTTTTGTATTAATCCCGGTATCGTAATCAAACTCAGTATGCCGGGTTTTATAGATCATAGCGATTTCTTCAAGCGATGCATTACCGGCCCGTTCTCCAATACCATTTATTGTGCATTCCACCTGTTGTGCCCCATTTTCAACGGCAATGATGGTATTGGCTACTCCAAGACCAAGATCATTGTGACAATGCACCGAAAGGATAGCTTTATCTATATTAGGCACATTTTGCCGGATATTTTTGATCAGGTTCCCGAATTCCATAGGCAAGGCATACCCGACGGTATCGGGTATATTAATTACTGTTGCCCCTTCATTAATTACGGCTGTAATGACTTCATATAAAAATTCAGGATCACTACGTGTGGCATCTTCTGCTGAATACTCAACATCATCACAATATGATTTTGCCCGTCTAACGGCATTAACAGCATCAGAAAGTACCTCTTTACGGGTCTTTTTCAGCTTATGCTCCATATGGATGTCTGAAGTGGCTATAAAAGTATGAATTCTTGGATAACGGGCACCTTTCACGGCCTGCCAGGCCCGGTCAATGTCACCATCTATGGTGCGGCAAAGACCGGCAACCGTACATTTGGTAACCTTTTTGGCTATAGCCTGTACAGCCTTGAAATCACCCTCAGAGGCAATTGGAAAACCCGCTTCGATAACATCAACACCAAGTCGCTCTAGTTGGGCGGCCAAACGAAGTTTCTCCTCAAAGTTCATGCTGAAACCGGGTGCCTGTTCGCCGTCCCTAAGCGTGGTGTCGAATATATGGATCTGTTTTTTCATGGTGTTTTCCATTATGGTTATTGTTTTTCTGATGGTGAAGCAGGTAGAACGAAAAGCTTTCCATCAGGGCTTGCCAGCTTGCTTCTATAATATTCTCCGAAACTCCTACGGTTCCCCAATGATGCCCGTGAGCCGAGGAGTCAATGAGCACACGGACTTTTGCTCCGGTGCCGTCTTTTTCGTTTAACACACGCACTTTATAATCGGAGAGGTGCATGTTTTCTATTTCAGGGAAAAACTTGCCCAAAGCCTTGCGCAGTGCAAGATCCAGAGCCTGAACAGGTCCGTTCCCTTCAGCTGCAGTATGTTCCATTATCCCGTTAACCTTCAGGCGAATGGTGGCTTCTGAGCGTATGGCTTCGGCTTCATTCTTTTCTATGAGCAGCCGAAAGCCTTTTAATTCAAAATTGTCTTCCCAGTCTTTGGTCATCCTCTGAATCAGCAGGTTCAGAGAGCCTTCAGCGGCTTCATATTGAAAGCCTTCGTTTTCTAGATGTTTGAGCATTTCCACGATTTCAGGCAGCTTATCGCCGCAAGATGATAAATCCATGCCCAGTTCGTCAGCTTTATAGCGGATGTTGCTGCGCCCCGAAAGATCCGATACCAGTACGCGCCGACCGTTTCCGACTTCTTCGGGCTTGATATGTTCGTAGGTTGTGGGATCTTTCATCACCGCACTTACATGAATGCCCCCTTTGTGGGCGAACGCGCTTTTACCAACGAAAGCAAGTTTACCAGACGGGGCTACGTTTGCAAGTTCGCTTACATAGAGGGAAAGTGCAGTGAGTTTTGCAACCTGTTCGCCAGGAATACAATAATAATCGAGCTTGACCTGCAGGTTGGGAATCAAAGAACACAAGTTGGTGTTGCCACAGCGTTCTCCGTAACCGTTTATGGTGCCTTGCACATGCTCACAGCCCTCTTGCACAGCGGCTATGGAGTTCGCCACGGCTACCTCGCAATCATTATGAGCATGAATGCCCAGCGGAGAATCTACCTGCTTTTTAACGTCGGCTACAATTTGCGAAATTTCATGAGTGAGGGTGCCTCCGTTGGTATCACAGAGTACCAAAACATCGGCTCCGGCTTTAGCGGCCACCTGTAAGGTTTTTACAGCATACTCAGGATTGTCTTTATACCCATCAAAGAAATGTTCGGCATCGTATATTACTTCTTTACCATTGGCATTTAAATAAATTACAGACTGATATATCAGATCAAGATTTTCTTCTGCCGAAATCCCCAGAGCGGATTTTACATGAAGTAACCAGGATTTCCCGAATATAGATACAGCAGGGGTTCCGGCTTTAATCAGGGCCTGAAGATTCGGATCATCCTGTGCGGTATTTCCGGTGCGCATGGTGCTGCCAAATGCAACCACTTTAGAGTGATTGCAGTGACAGTCCTTAGCCTTGCGGAAAAAATCCATATCCTTAGGATTGGAACCGGGCCAGCCTCCTTCAACATAATCCACCCCAAGCTGGTCTAGCCGCTTGAGGATTCGGATTTTGTCTTCGGAGGAGAAGCTTATTCCTTCACCCTGGGTTCCGTCGCGAAGTGTGGTGTCAAATATTTTAACTGACTTCATTTTTTGGTTTTTCTCCGTTTTTGATCCAGCTCATCATTCCACGTAGCTGGGTGCCTGTTTTCTCCACATCCAATGCACGATGCTGGCGGCGAAGAGCTTCAAGCCCCGGACGACCTGCTTTGTTTTCAAGTATCCATTCTCTGGCAAAAGATCCATTCTGCACGTTTTCAAGTATGGTCTTCATACGCTTTTTAGTATCGGCGTCAATTACTTTAGGTCCGCTGGTCATGCCGCCGTATTCCGCTGTGTCACTCACTGAATAATACATTCCGGCAATTCCACCTTCATATAATAAATCAACAATGAGCTTGAGTTCGTGCAGACACTCAAAATAGGCAATTTCAGGTTTGTATCCTGCTTCAACCAAAGTTTCGTATCCGGCTTTCACCAGTTCGGTAGCCCCGCCGCAAAGTACAGCCTGTTCGCCAAAAAGGTCGGTTTCTGTTTCTTCTTCAAATGTGGTTTCAATAACACCGGCACGGGTTCCGCCAATGCCTTTTGCATAAGCAAGGGCAAGATTCTGAGCGTCGCCGCTGGCATTCTGATGGATAGCGAACAGACACGGAACACCTTTCCCATCTTCATAAACACGGCGCACCAAATGACCGGGACCTTTCGGGGCGATCATAAAAACATCAACATCCGCTGGTGGCTTAATTTGGTTGTAATGTATGTTGAAACCATGGGCAAAGGCAAGTGTTTTCCCTTTGGTAAGGCTTGGTTTGATATCTTTTTCATAGATATCAGCCTGTTTTTCATCAGGAAGAAGGACCATGATAATATCAGCTTCTTCAGCTGCTGCGGCAGTTTCACTTACTTTGAGCCCGGCATCTTCAGCTTTTTTCCAGGAGCCGCTTTCTTTCCGTAGGCCAACAACAACACTAACGCCACTTTCCTTAAGATTAAGTGCATGGGCATGGCCTTGGCTTCCATAGCCAAGTATCGCGACAGTTTTGTTTTTTAGTAAATCTAAATCAGCGTCTGAGTTATAATATAGTTTCATGAATATTGGTGGTCAGTTAATAATTATTAGTTAAATTTAATTGGTTTAATGGTTATCCATTTTCAACTTCGCTGTAAATGGATTCCTGATATTCCCGTTTCAGGGCTACGGTTCCGGTGCGGGCTACTTCCATAACGCCGAACCGGCGCAGCATGCTGATGGTGGCATCTACCTTGTCGTTCCTGCCTGTAACTTCAATTGTGAGGCTGTCGGGGGTGATGTCAATTACATTGCCGCGAAAAACATTTATAACTTGTATAATCTCGGTTTGGTTGGAAGGGGTCGATTTGACTTTGATCAGGGCAAGCTCACGCTCCATATGCGGTTCATAGGTAAGGTCTTCCACACTGAGTACGTCAATGAGCTTGTCAAGCTGCAGAATGATCTGGTCAATTATTTTACGGTCGCCATGGGTGGTGATGGTAACCCGGGCGTAACCAGGTTTTTCAGCGTCTCCAAAGCTGATGCTGTCGATTTGGAATCCGCGTCCGCTAAAAAGCCCTACAATTCTGGCCAGGGAGTTGAATCCGTGTGCTACCAGGGATATAGTATAGGTTTTATTTTCGGATTCCATTTTTCTAAGTGTCATAATGGGTTGCAAATTACGTGTTGCGGGTAGGTGGTTTTATTTCGGTTACGGGTTCTTCGGTGTCTACCATTTCATCTACGGCAGCGCCTGGAGGCACCATGGGATATACATTCTCTTCAGGGGATACTACAATATCCATCAGAACCGGCCCATCGTTGATGGTCATTGCTTTTTCGAGCACTTCATCGAGTTCCTTTGGTGTTGTTGCTCTTAAGCCAACACAGCCGAAGGCTTCGGCCATTTTAACAAAATCAGGATTGTTTTCTTTAAGATAGGAATGGGAGTAACGTTTCCCGTAGAAAAGCTCCTGCCACTGTCTTACCATACCCAAATAGCCGTTATTCATGATAACAATTTTGATCGGTATCTTGTACTGAACGGCTGTTGCCAATTCTATGGAGGTCATTTGAAAACCGCCATCTCCGGTAATGCAGACAACTGTACGATCAGGAGCTGCAAGGGCGGCCCCGATCGATGCCGGGAAGCCAAAGCCCATAGTACCCAGGCCGCTGGAGGAAAGCCATGATTTGGGCTTGTTGAAGCTGTAATGCTGAGCCGTCCACATCTGATGCTGGCCCACATCAACGGCTACAATGGCATCGCCTTTTGTTACTTCAGAAATTTTCTGCACCATATATTGTGGGGCGATTTCATTTTCTCTTTGCCGGTAACGAAGCGGATGTGTATCCCGCCAGTGCTGAATGGTGTTCATCCACTCGGAAGTATCCTTTTCGTCTGCCAAATCCAAAATCTGAGGCAATACATGTTTAACATCGCCAACAATGGGCACTTCTACGGGTACATTCTTGCCAATACATGAAGCATCCACATCTATGTGTATCTTCTTTGATTTCGTAGAAAAGCCGGATACCCTGCCTGTTACCCGATCATCAAAACGTGCACCGACAGCCACAAGCACATCACATTCCTGCACAGCCATATTTGCACACCATGTACCGTGCATTCCCAGCATGCCCAGTGAAAGCGGATCACTTTCAGGGAAGGCGCCAAGACCCATTATGGTAGTAGTGACGGGCGTATTGGTTTTTCGGGCCAGTTCGATTACTTCTTTATGGGCATCGCCCATGATAGCCCCGCCGCCTACATATAATAATGGACGCTCGGCCTGGTTGATAAGCTCTGCCGCCCTTTGGATCTGGTCCGGGTTACCCATCGTTTGTGGTGTGAAGCCGGGTATCTGAACTTTACGGGATGGTTTGTAGGTGCCTTTAGTAAAAAGCATATCTTTAGGAAGATCGACCAACACCGGCCCCGGACGACCGGAAGCCGCAATATGGAAAGCATCTTTGATGACATCACCAAGCTTGTTCACATCTTTGACCAAATAACTGTGTTTGGTGATAGGCCTTGTAATACCCACAATGTCAGCCTCTTGGAAAGCATCATTTCCTATCATATTAGAGGGTACTTGTCCGGTAAAGACAACCATGGGTATAGAGTCCATCATGGCATTGGTGATGCCGGTTACGGTATTGGTAGCTCCGGGACCCGAGGTAACCAATACAACCCCCGGTTTCCCTGTAACCCTGGCATAACCTTCGGCTGCATGAGTTCCGCCTTGTTCATGACGAATCATAATGTGACGTAACTGAGGGGTCTTATACAAAATATCATAAATCCCGAGCACCACGCCGCCCGGATAGCCGAATATGGTATCAACTCCTTGGTCCAGTATCCCCTGGATGAGGATTTCCCCGCCCAAAAGTTCACGTTCGGCCTGGCCATTTAATTCGTTGGATCGCTTGCTGACTGCTGTGCTCATGCGGATTCTGTATTAGGATGGATTGAATTTTCTGTTCGGAGAGTTTTTTTCATAATTCTTTCCTTAGAGGTCAATCCTGGATGTCTATTTTGATAAATTGTTACACTTTAAAAGACAGGCTTAGGAATGACCTCTGGGGTTTAGCTAATTAGTAGCTCAGGGTTAATTCCTAGGATAATTAGAGTAATTAGTAGAATGTGTATGCTAACTATCGAAATCAAAATAGATGGGGAGAAAAGAGGATTTTCTATCAAACGCACGGCATCCTTCCAGCCGGGAGCCGAAGAGGTGATACTGCTTGAATATGTGATAGAGTGATTCAAAAGTGATGGTAATTATTTTCTGTATCCTCAGATAAAGCTACCATTTTTTATTAAAGTGTCAAGGTTTTACGCATAAATAATATTATCGGAACTTAATTTACAAACCAATACAACCTTAATATTTTAGGCATACATTCCAATAAAATATAATATAATGATATTATCAGGTCTATCCGATATATTATTTAAATAAAGGAAGCGCTTCTACAATAAAGAATAAAACTTCATGAAATTTTACTATTATATGAAGTTTTGCCATTTAATATAATTAAGTATTGAAACTTTTCTCGAAAATGTAGAGTGTCATCATTAAATTTTCCCTATAGTTGGCATGGTAAATATATTTTTTGTTAATTAGGATATGATCATAAAATATTAAAGTTTTAATTAAATTAGATAATGAGATTAAAAGGCAGTATTGTTCTATTCAGCATATCGTTATTACTCCCTTCGCTATTAATTACATCTTGCGGTGATGATCCGGTCAGCGGGTTAAATAAAGAAGACGTACCACCGCCGCCAAATTTCAACGAAATTGATATGGATTTATCAGTTTTCGATGCCGCCCTCAACAGCTCGTCTGCCATGCAAAGCAGCAACAGTTATACAGAAGCTGCCTATACCGCTCGGGCTGCAGAATTATCACTTACGGCTCTGGCTACATGGCCAAATATATTATTTCAGGAAAATCAGTGGGGAGACGCTGAACTTCGAGACGGAGTTTTTACCTGGGAGTATTCTTACGCATTTGAAGGCGAAGGTATGTCTTTTGTTGTAACTGCCGATGAATTAGCGAATGGAGATACCGATTGGCAGTTACGCTTTTCCCTGCAAACAGCAGAAGACAATATTGAAAATGCCTTGTTCCTACGGGCAATAATTTCGGCTGATGGCCAGGAAGGCAGATGGACGATCTATAATATGGACAATCCTGACGAGGCTTTAGGTACGCTTACTTTCGAAAAGGAGGATGATGTACCTGTTTATATTAAATTCGAACTTTCAGAAGATGAATTTGATGCATCTCAAATCTTATATGAAGTTGATGGAACTATGAGCTCCCTGATTTTTAAAGATAGTGGGCAGACAGAAAGTGAGATCCACTGGAATAATGCCACCGGCTCCGGCTGTATCACCAAAAATGGCGAAGAATCCTGTTGGAATGAAAACTATGAAGACCAATAGCAATTTTTGACAACTTCATCACCGGGTTTTCTAAAGCATAAAATATATGTTTCATTGAGATAGGTATCTGTAATGTCATGAGTGGATAAAACAATAGCACAAGAGTTTTTGAAAACATTATGAGCGATGAAGACAAGAGAGAAAATGATAGCAGAAGGGGATGGTCAATCAAAAGAATTGCCTGGCTTACCCCTTTAGTGTTGATCATTGTACTGGTTATAGTTTTTTTCCTGGGCGACTGGAATTATGCATATACCCCGCCTATGTCTAAAGTTCTGAATCCTGAAAGAGGAAATACTGAGCAGGCTTATGATTTCTGGGGTGTACCCATCTCCCATGATGAAGCCGATAGTTTGCTCCAGACAGAATTAGGTCAGCGGAATCTCACACCGGGCAATGGAGCGGTTCTGATAGACGACGATTTGCTGGAGTTAGGACGCAGGGCTTTTTATGAGGAGACGTTTAATAATGAATTTTTTTTTACCGATATAATTGGTGCAATGAATGGCCCTATGAGCTTTTGGGGGGTTACCCGGGCACTTATCAGTTTGCGAGGGCGCGGCACAAATAATCTTCAGGTAAGGGCTGCCCGGGATGCCATTGTGGGCGGCAGAGAAATAAACGAGGGTGATATTATTAATACAGGCATTGATGTAGGCCGCGGAGCTTATATGCCGCTCGGCATGAAGCTGCGCTTTCAGAGGGGCAGGCCTATGATGGGTATTACCTGCGCAGCCTGTCACAGCGCATATGATCCGGTTTCGGAACAGATAATAGAAGGAGCCCCCAATAATAATCTAAACGCCGGTCTGCTTTTGGCCATGGGCACTAACTCTGCTTCCTATTTTGCCAATACAGATATAGATGATCTGCAGAGATTTATAACGGATAACAGTATGCAGGTCATGGGGTCGGATGGTGAAATGCATAATCTGCCGGACCCGGATTCATTGGAGAATGCCGTTGATTCAACACTCGTAAACTGGCCACCCGGTAGTTTTGATTCCTCCAATGAAACCCGCGCTACGCCAACCCGAAATCCCGATTCGTTTACATTGGGTGATTTTCCCTATGGCTGGACAGGGTTTGCCATGGTCGGTCCTTTTCGTGGCTTATCTATGCTAAACAACAATGTTCACGGGCTGAATTCTGATAAATTTGCTGATACGGAGGCATTTCACCGGTTGTATGGCATCGACCGTGAAGTTTATCTGGGGACGCTTTTGCAAAATGCCGCCCATGAAAACTACCGTTATACTTCAGAAAATGATGAAACGCCTGCTGAATTTTTCGCACGTGCAAATCCTACTGAAAATTCACCAGTTTCCAGTAATGCCGTTACCCTTCCAAGTTATCCGCTGGCTTCGTTTGTGACCCCAAATGGGCTTTGGGTTGGTACACCGGGACACACGGTATGGGAAGAAATTAATGCTATTTCGGCGTTTCAAAATACGCTGGTCCCACCACCTCCTCATGAATCGACATCAACCTCAAGAATCATTCAAGGCAGACGTGTATTTTTGGATGCAGGATGCCAAGATTGCCATTCCGGGCCGGCATTTACCAATAACCAAGTCCTTCCTGTAGAAGAAGTGGGCACGGAGCCGATAAGGGCAAGAGCTTTTGATGAATTGGAAGAAATTTTAGTTCCGCCCACAGCCTATCCATTCGATACAAATATTCCAGTTCCACCGGGAACCCGAACAATAGATATCCCCATGGATATTGTCGATCAGGATCAAATTGAACTAGCCTGGGCTATTGCTGGCACCGACGGCGGATATAAAGTGAAAGGCTTGCTTGGTTTGAACTGGACGGCCCCATACCTGCACGATGGTGGTGTAGCTGTTGGCGCTGATGCCAATACTCAACTTGGTTTGCCAGGCACCCTGTTCAGGGGGATTCCGGCGGACCCGGGAGAAAGTTTACGTGCTTTGTTTGATAGAAACCTGCGCGAACGTGTGCTGAGTGCAAATCAAAGAATGCCGGCGTTAGCTGAAGTTAACGTGCGAGGAATTGGCCATGAGTTTTGGGTAGATGAAGAAAATGATTTTACTCAGGAACAACAAAATAACCTGATCCATTACCTGCTCCATCTGGAAAGAGACGAAGCCAATTAGCGCCATAAACTAAAAAAGTTTGGCTAATAAACCTTGGAATACACATTTAAAAAAAACAGGGTGATAATTTGAGAACATAGTTTATAAGTAATTTATGTGAAAATGTTTTATACTTATCATAACCTGTTTGATACTAATCAGTCACCTATGTTTTATTAGGGATTGAAAGAAGAAAACTAAGAAATATCTTTTTTAAAAAGATTTGCAGAAAAATAGTTCATTAATCTATAACCTAACAAATAACATTATAATGAAATCGATATATAAACTTAATATAAGCCTGGCACTTATTTTATTGGCTTTTGGTTTAATGGCTGCCACAGAAGCCAATGCACAAATAAAAGCCGGAGGGGGGTTGGCCTATGGTACTAATATTGAAAGATTAGGGATTCAGGCTAATGGCTATTATACAATCCCTGCTAATGAGCAAATTCGTGCCGGTCTAGAATACACTTATTTTTTCCCGGAAAGCTATGATGGCGGCAGTTCCAGATTTAGTGAATTTAATATTAACGGCAATTATTTATTCTATGAAGAAGATGAAATTTCAGCATATGCACTTGGTGGAATAAATCATTCAACAAGCTCCGTTAATGTCGATGGCAATGAATTCTTTGGTGGTATGAGTACTTCCGGTTCTTCCACAGGTCTCAATATTGGCGGGGGAGCAGAATATTTGGCCGATTTTGGAAGCCTCTATGGAGAGTTGAAATTCGTGATCAGTGATTTCGATCAGCTCGTTTTAAGTGTCGGAACACGAATACCTTTTGATATATAAGACGCCAACAGTCCGCTTATATTCTTTTGTGTTAAAACCAATGATTGTTGGCAGTAAGACAATAGATATAAGCGGTTTTTTTTGTAGCCGCATTTGAAGTCAAATGGATATTTGCTTTGGTATATTTTATCAGCATAATCCATTTGCTTTCCCCTTTCTATAATTATTATTCCAATTTATTTCCCCATGAAACGAAACCCTATTGCCATATTTATAGCAGTGATTTTTGTTACTTCCGCCTGCTCCATCACCGGCCATATAGTGGATGGTACCTTTGAATGGGCTCTATGTTACCGATGACGGGCGTACGCTTTACGTTCTGGATCGAAAAGACAAGCTAACCCGCTACAGCGCCGGGCAATGATCAAGGAAATCAGAACCAAAGATGGAAATGTTAAAATTTAAAATGAACAAAAAGCCTGCCGAAATTCTTTGAATCTTTATCAATACGGTGATACTTTTGCTTAATATGAGGCTGTTCAAGAAACTTTAACACTTTCTTCTTGAGCTGTCCACTTCCTTTTCCGGGGATGATTTCTACAGTCTTTATTTTTTTCTCTATTGCTTCTTCGATCACATCATCAAGAGACTGGTTAATTTTATATCCTTTATTGTAGATCTCATGCAAATCGAGTTTAAGTTTCTTGCCCATGTGGTAAGAACGATTATATAATTCTGCCTATATTATTATATACGTTGCTGCGGCAACGCCAGGTATTTCCCCCATTTTACAAACCATTCCATTAAAGACTCCTGCTCCTTCGCCTTGCAATAAAGCAAATGTTGGCTTCAGCGGATATATGAGAATATCCGGCAAATTGTTTGCCAAAATTACCGCTTGCGGCCGTATTTATTACAACAGCACTATTTATTAGCGATAACAAAATCCAAAGGATTAATTAGTGTTTAAACTGTACTTGTTAGTTTAACTATAATACGCCAAAGCTAATTATATATAAAACATCCTGCCTTGGCATTCGATTAACCACCGGTAATCTTCCCTAAAACGACCCTATATCAAAGCTGTATCAACACTGTATCAAAGCCATATCAACACTGTATATTTATAGCCTTGATATGGTTTTGATATGGGTTAGGTGTAGTGTTGGATAGAAGTTCACTCGTCAGTTACGCATCCTTCTGAGGCTGAGGAAACCATTTTGATGTATTTGTACAGTACCCCGGAATTCACTTTAAAAGGTGGAGGTGTCCAGGCTTTTAATCTTTTCTGGATTTCATCTGCCGATACATCAAGGATAATGGAGTTTTCTTCGGCATCGATGATAATAGGGTCGCCGTTTTCAACGATGGCAATTAAGCCGCCTTCCTGAGCTTCAGGGGTTACGTGCCCCACAACAAAGCCGTGGGTTCCGCCCGAAAAGCGGCCGTCGGTTACCAGCGCCACGCTGTTTCCAAGCTTGGCGCCCATTATAGCCGCCGTGATGGAAAGCATTTCCCGCATGCCCGGCCCGCCTTTAGGGCCTTCATAACGGATGATAACAACATCTCCGGCTACCACTTCATTACTTTTAATGCCTACCAGGCATTCTTCTTCTGAGTTATAGACGCGCGCCGATCCGGAGAATTTGGTGCCTTCTTTGCCGGTGATTTTTGCAACGGAACCTTCCGAGGCCAGATTTCCATACAAAATATTCAAATGTCCTGTTTGCTTAATAGGATCGCTAACGGGATGGATAATGTTTTGCTCTTCAAACAAGCCGGGAAGTTCTTCCAGGTTTTCTTCCAGGGTTTTTCCGGTCACGGTCATGCAATCACCATGCAAATAACCTTCTTCGAGCAGGAGCTTTTGCACGGCGGGTACGCCGCCTACGCGGTTAAGATCTTCCATAACATATTTGCCGCTTGGTTTAAGGTCTGCAAGCAATGGTGTTCTTTGGGAGATATCCTGGAAGTCGTCGATGGTCAGGGGCACGCCCACAGCTTTCGCCATGGCGATTATATGAAGTACGGCGTTGGTAGAGCCACCCAAAGCGACGGCAATTGTGATCGCATTTTCAAATGCCTTTCGGGTCATGATGTCGTTCGACTTGAGATCTATTTCAAGCAGGTGCCTGAGCGCTTTACCGGCACGGACGCACTCCTGGGCTTTTTCTTTGGCAATGGCGGGAGTGGAGGAGCTGTAGGGGAGGCTCATTCCCAGTGTTTCAATGGCCGAGGCCATGGTATTGGCTGTATACATGCCCCCACAGGCGCCGGCGCCAGGACAGGCATGTTTAAGAACCTTTTTGAGGCCTTCTTCATCAACTTCTTTGGAAAGGTATTGGCCGTAGGCTTCAAAAGCGGAAACAACATCCAGTTTCTTATCGTTTAGAAAACCGGGCTGAATGGAACCGCCATATACCATAATTGCAGGACGATTGACCCTGCCCATCGCCATTATGGAGCCCGGCATATTCTTATCACATCCCGGCAGGGCGATCAGGCCATCATGCCATTGGGCGCGAACCACAGTTTCTATAGAATCGGCAATAATATCCCGGGATTGCAGCGAGTATTTCATTCCTTCGGTGCCCATAGAAATACCATCACTTACTCCAATGGTATTATAAATGAACCCAATCATGTCAGCTTCCTGAACCCCGGTTTTAACACTGCGGGCGAGTTCATTAAGGTGCATATTGCAAGGATTTCCTTCCCAGCCCATACTGGCAATGCCGATTTGGGCTTTCTCAAAATCATCTTCGGTGAGGCCGGCTGCGTGTAGCATAGCTTGGGAGCCAACCTGGGCCCGTTCCTGGGTTAATCTGCGGCTGTATTTGTTCAAGTTACTGCTCATGATAAGAAGACTATATTGCGTTTACAGTTTTAAAAGATTCAGATAATACAAAATATGAAGGATATTATCACCAATAGCTGGTAATATTTGAGACGGTGTCCATATGGCATCCCAATTTATTGGAGAAAAACAGGGGCAAAGAATGGATAAATTGGCGTAATAGAAATATTGGGTTATTTGTTGGGGAACCAGCAATAAAGTAAAATTTCCTAAAGACCTGCTATTGTAGTATATTTACAATAAATATGTTGATGATAAGTTTTCGTAAGTATATAATGGAAACAGAATTCAATTTTTTTATGTTCTGGTGATACAGAACATATATATGTCCCAAATTCGTGACTATTTTGTTATAGGAATAACCTTGAATTGCGTTAGAGATCATAAAAGCATTAATCAGTCTCACCTTTTTTTCAATTCAGGTTAAAAAATTAAAATAATTACAGAAACTAATAGAAGCATTGATTGTTTATCCCCCCGTATTAACCACTATGAAATTATATTACACAGATTTTTTAGAAGCGACTTTTTGGGATTCAGTGGAATACAGCATGTTGGGTAGCCAATACTTCTCAATCCCAAACCATCATGAAAAACCAAATTATAGTCCATGCGGCGGACAAACAGACGCGCATAGCCTTGATCGAAAATGGTGAATTAGCTCAACTTTTTATAGAGTCACCTGAAAACCAACGCACCGTTGGAGATATATATTTAGCGGAAGTTCATAAAGTAATGGCCGGCATCAGAGCTGCCTTTATTAATATGGGAACTACCCGCGACGCCTTTCTTCACTTTTCCGATACCGGAGAGCACCTGGAAGAGTACATCGTCTGGCTGAATGGCAAGAATGCCTTACCCAAAAATTTCGAAAAAGTTAAGGCTCAGCAGGTTCAAAGTGATAATGGCGACGGTAAAACTCCATCCGTCTCCGAACTGCAAAACCGTTCGGGCGCCTTATTGCAGCAAAAACAGAAACTACTGGTACAAATTGCCAAAGAACCGATAGGTTCGAAAGGCCCCCGTGTAACCACTAATATTTCCCTGGCCGGACGTTTTCTCGTATTGATGCCCATGGGCGATTATGTAGGCGTGTCCAAACGTATTCGCAGCTATAAAGAGCGGCGCAGGCTACGGCAAGTGGTTTCTGATGTGCTACCGGAAGGTTTTGGCGTTATTATACGTACAGTAGCGGATGGGCAGCCGGATGAAGCACTGCACGAAGATCTCAAAGATGTAATCAACAAATGGGAAACCCTCCAGGAAAAGCTTAAATCCGCCAAGCCTCCCGAGCTTCTGCACCGCGACCTGGATATGACGGAAAGCCTTGTTCGAGATCTATTTGCTAAAGATTACGACAGGATATTGATTGATGACTCAAAACTGTACAAGTCAATCAAATCTTATGTATCCAGAGTTGCTCCTTCGATGGTGCCCAGTATTCAGCTGTATAAGGGTTCCGAACACGTCTTTGACTACATGAAAATAGGGAAAGATGTTGACTCTGTGTTCAGTCCGCGGGTAAAAATGCCGAGCGGGGGCTATTTGATCTTTGAGCAAACGGAAGCCATGTATGTGGTTGATGTGAATTCCGGACGTTATGCCGCGAAAAAGAATCAGGAAGACAACTCCCTGAAAACCAATTTAGAGGCGGCTCGTGAGATAGCCAAACAACTCAGGCTCCGTGATATAGGAGGCATTATAGTTGTTGATTTTATCGACCTGTGGGATGATGCCAACCGGAAAAAAATATTTGATGAACTGAAACGGGAATTCCGTAAAGACCGGGCCAAAACCAACCTGCTCCATATGAGCGATTTTGGTTTGGTACAAATCACACGGCAGAGAATTCGCCCCAGTGTGGTTAATTCCGTTTCTAAGGTATGCCCCATGTGCGGCGGATCGGGCACTATTGTGAGCCAAAATACCATTGTTGCTGATATTGAAAGCTGGCTTACCAAATACCGGTATACCTATAAACACCGCAATATTGATTTGTACGTAAACCCTTACCTGCACTCGCTGTTAACCAGTGGATTCATCAGTCAGAAATTAAGGTGGATGGCTAAGCGGCTCATGTATATTTCCATATTTCCTGACGATACGATATCCCTTAATGATTTCAGGTGTATGCTTCCGGGTTCTGATATTGAAATAACAGAGGCCGTAATGAAAGATCAGTCTCTGGAGGATGCTATTAAACAAAATGAGCAATCCATAGCTGAAATGGAGCCAGAGAAAAAAGAAGGGGCTGATATTGATGTCTATAAGCGGGATTCATCGCCAAATAAGTCTCAGCCATCTCGTGGCAAACAAGGGGCAAAGCGGGAAGAGAAGAAAGACACTAAGCCCAAGCCGGGTCCGGCTCCACGAAAACCGTCATCACGGTCAAAAGCTTCCGGTGCTGCTGCATCCGATAAAAAAGAGCAGACCCAGGAGAAAGCGGCACCTCAAAAAGGCCGCGTAGGATCTAAGTACTACAAGAAGGATAAAAAAGATGCGCAGCAGCAAGAAAGTATAAATGAACAGAAACAACAGGAAACAACAGCAAAAGCTGTTGAAAAAAAACCGGAGAAAGAACAGGCCTCTGAAACGGCTGATAAACCACGGTCGGCTATTGAGGTAGCCCGCGAACACCGGCTGAAGAAAGAAAAAGAAGAAGCCGCAAAGGCAGAGAATAAAGAAGTTAAAAAAGCTAAGCAGGAGAAAGAAACTGAGGCTTCCGGCGAAGCTAAAAAAGACGAACAAACTGCTAAACCGATTGCAAAATCAGACCAGGTTGAGGTGAAAACGCCTAATCAACCTGCCAGTCCAGAGCAAAAGGATAAAGAAAAGGCGCCTGAACAACCTGCCAAGGCAGAACAGAAGGTTGAGGAGAAGACGCCTAAGCAAGCGGCCAAAGCAGAGCAAAAAGATGAAGATAAGGCGCCTAAACAAACGGCCAAGCCAGAACAGAAGGATGAAGATAAGGCGCCTAAACAAACGGCCAAGCCAGAACAAAAGGATGAAGTGAAGGCGCCTAAACAAGCGGCCAAAGCAGAACAAAAGGATGAAGTGAAGGCGCCTAAACAAGCGGCCAAAGCAGAACAAAAGGATGAAGTGAAGGCGCCTAAACAAGCCCCAAAAGCAGATGACAAGACGTCTAAACAAGCATCAAAAGTGGAGCAGGAGAATGTAAAAGGTAAAGACGACAAAAAAGAAGCTAAACCTAAGCCTGCCAGGCGGGGTCGCCCTCCAAAGAAAAAGCCTGCGGGGCAGACTGAAAAAGAGGAAACTACATCTTCTACGAAATCCTAAGGACGCAACAACTGTTTTATTTTAAATTGCGTTCTATTCTTAAGCTATTGATCGAACCCTGCCAAAGTGGCGTTTGATCTTCATTGCAACCATATAAATATTTTTTATGAGCTTTAATCTTGATGCAACAACCGTTTTGGGAGTTATCCATAACGGAAAAGCAGCCCTGGGTGCAGACGGCCAGGCCACGATGGATAAAACAATCGTTAAATCTACTGTACAGAAAGTAAGAAAACTATATGACGGCAAAGTACTTGCCGGTTTTGCCGGATCTACGGCCGATGCGTTTACCCTTTTCGAACGTTTTGAAGAAAAACTCAACCAATTTAACGGGAATATCCAGCGTGCGGCCGTTGAGCTAGCTAAAGATTGGCGCAGCGACCGATACCTGAGAAAGCTGGAAGCCCTGCTTATTGTCATGAACAACGAGACAGGCCTGTTGATATCCGGCCAGGGCGATGTCATGGATATGGATGATAATATTTTGGCTATTGGGAGTGGTGGCTCTTATGCTTTGGCCGCCGCCCGTTCGTTAAAGAAACATGCGGTGCATTTATCCCCTAAAGAACTGGTTGAAGAATCATTATCAACTGCTGCCGATATCTGTATTTACACCAATCGTAATCTAACCATTCTGGAAATTGAGTAATTCAAACAAGAAACAATTCGAGGCAAATTTCACACCCCGGCAAATTGTTGCCGAACTGGACAAGTACATTGTCAGCCAGGATTCGGCAAAAAAATCTGTGGCCATTGCTTTGCGTAACCGTTGGCGCAGACTAAATTCCGATGAGCAGATCCGTGATGAAATTCTGCCGAATAACATTATACTAATCGGCCCTACCGGGGTCGGGAAAACCGAAATAGCGCGTAGGTTGGCGCGACTTGCCAAAGCGCCTTTTATCAAAGTAGAAGCGTCTAAATATACCGAAGTTGGCTATGTAGGCCGTGACGTGGAATCCATGATCCGTGATCTTACTGAAATAGCCCTGACTATGGTCAAAAGTGAGATGCAGGAGCGGGTTAAAGGCAAAGCCGAAGAATTGGTTGAAGAACGCATCCTCGACATGCTTATACCGCCACTGAAAAAAGCACCGGCTAAATCTACACCTTCTAGCCCCGGCTTTAAAACCGAGTCTGAATTTGATCCGGCCCAGGCAACTGATCAGGATCTGAATGAACGTACCCGTGATAAGTTTCGCCAGAAGCTTAAAAATGGGGAGATGGAAGACCGGAAAATTGAGATGGATGTCAAAGCGGGCGGTCAGCCGATGATGCAGATATTCGGGCCCGGAGGCATGGAAGAGATGGGCATTAATCTGCAGGATATGATGGGTAACCTGTCGCAGAAAAAAACCAAGAAGCGGCAGATGAAAATTAAAGATGCCCGGGAAATTTTATTAGCCGAAGAGGCTGAGAAGTTGATCGACCATGAATCTGCAGTACAAGAGGCATTGATCCGGGTGCAGAATTCCGGCATTGTTTTCATTGATGAAATTGATAAAATTGCCGGCGGCACCTCGGGCGACGGTCGTGGAGGCGGACCAGACGTGAGCCGTCAGGGTGTACAGCGAGATTTATTGCCTATAGTAGAAGGATCAAATGTCACTACGAAACATGGCATGGTTAAAACCGACCATATCTTATTTGTGGCATCCGGGGCATTCCATACATCAAAACCTTCTGATTTGATTCCTGAACTGCAGGGCCGCTTTCCTATACGTGTAGAAATGGTTTCCCTTACCGAGAAAGATTTTTATGACATTCTCACGACTCCAAAAAATGCCCTGACGAAGCAATACGAGGCGATGATTGCATCGGAAGGCATCACATTGAATTTCGATGATGAGGCAATCAAAGAGATAGCCAGTGTTGCTGCCCAGGTTAACGAATCAGTTGAGAATATTGGAGCCAGGCGGTTGCACACCATACTTTCAACCGTTCTCGAAGAGCTGCTGTTTGCAATACCTGAAGATATTAAAGAAGGCAAGATCACAATAGATAAAGCTTACGTGAACAAGCAACTGGATAAACTGGTGAAAGACCAGGATTTAAGCCATTACATTCTGTAAGGGCATTATCCTGCGGTACAAGTTAGCAGCCCCACCCCGGGCTGTATCAAAAGGTGGCTGAGAGGCTGTAGTATGGGCTGCTGAGGCAAGCGTCCTCGCTTGCCGGGGGTGCACTCGTGCATCCTGAGTGCATTCCTCGTGAGGCGTGGACGCCTCACGGAGCAGTTTTGGAACTTTTGATACAGCCTCGGAGCAGTTTTGCCCTTCCCCAGTCTTAAAGCCATTTTCCAGCCCTTAATTACTCCCTTTTTTCGGTGAATCTCTGCATTATTTAATTGTACTTCTTTTAAGAATTACTTAATGTAGAAAACCTTAATATTAATGCAATTCACCATGGCGACGATCAAATCGGATGAGTCATTGCATGACTACAATTTATCTCTTTTGAGGAAAAAAGGCTGTCAATTTCCCTAAGAAATTGTAACCATTGTTTAATATATTTAAGCTATCACTTAATGATCTACAGTGAAAGGGATTATCTGCTGTTTTTCTTTAACTTATAAAGGAAAAATTAAAAAAAATTATAACAACTCGAGTAGACTGGGCGTTACGTACGCATTGATCATAATTAAAAAAATCTAACCTATGACATTCAAGAAATTCATCGCACCTAACATAGCAACTATTCTTGTTCTGTTTTTCGCATGGTTCGCTGGTTTTGAAAGCATATTTGCCGGTAAAAACAGTGATGAGCAAAACATCGAGAAGTACATGGAAGCCCAGAGCAAGATTTACCAAAATTATGTAGATATTCTCGACATAGATGATCTATATAAGAACAGCATACGTGGCTTTGTAAGTAATTTACAAGATTCTACCTTATCGCTGAATAACACCCCGTTGGATACAAACTTTACCGATTTGCAAATAGGTTCCCTACGTGAATCAGTCTCTAATTTTGAGAAAGCCTACCAGTTTATGGCTAACAATGCTGTTAATGAGGATATTGACAAGCGTGTTGAAGATGCTATTAAAGGTATGTTCAACAAGCTTGACCCCCATTCCATTTATATAGAATCGGAGCAAAGTGATAGAATTGAAGAAGAATTTACCGGTAAATTCCAGGGGATTGGAATTCAATTTGAAGTTCGTAATGACACCATTACTGTAGTTACGGCCATTTCGGGCGGACCTAGTGATCAGCTCGGTATTCGATCGGGTGACCGGATTGTACAAATTGATGATAGCAGTTCCGTAGGTTTCACTGAACGAGATGTTGCCAACACCTTGCGAGGTCCTAAAGGTTCTACAGTGAAAGTGGGAATAAAGCGGCCTTTAAATTCTGATCTTATCAATTTTGATATTATACGTGATGACATTCCACTCCATACCGTTGATGCATCTTACATGCTGGACGAAAATACGGGGTATGTGCGCGTAAGTCGTTTTGCTGCCACTACACATCAGGAATTTATAAGTGCAATGAGTAAGCTTGATGAATTGGGTATGGAGCGTCTGATGTTGGATATGCGAGGTAACCCCGGCGGTTATTTGGAACAGGCAGTTCGTATTACAAATGAATTTTTCCCCCGTGGCACAAGTTTGGTGGCAACTGAAAGCCGGCACTCCAGGTTTACTTCCAATTACAGAGCCAATAGAAATGGCCGCTATATGGATATGCCAATAATTATGCTGGTTGATGAAGGTTCAGCATCGGGAAGTGAAATTGTCAGTGGAGCGTTACAAGATCATGATCGCGCCCTTATTGTGGGTCGACGAACATTTGGCAAGGGACTTGTTCAGCAGCAATATGAACTTCCTGATGACAGCAATATCAGGGTAACCATATCCAGGTATAACACTCCCTCAGGTAGGCTTATTCAAAAGCCTTACTCACAAGGGCGCGAAGAATATGCTTATGAGATACGCGAGCGGAAATCCGGTGACATTGAAAACTTTACAAACAGTATCCCTGATTCGTTGACCTACGAAACATCTGCCGGACGTGCAGTATATGGTGGTGGTGGTGTTGTTCCAGATCATGTTGTACCTGTCGATACCTCGACAAACTATGTATACACCTTGATGCGCAGCCGTAATATTGCGTCACAATTTGTGCGTAATTATTTGGACAACAACAATGATAAGTTCCGTGACGAATGGGAAGATCGTTTTAAAGAATTTCAAACGGATTTTAACTTATCAGAAGAGGATCGTGAGCAGGTTCAGAATCTAATGGTTTCTAAAGGCCTGGTATTTTCGGACACTTTATCTGCACCTAAAATTCAGAATGACTCTCTCCATATTAGCAAAGAGCGTTATAATGAAGATATTAAATCCTCGGAAAGCTATATTAAAGCTGAAATAGCAAGACAAGTTTGGGGTAATGAATATTTTTACCCTATCATAAATTCAGAGCTTGATGATGCCGTACGTGTGGCTCGAACTTTATGGCCTGATGTACAAGAATTGAAAGCCTACGCAAGGCAAGCATCTTTAAAATAAAGCCTGAAAAGGTATAAATAAAAAAGGCCGTCCATGAAGCATGGACGGCCTTTTTTATTTTCCGGAATAATTGTGGAAAATAATTATTCTACTGCTTCAATTATATATCCTTTATTTTCCATATAATCAACAAGGCGAAACATAGGTGTTTTTGTATTGTGATAGGCTAAGATTATAAAACCTTCCTCATACGCTTTTTGTATCAGGTGTTCCCTGATTTTCATACTTGCCTTACCGTCATAATCATATTTTGCAGCAAACTTTCTGTTCACTTCTCCTTGTGTGGCTAGTACGTCTCCCGCCATCAGAAACTTATCGATCCCAAAATCTAAATATAGTGCCAAGCTGTATTTGGTATGTCCACCAATCACTTCTACACTTATTTCAGGATAGGGTTTATCGCCATGGAGAAGGTACTGGAGATCGGCTTTCCGGTTCACAAACTGAATGAATTGGCCTCTCAGATCATCCTTGGTATCGGTTGCTACCGCTTTTTCCCAATCATCTTGTTGAACCCAGACCTTGGCATTAAGAAAGGTTAACTCCCATTCACCATCATCCCCTTTATTAGCAAGGCCCCCGATGTGATCGGAGTGCAGATGACTACAAAAGACGTCGGTAATATCTTCTGTAGTCAAATTATGTTCGGCAAGATTATTCTGCATCCATTGTTTATGATTTTCCGGACCATAAAATCCGGGTCCGGCATCGATTAACAGGTTTTGTCCTGAGTTTTTAATTAGAAATGGATTCAGGGATAACTTAAGGCTTCGAGGCTTTGGCGGGTCATCCGGGTCAATACGGACAAACTCTTTATCAAGACCTACCGAATATGTCCCTTCATAAAGGGCGGCGGCTGTAACGGATTTTGTTGACATAATTCACTCTAAAATAATATTAACTATTGTCGTAAGTACACAGGTTAGGCTTATAACATGAATCAGTTATCCTTGATGCTTTTCATACGCATCAATAATATCGCGAACCAGTTTGTGGCGCACGACGTCTTCCTGACCCAGATGAACAAAAGAAACCCCTTCTACTTGTTCGAGAACCTTTTGTACGGTCATCAAACCAGATTCCTGTCTTTTTGGGAGGTCTGTTTGCGTGATGTCTCCGGTTACAATGGCACGGCTGTTCAGCCCAAGCCGTGTAAGAAACATCTTCATTTGAATTTGAGTTGCATTTTGTGCTTCATCCAAAATAACATAGGCGTTATTGAGTGTGCGACCTCGCATATAGGCAAGAGGGGCAATCTCTATTATATTCCTGGATAAATTTTGTTCAAGTCGTTCAAATTCAATCATTTCTTCCAGGGCATCGTATAAAGGCCGCAGGTACGGATCTATTTTTTCCTTTAAGTCTCCGGGTAAAAATCCAAGGCTTTCACCCGCTTCGACAGCGGGACGTACAAGCACGATTTTCTTAATTTTACGTTCTTTTAGGGCACGTACGGCAAGGGCAACGGATGTGTATGTTTTACCCGTTCCGGCAGGTCCGATGGCGAAAACAATATCATGTTCTTTAGTGGCATCCACTATTCGCTTTTGTCCTGGTGTTTTTGCACGTATGGCTGCACCCAAATGAGTATGAAGCAATATTTCATCAGCAGATACTTCTTTACCCTCTATAATCTGATCACTTTTTTTTAAAGCTATGACTGTATTAACATCTTGCTCAGAAACTGTCTTTGTTCGTTTTGCTACCCGGATAAGTTCTTGTACAATTGATTTAACTTCATTAAAGTTATCCTGGCTTCCTGTAACCTTTAATTCATTTCCGCGAGCAGTCAAACGTGCATCAGGATAAGCATCATCAATCTTTTTTAATATTTCATCATTTAGACCAAAAATTATTACCGGGTCAACCCCCTCAATGATAATACTTTGCTCGTTCAAATTTAATTCTGAGGAACTATTCAATAGATTGTAATTATTATTCAAGTTTATATGTTGGTAACGTGAAGTCGTCGGGAGAAGTGTTTGTGTCTGTATTGTCGGCATCGGGTATATATTCAGTGTTCTATCATTAATTACACCCACCTGTGTATTAAAGAAAGTATGAATTATGAGGCATATAAAAAAATTCAGTCTTGCAATAGTAGTTGCTGCAGTTATTTGGAGCTGTGATATCATTGATGAAAAAAATCCGGATGAGACTGTAAGAACAGGCGATCTGGATGCAAGTCGTATTGTTGCTATGGGAAATTCACTAACGGCAGGTATTATCGATGGTGGGTGGACCTATGATGGTCTTCGCCACTCCTATGCCACGCAAATCGCCCGCCAAATATATGGAGACGGCAGGGTAGGAGATGATCCTATGGAGCACCAGTTTTTACTCGGCAAAATAAAGGAGCCTGGAAATCCCGTGCCCGCCGAAATTATAGCAACTGAACAAGTGGGCGAATATGAAGACGGTACGCCGGTATTAAGGTATGAATTTACGCCACCTGAAAATATTTTTACCAGTGAAGCTCTTCGTGCTAAAAACGCGGAAGTTGATTCCAATTATAACAACCTGTCAGTTCCCGGTTTCATGGGCTTGGATGTACTGCAGACACACACTACAATTAATGTATTGGGGCAGATTAATCCTCTGTTCTCCATACCCCTGCGGGATCGAGGCCCGCAGCTGGAGCAGGCACTGGAAATAGATCCTACTTTAGTAATCTTGTGGGTTGGAAATAACGAAGTATTGGGGGCTGCATTAAGTGGCGGTATAACGCCACCATATCCCCTGGAAGATGTGCCAATAATTCCTGTACCTGGATTTAAAAGTGTATTGGAAGATCTGCTTAAACCTTTTGAAGATACCAATACCAAAATAATACTTGGAACGGTGCCTGATGTAACCAGCATACCTTTTGTTACGGAAGTCGGGGTAATAAAAAGCGATGGCACCAGAGGATTTATTTTTAATCAATCTGGCGAGGGGAGTGTTTGGCAAGACACGCTCACTTTTTATGGAACAACTCCTGAGGGGGAAGTACGGGCAATACGCGGATCAGAAAATATACTACTGGACTGGCTGTTTATGGATCCCCTGAATGATAATCTGCCCATGGGTTTAGACGCTTCTAACCCTTTAGATGATGAGCTTTGGCTTACAGATTCACAAAAAGCAGAAATTGCAAGAGCAATTAGTGGCTATAATGAAATAATTAAATCGGCTGGCCAATCCGATAATATTGCAGTAGCTGATATGAATACCTTTTATGACCAAATAGCAGAAGAGGGAATTGATGGGTTTGAACCGGGCTTATTTGGTGGTTTATTTAGTCTGGATGGCGTGCATCCTAGCCGGATGGGACATGCCTACATAGCCAATGAATTTATAAAAGTATTGAATGAAGAATTCGGGGCTCAAATAGCTATGCTGGACCCCGGAATATATAACCCTGAAGGATTACCTCAGGGTATGGTAGGTTTGGTGCATGGGCAGAAGAACCCGGCTTATCAGCAAAGCAAATGGCTGATACTAAATTCAGACCAAGGTAGACTTCCCTAGCCGGGCTCTATGGGTCAAATCCCTCATTCGCTGGGTAATATCATCTGTTTTGAATACACTGGTACCGGCAACAATAATATCGGCGCCGGCATTGGAAATCTTTTCAATATTTTCAGGAGTGACACCGCCATCAATTTCAATTAGAAAGGTAGAATTTCGCTCATCACGCATTCTTTTTAAATCAATTAATCGCTTGTAGGTCGATTCTATAAATTTTTGTCCGCCGAACCCGGGGTTCACGCTCATTAAAACAACCAGATTTACATCATCCAGAACAGGTTCGATCATTTCTAAAGGTGTGCCGGGATTAATAGCTACACCGGCTTCAACGCCTGATTCTTTAATAAGCTGAATAGAGCGGTGGATATGAGGCGTAGCTTCACAATGCACGGAGATTATTCCTGCACCTGCTTTAGCAAAATCAGTAATGTACTGGTCCGGGTTATAAACCATTAAATGAACATCCAGCAAAACATTGCAGCTACGTTTGGCGGCACTAATAATCATGGGACCAGAGCTAATGATTGGCACAAAATGGCCATCCATAACGTCACAATGAATCCATTCGGCACCACCTTTAATGGTATCCTGAATATCTTGTTTTAAATGGGTATAATCGGCAGCAAGGATCGATGGTGCAACCAGGGGAAGATTAAATTTCATGATGTTGTGACTAGTCGTCTTCAATTAAAGGCGCAGATTCTGATTCCTCCTGAGAATCGATCTTTTCGGAGACTACCAGATCAATGGTAGTTCCTTCATAAACTCTGTCTTGGTTGTTATCGGAGAAGGAAAGAACAAAACCTGGTGCATATTCGTCATTTTTTTTAAATTCAATAGAGCCGGTTCTTAGCTCAGCATCATTAAGTTGTTCCTGAGCTTCTGATAAGCTCAAACCCGTAAGATCAGGTAGTTCTACAAGGCGATCTCCAAGACCATCACCTATAACCAGGTCAACAACTGTTCCCTGTTCTACTGAGCGTCCTGGGGTGACTGATTGTTTTAATACGCTGTTCTTATATCGGGATGATTCCATAGTAATCATTCCAACACTCAATCCATGGTTTTGAAGTTGAATTTCGGCATTCCTTTGAGATAGATTAATTAATTCAGGCACAGTAACCGTTGGACTTTCAGTTGTGTTGATGGTCAGGTAAACTTTACGGTTCGGCTTTACCTGAAAAGAAGCCGATGGTGTCTGATCTATCACAAAATCAGGCGGGTAAGCATCATTCGAACGCTTGCCATGCAATTCATACCGCAGGCCATGATCCTCTAATATATTCTCGGCTTCTTCCAGTGACACGCGGGTAACGTCTGGCACTGTTAAGCTCTCGCTGTGCATCGTATAATTAGGCATTAACACGCGATCAAATAACAAGATGCTGGTAACACCCAGTACAATTAGCCCGCCGGCTAATATATATATTTTCGGGTCGGTAAATAATGCTTTTAGATACTTTATCATGCCGTAAGGTAAGAAGTTTTTTGTATAGAGTGCATGCTAAAAATTATAGGATAAACGAAGTTGCGGCCCGTTTCGCATGGATGCCGTTGCCTGAAGCCGACTATTGCGTAACATGGAGGTGAAATAGGCATCGAATGCGGATACGAAATGGTTAACTACCAATAAGGTAAGCATATTACTGGCAATGCCCAGATCATTATTAAAACTGTATCCTATACGGGCGTGCTCTAACCAATTATCCGACATAAACGCCTCATCGGCGATCATTCGACCACCGCCTAAAGGATCATTCCAATCTGCCCAGCCCGGCCCGTATTGGAAGTATTTACTAACGAGCTCATAATACTGCTGGGAACCATACCCCGGCATTTCATGAGAAAAGTTGTATCCGGTATCACCGTAAATAGATTTTCTTTCCAGCTCCCTAAGTCCGTCAATATTGATGATTTTCCAATCTTGTGCCGTATTGAATGTCGCTTCAGGGAATTCTTCTTGACCCTGATATTCCGGATTTAACACATCATCTTTTTCGTATTTATAGGTATCTACAAGCCAGTCGGCATATTGCACAACACTCCATCTGCTGTCGGCAAAACGTTCATATTCACGTTCCCCACTGCGACCAATATTTTTTTTGTGTGCATATACACCAATTGCGGCAGCTTCAATTGCTAAGATGATGCCGGTTTTCCACCACTGCTTGTTAGCTGCTTGCCCAAGTCCGGGTAGTACGGCTGAGGCAAGGAAAGTATACCCTGGTTTCTTAGCGATAGTGCCTAATATGGGCCTGTTGTCAATTTCTTCGCCCGATTGATAAAACATGCTGGAAGGACCGGGAAGAATGGAGCTGTAGCGCATGTCAGAGGGTGTTACCTCTTCTGTTTGCGCCATCGCATTGGCAGTTAATGTAATAATCAAGGTAAAAATATATAAATGCTTCATTTATGCAGCCCTGTTAAATATCAAAGTCAAACAACAACCCAAAGTTAAATAATAATTCTCCACCATACGATACATGGTCGGATTCGCCGGTAGTAATAAAATCTTCAGGCAACTGCATATCAAATCGATCAAAGCCATATGCCCCGCTTATAAAGAACCGTGTTGGGAAAAGGTAATAAGAATTGAGGCTGAACCGCAGCTCGGCTCCAACCCCTTTTTTTATATTATTACCTGTGTTCAGATCACTGCCCCAACCGTTTCCCGCTTCTGCAAAAAGTCGCAGGAAGATCTTTTGGGGGGTAAGCCGCCCATATTGTTTTTCTATCCCTGTTACTAAAGGCAGATACCATGAAAGCTGGCTATATGCTGTAGTTGTTCCGCCTAAAGCAAAAAAGGGATAACTACGCATGGCCGGCAATCCGCCAATATAATCCAGGAAAAAGGTATCGCCAGGGGGATTAAGATAGCTGAAAAACCGGGAACTGAAGGAGAAGTTCTGGCCAAATTTCCGGAAGCCCAGCCGGGCATCAAATTCAAAGGAATGGTTTTTATAATCCTTATAAACAGGCACCAAGGTGCCGTCTGTAATATCATAGCTATCCAGCAGGCTGCTTGGCTGATAACTGTAACGAATGTTGCCTTCCAGTCCTATCGGTGCCACATCGCTATGCCTGTGTGGTGTTTCCGCCTGAATATGATAGGCGGCTGTCATCGTGCTACCAATATAATAGCGAGCTGTCGAACCCGGCACTTGTTGTTGAAATTCTCTTGAATAAAAAGGTTCGGTAGATACACGGTAAGGACTATAGTGGTAGCCAAGCTCAACTAGGCTAAATCGGTTTAACTTGCTGAGTAAGCTTATTTCGACCTGAAATATATAATAAGCAATGTCGGTAGTCGTTGAATCGGGCAGACAAGCGGTACAAGCGTAATCTTCAATCTCCAGTCCGTCACTTACATTTCGCTTAAGATTAAAAACGGAAACCGAGAGTGTAGGCGACCAATGCCTTTTTATAAAAGGCAGCCCGGCATACTCAATAGATAAAAATCCATCACGATCTAAGTTTACTAATCTGGACGGCTTAAAAAAATTACTTAATCCATCTGTTTCCCGTGAACCCGGCCCGACCATAAAGCCGCCAAAGAAGGATAACCGTTCAAGTACATCACGTGAACTTAAATAAAATCCCATTTTACTGTCGCGCCAGAGGTTTTGACCCAATGAACCGAAACGTCCATCTTTTAATAAAGAACTGTTGCTTCCATTGGGTGTAGTATAATTGTCAAAACGGAGTACAGGATAAAAGCTGAACGAAATGAACTCATCAGTATATCTGCGAAAGCTGCGATGGGAGTCCTGACCGCGTGTATCTAATGAGAAACTGTAAGAGCTTGTATCGGCAAGGGCATAGGCTTCCTCGCCTAGTGAAGTTATATCTTTATCATTAAAAAAATTAAGCTTGTTTGTATTTTCCTTCGAGTTGTGGTTAGTTGTTATCATGCCAGATTTCACAGAGATGTCCTGATAGAGCAAATCTTCTGGAGCGGAGGATGATATCTTATAACCGTCTGAGACATATTCCGAAAATAGGAGGTGCCCATCTGTGTTGACGGCAGGCATAAAGGCGCCGCCTTCTACACTGGTCATCTGTTCTGATTTTCCTGTAGCAAGTTCAAGCCTGTGTATATTAAAAATACCGTCAACATCGGCGCTATAATACAGGTATTCTCCGTTGGGTTCGATATAAGGGTCGCGAAAATCTACATCATCATTGCCGAGAATAAGTGTCGAGTGGCCACTGGAAATATTATAGCGATATATTGAGCGATGAGAGGTATCGGAGAAAGCATAGTAAATATGTACACCATTCGGATGCCAAACCGGGCGGTAGATCTGTTCACCATTATGAAAATCAGTGTATGTGGTGATGGCTTCGTCATTCAGATTATAGCTCACCAAGTTCATTGTCCCGTCATGGAGCATCGCTGCAGCAAGATTCTCCCCGTCAGGGCTCCAGGAAGGCTCGTGAATGCGTTTACTTGTTGTCAGCCGCTTATCACTTTCATCCTCAAGATCGTAGATGTACAGGTCATTATAACTTTCTCCTAGTTTGTTGAGCCTGTTACGGCTGAAGGCAATCTTATCACCATCGGGTGAATAGCTGAAAGCGGCCCTGATCTGGTTTATATCAAAGCTGAGGTTGCAGGCGGCGCTTTGCCCATGATCATGTTGTGAATGTGGTTTCGGGAAGATCGATTCCTTATCCAGATAAACCTGTTGGGTATCACCGCCATCAAGATCTTTTAGATATAGGGAAACCATTGCGTCCTGACGGCCTCTGTTCGAAAGATAAGCGACTTTCTTGCCGTCGGGGGAGTAGGCCGGGTAAAAGTTAAAGAATCCTTTGTCTTCAACTTTGGATGATTTGGTCAACTCCACATTATTCATTTGTGCTGTGTAGCTTACCTTTAAATCTGCTATCCAGTCTTCGTATACCTGGTCTCCATCAACTCCGGTACCAATTTCTATAGCTTTTCGTACATCATACACCCCTCGTTGACTGAAGGCTTTGCTTAAATCGGCGATCGATTGTTCGCCAAAGCGGTCGGCAATATATTTAGTAAATGCAAACCCCTGATTATAGGTAACCTCACGTTCAATGCTGGTTTTTGATCCAAAGGTACCCATTGCTTCCAGACTTAGTTGGGTATTCTCAAGTATTCGTGTCCTCAGGATCATATCTCGTATATTGTCCCAGTCGTCATAAAAGATATCTTCACGCATAAATTGCGCCGTGCCCTCAGCAAGCCACGCGGGTATACTTACCCCGGAAAGCGGATAAGAGATAAATCCGGTAGGGAAACCATATAGTACATCCGGACGACGCACATCTTCGTAAGAAAGCCATTGCAGATAGGTTGCCGGATGGCGCCGGCTTTGCTTCATTGAAGCCTGTATCTGCACCATATGGGTAAACTCATGGGTGATAACATTCCGCAACCAGCTGTGGGTGCCCCGGAGCGGTGTACCTAGGGCGGGTAACCAGATTTCGATTTTATTATCATAAAAGAAAGCAGCCCCGTTTGAATAATCAAAACGGTCATTTAAAAGGATACTTACTTTTTGATCGGGGTAATGGTCGTACAGTGCTGTAATGGGTTTATATATTTCTTCGGCAATTCGGGAGATTACCTGAGCCGGACGACTGTTCCCTTCCTGGAAATGTATCATGAAATGTTCACTGTCAATCGTATACCACTCCAAATGATTTTGTGGGTAATCATACAGACCAGGATCTAGTTGCTGGGCATGAGAGCTATCCGGCATTCCATATAGGGTAGCTACAAAGACAAAGAAAATCAGGCTTTTGATATTTTTACATTTATGGCTCAATGGATTACCAATATTTTAATAAGTTCTGTTTCCGTCTGCCCGTTTCCGGAAGCTTTTATTCGGCAATAATAAACGCCGCTTCCCCAGGATGATGTTGAAAGCCGTTGTTCTTCGGGCATTCCTCCCATAGTTTCTGTGGAGGTTTCAAAAACAGTAGCTCCGCCTGCATTGATGACGGTTATCGTAATATTGGCGGCCTCGCTGGTTTCAAATCGAATATAGGTCTCATCGGATGCAGGATTCGGCCAGTTATATGTTTCCTCAGGATTCAGCAACCCATATTCTTCGTTTTGTACAGGTGCGCCCACCATATGAGACGATATCTTATTTAAGCTAGCGTTTCCGTATTGCCCTTTCCAGCCAACTTCACCGGCGTTTGGAAATGTCCACCCTTTTATATCACCATTGTGGCTAACTGCGTACAAATCTGTGCCTGCAAAAATAGGGTGGACCGGAGTATAATTTATATCCTCAACTGACCCCACATAAAGCGGAAAGTCCGGAAGTGGGCGCAGAGATGAATCGTAGCCGTGTATAGTAACCGAAAGGCTGTCCTGCACGGTGATTAATAAATCCAGCTCACCATTGCCGGTAATATCAGATAATATTGGTGTGCCAGTAAAACGGGATCCTGATGGTGGGCTTAATGGAAAATTATCCAGTATGGCACCTGAAAGGTTGCGTCCTGTTAATTGATTTCTCCCTTTATCCACATAGATAACATCAGGCTCTCCGTTCTGACTCAAATCCAGAACGGCCGGCCAGCCTAGATCGGTATCGTGTATCCAGGAGTAGGATTCCTGCCCGGGCTCAATAATATCAAGCCCTCTATCGGATAGCAGAAAAAATGCGGGTCCACTGCCTAGGCGGATAAATCCGGTGTATAGCCGGGTCGAGTTTTGCTGCTCTGTGTTCAGGTTATGTATAGTACCGTCCGATAATTCCACGCGATTGCCATATAATGTAGAATATAGTCCATTAACGGATTCAGACCGTTGCCGTGAATCCGGTAGACCAGTTGTCTGATTACCATTAATTTGCAATACACGGTCACGAGTTCTGTCATATTCCAAAGTGTCTCCGCTCATGGAACTTAGCAGCCCAGCAGATTCAGTTATTTCTTCATTTATCCAATCTTCTTCCCATACTGAATTAGCTATGTTCCAGGCTTTAGTAGGAACATTTGTGCCTGGGATGCCGCTATTTTGAGTGAGGATGAGGCGATCAGCAGCAAGTAGAGGCTGGTGGGGCCGGGGGTGATCAAAATCGATGGGATCGGGAGCGTCTTCATTGATGCCAAGGCCGTAAACAGTTTCCGGTGAAGGTATAATTAAAATAGAATCGGTACCGGATTCAAATAATGACAACCCAAGCGGCCAGCCTGAAGCATATTGTTCGGTGTTATAAGTTTGAACAGCGCCGAGTAATTCTCCGGTAAAAGCTTTTTCATAAAACCAGTCGGTGGAGTCTTTACGCGCTTTGAAACTTGCTATAGGCATGTTATCTGAAAAATCATCAAACTCAAAAAAGGAGGGACTATCTGTATTGCTATGATTCGAAGGGTTGGTATCTTTGCCGAATCGATTTTCATACACTATAAATTGTTCTCTATTTCCTGTTATCACTGTAAAATCATTTCCGGACCACCAAAAATCATAAGCGTGTCCCTGATTGAAACGAGTTCCGTCTAGCCCCTCGGTTTCTCTTCCAATATCACGAGCTCCATCGGCCTCAACTAGAGAGACTCCTTTACGGTCAGGATCATTATTGATGGCATTATCATTGATTTTCTTTTTAATAACGGCGTCATCAATATGCCAAATCAGAATGCCGCCCGATAAGGTCTTGTCATCTTCGGTCCCTTCTTCTTCGTCTTCTCCAATATCCAGACCACCTGGCAAGCTCCAATCGAAGTTACTGACATCAACTACAACCCCTTTAGGTAGTAGTTCGTCGTACTCAGCTGAGTCGAAGGGATCGAACCGTGTATCCGAATTGCTTATTGTTACACTCTCGCGCTCACCCCCGGGCTTTTTAATAGTAATAGTTACACCTTCATGATTGGGGTCACGATGACGGTTTTCTATCAAAAAATATTCATCTTTGGAGATACGGTGGCGGGCTATGCTGTTTTCTTGATTTAAAACAGCAGCAGGGAGTTCAATTTTCTTAACAGGATCAAGTTCTATGTCTATAGGTTCCTGCCAGCCCATATGTACTTTTTCCCAGGCAGAAGGCTCAGGCGGAAACATTCCAAGATAGGAAAATATAGATGCTCCGTCCATCAAACCAAAACGACCGATTCCCGCGTCCCCTGTTTCGGTATTGAATAAATCCGGAAGGCCTAAAAAACTACCTACGGTGGCCGTTAGCATTCCGTTAATGGATAATTCAAGTACATATTCCTCCCCCGTCACATCTTCACCCGGTCGGGTCTCGGTTTGGGGCAGGATAGCTGTATTGGTTATTCGAAAGTTACTATTATCTATTTGAAACCCTTGGAAACCGGGTTCATCGAGTAGACGCTCAAGAGTATTATGCCCCAGATAAACAGAGGGAATGTCCTGGGGTGTTTTATTCAGGCTGGTACCTAAAAGTTCAAGGTCACGTCCGGCACCGGCATGAAATATAACAAACATGGTTTGTTCCTGATCGTAAGCTGATGCATCAAAATCACCCTGGGCGGCAACTTTTGCCCAGGTTTCTTGTGTGAGGTGGGCCAGCTTGTAATTTTCGTCTCCATCTTCGCCCAAAGGGGAATAGGCAGCCATTTCTTCGTCCAGTTGGTAAACATCCGGAAGCACCATGTAATCAACGTCAAGTTTGCCGTTCGATACCCGTTCGTAGTAGTTTTTGACGAATTCCAGGTGGGCTTCAAAATAGAATCGATCATGAGGCAGCGGATCAATTATTATATCATCGCGGTCAAGATAGGGGAGATTAAAACTTCCGTTGCCACTAGTGAAACGGTTATCATCCTGCTGGAACTCAACCATGACGGCCACAATATTTACTTTATCTGCCGTATACTGCTGCAGTTGAGTCGGTCGTACCTCTTTCAAGCCCTTAAATGACTGGGCATGAGTGGTTATAGGGCAAAAAATAAGGAGCATACTAACAAACAGCATGCTCCTGTAAAACAGTGTGAAAGGGGTCATCCAATAGTTGGAATTAAATTATAGATCTAGCAAGAGGGATAAACGTATGGTATTGGCCAGAGGGTGATGCTCTTCAATAGTTGCAAGATAGCTGAAATCTATACCAACGAAATCATACCGAAGTCCGGCACCAAAAGTTAAAAACTGTCGATTACCATTATTGGGAGATTCATAAAAATACCCCATGCGCAGAGCAAATTGCTTGTTGTACCAGTATTCAGCGCCAAGGCCAACCATTAACTGGTCTGAAAGCGGCACATCAACGTATGTTCTGCCACCGTCGGGCGTTCGGGTGTAACTGCCCCAGGAATTTACCAAGGCTTCTGCAACACCCATAGCATTGCCGGAGGTGTCATTTCTGGCCATAACTTTAGAAAAGTCATTGGCAAAGGTTAAGGTATTAAATCCTTCCTCATCAAGATCCATTGTGTATGACCAACCCAATCTGAGCAGTGTTGGAAGAGGATCTTTTTGTGCTTCATCGGTATATTGTATAGGAGGGCCAATATTAGAAAGATTTGTCCCAACAGTAAAATGGGCTTCACGGTCTAGTACTGAAAACGGGTTAGACCGGTATAAACCTGAAACATCAAAACCAACGCTGGTACCATTTCGCGCTTCCTGACCCGAAACGACCGTGCCGGAAGGTACCAGATTACTGTATATGAAGCGAAGACCGGTACCGATTGAAAAGTTTTCATTGACTTTAAATCCGTATGATAACCCTGTTGCAACTTCATAACTGGAAAAGGTATCCAGCACCTCCGGACTTGCTTCACTCGTCCGGCTTTGCTCACCCAAGTTCAAAAAGGTGATATGGCCGCCAACTACTCCAATTCCATCAATTTCATATTTACCCACCAGATGGTCATAAAACAAACCTACATCAAATTGTGGCAACCAATTGGCATGGGTAATACTAATTTCATTTCCGCTCTGGAATGCCAGACCCGCAGGGTTCCAAAAAACGGCAGAGGCGTTATCAGCTATCGCCACATTGGCATTTCCCATCCCGGAAGCGCGTGTATCTGGTTCTATCTGAAGAAAGGGTACAGCTGTGATACCCACTTGTGCTTTAGTTTCGGCTGCAAAGGCCAGTGCTAACAAGGCAATGCTTGCAAGTGTAATGTTTCTAACTTTCATTGGTGTCATGGTATTGTTAGTTCTACTGGGCATGAGATTTTAAAAATAATGGATTTATGATTATCGAACAACAACTAGTCGTTCGATCTTGTCTATGATTTGCCTTCCATCAATGGTTTCGGTTTTTATTTTTATGTGATAAATATAGCTTCCTGTTGCCAGTTTGTGGTTGTCATCGTCCCGTCCGTTCCATTCTATTCGGGCGGTGTTTCCGGAGCTGATAAAACTTTCCCGTTCAATCCGCGCTACGGGCCTTCCACTTAGTGTGTAGATGCGAATGGAAATATCCATAGGGTTGCCCTGCTGGTTATGTTCGAACATAAAATTGGTGAAGTTGTGCATAGGGTTAGGATAATTGTACATATTGGCAATTTCCAATTTCCTGCTGTCTGCAACTTCAAAATTTATTTCTTCTTCCCCTAAATTATTAAAGACATCAAAAGCCCGCAGTTGAAGCTTGTAACGTCCTTCTTTCAGGTTGTCTAGAGGGTATTCAAGCCTGCCCCTGGTATAGTCATCAATTTCACTTTGGTAAAATTCGTTCAGTATTATAGTTTCTTCTTTCCCATCATGAGGCTCAGTGGTTAGTATGGCTATGATTTCATGGCCAATGCCGCCGCCGGTGTTTATGCCCATATCATCGGAAAGGCGTGCTATTAAACGGGGTGAATCATTGACCAGTGACCCGTTGAAAAAAGTCTCGTCGTTAAGATATAAATCAATATCCGGGCCATTGCTATCGTCCTCTGCGTTAGGATTCCTGCCGTTCAGAGTAAAATTTGAATAGGCCCCGACGGCATCGGATGCCGCCTGTTCTGCATAAACCTGCACCATCCCCTTAGAGTCTGAATAGGAAATGTCTTTTGGGACTATAAATTCACTGGAAAATCGCCCGTTGGTAACACTGACCCGACCATTGAATATAATATCGTTCTGCACATTATAACCGCATCCAGCAGTATTTAAACAGTTGCTATTATTAACCCAGGAAAGATTCGGATAATCAACAAATCGCTCCACATCAAATACTCTGAGAGTAGCTTCGCCATTAAAAGCTGTATTTATGGTGTTATTAGAACCCTTTACCTCGCCTTCAATTGATACTTTATCCAAAGCTTTAAATTTAAATGTGTTTTCGCCGATAGGATCACCATTTATTTTACTGATGTTGATATTATTATCGGGTAACCCGATGCGCATCGCAGGGTCTCCCAGTAAAATGAATTTACGGCTGTTAAAAGAAGCTCCGACCGAGGTGTTTTTTGTAAGGCGGTAAATATCGCCAAGACGCCTTGGGCGGCCATTATCTTCTCGTTGAACCATTTGACGAGTCAGTTCCACGTTAAGTCCGAAGTTATCTACATTGGGATTCCTGCCGGTATAAACCACGCGGGTTGTAGTGAATGCTGCCGCCATCCCACCATCGGAGTGCAGCAAGATTTGTTCGGCACCGGATTGCGTTTCATTATCATCAAATCTGCCAAACGAGCATGTTGCAGTGACGAAGATGCTTAGTTTATCCCGGTTGGTCAGGCTTGAAATATTATCAATTGAAAATAGCCTTTCATCGCTGAGAAACCGCTCATTGCCATGTCCCGAAAAGTTCATAACCAGCGTGCCATTGTTAATTCTATCTATAAATGCTTTGGTTGCCAATGGTTGCCGCCTGCCTGAAGAAGTGTTTTCTACAGGATAGCTAAACTGATAAATCTTGTTAAGTCGTATGCCGGTTGCTTCCCTGTCTATTAGTTCTGCGGTATAATCAGCATTCAAAAGGTGCAGATCACGGTCATTGTTGCTCCCCGAAGCGTCGTCATCAGCAGAAAAGCTGAACAAAGTTCGCCAGTCGCCCGTTTTACCTTGCTGCTCATAACTTTTAATTTTATCGATAAGGATTTGGGCATCCTCGGGAGTTTGGATGGGCAATCTGCCGATGCCAATATCGATCCGCTGGCTTCTATCCCCTGACCGCCATTCTCCGGCAGATTCACCCAAAAGGCCGAAGTAGTCATCACTCCCGAAACTTGAAACCCGATCAATGGATTCATCACTTTGATAAGTGAAAATATGATTTTTCTCACCATTGTCTTTTATAATGTTTTTATAATCAAAAGTCGTGTCACCGAAGAATAGCAAATAGGCAGGTAGATTATTTATGTCGGCCCTGTCGTACAGGTATTTTACATAATCCCTGATGGCTCGCATATCGGGCACTCCACCTGAAAACTCATTAAAGATTTGATCCTGAGTGACAATGACTGGTCGCAAACCATCTTTATCCCGTCGATATTCTGCAAGCTCTCGGGCTTCATCAAGAAACAGTTCATTGGTTATAATAATGTAGTCGGGATAGCCGCTGAGACCACGAATGTTTTGTTTAGCTACCGGTTGCCCCTCACCCGGTGTATGGAAACTATCATGAGCAATAAATCGTGTTCCGGGGGTGGTGCCATAATCAAAAGTATAACTTCCGGCAGATTCATTAACCCGAAGCAATCGGGGGTTAGCTGGATCGGTAATGTCCATCAGTATCGGCTGATTATCAAATCCGCTTATTGTGTAAGAGGCTCCTTCACTTGAGTTTCCATCTTCGGGGGCGTAGAAAATCAGCTTGCCGTTTTTTGCTTCCAAATTCCTGTTTAGCTGTACTTGTATCCAGTCAACCCAGCCGTTGGCGCTGCTGGCTAATGGCGCGAATGTGGCGTCTATTTGAAGTATATCATCGGGTGCCTGAATATTGCCCAATGTTTGGTTCAGTTCAGCAAAACGAGCTGATTGTCCTGTAGAGCTGTTTGTGCTGAATATGCTGTTTATGTTCAGGGAATTTAAACTCTCACCATTAATCCGCAAGTCAAAACGTGATGATGACTCGGAACGCGCCGCCATTCGTATGTTTACGTCTACGGGTGAATTGGGAATAAATCCGGGTATGGTATCTTGTAAAATGGTCTGCGAAGAGGCAACGCTGCTGCTGAAGAGCTGACCTAACCAATGAGTTCCTGATTTAATGCTGCTTTCTGATTTGTACTTTTCTTCTTTCAACCATATATAATCGCGGAACTGGGTGACATTCCGTGAACCACCGGAATATTCTGTTTCCTCAAGGCGCAACCCAGGTTCAGTGCCCACAGTAAGAAAAACATAGTTTTCATTGCTAAAGGAGTGTACGTTGAAGTTATAGGTATTTTCACTTTCATCATACGTAACCTGGTTAGGGCTGTTTCCATAAAACAGGATGTAATCACCGCTGTCGAAAGTGTCATCTGATTCTTCGTTGACTAATATGGGTATTTGTTCAAAATCCGGACGGGCTGCATTATTTAGGGCAGGCAGTTCAAAACCATTTGTTCCCCATATTTGAATATTCTCAGGGTTAACAGATGAGGTATTTATTCCCAGGTCATTCAGGTAGGCCTCGTTAATTCGGTAAATACCATCTTTGGTGACAGGAATTTTATACCAATCTCCATTAGCCAGGGGAGAGTCTTGAGCCTGCTGGGGTGAAGGTGTGACTTGTTGTAAAGGAGGGGAGGTTTCGTGTTTATATACCCTGAACTTCAGGCGCTTTACAACATGAAATCTCATTTCGTTATCCACATCCTGCCTACTGGAGCGTACAATCAAAGACGCCACCCGTTGTTTTCTGTGCATTCTTGGAAATGAAACTTCCAAGACCGGCTTATCATTCTTTTCAATAATGAGGGCAGCTTCGGTTTCAAGAAACTCTTTTTGATCATCGTCTATCCGAACGGGAACGATTTCCTGTTCCAACACACGTAATGCTTCACCTGTTTCATTGTATAAAATCAGTATATCATGGGCAGGGGCTATGTTTAAGCTGTCATTTACCAGAATATAATCGGTAAATTCTGATGTTTCAGCTGCTTTTCGTAAATGCTGGGCATTTACTTGAAAGTTCACAAGAAACACCAGCACACTGAAAGGTAAAATAACCTTGTACATAGTATTATACGATAACGAAAGATAATATGGGCACCCAGATACAGTGGGTATGTTTATTCTATTCTTATTGTATCGTTATCGCTATAGGCAAAAATACTATGAGGGTTGAAGGAAAAATAATCTAAGGTGTCAATCATGTAAAGTCAATTAAATAATTGAAACCCGAACGCCATTAGGGGAATCTTTTATTATAAAAATTCAGCAAGTTCAGCTATGCTCTCTGCTAAACAGATGTTATAACATTTCAACTACTACGGCCGAGGCCCCGCCACCGCCATTACAAATACCTGCACATCCCATTTTCTTGCCTGTCCGCTTCAGGGCATGGATTAGCGTTACCAATACCCGTGCACCGGAACAGCCAATAGGGTGGCCCAGGCTAACAGCACCACCATTAATATTAACCTTCTCACGGTCAAGTTTCAGTAGTTTATTATTGGCTAAAGAAACTACGGCAAAGGCTTCATTAATTTCAAACAGATCAATATCCTCAGTGGTTAAACCCACTTTATTGAGCGCTTTGGGGATGGCGTCGGCCGGGGCTGTTGTAAACCACTCGGCAGCCCGGGCGGCGCTGGCCTGGCTCACGATACGTGCCAGAGGTTTATGTCCAAGTTCTTTTGCTTTTTCTTCGCTCATCACCAATAAAGCTGCAGCGCCATCATTGATTGTAGATGAATTGGCCGCCGTAACCGTGCCTTCTTTTTCAAAAACGGGCTTTAACGTAGAAATCCTGTCAAATTTAACCTTTCCCGGCTCTTCGTCTTTACTAATTTCGGTGATATTGCCCTTCCGGTCTTTCACTTTTATAGTTATGGTTTCATCGGCAAAATATCCTTTTTCCAAAGCTTCCTGGCTTCTTTTATAGGAAAGAGTGGCAAACTCGTCCTGTTCTTCCCGGCTAATATTTAAACTTCGGGCGCAAATCTCAGCAGCATTACCCATATGAAAATCGTTATACACATCCCAAAGGCCATCTTTAATGATTCCATCTATTATCTGGTCATGGCCCAATTTGTGACCAAAGCGAGCCTTCGGCAAATAATATGGCACATTAGTCATGCTTTCCATCCCTCCGGCCAGCATGATATCGGCTTCACCAACCTGTATTTGATTTACCGCGTACATCACCGCTTTCATTCCGGATGCGCACACTTTATTGACGGTCGTGCAGGGCGTTTTATCAGGAAGGCCGGCTTTGAGAGCTGCCTGGCGGGCTGGTGCCTGGCCAATATTGGCAGTAAGAACATTTCCCATAATCACTTCGTCTACATCATCGGGTGATACGCGGTTTTTCATTAGTAATTCAGTTAAAGCAACTGATCCGAGTTCGGGTGCTGAAAAGGATGAAAGTGAACCCCCGAATGATCCAATGGGCGTTCTTAATGCACCAACGATAACTGTATTTTTCATGACACCTGTCTCTATTTAGATTGGTTGTACGCCTTGAATAATTTACACTGTTTTGGGCAAAATTACAGTAATCTTTTAGCAGAACGATGGCAACAGTTATCATAAAGATAATGTTCCCGGCGAGCTTTAAATTTCCGATTCGTCCCGCCAGTTTATTAAACGCCAATCGGATGTGGAATCGCTCCTGGTTAGCAGGAAACTGGCGGAGCCGTCGGTTCTCAACAGATCGCTTCCCCTGATGGCCACCGACAGGTCAAATCTTCGTACGACCTGGCTTCTGGTTTTATCATCATTGGTTAATATGGATATGAAATTGCTCCAGCGAAGCTGCACGTCGGTGCTCTGGGTGAAGATGTTTTGGGTGCTGGACATTTCCTCCGAACGCCCCCAGCTTACATCGACGCCATTAAATTGATCACGGAAAGTAAATACAAAATCAGGGTGAATCAAAGGCCCGTACAGCGTAGTATCCCGAATTTCATACGCGCTTTGGAAGCGCGTATAGAATCCTTCAATTGTTGATGGGTCACCTAGTAAGTCACCAAAGGGATCGCCTTCCTTTTCATCAGGAGCAAAAGGGTTTATGCAGCCTGCAGTGCATAACAGGGTAGAAAGCAAAAGGGCGATATAAATACCCCCCCGCTTCATTATACGTTTTCAAAAGCTTTATCAAGATCGGCCAGCAAATCATCAACATCTTCAATACCAACAGATAATCGTATTAGCGAATCCATAAGGCCTGCTTTTTCACGCACTTCTTTAGGGATGGAGCCATGGGTCATGCTCGCAGGATGACTAATCAACGATTCAACTCCACCAAGGCTTTCCGCAAGAGTAAAATACCGGGTACCTTGCATAAAGGCCACGGCTTTATCGACTGAATTTTCTTTCAGGGAAAAAGATACCATTCCACCGTAGTCATTCATTTGCTTAGCCGCAATCTCATGGCCTGGGTGATTCTTGAAGCCAGGATATCGTACATGGTCAACTTTAGGGTGCTGTTGAAGATGTACAGCAATAGCCTGGGTATTTTCACAGGTTCTTTGCATGCGCAAAGCCAATGTTTTTATTCCTCTCAGAGTTAGATAACAATCCATCGGGCCGGGTACACCACCGGTAGTCTTAGTCTGGAAGCGGGCATTTTCCATGATTTCCTGATTGGAACTGCAGATAGCCCCGCCAATGATATCAGAATGGCCGCCTAGGTATTTTGTAGTGGAGTGAACAACGGCATCTGCCCCCAGATTCAACGGCTTTTGTAAATACGGGGAGGCAAAGGTGTTGTCTACTACTGATAAGATATTATTGCTTTTAGCAAAGTTTGCGAGTAAAGGGATATCTACAATGCTGAGTAAAGGATTAGTTGGAGTTTCTATCCAAATCATCTTTGTATTGGACCGACGAGCATTCTCGACCTCTTCAAAACTTGTCATGTCCACAAAAGAAAATTCAATGCCAAAACGTTGAAAGACACTCGTAAAGAGGCGATAAGAGCCGCCATACAGATCGTTTGACGAAATGACGTGATCACCGGGGTTGAGCATCTTCAGCATGACATCCATAGCCGCACATCCGCTTGCGAAGCAGGCACATTCATTGGCATCTTCAAGGGAAGCAAGCATTTTTTCTAAAGCTGTACGGGTGGGGTTACCAACTCGTGCATAATCGTAACCTTGATTTACCCCGGGAGCTTGCTGCACATAGGTTGATGTTTGGAAGATCGGGGGCATTACAGCCCCGGATGTTGGCTCCGGAGCCTGCCCGGCATGGATGGTTTTAGTATTAAATTTCATTTGGAATAGATATTATTGAAACATAAAAAAAGGGTTCGGCTTCTAAAACCGAACCCTTTGGCAGGATAAATATAAAAATTAAAGGCCAGCCTTTTCCTGGGCTTCTTCCGCTTCTTCGGTCATACCCAAAGTGGTATATATGCGGAATAATGCTCTCCAGTTTTCCGGATCGTCAGGAGCCAGTTCTGCGGCTTTTTCATAAAAAGGAACAGCAGATTCCAGAAATTCACGTGCTTGCGCATCCAGTTGTTCAGCCAGTTCTATATCTTCGGTGGCATTTCTGCGTTCAAATAAGGCAGCAGCACGATTTTGGTAAATAATGCCTAAGGTGGACTGAGAAACAGGGTTTTCGGGGTCCAGATCGGCGGCAATTGCTAATTCCTCTTCGGCACGATTGGAGAAATGATCTACATCTTCCTGAATCTCTTCAATTTGGGAATTGAGTTCTTCAGAACGGTTTTCAAGTTCAGTAATTCTTTGCGCATCCGGATTTGCTTCTCTGTTTAATTCGCGCAGTTCCTGGTTGATTTCAAATACTTCATCATAATAACCGGATATCTCCTCATCCATATTTAAAACAAGTTGATAAACCTGGGTGCCGTAAACCAGGCGGTACTGAGGGTTATTGGGTTCAGAATCGATAAGGCTTTGTACAGTTTCAAGGGCACGATCGGTATCGCCCAAACTCAGGTAAAGGTTGGCTAATTCCTGAACGACTTCCATTTCATCCGGGTTTTCTTCCCGGGCTTTGGTGAGTACGGCAAGTGCAGAGTCATAATCTTCTTTTTCCTGATAAAAGAAGGACAGCCTGTAGAAATTGTACAAATCTGTTGTACCCAATTCGTTTACTGTTTTTTCCGCATTTTGTATAGCCTCATCAACATTACCCAGTAAATAGTTTACTTCAAAAAGTATATTATATGACTGCACACTGTCAGGATTAATGGTGACAGCATTAGTAAGGTGGTGCTCGGCTAGGGCAAGTGAATCCTCATCGGTGCTTACAAAGTCTTCTTCAATTAACCCTATGCCCAGGTTGTGTTCTTGTCCCCATATATCAAGAACAAATTCAGGTAAATCTGCTGCCTCGCCTCCGCTTTTGCCTTCGCTTTCGAACAATTCTTTTGCTTGATTGAAATTATCTCTGGCTTGACCATACAGCGGTTCGCGTGCCTGGGGTTCACTATTGAAAGCCTTTTGACTTAAGCCTACACCTTTGTAGTAATAGCCGTCACCGCTTTGTGGATTGGCTTCGATGGCGGCGTCTGCCGATTCAATAACACCATCGTAGTCCATCAGGGTGAGGTTTAATTTGGCTGACTCTATATTTGGGTCAGACGCACACCCTGCTATAAGTGCTACACAAGCGGCAATAAAAAGGATTTTAGTCTTTTGGATATTCATTTTTTCCTCTGTAGAATATTGGTTTTAAATATAATATTTATTTGAAAGTAAACATAGATCACGCTTTCCGCAAAAAAAAGTGTATTATTGATGAAATACGCGACACATTCACGCCATACTTTTTTGAAGCTTCAGTTTCATAACTTAATACTTTATCCAACAATAATAAGATGAAATCTAAAAAAATCATTCATACTGCAAACGCTCCCGAAGCCATTGGCCCCTATAATCAGGCGATCGTTTATAACGATACCGTCTATTGTTCGGGACAAATAGCAATGGATCCCCAAAACGGAGAACTAATCAACGGAGGAATACAAGAACAGGTTCAGCAGGTTATGCTAAATCTGGAGGCCATTCTGCTTGCAGCAGGAACAGGGTTTGAAAAAGTCATAAAATGTTCAATATTCCTCAGTGATTTAGAGAATTTTAAAGTGGTAAACGAAGTTTACGGAAAATATTTTGTGCAAAATCAGCCGGCACGAGAAACAATGGCCGTTAAGTCACTCCCCAAGAATGCTATGGTGGAGATTAGCTGTATTGCCCACTTATAAGGTATACGGTAGTCTGTATTTTTCTCATGGGTATTAAAACCTGTATATTCTTACCCAATGAATAAATCTTACCTCATATTATTTCTCTATCCTTTCCTAATATTTCTGGGGGGCTGTACCAGCTCAAACTGGATTATACAGGATGAAGTCGCTTTGGATAGAAGCCAAGGCGAATTATTGACCAGCAGTCAGTTTATCCGGATAAAGGATATGCCCACCGCGAATCGGCCAGTAATTAGTTTCGAATTATATGATCGTTATGAATATTCCTATCCAATCAGGCAAAAATCAAGGCGTTATGTTCAGCTGTACCGCCCAAAATACTTGCATATGCTATTAGGATTTGGGGGTGCCGGCATGGCTTTATATCTGGCCAATAGTGCTGCTTTTAGCGATGATGATCTCAGCCGGAACGGGAAATTGGCACTTAACAGCGCGGGTGGAATTCTCGCCCTAACTTCCCTGCTGAACATGAAACCGATAGGTGATCCCCTGGATACCGGGGAAGATAAGCTGCTCAGGGAGATTGGTGAAGATACTGTAGTCGATACATTTAAAGTGACAAGCTCAGAACCGATAAACGTTTATATTGAAACCTATCACAATAGCGAGTTGTTAAAAGCAGGAATGTCAGGCTCTTTTCAGAACGGCTTACTAAGTTTTAATCTGATCGACGAACTGGGAATAACAGGTTTTGATGGGGAGCTGCCCGGCAATATTCAACTGGAGATTGAACATGACAACAGCGTTTACACTTTTCCCCTGCAAATAGATTCTTTTATGGAAGAATTTGTTACAATAAACGGTGATAATGTTCCTATACGAAGCGCCCCGTCAGAGGCAAACTCAAACATCATCACAAATATCGCACGAGACAGCCAATTAAAATTTGTTGAAACTGTTGATGAAAACTGGTACCGAATTCTTCTGGGAATTTCTCCAGCATTTGTAAGTACAAAAGATGCAAAAAAAGTCTGGCTTCCGGGTAATACCGATATCGATAATTTGGTTAGCGCCCCCGAAGAATCTGTTTTTGGCGATATTGACATTGAACGCAATTTACCCGAAACCGGACAAAAAAAACCCAATGGAGTCGCTGTTCTTATTGCCAATGGTTCTTATGAACAGCCTCTTGAAAGATTTGACCAACCAGAACGAAGCCTGCTCCTGATGAAAAACTACATGATTAACGCTCTGGGGTACTCTCCGGAAAATGTGGTGGTCCTGGAAAATGCTGCATACAGAGATTTTCGTTCTCATATTTTACAAGCTGATTCTACTCGCTTCTTTGGCCGTGAGATAATCCCTGATACCACGGATTTAATTGTGTATTACATGGGCCATTCCGTGGCTGATCGCCGCGATGAGGCGGAAGCTTACTTGCTTCCGGTGGATTACGATCCCCTGATCCCTTCCCAGCGGCTTATCAGTGCATCGAGATTCCTGGCAGCCATAGGGCTGCTGCCAACCCGGTCAACAACGGTACTTATGGAAACTGATTTCCTGCTCGATACTATGGATAGCCAAAATCCCCGGGGAGGCATTCTACTGCGTGAACTTTCCAGCCAGATAACCACCAATAATTCCAATGCTGCGGTTTATTTTGCCTCAAATCTTACTCAGAAAGCCGGTATATACGCCAGTCGTGACGGAAGGCAGAATCATAATCACGGCATTTTTACTTACTATTTTGTCAGCGCCTTAAAATCAGGGCGCACAACAACAGGGGAAATATTAGGGTCTCTTCAGCGCAACGTTACATTTACTTCCAGAAGGTTATTTGACCGTGCCCAGGATCCCCAGATGTTTGGCAATTCGTCTATACAGCTCATCCCGGAAAATGAGTAATAGAGGTAACAGGTTCTTCTTTACCTGTTCGCAGAGGAATTACTAATGATTAACAGTATAGCGGTTACAGGCATGAATCCTAATCTGCGTTTCATAAAGCTTTAGTGCTTGCAGGTGTAATTGGTAATTCAAAGGAATTAGGAGGATCAAGTAAGCTTTTTTTCATTACCCTTCTCGAGATTATTCAATTTTGAAAAAGACAAAGTGAAAGTGGCCCCTTTTCCAGACCCGTGACTTGTGGCCCTAATTTCACCGCCCATTTCTTGCATATAATTAGCACAACTGTGCAGGCCATAGCCATTACCTTGCTTCTTCGTTGTGTATCCGTGGTTGAATATTTTGGAGAGCAACTGGTCTTCTATTCCAGTGCCGGTATCGGATATGGATAGATATACCTTTTTGTCATTCTGCCATAATTTGATGTTGATACGTTTCTCATCCGGCTGCTGGAGAATAATAGATTCTTTTGCATTTTTCATCAGATTGATTAATACATGGATCAATTTTGTTTTTTCAACCTTCACATAATCAACAACATCAAAATTTTTAACGATTTTGATGTCATGACGTTCATAACTGCCGGCTTGTATAATCAGCGAATTTTCTACTACTTGTTGTAATGAGATCGATTCCCATATACGGCCGGTATTGGAATAGTTTTGCTGGGCGGAGACAACATCTATGATTAGGCCAATTTTCTCGGATAACCTTTGATTCTGAACTTCTAGCTGTTCATACTCTTGATCTAACGGACCTTCCAGTTTTAAATAATATTCAAGAAGTTTTTTCCCTCTTGAATCCTTTAAGATGAAATTATCTATATCGGCAAGGTTTTCCCGAAGTAAAACATTGGCTTTTTTTAAGTTTTTCAAATGGGATTGATCTACTATTTCATTGATCAGCGACGATGAAATATTTACACTGTTTAGAATATTTCCCACATTATGAAGCACGTTTGCCGCCAAATCAGCCATACCTGCTTTATGGGCCTTTTCCACCAGCTCATCACGTGTATTCTGTAAATCAGTCAGGATTTTTTTTAGGTCCTGGTTTTTTTCATTTAGTTCGGATGTCCGTAACGATACTTCCTTCTCAAGCCGTTTGTTATGCTCAAAGATACTGCGGACGTGTGTCCGGTAGCTATATGTTATTATGCCCGTAATCAGACATATTGCTAAAACGTAAAACCAACCGGTTTGCCAGAAAGGAGGTATAATAATTAAAGAAAGGGAGGCTTCGTTAGTTCCCCAAATCCCATCGCTATTGGCCGCTTTAACCTTAAATGTATAATTACCGGAATTCAGGTTAGTATAAGTGGCTGCGCGTCTCTCACTCGTGTAATTCCAGTCCTTATCGAATCCTTCAAGCATATAGGCAAATTGATCCTTTTTATTAACTTCAAAGTTTAGGGCAACATATTCAAAGGTGATGACAGAGGAACTGTGAGGCAACTCAATTTCTTTAGTCTGGCTTATATGCCGTTCCAAAGGAGAGCCTTCTTCCCCGATAACCACGGGCTCATTATAAATGAGAAAATTCGTTATCGCAACGGGGGCTGTATAATCGGAGATGGTAACGCTGTCAGGATGGAAACGGTTGAATCCATTAACTCCGCCAAAATACATATAGCCATCCCGGTCTTTATAATAGGATCGCAAATTAAATTCATGGCCCTGCAATCCATTATCGACACCATAATTATAAAATGTTTCGGTATCCGTATTAAATTGGGAGATCCCGTCGTTGGTACTTAACCAAAGGTGACCATCGTCATCTTCCAGAATTCCATAGATTGTATTGTTATTCAACCCGTCTTGAGTTGTGTAGGTCGTAAAGTTATGGTTAAGCCTGTTGAATAATACCAGACCGGAATTGGTTCCTATCCAAAATTGACCCTTCTGGTCTTCATGAATGCTAAGGGCGGTGATACTGCTGAATGTGCCATTGTATTCCGTAAAATGTGTGAATGATTCGCCTTCTCTATCAAAAAGTACCAGACCGCTGCCATGGGTGCCAAACCATAAGTCATTGTGACTGTCCTGATAGATATCCTGAATGAAGTTATTCATTAATGAACCAGGTTTGTCATTTTCGCGTTCATAATGGTCAAATTCACCGGTTTGCAGGTCCATAGAGTTGATCCCTCCGCCGTGGGTACCAATCCATAGTTTCTGCTCATTAAAATGGAGCTGGTACACATCATTGATGTTTAGACTGTTCGGATCATCGGGATCGTGCATGAGGTTTTGAAAACTTTCATTTTGAACATCAAATATGTTGATCCCGCCGCCATAGGTGCCGAGCCATAAATTGCCTTGATCATCATCCGTAATACTAAGAATGGCATTGCTGTTCAAGCTGTTAGGGTCAGATAAATCGTGTTCGTAGGCCTTGAAGGTTTTACTTTTCCTGTCAAAGTGATTAAGGCCACCACCGTCGGTGCCTACCCAGAAACGACCCGAAGGATCTTCATGAAAGGAAAGAACGGAGTTATTGCTCAGGGAGTTTGGCCGGTAAGGGTTATGATAATAATGTTCAAAATTATTTTGTTTTAAGTCGATATAGTTGATATCACCCGTAAAAGTGCCAATCCAAAGTATGTGATTGTTACTTTCATAAAGAGAATAGATGGAATTACGGCTTATGCTGGTCGGATTTGACGGATTATGCGTATAGCTGTAAAAGATTTCGGTGGCTTTCTCAAAATAGGATAACCCTCGATTTTCAGTACCCAGCCAAATCCCGCCCCCGCTATCTTCCCAAAGTGCCTGAATTGAATTGTCATTCAAGCTGGTAGTATCATTTTCATCATGTGTATAGTGATAAAACCTTTCTTCTTCCGGATTAAAATAATTAAGGCCTCCGTCTTTCGTGCCAACCCAGATTCTTCCGCTATCATCCTGCAGCAATACTAGTAAAAAATTTGTATTCAATGAGTATGGGTCATTTACCTTCCTTTTGTATTGTTTAAAGGTATACGTATCGGTATCTAATTGTGCCAAACCATTTCGGGTAGCAATCCATAGGTTTTCATCATCATCTATAATTAAATCTGTGATGGAATTGTCAACCAGGCTTTCGGGGTTACCGGGTTCGGCATAAAAATGACGAAATTTCTCGGTTTCCCTGTCAAAAAGGTTAAGCCCATCATCGGTACCAATCCATAACCGTCCATTTTTATCTTCAACTATAGCGGAGACTGTGTTTTCAGTAGGTCCTGCTGCAGGGTTGTCGTCATCGACCGGAAAAGATGTAAAATTGTCTGGATCACGGTTATAAATACTAATTCCTTTGCCTTTTGTCCCAATCCACAGGTTATTATCACTGTCTTCATAAAAAGTATTAATCTCATTATAACTAATACTTTTAGGGTCATCAGGGTCATGTTTGTAAACGGTCATGTTGTACCCGTCATACTTGTTTAGTCCATCATGGGTGCCGAACCACATATAGCCTTCATGGTCCTGTATTATAGCCTGGCCTGTACTTTGGGATAACCCATTACGATGAGTGATTTTGTTGAAATTTAGATGCTCCTTTATCTGAGCTGTAGCCGGCTCAGTAAAGACAAATAAAATCAAAAAGATGCCAGATATTCGGATGGTCATCATAGCCGGGCTTTTATTGCGGTTGGCTGGATTGCACGCTTTCCTTATCCATCCATTTCCTGATGATTTGAAGCAAGTGGTTTTTTTTCATGGGCTTCAATACATAATCATCAAACCCCAGGGATTTGTAGTCTTTGATCATTGATCCTGTCAGAGCAATGATGGGAATAGACTTTCCGGTGTTTTTCTCTTTTTTGCGTATTGCGGCCGTCGCTTGCAGCCCATCCACTTTAGGCATTTGGAGATCCATCAGGATCAACCGGTATGGAGTGTGTTCGATCGCCTCGATCACGGTGAGTCCATTATCTGCTACATCAACTATATAATTCTCTTTTTCAAGAATATTTTTAAACAGGACCTGGTTCCCCATGTCATCCTCGGCAATGAGAATTTTTCCCGTAGCTGGTGAGGATGGCTGTGGTGCTTCTTTTTTGTCGTTATTAACATCCACAGGGTGCCCGTTGGATTCTACTTTTTTCAGTATAGCCGTAAACCAAAAGGTTGAGCCTTTATCAACTTCACTTTCCACGCCAACTTCACCACCCATAAGCTGCGTAAGTTGCTTGCATATGGAAAGGCCCAAACCGGAGCCTCCATAATTGCGGGAAGTGAAGGTGTTCACTTGTGAGAACTTTTCAAAAAGTTTGTATTTATCATCGGCCGAGATGCCCATGCCTGTGTCAGAAACTGAGAATTTTAATTCAACGGTGTGGGAATCCTCAGCCAATAATTCCACATTAAAACTGATACGACCCTCTTCGGTAAACTTTAAAGCATTGGTTCCGTAATTCAGTAAAATCTGCCTGATTCTTACAGGATCACCAATTAGGGTTGCCGGGATCTTTTTATCTGTATTGGAGCTGAATATAATCTCTTTACCGGTATTCGATTTTTCAATTAAATGGGAAAGGGTTTTTACAATATCGGACAGATTAAAAGGGACGGCTTCAAGTTCCATTTTTCCGGCTTCAATTTTCGAGAAGTCAAGGATATCATTGATGATTTTCAAAAGGGTCTCGGCACTAACTTTTGCCATTTCGGTATACTCACGCTGTTCCTCACTAAGATCGGTATCGAGAAGCAACTCGTTCATTCCAAGCAGACCATTCATAGGTGTGCGGATTTCATGGCTCATTTCGGCAAGAAAGCTGCTTTTGGCTTCAGAAGCTTTTTCAGCTTTTTCTTTCATCTTTTTATAATCAGCCATAAAATTTTCAAGCTGACGTGTACGCTTTGCGACCTCATACTCCAGTTTTTCCGTGTACTGGTTTGCCTCTTGCTGTAATTGCCATTTTGTAGTCAGCGTTAATGCCGCTTGTTTTAAAGCTGTGGCATCGAAGGGCTTTTTCATGAAAAGCAATTTGTCTGAGGTGCCCAGCCGTCTGATAATCTGATCCCAGGAGTAATCGGAATATGCGGTGGATATAACCACTTCGACATGAGGATATTTGCCCCATATTTTTTGTATGGCCTGTATACCATCGATTCCGGGAGGCATTCTTACGTCCATGTAAATCAATGAGTAAGGATGGCCATCTTCTTCTGCCTTCTTTACTTTTTCAAAGCCTTCTTCTCCCTGATAAGCATGGTCGATCTCGTACTGTATGGGTTCACTGTTTCGTATAACTTCGGTATCACCAAACAACTCGCTTTCCATTTCTGCCAATTGCACATCTGTGGCATCAGACGGGCTGGCCAGTATGGCTTCTATATCCTGATGTATTGACTCATTGTCATCAACGATAAGTATATGACGGTTAGTGATCATTCGTAGCTCGTTTAACGATTGATTATAAACTGAAAGACAGTAGGTGGTTAATTGTGCATTATACAAATTAATAAGTGTTAAAAAAAAATAACATTATATCCTAAGTTCAGTAGTACACGGCTAAAGATAGAAAATGAAAAAGAGGCTACCATTTTGAGTTCCCCCCTTAAATGGGTGATATGGAATAAACTATAGGCACGGGTATCATTATTAACGAAAGCATTAGCCTGGTGCCTGTGATTAAAATTCAGGGATAAATTAAGCTGCAATGGCCTAAGCAAAACTATAACAAGGCTATATCAACACTGTATCAACGCCATATCAACACTGTATATTTACGGCTTTGATACAGCCTTGATAGGGCCTTCAAGTGGTTTTGAATAAGGCGAAACAGGCAGCATGTTGTGGTTTTTTTTCCCGAAGCAGCCCCCTCTATGGGCAGGAGACCTTAAGAGGCTGTTCAGGCTAAAATATCTCTTGTTTTTATAAAAATAAATCAATTAATTAAGACGCGACAGGAGGTCAGACAGATAGGATGTAAGTTGGTTAACTTTTTTTTATATATAAACCCCATTAAAATAGTAATATTAAGGCAGCGGATTTATAAAAATCGATTGTAATCATGTGGCAAATAAAGGGTATGATTCTATAGTTGCCAGAACCGGGCAATGGCAGACGGATGGCAAAAAAATTCTAAAGATAAATACTCTTTTTGTCCTGAAGAAAAGCGGTTCGATTGGTACCCGGCTCATCAGATGAGCGGACGCTAATTAAGGAGGAAAAGTTTACACCAAGTCTGATAAAACTAAATGAAGCCAGCCAGGCATAATTCGGCACGAATTTCTTAAATGCAAACAAATAACAACGATCAGCGCTGTTTACAGCACTGACAAAATGAAAACTATTATGAAAAAACATAGCCGCAGATCATTTTTAAAACTCTCAGGCGGATTTACTTCCGGACTGCTTGCAGCCACCGCAATTGGCAGCCCAACTTTATTGACATCCTGTGCCGCTGCCCGGGAAAGCAGCCCTTTTGGTCTACAGCTTTACACGCTGCGTGATGTTTTGCCAGCCGACCCCAGGGGCATACTAAAACAAGTAGCCGATTTTGGATACAAGCAAATTGAAAGCTATGAAGGAGCAGAAGGTATGTTCTGGGGTATGGGCCACAAAGGCTTCAAAAGCTATATGGACGAACTTGGCATGGATATCATTTCCACCCATTGCAATGTGTTTGAGGGCCTGGAGAAAAAAGCAGACGAAGCGGCCGCTATTGGAATGGAATATTTAATTTGTCCTTATCTGGGCGCTCAGGAAACGATTGACGATTACAAAGAACAAGCCGAGAGATTTAATAATGTAGGTGAAATATGCAACAAAGCAGGAGTTAAATTCGCCTATCACAACCACGGATACACCTATGAGAAGCACGATGGGGTATACCCGCAGGATATTCTTATGGATTACACCGACCCTCAACTAGTAGAGCACGAGATGGATATTTACTGGGTTGCTACGGTTGGCGAAGACCCGGCTGCATGGATCAGAAAGTATCCGAATAGGTTCACTTTAGCTCATTATAAAGACCGTGCCGACCAGCCCTTATCAAACACCGATGCTTCATGCACCCTTGGTACAGGCACTATTGATTTTGTCGGCCTGACAAAGCTGGGAATAGAAAACGGAATGAAATATTTCATCGTTGAGCAGGAGAATTATCAAGACACCACACCAATCGATTGTGTCAGAGATGGTGCGGAATACATGAGAGGGTTAAAACTTACCTAATATCATAGTTCAAAAATCCACAGCATTATAATCCAGGTTTTGTTTTGCTTTTGTGGCACAATTATAAATTAATACTATTGTAACTGCACTATGGATTCAAAAAAGATATTGAAATTTCGCCTAAGCTTGATGATGTTCTTCCAATTTTTCATTTGGGGGGGCTTTTTTGTAACAATGGGGATTTATCTGTTGGAAGTATTCCAGGGGGAGTCCGGCTTAAATACTATAATTGGTCAAGCCTATGCTACTCATAATTGGGCGGCTTTTCTTGCCCCTGTCATTGTAGGCTTAATTGCAGACCGTTATTTTAATGCGGAACGTGTAATGGCAGTATGCCATATCCTGGGAGCAGGCTTACTTTGGTATGCAGCCGGAATCACAGATTCTGGCGTCTTTATTTGGGTGATGCTTGCCTATTTTATGTTGTATATGCCAACCCTTGCCCTGGTTAATGCCGTTTCTTTTGCAAATATAGAGAATCCGGATAAAGAATTTCCCGCCATAAGAGTGTGGGGTACCATTGGGTGGATTATTGCCGGTTTTGTGGTTGCCCAAACCGCTTTAGGCTGGATCAGTATTCCTTTCCTCTCCCTGATAACGGGGGTTGAAAATGCGCAGGTTACGAACATCCCTCTCCTGATGAGCGCGTTGATTTCCCTGATCTATGGAATATACAGTTTCACGCTGCCTGCAACGCCTCCATCTGAAAGGGGGAAGAAATTCAGTTTTAAAGAAGCCTTTGGTTTGGATGCACTAAAATTACTGACAAATAAAAACTTTGCTGTTTTTTCCATTTGCTGTTTAGCTATAAGTATCCCTTTGGCCTTTTATTATGCCAGGGCGAATGATTTCTTATCAGCAGTGGCTTTTGGGGAGCAATCGGCATCATTTATGGCAATTGGCCAGATGAGCGAAGCGCTGTTCATGGTCTTGATCCCATTCTTTCTGATAAGATTTGGTGTTAAATGGATGCTATTGGCAGGAATGGTGGCATGGGTGGTGCGTTACCTGCTCTTCGGCATGTTTCCTGAGTCGGTATCTTTAATCATATTGGGAGTTGCTCTGCATGGAATATGTTATGACTTTTTCTTTGTAACAGGCCAACTTTATGTCGATAAAAAGGCGCCCAAAAATATTCGAGCCAGTGCACAAGGTTTTTTCAACCTGCTGACCTACGGAGCCGGTATGCTCATCGGGAATTACCTGCTAGGCTGGTGGGGTGACGCCATTAGCCTGGAGGGCTCAACGCAAGCAGGCTGGCTTGCAGGGGCTGCGTCATTCTGGATTTTGCCGGGAGTTATTGCACTTGCCGTGGCTATAATGTTCATCATAATGTTCCGGGATGATGGAACGGAAGTAGCTGATGTATCTACAGCTACCGGTTCTGAAGATGGAGAAATTAGGCCCTCGTCAATTTCATAAATTTTATTACTTTGTAAATGTCGTTGATGGTTTCCACAACGACATTTTTTTCGATCTTAATTGGAGGCCATAATTACAACTTTCATAAAAAAGAGGAAAAATGGCAAATAAAACAAAATTAGGCATGATCGGCGGCGGACCTGATGCCTTTATTGGGGCAGTACACCGTAAAGCGGCAGCCCTGGACGGCGAATTTGAGCTGGTAAGCGGTGCTTTCAGCAGCGACCCCGAAAAGTCCAGATCTATGGCAGGCGCTCTGGGCCTTGACCCGGCAAGGGTATATGGCAGTTATGATGAGATGATCACCCGGGAAAAAGAACTCCCGGAAGGTGAACGTATTGACGCTGTCTCTATCGTAACACCCAATCACGTTCATTTTGATCCTGCGATCAAAGCCCTTGAAAACGGTTTCCATGTCATCATTGACAAACCACTGGCTTTTTCGCTTAAGCAGGCTAAAGAGCTAAAAGTAGCCGTAGATAAAAGTGGACGAATATTTGCTCTAACCCATACCTATGCTGGCTATCCTATGGTAAAAGAAGGCAAGCATATGGTGGAATCAGGAAAAATCGGCACTGTGCGTAAGATCTATGTAGAATACCCACAGGGCTGGCTCGCAACGTCACTGGAAAGTGACGGCAATAAACAAGCTTCCTGGCGCACTGATCCTGGTAAATCAGGAGCAGGGGGAGCCGTGGGAGATATCGGCACTCATGCCGCCCACCTTGCTGAATATGTATCCGGTTTAGACATCAGCGAAATTTGCGCCGAGCTCAATACGGTTGTAGAGGGCCGCAAATTGGATGATGACGCCTCAGCATTGCTAAAGTTCAATAATGGTGCTTCGGGTGTACTTATCGCTTCACAAATTGCCACGGGTGAAGAGAATGATTTAAAGCTGCGGGTATACGGTGATAAAGGCGGCCTGGAATGGAAGCATACCGATCCCAATACGCTCTTGGTCAAGATGCTTGACCAACCCGTACAAATTCACCGTACAGGGTCAGGTTATGTTTCGGATGTTGCAGTAAAAAATAGCAGATTACCTGCCGGGCATCCGGAAGGTTATCTTGAGGCATTTGCCAATATTTATACTGCATTCAGCGAGGCCGTTCAGGATCATAAAGCGGGCAGCCTCAAAGCTATAGAAACTTATGATTTCCCGACTGTAAACGAAGGCGTTAAGGGAATGGCATTTATTGAGACTATGATCAAATCTGCCCAATCAACCCAAAAATGGACAAAAATTACACTATGATGAAAACTATTAAAGGACCCGCACTATTTCTGGCACAATTTGTCGGTGATGAGCCACCATTCAATGACTTCGAATCCATTTGCAAATGGGCCGCTTCCATTGGATATAAAGGGGTACAGGTACCAACCTGGGACCCCCGAATGATTGATCTGGAGAAGGTTGCCAACAGCAAAACTTATGCTGAAGAATTCAAAGGCGTAGCAGAGGCTGCGGGTGTTACTATCACCGAACTTTCTACGCATTTGCAGGGCCAGTTAGTTGCTGTGCATAAAGGTGCAGACGAGCTATTTGACGGTTTTGCCCCGGATCATGTTAAAGGAAATCCAAAGGCACGTACCGAATGGGCTGTGAATCAGTTGAAACTTGCCGCCAAAGCAAGCCGGAATCTGGGTATCAGCGAACACGTCACCTTTTCGGGAGCCTTATTATGGCATACGGTATATCCCTGGCCACAGCGCCCGGCAGGACTGGTGGAAGAGGGATTTACAGAACTTGCCAATCGCTGGAAGCCTATCCTGGATGAGTTCGATAACCAGGGCGTGGATGTATGCTACGAATTACATCCCGGAGAAGATCTGCACGATGGAGCTACTTTCGAGCGCTTCCTGGAGGCTACCAATAACCATTCAAGGGCTAATATCCTGTATGATTCAAGCCACTTTTTGCTGCAGCAGCTCGACTACCTGCAGTTCATCGATATCTATCACGAAAGGATTAAAATGTTCCATGTGAAAGATGCCGAATTTAATCCAGACGGAAGAAGTGGCATCTACGGGGGTTACCAGGGCTGGGTTGATAGGCCGGGCCGGTTTAGATCTTTGGGCGACGGTCAGACGGATTTCGGTGGTATATTTAGTAAGCTATCGCAATACGGCTTTGATGGCTGGGCAGTACTGGAATGGGAATGCTGCATCAAGCACCCCGAACAGGGAGCTATTGAAGGGGCTCAGTTTATCTCTGATCATATAATGAGAGTCACTGAAAAAGCCTTCGATGATTTTGCGGGAGCCGGAGCAGATAAAGAGCTTAATAAGAAAATATTGGGACTATAAAGCCTCTATATTAATTCTGAGGAGGCTGTTTCAAAAGGTCTTAAAACTGCTTCGTGAGGCTGTATCAAAAGCTCCAAAATTGCTCCGTGAGGCGTCCACGCCTCGCGAGGATTGCACTCAGGATGCACGAGTGCACACCCGGCAAGCGAGGACGCTTGCCTCAGCAGCCTTATGAGACAGCCTCGTAGCAGTCTTTTGCACAGCTTCAAAGCTTTCTTTCCAGGAATTGCAAGTTGCATATTCCAATCCTATAGGATGTTTCGCCAAAGGCGGGACATCCTTTTTTATTGGTGCTAACAATTAAGCAACAATAATTTTGTCGATAAATAGTTGGCTGGTTATCTATTTAGTTATTATTTACAGGCAATTGCGGTCCGTCAATTACATTCGATTTGGATCGCCATTTTTTGTATATTTAGATTGAATCGAAATAAGGAGTGCATAAACCTGTTATTAAACAGGTTCAAAAGGTTTCGCCAGGAACGCTATTAATCCAATTGTGTTTAGAACACCAAAACTATTAAAAACTGATTTTATATGAGTGATACTCAAACTCTTGAATCCATGGTAAAACAGCCGTACAAGTACGGCTTCAAGACAAATATTGAATACGATTACTTTCCCAAAGGAATCAATGAGGAAGTGGTACGGGCTATTTCAACGATTAAAGAAGAACCTGAATGGATGCTTGATTTCAGGCTAAAAGCTTTGCGCCACTGGCAAACCATGAAAGAGCCGAAATGGTCTAATATCAATTATCCCAAAGTTGATTTCCAGGACATCCAGTACTACTCTTCTCCCAAGCAAAGAGAAAAGAAGACCGTAGAAAGTTTGGATGATGTCGACCCTGAAATTTTAGAAACATACAAGAAGCTGGGCATTCCCCTTTCCGAGCAAAAAATGCTGGCTGGTGTAGCTGTTGATGCCGTATTTGATAGTGTATCGGTAGCCACCACGTTTAAAGATAAACTGCTGGAAGCCGGTGTCATTTTCTGCTCCATTTCGGAGGCTGTTAAAAAATACCCGGAACTGGTTAAAAAGCATATGGGCAGCGTGGTTCCTTATAGTGATAACTACTTTGCGGCCCTGAACTCAGCGGTTTTTTCCGACGGTTCATTTTGTTACGTGCCTAAAGGGGTTACTTCTCCAATGGAGCTTTCCACCTATTTCCGTATTAATAATGAAGAATCCGGACAGTTTGAAAGAACGCTTATTGTAGCCGAAGAAGACAGTTTTGTGAGTTATTTGGAAGGCTGTACCGCACCAATGTTCAGCAAAAACCAGATGCATGCGGCCGTAGTTGAGCTTGTGGCTGAAAAGGGTGCTGAAATTAAATACTCCACGGTTCAAAACTGGTACTCCGGTGATGAAAATGGAGTGGGCGGCATATATAACTTTGTGACCAAGCGTGGTATCTGCAAAGGCGATCATGCCAAGATCTCCTGGACTCAGGTTGAAACGGGCTCTGCTATCACCTGGAAATACCCTAGCGTGATTTTGAAAGGCGATAATTCGATTGGGGAATTTTATTCCGTTGCCCTGACCAACGATATGATGGAGGCCGATACCGGAACAAAAATGATCCATATTGGGAAAAACACCAAGAGCACGATCATTTCCAAAGGTATTGCTGCAGGGAAATCCCAGAACAGCTATCGCGGGTTGGTAAAAGTGGGTCCTAAAGCTCATAACGCTAAAAACTATTCGGTCTGCGATTCTATGCTGATCGGCGACCGATGCGGAGCTCATACTTTCCCGTATATTGAATCTAAAAATAATACAGCCAGTGTGGAGCATGAAGCTACGACTTCAAAGATCGGTGAAGATCAGATCTTTTATCTGCAGCAGCGTGGACTGGATGAGGAAAACGCTGTTTCCCTCATTATTAATGGATTCTGCAAGGAAGTATTCAAAGAGCTGCCCATGGAGTTCGCCGTTGAGGCCATTAAACTTCTTGGTATTAAACTTGAAGGCAGCGTAGGCTAGTCCGCAAACCACATTAAATATTAAAACAAAACAAATAAGATGATAATTATTAAAGATCTGCACGCCGAAGTTGAAGGCGAAGAAATATTAAAAGGAATAAATCTGGAAATAAAAGCCGGTGAGATTCATGCGATAATGGGACCTAACGGTAGCGGCAAAAGTACCTTGGCTAAAGTTATTGCCGGTCATCCAGCCTATGAGGTTACTAAAGGAGAGATCATATACGAAGGCGAAGATATCCTGGAGATGGATCCTGACGAACGTGCCCGGAAAGGTGTCTTTATGGCTTTTCAATACCCTGTTGAAGTACCCGGGGTAAGCAACTCCATGTTTATGAGAGAATCTTATAATGCTATCCTTGAGGAACAAGGCAAAAACCCGCTTGATCCTCTGGAATTTGAAGATTACATCCTGGACAAGCTTAAAATCGTAAACCTTGATAGCAAGCTTCTGGACAGAAACGTCAATGACGGGTTCTCAGGCGGTGAGAAAAAACGAAATGAGATACTGCAGATGGCTATTTTAAACCCTAAGCTGGCATTGCTTGACGAAACCGACTCCGGTCTGGATATTGATGCCCTGAAAATTGTATCGGAAGGTATAAATCAACTGGCATCCAAAGATAAAGCTGTTCTTTTGGTTACTCACTACCAGCGAATCCTGAATTATATCACACCGGATTTTGTCCACGTGCTGGTAGATGGTAAAGTCGAGAAGTCAGGCGGTAAAGAACTGGCGCTTGAACTCGAAGAACATGGATACGAATGGGTGAGAGAAGCCCGTGTAAACGGAAAGGCTTGATTTATGGAAAATAATATTATTAAAGAACAAACATTTCTAAGCGAAATACTGGAAGGACGGGAAAGCAATAATGTGCCTGAGTATGTTTCCGCTGTACGGAATGCGGGAGCCCTGGAAGTTGATAAACTTCCGATCCCGACGCAAAAACACGAAGAGTGGAAATACACGAACCTGAAGCCGCTGATCAAAAACAATTACGTTTCAGCTCAAAAGGTAAAAGGGGCCGGTGAGGTAGATGATGTATCCGAGCACGTGTTTGCAGAGTCTGAAAGCCAGCATCTTACTTTTGTAAATGGTGTCTATCGTGAGGATTTATCTGTAACAGACGGACTCCCGGAGGGCGTAGTAGTCAGTAATATTGCTGATGTGGATACAACCCATCAGGGCCATATTACGGAACACCTCGGCAAACACGCTCAGTATGAAGACGATCCGTTTACGCCTTTTAACTCGGCTAATTTCCGTGATGGTGCTTTTATTTATATTCCGAAAGAAACCAAACTAGAGAATCCGGTTCAGTTGCTGTTTATTACAACTGACGCTGATGAAGCATTCTTCACGACCCCGAGAGTTCTGGTGGTGGGCGAGCGTCATTGTGAGATCACCATTGTTGAAGACTACGTCAGCCTGGCTGAGAATGTTTATTTTAATTGTCCGGTAACCGAGGTTGCTTTGGCTGAAGGCGGGAAACTCACGCATGTGAAGCTTCAGCGGGAAAGCAAAAGCGCGTTTCATATCGGGCGCATTGCCACCAGTATTAAAAAAGACAGTGAATATCATTCATACGCAGTGCACCTGGGTTCACAATTGTCGAGAAGCGACGTAAAAGCCGTTCAGCTCGATGAAAACACCCACTGCACGCTCGATGGACTCGTACTTGTTAAAGGCAACCAGGTATCCGATACGCACAGCGTGATGGACCATGCCATGCCGAACTGCACAAGCCATCAGCTCCACAAATGTATTGTAGATGATAAAGCTGAATCAATCTTTAACGGCAAGATATTTGTCCGGCAGGATGCCCAGCAAACCAACGCGTTCCAGGAAAACAGGAACCTGCTTTTATCTAACGAGGGTACAGTTAACACTAAGCCGCAGCTGGAAATATGGGCCGATGATGTTAAATGCAGCCACGGCGCTACAATTGGCCAGCTCAATGAAGATCAGGTATTTTACCTGAAAAGCCGGGGACTCTCCGACCACAAATCACGTGAGATCTTAAGTTATGGTTTCGCCCTTGATGTGATCGAATCCATACCGGTAGAATCAATACAAAAAAGACTGACCGTTGAAGTGGAGAAATTCACCCGCTCCAATACTGAAGTCAACAACCTCGTGGAATGATAAACGAAACACCCATAGAATTAAACGGCCTCGATATCAAGGCCTTGCGCAAAGACTTCCCTGTTCTGAAAAGGGAAGTTTATGGCAAGCCTTTGGTCTACCTGGACAATGCGGCATCCAGCCAGATGCCTCAGGAGGTTATTGATACCTATACTGATTATTTTAGCAATCACCATTCCAACGTGCACCGGGGCGTACATGCCTTGAGCCACGAGGCTACCGATTTGTTCGAGAAGGCCAGGCTCAGCATGCAGAAGTTTTTGAATGCCGCAGATCCCAATGAGGTTATTTTTACCTCAGGGGCTACGGATTCCATGAACCTTGTGGCACAAACTTTCGGTCGCGTCAATGTGAAAGAAGGGGATGAGGTACTGATCTCCACCATGGAGCATCATTCCAATATTGTTCCCTGGAAGATGCTTTGCGACGAGAAAAAAGCAATTCTCAAAGTTATTCCTTTACAGGATAACGGTGAACTTGACCAGGAAGCCTACGCTGAATTGCTTACCGACAAGACGAAAATTGTCGGGATCATGCATGTTTCGAACGCACTCGGAACGATCAATCCGGTAAAAGAGATGATTGCCCTGGCCCATGAGCGCAATATACCCGTATTGGTAGATGGTGCCCAGGCTGTACCCCACATTACGGTGGATGTGCAAGACCTGGACTGTGATTTTTATGCACTCTCCGGCCATAAGATGTACGGCCCGACCGGTGTAGGCGTACTTTACGGGAAGAAAGAGCTTTTAGAAGAAATGCCGCCTTACAGGGGCGGAGGGGATATGATCCTTAGCGTGAGCTTTGACGAGATCATCTATAACCGAATACCGCATAAATTTGAAGCAGGAACGCCGGGCATAGCACAAGTAATCGGGATTGCGAAAGCAGCCGAATACCTAATGGACAAAGGCCGCGATAAGCTCTATGCCTACGAAAGCGATCTGCTGCAGTATGCCACCGGGAAGTTAAGCGAAATCAAAGGGGTAAGAATCATCGGCACGGCCAAAAATAAGGCTTCGGTGATCTCCTTTATAATTGAGGGCGTGCACCCACACGATATAGGAACCATACTTGACCAGGAGGGGATAGCCGTACGAACCGGCCACCATTGCGCGCAGCCGGTCATGGAAAGATACAACATCCCGGCCACCACACGGGCCTCCTTCGCATTCTATAATACAACCGAAGAAGTTGACAAGTTGGTAGAAGGCATCAACACCGTAATCGAAATTTTTACTTGATTTAACCACAACGGGCACAACGGGCACAACGAACACAACGAAAAACCAGTATTAAGCGCAGCGAACACAACGAAAAATCAGTATAACCGCAACGAGTACAAGTAACACAACGTGAAAATTTGATATTACCGGTAACGGGTACAATATCACCGGGAATCATTAATAATGAACTTGTTACAACAGCATTTTTTATAAATATTTGTATTCTTTATACACTATGAAAGGATCAAAAAGAAAAAAGTGCGACCAATTAATTTTTTATATAACCTTCGTGTTCTTTGTGCCCTTTGCGGTTTAACATTCTTTAAATAATGAACAGATCCAGACAACTTTACCAGGAACTCCTGCTCGATCACAACAAGAAACCCCGGAACTTCAGGGTTATGGATCCTGCAGATCACGAGGCCGTCGGCCATAATCCGCTTTGTGGAGATAAGCTGGTGGTTTATGTGAATACTGAAGACGACGGAACCGTTACAGACGTAAGTTTTATTGGGGAAGGATGCGCTATATCAAAAGCGTCTGCATCCATGATGACCAAATTTGTAAAGGGCAAAAAGCTTGATGAAATTGAAAGTCTGTTTAAAGAGTTTCATGACATGAGCACCGGTAAACTTGATCCCGATACAGAGGAGCATCATTTGGGCCATTTATCAGTGTTCTCGGGCGTGAGGGATCTCCCTGCCCGTGTAAAATGCGCAACACTGGCCTGGCACACGTTAAGCGCCGCGGTAAAAGGAAAAGAAGAGATTACAACTGAATGAAAAAGCTTTAATTAACGTTGAAGAAGAAAATTAGTAAATTTGTACGCTTCGCTTTGGTGAATTGGTAAGAACAAATTTACAAGTTCATAAACAACATATATTATGCCGAAAATAGCCGAAATAGAAAGAACCCCCAATCCTGATGCCATGCGTTTCGT
>JBBDMU010000010.1:0-1141 GCA_040878085.1 Balneolales bacterium
AGCGTTCGAAGGATAGGCGAAGGCGAGCAGGATCCGCATGAATACAGACTGTCAGCCATTAAGTTAAGTGGCTGGTATTACAATCGATGAAATTATTGACTGATTAACCAAATAGGTGATAATTGACTTAATCCCATTATCTTTGATTTTGGCTAGCCCAGTGCTGTCGGGGCAAGCTGATGATCACACGTGGATAATATTTTCAATTCCACTTAATGGGAAAGGGAGCGCACAGTGTACGCCCCACCCAGAAGTTCCGATGACTTACTAAGAAACTAGACCATATTGGCAATGCGGATTAGGCTTCAGAAAAAACAAAGTCTCGGAAGTCTAGGTTTCGAATTCAGTTATAAGAACTTTTTCTCCCCATCCACCGGGGTCGACCACAATCCCCTTTGCGGACGAGCCTGGATTAGGTGCCTGCGCGTAAATCTGCCCGGTATAGCTTCCAGCAGGCAAGCCTACATAGATGCTCTTGGCTGTAATCTCATCTCGGAGCTCTGTCGATTTCAGGGAGCCCTGAGAAAAATATGTCGGGGCCTTGTTATCGAGCCTGATCTGAAACCAAACTCCGTTGCCAGAAATAGACGCTGCGAGTACCTCCCCAGAATATTCCAATTCAATCGGTGTTTTGTTAAATCTTTTCGAGACTTTGAACGCTGGGCCTACTGCCGTCCAGTTCTGGTTAGGTAAGTCATAAGCCTTGTCATTGAGGCTGGTGCTTTGGGTGTAAACAGGCATGGCAGTTTGTTTTGGAAGAGTAAGTTGATGTGATTCGAGAATTTAATCACAAGCGAATTGATCCTGAATCATTTAATGATGTAATTCCATTAAGCTAAGGACTTATGTGTAATTACAATAAACGCAGTGACAAGCCGCAGGCCTATTTGTGAGCTTTCGAAACAATCGAGTGCCGCAAGGCAGTAGTTGATGCCTAACTTGGTCTGCGGATGATATTTGTGCTGATGCGGCACTTCGAACAAGCCCCTCGAGTGGACAGGCCTCCGTCGTCTTTCGGCTACGCCACCCGGACTCCTTGCCTGCCACTCAGGGGCAGCGTTAGACGTATAGGGTGTAAGCCATGATGATAGCCAACTTGAGCGGCAGCTGTCTGTGTGGAGAAGTCACATACTTCATAGCG
>JBBDMU010000011.1:0-126490 GCA_040878085.1 Balneolales bacterium
GGACCAGCAGAGCGTCAGCCTGGCGAAGCTGGTTTTCTTCCGGGCCGGTTTCCGGATCATAAGTGGTGATGGTAATCTCAGGGTGAAGGTATTCTGTGAGATGATTAATATGTTGGTCGGCAAGTACATTGATCATAATGTTCAATAGCCATTGGGCGTTCTCCGGACACGGCGAAGGCTGGAAGGCGTATCCAGAATTTCTTTCAGCACGAATGCATGGCGCAGAGCGCCGGGTTCATGTAGGTCCTTAGAGTAGTCTCTGATTTTAGTCTCTTCTATTGCAATAACTTCAGGAGCTACATCCAAAGATTTATAAATGGGATTCTCAGTATTTACAAGATCACTGGAGGCGTCAACGCTGCCAATCGGGGCTTCCGGTTTCTGATTTTTAGTCGCAGCCTCTGAGCTGACAGACCGGCTTGCGGTATGAGTTGCCGGTTCGGGTTTAGGGGCCGGTACAGGCTTTTCTTTTTCCCTATGAGACGGTCGCCCCGCAAATAAATCCTCAAGTTCCTGTAGAGTATCGTCCCACGAACCGCCTGGTTTAGGTTTTTCCTGCTTCTGTTCGGGTTCGCCCCAGGAATAATCATCGGGTGCTTCCCATGGATTGGGCTCATCGCCTCCGGTTTTCTGCTGCTGCTGATCTTCCGGAGATTGTTGCTCCCGCTGCTTCATTCCGTCAATAATGCGCTTAATGAAGGGGAAAATCAGGAATAGGATAATCAGAATTTCAAGTATATTCATGGCTTAAGTTTAGAGTATATTATGCACAAATACAATGGAGCCCCTGAAATTAAAGTAACCGTGCATGAAGAATTACAATATGACAACCCTTATTCGCAAGAAACGTGACGGGCTAACTCTTTCTGATAATGAAATAAACTTCATCGTCAGTCAGTATAGTTCCGACTTACTTCCGGACTATCAGATGGCGGCGTTTCTGATGGCGGCATTTCTGAACGAGTTGTCGGATAATGAAACCTCCGCTCTCAGCTACGAGAAGTGACCCATCAACTGGCCGGGGCAATGATTTATCTGGGCAAAAAAGCAGATTCCATTGAAGACGGTGTTGCAATGAGCCGGCAAGCCATCGATGATGGAAGTGCATTTTTAAAGTTTGTGGATATTACAGCAGAACAGGGGGGAGAAGTTGATTTTCTGTATCATCCTGAAAAATATCCGGAAGCCCAAAGTAGTTTTAACATAACAGCAGATGCCGATGGGTATATCAGTCGAATGAATGCCTATGATTTTGGAATGGCGGCTGTTGAGCTTGGCGCCGGAAGAGCCGTAAAGGAGGATATAGTTGATCCGGTGTCCGGGATCAGCCTGAGTAAGAAAGTGGGAGATCTTGTAAAGAAAGGCGAAACAATTGCAGTATGTTTTACGAATAAGACAGGTATAAAAAATGCAGTCAGGCAAAGACTGGTGAATTCACTGGATATATCGGGTGAAGAGTCAGTGGCAAGGCCGATGATTGCTTCAATGTTAACAGGTTCAAACGTTGAAAGTTAACAGGTTACCCTTACCTTTTATATATTAAGGGAAGATTTTCAGCTTAATAATTAAAATAGAGGTCAAAAATATGTTCAAACGATTTGCACGAGCAATAAAATCATTATTCGGGGGATTGATTGGAAGCATTGAAGATCCCAAACTCATACTTGAGCAAAACATCAGGGAACTTAATGATCAGGTACCGATGATGAACGAGAATATTGCCACGGTAAAAGCCAATGTAATGCTACTTCAGAAAGAATTGGATCGTTATGAGAAGCAGATTGGTGATTTATCTTATAAAATCAAATCGGCAATTAATGCTGATCGAGAAGATATAGCCGAAAATTATGCGTTGACACTTCAGCGTGCAGAGGAATCTGCCCAATCGACTCGCGAGCAGCTGAATCATTCGCATGAGGCATATAAAAAGGCACTTGAGGTTAAGAAGGCCTTTATGCGTGAGAAAGATCGCAAGATTCAGGAGGCCCGTGAGGCGCTGCGGGCAAGTGAGAGAACAGCCTGGCAGGGCAAAATTGCCGATACTTTGGAACAATTTGAAATCGGGGGTATCGATTCTACACACGACGAGATGATCAACCAGATCAACCAGGAATCCGCTAAGAATGAGGCTCGTATGGAAATGGCTTTGGATAGTGTGGATTCGAAGTCAATGGAAATCGAGTACGACGCTGAGAAGTTGAAGGCTTCTGAATTGGTTAAGCAATTTAAAGAAAATATGAATAAGGAGAAGTCAAGCTCCGACGTTAGTTCCGGATCAGATAAGCAAAAAGAAGAAAAAGATAGTGCCCAGGGAGAAAAAACTATTGGCCGCAAGAAGACCAAATCATAAAATATGGGTGGAAATCAGGAAAAGGAACTCACATGGCGTTGGATAAACCTATTAATTTTACCAGGGAAGCTTTTTTTCACCCCGGGAACATAGGGTTCCTGTTTTTTGCTATGTTAGTATCGATTGCGGGCGGCGGTGATTTTACCAATCTGGTACTCTCAATTGCATTAGGCCTGGAGCTTCTCTTTTTGGGCATTATACCGCGCAGCACCGGGTATCAAAAAAAGGTAAGGCTTAAGAAGATGCGCGAGCGAAACAGCGCCTTTGGTGAGCAGGAGTTATTTGACAGGCTGGACCAGGCCGGGCAAAAAAGGTTCCTGGTCCTGAAGCACATCAGCGGTCTGATCAAGGAAAACTTTGACAAGATGTCGTACACTACTCAGGGCATGCTGGAGAATATTCATGCCAAGATTCAGGGTCTGCTGAGCAGTTATATCATTAATCTGGAAATGCTGCAGCGGTATAACCGATACTTATCAAACTCCTCAAAAAGTAAACTACAGCATGAGGTCGATTCATTCAGCAAAGAAGTGGAGGCTACTGAATCCGAAAAACTTAAAGAAATAAAATCCCGAAGGTTAGCTATTCTTCACAAAAGGCTGGATAAAATTGAATCCGCCAGAGAAAAATACTCCATTTGCGAAACCCAGCTTGAAACCATTGAAGATACCATCCGGTATATCTATGAAAAATCAATTACGATGACCAACCCTGATGAAATTGGTTTCCAGCTCGACAATCTCATCAACGACCTCGAAGAAACAGCCACCATGATGGAAGATCTTGATGACGACCTGTCACCAACGTTTTCCCTTTTACAAAAGATGGAAGAAATGGATTTGGAAAAAACCAAGAGGCGAGTGCGAAGTTAATTCAGTAATAGAATTGAATGATTGGAACTTGAGATTAGAAACCTGTCAAACCAGAAACTAAAAACTGGATATTTATACAGATAGCCAATACATTTCAGTTGGAGTATCGGCAACATCATCACCCCGAATTAACAACTAAACTTTGACTGAAACACTTATAATCTTACTGGTAATTACAGTAAGTGCTTTTTTTTCCGGATCTGAAATTGGATTTGTATCTGCTAACCGACTTAAACTTGAGATAAGGGCCAGGAAAAATACCCTGAGCGGGCGTTATTTAAATTATTTTGTACGGAATCCGGAAGCTTTTTTATCTACAACACTGATTGGCAATAATATAGTTAATGTCCTTTATGCCACGTTAATGGCATTATTTCTGGCTTCCCCAATCACACTTTACTATTCGGAGTTTTTCGGGCAGCAGCCTTCAGAGGTTACTCTCTTGCTGATCCAGACCATTATCGCTTCACTGGTTATTATGATGCTGGGTGAAGTGATGCCTAAGGCTTTATCTCGTGTTCATTCTGATTTTCTGATAGCTCTGTTTGCCATTCCGCTCAAAGTGTGTAATTGGCTGTTCACACCGTTCATTTATATCTCAAACATAGCGGCCAGTTACCTGATCGGGTTCTTTCAACCAGGTTCCAAAACTGAAGAACGGGTTTTTCGCCGACAGGATATCGAAATGCTGTTTCAGGAAATTGGGGAAGGTGATACCTCAGACATTGACCGCGAAGATTCGGAGATCCTTTCTAATGTGTTGGAGCTTTCGACTAAAAGGGTTCGGGAATCAATGATTCCACGCACAGAAATTGTGGCTGTAAAAAAGGATGCCAATCTTCAGGAAGTTATGAATACTTTTGTTTCTTCCGGCGTTTCACGCCTGCCGGTTTTTGATGAAAATATTGATGATATTATTGGAGTGGTATTTGCTTATGATTTGTTTAAAAAGCCTAAAAACCTGAATGAAATAATTCGTCCGGTTAAGCTGATACCGTCAAGCCAGAAGGCAAGGGATCTGCTTACGGAGTTTCAAAAACTAAATATCTCTTTGGCAATTGTTATCGATGAATATGGCGGCACAGCCGGATTGGTAACTATTGAGGATTTACTTGAAGAAGTAGTCGGGGATATTCGTGATGAGTATGACCCGGATCAGCCAATTACGAAGAAAATTGCACCGGATACCTATATTATCAGCGGGAGTACCCATATAGATGAGTTAACGGAGAAATACCCGGAAATAGAACTCGAAAGGAAGAGCAATGGCTATGAGACCGTTGCAGGTTATATCACCAGTGTTACAGGCCGCATCCCCAAAGTTAACGAAGAGGTGGTATTGGGCCGACATAAATTCATTATCAGTAAGGCAACGCAGTCCCGTATTGAAAGTGTGAAGTTGGTAATAATGCGCGACAATTAAAATTATATAAAAGGAAAACGGTGGGTGCATTTAGTCAGTATCCGGATTGGGCAAAACGGTTAGCTAAAAAATATTTAGGTAAAACATTAAATCAGTTTATCCTGCATGGTAACATTCGGGATAAAGTAATGCTGGGGAGTGCCATTAAGCCCGACTTTATAAGCTTAAAAGGGTTTTTATCGGATGAGCTTTTTGCTTCCCGGGATATCGTACTTTTTTATGACCGGTCGACAGGTGTTCAATTTCGGGACAAGCATTCTCTTGATGATTTTAGAAGATCTGTTTCCGGGGGGCCTATTTCACGCGGCCCGCTTGAATTGCCAACCGATCCCGGACGTGTATTTCCTTTGCTCGAGCAGTACTTCAGAATGAGAATTTCGCAAAACAAGAGCATTGCCTGTGTTATTGATTTCGCCGAAACCATTGTCCCGATCGGAGAAACGGGAACGGCCGGCACCGAAGACCGTAATGCATTAGTATTCCTTCAAAAGTGGTCGCATGACCCCTTGTTGTTATCTGCAGATTTTACACTGATCCTGCTTAGTCAGAACCTTTCTGATCTGAACCGGCATTTGATTCAAAGTCCTTATAATGCTGCCATTAATATTGGCTTACCACAGGAAAGGGAGCGAAGTGCTTATATCAAATCATTTTGTGATAAAGATGAATTTCAGCAAATCTCCTCTGTACCTCAAAAGACACTTAGCCGGCAAACGGCAGGGCTGAATCTTGTAAATATCCAGGGGTTGCTCTCTGGTGCGCGTGAGAACAAGAAGAAGCTCACGCCAAATTCTTTGATTGAAAATAAAAAAGAGTTGATTGAAGCAGAAGCCTACGATTTGCTTGAATTTGTAGATACCGGCCGTAAGCTCGATGATGTTGCCGGGCATTACCAGGTTAAGGAACACTTGCGGCAGACAACTGAAGCATTGAGAAACAACCGTCCCGACGTACTGCCCATGGGTTATCTAGTATGCGGACCCGTAGGCACCGGCAAAACTTATCTTGTTACCTGTTTTGCCGGAGAGGTGGGTATACCTATGGTAAGACTAAAGAATTTCAGGAGCCAGTGGCAAGGCGTGACTGAAGGCAATCTTGAAAAAATCCTGTCTCTGATCGAAGCTATGGCGCCTGTGGCAGTGATGATTGATGAAGCCGATGCTTACCTTGGCAACCGTGAAAGCAGGGGAGACAGCGGCGTTTCCTCGCGCGTATTTTCACAAATTGCCCAGTTCATGAGCAACACCGATAACCGCGGGAAAATTATTTGGTTTCTTATGACGGCCCGGCCAGACCTGATGCCTATTGACCTTAAACGGCAGGGCAGGGCTGAAGAGCATCTCGCCCTTTTTCCGCCATCTACACAAGGTGAGCGCGAAGAGTTATTTAGGGTGATGGCGGGTAAAACGGGCATTCGTTTAGAAGATGATTCATTACCTGATACTATTTCTCAGGGAACTAAAATGTTTTCCGGTGCGGATATGGAGGCTGCCCTTACGCGTGCCATGTTTAAAGCTTCAGCCATTGGAAAAAGGAGCGTTAGTATAAAAATTCTCGAGGAAGCCTTTCTGGATTTCATCCCACCATCCTATCCGGATGAAATAGAATTGCAAACATTGGCTGCTGTCATTGAATGCACTTCACAAGCCTTATTGCCCGCTAGATACCGTGATATGGACCGGGCGGAAATGGCTATTAGACTTGAAGAGTTAAAGGTTCTTTAATTCTCTAAGTACCCGCTTCCTATTGATTATGGAAGTCTAACCTGCGATTAGGTATAATATTTTTAGTTTTAAGAAGATTAAAAACAACACCTAATCAATCAGGAAATAATATGCGTTATGTAAATTCATTTATCGGTTTAGTGCTTATTATGGTATTGGCCGTGGGCTGCGGAGATCGTGAAAACGGAGAGGAGACTTTTGATGGTGAAACACAACCACCACCGGCTGAACAAGATCAAACAGCGACACAGGGCGAGCAGCCTCAGCAGGAATTTGTCGACCAGATGGAGACAAGACTTGATCAGGCGGAAGAGGAACTAGACCGGGTTCGTCAGAATGCCGGCACTGCGGGAGAAGGACAACAGGGTACTGAGCAATTCGATCAAATTGAAGAAAGGATAGACAATACACGCGATCAGTTGGAGGAGCTGGAAGGCACCGAATCTGAAAACTGGGAACAGATGTCCCAGGATATTATGAATAATATAAATAATATAGAAGAGGATATTCAAACTTTGGTAGGCGGAGGCGGAGGTAGTTGAGCCGTAGTTTAACTAATACAGTTTAATGGTTAGTGCCGCGGTTGGTTATTGATGACCGGAAGTTCCTGTTAAGGTTATTATAACCGTCCGCGCACCGCCATTATTCCTGTGTTCGCACAAATAAATGCCTTGCCAGGTCCCTAAATAAAAATTTCCATCACGTATAGGGATTGTCAATGAAGAGCCAAGTAAAGAGCTTTTGATGTGTGATGTCATATCATCAGGCCCCTCAAGAGTATGCCGGTATTTGGCTGAATCTTCAGGAACAAGTCTGGTGAAGAAAGTTTCGAAATCGTGGCGGACATCCGGGTCAGCATTTTCATTAATTGAAAGTGACGCGCTGGTATGCATAATATGAATATGAGCTAAACCAATCTTCAATTCATCCAGACGTTTCAGCTGAGATAAAATCTCAGCCGTTATAAGATGAAATCCTCTTTTTTGAGGCTTCAATTGTATGGTTTGCTGATGAAAGACCATGATTAATATGTTGTTTTACCCGAATAAACCTTTAACTGATCCACCGTCATGACTGATGGTTTGCCCTGTAAGATATCCTGTACATGGAGATAGCAGTAATAGAGCCAGTGAAGCCAGCTCGTGATCCTCACCCATCCGGCCAACCGGAATATTGGACTCCATATATTCTTTGGTCTTCTCCTGAGAGATCTTCAGTTGCTCACTTTTATGATTTATAATTCGATTAATGGCCGGTGTATTATGTGAACCCGGCGCCAGCACGTTTACCGTGATCCCATCACCGGCAATCTCCTGCGATAAAGTTTTAGCATAACCGACTACGGCCGCACGCATAGCGGTACTGAGAACCAGATTGCCCATTGGCTGCTTAACTGACTGGCTTTCGATAAACAGGATACGGCCATATTTTTGATGCTGAAATATGGGCAGGAGCTTTTTTATTAAGTTGACCTTCCAGCGGAAGATAAGCCGGTAAGCCTCATCCCAATCTTTCATAGTTGTCTCGGCGACAGATGTTGGCGGTGGCCCAGCAGCATTAAGAAGGATTCCATTTAAAGTTTTATCCTTTAATGCATTATTAATTTTATCAACAGTTTCAACATCCCGTAAATCACCAGTGACCCCGGTAAATTGATTTTCATATTCTTTCTCCAGCTTGCGAAGTGGCCCTTCGCTACGGCTTACTCCTATTACATTCGAATGTTCCTGGCAAAGGGCTCTGGTGATGGCCAGGCCAAACCCGCTAGTTGCCCCACATACAATAAATAATTGGTTGGCGATTTGTAAATCCATGTATTCAACCTAAATGATTTTGAGGAAATATGCTGTTTCATTATGTTAATATGACCACCACAACAATATTTTTACCTAGAGTGGATTAATCTTATGCCTTAGTCCTTCAATGGTTTGATCGTTAAAATTTAGAAGTACCAGGAGAGGCATTGTCATAAACATAAAACGCCCTGCTTGCTCGGGTGCTATTAATAAAAATATTATATAATAGGCTGCCATTAGCATAAGGGTGGAATATATGACCTTTTGATATCCGCCTTTATAAATTCTATAGGCAAAGAATGGAATAGTAAGCCCGAATGTTGGAAGTAATTTCAGGAAGAAATTTCGGTCAATCTGCAGAAAATTAGAACCTATTTCAGTCATCCAACCATTGGGGTGAAGTAAATAATGATTGCTTGGCTCTGAAGAAAGACCAAACAATAAAGTAATATAGATCACCCCGCAAAGAATAAAAGGGTAGTAGGCCTGCCACCAATTATCATCCCGTATATAATTTAATACTGGAATAATTAAGAATGCTAACAAAGTGGCTTCACTAATCCATGCGGCAACAATAGTGATTATAAATAGCATGGAGAGATTGCGGTAAAACAAGGCCAGAAAAATCAGGGCAAAAACCAAAAAAATACCGGCATCGGGTAGTGGATAAAATGCTGCAGTTAATGTAAAGGGAAGAAATAATATTAAAAGCGTCGGTAAAATTAACTCAAACACATTTATACTTTGTTCATAGATTGCTATTCTCAGCATAACACCAATACCAAAGAGAAAAAGGGCAAAATTCCATGTACCGAAGACAAGAGCTACGGAATCGAAATTGGTAATACCAAGGGGATTAGTCACCATGCCAACTAATGCAGGAACAATTATCCGGAAAGAATGATGATCACCACCAAAAAAAGAGAAATCCCGGGCCATCTCATTATAGATAAAAACTTCAGGGTAGGCTCCGTTATCGAGACTCCCCTGAACAAACCAAACAAAATGCGTTATCATGATAATTGAACAAATGGAGCCTATCACCGGAAAGGCGATATACAATATCATGGAGAAGCGATCTAGGCGCATGGGAAGATTTTTAAAAAGAAAATATACTGTGGTAAAACAAGGTAAGGCTGCGGGTTTACTTGAACAAACGGTAAAGTTTAATAATTTACAATATTTGTATTTAGTTATTCGTAAATTAGAAGGCTTTATTACTTCAGAAAAAACACCTCTATAGATATTACATGATTGAAAATATTCGAAATATAGCAATTGTAGCACATGTTGACCACGGCAAAACTACCCTCGTAGATCAATTACTTCGCCAAAGCGGTACTTTCCGTGAAAATCAGGAAGTAAATGAGCGAGTTATGGATAGTGGAGACCTCGAACGCGAACGCGGCATTACTATTATGGCTAAAAATACAGCCGTAAAGTGGAAGGATACTAAAATTAATGTCGTTGATACCCCCGGGCACGCTGATTTCGGCGGGGAAGTTGAAAGAATCCTGAAAATGGTGAACGGCGTGATGCTGCTTGTAGATGCAGCTGAAGGTCCGCTTCCCCAAACGCGTTTTGTTCTCAGGAAATCACTCAGCCTGGGTTACCGCCCCATTGTGGTAATTAATAAAATTGACCGTAAGGATGCTCGCCCTGAAGCGGTGCTCGATATGATTTTCGATCTCTTTGTAGATCTTGAAGCAACTGATGAGCAGCTTGATTTCCCGGTTATTTATGCTGTTGGCATAAATGGAACTTCTAAAATGAATATGGAAGATGAAGATACAGATCTTTCCCCCATATTCGAGACGATACTTGATTATATACCCGAGCCCGACAATGAAAGAGATGCACCATTCAAAATGCTTGTAAGTAATGTTGAATGGGACGATTATGTAGGCAGAATTGCTGTTGGGCTTGTGAGCCAGGGAGTGGTAAAAAAAGGTCAGGATATAACTTTGGTTAGCCAAACGGGTGATGCTAAAGCAAAGGCCCGGGCAACAAAATTATACACTTATTCTGGTCTGGATCGTACGCCAGTGGAGGAAGCTTTTGCTGGTGATATTATTGCACTTGCAGGGTATGAAGATGTTAATATTGGTGATACTCTAACCGATCAGTCTGACCTGACACCCGTACCTTATTATATTATTGATCAGCCAACGCTTTCGATGTTCTTCCGGGTCAATGACTCACCCCTTGCTGGCCGTGAAGGTAAATTTGTAACGTCAAATATGATTAAGGATCGCCTTAATAAGGAGTTGCGTACGAATGTAGCCTTGACTGTTGAGGCTACCGATAATCCTGATGTGTTTAAAGTTTCCGGTCGGGGCGAACTGCAGCTGGCCATATTAATAGAAACCATGCGTCGTGAGGGATACGAATTTTCAGCTTCCAGACCGGAGGTGATTATCCGTGAAATAGACGGCGTTAAATCAGAGCCTGTTGAAGAGGTTATTGTTGATGTTCCTTTAGATTACAGCAACAAAGTAATTGATAATCTTCAAAATAGAAAAGGTGTGATGAGCGCGATGACTCAGGAAGGCGACAACAGCCGCATTTCCTTTAAAGTACCTTCACGTGGATTATTAGGTTTCAGGAATGAATTGATGACCGAAACCCGGGGTACCGCGTTGATCCATCAGCAGTTTGATGCTTATGAGCCCTATAAGGGAGACATTAAAGGCAGGACCAGTGGCGCGTTAATAGCTCTGGAAGATGGAATGGTAACTTCATACGCCCTTGAAGGAATACAGGATCGTGGCGAGTTTTTTGCCAAACCGGGTGATCATGTTTATAAAGGCCAGCTTGTTGGAATAAATAACAGAAGCGAGGATATGGTTGTTAACGCAGTTAAGAAGAAAAACCTTACTAACCATCGCGCCACCCAAACATCCGATTCTGTTAAAATCTCTCAGGCAAAAATTATGACTCTGGAACAATGTATTGAGTTTCTGGACGAAGACGAGTTGCTAGAAGTAACTCCGGAGAGTTTAAGACTCAGGAAAAAGTTTTTAGATCATAATGAGCGAAAACGCAATAAAAAAGATGTAGTTGTATAGGTAAAATTGGGCAGGCGGTATTCTAGTCTGCCCAATTGCATACATATTTATAGCTTACCCAGAAAACTCGCTGGATAGGTATCTCGCCTTGTACCAACTATTCCTTTGTCACCGGCATTTTCCCTGATTTGCCGAACAAATGGTCCCCATGCAAAACAATCGGTAATCGTCGGCAGAAAAAGCAAAAGTACGGATGGGATTAGTCATAACCGTACATCCTCATGCGTAAATACTAAACTGCCTTCGGTATAAGTGTAAGTTCAGGCATACCGCGATCATCATTGAACAAGCCATAAATGATGACCCGCCGTAGCTTAACAGGGGTAGAGGTAATCCAATAACAGGCATTAACCCTGTAGCGCTACCTATGTTTATAAAAACATGCAGAAAAAAAATAGCCGCCACACCCACCATTACCAGCTGGGCAAACGGATGTTTATGATCGGCTGCGTTGGAAAGCAGTCGAAGCATCATAAATGCTAACAAGAGCAAAACGGTGCCAGCCCCCATAAAACCGAACTCTTCACCGATCACACAGAAAATGAAATCTGTCCATTGTTCAGGGAGAAATCGTAGCTGGGTTTGTGTGCCCTGCATAAAACCTTTTCCGAACATACCCCCTGAGCCAATTGCAGTTTTTGCCTGTATTACATTCCAACCGGCTCCCTGAGGATCTATGTTTGGATTTACAAAAGCTTCAATTCTATTTTGTTGATGGGGTTGCAGCACTTGAAAAAGTGCTACCTGCACACCGATTACAATTAGCAAACCAACTACAAAAGAGGATAGTGGCAACCCCGGCCTCCGGTGTACTAGAAATAAAACAAAACTTAAAATAATGGCCGTGATTATACCCCATTTCCAATTTAAGATAGTAAAATAACCAACTAGAGCCGGTGATATCATAAATAGGGAAATGCCATGAGGTAAACCTGACCAAAAAAGCATGACAGGGATAAGTGCGATTATCACTAAAGCAGTTCCTGTATCATTTTGCAGCGTGATAACTACTGCCGGTATCAGCATGAGCAAAACTACGGTAAGGGCTGGGCGAAATTTTTCAGCGGATACATTGCGCCTGCTTGTAAGATAGTTGGCAACGGCTAATACTGTCGCCAACTTCATCATCTCACTGATTTGAATGCGCAGTCCACCAATAACAAACCAACCCCGTGCACCTCCTGCTTCAGCACCTATAAATATTGTAAGAATTGCGATGATCAGGCAAACAGCATAAAATAAATAGGACACTTGCTGAAAGGTCGAAGGTGCAGTGAACTGTATGGCAATTAACAAGATGATTGATAGAAACACCCAAGATAACTGATTTCTGAAGTTTCCCTGAATGTAAGTGGGCAGAAATTCAGCAACAGGACCTTGGGTAGCGCTATAAATGGCAGTGAGGCCAATAATTGACAGCAGCAAATAACATATTAACAGGGGCCAGTCAAATTGTTTAATCCAATCCATCAGAGTTCCTCCTCGACTGCCGGCAGTGTATTGCGAGGCTCAAAATTTAGTACATAATCAAGAATCCACTGCCGCTCAATCTCTCCTGTGAAATACTGTTCCAGGATCAATGAAGCTATTGGTGCTGCTGATATAGACCCATAACCCGCATTCTCAATTAAAACAGCTATAGCAATTTCCGGTTCATCAAAAGGAGCATAAGCTATAAACCACCCATGATCTTCTCCATGAGGGTTTTGAGCGGTTCCTGTTTTTCCGGCAACTTCAATATCGGAGAGATTGGCGTAAAATCTCCCGGATCCCTCTGTAATAACCCTTCTCATGCCTTTTTGAACGAGTTCCAGGCTTTGATTGTCCAACCAGGATATTTTATTTAATTCAGGTTGATTAATGGAACTTGATCCATCTGCATGTTCTATAGATTTTACAATTTGTGGACGTACACGACTGCCATTATTTGCTATCACCGATGTTGTAATAGCCATCTGCAATGGTGATGCCGAGAAACTGCCCTGGCCTATCCCCACACTTATCAAATCTCCTATACCCCAAAGTCGTTCTCCGAATACCCGATTATAATAGCTGCTGTCAGGAAGGATTCCCGATGTCTCATAGGGTAGATCAATATGATTATGCCGTCCTAACCCGAATTCAGTTGCCATATCATGCCAGTTGTCAAGACCTTTTTTCTCCATCATCAAGTCCATTATGCGATAAAAATAGGTATTGCAGGAGTTAATTATTGCTTGCTCCAAATTCTGCTGTCCGTGATCATCCGTACATTTGTACAGCCTGCCCCGAAGATATCCTCCATTGCAGGTGATTTCGTCTTCCGGCTTTATAATACCCATTTCCAGGGCAATAAGGCCCATCATGGGTTTTATTGTTGAGCCAGGAGGTTGGCGGGTTGATATGGCCCGGTTAAAGAGGGGGTTGGTCGTATCCGAATTGATTTCAATCCAGTAATCCCGGTCAAGCCTTCCGGATAACTTACTAACATCAAATTGCGGAGAGCTAACTATACTTAATATGCCACCGTCCCTTGGATCCATGACAACCAGTCCGCCTATTTTATTAACCATTAACTTTTCCGCTAAGGTTTGCAAATCAGTATCCAAAGTGGTGTGAATGTCCGATCCTTTAACAGGAGCCTCATCGAGCCGATTGTTGTCATAAGGCCCCAACCTTTGGCCGTATGCATTTATTCGAAGATAACGTGCGCCATTTTCACCACGTAAATCTTGTTCATAAATATTTTCAAGACCGATTCTTCCAGCCTTATCTCCAAGTTGATACCCACTCGCGCTTTTGTACTCAGATTCGTTTATTTCTCTTAAATAGCCTAGCATATGCGAGGCATAAAGATCGGTGGGATAGTTTCGCTTTGATTCGATTTGATGATTTATGCCAGGCAACCTCCAAATGTTCTCTTGAATGCTAGAGAATACGTTGAAATTTACGTCTGTAAGCAAGCGGGAACTTTGTTGCCATGAATAACGCTGGGCCACCTGAACACGTTCTGTTATTTCTTGCTGGGTAATACCAGTAAGTTTTGCAAGTAACGGTATTTTTTCCCGCTGAAAATTTGCCGGGGTGATGGTAATAGAGTAAATAGGTTGATTATCAACAAGTAAATTACCTTTTCGATCCAGAATTAAACCCCGTGCCGGTTGAACATGTTGTTCTATTAAGCTGTTCTGCTGGCTTAATGGGCCGTAAGTTTCGTAATCAATTATTTGTAGTTGAGCTAGCCGTGCAAAGAAAATTAAAAATAATACTACTACTATACCCTGGAGTACACGTATTGAAACTACTTTTTTTTGCTTATTTTCTTGTCTGGCTGGCATGGATTATAGATCAGAACAAAAGGGTCAATTAGATTTTAATAAATATATAAAGCTTCCTATAATTGATGTAAATAGAGCATTACCTATAAAGAAGTTGAAAAATATTAATTCTACCCGGCTTTGGGCAAATAAAGCGACACCTAAAAAAATAAGATTATGAAATAGGGCAACAAACAATATTATGAAGAATACTTGAGTAAACAAGAGTTTATTATCAGTTATCTTGGGAATGAAATTATAAGCTAAAAAGACAGTTGCTACTTTTGCCAACATATTTATGCCCCAGAGGTCTAATGTTGCATCTACCATAAACCCCAATACAGCTGCATGATATAATGCTGTTGTACGGTCTTTTTCCGCAATAAGCCAAATGAGGTAAACTAATACGAAATCGGGCTCTGCTCCAAAAAAGCGAAGATGACGAAAAACCAGGAGCTGCAGGAGTACCACCAAGGTTCCCCAGGCTGCATATTTTATAAAAGAGTATCTCATTAGAAACGCTCCTGAAAATTTATTTGAAGGCTATCGGCTTCAGGATTTGGTGTATACGTAATCACAGATGCTTCAGCTATTTCATATAAAGAGACAAAAGGCTTGAGATATATTCTCTGGGTTTGCAATCCCGGGTCAGGTTCGGTTCGTATAACCAAGCCAATAGGAATATTTACGGGAAACTTCTGGCTGTATCCTGAAGTTTCCACAATGGAGCCATTTTTGACAGGGATTGTCTGGGGGACATGATTCATAACCAGCTCGTCAAGTTTTTGTGTTTCCCAAGAAACCACACCATACGCCCTGGATTGCTGAATTTGTGAACTTACTCGAAACAGGGGGTTTAGGAAGGGCATTACCTGGGCGTAATTAGACGAAACATCAACTACCCGCCCGACCAGTCCATTTGGATTTACTACGGGCATTCCCACTTCAATAGAGTCGTTAGAACCCGCATTAATCGTCAGAAAATTGTTAATCCCGGTTAAGCTCTTACCAACCACCTTAACCGGCAAAATATCATATTCACTTTCATCCTTATATTCCAACAGTTTTTTTAGTTCAACATTTTGCTCACGTGCCGATCGTAACCGGCTTAGCTCATCAAGCAAAATAATATTTTGCTCATGAAGCTCTCTATTGGTTTTTAAAGCCGTTCTATAGACACGTATGTTGGAAAGGGGTTCTTCCAGGTAACTGAATACTGTAATGGATACTTTCCGCATATTTTGCAAACCATCATCATGTCTGGAGATAAGCAAAATGATGGCTAGAAAAATGAAAATGCTGGTAAGGATATGGTCTTTAATACCCCCGGTTTGAGAAAATGGAAAACGCATTCACCATACCTGGATTATGTGAGAACACTACCGTAGTAATCGAGATTTTCAAGCACTTCACCAGTGCCGCGAACAACAGCAGTAAGTGGGTCTTCGGCAATGTGAACAGGCAAATCCGTTTTTTCTGTAATTAGTTTATCAAGATTTCTAAGCATAGCCCCACCGCCCGTGAGGAATATACCCCGATCAAGAATATCAGCCGAAAGTTCCGGAGGAGTTTGTTCCAAAGATTTGGTAACCGCTTCTACAATGGTATTCACTGATTCGGCAGTTGCTTCACGTAGCTCAGCTGATGAAATAGTTCGGGTTCGGGGCACTCCATTAACCAAATCACGACCTTTTGTTGTGATATGAAGTTCCTCATCGAGAGGGGTAGCGGATCCGATCATACATTTAACCTGTTCGGCTGTTCGCTCACCAATAAGTAAGTTATGGTGACGCCGGAAATAACTAATAATATCATCATTAAATTTATCGCCTCCGAGCCGAACACTTTGAGCATATACGATACCGGAAAGTGCAATGACTGCAATTTCTGTAGTACCACCACCAATATCGACAATCATATTGCCTACCGGTTCGTGAACATCAAGGCCAATTCCTATTGCGGCTGCCATTGGTTCTTCAACTAAATGAACTTCCTTGGCCCCGGCATGTTCGGCACTATCGCTTACGGCCCGTTTTTCTACTTCGGTTATTCCGCTGGGTACACAGACAACCATTTTACGGGTACTTGAAAACCATTTTACCTTTACCTGTTTGATCATGCCGCGAATCATTTGTTCGGCAACTTCAAAATCAGCGATCACTCCATCTCGTAGTGGGCGTACGGTTTTAATGTTTTTATGCGTTTTCTCATGCATCAATCGAGCTTGATGGCCAATGGCTACAACTTGATTTTTTAAATTAAGTGCAACAATTGAGGGCTCATTTAAAATAATACCCTGGCCTTTAGAATAGATTAGGGTGTTAGCGGTACCCAAATCTATTGCTATGTCTGTATAAAGCCAATCGAAAATGCCTGAGGGTGTGTTTTGGTGGCCGTTGCTGTAGAGAGTTTCGGTTTGGGGCATCTTATAATGTGTTGAAAAAGGGGTTCTGATTACTGAGAAGTATAAGCCTTTAAATTTACAATAATATTAGCCGACTTGCGAATTTGTGTGCAACAAAACTTTAAAAAATTAACTTTTTCAGGTTATTGATTGTCTGGCAATTAGGAAAAAATTAAATATAAATTAAACCAAATCGATCTAATGTCTGAAATGGCGCATATCAGTAAAAACCATGGCCATATTATATTTATTGGCCATTTCGATGATCTCCTTGTCACGCACACTGCCCCCCGGCTGAATTACCGCACTGGCGCCGGCTTTCGCTGCGGCCTCTATACCATCTGCAAATGGGAAGAAAGCATCGGAGGCTAATACTGAACTTTTCAGAGATAATCCAAACTTCCCGGCTTTCATAACGGCAATTTCTGAGGAATCTACCCGGCTGGTTTGCCCGGAACCGATCCCCAGGGTCTGTTGGTCTTTAACAAATACAATGCCATTAGACTTGACGTTCTTAACAATTTTCCAGGCAAACAACAAATCAGCCATTTCCTCATCCGTTGCTTTCCGTTTAGTGACAGAATCCAATTTATGCGTATTTATATTTAACCGGTCTGTTTGTTGGGCCAATGCTCCGCAAAAGATGCTTTTGAAGGATAAATCCTGATAACCATTGTGAACATCAATAAGTTTAACAAGTCTTCTATTAACTTTTTGGGTAAGAAGGTTCAGCGCTTCGGGTGAATAAGAAGGAGCTATAATGATTTCTGTGAATATTTTATCAATCGCCTGCGCAGTTTCCAAATCAAGTTCTTTGTTGACGATCACAATACCACCAAAAGGAGAAACGATATCGGTTGAAAACGCTTTAGCATATGCATCCGCCAAATTTTTTGCCGACGCTGCCCCACATGGGATTGTATGTTTAATAATCGCACAGGACGGGGTATCATCAAAGTCTCGGAATAATTGAATAGCCGCGTCAAGATCAAGATAATTATTATAGCTCAATTGTTTTCCATGAAAGCAGTCGATGTATTTATTGACATCCCCATACACTCCCGCTACCTGATGTGGATTTTCCCCATAGCGCAAATCATGTGCCTTCTGAAGAGATACGTTTAGCTGGCGGGGAGCTGTTTTTTCTTCCAGGCTGTTAAAGTAACCGGCTATCAGATTATCATATTCAGCGGTATGATTGAATCCGGCCCGGGCTAGCTCCAGACGCGTTTCATAGCGAACAAACCGATCATTATTCTCAAGTTCATTTAAATAATCATCGTACTGATCCGGATTAGTTAACACGCATGTATGAGCAAAATTTTTGGCTGCTGCCCGAAGCATCGTTGGCCCACCAATATCAATTTTTTCTATAGCAGTGTCCAGAGTTATATCAGGGTTGCTAACGGTTTCCTTAAAAGGATAAAGATTCACCACAACCAGCTGTAATGGCTCAATTCCAAGCTCGCTGAGGGTCTTTACATCTTCATCCATGGTGGTTCGGGCAAGTATTCCGGCATGTATATTTGGATGCAGCGTTTTTACTCTCCCGTCCAGACATTCGCGAAACTTGGTAATTTCCGAAACATCAGTAACATTAATACCTGCTTCCCGAATTGTTCTTGCTGTGCCCCCTGTAGAAAGTAATTGAACGCCCATAGCGTTTAAACGCTGGGCGAGGGGAATCAAACCTTTTTTATTGGAAACAGATATAAGGGCACGTTTTACATAAATATCAATAGTAGGAAGAGTGGACATTATTAAGACTTAAGATTTTTAGATAAGGTTAGGGGGTGGTTCTAATCGGATGTATTAATTATCGATGCAACTATTTTGGGTAGAATTTCAAGTTCTTTTTTCCTGACACGTTCTGAAATATCCCCGGCTTTGTCACTTTTATGAACAGGGACCCGAACCTGAGATATTATGGGTCCGTTATCATAAATATTATCAACAACATGAACTGTGCATCCCGTTTCATCATCGCCGCTTTCCAGAACTGCCTGATGAACATTGATCCCATAAAAGCCTTTTCCGGAATATTTTGGGAGTAGAGAGGGGTGAATGTTGATAATGTTACCAGCGTAAGTATTCACTACTTTCTCAGGAACTTTTAAGAGATAACCCGCCAAAACAATTAAATCAGGCTTCCACTGCACAAGCTGTTGCAGCATTATTTGAGCATATTGTTCTTTGTCTGTAAAATCACGGGGGTTGAGCACCGTATGAGGTATACCATGCTTCTTGGCACGCTTAACTGCATATGCTTTAGCATTATTAACTAAAAGTCCGCACACTGAGGCTTTAATTTTTTCATCTTCTACAGCATCAACGATGGCTTGAAAATTAGATCCGGTACCGGATGCAAAAATGACAATATTTTTCAAGTTAAGACGGGTACGATTAAAGAATTAAAAATTAGCGGGTTTATTAAATTGGTGGTCTTCAAGGGGTATTGGTTCTCCCCTGAAAATGTGATAATTCTGCAAGCTCCAGTTGATTTGCAAAATTGTGATTTTAAGAGTGGCGGCCAGGGGAACGGCCAGAAGCATTCCAAAAATACCGGCTAATTCAGCCCCTATCATAATCACAAATAGTATGGCGAGGGGGTGCATATCTGCCGATCGTGAAAATATCAAAGGTTGCAGCAGAATATTATCAATCAATTGCGTGACCAAAATCGCCATGACACTCAGAAAAACCAGGGAAAAATCTCCGGTCTCAAATACTGCAACAATTATCGAAAGAATGTAACCGAGTATAGGGCCAAAGTATGGTATAATGTTGGCTATACCTACCGCTAGCCCAACAGATAAAGCATTATTCAAACCCGCTATACTTAATAACGTCCAGGAAACAAGAGTAATAATAACACTTTGAAGGGCCACACTTTTAAAATAAGACCCAAGACGAGTTTCTATTTTATCAATCAGGGTCAGGGCTGTTTCAAAATAGCGGTTGGGTACAAGTCGCAGAGCATTTCGGCGCAATGCACTGCCATCTTTTAAAAAAAAGAAAGCTGTAAATGGTATCACTAACAAAGCCCAAAACAAATTGGCGAAAAGGCCGAAAACATTACTAATAGTCTGTGGAATGTCACCTATATCAAAAAGGTGTTCAGTGGCAACAGTAAAATTTTCTATGATAAACCCTTCGTCTATCATGGGTATAATCTTCATTAGCTCCAATTCTACTTTGGCGGCTATCAGTCGGATGTTATCGACGCTGAGTTGCTGCGTTAACTCATATATTTGTGAAGCTGCCGCGGGTATTATTGTTGTAAACATCCAGCCAACTACTAAGACCAATGATATCAGCACAATACCTATAGCCATTGTGCGGTTCATTCCGGCGGCTTGCATCCGATTCACAAATGGATCCAGGATATAACTAACTATCAGTGCAATAACAGCATATAGCAGCAATGTTGAAAATCGCAACATGATCAGCAGGGCGATGGTTATAACCACCAGCCAGACAATTCCCCTGAATATTGTTTCGATTTTAAAGTTTTTCATCTTCAATACTTTTCAACAAGCTTTCTGCTTCGCTAAGAATGGAATCAAGGGTATATCCTTTTCTCCGCAGGAAATCAACCAGCTTCTTTTTCCTTTTTAGTGGATCATCTATTCTTAAAAACTTTTTTTTTCCTTTCCTTACCTCTTTATATAAATTAGCCATAATTTCATTGTCGGTAACAGCTGATTTAATGGCCGCTTCAATATAGCGTTTTTTAATCCCTTTTTGGTATAAAGCTGAGGTAATTTTTTGCGGCCCCCAGCCATAGATGTTTGCCTTGTCGCGTACGAAAAGAACAGCAAAGGCCTGATCATCTAAATATCCTTTATCAGCAAGTTCATCAAGCACCTCATCGATAACAGCAGCGGAAAAGTTTTTAATTAATGCTTTTTGTTTTAACTCACCACGGCTATGTGCCCGCCTGCCCAACCAATCAAAACAGCGCTCCTTAATCAAATAGCGCTGGTCGGTTTGTTTCATGGCCGAAAACAACTCCTCCGTGATAGATTTTCCAACGAAGAGTTTATAATCGAGTATGATCTGCTGGTGGAAACCAGATACAAACTCACCTTCTATAAATAAAGATATTCTGCCCGGATTTTTTTTCTGAACCTGTAACCCCGAACACACACCCGGAATGATGCCCAGGTGGTCATCATTTTGTCCCGGAAGATTGTTATGAGGCAATGTGGTGGTGTTTTAAGGGTTTTATTTTTCTACTTCCTTAGGTGCCTTCCCATTCTTAGCTTTAGGTTGAGCAGCTTCATTCTCAGGCATCATTTTCTCCCGAACCATTTGCTCTATGGAATCCCTGAGTTTTTCGTCTTCTTCAAGGAATTGGAGGGCAGCATCGCTTCCCTGACCGATAGGTTCGCCTTCATAACGGAACCAACTGCCGCGCTTTTCAATAATTTCAAACTGTACGGCCAGGTCCAGCAGTTCCCCCATGCGGGATATTCCTTTTCCATATAGGATATTGAACTCAACAACTTTGAATGGAGGCGCAACTTTGTTTTTAACAATTTTGACTTTGGTACGATTGCCAATAACTTCGTCACCTCGTTTGAGCGAACCGATGCGGCGAATATCAACCCGAACCGAAGAATAAAATTTCAATGCTTTACCGCCGGTTGTCGTTTCCGGGCTCCCAAACATAACACCGATTTTATCGCGCAGCTGATTGATAAATATTACCGATGTCCTGGTCTTGCTGACAACTCCGGTAAGTTTTCTCAAAGCCTGTGACATCAACCGCGCTTGTAAACCCATTTGGGAATCGCCCATTTCTCCATCAAGTTCGGCCCGCGGCACAAGGGCGGCAACCGAATCAATAACAACAACATCTAGTGCGGCTGATCGAATAAGCGTTTCCGCTATTTCCAGAGCTTGCTCACCGCTGTCGGGCTGGGAAATTAACAGCTCATCAATTTTAATACCCAACGCCTTCCCGTATTTAGGATCAAAGGCATGTTCAGCATCAATGATAGCGGCATGACCGCCTGCTTTTTGCGCTTCTGCTATAACATGAAGTGCAAGTGTAGTTTTACCACTTGACTCCGGACCATAAACCTCTACAATACGGCCACGTGGTACACCGCCTACGCCCAGGGCATAATCTACAGAAAGAGATCCGGTAGAGATGAACGGAATGTTTACGATTGGGGTGTCACCCAGCCGCATGATGGTACCTTTTCCGTGCTGTTTTTCTATCTGGCCAACGGCCAGATCAATAGCTTTTAAACGTTCTGGATTCGACATGAAAGTTTTGTTTTAGGAGATGGAATGTATATGTATAATATATGTTAATATAGGATCAATCCAAATTGATACCAATTATTATTCTGCTTTATAATAAGAGTCACCTGAAGGTGATTACTTACGGTTTATACCGGATAAATTTTAATAAGTGCATATAAAAGATAGTTATAAGATAAAAACTATCCTCGATTGGTGAAAATAAGTTCGATCGGACTGAGGGAATATTTTAAAACTATTTATTTTTAAAACTCAAAAAGCGGTATATTTAATCAGGTTTAAATTCTCAACAATGAACAGGGAATGATTAAAAAAATATACACTCCAAAAAGAACAGTTTGTAAAGTAACCTTTAAGTTGCCTAAAGAAATAGCTGTAAATAAAGTTGCCTTAGTGGGAGATTTTAATGACTGGAATCCTAACGCAAATGAACTTAATAAAACAAACTACGCCTGGCAAACCACATTAAGGTTAAAGCCCGGTACGGAAACAAAGTTCCGTTATTTCATCGACGATCAATCCTGGGCCAATGATGATACTGCAGATGGCACTGTAAAAAATGAATTTGGCACTGAAGATTCCGTACTTAAGCTCGGGAGCTAGATTTAAAGCAGGTATCGGAAAAAAGCCATAGACAATAGTTTTTTGAGATCAGTTGATATACTCAGACTCAAAAACGAAATTTACTGATAAACCGGTAACCATTTGTTTAACGTAAAAAGATTTTCCAGTTTATTAAATACCCAGTGGTTAGGTCGCCAGCTTTGGTTTTTTAATGAAATAGCATCAACGAATGCTTACTTACAAACAAAAAAAAACAGATATACTGCACATGGGCTTACCTGTATTGCTGATAATCAAAGGCAGGGCAGGGGACTGTACGGTAAAAATTGGGTAGCTGAACCCGGAAGAAACTTAACATTTACAACTGTTTTTAAACCCCAATCAAATGATTGTCTCCAAACGCTTAGCCTGATGTGCGCTTTTTCAGTTTGCGATGTGTTTTACCAACATACGGGGCTGGATTTTACTTTGAAATGGCCAAATGACGTCTATTATAAAAATCAGAAAGTCGGTGGTTTATTAACCGAAACTTCATTTACGGGCACTAAACTGGACAGAATTTTACTGGGAATCGGCCTGAATATAAATCAAATTGAATTCCCGGAAGAACTTAAGGAAAAAGCATGTTCACTCTCACAGATGAATAATAAACAGGAATTTCCCAGAGAAGTTATTTTGGCTCAAATCCTGGACCGTATTGAACAGAATTATAAGGATTGGGAAAATAGAGATGATTTGCTGATCAAAAGTATTAACAGAAAGATTATTGGTTATGGCGACTGGGTTAAGTTACAGGTAGACGGCCAGGTTTTGGACGATAGCTACAAATTACTTGGTATCAACTCGCGGGGCTTGATGCACGTGTTGAACCAAAATGACGATGTAAAAGTATTTACCCATGAAGAAGTTAGAATTCATCCGAACTCACCTTAATTTATCCAGGCAAACTCAATTTATTCAACATCGCCTTCAAAATATTCAATAGCACGTCTCAACGTCGGGTCATTCCGTTTTTCGGAAATACGCTTCTTGATCTTTTCCTGAAATTCCTCTGCGGCGTCATATCCGTAATGATTGAGAAGATGGTTCATAGCAATAACTTCTGCAATTACGGTAATATTCTTCCCGGGGGTTATCGGCAAGTGTATAATCGGTAAATCCAAGCCTAAAAGAGGTAAGGTATCGCGGTCAAGACCGGTACGGTCTATATTTGTTTTTTCGTCCCAGTGGAAAAGCTCAAGAATGACTTCCAGACGTTTCTGATAACGAACAGACCGAATGCCGAACATTGATAAAACGTCTATGATGCCAAGGCCTCTGATCTCCATGAAATGCTTATTGATTTCTGTGGCTGAAGACATTAACACATTATTTTTCTTTGTCAATATAGCTACATCGTCTGCAACCAGCCGGTGGCCGCGTTCAATCAAATCAAGGGCAACTTCACTTTTGCCAATACCGGATTTTCCCGCAATAAGTATTCCAATCCCGTATACATCAACCATGGAACCGTGTACCATGGTTTGCACGGCGAATTGATCTTCAAGTAAATCCCGTAACAGAAACATAAAACGGGTAGTTTCAACAGACGTTGAAAACACGGGAATACCCGCTTCCGAAGCCATTTCCAGCAGTTTGGCGGGGAGTCTATTATTATCTGTCAAAAAAATGACAGGAATACCAAACCGGGTTATATTAGCCCATGCCTTTTCCTGATTTTCTTTGCCAATATATTCAAGATATTGCGTTTCACTGTTCCCGATTACCTGGATTCGCTGATGCGTGAAAAGCTCGATATAACCCGCCAATGCCAACCCAGGCCGGTGTAAATCTGATTCGGTTACAAATCGTTGGTCACAAACCTCAACGGCCGCCAACCCTTGTAGTTCTACATGCAGCAATGTTTTTAGCTGCTGCACCATGAAAGCTACACTTATTTTTTCTTTTTTTGGTATGGGCGGATGTGCTCCTATTGGCATTTTATAGCGGGGTTGGTTATAATATTAAAAGGATTGGCCTTCAATCAGCGAGTGATAACCCTGATTTCCAAGACCAACCCCCTAAATCATATTAGATAAATTGATTATGATGTCGGTTTATTATTTTACTCAGGTAGACCATGATTTTCGCTTGTTTTTGTACTTAAGTACCTGCCTTTTCATATTGTCAACGGCTTTATTAATGGCATGTTCATACGTTGTACCCGTTTCGGTGGCAATGAGAGAATAGTCAGGCACCTGCAGGTTCAATTCAGCTTTTTGCGGTTCATCGGGATCAGCATCCGGTTCGAGAACTACATCACACACAAGGATAGAATCATTATATTTTTCAAGCTTCCGGACAGACTGAGTAGCATATTCCTGCAGGTGATCGCTGGCATTGAATTTGCGGGCGGTGAACGTGATATTCATGGTATTCTCCATTTGTGATTTGTTGTTAGTTATCAGCTCTCGGATGAGCTTGTGAGTATACATCTTTCAGATGTTCAATACTGACACTGGTATAAATTTGGGTGGCTGCCAAGCTGGAGTGCCCAAGTAACTCTTTGATAATTCTGATGCTTGCCCCTCTGTCGAGCAGATGTGTTGCAAAACTGTGCCGTAATATGTGCGGACTCTTTTGAGATACCTCACTGCATAACGTCAGGTATTTCTTAACAAGCCTCTGTACGGCCACGGGATAGATTCTTTTTCCGGATGCGCTAAGGAAAAGAGCCCGGCGTGCATCACCGTTAGTTTTTTTCCCAAATAGAGCATGTCGCTGATCAATAAAGTTAAGTAACGCCTTTTTCGCTGTATTGCCAAAGGGTACAATTCGTTCTTTATTCCCTTTCCCGGTTACAAGAACCTGGTTCTGTTGCAGGTTAATATCATTGATGTTTAGATTTGTCAATTCACTAAGACGCATTCCTGTTGAGTAAAACAATTCAAGTATTGCCAGTTCCTGAAGACCTTTTGTGGTAGTGGTATCTACCAAATCCATCATGGCATTTAAATCATTAACGCTGGCGGATTGAGGAAGTTTTTTATCTTTTTTAGGTACGAGCAGTAAATGCGCCGGGTTTTGATGAATATACCCTCTCCTGAAGCAGAATTTGAAAAAAGCACGTACAGCCGCAACTTTTCGGGCAATACTGGTTTTTGACATTCCTTGTTCAAGCAGTTCTCCCAGCCAAACCCGTATGGTTATTCTTTTAATAAGCTGAATATCAACCGGGTTTCCAATCTCTCCCTGACAAAATTTATAAAATTGACCCAAATCCGTGTTATATGCCACTATGGTATGTTTAGAAGCATTCCGCTCAATCAGTAGGTAATTTTTATATTTCTCAATCAATCTCGTCATCATCTTCAATATGGGATATTATTAACGAAAATGGAAATTTCAGTAAAAGATTTTTTTTGCAGACATTAATAATGATAATAATATGCAGGAACTGGATTTCAGCGTACCGGGCGCTCTTTCCAAACAGCGGGTTTTCCCGTGAGGTAATCTCGTAAAACAAGTATGGCCAAATATTGAAACCAAAGAACAGATAAGGGATGAAGTACTACATAAACGGCTTTCCATCTGAACCATAGAGCCAAAAGAAGCCTGTGAAGCAGTATTAATGACACCGATATTGCCGACAATCCCGAAAGTAGCTCCATTTCCTGTACATAGGCTACAACCAAGGTGATAAAAGGCAATACATAAAGCAGAAGGTGCATTAAGCCGGCAAATAAAAACAACGGGATATGATATCCAAAACCTGCAAGGAAATTTTTTCTAAAGCCTTCGAACAGATCTTTTTTATTATCATACATTCGGCAATGTACCGTATCAAGACCATGATACATATTCAATCGGTACCCTTTTTTCTTTATAAGACGAGCAAAAGCTACATCTTCAACAACTTCATTCTTAACAGCCTCATGTTTACCTATAGCTTCATATACTTCATATTTGAAAGCTAAAAATTGTCCGCATGCTGCTGCTAATAAAGGATTACCCTTTGATTCAAACCTTCTTGGAAGCCATTTCGGAGTGCGTCTTACATATTCTACGGGCAAAAAGCCTAAAAGGGCATAGTAGACCATAGGGATCAGCATATTTTCCCCAAAAGTCTTGAGTTCCTGTTCGGGCCAAATGGTGATGCAATCTAGTTCTTCCCGGTAAAATTCGGAAACTGTACGGCTAACGGCATCGGGTTCAAACCAGGTATCGGCATCGGCAAAAATTATAATATCTGCATGGGCTCTTTCCGAAAGCTGCTGACAAGCCCAGGGTTTGCCGATCCAATCATCCGGCTTAGTTTTCCCTTGTATTATTTCAAGCTTATCGGGATGTTTGCTTGTCAGGCTGCACAGGGTTTCCCAGGTGGAATCGGTTGAATTATCATTAAGCACATAAATTTTATAATCAGCATAATCCTGAGCGATAAGAGTGCTAACGCAGCGCTGGATAACCCGCTCTTCGTTTCGTGCAGGCACACAAATGGCTACTGACAGGGCTTGGGGAGAATGAGGGTCATATTCTTCAGGATTATCAAAATCAGCCAGATTCCTGAATAAAATCAGGGTGATCACAAGTAAAATAAGCAGGCAAAGCGCCAGAAGATAACTCATATAGAGTGTGGTGTTGTAATACCAAAATTACTTCAAGAAGACTTAGTGGCTTTAGTAAAGAATATCAATTTACACCATATAAAGTATTTTATACAGCCTATTCTCTTTGTTGGTTAAATCTCCTCCATCCAGCCCCCAATCAATTCCTATGCAACTCCTACTACCAGCTGGGGTTTAGTAGGAGTTGGTACGGACTTGGTCAGGACTTGTTCAGGCTTTTATGAACATACTAAATCCCTTATAACCGGCTCTATCCATTAAAGATTTTTATTCACCCCGGAATTAATCAGTACAGGTCACTGCTGCTCATTATTATCTTTTTTACCCCATTTTACCTGGGTTATCAAGAGCCAAAAACCTAAAATGACAAATGGAATACTGAGGAGTTGCCCCATATCAATTATCCAGTTTGCAGCAAAGTCGGCCTGTTGTGCCTTTGTGAACTCCAATAAAAAGCGCCCGGTAAACAGGATTATAAAGAAAATCCCGGTTAGCAGTCCTTCGGGCGGGTGGTGATTGTAAGATTTATAGATCCGCCATAGAATCCCAAAAAGCATAAAACACAGAATAGCTTCATACAGCATGGCCGGGTGTCGGGGTGTCATATCAATTTGTGCAAAAATAACCGCCCATGATACGTCAGTGGGAACACCTACAATTTCGGAGTTGAAAAAGTTACCAATTCTAATAAATCCGGCTCCGATCATTGCAGTAAGGGCAACACGATCAGTAAGCCAGAAAAAAGTAATTCCCTTATGGTTTCGCACGAACAGCATAATCCCAATCAATATGGCGATAGCAGCCCCATGGCTTGCCAGGCCACCACGCCAAACGGCCAGAATCTGTTCGGGATTCATCAGGTAGTAATCCAGGTCATAAAATATCACATGGCCCAGCCGTGCGCCCACCACGGTGGCTATAAGCATGTAAGTAAGCAGGCTTTCTACAAGAATAACAGGCTTACCCGACTGCTGAAATACTTTCCGCATCAATAAATATCCGACAAGAAACGCAGAGGCGAATAAAAGGCCATACCAGCGTAATAAAATGGGGCCAATCTGTTCAAGTGTAGGAGACGGAAAGAGTAGAAAAATAAGCTGACCCAGAACCATGCTACCTGCAAACAAACCTAATAGCTGAAGGCCGCTAAGCTCCTTTTTCTTTTGTTCTGGTTTGCGTTTTTTACGGCTTTTGGTTTCTTCTTCGGCACCTAAATAATACGTTAACCCGAAAAAGAGGATCACTCCGAGAATCAATCCGTAAAGATACACGGGAAAGGGGAGCGGAATCGGACCTATTTCGGCAATTACGGGATCGCCTTTCCAATAGAAATAATCTGTATTCATGGGGTATAAAATTGTTTTAATTTTTTATAGATGCTGCAACTATTAAAGCTTAAAAGTAGTACCATCCGATTTATCTTCTAAAGTTATGCCTAATTCTGTCAGCCGGTCTCGTATTTTATCCGATGTTTGAAAATCTTTGTTTGACCGGGCTTCGGAACGAAGTTCAAGCAAAATTTCAACGAGACCGTTTACCAGCTGCTTATCGACTCCTGGTTCTTCTACAGGCCATATGCCCAGCACGTTATTGCAAAAGGTATCAAGATATTTGGCGAGTTCATCGATGTTTTCCGGAACCCTGCCTTGGGTAATGTTTCCTCGCAGGGGTTTGAGGGTTTCGAATAGGTATCCTATAGTCTTGGCTGTATTGAAATCATCATTCATCCTGGCTTCAATGCCACTTACAAAGGCATCCACATCAAATCTTTCCGCTGAACCGGGGCTGGCATCGCGAATGCTTTTGATGATTTCGTAGAAGTTATTCAGGCCGGCCTCGGCTCCTTCAAGCGCCGGCTCAGAAAAGTCGGTGGTGCTTCCGTAGTGGCTTTGCAATAAAAAGAAACGAATGACATCCGGTTTCCATGACCGGGTTAACATCGGGTGGTCACCCGTGAGGAAGCCCTGAATATTGATGGCGTTCCCAAGTGATTTCCCCATTTTTTGTCCGTTGAGAGTAACCATATTGTTGTGCATCCAGTAGCGCACAAAAGGGTGGTAACCGGCTCCTTCGCACTGGGCGATTTCGCATTCGTGATGCGGAAACTGGTTTTCAAGGCCCCCGCCGTGTATATCGAAGGTCTCGCCCAGGTATTTTACCGACATCGCAGAGCATTCGATATGCCAGCCCGGATAGCCTTCCCCCCAGGGGGAGTTCCATTTCATCAGGTGATTGGGATCTGCTTTTTTCCATAAAGCAAAGTCGGCAGGATTCTTTTTATCGCCGGCGGCCTCAACCCGGGTACCGCTTTCGGCCTCCTCTGTTTCCCTTCCGCTAAGTTTGCCGTAATCGGGAAGAGAAGCGACATCAAAATAAATATTTCCATCAGCTTCGTAAGCATGACCATTTTCTATAAGCTTTTGGATCATAGCTATTTGTTCCGGAATATGGCCGGAGGCCCGTGGAGAAATATCCGGCCTTTCCACGTTAAGCAAATCCATGTCGCGAAAGTAGTTGTAGGTGTACTTTTCGGCGATCTCCATAGGCTCTTTGCGCTCCAGGCGAGACTGCTTGAGCATTTTGTCTTCGCCTTCATCGGCATCATCGGTAAGATGGCCCACATCAGTGATGTTTTGTACGTAACGGACTTTATAATCCAAATACTTCAGGTAGCGAACCACTACATCAAATGCAATATAACTTTTGGCATGGCCCAGGTGCGGATCACCATAAACTGTTGGTCCGCAAACGTAGATGCCAACAAATCCTTCTTTTAAGGGTTTAAATACTTCCTTTTTGCGCGTGAGTGTGTTGTAAATATGTAGTTGGTCCATGTTATATTTTAAACGTCTTTAATTTGGCTGACAAGATACAAACAGAGGTTGTAAAGCGATAGAAGAAATATGGTCTTTGAACCACATACAATAGTTCTTCATTTTTTGCTGCATTGTACCTACTTTTAGTATAAGCTTAATATACGAGCTCTTCGCGATGCCGCAACAATATGCATGCAAATGGCGGCGTTTTCATCACCTTTGTATATACGAACAAAAAGAAACAGAATTACATGACTTGGGAATCAGCCGGATGGCTTTGGTTATTATGGGTAATACCGTTGTTGATCGCTCTCACTGCGTACTTATATCGGGCAACCAAAAAGAAAAGAAGCCAATATTTCTCGGACGAGCTTTTTAATAATTTACTTAAGAACCATTGGAAGGCCGGACAGAAAGCTCATCAAGTTTTACTTTATGCCGGCCTTGTATTTTTGGTTATAGCGCTGGCTGGTCCTAAAATAGGAACGGAAGTCAGGGAGGTTAAGCGCGAAGGGGTAGATTTGCTCATTGCTCTCGACCTCTCCCTGAGCATGAAAGCTGAAGACGTTCGAACTAACCGTCTCGAAAAGGCCAAATTTGAAATTGGCCGTATCGTGGATCGCCTGCAGGGTGACCGGGTCGGGCTGATAATTTTTAGTGGTGAAGCGCATCTTCAAAGCCCGCTTACTCTTGATTATTCGGCTTTCCGCACATTTCTGGATATAGCCGATACGGAATTGATGCCGTCTGCGACAACAGACTTTTCGTCCCCATTAACACTTGCGCATCAGGCTTTTTCAAGTGTAGACGAACGATCAACAAATGCAGCTCAGGTTCTGCTTTTAATATCTGATGGTGAGGATCACAGGCAAAATTATTCACAAGCTTTTGATCGACTTGTAGATAGTGGCGTTTTTATTTATACGGTGGGAATTGGTACCGAAGATGGAGGTAATATCCCTACTTACGACGAGCAAACCGGTGACCTCAGGGATCTACATCGTGACCGCAGCGGACAGGTAGTAAATACCAAACTGCAATCAGATATTTTACGTGACATGGCAGAACGTGGCGATGGAACCTATTATGAAATAAGCCGATCTGCTGAGGGCATTGATGGTTTCATTAGCAAACTTACCCAGCTTGAACGAAATGAGTTCGCCACCGAAGAGCTTGCCGATTACAAAAACCATTACCAGTATTTGGCATTTTTTGGTTTGATATGCCTTATCATATCTTTGGTAATCCCTAAATATAAAACCCCCGATTAAACTAATTAACAGATATTCTATGAAGAAACTTTTTGTCCTTGATATTGATGGATGCATCACTGTTCCATTTGTTACCCCTGAATGGGAGGTAATAAAAGATATCCGTGACCTTCAGGAGCGAAGCAAGGAAGATGAATTGGTACCGGAACTCAGCATTTGTACCGGCCGCCCATTGCCTTATGCGGAAGCCGTGGCTCAGTGGCTGGGCATCCAAAAACCCATTATCTTTGAAAGCGGGGGCGGCTTGTTTGACCCCCTAAAATATTACATCGAATGGTCAAAGCATCTGGATGATGACGTTCTTGATCAAATGGGAGAAATAAAAAAATGGATGGAGCGTGAGATCACCCCCGGTTTCAAAGGCATTACTTTAGAGGTCGGGAAGCGCCTGGATGTTGGTGTGGTTAGCATGGATCCGGATCAAATCCTGGAAATTTACGACCTGGTGAAACCCCATATTGAGAAAAAGTTTCCGGATTTTGTTGTACATCGAACTCCGGTATCCGTTAATATCATTCTCGAAAATAGCAATAAAGGATCTGGTTTGCTTCAACTGGCTAATTACACGGGTATACCGCTTCAGGAAATGGCTTATATAGGAGACTCCTCAGGTGATATAGCAGCTTTGGAAATAGCGGGCGCGGGATTTGCCCCGGCCAATGCTACCGAAGAGGTTCGAGGGCTTGATGGTGTAATTCCTTTGCAAACTAGCGCAACCCGGGCGGTTCTTGAAGCCTATAAAATTCTTGTAAAGAGAAATGGAGAAAAGCTTAAGGGAATAACAGCTGAACAAGTAAATGATGAATCCGGAACTAGATAAGCTTATTCAAGTTGCCGGTAAAAAGGTAAGAATAATCCTGGGATTAATGTCGGGCACTTCTATGGATGGCCTCGATATTGCTTTATGCCGTATAACCGGCTCGGGGAAAGAAACCTCGTATGAGCTGGTACAATTTTCATCGGAACCTTATACTCAGGAAGTTAAGAACAAACTGTTGGAAATTACTTCGGTTAGTGAGATTGCCACTGAAGAGCTCTGTATTTGGCATACCTATCTGGCCCATATTCACTCACAGATGATTATCAATGCCTGCCTGGAGTGGAAAATTGCTATGAGTGAGATTGACTTGATTGCCAGTCATGGCCATACCCTTTATCATGCTCCTGTAAGAAAACACAACCAACCGGGCAAGCCGAATACGACGCTGCAAATAGGTGATGGAGACCATATTGCTCATAAAACGGGTGCGATAACAATAAGTGATTTTCGCCAAAAGGACACGGCAAGGGGTGGGGAAGGTGCACCTCTTGCTGCATACGGTGATTATCTTTTATTTTCACACCCGGAAAAAGATCGTGTGCTTATAAATTTGGGAGGCATTGCAAATTTTACATATCTGCCTGCCAATTCCGCCGAGTTTCCCCCTTTCGGTACGGACACGGGCCCGGCAAGTACATTGATCGATGCGGCCATGAGAAAATGGTATAATGGGGCAGCTTATGACAATGGCGGTCAAATTGCTAAAGTAGGCAATATCCATCAGGATGTGCTTTTGGCATTAAAAGATCACCCTTATTTTGCCGGGAAACCACCGAAAACGACAGGACCTGAGATGTTTGGGCTTGATTTAGTCATCGATGCATTAAATAATACAGGAAACAGTAATTTGCCGCCACAAGATATTATTGCCACACTTACCAGGTTAACCACAGAAACACTGGCGGAAGCCATTCTTGCAGTTATTAATAATACTGACAACACTGAGGTTTATGTCAGTGGTGGAGGGACAAAAAACTTAACCATGCTTCAGTGGCTTTCGGAGGATTTGGAAGGGATGTTTGTTAAAACCACTAATGAGCTTGGCCTGGATTCGAAAGCCAAGGAGGCGGTATTATTTGCGGTTTTATCTAACGAAGCAATATGCGGGGATGGTTCATTGCCTGCGTTGGGAAAAATATCTTTGCCCTAAATGATTTCCTGATCGTTAATATCTTATGCGTTATCTAATTCTGATATTTTATTTTGTGGTACTTCTATTGAGACAATGTTCTTCAGACAAAGACACATTTGAAGGCAATCTGTCATTATTCGGCGCCGAGCCATTTGTCCAGGTGGCTTTAATGACCGACGATGACGAACGTATATTTTTGGAAGCCGACAATGAACTCCCCAACAAGTTATGGAAGGAAAATAAAGGACGCATAAAAATAGAGGGTAAGCTTTATGATGGGGAATGGGCAGGTCAGCCGCATCCATTTCTAAAGATAAAAGATTGGGAGTGGGTGGAGCAGAACTAACATTAGCTATAAAGCCACGAACCTTACCGAACCTGTTTTCTGAAAACAACACCGGATGAAGGTGGTATTATAACAATTCCCGACATTTCCACCAGGCACTTTTTCGAAGCTACCCTGGGCGAGACTACCATCTCCCAATACTCATCCTGAAGATCAAGCGTCTGTTCGCCATGCCGATTACCGTTAATAGAAATCAGATAATCGAAGGGATCACCTGAAGACTTACCATCAATGCTGAAAGTGAGATGCAGGGCGTCTTCATAATCGGTGAATATAATATCTTCGGGGTTTGCTTTTCTTAAGGCCGGAGAGTTTAATTTTAATGCGATCAGCCCCCGGTAATACTCAAAAAGCCTGTGATTTAACTCAATTTCATCAAAATTAAGATAATTGGTTTCATTGTCTTTTTCGTAGCTGTTATGATCCAGGTGCCCAAAAAATTTATCCTTGACGTTAGTCCCGGCAATAACCTTTGCCCGTGCCCATTCCTGGCCCGCGTGTATCATAGTGATGCCTTGGGAAGCAAATAAATATAAAGCTCCAAGCTTGGCAAGCCGGTTTTGAAGATCATCCAGTCGGGTTAATTTGGCTTTGTTGTGAATCTTTTTGTGGTTTAAAGAAGCTTCCAGGCCAATCCGGATAAAATCTCCAAAGGTATATCCATCATGAGATTCAATGTAGTTTACGCTATGTTCCGCGGTATGAAAACGTCCGTTGTGCGAATGGACCAGTGTACCCCGTATTATATTTTCTAATGCTTCCCGGCTGGTTTCATATTGCCATGTTCCAAAGATAAATCCTTTATCATCTACAGGATCAGAGCCTTTTACTCCATTGCGGATCTGATCGTTCCAGGAAGGCCAACCCAGTTCGGAAAACCCTGTTGGGTCGTAACCGCCCCCCCAGGGCTCGGCTATGAGCAGCACGTTAGGGTTGATTTTGGACGCTTCGCTGCGGATAGCCTGCACCGTTTCTCTGTCAATCAAATTGGCCAGATCAAAACGGAACCCATCAATATGAAACTCATCCATCCAATAACAAATCGACTCTACAATCGCTTGTCTGGCAACGGGGGCTTCGGTGTTAAAATCATTGCCCGTACCACTTTCCGAAAGCATTCTGTTGTGGTGGTCATGCCTGAAAAAGTAAGGTTTGTCCAGGTACATAAACGGATTGATATCATAATGGGAGACATGATTGTAGACAACATCCATTATAACAGTGATTCCGGCTTCATGACATGCTTTCACCACCTTTTTCAGATCAGTAATAACGTGGTTTGACTTACCGATGGTCGCTCCCGGCTGATTAGAACCATCAACGGCATACATGGTTTCAGGAGCGAAAAAGAAGGATGTCATATAGCCCCAGTGATTTCTGCTGTAGGGGTTCCATGTGTTATAAAATCCTTCTGGAGTTTTTTGTTTGAACGGAGGTTCAAAACCACCAAATTTTTGCAGAGGCAGAAATTCAACGGCATTAACACCTAGTTTTTTAAGGTGGTTTAAACCGCCGGCTATATCATCTTCTATAAAACCCTGATAAGTACCCGGCCGCAGACTTCCAGCAGAAATGTGGGCGGTCATGTCTTTGATATGAGTTTCATAGATCACCAGGTCGCGGGGATCGCCTGGGGCTACAAAAGTATCATCATCCCAATCAAAGTGATCATCAGCCATAATTTTCGTTTTGGCATACTGCTGGTAATGATTCACTGATGTTACATGCTTTGACCAGGGATCGGCTACGAGGTCATTGGTTGCCAAAAAATGGGGGGAGTCAAGAGGGGGCGTTATCCGGTAACCATAATGTTTATCTATCAGGTTTTCAGGGATATCGAGTTCCCATACGCCCTCATCGTTTCTATTCATGGTGAACCTGCGGCCCACCCGGTCTTCGAAATGATCAAACAGTTCAAGTTCTACCTTAGGTGAAGCCGGACAAAAAACCCTGAACAAACAGGATTCATTGGTTGGAAAGGCACCATAAGACAGTGTGGTCGTTTCTAGATCTTTGTTCATTATAATAATTATACAGTCAGGATATTACACTTCCCGGTTCTGCTTCCGTTGTTAAAAAGTGAAATTTCCCATCTTTATCTTCGGCCATTAAAATCATGCCCTGACTCTCAATCCCCATCATTTTTTTGGGGGCCAGATTGGCAAGCATCACTACATTTGTGCCTTTAAGATCTTCAGCAGTGTACTGTTTGGCAATTCCGGATACAACAGTACGTATTTCAAAACCCAGATCAACCTGAAGGTTCAACAGGTTTTTTGATTTAGGTACTTTATTTGCTGAAATAATTTTCCCCGTCCTTAAATCCATACTTGAAAACGTTTCAAAATCTATTTCGTCTTTCAAGGGTTCAAAATTTGTTAAGTTTTTATTAGACTTTGTATGTTCCTGAAGCTTTTCAAGTTGTTTGTTGATTTGCTCATCGTCAATCTTTTTAAACAATATTTCGCCCTGATCAATCACTTGCCCTACCGGCAGCATGTTTGAAGTGATTTCATTCCAGGAAAGTGATTTGGTAGCAAGATATTCTCTCAGCTTTTTCATTTTTCCCGGCATTACAGGATCAAATAATAAGGATAAGGCCGCTGAAATTTGCAGGCATATATGCAGCACTGTTCCGCATTTCTCAAGGTCGTTTTTGCGAAGGTGCCAGGGTTCCATTTCTGTAAAGTATTTGTTGCCTAGGCGGGCAAGGTTCATGCTTTGAGCAATAGCTTCCCGGAAATGATAAGTTTCATATGCCTGGGTAACTTTGGTTTTAATTTCCTCGATTTCACCGAGTACCTCATGTTCCCTGGCGCCCGGATTAATCAGCTCCGGTACTTTTGCATCGAAATACCGCTGGGTAAACGAGAGGGTTCTGAAAATAAAGTTGCCTAGAATGTCGGCTAGTTCACCATTTACCCGTGCTTGAAAATCTTTCCAGGAGAAATCGGAATCTTTGGCTTCAGGCAGGCTTGTGCCGATAACATACCGCAGGTAATCCGGATCAAGGTCGTCTAAATATTCGTGCAGCCATACCGCCCAGCCTTTAGACGTGGATAATTTCTGCCCCTCCAGATTAAGAAATTCATTCGCTGGAACATTTTTAGGCAGAATGTATTCACCATGTGCCATTAGCATGGCCGGGAACATAATGCAGTGGAATACAATATTGTCTTTGCCGATAAAGTGAATAAGGTCGGTATCCTGATCTTGCCACCAGGTCTTCCAAAGGTCCGGATTGCCTTGATTTTCAGCCCATTCTCTGGTAGCGGAGATATAGCCTATGGGCGCATCAAACCAGACATAAAGCACTTTTCCATCGGCATCATTATAAGGCACAGGAACACCCCATGTCAGATCACGGGTTACCGCGCGGTCGTGTAAGCCATTATCCAGCCAGCTCCGGCATTGCCCCATCACATTGGGTTTCCAGTCTTCTTGCTGATCAAGCCAAGCTGAAAGTTTTTCCTGGAAATCACCGAGTGGTATAAACCAATGTTCAGTCTCTTTATGGACCGGCACCTCTCCGGTGATGACACTGTGTGGATTTATCAGTTCCGTAGGCGAGAGTGATGTGCCGCATTTCTCGCATTGATCACCATAGGCTTCATCATTGCCGCAATGTGGACAGGTTCCTACCACATAGCGGTCGGGCAGAAACATTTTTGCCTTCGGATCATAAAGCTGTGTTTGCGCTTTCTTTTTAAAAACCCCCTTTTCATCCAGTTTTTTAAAAAAAGACTGAGAAACTTCCCGGTGGGTTTCGGAGCTGGTCCGGCCAAAATAGTCGAAAGAAATACCCATCCTGTCAAAAGATTCTTTATTCAGGTTATGATAATGGTCTACAATATTCTGTGGAGAAACTTTTTCCTTTTCCGCCGCCAGAGTTATAGGTACGCCGTGCTCATCGGAGCCGCAGATAAAAAGGATGTCTTCTTCACGCATTCGTTTGTAACGCACGTAAAAATCGGATGGCAGGTATGCCCCCGCCAAATGTCCAAGATGTAAAGGGCCATTAGCATATGGCAGTGCGGCGGTAACAAGCGTTCGTTTTGACATAAAATAAGGTTATCACTGTTGAAGTATATACAGAAACCAAAAATACGACGGAATAAGACGAAACCAAAGCAATTGATTCCGCTTAGTTAATGGTTTCTATAGAAACTAGGTTTAAATCCAGCTGAGACCTGCTTGTAAGTTGTCATTCTTATATTGTTTTAGGTATCCATCGGTTTTTCAGGGAGTCATATAGCACGATTCCTATGCTGACGGAAACATTAAAGGAATGCTTTTTGCCGAATTGGGGTATTTCAACGATTTCATTGCATAACGTGAGCAGTTCCTGTTCGATGCCGGTAACTTCATTGCCGAAAATGTAGCATAAGTTTAAGTTGCCATGTGGATTAAACTCTGGCAATAATCTGCTGTTGTCAGTTTGTTCCATGCCTACTATCTGAAAGCCGCTTTCTTTTAAGGCTGAAACCTTTTCGCTGAACTGGTCGGCATATGACCAGTAAACAAACTCCTCGGCACCAAGGGCAGTTTTAGATATTTCGGGACGAGGCGGCACCGGGGTATATCCTGAGAGAATAACTTCAGAGATGCCGAAAGCATCCGCTGTGCGGAAAGCCGAACCTACATTATGCATGCTGCGTATGTTGTGCAACCAGATTTTAGTGTTTTCAAAATGGCCGGGGGGGGTTCGTTGCTGATTCTTTTGATAAATCTGTTTGGTGGTAAGTTTTTTCATTCGGTTATAAGTATCTGATATTCACGGTTAATTATTATTTTTTAGTGTATGTTTGGTCGTGTATATAAATTTCGTATAATGTTTACTTAAAGACTATAGTCTAAGGATATACATAACTTTTCATTGCCGGTACATAATAAAATCCTATTGGATTGGTATAAGAGAGCAAGCTCAAGAACCGGCTTTTAATAAGAAAACATTAATCTCAAAATAAGCTTTTACAGTGAAAGTAAATTATATGTCTCCTGAGGGGCACACAAAACTCAAAGAAGAATTTAAAGATTTAATAACTCGTGGACGCAAAGAAATAGCGGAACAAATAGAAGAAGCTCGCTCTCATGGTGATTTAAGTGAAAATGCCGAATACGATGCCGCTAAAGAAGCCCAGGGTAAACTTGAAAAAAGAATATCGGAACTTGAAGATACATTGTCACGTTCACGTGTAGTGGATGAAAAAGAAGTGGACACCAGTAAAGTCTATGTATTATCTACGGTGACCCTGTTGAATGAGAATACCGAGAAAGAAATGAAATACACGCTGGTATCTAAAGAGGAAGCCGATTTCAGTCAGGGCAAGATCTCAATGGAATCCCCAATCGGCAGTGCATTGATGGGAAAAGAAGTAAACGAGACTGTATTGGTGAAGGTGCCAGCCGGAGAATTGAAACTGAAAATATTAAAGATCGAAAGGCTGTAAAAAAGTAAAATGATCCTGAGCGGGCACAAAAAGTAACTTTAACCTATACGGCGTTGGTCGAACAGACTATATACACAAGAAACTAATAAATGTCTAAACGAGTTTTGATTACAGGGGGAGCGGGATTTCTGGGCTCACACCTTTGTGAGCGATATCTAAAAGAAGGGTATGAAGTTATCTGCATGGATAATATTTCTACCGGCCGTGTTGAAAACATTGAGCACCTGATTGGTGCCGGTGAGTTCACTTTTATTAAATATAATGTAACAGATTATATTCATGTTCCCGGTAAGCTGGACCTGATTCTGCACTTCGCATCCCCGGCATCCCCCATCGACTACCTTGAGATGCCTATACAAACCCTGAAGGTCGGCTCGCTTGGTACTCATAAGGCTCTGGGCCTGGCCAAATCGAAGAATGCCCGCTTTCTTCTTGCATCAACCAGCGAAGTGTATGGCGATCCCCTTATACATCCTCAAAAAGAGGAGCATTGGGGCAATGTTAATCCAATTGGGTTGCGGGGCGTATACGACGAAGCTAAACGCTTTGCCGAGGCTCTTGTGATGGCATACCACAGAACACATTCAGTTGATTCCCGCATTGTTCGCATCTTTAACACCTACGGTCCGAGAATGCGTTTGGATGATGGCCGGGCTTTACCTACTTTTATAGCACAAGCTATAAAGAGGGAAGACCTGAGTATTTTTGGTGATGGTTCGCAAACACGTTCGTTCTGTTATGTAGACGACTTGGTGGAAGGGATCTACAGGCTTTCGCAATCCGATTATGTGTATCCTGTAAATATTGGAAACCCGGAAGAAATTTCCATTCTCGATTTTGCCAAAGAAGTGTTGACCGTTACAGGCAGCACGTCAAAAATTGCATTTAAAGATCTTCCGGAAGATGACCCGAAAGTGCGGCAACCAGACACTTCTAAGGCTCAGGAAATTCTTGACTGGTCGGCTAAGGTGGGTCGGAAAGAAGGCCTGCGGCGTACCTACGAATTCTTTCAGAATATGAAGGAAAAAGATTTGATGAAGTCTTAAGCAATGACAAGATAATCGGAAATGTTATTCCTGCGTTATTTATTTATCAGACATTAGGAGAAATGCCACAACAAAGAAAAACGTCGTACAGCCGGTTCATCTGGGCAGCCTTTTTAACTGTTATTATGACTGCTGGTTATAGTAAAAAAACCAATGCCCAGATTATCAGCACACCCAATTATGAAGTTTTAGCGGCACCAGATTTGTGGTATAACGAAGTTGACGGTGTACGTGTAGGCTTTCGTTTGCGGGGGCAGGAACCGGGATCATTTCTTGATGGAGACCATCGTTTGGATTTCGGCCTATGGCTCGGCACGCGCTTGCCTACTTATCCTGTTTCTTACTATTTGAGCTTTGTTGAACCGATACCCGGCATCACGGAATTTGGAAGCGAAGGAAGCTTTAATTTGTTTTCCAGCATTCGTGAAGGTTTGCACCATCACGGTTTGGGTATTGATAAGCGCTGGCAGCCCGGATTTAATGAATTCACATTTACCGAAGCTTCGGGTCATATCACAGCTCATTACCGTTTTGAAGATGATTATGCTCATTACCCGGTACTCTGGGATGATGATGTTGTTATAAGGGCACTAACACGGGCAGAACGCCAGACAGAAAACCGGTTTGGCTATTCAAATATCACAAGTTCCCTTTCCATAGGTATACCTGTCGAAACTGATTTCTTTACCCAATTCCAGACGGAAGTTGCTCAGGAATTCTTCTTTTCCCGCTTCTTTTCATTTAATGCCCGTGGTTTTGTTGCCGCAGCAACGGATTATCTGCCCCGGGAATACTACCATCAAACCGCCCAGGCACCTGCACTGGATTGGACTACCTCAGGTTTTACACGATCACGCGGTACTATTCCCATTTCCTGGATGGATGATGGACTCGTGCATGTTGCAGGCGGGGCTAACATAAGAGGGTATACAGCGCAAAATATTAATGCCTCCTTAAATGGCCAGCCGGCACTGTATTCAAATATCACCGCATTAAATTTAGAGCTTCGGTATTTGAATCTTCTAAATTCTTTCTTTGATGAAATGTCGATGGTTAGTGAGTTTCTCAATCTAAACTCCTATTTGTTTTATGATATTGGCGCTCCGTTTGAAGATGGTTTCAATACCACCCTTTCGGATGCCGGTGCCGGATTCATGCTGTCTCTGAACATTCCGGATTATGTGGGCAGACAACGCGGTTTTAACTTCCGTTACGAAATTCCCTTCTGGCTGTCTGATCCCACTGGTGGTGATGACTCCTTCGAGTTAAGGCACCTGTTGAGTATTGGTGCGGTGATAGGCATTTAAAAGAAGATTTTTTATTACTTCCTATATCTACTAAATTTCAGGTCCGTTGCGTTAAATTTATTCACGCTGTTACTCCTTTGAATTCAAATGAAATTTTTTCTCTCTGTATTTCCTTACCTGTTAATAGGTTTCATATTCTTTCCGGGTATTGTAGCGGGTCAAAATCCGATAGACAATCAGCAAATTATCGTTAACGAGACTGTTAAAATGCTTCAGGAGAGCAGCTTAGTCCGGAACCTGGATTCAATATTTGCTCTTGAGACCGATTATCCCCAAAAATTTCATTCTATTTTGATAACTCCCTTAATCAGTATGGACAAGAAAGTGAAGCTTGAATCAGGGGCGGATCAAAAGCTAACGCTGGAAGTGCACAGCAACAACAGCTTCATCCGGTTGGGAAGGCGTACCGCGGAGCGGCGCATTGAGGGCGAGTTTACCTTATTCCTAGCCGATCAAAGCAATGTTATCAGTCAAACAGAACAATACCCTTTTAGTTATATAGACACAGTTTCCGTAGCTCAAAAAGAAATCATTAATACGGGCAACTGGAATTCCGCCAGATTTCATCAGGAAGAAGACGGCAAGCGACGTTCATTTTTATCCAAAGTAGCCGAGCCCGTTGTTATTGTAGGCGCAACCGCGGTTACTGTTTTTCTCTTGTATAATGTAAGGCGGTGAGGGTTAAAAAGCTCATACCTCATCACTCATAACTTCCAAAAAACTCCTTTTGCAAAAAGCACTTTATATACTCTCAACCCTCATTATTTTATACGGCTGCGCCACGCCATCGCAACCTACGGGAGGGCCGCGTGATACCACTGGGCCCGAAATTATCGTCACTAATCCCGAAAGCGGGACTGTCAATTACAAAGAAAACCGCATTTCCTTTGAGTTTTCTGATTATGTTGAGCGCTCAAGTTTTCAGGAAGCATTCCGCATTGAGCCGGACCTGGGTATTGATTACGAGCTGGATTGGGGGCGAAGAAGCGTACACGTTGATTTTGAACAGGATCTGCCTGAATCTACCACTGTAATCTTTACTGTAGGAACCGATCTGACGGATACCCGCAATAATAATATGAGTAATCCTTTTCAGCTGGCACTTTCTACCGGGCCTGATATCGACAACGGGAGCATCAGTGCAGTGGTCTTGGATGCTGAAACGGGTGAGCCGACAGAGGGCGCAAGAGTATTTTTATATCGGGCACCTTATGACCTTACAGAAAAAGCCAATTATTCGGTAGAAACCGATACCGCCGGCGTTGCCTCCTTCAATTATCTGAGTGAAGGGGGCTACCGGGGAATGTGGGTCGATGATCGCAACAGAAATCAAATCTGGGAACCGCCCCGTGAAGAAGCCCAACCTTTTCCCACCGATACGCTGCAGCTTGATCGGGATGGAAGTGCCGATTTTGGTACCCTATATGTAACGCAAACTGATACGACTTCACCCGAACTCAGCGCTGTAGGACTTTTGTCATCTACCAGAATGCGTCTGCGGTTCACGGAAGGTGTTGAAATAAGACAGGATGCCGCAATAAATATATCCACGCTCACTGGAGAACCCTACAGTGACGGCATTCCTTTATATGTTGATCAGGCTGATAATAACCTACTTTTTGCCCAATCAAGTGAAGCGTTTGTGGAAGAAGAGTATTACCAACTTGAATTAGAGGGAATCACGGATGCCTCCGGCAACGCAGCTTATTCGAACCTGGAATCTTTCAGCGGCTCAGGCGAGGTGGATACAACTATGCTAAGCTATCGGGAGCATAAAACGGCGTCAGGTATTTATGCCAATGATCCCTTAATATTTGAATTTTCCAAAATCATTGAAGATGATGTGGTTATTGATTCTCTGAAGGTGGTTGAAAACGAAACGCTCCATGAAGTTTGGCCACGCACAGAAATTGTCAACAACAACATTTATATACAACCGGATACCATTTGGCAGCAGGGAAACTCTTATGAAGTTCGGTTATGGGATCCTTCTCAGGCAGGTTATGTGAATATCGAACCGGTTATATGGCACGATGAAGATCTGGGAGAAATAGACATTGTCCTGGAGGAAACATCATCCGGTTCGAGCGGTTCTAATGGAGCAGATACTACCGAAACAGCGGATACGGGCGGCGCAGGTGAAGCCTTAGAACCAGCTGAATCAAATGATGCTGATCCTGATAGTGCCTCAGATACAAATGCTACCCCGAACGAGGCTGAAATCTCGGCCCCTGTTGCACAACCTGATACAGCAATTACTAGATATTCCCTATACGATGATTACGAACAGTTGATCAGGGAAGGCACCTTCAGGGAGTCAGTAAACGTTAGCCAGCTCCCCCCTCAGGATTATAAACTGGTTGTATTTCAAGATATTGACGGATCAGGAACCTGGGATTCCGGCCAGGTTCAACCCTACCGCGCCCCGGAACCTTATTTTATCCAAACACGAATCCCTGTCCAGGCAAACCTCGCCGGTCAGGTATACGTGAATTTCGATACGCCAGGCAGTGAATGACAGGGTGATCATTACTATTCAAAGTTGTGCTCCTGTTTTAGCAATGGTTACTTCTTTCAAAAATCCGTAAATTTTCATAATGCTATTTACTTTTATCACCGTATTAAATCTATGAGCAAAGAGACCGAGCTACTTGATAAGAACAAAACCAGCAAACTTCAGGCGCAGGAAAAACGTGAAGGAGTTTTTGTCCCTGAAAACAAGGTTCGGTTTGTAACAGCTGCCAGCCTGTTTGACGGCCATGATGCCAGCATCAATATCATGCGGCGTATACTGCAAAGCAGCGGGGCAGAAGTTATTCATCTGGGTCACAACCGCTCGGTCCATGAAATAGTGGATTGCGCAATACAGGAAGATGTCCAGGGCATTGCTATCAGCTCGTATCAGGGTGGGCATGTAGAGTATTTCGGTTATATGATTGACCTGCTGCGCGAGAAAGGGGCCTCCCACATCAAGGTGTTTGGCGGCGGCGGGGGTGTGATTGTTGCCGAAGAGCTAAAAAAACTTCACGAGCATGGGGTATGTCGCATATTCTCGGTACAGGACGGGCGGGAAATGGGTCTTCAGGGTATGATCAACTATATGCTCGAGCAGTGTGATTTTGATCCTTCTAAAGTGGATCCTCTCGATATCACAAAGCTTAAAAATCGGGACAAGCAGACTATCGCCCGCTGCATCACCGCTTTAGAGAACAAAAAAGAGGATGTGATTAAAATGGCGGACGGGCTGCCGGTCGATCATGCCGGGCATCCGATCCTCAATGGTGAAAGCAGTAAAGCCGTACCTGTTTTGGGAATTACAGGAACCGGCGGTGCTGGCAAAAGTTCATTGACCGACGAGCTTATCCGCCGCTTCCTCAACGAATTTAAGCAAAGCCATGTCGCCATAATTTCAATAGATCCCTCCAAATTCCGCACAGGCGGCGCATTGCTGGGCGACCGCATCCGCATGAATAGTGTAGACAATGACCGGGTTTATATGAGAAGCCTGGCAACTCGCGCAAGCAACCGCGTGGTTAGTGATGCCGTGCGCGGGGCCATCCAAATTTGCAAGGCGGCCGGCTATGATATGATTATTGTAGAAACCAGTGGTATCGGGCAAAGTGATACCGAGATAATCGATCTAACCGATATCACCGCTTATGTAATGACCAGCGAGTATGGTGCCGCGACGCAGCTTGAGAAGATCAACATGCTGGACCTCGCCGACTTTATCGTGCTTAATAAGTTTGAAAAGAAAGGCGCACTCGACGCGCTTCGGGATGTCCGCAAGCAATATAAGAGGAACCGAGGATTGTGGCATGCCAATGAACCAGACTTGCCGGTCTATCCAACCATTGCCGCCCAATTTAATGATGAAGGTGTTAACCGGCTGTTCAAAGCGCTGATTGAAAAAATCAACGATTATTACAACATTAACTGGGAAACTAAACTATTTACCGATCCCCGTCCCGCCGAGGATATTCAGGCACAAGCCATTATTCCTCCCAAACGCGTTCGCTACCTCAGCGAAATCACGGAGTCGGTCGATGATTACCATAAATGGGCCGATGAGCAATCGGAAGTCGCCGGTAAGCTGCACCAGGTTGAGGGTACTCTCGGCCAGATAGAGAACTGGAATCCGGAAGATAAGGCGGGTATTTCCGCAAAGCTGAATGAAATGCGCGATCACTGGCGCTCAAAGCTCGACCGCCACTGCCTTTCCATACTCGATAACTGGGATTCACTTGCCGAGAAATACAAAGGAGAGGCCTTTGAAATCCAGATCAGGGATAAAACAATCAAAAACGAACTATTTCGCACATCCCTTAGCGGATTGCAAATCCCCCGGGTGGCATTGCCTCAGTTCAAAGACAAAGGTGAAAGGCTGAAATTCGCCCTCAAAGAAAACCTGCCCGGCTATTTTCCTTATACCGGCGGCGTATTCCCGTTCAAGCGGGAGGGCGAGGACCCCACCCGGATGTTCGCGGGAGAGGGCACTCCCGAACGCACAAACAAACGATTTCACTACTTAAGCGAAGGCATGCCCGCGGCCCGCCTGTCAACCGCGTTTGATTCGGTAACCCTTTATGGAGAAGATCCTGACCTGCGCCCGGACATCTACGGCAAAGTTGGCAACTCCGGAGTCAGCATCTGCACGCTGGACGACATGAAGAAGCTGTACTCCGGGTTTGCCCTAACCAGCCCGACAACCTCCGTTTCCATGACCATCAACGGCCCTGCGCCCATGATCCTGGCCATGTATATGAACACGGCCATTGACCAGGAGGTGGAACGTCACCTTAAAAAAGAAGGGCAGTGGGATGCCGCCGAAAAGAAAATTGCAGACTACTTCGCGGAAAAAGGCAGAAAACAGCCCGAATACACCAATACGGTACCTAAAGCAAGTGATGGCTTCGGCCTGAGCACCCTGGGGATCTCCGGCGATAAACTTGTTGATCCCGAAACCTACGACCGCATAAAAAAGAATACCTTAAGTGTAGTACGCGGCACCGTACAAGCCGATATACTTAAAGAAGACCAGGCCCAGAACACCTGCATATTCTCCACCGAATTCGCGCTCCGGATGATGGGGGATGTCCAGGAGTATTTCACCCGCAATAAAGTACGCAACTATTACTCGGTATCCATTTCAGGGTATCATATTGCCGAAGCGGGGGCCAACCCGGTATCCCAGGCCGCCTTCACGCTGGCCAACGGATTCACCTTCGTGGAATACTACCTCTCCCGCGGCCTTTCGATTGATGACTTTGCCCACAACCTCTCATTCTTCTTCAGCAACGGACTCGATCCCGAATATGCCGTGATTGGCCGTGTAGCCCGGAGGATATGGGCTATAGCTCTGCGGAACAAATACGGCTCCAACGAACGCTCTCAAAAGCTCAAATACCACATACAAACCAGCGGGCGCTCTTTGCATGCCCAGGAAGTACAGTTCAACGACATCCGCACGACCCTGCAGGCTCTGATGGCCATTTATGATAACTGCAATTCGCTGCACACCAACGCTTATGATGAAGCCATCACCACGCCCACGGAAGAATCGGTACGCCGTGCGGTAGCCATACAGCTCATCATCAGCAAAGAAATGGGCATGGCGAAAAATGAAAACCCGCTGCAGGGATCGTTTATCATCAATGAACTGACTGAACTTGTTGAACAGGCCATACTCGAAGAATTCGACCGCATCACCGAACGGGGAGGGGTGCTGGGCGCCATGGAAACCATGTACCAGCGCGGCAAGATCCAGGAAGAAAGTCTGTACTACGAAACCAGGAAACACAACGGCGAACTGCCCATCATCGGCGTCAACACCTACCTGCCCGACAAAAAAAGCGAACAAGACCAAAAACCCGTAGAGCTTATTCGCTCAACTGACGCCGAGAAAAAGCAACAAATAAAAAACCTCAAAGAATTCAGCGCCATTAACGAATCTTTTAGAGAAGAAGCACTGGAGAGCCTGAAGAAGGTGGCCCGCGAAAACGGCAACGTATTCCAGGAACTTATGGAAACGGTAAAAACCTGTTCCCTTGGGCAAATATCAACAGCGCTCTATGAAGTGGGTGGCCAGTATAGACGAAATATGTAAGAGTGGGGGTTATACGCTCTGCTGTTGTAGGTTGTAGGTAGTGCATTTGCTTCACTGTTGAAATTGTGATTTGTAATTGGCGAATTGGTTCATACAATTATAAATTATCTCTCCTTACCCGCCGGTACAGGTGTCCCGCCTGTACCTTCCCTGTTTTCCGGCCTCGGGCCGTACCCCCGGTTGCTGATCTCAAATGTAGCGATTGCAACTTAATGGCCTCCCTTAGTATCGTTCTGATATTCGGTATATTACACGTCCGGCCGGAGGCCCGGAAGACAGGCATCGGCAATCGACGTTCACCCTTGATCGTTAATTGCCTGAATGTGCAAATTAATTCTGCCCAATTAGTTGCATGGTGGTATTTGGGATAAGCAACCGGGGGTACGGCCGGAGGCCGAAAGACAAAGATTGGGACAAGCGAGACGCCTGTCCCGGCGGCTATTTGCTTTTGATAGAACCTATGGTGGGGGTTGTGCGCTCCGCTGTTGTTGGTTGTGGGTTGTCTTTAACCATATTTACTTCCTGGTCTCATCGCATTTCTTTGGCTTCGACCCCTTTTTTACCTGTTGTTCCTTCAAAATTTTAAAATTTAGTCTGATTATTACCTTTTTCTCATTATATTCTTATAACAATTATAAGAAAACTAATATTACCTCATATGATATTAAGAAGTTACCGTTTTAGGGCTGTAGTACGCATTTCCGCCTTGTTCATCACTGTTTTGTTGATTACCACTTCCTTGTATGCCCAGCGGCATAATACTGCTCGTAACATGGGGCTTGGTGGGGGAGGTACGGCCTATATGAATGATTTCCATGCCAATTTCATTAATCCGGCCAATTTAATGCTCAGTGACAAGAAAGTTACTATAGGCGGGCTCGGCGGCTTCAGCACAAGGGGCGGGGGCGAACTTGCCAACATGACCATCTACAACGAGTATTTCACACAGGGCCATACGATCAACGAAAGTATGACTGCAGAGATCTCCGATAAGATGTTCGGTAGCGCGCCGTCGGGTTCCCGCAAAATAGGCATTGATGCCGATGCCGTACTTCTTGGTTTTAATATCAAAGGGAAAACTCAGGCGCTGAGCGCGGCAGCCCGGGTACGGGCGCTAAGCTCCTTTTCAATGAGCAAAGGCTTTTTTGAACTCAGTCTGGGCGGCTTGAGCGAAACCTTCTTCAAAGACTATAAAGCAGTCAATGTTTCCGGTGATGTATTAACAGTCGGTGAAGTATCCGTTGGATATGCACGGGAAGTCTGGTCTACTGGAAATTTCGGCTCCCCCGGCAGCCAAAGACTTTTTGCCGGCGTTGCACCCAAATATATGGTAGGACTGGATTATTACAGTACCAGGTTTAACTCGCAACTTAAAATCTCGGAAGATGAGATGCTGGTAAGCCATAGATTTAACTACGAGCTTGATGCCGTAGGCAAAGTTTCCGAACAAATGAACAGTTATCATGCCGACCGCAACACTTCCGGCCTGGTACCCGTATTCGGCGAATATCTCTCCATGGATGATGTCGGATCGGGTTTGGGATCGGTTAAAGGCACAGGCTATGGCATTGATATGGGAGTCACCTACCAAAGGGTGATGCCATCCCTGCCCCTCATGGGCGGAGATTACCAGACGCTCACCGTATCGCTCTCCGCAACGGATATAGGCTCCGTAAACTTTGATGAGGCACCGGGTCGCTACTCATCGGAAGGCCATTTTGAATGGAAAGGGCTGAACTACGACAACGAGCTTATTAACGCTGAATATGACTCCAGCTTTACCGACTACGCCACCCACATCCAGGACAGCATCGGCCAGAACATCTATGGAAACTTCTCCCCGGAAAATATCTCCGGATTCAGTACCGCCCTGACGCCCATGTTTAATCTAGGAGCCGCATACTCTGCCGGCAAGTGGAATTTAATGGTTGATCTGGGTAAAGGCATGAATAATCGCGGCACGAATTCCAAACAACTCTCCGGCATTGTTGGAATTGAATACAACCTTTTTAATTTCATACCGCTCAGGGCAGGTATGCGAACCGGGGGGGCAATGAACAAGGCCTATTCCGTGGGCACCGGATTCAACCTGAGCTTCCTGGAACTTACCGTCGGAGCGATGACCTCGCCCCAGCCATTTGATAGTAAGCTTAATTTTGGGGCGGCATGGAGTGGAATAGTGGTGAAGATTTGATAATTAATGGGTTGTTGGTCGTGGGTTGAACGCTCCGCTGTGGTTTAGCCGCAAAGGGCACAAAGAGCACAAAGGGAAAGCTTTACTCCCGCCGGTACAGGCGTCTTAGCTGTATCAAAAGGTCTAAAACTGCCCGAGGCTGTCTCAAAAGGTCTAAAACTGTTCCGTGAGGCGTCCACGCCTCGCGAGGAATGCACTCAGGATGCACGAGTGCACATCCCGGCAAGCGTGGACGCTTGCTCCAGCAATCTTTTGAGACAGCCTCTAGCAGTCATTTGGACGCTTGTCTCAGCAGCCTTTTGAGACAGCCTCCTGCAATACGGCCAGTTTTATACTTATTTGCACCACCTCTCTTAAAAATGGCACTTCTCGGTTACTTTTTGGCACATCTGGTACCTATGTATTTTTTAATTTATACATTCAGGAACAAGGCCGGCTGGGGTGCTCCGTGGCCTCTGGCCGTGCCTGATCCTGCTTTTTGGGTATACATAAAAGGCCTGGGGCTTTCATATTAAAAATCCTTTCTACGTCTAGCAATAGCCATTCAACAACTATTGTGATATCCTAATTAATTGTCATGATATTGTGTATATTGAAGCTCCAAGCCGACTGTATCGAAAATTCCAATATGGTAAAGATCCTATTATTAGCTATGCCCCTGCTATTTTGCTCAACCGCGTTTGGGCAAATTGAATTCAGTACGTATACAGAAAGTGATCTGGTGCTTACCCAACTCGGTTCGGGGGGAATGAATTTTGGTATGAATCTCATTGGCGAAGAACCTAACGTCATTGAACTTGGTGATGAGGGAATGCTGGTTGTAGCTATTACCGGGGTAGAATATTACGATGTGACCGTAACCATCGACGCCCCCGAAGAGCTTGAAATGGATTCGGAAAACAAAATCGGTTATACCCTGAATGCGGCATACGCCAACAACGGACAAAACCTTATCGGCGACGCAACCCTCATGAACGGGGACATGGCCCGTTTCCAGATCAAACGCCGTGAAGGGGAACCGCCCGGTCCACCCCCCACGCCTCCCCATGATGGATATACCCCGCCTGAGGCTACGGCATATCTTTACCTTTACGGATCAATTGATGTGGGTAATGTAGCTGCCGGAGAATATGTTGGGCAAGTTCATATTGTTGTTGATTATGATTAGAGTTAAGAGGTTTTAGTTATGAATGATGAGTGTTTTAGGACTTTATGATTCCGTTGTTTAGCCGAAAATGCGTATTGGGTGTGGTTTGGATGGCAGGGGTTATCTTTGTTTTATTATCACCTGATATAACCTCCGCACAGTTTATGCGACTAAGTGTGGAGGTTGAGACTGAACTTGGCGTCAGCAGTGAGAATACGCTGGATTTTGGAAGAATGGATTCAGGAAATCACGAACTTCACCTTGGTGATGAGGGGATGGGGGTTTTTGCCTTCTCGGCTTATGAAAATGTGCATATTACTGCCGTTATTAAAGCTCCTGAGTATCTAATTCATTCAAGTTCGGCCATAAGCGACAGACTCAAGATCGATCTGAATGCAGCCTACGCCAACAAGGGCGAAAACAACTATAATCAATCCACCCCTCTGCCAAATAACGAAGCCCGGTTTCCGGTCAGGGATCGGAAATCGGTTCAGGTCAATCGAATGGGTTTGGAACTGTGCTGGTTATATCTCTATGGCACCGTGGAAACCAACAATGCATCGCCCGGAGAGTATCACGGGGAGGTCATCATCCGCATTGAATATGAGTGAACCATGCAGTTGGTTGAGTTGTGAGAATCTGAGAGATGAGCTATGAATGATGAAAGATGAGTTGTTTTACCCTAGACTGCCCCCGCACAACTCCTATACATCTCCTACTACCAGCCGGGCTTTAGTAAGAGTTGGTACGGCCTTGGTCAGGACTTGGTATGAGTTTCGTCCGGGTAAAACCTGAAGCACGCTCGCAGACTTATGCCTCTCAAAAATCTTTTCTACCCACCAATAGAAATTATTTAACTGTATAAAATTAATACAGGCTTTTAATAAAACAACTTTATTAAAAGCCCTTTTTTAGATTTCCTGACACATTATTAAAAGATAAGTACCATCACAAATTGGTTAATGTATGGCGTAAGGGCTGGTAGTATTAAAAAATATTAATTAACATGCTTAAATTAATTTTCCTAAATTTATGAATATAGACAGACAAGGCGGTTAAATAGTCTTTGAAATTATGCACTTATTTTTAATAGAGGAACGAGTTTTATGAAAGATTTATTTACAGCACTATTTACCCTGGCTTTGGTTATAGGCGGTTTTAATGTGGCAGGGGCGCAGGTGGTATCTGACGTTAACGTTTCTGCAAATGTACTTGCTACTTTAGGAATATCTACGGAGAGCAATATAAACTTTGGCAACATATCCGATACCAGTGAGCCAGTCATTGATCCCAATAATGATACACACAATGATTTAGGAACTGTATTTAGCATTGGCCGGGTAGATATTAGTGGTGGTAATGATGCTGAGGTGACTATTACCTTTAATAATTCTGCTACCCTTAAAGGAAATGGTGATCCTGATAATACTATGACCTTTAATTTAGATATTGTGGGTGATTCTGAGGTAGAAAATCAAGGTACTGCTACTGCGGTTGCCAGTGGGGACCAAGAAAATTTATCTGGTTCTGGTGCCTTTTACCTATGGCTAGGTGGAAATTTAGGAAATTTGGAAGATCAAGCAGCGGATGATTACTCATCAGACGAACCAATTACAGTAAGTGTTGAATACAATTAAACTCCATTTTACAAGTATATCAGCCAATTGAAATGACGTGAGGAATAACCCCCCAAACGTTACATCCCTAATATTTTATATATCTTCACATTAGCTATTGCCTAACTAATAAAGTATTTAGGAAATCCTCATGAAACGTATTCTCCTTTTGCCAGCACTGCTGTTGCTGATGTGCAGCAGTGTTTCCGGTCAGGTAACCATTTCCCCGACCACCCTGTTTATTGATGACCAGAGCCGTTTCGGCACCTTTCTGGTGATGAACAGCTCTGATCAGGCCCAGGAAGTTTCTTTGAGTTTTCAGTTTGGCTATCCCGGCACGGACGAGACGGGCAGATCGGTAATGCGGTACGATGATGATGAGGCGGCTTCGCGGCATTCCATAGCCGATTGGATAAGGGGCTTTCCAAGGAACTTTATTTTGGAGCCCGGCCAGCGGCAGACGGTTCGCCTGACGGTAAGGCCTCCGGAACAGATAGAGGACGGGGTGTACTGGACGCGCATTAAAACCACCTCCAATCCTTTAAGCGCGGATGTGGAAGAACAGGCGGGCGAGGGCATTTCCGCTCAGATCAACTTTAACTTTGAGCAGGTTACTTCCGGGTTCTATAAACAGGGTAGTGTCAACACGGGCATCGTATTTGAAGATCTTGCGGTAGAGCAGAACGGCGAGAGTGCCTATGTAGTGGCTGATTTGGTCCGCTCGGGGAATGCGCCTTTTCTGGGTAGTATGCAGTTATTGATCAGGAATTCCAGTGGAAATACCGTGGAGGAATTTCGTTCATCGACGACCATGTATTTTGACGGGCTGAAGCGTATGAATTTTGATATCACCGACTGGCCGGCGGGGGAGTATACCGCGGAGATGAGATTTGAATCCCGCAGGAGCGATATCCCCAGTACGGATCTTGTTCAAATGGATTCGGTTTCCAGTGAGGTCCGTTTTACGGTGGCTCCATAGGGGTACTTAAAAAGGCAAGGTGCGAGGGTTGTAAACTTGTCTGTAGCATATCTTTTATTTAGAATTATAGACTAACACGATCAGTGTGCTCCGAAATCTTTACTACCCACTGAAAATATTTTCCCGATTGTTCCGTCTGATCAGCCTTTTGGCCTTATTTTGCCTTTGGCTGAGCGGATTTGCTCATGCTTTGGGTACCAGATTTAATATTCAGGTGCAACCAGATCAGCAACAAGAAGTTTACCTTTCTTTCCGTTACCGTGGGGTTGGCGATGTTGTTATTATTGCCCTGTACGAAAATGACCAGTTTTATCTTCCCGTATCTGAGCTGTTCAGCCTGCTTCAGATTAACCATCAGGTGGATATGGCCAGCAACCGCTTGGTGATTAATGGGTTCTACCTGGAAGAAAACCAGCATTATGAAATTGACTTCACCGGACAGGCCATTCAACGGGGTAATTTGCAAAGGCGGCTCGGCCAGCAGGAACAATTGATTGGAGATCTTGATTTTTATTTGCTGCCGGTGGTATTTGAAGACGTATTCGGACTGGATTTTTCGGTAGATATGAGCAACCTTCAGCTACGCCTGGAAACCGATGACACCATGCCTGTGATCCAACGCCTGAAGAGGCGCAGCGCACGCGGAAATATACAGCAAGCCGTAACGGATCAGGAAGATTTTCCCCTGGCCTATAACAGGCAGAGGCATATACTGGGCGGGGCATTTGTTGACTATTCGCTGTCGGGCAATGTTTCTGATAACGCCAATATTTACAACTACAACCTTACTGGCGGCGCTGAGGTTATAGGGGGCGATGTCCAGGGAACCCTGCTCGGAACCCTGACCTCCGGAAACCATCTGTTCAGGACCAATAATCTGCGCTGGCGCTATGTAATCCGGCAGCAGTCGTGGATCTCTGAAGTACAACTGGGGCAGCTTCGCTCAGAAGGGCTGAATCCTCGCGGATACACAGGATTACAGATCTCCAACGAGCCTGTACAACCCAGGCGGTTGTACGATGAGTACCAGGTACGCGGCACCACGGCCCCGGAATCGGAGGTGGAAGTGTACCTTAATAACCGTTTGGTCGAGTTCTCTCATGCCGATGAGCTGGGCAACTATAATTTCAGCGTGCCACTTACTTACGGCAGCTCGCGGTTGCGGATCATGAGATACAACCCTGACGGCAGCATCAGTGAGCAGAACACCAGGCTACAGATTCCTTATACGTTTCTGCCGCCCGGAGAAATTAGTTACTTCCTGGACGCGGGGTTGCTTGACAATCCGGCCACACCCGGCGATGAACGCAGTATGATCGCCCAGACAAATGCCACCTATGGTCTGACGAACTGGCTGACAGGAAAGGCCGGCGTTGAATATTTTGAAGGCACCGACATGCAGCGGCCCATGGTTTACAGCTCGTTTTCGGCACGGATTGCCAGCCAGTACCTGGTTAACGCCGATATTGCCCCTGATGCCTACTACCGGTTGAGGAGCAGTATTGTATACCCCAATTCAATTAGCTGGGGGGCGGGTTATACCCACTACACCGGTACCGGGCTCTATAACCGTTCCGGCAACGATCAGGATATGGATGCCAACCTGTTTTTGCCGTTTAGTTTTATAAAACTCCCGGTAAGTTTGCGGTTGTCAGGGAACCACCGCATCCTGTCATCCGGTTCAACAAGTACCCAGATACGCTCGGACCTTAACATGCGAGTAAGCCGTGCAAATTTTCGTTTCGGCTACCGTCAGACCCGGTCCGGCAGGTCGGGAGCGACCGCACGTACCGACGGCTACCTAAGCGGCACGGCAACCTACAGCATCCCCAGGAAGTCTTTATTGCCAGCGATCCTGGCCGGAACCTACCTGAGAACCCGTTTGGATTACAGGAAAGCAATATCACGATTCGAGCGGTTTGAAATGCAGATATCCAAAACCATCTGGAACGATGGCAGGCTCCGGCTGGCTTACGAAAGAAACTTCATCGGAGGGTTTAATTCCTTTCAGGCCGGGCTGACCTTTGACTTCAACAGAACCAGAAGCACCTCAACCTCGCGATATTCTGATGGTTCGGGTTCTATCCGGCACAACATCCGCGGTTCCATGGGATACGATTCGCACCATAATAAGGTTATATTCGACAATCGCCAGCAGGTGGGCCGCTCGGCGGCATCGGTGCGCATGTTTATTGACAAAGGCAATACCGGCCGGTTCGACGAAGGCGACGAGATCATCCCTGACAATGCGATAAGGCTTAGGAGGGCAGGCACCCGCAGTGTAGACAATGAAGGCATCACCAGAGTATCGCAGCTGCAGGCGTATTACCGGCATAATATTGAGATCAACGAATCGGCCATTCGGAATCCGACGCTGGTGCCGAAGGTAAAGGAATTCTCTTTCATTGGCGACCCAAACTCGTACAAGACCATTGATATTCCGTTCTATGTGGCCGGAATTATTGAAGGTGGGGTAACCCTTGTTAAAGGGGATTCCGAGACACCACAGAGCGGAATCCGTGTGAACCTGAAACAAACAGACGGGGAATACGAAACCGTAATGAGAACTTTTTCCGACGGCGGGTTCTATGCTATGGAAATACCGCCCGGGCAATACGAAGCCAGGGTAGACAGAAGCCAGCTTACTTTTCTGAATGCTTTTTCAGAGCCGGAGGTTCTTAGCTTCGAAGTAAAACCCGTAGACCGGGGGGATTATGTAGAAGGGCTTAATTTCAGGCTGATTGATAGGAGAGAATAGATTGAGGAAGACTCCCTTCTTGACGTGGCGGATTCATCCCTGTTTGGAGAGCCGCTTGCAGTCTAGAGAGCTGTTTGCAGGACAGTCACTTCATTAGATTTAGGATTCGTATCGGGTGCAAATAAGTGCCCGTTTCACCTATGCCCGGCATGGCTACTGCGGAGCTGGCTTAGAAATATTTCCAGGTACCCTTAGAGATGATCTATGTAGTAATAGATGATCTATGTATTAAAAAAGGGTTACAAGGCCGGAATAGAAAAGCCGGTGTTACTTTACAATTACCGCGGAAACTATCAAGAATAAGGTATTTTTGCCTAATTTATGCTTTAACAAATAGATATAAAAGCCTCAAATGTTTCTAAAAAATAAAATAAAATAGAATAAATCATAAAACATGTCGTAGATTAAAATAATGTTCGACGGCTAACGTAATAACTGTGAATGACTTGTAGAAGGATATCAAGATAACCATCAAAAACGCAAATTGGAGCACAAACATTATGACAAAATCAGACATTGTAGATAAAATTTCATCATCAACGGGAATCACTAAACTTGAAACTGAAGCAGTGGTAAACGGTTTTCTAAGTACGGTGATTGATTCTATGAAAAAGGGTGAAACCATTGAATTGAGAGGCTTTGGAAGCTTTAAGGTGGTTAAGCGTGCACGTCGTGTGGCTCGAAATCCTAAAACAAACGAAGAAGTGATTGTACCTGAGCAATATGTTCCGGTGCTGAAGATTTCCAAGGAATTTAAAAGATCCGTTAATAAGGAAATGGAATAAGCTCAATTAAACATTAACTCAAGAGATTTGCAGTGCCCCTAAATTCAAAAAGAATCCTGGTTATTATCCCATTACTTGTAATTGCTGTGCTAATTGGGGTTATATATGTGGATTCCCTCGAGCGTTCTGAGGCTAATGATGTTGAATCAGTGGAACCTGAACAGCATCATAGCCCGGGGCGTAGTGATGCAGAAGAACCCGATACGGAAGATATGGAGCGTATCCTCCACATTGAGAAGCAGTTGGAAGAAATAGACAACGAACATCTGGCCATCGCTTTTTACGGAGAGCTGATACAGATTTATATAGAAAACGACCGCCTTGATGGCGCCGCCGAAGCGGCTGGGCGAATGGCCGGGCTGACCGGTGAGTTTGAAGACTGGAAGAACGCAGGAGACTGGTATCATCAATGGGTGCTCAGGGAATCAGATCCGGAGCTTATCCATTATCATTCGCACAATGCTGTGGAAATGTATGAGGCAGCCTTAGCTGTCGATTCAACCAATGCCCGGGTAAGGACCGATGTGGCTGTAGAGTACATGCGGCTGGGGGAATCCGGCCCTGCTATCCGACATTTGGAAACCGTTTTGTCTGGAAACCCCGATAATTTTGAGGCAAATTACAATTTAGGAGTAATTTTGCATCAGACGGGTAGTAAAGACAAAAGTATTTCTTATCTTAAGCGCTCTTTGGAGCTTGCTGGGGGAACAGAAAACGAAGAAAAGGTACAAAGTTTTCTTCAGCAAATAGAAATTAACATTTAGTAACACAAAATTAACGAAAGGTTTATACATGCCAAGTGGAAAAAAGCGCAAGCGCGCTAAAATAGCCAAGCACAAAAGAAAGAAGCGTTTAAGAAAGAACAGGCATAAGAAGAAGTAGGAAAGTTTGCCGTAGCAGCTAATGGGATTTGTTACGGCTCGGTTATGGCAAAGTGCGGGAGGCTGGCTAAAAAGCAATAATGCTGACCGTACTTATTTTGCCCTGGAAGGGTTATTAGTGGCCCGAGGCTGTTTAATAAATTTTAAAATTGCTCCGCGAGGAGCGCACTCATACAGCACGAGTGCACTCCGGCAAGCGTGGACGCTTTGCCTAGCAGCCTTTTGAGACAGCCTCGAGAGTACCTCATACAGACGAGTGCACATCCGGCAAGCGTAAACGCTTTGCCGTAGCAGCCTTTTGTATTGTTTTCTGTAGATTTTACCTAGGCCACTTGCTTCAGTGTGGACTCTGCGATATAAACTATTTTATTGGTACGCACCAGCAACTTCTGGATCTTTTCGGCAATGAACTGGTGGATTTTGTTCAGTGATCCGGAATCGCCAAGCGGGTATTCAAGGTAAGAGATCAGGCTCATATTTGATAAATATTTTCCTTTCAAATCACCTTCAATTTCAACATGCCACCGGGTAATCATATTATTTGACGGGAGAGAGGCAATGATCTCTTTGTTGATGCTGTCCATCCATTGACTGGCCGTTTCAATGCGGTGATTTCCTTCGAAGGAACTGACCGTATCCAAAACAGCCTTTTCGTTAAAATGCCATGTGACCTCAACGTCAATTGTGGGCAACACTCTTGCTTTGGATATATTGGGCAGGTTAGCAAGAGGATGTTTTTCCATGCCTTTTAGTTCTTTAGCAAGGCGGGCTTCCCGAAATTTATCCCAGTCGAGGTTGATGGAAACGTTCTTAATCTGGCTGGTATCTTTAGAAAGATCAATAGAAAATTCCAGACCAGCTGCGTTAATTGCTTCTTCTTCCCAAAGTCTGAAATTGATGATTCTGCTGTTTCTTCTTGTTAATTCACTTTCGATTTGTTTTACAATTGAGTTAAAAATCGGATAATTCATTGTCGTTAATTATTTTAATACGCAAAGCGCTTTTAAACCTTCCGGATGAATATGAATAACTACTATGCCTTAAGATATTTAACTAGCGAATTAAAAAAAAACCTAAATTCGGCTATTTTTTCAGAAGCGCTGAGTGTGCAAAAAAATCGATTGGACTTATATTTTGAAAAGGGTGAAAAGGCTTTAAAGTTAAGTGTGAGTGTGGAATCCGGTAAAACAGGGGTATTTCAAGATCATTATAGCATTCCGAAGATTCGAAATGCTGCTCATTTTTTTGGAGAACTTGAAGGAAACAGAGTAAGCCAGCTCCAAATGGCTGAGGGCGATCGATTGCTAACAATGGATTTTGATAGCGGAGATCAAATAATATTTCAGTTATTTGGCAATAGCGCAAATGTCTTCCTGGTTCGTGATCATCTAATAGAAAACTCGTTCAAGCATCAAAAAAGGTATAACGGAAAAGAAGCTCCTATAGCGCGCAAACCTAATGTTAAAAGTTTCAAAGAATTAAAAGGAAACGCCCGGCAGCGCCTTACATCTGTAAATCCGCTATTGCCCCGGAACCTTCTTCCGGAACTGGTTGATTATTTTCATCTGGAATTTAAAACAAACGAAGAATTAGCAGATTTTGCGAGGAAACTTCATCAGATACTCCTGGATGATGCGGTTCCAGGAGTTATGCCGGATGGCCGATTATGCTTACTGTCCGATGAGTTTTATCCGGCGCCCAATAAAAGAATATTCGACACTTTTAACGAAGCTATTCGCTCTTCGTATTATTACCGATCCCATCTTCAGAAGTTTGAGATGCAGATAAAGGGATTGATGAGCAGGCTTGAGAAGCAGCACGATAAGCTTAAAAAACGCCTAAGTAATTTATCCGCAGCCAATAAAAGCCTTGATCGTTCAGAACGCTACGAAAAATATGGTCATCTGATTATGGCCAATCTTTATAAAGCCATAGAAGCAGATGCCCGCGAAATTGAAGTTGATGACTTATATGAAGAAGGAAATGTTGTGCTTATCCCCGTCAAAAAGAATTTGAGCCTGACAGAGAATGCTACTTTGTATTATGACAAAAGTCGTGAGGCAAAGAAAGCCTACCAAACGGCGGGCCAGATGTTAAAGGAAACCGAAAAAGATTATGAGCAGAATAAAAGCCTGCTGACCGGTCTGAGAGGAATAAGTGCCCTGAGAGATCTTGAAAAATGGAAAAAACTTCATCGCAAAGAGTTGCTTGAAATGGGCGTGGATCAGCCGGAGGGGAAGCAAGCACGTCATCCTTATCGCAAGGTTGATGCCTGGGGGTACGAAGTATGGATAGGAAAGAGCGCTAAAAGCAATGATGAGCTGCTCAAGGATTCCCATAAAGAGGACATCTGGCTTCATGCGAGAGGTTATGCCGGGTCTCATGTAATAATACGAATGGAGAAAAAAATACAGTTGCCCGAAAAGCATGTGCTGGAAAAAGCGGCTTCTTATGCCGCCAAATATTCCAAAGGTGCCGGCTCCAGTTTAATTCCGGTCATATACACTAAAAGGAAGCACGTTAGGAAACCCAAAGGCGCTGCGCCGGGACAGGTTATAGTGATTAAGGAACAGGTAATATTAACGAGAAGTGATATTTCTTAACTTCATATAGCAAACAGGCATTTCTCACTTATTTTCACTACCTTTGATGATTAAAATCCATTTATCATAGTAGCCATGAAAACCCCTGAACATATCCTTATTTGCGGCTTTATGGCGGCCGGTAAAAGTAGTCTGGGCCGGCTTATTGCCTTTGACCTGAAGAAACCATTCTTCGACCTTGATAGAATTATTGAGCGTGATGAGGGAAAATCAATAAAGGATATTTTTAATGAACAGGGTGAGCCTTTTTTCAGGGAACTTGAGATACGGTACCTGAAAAATCTTATGGAGGGCAGAAGTTCTGTTATTGCTCTTGGCGGGGGAACCTTACAAAATGAAAATGTAGTAAATCAGATCAAAGAGAATAACTACCTCGTGTATTTGGATGTACCGTTGCCTATAATAATTAAGCGCTTAACGAAAAATAAAACACGTCCGCTTTTGTACCGGAAAGATGGTACCCTGCGCAATGAAAAAGAATTAAAAACATATATTTATGAGCTGCACAATAAAAGAGAATATCTATACAGGCAGTCACATTTATGTATAAAATTTAAATCGAACTGGAACAGAAATACCGCTGCTGGTAAAGTTGCTCAACACATCCGAGAATATGTCCACAAATCTTAATGTTCAGATATCTACCGAACAGGCTTACCCTGTTTTTGTAGATCATGATCTTACCGAAATTATCCGTGACTGTTTCAATCAGAGTACTACAGGCACCGACAGGGCAATTGCAGTAATTGATGCCAATGTAGATATGCTGCACAGGCAGGCTTATCAGGAACTGTTTCAAAGCATTTTTAATCGCGTTGACTGGTTTGTGATGCCAACGGGTGAGACAGAGAAAAATGTGGAGAACTGGAAGGATGTCCTTGATTTTGCACTGGAGAATGAAATCCGGCGTAACACCCCCTTATTAGCTATCGGAGGCGGTGTAACCGGAGACCTGGCGGGATATGCGGCATCGGCAATTATGCGGGGCCTCCCCCTATACCATTTTCCAACAACGCTGTTGGCCATGGTTGACAGTTCTATCGGGGGGAAAACAGGGATCAACCACCACACAGGGAAGAATCTGATTGGGGCATTTTATCAGCCTCAGGCTGTTTTTATCGAAACCAGCCGGCTTAGCACTCTACCGGAAAAAGAATGGCTGTGCGGGCTCGGAGAAGTGCTGAAATATGCTACCATTGCCCAGCCTTCTCTTTTTGATTCGGTTACCGAACTGGTAAGTGCTGAAAAATGGCATACCAGCGGAAACCTTACGAAGCTCATCCGCGATTGTATTGGCATCAAAGTTGATATCGTTCAAAAAGATGAAAAAGAATCGGGCATCCGGGCTTTTTTGAATATGGGTCATACTTTCGCTCATGCTCTGGAGGCTTTTACAGAATATAAAGCTTTTTCACACGGTGAGGCCGTTTTTATTGGGCTCGTTGCCGCAACTCATCTTTCACGTGTGTCAAACGGAGAGGTTGACGAAGAGAAGCTCCTTGATTTCAAGCAAGCTTATGGGTTACAAACAAAAAAATATATTCCCCTGATTGATCGAATCGTTACATTTATGTATAAGGACAAAAAGATGCATAATAGCAACATTCGTCTAGTACTGTTAAAAGCATGGGGAGAGCCTTTTCTGGTCGAGTCCTGCACGTTAAACCAAATTAAATCATCCTGGACATATGCCCTGGAAAATGTTAATATTTAATACGGCATTATAACCTTGTTTCTGCGCTTTATATACCGGTTATGGGACTTGCTTCTGAAAAGTGTGCTTATAATGTTGCTTTTCAGTGTGATCGCTATTGCAACAACATTTCTGGTGTTGCAGACAGAGTATGTGAAGAATATCCTAAAGGGCCATGTGGAACAACGATTCAATGATCACTTTCAGGGTGATATTTCGATCGGCACGCTCCAGGGAATCTTACCCTTCCAAATAACGGTTACCGATTTGGAACTTAACTATAAAGATGGGGTATCGCCGGAACAAAATCTGTTATTTGTGGATGCCGTTACTTTAAACCCGGGGCTGTGGGATCTTTTTTTTAATAGAGTTCGGTTTAATAACCTGGTAATTGAGAATCCCTCATTATATCTGAAGACGATCAACAGTACAGAATACACTCTTGAGCACGCCCTGCAAACCCGCCAATCCGGCAGCCGAACCGGAAAGCCTTTAATAAGGGAAGACAGAAACTTTGAGATCTTTATTCCTGCCATCCGAATTTCATCCGGCAGAGTAGTTGCCGATGATTTACTTAATGTGCCTGAATATGTAAATTTGCCAAAGCCTTTCGAAGCCTATGATATAGATTTGGTCATGCGCCTAGAGATATCAGAAGATCAAAAGTATTTGGATATAGAGACCTTTAACATTGATATACCTGCAATCGAAGCTTCACCTATCAATTTGTACGGGCAGATATTTAACGATGAAAATTATCTTGAGCTTAATCAAATTCATTTTACAACTAACAATTCCACAGTTATTGTAAACAGTCTGATTGATGGGATCAATTTAGATGAACCTGATATTTTTAATCAAGTTAAAAGCGCACATTATGATGTGGAATTAGCTTCATCTACCATTTTAACCAGTGATTTTGCGGATGTGCTGGTTAATTTTCCAAGTTTGGAAATGCCTGTTACCGTAAGTGGAAAAGCTCGCGGCTTTGCGAATGACATTCAGCTTACAGATATGCAAATCTACTCCGGGGATAGTTACCTTCTCTTTTCGGGGCAACTTGCCGGTTTAATAAACAGCGAATCTTTTGAGTATAAGGCCGCTGTGAAGCATTTGAATGTCACAGATCAAGACCTCAGTGCACTTTCTCCCACATATTTTAAGGATTTTCCGTTCAAGGATTGGGATAAGTTAAACTTTCAAGGAGAAATTGCCGGAAATGCTGATTCAACGGGAGTTGATATAGATTTAGACCTGCCAAAAGGTTCTGTAAATTTTAATGCATGGATTAATACCCAAGAACCTTGGAGTTTTTCAGGCTCATTAATTGCCGATAATATAGATGTTGGTAATTTTCCTTCCCTAAACTTGGCGCAGTCCAGCATAAATATTTACTCGGAATTTAATGGTAGTGGGTTTAATCCCGAAACGGCTAATTTTGATTTGGAATTAGATATCACCAACAGTCATTACGATCATATTGCTATCCCTCTTTTACGTGCAGACCTGCATTATCAGGACAAAATACTTCAGCCAGTGCTTTATTACGAGCATGGTGCTACTTTGGTCGAATCTCGCGGGTTTATTAATTATAATCAGGATGAGCCAGATTATAGTTTCAGCGGCGAAGCATCACAGCTGAATCTGTCCGATTTTATTAAAGATGATAATGCCCCGGTCAGTTCATTAAACTTGGAATACGACTTTTACGGGCAGGGCGAAACTATTGACAGGTTCCATGGGCGTGCCAACCTGGATATTTCCGAATCCATGGTCGGTGGCGACACCTTACAGGCCCATCAACTATATGCTGATTTGGACAGACCGGAGAACGAAGAACGTACTTTCCGCTTTACCAGCACATTCTTGGATATGTTCATTGAGGGAGATATTCGCCCCTCTCAGATAATCAGGTCCGGACAGCACTGGGGGCATTATTTTCAGGACAGGATTACCGAAGAGATTCTACTGGATTCTGTTGTCACCCGTGATCCCGTTTCCGGACTGGATGATCAAAGCCTGGATTTAAGCTTTGATCTGGATCTTAAAGACATGGAACTATTTAAAAGCTATTTACCGAATATACCTCTAATTGCATCCCAGGCTGAAGTTCAGTTCAATGTAAAAGCAAGTGCCAATTCTTTCCTTATTTCCGGTGGATGGACAGACCGCCTGGCTCGGATCAATGGTTATAATTTTGTTGATCCTAATATAATGCTGACCGCTCATTTCCGTCATGGCAGGCGTCTCCGAGACTTTTCAAGCATGGATATTGAATCAAGGATTGGTGAGGTTGGCATTGGAGACATGGCATTAAAAGACCTTGAGACGGTAATATCGATGCGTCAGGATACACTTAAGGCATCACATAAAATTGATGATTTGGGTGACAGTAATAACTTTTCAACTGAATTTGTCGGGATTCTGGACTCGCTTTCCATTACCACTATCATCCAAAAAATGGAGATGGGAAAACCAGGGTATTTATGGGAAAGCTCAAAAGAGGCGGTAATTACTTACAATTCAGAACAAATAATAAGTATAGAACACGTAGTCTTTGAAAATGATAATCAGTTAATTGATATCGGAGGAGTTTTTAGTTCATCATTGGAAGACTCTGTGACTTATACGTTAGAGAACATAGATTTAAATCGTATTTCAGGCCTTATTGACGGACGTATAAACTTCCAGGGCACCCTTGATGCCGGATTCTTTACTAAGTCGTTGGACCTGCAGCCCATCTTTCAAGGCGGGATATTTGTTGATCGGTTTGCCATTGATGACCGCCCGGTAGGTGATATTAATTTAACCAGCAATTTTAATTCCGACACCCGGCGTTTTGATACACGTCTGGCCATAAAAACAGACACTACAAAATATGCATCATATTTGGCTGGAAATGATAATATTGGGCAGGATATCATATTGGAGGGCTACTTCCTGACACCCAGCCCGAATAATCCCCAGGATACTTTGTATCATTTTGATGCGGATTTGAATAAAATTGACCTTTGGGTACTTCCACACATCGCCACGGGCATTTTTGAAACTGTGGAAGGACGCGGCGACGGTACCGGTACAATTTTTGGTAACTGGGATGACTTTGATTTTAATGCAGACCTATATGCTTATGGAGCATATGTGAAACCGGTATTTTTCAATACTGATTATAATATAACCGGCCGGGTTAAACTGGATCGCCATGAAGGAGTTTTCCTTGATACCTTGTCAGTTCGCGACCAGGCTTTTGGTACGGGTAAATTGTATGGCAACATACAATTTAATAATTTTCAGGCTGAAAGAGATCTGAACATCACTTTGGAGTTAAATTCATTGACTTTTTTAAATAACAGTTTTGAACCCGATGCTTATTTTTATGGAAATGTGGGCGGTTCGGGAGTTGTCAATGTATCCGGCTCGAATATATCTCCGGTTGTAAGAACTGTAGAGCCGGTGCGCACCACTCAGCGCTCACGGTTGTCTATACCACTACTCGACGAAACGAGAGTGGAATCGCAGAGGAGGTCTGTCCAATTCGTAGATGATTTTAATGAAGTAAACAATCGTCGAAATATAGGTTATAACGCCGCAATTGCTCGAACACTGGACCGTGATTTTGCTGAAGTATTTCAGCTTGATCTGCAATTTATAGCCAGTGAAAATAATATAATGCAACTGGTTTTTGATCCCGTTACAGGTGAAATACTAAATGCAACAGGAGGTGGCCGCATTAGAATAACGCTTGAGGATGAAGAACTGCAAATGTTCGGCGGCTTTGATATTACTTCCGGGGATTACCAGTTTGTAGGCGGGGATATATTCACAAGAAGGTTCGATTTGCGTGAAGGCGGAACCATTCGCTGGGATGGGGATCCTGTTAATGCGCGCCTGGATATCACAGCAGCTTACAGATCACGGCCCAATATAAATACCTTGCTGGCACACAACCAAATTTCGGATCAGGCCCAGCGGGTGCCGGTTGACTTATTGCTTGATATAACCGGTACTATAGAAAACATTGCAAATGATTTTTATTTCGAATTTCCCAGCTCTGTAGATGCAACTCAAAATGCTGCTATTCTGGCCCTTTTAAATAGTGAAGAGCAGAAATTAATCCAGGCAACTAGTTTGTTGTTCACTGGTGGTTTTATAGCCGGTGGTACTGTTGGAGCTGGTCAGACCCAGGAATTTGGAAGCACGATGCAGAACAGAACCGCCCAGGTGGGGCTCAGTCATTTATTATCCAATCAAATAAACTCTCTATTAAACAGTAATTTGAGCAATTTGGATATAGATTTTAACTTATCCGGATTCGACCAGGCCGACCTTGGTATTGCACTGCGCTTATTTGATGACCGACTGGTTCTGCACCGTGAAGGCCAGGTAACGGGAGCCCAGGCTGACATTGGTGATGTTGGTGCAAAATATCAAATAAGCAATAACCTTTCTGTTGAATTATTTCACCGTAAAGACCCAGCTTTAGTGTCAATTGTTGGTACACAGGGGCAATTGGAAAGCGTAAATGGAGTAGGGCTGGAAGCACAAATGGAATTCAACACATGGCAACAATTCAAACAAAGAATATGGGATGCCATAACCGGTATATTCGGCGGCAAGAATGATGAAGGTCAATCGTAACACCTGCTACCCGGGAATGAAATGAACTATTATGAGAAATATTGAAAACCAGATTGTCGAGATTATGAGCGCAAATCCGGATTCTACGGTATCGGTAGAGTTATTGCATTCAGCTCTTAGAATGAAGAAGCCATCCGATTATATAAAAATAAACAAGGCTATCGATAAACTTGTTAAACAAGGTATAGTTACACGGATTAAAAAAGGAAATGTAAAGATGACGGGGAAAATACCGACTGAAAATGATGAGGATGTTGTAGAAGGTGTTTTTACCAGTAATCGCAGTGGAGTCGGTTTTGTAAAAGTAGAAGGATATGAAACGGATGTGAAGATTCCGCCGAAGAAAACCGGTCTTGCTTTAGATAATGATATAGTTAAAGTAAAAATTCAACCCGACGGAAAACATGCACGGATACAAGGCAAGATTGTCGATATTGTTAATCGTGGACGTAATCTATATGTGGGAACTTTAATTCAGCAGTCCAAAAAAGCCTACTATATTGAAACCGATGAAAAGTCAGCACGGGTTAATTTCTTTGTTAAGCCGGAAAACCTGAAATCGGCCGGTCATAATTACAAGGTTATTTTCAAAATGCTGAACTGGAATGATCCCCGCTCGATGCCTGAAGCCGAGATTACTGAGGTTCTTGGTAAAAAAGGAAGTAATGATGCCGAGGTGCTGTCGATTTTAGCTGAAAACCAGATGGTTAGCACTTTCCCCGATGATGTTCATGAGTATGTTAATAAAATACCATTGGAAATTCCCCGGAAAGAGTATGAACGCCGCAATGACTTGAGGGATCTGGATATTTTCACCATTGATCCTGAAGATGCCAAAGATTTTGATGATGCTTTAAGCATTAAAGTACTGGATAATGGTAATTATTACCTGGGCGTACATATCGCCGATGTTACTCATTATCTTGAACCGGACTCCGTTCTTGATATTGAGGCGCTGAACCGTGCCACAAGCGTCTATCTTGTCGATAGGGTAATTCCCATGTTGCCGATGAAACTAAGTAATGGGGTCTGCAGCCTTCGGCCAAATGAAGACAAACTTACTTTTAGCTGTTTTATGGAGATTACCAAAAGAGGAAAGCTGATAGATTACAGCATTGAGGAAACAATTATAAACTCCAAACAGCGTTTCACTTACGAGGATGCACAGGAGGTTATTGACAAAAAAAAAGGTCCTTATGTTGAACAGCTTCAGATACTTGCAAAAATGACAAGTATGCTTACCAAAAAAAGATTTCGCGAGGGGGCAATGGATTTTGATTCTCCCGAACCACGTTTTGTTCTCGATAAAAGTGGTAAACCAATTGATGTAAAAATTAAAGAGCGACTTGCGGCACACAGGCTAGTTGAGGAGTGTATGTTGATGGCAAATAAATCCGTTGCCTCCCATGTTGATGTGTTAAGACAGAAGACCGGCAAGAAAAAACAAAAAAAACTGTTCCCCTTCATATACAGGGTTCATGACAAACCTGACACAGATAAACTCCGTAATGTCAGTGAAATGGTAAGTCCTATTGGTATTGATTTTAAGGTTGATGAAGGTAATGTTAGCGTTAAAGCCATAAACGATTTGCTTGAGCAGGTAAAAGAAACCAATCTCAAGTATACAATTAATGATCTGTTGTTGAGATCAATGTCTAAAGCCGTTTACACACCGGATAATATTGGACATTATGGTTTAGGTTTCCAGCATTATACGCACTTTACAAGTCCTATTAGGCGATATCCTGATGTTATTGTGCATAGTCTGATCAAAGCTTATAATAAAGGTAAGATTGGTTATAGCTTTTCAGAGCTTGATCAACTGGGGCAACATTGCAGTGAACGTGAAAAAGAGGCTGTTAGTGCTGAAAGGGATTCCATTAAGCTGAAACAGGTTGAATTTCTTTCCGATAAAATTGGGGATGTTTTTGATGGAATAATCAGTGGAGTGACCGATAAAGGAGTTTATGTTGTTTTGAAAGATATTTATTGCGAAGGTATGATTTCTGTCAGGGAGTTAGATGATGATTATTACATTTATGACCAAAGCCGCCACTGTTTAACAGGCCGCCATAAGGGAAAAGAGTATCAACTTGGAAAAGAGGTGCGCGTCAAGGTGGTTCATACAGACATTAACCGTAGAATTATCGATTTTGTACCCGCGAAATAATTAATGATTAGAGCATTAATTGCCAATAACTACTGCAAATTATGAAATACCCAGAAATTAAGTGTCTAGTCACACTCTTTGTCCTGTTTGTTTTCTTCTTGGATGTTCCAATAAGTAATGCTCAGTCAACAGTATTTGGTAAAAATAGGGTTCAGTACGATTTATTCGACTGGCGCTATATACAGTCAGACCACTTCGACGTGTATTATTATGATTCCAGAAACTATTATTTAGCTGAGTTCTCGGCAAATTCCCTGGAGGCGGCTTATACGCAGCTTTCCCAGGATCTTGATCATGATATTAATGACAGGATCAGTGTAATAGTTTATGATTCCCATACCGACTTTACTCAAACTAATGTAGTACCGTTGCCGGTTGATGCCCAAGGTATTGGCGGTGTTACCGATAAATATAAAAACCGTATTACCATACCGTTTTTGGGGGATTATGCTGACTACCGTCAGGTATTGCATCATGAGCTTCTTCATGCCGTCTTTAATGATATGTTTTACGGCGGATCAGTTCAATCCATAATGCAAAATAACATTCAGCTTGCTTTCCCCCTGTGGTTTGAGGAAGGCCTTGCCGAGTTTACCTCTCAGGGATGGGATACCGATACCGATATGTTTATTCGCGATGCCGTGATGAATAATTATTTGCCACCGATACCACAGTTGCAGGGTTATTTTTCTTATAGAGGCGGCCAGGCCATGTGGGATTTTATAGTTCAGGAATATGGCCGTGAAAAAATAGCGGAGATACTTCAGCGAATTCGAATGACACGTAGTGTGCCGGCAGGTATGAGACAAGCACTTGGTCTTTCCCTTGAGGAATTATCTGAAAGGTGGCATGATTGGCTGAGAGTGCAGTATTGGCCGGAAATAGAAGACCGCGAAAATTTAAAGAATATTGGCACATTGGTAACTGAAAGGGAAATGGGGGGCTCGTATAATGTAAGCCCGACAATTGCCCCTCAGGGTGATCGAATTGCTTTGATCACAAACCGCCGGGGTTATTTTGATGTAGTGGTAGTTAGCGCAATTGATGGTAGCATTATTAAAACATTGGTTCGTGGGGAAGATAATGTAGATTTTGAAGAGCTGAACATACTCAGGCCAAATCTCACATGGTCTCCGGATGGCAATCGTTTGGCGTTAGCTACACGAACCCGGGGAAATATTGACCTTGCCATTATTGATTATAATACAGAAGATGTTCAGAGATTAACTTTCCCTGATATTGATGCCATTGGCTCAGTATCCTGGTCCCCGGACGGTGATAAGTTAGCATTTAACGCAAATGCAGGCCCTTATACTGATATATTTGTTTATAATTTGGAAACAGAAGATTTTCATAATGTGACCAGTGACGTATTCAGTGATAATGATCCTTCCTGGACGGCTGATTCAAGGGGTATTCTATTTGCATCCGACAGGGGAGGCCGTACTGCGTTAAATACGTATAAAACAGCGTATAACGTTTTACTGAACCCTGATCTGAATCAGTCTGATATTTATATGGTGAACATTGGCGATAACCGCGCCAGGAGGCTTACGAATTCATTAGGTACAACGGAAACGCGGCCTTTGATGACCAGGGATGGGCGAATAGTTTATATATCAGATTTGAATGGTATTCCTAATGTATATGAACTGAACGAAGAAGAAAGACCGAGCACACCGCTCACCAATTTGATAACAGGCGTTCAGCAAATGTCGATCAGTGCTGACGGCACTAAACTTGCTGTTAACAGTTATAACGAAGGATATTTGGATATTTTTATGATAAATAATCCATTTAACCGGGCGAAAAGTGAGCCGTTAAAACTAAATAAATGGGCTGATCGCCGAATGGGTGAAACTAGTGAACAACGCGTCCCGGCACTGGGGTTGGCACATAGTATGTTTACTCAGCATGATGATATGTTCAGAACAGTTGAAGTGGACCAGGAAACTTCCAATCAACTCGAACAGCCTCAGGAAGATGAATACGAAGAGTATTTTGAAGAGGAAGAAGCTGATACCGTTGAGCAGGACCCCGATGCAATTGACTTCAGAAATTATGTATTTGGTGAGGATATCGAAGAGGAATATGCCGAAAGTGATGAAGCCAGATTGTTTAGCCCGGAAGAGAATAAAACCGAAGACGGACGCTTTGTACCCCGGAAATACAGATTATCGTTCTCGCCGGATCTAACATACGCGGGTGGAACGGTTTCAACAGGATACGGGGTATATGCCGTCACTCAAATGACGTTTAGCGATTTGCTTGGAGACCATAGGTTAACGGTGGCAAGTAATCTTGTTTTTGATCTTAGGAACAGTGACTACCAATTGAGTTATGGATACTTCCGGAAACGGACAAATTATCTTGTCAATTATTTTCATACCGCCCGAAACTTCCAGGCAATTGATCAAAATTTTGATCTGCAGTTAGTGAGATACCGGTTTTACGGGGGAGGAGTAACTTTTCAGTATCCATTGAATAAGTTTTCTCGTATTGAGTATGGAGCTAATTTTATAAATATAAGCCGTGACTTCAGCCTGCTGGACAGAGGCACCAGGGATACTGAGGAAACGCATTTTTTGCACCCCGAAATCAGTTATACTAAAGATGTTACTCAATTCGGTATAACAACCCCGGTTAGCGGTACGCGTTATAACGTCAGCCTCACCGGAAGCCCGCCTCTTGGGGGGGATATCATACAGTTTGTGACGCTAATGGGTGATTATCGCCGCTACTTAAATTTGGGTGCAAGCTACTCTGTGGCTTTGCGAGCATCTGGCGGGGTCTCCTTTGGACGTGACGCCCAAAACTTCTTTTTGGGAGGTATGGAAAATTGGGTCAACTTCAAATGGGCAGACGGGCAAATACCTATAGACAGACTGGAAGATATATTTTTTACACAACCCGCACTGCCATTACGAGGGCATGTATTTAACTCAGCCTTCGGTGACAAATATGGACTTTTCAATGCAGAATTCCGTTTCCCATTGTTTGCAGCCATATTACCCGGCCCTGTTCCCCTTATACCGCTATACAATATAACGGGTGGAGCTTTTGTGGATGCCGGTTCTACAATGGATGGAAATCAGTTTAATGAAATACTGGTCGGCAGCGGCTTTGGGTTGCGAACCATATTACTTGGAATGCCATTCCGATGGGATATCGGCTGGCCTTACGATGTTGATAATGGATTTGGATCAAGAATTCATTATTTCAGTATCGGCCTCGATTTTTAAAACCAGGTATTTCCGTATAAAACCAATAACGTTAGCGTGTTCTATGCTCGTGCACCTTTAATAAGCGATCCGATTGTGTTTGGGGATCGGAAAAATAAATAAAAGAATGGTAAATCTGTTGTGAACTGGCAAAACTGGCATCAAGACGTAATGCATCTACCAAGTTATCTTCTACAACTGCATAAGTGTAGTCATAAATGCCTTCTTTTATGATGGCATTGCCGGTATAACTGCCTGTTTCACTGTTATAGGTCATACGATGATTCTTGTTGATGCCCCAATTATTAAATGGACCGATTAGATAGATTGGTAAATTGGTTTGTTCACGCCGGGGGATTTCAAGTTCAAAGTGCACGTCTGCGTATCGGGCGCTTACATTATCCGCAATTGACCCAGAGCGGTGGCTTTCTGAAATTGGCGGACTAATATCCAGATTCACAACATCCCGCATTAAAATTACCATGGGTGGGGTTGTTTCCGGCCTGACTTCCAAAATATTAAAAGCCTCAGTCTCAAGTCGATCCAGATCCAGTTTGCGAAATTCATAACGCCCTGCAAATGAATTCTCCCGCAAATTGTGAGAGCGTATTTGTCCTGGTCGCGCTGTTTCAACTACGTCAGCCTGGCGGGCCCTGCCCCAAAATTGATTTTGTACAAAATGCGTTTTAAGGTCAACCTCCGGTATCATTACCTCATTAGGATAACTATAGGTGGCAAAAATCTGATGAAAAAGAAAATTTTGCTGGTCTAGCCCATATAGCTCGTCTATTTCGGTAATTAATTGCCCCGCATTTTCCTGAATAAAGAAGGGCAGTGAAAACAATATTTCACCCCTCTCATCATCATAAACTTCAATCAGATAATTTCCGCTGGATATTAGATCCACACTTTCATTGGGAAAAGTGTACGTGTAATGCGTATATGCCGGCCTTCGCGCCTGACTGGTTTGGGAATCGGTGATGACATCTTCCATAAATCCCTGTTGATAAAAACCAGGAAGCAAAGTACTAGGTGACCAATCGGCATTATGGTGTGTAAATTTTATGCGAAAAGACCGGACATCAAAACCAAGCTCATCAAATTTAAGAGTCAGTTGCTGATCAGTATTTAACTCAATAATGGGGGCGTTTTCAAGGGTATTTCGATATAACTGAATACTGTGGATGTCTTCCGGCGGCTGTTTCTGACCTTGAACGGCAACACTATTTTGAAAGTCAGGATAGACATTTAGCGCATCCTGCTGATCAGGATCTTCTAAAGCAGAACGCGTACAGGAAAAACTAAGAGCCAGAATGCCTAGAAATATAAAATAACTAAATTTTGATGGTGCCTTCAAAAACAAAATTAGCGGGTCCGGTAAGGTAAATACTGTGGTAAAGGTTCTCCTCCGGCTGAAACTCAAAGTCAATTCTAAGCTGGCCTCCTTTACAATCAACCTTTATTGCCGCCTTAGAAGTTCGCTGATTTCGCAAATAATGATGTGATATAGCCGATGCAATAGCTCCAGTGCCACAGGCAAGAGTGAGATCTTCTACACCACGCTCATAGGTTTGAAGACTTATATGATCATCCGTTAAACCGTACATAAAGTTAACATTGGTACCTTTGGGGAAGTCTATATCCGATGAACGAATTGCCAAACCTGCTTTTTTTAATTCGTCCTCTTGTTGCAAGATGAACTTCTCTACTGTTGTCACTACATGTTCTGTTGCCGCATCAGCTTTTACTAAATCATACCCGGCAATTTTACGGATTTGTTTTGGAGTCACTTTAACAGGAAAACCTATAGTTACCTCTTCATCAGTGACATTGGCTTGATAAATATTTTCATGCACATTAAACGTGTGAGCAGGAGGGAAGCCTAAATGAACGGCAAATCTGGCAAGGCAGCGCCCGCCGTTACCACACATGCCTGCATCGCTGCCATCGGCGTTGCGGTAGATCATGGTATAATCAGCCGTTCTTGAAGGTTGAAGAACCAGAATCCCGTCGCCACCAATACCAAATTTGCGATCACATAATTGCGGTGCAAGTTCTATAATGCGTTCTAATGATAAGACCAGCGAGCGGTTATCGATTACAACAAAATCGTTTCCTGCTCCCTGCATTTTATGAAAAAACATAATAAAGAGTCTGCTTATGTTGGATTATGGGATTGTCAATGGATCTTAAAACATTAGATGTCTAAGCTACCTCAAGGCCCGACGGTTTCAAAGCTCAATGATTTTGTAGTTCTGTCGGGCAAATCTTTACCGCGCATTAAGGCTGAAAAACGATTGGCAAGTACAGTTAAAACAAGCCGTGCATTAACATTTTGTTGCAAAAGCTTTCTGGCTTCAGATACTTCCATGATCATTGCATCCAAACGGGCATTGGTCAGGCTTGTGCAAAATTTACGGATGGTGTCCAGTTGATCAGTATTGGTTATCAATTCTTCGTTTCCGGAGGCTTCATAAATCATCAGATCACGTATGAAAGCCTCGAGGATGTTCATAAGAGCTATCTGGCCTTCCTGATTCAGATCACTGTGCCAGTTTCTGCTTATAGTGATGATATTCTTTGCATCCTGAGAAAAGGCGTAGCGTAAAAATTCTATAACCTGATCTCTGTTTGTTTTCAGCGTGTCCGGATCATAAAAGCGGGTAAGGCTGTAATTCCCTGCCGCAATGCGGGAAAGATAAGCGGCGCTGGTTTCATCCTGTTTGTCATAAGTGATCAGGCCCTGCTTGATCTCTTCATGCGTTAATGCCGTACATTGGATGAGCTGACAGCGGGAAATGACTGTGGGCAATATTGCATCAATATTATCGGTGGTGAGGATAAACATCAAACGTTCTGCCGGTTCCTCAAGCATTTTCAGGAAAGCGTTAAAACCTTCCACCCGCATGTTTTCAATATTGGAAATGATCACCACCGTTCTCTGACCTTCATTTGGTTTAAGTTTGGTAGCCGGACGAATGCGTTCCCTGAAGTACTCAATTGAATAAAAGGCTTTGCGGTTTTTAGCCTCTGTTTGATCGGTTAGTGATGGCCGGGTAGTAAAATCCACAATTTCATAAGGATCATCAGCCAATAATTTTACCCTTTCCTTAAGTTCGTCACGGGATGCGGTAGCCGGCATCGGCAGATAAACATGGATATCAGGATGCAGATACCAGGAGCTCTTTTTGGATGTAGCTGTGCCTTCCAGATCCGTAAGATTATCAATACCATTTACAACTTCAGCGAGCGCAAGAGCAAGAGGCTTTTTGCCTATACCGGGCGGACCAGCTAACAGATATGCATGGCTCAAACGCCCTGAAGATATAATTTTGCCAAGCTTCTCCCGGGCTGTTTGCTGACCGACAAGTCTCCTTCCCCCAAGATCGATGCTCATATCCGAATGAATTGTTCTTCTTCTAAACGAAAAGCTTCCCGTATTTCATGGCTGGTTTCGCATTCCAATAATCTTTCGCGGAAACTGGCACTGTTTAGCAATCTGGATATACGGCTAAGCATCTTAATGTGGAGAGAGTTCTGAGACTCAGGTCCAACGAGTAAAAAAACAATTTGAACAGGCTGCCCATCAATAGCATCATAATCAATTGGTGGATCCAATTTAGCAAAGGCCGCATAAGTTTTATCCAGTCCCGGAGCCTTACCATGCGGTATAGCCAACCCTTTGCCTACCCCCGTAGACATAATTGATTCCCTCTCAAGTACTGCCTTTACGCAGGATTCTTTTGCGTTATTGTTTATTTGAAGCGTGAGGGTTTCAATTAGTTGGCGAATTGCTTCCTGCTTGGAACTGACCTGGAGCTGAGGCAAAATGTTCTCATCGTCCAGCAGATCATGTATTCTCATAAACTATATAATGTGGAAAACTGCGTAGTGAAATCATTAAAATATACGTAACGTGGAAGGCAAGTCATAGTATAAGAAATAGAAAAATTCTACAGTTTTACCGGAAAAGACAGAAAGTGCTCCGTAAGAATAAACTATTTCTAAAAGAACAGAGATGTGGGTGGATAATGCGTTGCAAATAAGATAGTTTACAAAATTATAATTTTGACAGTCAATCCATTTTGAAATTCCGTACCATTACCACATGAAATGGTTTTACACTATGCATGCCGTGTTGATGAAAGACATTCAGCTTGAGCTGCGTTCAAAATATGCCCTGAATACCGTGCTGGCTTTTGTCGCCGGTTCGCTACTGGTGATGCTGTTCTCTTTGCGCGCTGAAGAGCTGCCAGACACGGCCAGAAGCGGCCTGATTTGGATTATCATCCTGTTCGCCTCTTTAAGTGTACTGGGGCGTTCTTTCATTGCCGAAACGGAACGCGGAACTTTTGACCTGCTCAGGCTCCACGGAGAGCCCAGTGCCGTCTACACAGGCAAGCTTATCTTTAATTTCCTGTTTACCTTATTGGTGACTTTTCTGTCAATGCTGGCCTACCTGTTTATGCTGAACATCACGGTTCACCACCCCTGGCTACTCCTTTTTATCTTAATTTTCGGAACATTAGGCCTATCCGGGGTTTCGACAATGCTGGGTGCCGTCGTATCCCAGGCTTCCCAAAAAAGTACCATTTATTCTGTACTAAGCCTGCCTTTATTGGTGCCGCTCATTTTGCTGCTTGTACGGACAACAGAATCCGCTTTCTCCGACACATTATCCGAAGGCCTCACCGACGACATGATGGCCATGATAGGCTTTGCAGGGGTAGTGGTCTCCATGTCCATAATACTCTTTGATTTTATCTGGGAAGAATAAAAATAATTCTAAGTAAATGAGGTGAAACCACGAGAACTTGATAATGAGGCTGTCTCATAAGTTCTTAAACTGCTCCGCGAGGCGTACACGCCTTGCGAAGAATGCACTCGTACAGAAATAGTGCACATGCCGGAAAGTATATTGCGCTTGCCATAGCAGTCTTTTGAGATAGCCTCAATTTGATAATGCAAATATGATTAAGAATATACATCTTATTCAATCTTGTGGTACTTATTGCTGAATTTTGCCGGGCACAAATTTACCCGATAGTCGGTGCGCCGGGTTTAGGGAAAATTTCTTATTTTAGGTTGTCAACATTGGTACTCAAAGAAATTGCTGAACATATATGGCATCAAATATTATAGACGGAGTAAAGGTAGCCCAGGCCATTCGTGATCTGGTGAGGAAAGATGTAAGGGAGTGGGTAGGGAAAGGTAACCGGCCGCCGAGGCTTCAGGCCATCCTGACGGGCAACGACCCCGCTTCACATACGTATGTGAGGGCGAAAACGAAAGCCTGCCTTGATGTGGGCATAGAATCCGATACACTTACTTTGCCCGATACCATCTCTGCAAAAGAGCTTATACAAGAAATAAAACGTTTTAATCAGGATGATAATATCGATGGTATATTACTCCAGCTTCCGCTGCCTCAGCACTTGCAATCTTTCTCCATCATCGAAGCCATTGATTACCGCAAAGACGTTGATGGATTCCATCCGATGAACGTAGGCAGGCTTGCCATAGGCCAGCCCACCTTTCGCTCATGCACACCGGCGGGTATTGTGGAGCTGTTCCGGTATTACAGCATTTATACGAAAGGGCGCCATGCTGTAGTTGTGGGTGCCAGTAATATTGTCGGCTCCCCCATGGGGATAATCCTTTCCCGTGAGAATGACACCGGGAAAGCAACTACCACAATTTGCCACAAATATACAAAAGACATTACCAGGCATACCATCAGCGCTGATATTCTTATTGTTGCGGCAGGCTCGCCCAATCTGATAACCGGACAAATGGTTAAAGAAGGCGTGATTGTGATAGATGTAGGCATCAATCGTGTTGCAGACTCCCACACGGAAAAGGGTTACAAATTAGTGGGTGATTGTGACTTTGACAGTGTCGCAGAGAAAGCCGATTTGATTACTCCGGTCCCGGGAGGGGTTGGCCCAATGACAGTGGCTATGTTAATGAAAAATACCTTACTGGCTGCCAAAAAATCCATATACCCGGTTTAAGTTGGCATAGCAATCAGCATGAATTAGAAGCTGGCAATCTAGAATCATTCGTTTTCTTTGAATACTAGTTTCGCAGAGAGTATATCACGAATTTCCTGCACAGTGGTTGATTTGCTTAAGTTATCAACCACGTCTCTGCTTCTCAGCACGCGGGTAACTTTCCCCAGAATATTAAGGCTCTTTTGCATGGGGAAACCCTTTGGACTGAGAAGGACAAAAATGACCTTTATAGGTTCATTCAGCTTTTGGTATTCTATGCCCTTAGAACTTAGCCCTAAAAAGAGAGTTGGTTCATCAACATGGAATGATGTTGTATGGCTGAGCAAAACGCCAGGCAATTCACCGGGGGTATTATCGGGATCAACTTTTATAAGTTTATCCACGACGATCTTCAGCGCCTTCTCTTTATTAAAGAAATGACTGCTCATTAATTTTTTTAAAGCTTCATCATAGCTGATGTAATCTAATTTCGGAACGATATTTTGTGTGGTTATACTGGGTAGTTTCGATGATCTTCCGAGCTGAATTTGCAGGGTGGAAGATTCTTCAGGTGTTTTCTCTGAAGGGTAGACCACCAGAAAATTGACATCAGGATAATCGTTGCCAATTATTCGTGGGAGGCGCTCCAGATTGGGCTGCCAGGAGATCAATCCTTTCCTGGCGCTTAAAAGAATAACCAAGTCATTCTCCTCAAGATCCATTCGATTCTTTTTGATCATCTCTGACCAATCGCCTAAAAGATCAAATTCTGCCGGAACCTCAGGTTCTTTATTACAGATAAATTCTTCCAGGATATCACTGTTAGCACTAGTTGCAATAACCGTTAATTCTGCTCCCAATTCTGTGGTAAGATTTTTAATGGTATCTAATGCCCGGGAAAAGCCGGGCTCCCGGTCAGCCAAAGGCGGCACGGCCAATATAATCCTTTCTGTCGTCTTTAGGGGCTGATCGAGCTTGCAAACCATGGCCATTTCATCGGTTTGATCAAGCAGCTGATCGAGAACGCTGCCAAATATGCTGCGTCTTGAAGAGGTTTGGCCGTTCCAACCGATCAATACGTTTGAAATCCTCATTTCTTTGATGGCTCTCACAATTCCCGACGCAATATTCATATCAACCCGGGTTACGGGCACTACCGGAACATTGGCAGCAGCAGCATGAACAACTGCGTGGCTGAGTATTTTTTCACCGGCCGCCACCTGTGCTTCCACATCACCGGAATCACGGGCTACAATTAGGGGCAGGAGGGGCTGATCTGATCCGGGGTTGCGTATCATCATGCTAAGGTCCATCAAAGCTTCTGATGTGGCCGGATTGGCCAATGGAATTAGAATCCGTTGTGGTGCATCACTGGATTTATAAGGTTTTTTCTCTTCTAATAAGGCTACTTTCCGCCCATAGGTTTCAACCAGCCAAGGCCCGATAAGGGAAGTTATTAATATCATGATCACAACACCGTTCACCATAGCCTCATCAAAAAAGCCCAGATCAAAAGCAATCAGGGTTACCGCCAAAGTAGCCGCTGCCTGCGGTACCGATAAACCAAACATGACCCAGCCTTCTTCGGTGTTATATTTATAGATCAACTGTGTAATTTTTGCGCCAAGATACTTTCCCCCTATAACAAGGACCGTAAAGGCCAGGGTGTATGCAATTACATCGTAACTTGCCAATACACTTACATCGACTATCATCCCTACAGAGATAAGGAAAAACGGGATAAACAGGGCATCCCCAACAAACATTACACGGTTCATTAAGGTGCTGCTTTCAGGAACTAATCTGTTCATGGTTAATCCGGCAAGGAAAGCCCCGATAATTGCTGCAAGGCCCGCAACCTGAGCCAGATAAGCGGTAATAAACAACACGGCTATCAAAAAAACATATTCGGTATTGGTCTGATTGGTTACCCGTCTGAAAAACAAGCTACCCAGGTAGGGTAATCCAAAAAAGACGAAAACAAGGTAAACGGAAACAGATCCCACAAAAGAAATCCAGAATTGCAGGTTGATATCACCGACTGCTGAAGCAACGACAACGGCAAGAACTGTTAAGGAAAGGGCATCAGTTATAATGGTTCCCCCGATAACGGTTGTGGCCGCCAAATTCTTGGTGATGCCCAACCGGCTGGCTATCGGGTAGGCCAGAAGCGTATGCGAGCCGACAATGGAGCCCAATAGCAGGGATGTCGGTATATCGAAGTCGAGCAAATAAATTCCTACGGCAATACTGGCAAGTTGCGGAATAAAAAAGGAAAATATCCCGAAAACCAGGCTGCGGGACCTGTGCCTTTCAAACATATTGAGATCCAAAGAAAGGCCCGCCATAAACATCAGGTACAGTAAGCCTACTGTGCCAAGTAGTATGATAGTATCGTCACGATCGAGCAGCCCCAAGACACTCGGCCCGACTATGGTTCCTGCCAAAATCAGCCCGACAATAGAAGGAATCCTGATTTTGGTAAAAATAAGTGGAGTAACCAGTATAATAAACATGACAAGGGCAAAAATGAGCACCGGGTCAGAAATGGGGAGGGATAGAAAACTATCTAATAGCATTAAAAAGTGCCTTGTCGTTCAGTAGATTTGAAAACCGTGTACATATCTAAAGTGAAAATATACACCAAAAAGTTTGAGTCAGGTAATATATCCATTATTTATTAAAGCAATATTAAAGCTTTCGCTGGTTAAAAATTATTGCTGGATCCTTTGCAGGGTGGCCGGGTAATTATAAAAGATATTGCAGATGCAGAACAGCCCGTATAGCTTCTGGACAACCCCTATACAACTCCTACTGCCAGCCGGTCTTTAGTAGGAGTTGGTACGGACTTGGTCAGGAGTTGGTCAGGTCTTTTTTTATTAAATTTTATCTGATTTCATCCAAAATATTTTTATTATACAACCTTATCAAAATTTGGTTTGTAAATGTCTCAGATTAAAATATTCCCGTAAATTATTAATAAATGTTAAATAAATAATTATAAAGTAATCCATGGACAATTGAAATTTGATTATTAAGTTTCCCCTTGCTAATTACATGAACCCATAGTTCTTATTCCTTTGAATTCAACTCCCGGTAAGTTAAAAAAAGAGCTTGGCCTGTTTGATTTATACACGATCAGTACTGGAGCTATGTTTAGTTCCGGATTTTTCTTGTTGCCTGGTCTTGCAAGTGCTCAAGCCGGACCATCAGTTATCCTAGCCTATTTGCTTGGCGGCCTTATGGTATTGCCAGCTATGCTTAGTGTTGCCGAACTGAGTACAGCCATGCCCAAAGCTGGCGGCCCTTATTATTTTTTAGATCGCAGTTTAGGACCTATGGCCGGTACGGTTGGCGGCTTGGGCACCTGTTTTGCCTTAATATTCAAGAGCGCCTTTGCCCTTATAGGTATGGGGGCATATCTGGCTATTTTTATTGATGTTAATATAAAAGTAGTTGCGGTTACGCTGACCCTTGTTTTCATGGTAATGAATATTTTCGGGGCAAAGAAAACAAGTCGCCTGCAAGGCATCTTTGTTACATTCTTAATTGTGATCCTTGTGTTTTTTGTGATCCAGGGATTGGCAACAGTTTTTGGGATGGGAATTGGTAATGTGAACCAAAATCAATTAACACCCTTCATGCCTTTTGGTGTAGAAGGATTGATCTCTACAATAGGTTTTGTATTTGTTTCCTATGCCGGCTTGACACAAGTGGCTAGTGTGGCCGAAGAGGTTGAGAAACCAGAGCGAAATATACCCCTGGGGATGATTCTCTCGCTCATCACAGCCACCATCATCTATGTTCTCGGGGTTTATATAATGGTAGCTGTGCTTGATCCCAATCAATTAAAAGAGGATCTGACGCCGGTGGCCACGGCTGCTATTCAATTTTTCGGCTGGCTTCCGGAACCTTTTGGCTTGGTGCTTATTGTAATTGCAGCTATTGCGGCGTTCGCCTCAACAGGGAATGCGGGTATTCTATCTGCGGCACGATATCCGTTTGCCATGGCCCGGGATCATTTAATCTGGAATCGTTTTGCAGTTCTCGGTAGATATAACACACCCGTTGTTTCGGTAGTGATTATTTCGGGATTAATGATTTTCTTTATTCTCGTTTTGGATGTTGAGGCTATAGCCAAACTGGCAAGTGCTTTTATGTTACTTGTTTTTGGATTTTTGAACCTGGCCGTTGTGGTTATGCGCGAAAGCGAGATCGAGTCGTACGATCCCGGCTACCGATCTCCATTGTACCCCTGGATGCAGATTCTTGGTATGATTTTCAGTGTCTGGCTAATTGCTGAGATAGGGTTAATATCTATTTTATTCACGGCAGGAATGGTTTTAGCCTGTGTAGGCTGGTTTTATTTTTACGCGAAAGACAAAGTAGTGCGTGACGGGGCCATATATCATATTTTCGAACGTCTTGGCCGCCGCAGATATCAGGGTCTTGATCAGGAGATGATGGGTATTTTAAGAGAAAAAGGGTTACGTGATGAAGATCCTTTTGATGAGGTTGTGGCCAGGGCTTTTGTTATCGATGCTAAAGAAAACGGGAATTCCCAGTCCCTTTTGAAACAGGCCACCCACCTTATCTCAAAACGTCTGCCAGAGTCTGCCGCCGATATTGAGGAGAAACTGCCAACTTCACCGGAGGATCTGTTAAAAGCATTTACCGAAGGTACCCGCATGGGGGCTTCACCGATTTCCAACGGAGTGGCTATTCCACATTTACGTATCCATGGCATTCAGCACCCGGAGATGGTCTTGATTCGGTCCCGCCAGGGCATGCATCCAAAAGTGTGGGACGATTGGTATGCTCATCATAAAATCAAACAGAAGGTGTTTGCCGTTTTCTTTTTGGTAAGCCCGGATGATAATCCGGCCCAGCACCTGCGGTTTCTTTCTCAAATTGCAGGCCGGGTGGAAGATCCTACGTTCCTGGATAGCTGGATGTGGGCCGGCGATGAACAGCAGTTGAAAGAAGTCCTGCTTCGCGATGATCGTTCACTTTCGATCAGATTACGTAATAATTCAAAAACGGAACCTCTTATAGGATCTTATATCAGAGATGTCAATATTCCCGAAGGAAGCCTCATCGCTATGATCAGGCGGGATCACAGAACCATTGTGCCTCGGGGAAATACTATCCTGAAAGCAGGGGACCGGTTAACCATCATTGGTGAACCGAAAGGTATAGAAGTGTTGAGTAAACGCTACGTTGGGGTAAAATGAGCAAGCCCTGCAAAGGTTTTACCCCAGTGGGTTCATGAGGAAATAGTATGGATGGGCTTACGGAATTAAATTAATAGGCGCTTAAAATTTGTTCCAAATCTGAATCAAAATTTTTGGTCGATTTTGGTTCAAATGTTTTTCCAATGATCATTTCATATAGCTCGGCATAGCGTTCGTATACCTGGATGCGAAAAGAATCCGGGAGATTGGGTAAAGTCTGCCCTTCGAGTCCCTGGAAGTTATGTTCCATCAGCCATTCTCTGATGAATTCTTTGGATAGCTGTTTTTGCTTCTGGCCTTTTTCCAACCTGAACTCATAGCGATCGGCATAAAAATAGCGGGACGAATCAGGGGTATGAACCTCATCTATCAATACTAACCGGCCTTCATATAGCCCAAACTCATATTTAGTGTCCACCAGGAGTAATCCCCGGTCTATCGCCATCCGTGAGCCGCGCTCAAACAAGCGAAAAGCCGTGTCGCGTATTTTTGCCCAGGTTGCTTCGTCAATAATTCCTTTTTCCAGTATCTCCTCTTCGGAGATATCTTCATCATGCCCTTCGTCTGCTTTGGTAGCGGGGGTGAGGATAGGTTCTTCGAAACGCTGATTTTCTACCATACCTTCCGGCAGCTTTACTCCGCAAAGTTCCCTTTTACCAGACCTGTAGGTTCGCCAGGCATGGCCGGTAAGATAACGCCTTATAACCACCTCAATGGGTAGCATATCGCATTTTTTGGCAATGGTTACATTGGGATGTGGTATATCCAGCACATGAGTTTCAACAATATCGCGGGCATTTTCAAAGAAAAAGGCCGCGATCAAATTTAAGATCTGCCCTTTATAGGGAATGGGTTGCCTGAGCACATGATCAAAAGCGGAGACGCGATCTGAGGCAATGATGGCAATGTTATCATTAGGCAATGTATAAACATCCCGCACTTTCCCCCGATAGGGTTCAGGCAAGTTTGGAACGTCCGTTCTAACGATGCAATGATTTAAAGCTTCATGAATATCATTCAAGGATCAAGGGGCTTATTTTTTTGTGGATTTTCGAACAATGAGTTCAGGCTCAATTACATATTGCTGAATTTTCTGTCCCGGATTTTTTATCAGCTCTTCCATTCTTTTCGTAGCCCGAATGCCGATATCATACATTTTTTGATTGATGGTGGTCAAGTTCAGGAAATGAGAAATTTTGATATTATCATAACCCATAACAGCAACATCATTGGGTACATGAATATCCAGTTCATTAAGGGCATGTAGTGCTCCTATTGCCTGGGCATCGTTCGCGCAAAAAATGGCATCAGGCATATTGTTGCGCTCCTTCAGGATTTTAATGGCTTCATAGCCGGCCTCTTCGCTGTAGCCTTTATGTTTCTTAGTGATGCCGGAAACTAAAAATTCATCCTGGAGCGGTTGGCCAAGCTTGATCAGCGTTTCACGAAAACCTCTTTCACGGTGATCGGAAATAGAGGTTTGGGTGATCTTGCGAATCATCCCTATATTTTTAAAGCCTTGGTTGACCAGATGTTCAGCAGCCATGCTACCGCCTTTGTAGTTGTCCCACCAAAAATTATTATATTCTGCATGGTTCGAGCCTACTAAAACTACCGGAATAGGTAGATCCTTCAACCGATCGTGAATTTCATCATCTATTTCGATGGAAAATATAATTAATGCATCGGGAACTCCGCGATCCAGGAAGTTCTTTAAATTACCTTCGGGATCATCAGAGCCGGTATTATAAATGATGAAATCAAGCTCAGTGTCTCGTATTTCATCTTTTACCCCTTTGAGAACCTCATTAAAAAAGGGCGTGGTGAAAGCAGGGGTGGCTACTGCAATGATGTGAGGGGTACGTCTTGCCAGGTTGCGTGCACTGACTTGAGGACGAAAATGAAGCTCATCAATGGCTTTTTTTACCCGATTTTTGGTTTCTGTTGAAACGTAAGGCGAATCGTTTAACACGCGGGATACTGTTGAAATAGCTACATTTGCCTTTTTGGCGACATCGTATATAGTTGTTTTTTTAGGCATAGTAATAAAGGATAATAGAAATAGAAGGGAAGATAAGGAAAAAACTCAAACTCTAACAGTAATGCTGATATTATGTCTTATCAGAAAAGAATAATTGAAAGGGAACTATTTATAAACGCCGATGATTCATAGAGGGGATTTGTATAAAACTCTTCCCATATGATTTATGATCTCTTATGGTATTCATACCGGATAGTGCGGCCAATGTATGAGGCTACGTCACTTCACCGTGACGTTATTGAGGAAGTGAAAAACCCACGACTACAGGAAGCTTATTCGTTTTGTCGAACGATCACCCGGAGTTATGCAAAAACTTTTTATCTGGCAACCCGGTTTTTGCCGCATAATAAGCAAAGAAGTATTTTTGCAATTTATGCCCTTTGCCGGTATTTAGATGATCTTGTGGATAAAGGAAAGGATTTAATTCAAAATAGAAAAATAAATCCGAATGATATAGGGCAGGCTATCCAAAATTGCAGGGATGAGCTAATACAAACCTATCATGGCAAAGAAGCAGACAATCCAATATTTCTAAGTTTCTCTGATGTTCTTCAAACTCATAAAATTCCTATAGAATTGCCACTTATGCTCATTGAAGGCGTAAGTATGGATTTAACAAAAAAACGCTACGATACCTTTGAAGAACTTTATAGCTATTGCTATAAGGTAGCCTCCGTTGTTGGATTAATGACCAGTGAAGTATTTGGTTATCAATCAAAAGACGCCCTTCCCCATGCCGTGGACCTGGGCATCGCAATGCAATTAACCAATGTGTTGCGCGATATCGGGCAAGATTTGAGTAATGACAGAATTTATTTGCCTAAAGAAGATCTGAATTATTATAATCTTACGGAAGATGACCTCAAAACCGGTAAGCCCGATGGGCGATTCATTAAAATGATGAAGTTTCAAATTGAGCGTAGCCGCCAGTATTACAAAAGCGCCGACCAGGGAGTCTCGATGCTCGACCGCGACAGTCAATTGCCTGTTTATCTGGCCCGGCATAATTACAGTCAGATTCTGAACCAGATTGAGCAGAATCACTATCAGGTTTTTGATCGCCGTGCGTATCTCACTACGACTCAAAAACTTATCAGTCTGCCTGGAATTTGGTGGAGAATATAATATAAAAACGATTTTGTACGGGCGAAAAAAAGAAGCCATGAGTAAATCTGTTCATTGATCACGGATGATTGTTATATTCTTTGGAAACACACATCTAATATTATAATATGCCAGACATACGAAAGGTACTTATTGCAAACAGGGGTGAGATTGCGGTTAGGATCATTCGGAGCTGCCGTGACTTAAACATTGCAACTGTTGTCGTGTATTCTGAACCGGATGAAACTGCTCCGCATGTTATACTTGCAGACGAATCTGTATTTATTGGAAATGCACCTTCATCCGAAAGTTATCTGGTGATGGAAAAAATTATAGAAGCGGCCAGAGAAACCGGCGCGGATGCAGTACATCCCGGTTATGGCTTTTTGAGTGAAAATGCGGCATTTGCAAGGTTATGTCAGCAGAACAACTTAATATTCATAGGGCCTTCTTCCGATTCTATCGATATAATGGGAGATAAAACGCGGGCAAGACAGACAATGGACAATGCGGGAGTCGCTTCCCCACCGGGTACTGTTGATGCTCTTGAAAGTGTTGAAGAAGCTGAGAAAGTAGCCGGTGAAATCGGTTATCCTGTGCTTATTAAAGCGGCTGCGGGGGGTGGAGGAAAAGGCATGCGAATAGTACATGAAAAAGGAGACCTCAAAAATAGTGTAACGGCCGCGCAATCTGAGGCTAAGAATGCCTTTGGAGATGGCCGCGTATACATTGAGAAGTACCTGGAATCCCCGCGTCACGTAGAGTTTCAGATCATTGGTGATCATGAAGGAAAAATTTTCCATTTATTTGATCGGGAATGTTCTATTCAAAGAAGGCATCAGAAAGTAATTGAAGAAGCCCCCTGTTCTTTTTTGACACCAAAATTGCGTGCAGATATGGCTAATGCCGCTATTACAGTGGCAAAAACCTGCAACTATACCAATGCCGGCACGGTAGAATTTCTTGTAGACAAACATAATAACTTCTACTTTTTAGAAGTAAATACCCGGTTGCAGGTAGAACATCCGGTGACCGAACTGGTAACAGGACTTGACCTGGTGGCCCTTCAAATTCAGGTTGCTGAACAGAAACCTCTGGATATCGTTCAGGAAGACCTTCAAATAAATGGACATGCCATAGAATGCCGAATATCTGCTGAAGACCCTGCCGAAAACTTCCTTCCGAGTACGGGGAAACTTAATACACATATTATTCCCTCCGGGCCCGGTATCCGGGTAGATTCGGGGGTACGAGAAGGGCAGGAAATCAGCATACATTATGATCCGCTAATTTCCAAACTCATAACGCACGGAAAAGACAGGAAACAAGCCATTCAGCGCATGGACAGGGCATTGCAGGAGTACGAAATAGCAGGAGTAAAAACCACCATCCCGTTTTGCCGTTATGTGATGAATCATTCGGCATTTACAGATTCAAAATACGATACCCACTTTGTGGGCGATCATTTTGCCCCATCGCAACTGGATCTGTCTGAAGATGATGCGGAACATGAGATAGCTGCCATTGGCGCTGCCTTAGTGATGGCCGTGTCAGACGGCAGTGATGGAAGCCATGAACAAACAACAGTTGCCGTGAATGAAAGCGAATGGTGGTCAAAAAGAGGGAAAAGGAACTGAGGTGCAGGAATACGTTATTTTTACCATCATAGATATTATTCTTTAATAGAAATACAGTCCCTGGTTATGGTCTAAACAATTCATTGACCAATAATATGTTTATCAAATAAAAAACTTCTCAAATTTAACCTCCTTATCTTCTCCTTCTCTATTAATATTAATATTTACCTCTTTTGAAGAATCCCCGAGAATCCCTTTTTGATGAATTGAAACGCCTGGATACCGAGCAACGCAACCAGGAAACGGTGCATATTGATCTTGCCAATGCCCGGGAAATAGCCCGTTTGATGAATCAACAGGACAAACAGGTGGCCGAGTGTGTAGAGCAGAGGCTAGATGCGATAGCCATAGCCATAGATTTTGTGCGTGGCGCCTTAAAAGATAACGGGAGGCTGTTGTATGCCGGTGCGGGCACCAGCGGCCGCCTGGGGGTACTGGATGCCTCAGAATGCCCACCTACATTTGGATCAGACCCCTCACAAGTTGTGGGATTGTTGGCAGGGGGAAATGAAGCCATGTTCCAGGCAAAAGAAGGCGCCGAAGATGATCCCGAAGCCGGTGTAAAGGATATACGGGATAAGGAAGTTACATCAAGAGATATTATCTGTGGCCTTGCAGCCAGCGGTCGAACACCATATGTGCATGGAGCACTTGCGGAAGCCAGGAAAAGGGGATGTAAAACCATAATGGTTTGCTGCGTAGATGCCAGTCAGGTAAATATTGATCTCAAAGCTGATATCATGATAGACATCCCCGTGGGACCCGAAGTGATAATGGGAAGCACCAGGCTGAAAAGTGCCACAGCTCAGAAAATGGTTTGCAATATGATTACGACCGGCGCAATGATACGGCTGGGCAAAGTATATGAAAATGTTATGGTCGACCTTATGCTAACCAACAAGAAGCTTGTTGAGCGGTCACGCCGAATCGTTATGATGTTCACCGGAAACAGTTATGATGAGGCAACGGATCTTTTAGATCGTGCAAAAGGGCATGTGAAGGTAGCCTTGTTGATGGAACTTGGTAGTTTAAGTCGTGAAGAGGCTGTACAACTCCTGCAAGATCACGATGGTTTTATTCGGGCAGCCCTGCTAAGTTTGCAGTAACATCACATGAAAACTGGAACGTTAAATAAATGACGTGATATTGAACACTGTAATGAGCATATTTTTGTGGGTGACCTATGGCCTTTCTCTTGCTTTGGCATTGCCTTTGGCTTTATTGGGCTACTTAGTTGGTTACCGCATTGATCCCCTCCGGAAATGGCCCAACCGGGCTTTTATGTCATTCGGGCAAAACTTTTTCCGATTCAATCCCTTTTGGAAGAAAGAAGTCATTGGACTTGATAAAGTATCACTGGATCAACCAACAGTTTTTATCGGGAACCATCAAAGCTTTATTGATATGCCGGTATTAGCCAGTTTACCATTTAATATGAAATGGGTATCAAAACAAGAATTATTTAAACTACCCGTAGTAGGCTGGCTCCTTAAGATGAGTGGGCATATCAGTGTTGACCGCGGTAAGAAAGGGGCTATACACTCACTTGACAAAATTAAACCCTACGTAGAAAACAATATTCCGGTAATGATCTTTCCAGAAGGGACACGTTCAAGAGTGGGTGAACTGAAGCCATTTAAAAACGGCGCCTTCATCATATCCAAAAAGAACAATTACGCACTTCAACCTATCGTTATAGAAGGCACTTACGATATCATGCCACCAGGAGGTTGGCGGGTAAAATGGAAAGGCAGAATTTATATATCTATCCTGGAGCCCATATCGCCGTCGGATTTTGATACTTTGGAAGAATTTCGCACCTATACTTACCAATGTTTTGAATCGGAGCTTGACCGGCTAAAACGTTTAGCGATGAAAAGCAAAAAAGTCACAAAGAAATAAAAATATCCATTTGTGATACTTTTGGATTATGTTATTAAAACACCACGACAACACATCCCGTGAAATGGAATACCGGCTTACTATTGGTTCCTGTGTGGTAGCTTCTCAACTTATTTTTATCATCCTGTTCAGTTTTTGGCCGGTGTACCAGCCGCAAGTCCCCACCTTTGATGAGTTATCTGAAAGAAAGGTCGATCTTGATATGATAGAGATCACCCGGCAACGAAAACAAACACCGCCCCCACCGCCAACGCCACAAGTGCCGGTGCCAAGGCCTAATGATTATATTGTTGATGATATGTCTGATTTGGAGGATTTGAGCAGTGCCTCAAGGCCTGATTTTGGTGAAATCGAAATGCCAGAAGCCGAGGGAGACCGTGAACAGATATATGATGATCCAGAAACGTCTGCCAGTGTAACAAGAATTGTGGAGCCTGTAGTGCCTGATGAAGCCCGTCGTGCCAATATAAAAGCCGAGATAACAGTTACGATTTTAGTCGACAAAAATGGAAAAGCCGAAGAGGTTTCGATTTCAAAAATAAGAGTATTCAATGAAAATGATGATTACGAAATTGTTCAGGTAATAGGTTATGGATTAATAGAGGCGACACTGGATGCCGCCCAAAAATGGAAATTCCGTCCTGCTGAAAATGGCGGTGAAAAAGTTCGTGCACTTTCTCGTCATATTTTTACTTACGGAATTCGATAAAGTATATGAAAGACGAACAAATTCCCGTTTCATATATCAGATGTGTTACAATTATTAGAATCAATTTAAAATAGACGTTGATAAGTTTCAATTATAGGTGTAGTTTAGCATGCCGTTTTCAAAGTAGAAGTAACCGCACTATTTTGAACGGAGAGATGCCGGAGCGGTCGAACGGGCTCGCCTGGAAAGCGAGTGTACCTACGGGTACCGGGGGTTCGAATCCCTCTCTCTCCGCTTTGCCGGGTGCAGGTTTAAAAGGTTCTTACATGGAATTGGATAACTTATTAAATGGGTAACCTTGGATCTCATCTGAATTTAGCTTTTAGAAAATGATAAATCCGTTACAAATTTTATCTAAACGTGAATTGCTTTTTGGTGCGGTGGCTTTTTTAATCGCTTTTATTCTTGTTTATAGTGTACGAAGCCATCTTATTAATTCCCCTGATGCCATATCAAGTGATGCCACGGAGGTATTGCTGCTCCACGAGGCTATAACATTGGTTGAATTGCCTGCAAAGCTTGATTCTTTGGATGTTACTTATAATGAAGAAAATCTGCATTGGGTGGGAGAGCAGCTAAACTGGAAGACCTTAAGAGAAGGGCGATATGAAATTCGTGGTGGCTCTTCTAATAAGGCATTTCTTGAACGGCTCGTGCAAGGCATGCAGGATCCGCTGAATGTGCTGATTCCTTCCGGCACAACAAAAGACCGGTTTGTTCAAAGAGTATCGCGTCAAATGAGATTTGACGACAAAATGCTCCTGGGAGCAATGAAGGATTCTACAACACTTGCAAAGCTGGAAGTAAAAGATCTTAATTTAATGGGTCGTATGTTGCCGAATACGTATCAAATGTTCTGGACCAGTACCCCCGAACAGTTTCTGGAAAGGATGATTTCTGAATTTGAAAAAAAAGTGATCACGCCACATCAGGATCGCTTTAAAGAATTGGACAGAAATGTTGATGAAATTGTAACTATGGCATCAATTATCGAATGGGAATCCAACCTTGAAGAAGAAAAACCGGTGGTCGGCGGCCTGTACTGGAATCGCCTGAACCAGAATTGGAGGCTACAGGCAGATCCTACAATCAATTACGCTTTAGGCGAACGTAGCCGTCTGAGGTATTCGGATTACCGGATAGATCATCCATACAACACATACAGAATCAATGGGCTACCTCCGGGGCCTATTACAAACCCATCCTATAGCTCAATAGATGCCGCATTACACCCTGATGATCATGAATATATGTTTATGGTGGCCTCACCCGAGGGCGGACATGTGTTCACAAAAACTTTCGATGAGCATCGCCAGAAAAGCCGTGAATGGACCTCCTGGCTACAAGAGCAACAAAAAATAAAAGAGAAAAAAGAGGCGGAAGCGGCTTTGGAAGCGGAATCCAGTTGATAAGTTAATATTCCGCCGCTATTATGATACCCTTTATTGCTGCTAATCCATATGTTTTGCATACTCTACGGCGATGCAACGGTTAGCAACGTAACTTAAGCCATTTTCGGCAGCTACGTTTTCTGCTTCAGAAGAGGAAACATCAAGTTGGGTCCAGATTATGGGCTTTTGGCCGGTTGTTTTGCTGCGCTCCACAATGGAATCGACCATTTGTTTTGTATACGCCTTGTTACGAAAAATAACTGCGATATCAATTTTGATATCATCAGGAATTGATGTCATGCTATCATAGCAGGTTTCGCCCAGAATAGTATCATAAAAAGGATTTACGGGCACAATTTCATAACCCTTCCGCTGCAGTTGTCTGGAAATGCTAAAGCTGGTTCTATTAGTTTCAGCGGAACAACCAATTATTGCAATGGTTTTGGCTGATGTTAGAATTTTTTTAAAATTCATTAGTTGTTATTGTACAATTTTGCCTTGTGGGGTAAGTTGAAATATTTTTATACCCCTGTTAATGAGACCCTTGTCAAAATCTATATTGACCGTAAGACCATTATAGCCAGGTTGATTTTTTAATGCTTTTTTAAGTCTGGCAGGATTCTGTATTTCTTCTAATGTATTAAAAAGGAAGTTGCCTACATCATAGCCTAAATAGGCAAACCTGTCAGCTTCCAATCCTGATTGATTATTATAGTCAACCTTGAAATTTATTACTTCTTCACGGCCTTCATCTGTGTGGAAAGTTTCAGGGTAGAAGATATCCAGGCGCTGAAGGCGGCGGGCCGACATTCCAACCTGCCCCATTTCTTCATTTCCCAGTACTGTAACATTGCTCCTGAAGGCTTCCAGGTCGGTCATGACAAGATCAATTAAGTTAGACGCCCCAGCACCCCCAGTGGCTAGAAACAAGCCATCTACGGGCTCTAAGTCATATTTAGTCGTATCTACATAAGAAGTGTCACTTGCAAACCATGGTGTGATTTCACTGACATCATAAGCTCGTGCTTCAAAATTTTCATTAAATATATGAACAAAATCAGCTCCCAAGCGGGTGGCTTCATCACGAAAAGCGTGAGCTTCTTCCTCTCCGGGCGTATTTGTTTCGGTAATAATTGAAAGATTTTGCAAACCCAGCTCATTAACTGCAAAGCGGGCCATGGCCCGCCCTCTTTGGGCGAAAGTTGGGTTGATTTGATAAACGTAGGGGTTATCCAAGTTTAAAGTATCGGAATTGGCCAGTGGAGTAATAAGCGGGATTTCATATTGCTCGGCAAGGGCCGACATACGATAGGCAGATTCTGAGAAAAGAGGACCAATAACAAGATCAGTATTATAATTCCAGGCAAAGCTGGTCATTACATGCTCTGGTCCATCATCGCCACTATCGGGATTAGCATGATGTAAGGCAATTTTTTGATTGTTATTCCTTCGATTAAATTCTTCGGCGGCCATTGATAAACCATAGTACATGCTACGGCTTACGCTTAGGGTATTTTCATCTTCCGGCTCCGGAAGAGCTATGCCGATATTGTAAGTGATTCCCTCAGGGGCCGGAGCATACTGGTTGCGGGGGCTGGAATTCAGTTGATTCACTTCCTGACGTAGATCTTGCACAACAGAACTATCTTGAAGTGCAATTAAAGATTTCTCAAGAGTACTGACTAAGGTTTGGGCGGTTTGCTTGTCAACCCAGTCAAAAGATGACGTAACCAGTTCGAGCTGGACGTCAGGAAAGTTACTTTGAGAAAAAGCTTCTTTCCGCTGTTCAATGGTGAGATAATCCATAGTCGTTTCATAAAACCGGCTGGCACTGCGCCTTATATTACTGGAGGTGGCATCGGTTTTTAAAATATGAAGACGATCCAGTGTGCGTCCATAATTTCCAGTTTGAAAATCATTTAGTGCCATTGTATAACGGCTGTCATCATATACTTGCTCAGGGGCATTGGATGGGACAAAGCTTAGGTAATGATAACTTAGCTTATACTGCCCGGCGGCGAAATAACTTTTGCCGGTAAAGAGCTGAGCTTCAGGGATATCAATATCTTTAAAACCAAGAGCAGCATCAAGAAAACGTCCTTCTTGATAAAGTTCCAGGGCACCATCAAATTGTTCTTGTTCAGTTTGAGCGAAAGCTAATTGGCTTTGAAATACTACAAAAAGTAAAAAGGGAGCGACTATGAGGTTTCGTAAGTAAGGATGCATTGCCTGTTTATTAGATTTACAAATAAGGGAGGTAATATATGAAGTTCATCATTTAATATTTATGCAGTTTAACGCAAGCAATAGGTGTTAGGTATGGATAGCTTTTCCATTTACTCCCATTCTATAGTAGCGGGTGGTTTAGAGCTGATATCATAAGCAACTCTGTTTATCCCTCTCACTTCATTAATAATGCGGTTAGATACATGCCCAAGAAATTCATAGGGAAGGTGTGACCAATCGGCGGTCATGCCGTCTTTGCTGCTTACCGAGCGAATGCATACGGCGTGCTCATAGGTTCTTTCATCACCCATCACACCAACGCTTTGAACAGGGAGTAACACTACAAGGGCCTGCCAGACGTCATGGTATAAGCCTTGTTTCTTCAACTCGGAAGTAAAGATATCATCGGCTTCCCTAAGTAGATTTAACTTCTCCCGTGTAATGTCTGAAATAACACGTATGCCTAGTCCGGGACCAGGGAAGGGGTGGCGTCCAACGAAATCAGCAGGAATTCCCAGCTTTTTGCCGACTTCACGAACTTCATCTTTAAATAATTCCCGCAACGGCTCCAGCAATTTCAGGTTCATTTTTTCAGGCAGTCCACCTACATTATGATGAGACTTAATTGTAGCCGATGGGCCTTTAAATGAAACACTTTCGATTACATCAGGGTATAAGGTACCTTGTGCAAGCCAATCAAATTCATGCTCGTCTTTGATCGCTTGATCAAAGACATCAATGAAGGCATTTCCTATGATCTTACGTTTCTTTTCGGGATCATTAATTTTTGCAAGGCGGTCTATAAAAAGATCAGAGGCATCGACCGCTTTAACAGGAAGCTTCAGATGTTCGGTATACAGGTCCTGGACATCCTGAAACTCGTTTTTTCTAAGCAGGCCGTTATCAACAAACACACATAACAACTGATCGCCGATTGCCCGGTGAATCAGTGTAGCCGCTACTGTTGAGTCTACCCCTCCCGACAGCCCACAAAGTACTTTTCGGTTGCCCACCTGCTTTTTAATATCGGCGATAGCGGTTTCAATATAAGAATCAGCGGTCCAGTCACCTTTGAGTTTGCAAATCTTCTTCACAAAGTTCTCAAAAACCTGTTTACCTGCATCGGTATGTACTACTTCAGGGTGGAACTGGACGCCGAAAATTGGCTTGGTTTGATGCTTAACGGCAGCGATGGGAGCATTATCGGTATGAGCTATAACCTTGTAAGAGTCCGGAAGCTGTTTAATATGGTCGCCGTGGCTCATCCACACTATGCCTTCATTCGGAAAGTCGGCGAGAAGGCCTGTATTATCGTCAATTAATAGGCGGGCACGGCCAAATTCTCGTTTTTCGGCATTCTCAACGCTACCGGTTAGTTCGCTATTGATCATTACCTGTAGACCGTAACAAATGCCTAAAACCGGTACATCCCAATCAAAAATAGACTTATTTAAAGCAGGAGATCCTATATCACAAACGCTCATCGGTCCACCGGATAGAATTACAGCATTTGGAGGATTACCTTTAAATTGTTCTAAATCACGGTCGCAGGGATGGATTTCGCAATATACATTCAACTCTCTGACACGCCGGGCAATTAGCTGAGTATACTGTGAACCGTAATCAAGTATTAGTATCCATTCTTTAACTGTGCTTTGCATATTGTTATGGGGCTTTGAAACCTGGCTATGGTAAAGTAAATAATAAGTGTAAATAATGAAGTGCGGCAATGGTAACAAACCATACCGCATTATAACGTTCTAGAAAGCACCGGCTATCCATTAGTGTTAACTACAATAATAAAATGGCTAGTTAAAGTGCTGCAAGAACACTTACCAACTCATCCATTTCAGTTTTACTGCGTTTTTCGGTGACGGCGATCATCAACCCTTCGTCATCAAAACGGGATAAATCAAGACCGGCAAGGAATCCTTTATCGTACAGAGCCTCGATAATAAAACCGGGTTCTTTCGGTGTATTCACCACAAACTCTTTAAAGAACGGCTTGTCGAAACGCAGGGAGTATCCGTTAAGGTTGCTGATCTCCTGTGCCAGGTAGTGGGCTTTCTGAGCGCTTTGTTCAGCAACTTCACGTATTCCTTGCTTGCCCAATAATGCCATATAAATAGTTGAAGCTAAGGCCATCAAACCTTGATTCGTGCAAATGTTGGATGTTGCTTTATCTCTGCGGATATGCTGCTCGCGTGTTTGCAAGGTTAGTACAAAAGCTTCTTTTCCATCGGCATCGATGGTAATGCCGCTCAACCTACCGGGAAGTTTTCTTACCAGCGATTTTTTAGTTGCAAATATGCCACAATAAGGACCGCCGAACTGCAAGCCTATTCCCATTCCCTGTGCTTCACCAACTACAATGTCAGCATCATAAGCGCTAGGCTCTACAATCAGCCCCAGTGAGATGGGGTCAACTACCGAAACCAGCAGCGTTTTGTTTATAGCTTTGGTGATCCGGGAGATTTCGTGTACTTCTTCAAGATTACCGTAGAAGTTAGGGTTCTGGAAGATTACAGCGGCAACTTCCTCATCCGCTATTTCTTCCAGCTTATCAAGATTTGCCGTACCTCCAACAGGATCTGTTTGAATAATTTCGATTTCTTGGCCATGGGCATACGTACGCACAATATCAAGATAATTGGGATGGACTTTACCGGCTATTACAACTTTCTTGCGCCTGGTAACGGTACAAGCCATCAAAACGGCTTCGGCAAGGCCGCTTCCGGCATCATACATAGAGGCATTTGAAATATCCATGCCGGTAAGTTCGCAGATCATGCTTTGAAACTCGTACATCGATTGAAGGGTACCTTGCGAGACTTCACCCTGATATGGTGTGTAGGCTGTATAGAATTCAGATCGCCCTAAAAGCGATGCAATCCCACTGGGAATAAAATGATCGTAAGCTCCGCCGCCTATAAAGCAGCTATGGGTATCGGTAGAGATGTTTTTATTGCTAATTTTGGTTATCTCGCGCAGAGCTTCCCATTCGGATAGGGCGGGGGGAAGATTAAGATCACCCCGAAAGCGTACATCTTCTGGGATATTGCTGTAAAGATCTTCGATACTTTTGGTCCCGATGGTTTCGAGCATCAGGCGTTGATCTTCTTCTGTATTCGGAATAAAAGGCATGTAATACTAACAGGTGGTTCAGGAAATTATTTTTTGATAATCATCAGCATTCATCAATTCATCAAACTCCGATGGATTGGAAAGTGCGATCTTTACCATCCAACCCTCACCATAAGGATCTTCATTTACCAACTCAGGGTTTTCTTCAATGGCAGAATTTAACTCTGAAAGTTCCCCGGAGACAGGCATGAACAGGTCAGAAACTGTTTTAACAGCTTCAACTGTTCCAAATACTTCATCTTTGGCAAGGGTCTGACCGATTGTATCAACCTCAACAAATACAACATCACCAAGCTCGCTTTGTGCAAATTCGGTGATACCAACCGTAGCGGTACCGTCGTCATTTTTACGTACCCATTCATGTTCACGGGTGTATTTGAGATCATCAGGATAATTCATGGCTGTTCTATTTTGTTGAAAATTAAAGTAAATGGATCAGTGTGTTTATTTTCATAACATACACTGTTATAGAATCCCAAGTTCCTTATGGAATGTATTTGAATGTGGTTTCCAGGTATTTAGTATTGAAATTTCCGTCAATAAAGTTAGGATCGTCTAATAACTGAAGATGATAGGGGATGTTGGTTTGTATCCCTTCTATGACAAATTCATTAAGTGCACGTTTCATTCGGGCAATTGCTTCTAAGCGGTTGGGGGCGCTTACAATCAATTTGGCTATCATAGAGTCATAATGCGGCGGAACTTTATAACCGTGATATGCGTGGGTATCAACGCGTACGCTGTGTCCGCCCGGGCTATGAAAGGCTGTGATTTCACCAGCTGAAGGACGAAAATTATGAGCGGGATCTTCAGCATTAATACGACATTCAATACTGTGCCCGCGCATTTTTAATGGTTGTCGCTTGAGCGGTTCGCCGGCGGCGATTTCAATCTGTGATTTGATCAAATCATAGTTTGTAACTTCTTCGGTTACCGGATGTTCCACTTGAATTCGGGTATTCATTTCCATAAAGTAGAAATTTCTGTCTTTATCTACTAAAAACTCTACAGTTCCGGCACCTTCATAATTCACAGTTTGTGCGGCGGCGATTGCGGCATTCCCCATTTTTTCGCGCAGTGCGGGCGTCATAAATGGGGAAGGGGATTCTTCCAGCATTTTCTGGTGCCGGCGTTGCATGGAGCAATCACGCTCACCCAAATGAATTACATGTCCGTGGCGGTCTCCTAAAATCTGGATTTCAATATGGCGGGGATCAATTATAAATTTCTCTAGGTATAGATCAGCATTACCGAAACCGGAAGAGGCTTCGTTGGATGCATTCTCAAATTGGCGAGTCATTTCTTTAGCTTCGGTTACCACACGCATACCGCGCCCGCCACCGCCGGCAGTTGCTTTCAGTATTACAGGATACCCCATCTCTTCAGCCAATCTTATAGCTTCTTTGGGATTTTTCACAATACCATCACTGCCGGGAACAACCGGAACGCCATATTTAATCATATTCGCTTTAGCGCGGGCTTTATCTCCCATGGTGTTTATCATTTCCGGTGAAGGACCGATAAATTTAATATTATGCTCACTGCAAATTCGGGAGAATTCGGCATTCTCAGCTAAAAATCCATATCCAGGATGAATGGCCTGGGCATCAGTAATTTCCGCTGCTGCGAGAATACGGGGTATTTTTAAATAACTTTCTTTTGATTGAGGTGGACCTATGCAAACCGCCTCGTCAGCAAATTTTACGTGCAGGCTATCAGCATCCTGTGTTGAATAAACGGCTACTGTCTTTATACCAAGCTCTTTACAGGTTCTGATGATGCGTAGGGCAATTTCGCCTCGGTTGGCGATTAGTATCTTTTTAAACATAGATGGATCAGGATGGTTCAATGATGAAAAGGGGTTGATCAAACTCTACGGGCTGAGCATCTTGAGCCAATTTTTCAACAATTTTCCCCGATACTTCTGCTTCGATTTCATTCATAATTTTCATGGCTTCGACAATGCAAAGGGTGTCGCCTTTTTTTATAGTATCTCCCACTTTAACGTAAGCATCTGCATCAGGGGAGGAGGCGGAATAAAAGGTTCCAACAATAGGTGATTTTATAACTTCAGTTGATGCTGGCTCCGGTTCATTTTTAGCCGGGGTAGGTTCTTTACCACCTTGGCTGGCACTGCTTTCCTGTTGGGGCTGGCCTGCTGCAGGCAAGATGGTTTCCTGAACTGGTGATGGCATATAAACAGGTGCGTTCTGACCTTTCACCACATCAGGCTTCTTTTTAATTTTAATTTTAAAATCACCCTCTTCAATAGAAACCTCATTAACATCACTTTCTGAAATCAGATTGAGAAGGTTCTTAATTATTTTTAAATCCATATTTCTCCTTTTAGAGCTTAACTCGTTCAATATAACCAGACGTTCGGGTATCAACCCGCACCTGGTCTCCTTCGTTTATAAAAAGTGGCACCTGTATTACTGCACCCGACTCCATGGTTGCAGGCTTTGTACCGCCCTGAGCCGTATCCCCTTTAAGGCCGGGATCTGTTTGTTGTACTTGCAGAACAACTTGGGCGGGAAGTTCAGTGAATAACAATTCTTCGGTGTCAGCATTAACTGTAATTGTCACCTCCTCGCTTTCTTTCAGTAATTCCGGATTGTTTACCTGATTGGCTGAAACCATTACTTGTTCATATGTTTCCTGATGCATAAAATGATAGAGTTCGCCGTCGTTGTAAAGGTATTGGTAAGGCCGGCGCTCTACTCGTACTGCTTCCACACTTTCACCGGCCCGAAAGGTCTTATCCAAGATCTTTCCGCTAATAATAGCTTTCAGCTTGGTTCGTACAAAGGCCCCACCTTTACCAGGCTTTACATGTTGAAAATCAATGATAGTATATAGTTCACCATTAAGTTGAATGGTAAGTCCGTTCTTGAAACTGGCAGTTGATACTTTTGGCATAGTAGGTTTAATAAAAAAAAGTTTGCTGAAGATAGCTGTTTCGGAGGTCAATAAACAGCAGTCAATGTACGAAGTTAAAAACGCATAACATTTAGCCGCCCAATATTTGATAAAGTGTGTTACCTAAAACAATAGCAATTAACAAAGGACAAATAAATTTGATAAAAATAACCCAAATCGGACCAAAACTCTTTTCAACACTGGGATAACCATTTTTTATTTCTATAAGTGCGTTTTCAGTTTTCCAAAAATAACCGAGAAATATGCAAAGCATTAGCCCACCGAGCGGTAAACCTATTTCGTTAAATATGGCTACCAGCAGATCAATTAGTGAAGTGTCATAAGAAACAACTACGGCAAAAATGCCTATTAAACTTCCAACCATCCAGGCGGCTCTTTTTCTGGAAACACCATGCTCATCAATCATGTAAGATACAGGCACTTCAAGCAGGGAAATAGATGAGGTTAACGCGGCTAATCCCAATAATATAAAAAAGGAAACCCCAAGCAGCATACCTACAAAACCGCCTATATTATGAAACATCTCAGGCAGTACATCAAATACAAGAGTCACACTGGATAATAGGGCACCATCCGCACCAAAGATTTGTACGCCAGAACCTTGGGCTACAAACATTGCCGGGATTACCAGTAAACCTGCAAGAGTGGCAATTCCAATATCAGCTAAGGTAACATATGCGGCGGATTCAACTACATTTTGATTTTTATTAAGATATGACCCATAAGTTATAAGAGCACCCATTCCAAGGGACAAAGAAAAAAATGCCTGTCCCATTGCCGACAAGAGCAATCCTCCGTCAATTGTAGAAAAGTCGGGCATGAAATACATGGCTACTCCCTCAGAACTACCTGGCAACGTTAAAACATATACAGTAAGGATCACCAAAATCCCTATAAGCAAAGGCATGAGCATTTTGGTAGCCCGCTCAATTCCCTGGCTGACCCCGCCGGTTATAATTGTAACAGACAATAGCATAAAAATGAGTGAAAATATAGCATTTTTTAATCCATGCCCTAAATCACCAAAGGTGCTTGCGAGACTAGTTGCTCCAAGAAAATGAAAAACCTCTTCAAAAACATATCCTAAAGTCCATCCCGATAAAACTAAATAGAAGGTCAGGATCATTACGCCACATAAGACTCCCCAATAGCCGATTAGAGAAGCAAAAAGATTATTATTACTCAATGCTTTAAATGCGCCAACAGGATTTTTTTGAGTCCGTCGTCCTATTGTTAGCTCGGCAATCATTACAGGGAAACCAATTGTTAAACAGCACAACAGATAAACTAAAATAAATGCTGCCCCGCCATTATCGGCTACCTGTGTTGGAAAACCCCAAATATTACCCAATCCAACTGCTGATCCGGCAGCGGCTAACACAAAACCTAATTTCGTGTTCCAATTACCTCTGCTTCTTGCTTGAGTTGATGTATCTTCCAAAATGTTCAATTAGAATTAATATAAAAGTCGATTAATGGTAACTGCGTAAGTATAAGGTATAATGCCTAATTACCCAATTTTCTTGCTTAAGGTAGTTAATTTAATTCATGCAAAGGATACTTTAAAGTTTAAGGCGTGTTTATGATGGAATTTCCAGGAATCATTAAAGTCGCATGTGTAAATTTTGCAAGCTCTTAAATTGCTATTAAAAAGAAATCGAACAGTAGATAGATACTTTTTATGCAAATATGAGGTAGAATATCCAGAAAAATAATTGTTAAGCTTAATCCAGTAACCAAATTAAGAGGGGCTTTCTTCCTGAAAATAAATAAGACCTGACAAACAAAACAGCTTGCCAGGTCTTTTAAATAATAACTGATTTATTTAGCTTTCTATTGGTTGACTCATAACCTCTTCTAGATTGATACCTAAGCCTTTGGCTATTCGGGTTCCGAAATCAACATCAGCACGGAAGAAATGACAAATCTGACGAACTTTGATTTCGTCTTTGGTAACACCTCCCAAATGACCAACAATATTATTCACTAAACGTGTTTTCTGATCATCGGTCATTAATCTATACAGATCACCCGCCTGCACAAAATTATCCGTATTGTAATTGTATGCAGTACGGTCGGTGCTTCCTTCAAGCTCCATGGGCTTTTCGGTATAGGAGCGATCCTCTTTTGGGGCCTCCTCAAAGCTATTTGGTTCATAGTTGAGTGCGCTTCCGCCGTTGCCATCAGTTCTCATAGCACCATCTCGCTGGTAATTCTGTGTGCCGGCTTTAGCGGCATAAGGGCAATTTACCGGGATATTATGATAGTTTGGACCCAAACGGTGCCGTTGGGTATCCGGATAGGAATACACTCTTCCCTGAAGCATTTTATCGGGAGATAGCTCCACGCCGGGTACCAGATTAGCCGGACTAAATGCGGCCTGCTCTACTTCGGCAAAATAATTTTCCGGGTTTCTGTTAAGTACCAGAACCCCGAGATCTTGCAAGGGATAATCTTCATGAGACCATACTTTGGTTACATCAAAAGGATCAAAACGGTAGGTTTTTGCATCCTCTTCGGGCATAATCTGAACCTTCACGTTCCATCGTGCATCTTTGCCGCCTTTAATGTGGTCGAACAAATCGCGAGTGGCATGATCAGGATCTGATCCACCAACTTTTTGAGCTTCTTCGGCAGTAAAATTCTCTATTCCCGCTGCTGTTTTAAAATGGTATTTCACCCAGAACCGTTTGCCCTCATCGTTAATCCAGGCAAAGGTGTGGCTTCCGTAGCCATTCATATGACGGTAGGTCTTTGGCGTTCCTCTGTCGGAAAACAGGATGGTGACCTGATGGGTAGTTTCCGGACTAAGGGAAATAAAATCCCAAAACATATTGGGATCCTTCAGGTTCGTCTGGGGATTCCTTTTCTGGGTATGGATGAAATCAGGAAATTTTACAGGGTCTTGCAGGAAGAATACCGGGGTATTGTTTCCTACAATATCATAGTTGCCTTCCCCGGTATAAAATTTAAGGGCAAAGCCGCGGGGATCTCTTTCTGCATCAGCAGATCCTTTTTCACCGCCAACAGTAGAAAACCGTAGAAAAACATCCGTTTTTTTTCCAACTTCATTTAAAAAATCAGCCTTTGTGTATTTAGAAAAATCATTAGTCGTTTCAAAATATCCGAATGCACCGGCACCTTTGGCATGAACAACACGCTCTGGAATTCTCTCTCTGTCAAAATGGGATATCTTTTCGACGTAAAAGTAGTCTTGCAAAAGGAGAGGGCCACGTTCCCCGGCAGACAATGAGTTTTGATTATTGGGTACAGGAGCTCCAAACCCAGTTGTTAATTTAGTTTTCTTCATTTGTCTTTATTAATTTCTAAGGTTATAGCTTGTTTAAATATTTGGGATAATAATAAGAAATAATTATTGAATAAGTAACCCTCCCGCGCAGGCTAGAGAGGTTTTGGGGTAAAGAGCCATAAAATATTTAAAAGCTGTAAAATTTTCAGCTTTGCAAGATCCATTTGCCGATCCCAAATGTAGCGATGCAAGATAATGGATATGGCAAAATTTCCTTAGACTCCGTAATTGCTACCAGCTTATCCGCCCATTACCGGAACTTCCAGGTGATTCCACTTCAGGAGGGGGTTCCAATATTAAGCCTTGAGGTTGTTCAAAGGCATCATAACTCCAGTTCACAAGGGTATCTTCAATGCTGGATCTGATAAAGGAACCAACAATGGGCAGGGCTGTACGGGCACCCTGGCCTAAATAGGTGTTTTCCGGGAAGCGAAGCCTGTAGTCTTCACCGCCAACCCATGCACCGGCTACCAGATGAGGCATTAACCCTATGAACCAGTTATCGGAACTATTGGAAGAGGTTCCGGTTTTCCCTGCAATATCCTGGGTAACTCCAAATGAATTAGCCATCCTGACTCCGGTACCATGCCAGCCAGACCCGCCACGTATCACGCCTCTCATCATATCAATCATAATATAGGCCGTTTCCGGACTGATAGCCTCCTGCTGTAGTTCTGAGTGGTATTCAACCAGCACATTGCCTTCTTTATCCTCAATCCGCGTTATTGCCAGTGGTTCTATATGTACTCCTTTATTTGCAAAGGTAGAATAGGCATTGGTCATTTCCAGCAAAGTGGCTTCTGCTGTTCCCAGTGCTATGGCAGGGTTTGTTTTAAGGGGCGATTTATTAACCCCCAGGTTCCGGGCCATTTCTGCAATCCGGACGCCAGCTTCCCTTAAATCTTCCTGACGGTTAGTTCCATGAGCACCGGCTAGTTCCGGTAACAAACGTACAGTTATATTATTCAGACTTCTGCCCAGACCTTGGGCTAGTGTAACCATTTCAGGCCCCTGAGGTAGCGTCGGGTCACGAGGTGCCCATACAGTACCGTTATTACTGTAAAAACTAAGGGGATACTTCGAAAACTTATTATAGGGCCGGTATCCGTTGTCTATGGCCACTGCGTAAACAAAGGGTTTAAAGGTAGAGCCTGTCTGACGCCGGGATTGATAAACATTATCACGCTGAATCTGACTATAATCAGAACCGCCTATCCATGCCATAATGTTGCCGCTAGTGGGTTCTATAGCCACAAAACTACCTTCAAGCCGAGTACGTGCCCGTTTAACCGAATCTACAAATGTAGAATCAAGTTTCAATGAATCTAATACTTCTATGCGGGTTTTGCGTCCAAAGAAGCCGTTTTTGTATTCATTGGTTTCTTCGATAAACTCATTTAGATAATTCGGGTACTCCTCCCAAAAATTATCCATATAATCGCCGTCAGGAGAAGTCCACTCGTCAACAAAACGTTTTTGATGTTGTTCCAGCTGAGTTTCCACAGCATTTTGTGCATGCTGCTGCATTCTGGAATCTATAGTTGTGTGAATGACCAGCCCGTCTGTGTAAAGGTCATATCCATTTTCCTGAGCCCACCCCTGAGCTTGCTGGCGAATGTACTCTCCAAAATAGCGGCTCTGCCGTCCTGTTTTGAAAGGTGGATTGTAATCGAGCACAATAGCTTCCTTACTAAAATTTTCATATTCATTTTCAGTAAGAAAATTCCGTTTCAACATCTGTCTCATTACAACATTTCTCCTTTGCTGAGACCGATCTTCCCTGATTCTGGGATTATATGCATACACAGCTTTTAGGGTACCAACCATAGTAGCGGCTTCCGGAACTGTCAATTGACTTGCGGGTTTATTGAAATGGGTGAGGGATGCTGTTTCAATACCAAAGGCGCTATTGCTGAACTCAACGGTGTTGAGGTACATTTCAAGTATTTCCCTCTTCGTGTAGTTCTTTTCAATTTGAATGGCTGTAATAATTTCCCGCAACTTTCGCTGAACAGAAACTTCCCTGCCTATTTTTCGGTACAGGTTTCTTGCAAGCTGTTGCGATATGGTTGAACCCCCCTGAGGATTTCCGCTAATTACATGGTATGGGATTGCCAGAGTACGGTACATGTCCACTCCCCAGTGGTTGTAAAACCGGTGATCTTCCGTTGCGATAAGGGCATCGATGATGTGAGGAGAAATATTGTTGTAGGATGTATAAGTCCGGTTTTCCGTAAAATACTTATCCAGTACGGCACCGTCGCGGCTTACCACAAATGAGGCAATATCGGTTTTTGGATTCTCAAGCTCTTCAATAGATGGCAAACCCTGATGAAGGTACATCACGAAAGCTCCACCCAGCATTAACATAATGACCAGAAAAATGCCAAATCCTTTAAATATATCTCCCCAACCAATTTCAATATCTCCACCATTGCCTGGCGGCGGAGGGGAAGCTGAAGATGAACCTGCCTGTCTTTCGGCTTTTCGCTTTCGGTTCTCGCGATGCTTGGAAAGAGTCCGTTCCAGAAAAGAACCGGATTTGTCATCGGGTGTTCTTTCTTTTGCTTTTGAACGGCGTTCTTCTAATATCTTTCGACGATATTCCGGATCGTTAAAATACCGGTCCATATCATCTTTGTTTGTATCATCATTCATTATTATAAGAAACGTATGAGGTATTACAATTGGTGAAATTTTTTGAAGAACTATCCCAGGTAACTAATCGAAAGCAGTTGTTCGCAAATATTCCAGCTGTCCTGTCGTCAAAAAAATTGCCGAGATTCATATATACTTTGTTATCGAACGTTCGGAAAACAGGTTTATGGTGATGTCCGCAAATTACGGCGTTGATTTCTTCTTTGTTAAGCTGCTTTATAGCCCAGTTGTCCAGATGCGGATTGCCGGGTACCGACCAAAACTTAAAAGTTCTGCTAAGCCTGGAGTAAATGCGCATAAGGGTGATCCCGGTTTGCGCCGGCAGCACTTTTTTATATAAACCGACAAAATACGAATTCCTGATCACCCGATGAAGGATAGGACGGGGGAGTTTAAAACTTTTATTGCTTAATCCATCTCCATGCAGCAATAATGCTTGTTTTCCATTTATATCTAATATGCGGTATTCAGGCTCAACGTCAAAGCCATTCCTTTTAAAGTAATCTACGGTCCAGTTATCATGGTTGCCGGTAATATATAAAGTTCCGGGATTATTTTGGTGGAAGGATTGAAATCGTGCCATCAATTGGGGGGCAATTTCGGGTTTTCTCTGGGGATACTCCATCCAGTAATCAAACAAATCTCCAAGAATGATGATGCTCATCTCCAGGGATTCGGCATAATCGATCATGGATATAAGATCGTGCTCAATATCACTATTCTTTTCAGGTGAGAAACCACCTAAATGGGCATCCGAAATGAATAAATATACCCGTTCCCGGGTAATCGCCCGCACTTGTCTCATGATTTATGTTTGTTGAACAACCGAAGCATTTCCTCAACTTCGTTGTCGCTGACTTCCACGTCAGCCCTTTTTTGAGGATGGGTCTGGGGCAGGTTTTCTTCTGTTTGTTGCTCGGTAGCTTTACTGCTAACTTGCCTGGCGAATTCGTTTGCTGAAGTAGTCTCTGCTCCCCGCATCCTTGCCTGACTGAGAACTTCACGGTCATTGCTCACCACGATCCACTGTTCAGCGGAATTTTTGTTCTTTAGACGGTTAATGATGGCTTCATCGGCAGTTTTCCCGCCACTGAAGGCTATCCGGCAGTTATGGTGTTTCATACTCAGGTGCAACGGATAGCCATCAAAAACCAGTAATGCTTTGCGCTTTTGCTTCATGCATACCCCGTCAATCAACGAAGACAGGTATTCAATGCCATCCAGGCGGTTGTTTCCGTAGCCTTTTACCACCGGTGGCAGCAGGTGCATCACGTTATGAGCATCTATCAGCCATTGCTTCTGCATATATTTATTTCTTACGGGTAATTACAAAATCAATAAAATCAAGCATATTTTGCCGCTCTGGGGAATCCGGAAACCGTTCAAGAAGATAGCGGGCTGTACGTGTGTGAGTATTCATATGCTGGCGGGCGTATTCAAGCCCCCCCTTTTCATTTACCAGCCTTATAATCTCATTGACTTCTTTACGTGTTTTGCTGCGCTTGCCAAAAAGTCTGATAAGCTTTCGCCGCTCAAGAATCCCGGACCGGTCTAACGCGGCGATCATTGGCAGTGTTATTTTTCTTTCTTTAATATCATTCCCGGTTGGTTTGCCTATATCATCAGCGCCATAATCAAAAAGATCATCCCTGATTTGAAAGGCAATACCTAAATGCTCGCCGACTTTCTCAAGCGTCTCATGCTTTTCAGTATCGTCTGTAGCGCTTATGGCCCCGCATTTGCAGCAGGCCGAAAGCAGGCTGGCTGTTTTTTCCGAGATGATCTTAAAGTATTTCTCCTCGGTCATATTGAGCAACTTTGAGGCTTTGAGCTGGCGCAGCTCTCCTTCGCTCATGCGTTTGACCGCATTTGACAGAACCTTGAGAAGGGCAAATTCATCGTTATCCAGGGCCACAAGCAGCCCTTTGGATAGCAGATAATCGCCCAGCAAGACACTGGCTTTGTTTTTCCAGATTTTATTGATGCTGAAAAAGCCCCGGCGCTGATCGGCTTCATCCACAACATCATCGTGAATCAAGGTAGCTGTGTGAAGCAGCTCGATCATGGTGGCCGCGGTGAAGGTACTTTGGCCAATATTGCCGCAAAGACGCGCTGACAGCAGAACCAAAATGGGCCTCATTTCCTTCCCCTTCATTCTGAGCAGGTAATTAACAATTTGGTTCAGCAAAAAGACATCGGTTTTTAATGCCTTTTTATAGTATGCCTGAAACTCCTTCAAATCACTGTCAATGGGCCGCCGAATCTCCTTTAGCGACTTAGGGCTTATTATCTTATCTTCTTTAAATTCTGTATCGGCACCTATCATTTATAGTGCGTTATCTTCTTTGTTAGATTTATGTTTAATAATGTGCAATGCGTATAAATGTATACATGTTAAAGTTTGCACAAACTTTGGCGTGTCGTTAAGTTCACTATTCTAATGTTAAAAAACACGGGAAAAATATCTTGAATACTATAAATAAAATCGGAGTATTAACCAGTGGAGGCGACTCACCGGGTATGAACGCCGCTGTGAGGGCTGTGGTACGCGTGGCCAAACGAAATAACCTGCCTATTGCCGGAATTCGCTACGGTTATCAAGGCATGATCAAAGGTGATTTTATTGAATTTGATACTCATTCTGTATCCAATATAATCCAGCGCGGAGGCACTATTTTAAAATCCGCCCGCTCTGATAAATTCCTTGAAGAAGAAGGCCGTGCTATGGCGGCAAAAAATCTAAGGGACAATAATATTGATGCTGTGGTGGCCATCGGGGGAGATGGGACATTCAAGGGAGGCGTTAAGCTCAATAAAGAACATGGCATATCCATTCTGGGTATTCCCGGAACTATTGACAACGACCTTTTTGGCACCGATGAAACTATTGGATACGACACGGCCCTTAATACTGCCGTGGATGCCATTGATAAGATAAGAGATACGGCCGACGCTCACGACCGTCTCTTTTTGATTGAAGTAATGGGCCGGGGTGCCGGATTCCTTGCCTTGGATACAGGCATATCAAGCGGATCGGAATTGATACTGCTGCCGGAAACGGTTACCGACATTGATGCGATTAAATCTCAGTTGCACGAAATTTTTAAAGTGCAGCGCCGAAGCAGCCTGGTAGTTGTAGCCGAAGGTGATGAAACCGGCGGAGCTATTAAATTAGCCGAGGACCTGAAAGATGATTTCGGAAAATATGAGATGCGGGTAGGCATACTGGGCCATATGCAACGCGGGGGAAACCCAACGGCACGCGATCGTGTTTTAGCCAGCAGACTGGGGGCAGCCTCTGTTCAGGCCTTGCTTGACGGCCATACAAACGAAATGGTCGGCGTGGTGAATAACGAAGTTGTTTTTACTGATTTAAAAGAAACCTGGTCTAAAAAGAAAACTCTCAGACCCGATATCCTTGAACTTTCTAAAATGTTAAATTCATGATTACTGTAGATGTAGCTGGTTGTACTTCTTTTTTGAACTCCGAAGAACACGAAACAGCTGTTGAGAAAGCGAAACAATCTTATAAGGCATTAACCGATAAAATCGGGAAAGGCACCGAGTGGCTGGGCTGGCGCGATATCCTGTCTTCCCCCAACGACGCCCTCCTCGAACAAATTGACAGTCTCGGAGCCCGTATCAGAGGCGACGCCGATGTTTTTATCGTCTGTGGTATCGGCGGCTCTTATTTGGGGGCCAAAGCTGTAATCGATGCACTCACTCCGTTCTACAGTGACCGAACACCGGAAATTTTGTACGCCGGACACAATATTAGCGGCAAATACATGCAGGGCTTGATCGAATATTTAAACCGCCCCAACTCTGACGGTTCCGAGAAAAGCGTGTACCTGAACGTGATATCCAAATCAGGAACCACCATAGAAACAGCACTGGCATTCCGAACTTTAAAAAAATGGATGCATGACACCTATGGCAAAGAAGCAAAAAACAGAATAATCGGTACGACCAGCAAACAGGGGGGAGCGCTCAATAAAATTATTGAAGCAAACGGTTACCAGAAATTTATCATACCTGATGATGTGGGCGGCCGATATTCCGTATTAACCCCCGTGGGACTACTGCCAATCGCTGCCGCAGGCTTTGCAATTGCACCCTTATTTTACGGGGCTGTTGAAGCATATAACAAATACGAAAACAATCAGGAAGATGTAATCGATTATGCAGCCGCCCGGTATGGCCTTTATAAAAAAGGTACCCATATAGATCTGCTGGCTTCCTTTGATCCGTCCTTAAGTTCTTTCGGAAGTTGGATGCAGCAGCTTTACGGGGAAAGCGAAGGCAAAAACGGCAAAGGCATGTTTCCGGCAGTGGTAAATTACTCCACTGATCTGCACAGCCTCGGACAAATGGCCCAGGAAGGCATGAGAAATATGATGGAAACCTTTCTGAATGTAAGCAAATTACCCGGCACCTTTCCCGTCCAAAAAGAAAAGGAAGATTTTGATGGCTTGAACTATTTGGCTGGCAAAGCATTTCATGAAATTAACCAAAAAGCTTACGAAGGAACCCGTAAGGCTCACCTCGATGGCAATTTACCTTCCTGCACCATCACCCTCGACCGGCTTAACGAACAAAGCATAGGCCAGGCGATCTACTTCTTTGAACTGGCCATCACCCTATATGTCTATTGCCTCGACGAAAATCCATTCGATCAGCCCGGAGTGGAGCAGTATAAAACCAATATGAGGGAACTGCTGGGTTAGGCAGCACAAACTGCCCGCTGACCTGGCGGCACCATTTTTAATCCCAAACAAGCCCTGCTCAAACCCGTCACAACTCCTACTGCCAGCCGGGCTTTAGTAGGAGTTGGTATGGACTTGGTCAGGGGTTGGTCAAGACTTTACTGATTATATAGTTGAAAAATTCTAAGTTTATATTTCTGGTATGGTAACAATTAATTCTACTGCTGAAGCAGTTATCAATAAAAGTATTGTACGTCAATACTTCCATTGAATGTGCAATAATCCCGGGGGTAAAAACTTAAGATTCTGTACTGATATAAGGTGCTTTTTGCCGGATATATGTTTGAAACCTGAAGCCCAACAAAACCGGCAACTCCGATAATACCATTGCATCAATAATCTTCATTACCACGACAGATAGTATACCTCTCTCCAGGCCTATTTCAATTTTCCTATCATGACCCGCAAAAAAGATGCAAAATAATGTTTCGCAAGCGGAAATTGGAAACTGTAGAAAAAAGTGTATTATTGTAAACTGTATTAATGCATTTACATAAAAAAGATTATGAAAACTAAAAAACTATGAAGCCTACATTTTATGCATCACTTTTGATAATAACTATGGCAGCAAGTAGTTTGGCTCAGGGCCAAGAAACTGTTTCAGGTAAAGTGTTCCATGATCTCAATGAAAATGGACAATTTGATCTTGATGAACCCGGTATATCCGGTGTTCTTGTCTCAAATAGCAAAGACATTGTTGTTACCGACGAGGACGGAATTTATGAAACTTCGGCCGGTGAAAACGCAACTGTTTTTGTTGTTAAACCTAGTGGCTGGACGACACAGGTGGATAAATTTAACATACCCCAATTTTATTATATTCATTCTGAAGAAGGGGCCGGTGGATCAAAATACCCTGGTTTCCAATCCACTGGACCATTACCTGAATCCATAAATTTCGCTCTTACGCCACAACAGGAAGAAGATTCATTTCGAGTGCTGGTTTATGGCGATACCCAGCCCCGCACTATTGGTGAGCTCAACCATATTACCCATGACACCGTAGAGGAACTTATTGGAGTTGATGCCGCTTTTGGTACCACCCTCGGTGATATAGTTTTTGATGACCTAAATATCTTTCAACCACTAAAAGAGGTAGTGGGACAAATAGGTATACCCTGGCGAAATGTTATCGGAAATCATGATATTGATTTCTCGGCTGATCAAAATCATGATGTCCGGGGTGCCTACCATCGCACATTTGGTCCTTCTTATTATGCTTTTTCCTGGGGCGGAGCTCATTTTATCAACGTGGATAACATACGCTGGATCGTAGACGGTGAGGACCGTTATTACCGTACAGGGCTTGGTGAAAATCAGATGAAATTTATCGCAAATTTTTTGGAACATGTTCCCGAGGATGAACTTGTTGTGTTTTTAATGCATATTCCCTGGGTGGATTCAACTGAATGGGAAAACGAGGCAGAACGGGAAGAGCTGTTTGAGCTGCTGGCTTCACATTCTAATACAATTTCTTTTGCGGCCCATACACATCGCCATTATCATCGTTTTATAGGTGAAAAAGACGGGTGGCCGGGAGCGGATCCTCATCATATGGTAAGCATGGGGACGGTATGTGGAGCATGGTGGTCAGGTGCCCCCGACGAATACGGAATTCCGCACTCCATGATGCGAGACGGCACCCCTACCGGATATGCCTTTCTTGAGATCGACGGTAACGACTGGAAAATCAAGTATAAAGCCTCCCGACGCCCGGCCAATTTTCAGATGCATGTTTTCGCACCATCTGAAATTAAACTTGCAGAAGGTGATACTACCAAAGTTTATGCCAATGTGTTTAATGCACTGCCGGATGCTGATGTGGAGATGCGTGTCGGGAAATCGGGTTCCTGGCAACCTATGAACCGATCAAGCCAGGAAGATCCTGTTTACCTGGCGATGAGAGAGCGTGAACTGGCTGTTGAAAACCCAACATGGAGAGTTTCCGGTGGAGCCAATGAGACACATCACTTGTGGCAGGGTACGCTTCCGGCTAATCTTGACAGCGGCACCTATACGGTCTATGTGCGTTCGAAGGATGATTGGGAGACGTATGAAGGGCGGAGAATTATACGCGTACTTAAATAAAACTTCCATCATTAACTATTATATAACCTTCATATATTTTGTAATGTACTTTTATTATATTCATCCTAAATTTAATTTAAATCAACCAAGTAGTGTTATGAGAAATTTTGTAAATGTTCTGGCTATAAGTGTATTTATTTTATCGGCATGTAGTTCCGATGAAAACGAACAGGTACCGTCTGATGAAACGAATACAGCTAATGTATCGCTCACCCAGGTTTGGGCAACGGGCCAAACAGAATTGATAACGCCGGAATGTGCGACCTTTCATCCTGATCGTAATATTTTCTTTGTATCCAACCTGAACCGAGATAATGACACGGATAATGACGGGTATATTTCTCTTGTTAATGCCGATGGTACTGTCAAGAATGCCCGCTGGGTTGAAGGATTGGGCAAACCACTGGGCAATGATTATCATAATGGCTCTCTGTATGTAAATGATGGCGGTGAAATTGTTCAGATAGATATTGAAAGCGGAAGCATAAGTAATCGTATTACTGTAGAAGGCGCTATTGATTTGAACGGTATTGATATAGACGAAGATGGGATCATATATGCAGCCGACTCTGACGGTAATAAGGTTTTTAAAGTAACCCCGGGTGGTGAGACTGAATTGTTATTTGCAGGGGAAGAGCTTAACATTCCGAATGGCGTCTTTATCAAGCAAAATGAACTCATTATCGCTTCTTCGGAAGGAAATAGTTTGCTCTCTCTCGACCTGGAGACCAACGAGCTCTCTACGCTGGTTGACGGAGGGCTGGGACATGCCGATGGGATCATACAGCTGGACAACGATGCGTATCTGATTTCAAGCTGGACAGGAGAAGTTTATTTCGTTGATAATGATATGCAAACGCAAACTATTTTGAACACCAGTGCGAGCGATATTAATGCAGCCGATATAGCTTATATTCCGCAGGACAACCTGTTGGTTGTGCCGACATTCTATGATAACCGGCTGGTAGCGTATAGGCTTAATTATTAAAAGAAAGTAGACAGAATGATGATGAATAATATTTTATATAACCATATGGTATATTTAATATTATTCATCATTGATCTTATAAATACTTGTTTCCTGAATTTAAAAATATTAGAAAAAACCCCGTATTGCAAAGTATGTAGTTATTAAAGAAAAAAGTATTACGGCTATTAAGCCTGCATTCCAAAGGTTGGAAGGTAGATGAATTTTGCCCATAAGCTGTTTTTTGTTTAATAAATAAAATACAGGAATTGCTATAGCCGGCAATATTGTAGCTTGAAATGCTTGAGAAAGAACCATCAGGACGGGTGGCGCCTGATCAATAAAAATCGATCCAAATGCAAAAAGCAGTCCACCCAGGATCAATATCCTGAACATGGGGGACTGTATATCTCGTTTCCACCCCATATAATCAGCAATCAGCCAGGGTGCTATTAAAACGATAGGGAATATGGTGGATAGACCGGCACCGGTGATCCCAATGATTAGTAGAAATGCGGCAGACTCGCCACCCAATGGCTCAAGAAGACGAATCATTTCCAGAGTCGTTTCCATCGTCAGACCCATGACATGCAACGTTCCGGCTCCTACAGCCATAACAACGGCACTCAAGAAAATCATGGTAAAAACGGAGACAAAAGCATCCCTTTTCTCGTGATTCAGATGCTTAATGGTCCAGCCTTTTTCAGCCACTACTGTACTGCGGATTATGAAGACAGCTGCCGAACATGTAGTACCAGCCATGGCTGCCACCAGTCTGCTTGCTCCGGGTGTATCCGGAATACCCGGTACCATTCCTTCAATGATGGCAGAATATGAGGGGGCAATTATAAATAATACCACCACAAAACAAAAGACCATCAGGATTACAAACCCTGTTAATATTTTTTCAAACATCTTATAACGTCCAAACCAAAGTGTAAGGAAAATGATTATGCTTATGACCAGTATGATCCACCCGGCTTCTACCATGAGAGCCTGACTAGTTGAGGCTAATCGAAAACCTTCCTGTATTAACTCTGATACGATCCCCATGATGCCAATTAGTGCTAGCACTTCGCCCAGGATCAATGCCGCCATAATATAAATGGCAATTATTTTTCCAGCTTTAGGGATCTCATTTTTAAAGTTAAAAAGGGCAGTATTACCCGTAACTAAAGTCAAATGTCCAAAAGCAACCATAGCCACATAAGTAAACACACCGGAAATGATTAATGCCCAAAGTAAACTCATACCATGTTGAGCACCAGCCATGCCCATGGTGGTAACACTACCTGTGCCTATATTGTAGCCTATCAAAAATAAACCCGGCCCTATAGCACTTAACGCCAGAATGAATTTGGTTCTGAACTTTTTCGGTTTACTGATACTTGTGATGACTTCATTTGAATTATTCATAAGCCAAGGTCTTGTGTGTTGATGGTAAAATTAAAACACGAATATTTGAAAGAGGGTCAAATGCTTCGGAATTTAAATTAATATAATCATTGATATTTAAATATATTTGTTTAAGTTATAAAACCTTGTCCGTATATAGTGTGGCGTGCTTATCTGGCAGCCATAGGAATTGACAGCCCAGTAAATGTAACTGAAATGTTTTTATAGTCGTCCGGAGGGGGCTGAATTTTATTTTGCTGCGGAAAGCGTCCACGGCCGCAGCATTTATGGTTTCGGATGAGACGCCTGCATCGGCGGGTTTATATAATAAATATATACTTTACCATTAATTATGAGGATATATGAAATTTACTGTGCTCTTTCTTCTGATTTTAGTTATATGCACGCTTCCTGCTGATGCGCAACTGTCTACCACTCCTGATATTTTTGAAACAGATAAGGGGGAGCTTACTGTTTATGCTATTAATCACGGTTCGGTAGCTTTTACATTTGACGGCAAGACTATTTTAGTTGATCCGTATGGTGGGGCAGAACTTTATTCTCAATTTGAGGCGCCGGATATTATCTTTATTACCGATAATCATGGTGATCATCTTAATTCAGAAACCCTGGAAGGGCTGGAAACCGACAGTACAACGTTTGTGGTTCCCCAGGCCGTGGCAGATGAGTTAAGTGAGAGGCAGGATCAGCTTTTGATAATAGGAAATAATGAGGCTGCAGAAGTGATGGATATACCTTTTATGGCTATCCCGATGTATAATTTTCCTGGTGATGAAACTGTCCGGCATATAAAAGGCAGGGGCAATGGCTACATCATTGATTTTGGAGGAAAAAACCTGTACCTATCCGGCGATACGGAAGATATACCTGAGATGCGAGCCCTGCAGGGAATTGATATTGCATTTGTGTGCATGAATCTTCCTTATACAATGGATATTCATCAAGCATCCAGTGCCGTCATAGAATTTCAGCCGGTAGTGGTTTATCCCTACCATCACCGTGGGCAGAATATTGAAGAATTTAAGACGATTGTTGATAATTCAGAGGGATGTGTGGAAGTAAGATTAAAAAACTGGTATGCTAATTAAGTTGATATTCTTGTTATAGGAGGCGTAGCACTAAAGTTAAATCTGCCGTACTTTGGCTCTAGCGTCGGAAGCTAGATACTTCTAAACAAATTTTATTTTTTATTAAGATTTTATCCCTGTACCTTCTAAGCCAGTGTTATCACAAAAGTTTATTCTTTTATTAAATCCTTATATGAACAGTAGAGGCATGCATGTACAGTTTTTTTTATGCCGCTGTATTAACTATTCTTTTCGGTATGATGGCGTGCAAGAGCTCAGATCAACTAAGTACCAGTGGGCCTGCGACCAGTAAAGAGCATGATAAATCTGATTTGGAGGCGATCTATTGGGCTAGAATAGACAGTTCCCGATTGAATTTTACTCAGGCCGACACTGATTTTATGACAGGCATGATAGGTCACCACGCACAGGCTCTCATTATGAGCAGGCTTGCACCTGAAAATGGGGCGGGAACGGAGATTCAGACTTTGGCCGCCCGGATTATTAATGCTCAGGATGACGAAATTGCATCCATGCAACAGTGGCTGCGTGATCGCGACCAACCGGTGCCGGAGGTTCATATAGAAGGATTAAACCTAATGATGCATAGTGGTAGTAATGATGATCATCATTTGGGCCACATGGATCATTCAGATCATACTGATATGCCCGGAATGCTTTCGCAAGATCAGTTGCAGGAATTGTCAGAAGCCAGGGACAGCCATTTTGAAAGACTATTCCTCCGTTATATGATTGAACACCATAATGGCGCGGTAATTATGGTTAAAGAACTTTTCAGCATTGATGGAGCCGCTCAGGATGAAGAAGCATTTCGTCTGGCATCCGATATCCAGGTAGATCAGATCACAGAAATCGAGCGGATGAGACAGATGCTCAAGGTGCGGGTGGATTTATAAAACCCTTCTTACATCTAATATATAAAACCTAATAAAATAATAGGGTAACCCTAAACTATTCCCTCTGGAATTATGAAAAAAATACACGCATGTATGCAGCCGAACAAAAGAAGTTCAAAGATGATGGCAAGCAATCTATGGTTACTTGTACCGGCTTTGGCGCTATTATTCAGTTATGGCTGTACGCCTAAAAATGTTATTCAACCTTCAGCCTCATCATCAGCGTCTGCACCCCTGGTGCCCATTGATGAAGTTAATTCTCCTGATCCCGATCCACGAATCGGCCTCAGCGCGGGACTTTTCGATGCTGATGAAGCTTTCTGGAATCTCAGGATGCTGTCACAGACCCCGCCTCCGGAGAATTTTTTAGGGGTAACCAATTCTGATCTTGCCTTCAAAGATAATTATGTAATTCAGGGGAATTACAATGGGTTTATCGTGTGGGATATTTCTGATCCATCATCACCAAGTCTTGTAATTGACTTTGTATGCCCGGCCTCGCAGAGCGACGTCTCGGTATACAACGATCTCTTGTTTGTATCAGGCGAGGGATTTGGAGGCCGCCTGGATTGCGGCACCGAGGGTGTTGGTGAGGCAGTAAGTGAAGACCGGCTGCGGGGCGTGAGAATATTTGACATTTCTGATATAAAAGAGCCGGAATATGTAGGCAACGTTCAAACCTGCCGCGGCTCCCATACCCACTCGGTATTAGAAGATCCAAATGATGATGATAATGTTTATATATACGTTTCCGGTTCCGCCCCGGTGCGTCCTGAAGAGGAACTACCCGGATGTGCCAGTGCTTTGCCGGAAGATGATCCCAACACTGCCTTGTTCCGCATAGAGGTGATAAAAGTGCCTTTAGCTCAACCCGAGCTGGCAGAGATTGTAAACTCGCCTAGAATATTTGATGATCTGGAAGCACCTCCGAGTCATGGTTTGTCTCCGGCAGAACTTGCAGATATTGAGAAAGCCAGGGCCGAAGGGGCATTTGTAGGAGAAGTGAATGGTCAGCCACGTGTACTTCATTTACGCATGGTTGAAATGCTGCTTGATGATGTAGTGGAAGCAAGAGGGGGAAGCGGAGAACCCACTGCTGCCGACAGTGCCGCGTTACGTGAGAACCTTCCCCAAATATTGGAAGATTTGTCAGGCACCCAGGGTGATACTGAACGCCGCGGGCCCGACCAATGCCATGACATCACCTTATATCCAGAAATAGGTCTGGCCGGCGGAGCCTGTGAAGGGTATGGACTCTTGCTGGATATACGGGATCCCGCAAATCCCCAACGTGTTGATGCTGTTGCAGATTCTAACTTTGCATACTGGCACTCAGCCACTTTCAACAACGACGGCGATAAAGTCTTGTTTACTGATGAATGGGGTGGGGGCGGACAGCCTAAATGCCGTGAGGAAGATCCCAGGGAATGGGGTGCGAACGCAATATTCACCATCGGTGATGACAACAAAATGGACTTTAAAAGCTATTATAAATTGCCTGCCCCACAAACTGCCGAAGAAAACTGCGTAGCACACAACGGATCATTAATTCCAATTCCTGACCGTGACATCATGGTTCAATCGTGGTACCAGGGGGGGATATCAATATTTGACTGGACCGATCCAAAGAATCCGGTTGAGATAGCCTATCACGATCGGGGGCCTGTGAATCCGGACCGTATGCAGATGGGTGGAAGCTGGTCGGTGTACTGGTATAATGGTGTTTTAGTTAACTCCGAGATTGCCCGTGGCCTTGATGTATTTGAGCTTGAGCCTAGTCCGTATCTATCCGAAAATGAAATTGCTGCGGCCAATACTGTTAAATTTGACCAGTTGAATGCCCAGGGACAGCCGAAATACGACTGGGCGCCTTCGTTTGCCCTTGCCAAAGCTTATGTAGATCAGCTAGACCGGACAAAAGACCTGAGTGAGGAAAGCATTACGAATACCAGACAGCAGCTTCATGAAGCGGAAAGGGCATCAGGTGATGAGAGAAGGGATCTTCTGACGGCTTTGGCTGAAGAGGTTGAGGATTTAGCCGGTACATCCGGCCATGCCGAGAAAGTGAACAAACTGGCAAGCACCATGCGCGATTTGGCTTCCTAAATCTTAAGCCCCAGGGGCAAGAATGGTGGTACAGGCGACTGACAGAAGCCTGTACCGGCGGGGAATTATTGAAACATTGAGAAGCCTACCGATGGGAGTGACGAGAATTGAAATTTTACCTAAAACACAAGGTAAAGTTAATCGATAAGTATGAGTTAGCAGTAAAATAGAATGGCTGGCAAAGATGCAGGTAATAAATAAGCTAAAATATTGATGACTGTTCTTTTTTTCCTTGCCGGCCTGACCTTTCTTATTGCAGGGGCGGAAGCATTAGTACGGGGCGCCTCCCGTATGGCGGCTGTCCTTGGCATATCCCCATTAGTTATTGGACTAACGGTTGTAGCTTTCGGAACGAGTTCACCAGAGCTTGCGGTAAGCATAAAATCAGCGCTATCCGGTGAGCCCAATTTAGCTGTTGGGAATGTTGTTGGCAGCAATATTTTCAATGTTTTGTTCATACTTGGACTTTCAGCGTTGATCACGCCTTTGGTCGTGTCTAAACAGCTGGTGCGATCAGATGTGCCTGTGATGGTTGTGCTTTCTTTTGTTGTTTTAGTCTTATCGTTAAATGGTAGTTTTAGCCGTACTGAAGGTTTTTTGCTCATTGGAGGACTTATAGTCTATTTTTGGTACTTGTTTTACCAAAGCCAGGAAGAAAGCGTAAAGAGCAAAAATAACCTTCAAACGGAGGGCGATAAGAAATCAATAGGCTTTTGGGCCAAAAATGCAGGGTTATTTTTGGGTGGTATTGCTTTATTAATCATCGGGTCGCGCTGGCTTGTTGATAGCGCTGTGATAGTGGCTGATTACCTGGGGGTGAGCGAGTTGGTTGTTGGATTAACTATACTCGCAGCCGGGACATCTCTGCCGGAGGTAGTAACTTCGGTAATTGCGGCACTTCGCGGAGAACGTGAGATCGCCGTTGGTAATGTTGTGGGAAGTAATATTTTTAATATTATGGGAGTACTGGGCATTACCAGTATAGCTGCTCCTGCGGGAATTGAGGTTTCATCGGCGCTAACCGGATTTGATATACCGGTTATGGTTGTGGCGGCTTTTGCCTGCCTGCCCATCTTTTTTACGGGGGGCATGATTAGCCGTCAGGAAGGGGTGCTGTTACTCGGGTACTACATAGCCTACACGCTTTACCTGATTTTAGCGGCATCTCATCATGATGCTCTGGCTGGATTTAATATAGTTATGATGTACTTTGTGATTCCTATAACAATCGCAACAATTAGTATTGTGGTACTGCGGGAGATAAGTGCCAGGAAATAAATGTTTCGTAACACGGGGGGCTTAAATCCCTAGGTGTGCAAACTACTAAATTATACTGTTACAGCCATTAACAGTATCCACCACAATACGGGCACACCTTCTACCCAAAAAGTGGCATAATATTTATTCTGTTGGATTACCGATTTTCGAACCAGCCATGCAGTGACCACTGTAGCAATTAGCAATACACCGAATTCGTGCCAATCAGTTGAAGGTCGTAATATATCCAGAAAGAGAATGAGACCTAGTAGTAAAAGGGCAATGTTTCGGGTTTTCTCTACTCCCATCAGTTGCGGGACGGTTCCAAGCTGTTCGGTATCGAAGTGAATATCACGGATATCAAATGGCAGGGTAAGCACAATCACAAACATTAACCGCTGAATAGAGGCTATGCCGATATCCAATGAAAATGAAATCTCTCCATCTAATACCGGTAGCCATACCGTTACCCCGGTCCAGACCAAAGCGATAACAAAGATTTTAGCACCTGTAATATTACGCAAATTAAACTGACCATTATAGAAAGGGAACGCGTATAATAGATTAAGCAAACCTAAGGCAGCGGCTGTAAATAGTACTGGCGCGGAAAGCTTGAATGCCACCCATACCAGTCCTACAAAGCAAATCAAAGAATATACCTGGATCATCCGAAGGCTATTAGACAAACTGAAATGCTGCAGCCGTGCTATAGCTGCATATTTTATGAAGTTATAACCTGTGATGGTACCCAAAAAGATAAATAACAGTAGGCAAGGATTTGATTTAATATCAAGATGAAGCATAGTAATCCCTGAAAATGCTGTTACTGCCAAAGAGACATGGGTACTGCTTTTTAAATAGAATTCAAACAGTGCTTTCAGATATTTCATGCCGGTATTACTTTTCTTTCCATCGCCAAACCCTGTGCATTGGGGAAAGGTTATCCTTGCGATGCTGCTGTGTATTGATGAGTCTTATTTTTTCAGTACATACATAGCTGACGATACTGGATGTGGCAATTACCGGCAGCATTCCACCGCCAGTAAGACTGACTAAAATTACACTTGTGCTTACAGGAGTTTTAGTAACGCCCACATTAACAGCCGCCATTAAACCAACGATAGCCACAGTCATGGATATAGCCTGCCCAGTGGCGAGGGAAAGTGCTACTCCACTGGCGGCACCAACAAAGAACAAGGGAAAGATGAATCCACCGCGGAAGCCACTGTGTAATGTGAAACCGATTGAACAAATCTTAGTCATTACCAATAGTACTAACAAACCAACTGCACCCCAAAAGGTATAATCAGTTTGTAAAACAGACAAACCATTAATTAAATCTATGATCTCAAATTCACTCCAAAATAAAGGTGTCGTTACAAAGCCCGGTGGAATGATTGCTGCCAACAATCCTATGGCCAGGCCACCGACAGCTCCTCTTATAACAGGCAGGTTATCAAGCGGAAGCAATAGGTTTTCAATAAATTTAAAAATAATAATAAATAAGACTGCGATACCTGCCCCAATCAACCCCATAAAAATTCCTTCAAATACATGAAGCATAGAAATACTGGATATTTGTGGGAGATTATATAATGCTCCTTCGTAACCGATTGAAATGCGAAATACAAAAAAGGCTCCCAGCGCCGATATGATGGATGGAATAAGTGCTTCATAATATTCCAACCCCCGGTTGTGTGGAATTTCCAAGGCAAATAAGGCGCCACCAATCGGAGCCCCAAAAAATGCACCAAGAGCAGCGGCCATCCCACAAAAGGTAAATGTCCGGATAAGATCTCCGTGAAGTTTTAATTTTTCGGCCAGTTTGCTCCCATTACTTCCAATTAGCTGAACAAGCGGCGCTTCCGGACCCGCACTTCCTCCGAAAATTATACTGGTAAGGGAATTTACAGTCATAGAGCGGTTTTGGCTGTAGTCCATTTTACCATGTTTCAAATGAATATTATTAACTACAGCTGATATTTCGCCCGGCGATTGCATCCATTTTATTGTCATCCCAACCAGGATGCCACCCACAGTTGTCACAAGAATCATTGTACCCGCTCCGGCCCAATCTGTGGCAAAGAGCGAGGCTAACCAAGGTCTGAATACATCCCAAACAACATAAAGGCCCACATTTAGCACTCCATAATAGAGGGTAGCAATTACACCTCCTATCAATCCTATGATCAAAGCCCAAAGCATCGTTTGACCATAAGGCATGAGTCGGTCGTGAGACCGGCCCCCTAATCTTAAAAAAGATGGGACTTGTAAATTATTCATTTATTTTTTCTATACAGTTATTAAACCCGGCAAAAGTAAGGATAATAAGCGGTAAACGCAGGTATTTATAGTATTTTCTTACAATGAACGTCACCGTTATGCACGTACCAAATTTCTTTGCAAAAAAGCTAAAATGTGTATCTTATGGTTCAAATTAATATAATTCCTAAAATAGGATGCATCACAATGTCAAAAATGATAATCAGATTAATTCCTTTTGTTCTTATATGGCTTTTGGTAAGTTCCAGTGCTTCTATAGCTCAAAGGGCGGCTTCTGAATTTCATGATCAGGCAGTTCGCATACTGGAGGAGGTTCCATTGATTGACGGGCATAATGATGTGCCATACCAGTATCGGTATAGGGCAGGTTATAAGTTTTCTGAAATTGATTTTAGGAATACCACCAATCTGGGAAGTCCTATGCACACCGACATCCCCAGGCTCAGGGAAGGCCGTGTAGGCGGGCAATTCTGGTCTGTATATGTAACACCCGATCAGTCAGAAAGTGAAGCGATACAGCAGACTCTGGAACAAGTTGATTTTGTATACCGCATGATTGAACGTTACCCAAATGATTTTGAACTGGCCCTGACCGCCGATGATGTGGAGCGAATATTCGCTGACGGTAAAATAGCATCCATGATTGGAATGGAAGGAGGGCATTCCATAGGCAATTCTCTGGGGGTACTTCGCCAGTTTTATAATCTTGGGGCCCGTTATTTGACCATCACTCACTCAAAAACACTTGATTGGGCAGATGCTTCTTCTGATGACCCGCTCAATGACGGATTAACGGCCTTTGGAGAGGAGGTAATACGCGAGATGAATTGGTTGGGCATGCTGGTTGATCTTTCTCATGTATCAGCCCAAACTATGCATGATGCTATAAATATTTCCGAAGCCCCTGTAATTTTTTCTCACTCATCGGCAAGAGCTGTAAGTGGACATTCAAGAAATGTTCCTGATGATGTACTGCATCGCGTGAAAGATAATGGCGGGGTGGTAATGGTGACTTATGTATCGAGCTTTGTATCCGAGGAACTTCGTTTGCATTATAGTGAGAGAAATGCATATCGGGAAAAGTTAGAAAGCCTGTATATAGCCCAACCGGATTCGGTTAGTCAGAAGTTGGATGAATGGCACGATCAAAATCCTGCACCTAAAGCTACCCTGGAACAAGTTGCCGATCATATTGATCATATCCGCGATGAGATCGGCGTGGACCATTTGGGCATTGGCGCTGATTATGATGGTACCTCCGGGTTGCCAATCGGTCTGGAGGATGTAACAAGTTATCCAGATTTATTTGCTGAGCTTCTGCAAAGAGGATATTCGGAAGCTGAACTAAAGAAAATTGCCGGATTGAATGTACTTCGGGTCATGAGGGAAGCTGAACAGGTTGCCGAACGCCTGCAATCCGAGAGAGATTCCTCAGAGGTGCTGATGGGTGACTTGGATTAGGTAACCAACTAGAATAAAACGTTCCCTCTGATGAGAAATGATTAAAAAAAAGAATGAGAACCACCCCATGAGCTCCCAGAATAACTTTCACTATCTAGCTGTTGCCGGTAATATCGGGGCGGGAAAATCGTCATTAACACAGTTGTTGGCTTCCCATTTCAAGTGGCAGCCGTATTATGAATCAGTAGATAATAACCCTTATCTGTCAGATTTTTATGATGATATGGTCAGGTGGAGTTTTAATCTGCAGATATACTTTTTATCGAGTCGGTTTAAGCATCAGAAAACACTGCTGGATATGCAGGGCAGCTTTATTCAAGACCGAACAATTTACGAAGATGTAGAAATATTCGCCAAGAATCTATACGAAATGGGATTGATGAGTCCGCGGGACTATGAAAATTATCGATCTTTATTCCATGAAATGACGGCTTATTTAACACCGCCCGATTTATTAATTTACCTGAAAGCGGATGTGCCGACCTTAGTGAAGCAGATCCAACAAAGAGGCAGGGATTACGAAAATTCAATTCGTATAGATTATTTAGAAAAACTCAACGTTTTGTATGAAAGTTGGATTCAGGCTTATCCGCATGAAAAATTGATAATAGAAACGGATGATCTTGATTTTGTTAACGATAAGGAAGCCCTGGGCAAAATAATTGACCTGATTGAGAAGAGAAGATTCAGTTTATTTTCCTGACGTTGTATATGAGGGCTTTTTTTGCTAATTTATTAGGCTATAAATATTAAGTTATGATTACTTTTAAGCTTAATGAGATTCCGGAAGGGAAATCATCACGGAAAGTGAATATTTCAACCGAGGAATTGGAGTTAAGTACGCTGGACGTAAAAAATGTTATGTTGCATATTGATTTTATTAAAACTGAACGATCACTTCAGCTATCTTTTGATGTTGAAGCCGAAGCCAGTCTTGTGTGCGACCGATCACTGGATAAGTTTGATCAAGTGATTGCGGGAGAATATAATATAATATTCGATACCAAGATAGAAGAGGAAGACGAAGGCGAAAAAGACGCAGCTCGTCTTCTGGATGTGGCAAAAGATGAAATTGATATAAGCAAAGAAGTTAGAGATACCATACTTTTAAGTGTACCGGCAAAAAAACTTCATCCACGATTTTATGATGAAGAGGGTAACCCCTCAGAATTTAGCGAACGTTATCCCGATAAAGATTATGAAGATCCGCGTTGGGATGCACTAAAGAAATTACAAGACAAAAATAATAAAGACTAAGATATAATGGCACATCCTAAAAGAAAGACTTCCAAATCCCGGCGTGATAAAAGAAGAACACATCAAAAATTGACGTCAGTACCATTGACCAAATGTCCTAATTGTGATGCAGCTCACCGTTTGCACCATGCTTGCGCTGAATGTGGTTATTACCGCGGACGTCAAGTACTCAACGTAACTGAAGCTTAACAAAAAGCTTGATCTAATATTCATTCAAACTGCTATAGATGAAAATAGCTGTTGATGCCGCTGGCGGCGA
>JBBDMU010000012.1:0-387872 GCA_040878085.1 Balneolales bacterium
TGAAGTCGAAAGCAACCGCTCCATATAAACCGTCGGTAACGGCACCTACAAAATCTGTGAGGCCTTCTTTCCGAACATCGTCGGGACCATATAATTCGGATTTCTGCATTATGGTGGTTCCTGAAATTTGTTGCCAGTCATAAACAGGCCAGATGTTATGGTATTCGTCGCCTTTAAGCATTAAATAATTGGTGCCATCCGCCCTGTGGTGCGTTGTTTTACCCGGACCGTTATAGGGTGTTTCCATATTTTGGTTCCTTGTGGAATACATTCTCACCGTGGTATAAAAATTGGGCCGTTGAAATACAAAATGTTCGGTCTGCCAGAAAAACTTGCTGAATGATTGTGACGGGGTGGCTTCACCTTTTCTTAAGCAAATGATCTCATCTAATTCATCTTTGCGATAGTCCGTGCTGGACAATAGCCGTTCAATCTCAAGAGTCCCTCTGGGGCCAAAGCCTCTTTTGTGTGCTATGCTTCTGTTTTTCACACTGATATCAAAATATATTCCATATACCATTTGCTTATAAATGCCATCGAGATAATAGTCAACCAGGTGGTTTATCTTATCTGTGGAGAATTCATATTTCGTGTTTGCCACATAAGAAGACCATTCGCCAAAATTATTGGCGTATTTACCGTATCCATAGGAATCGGTATTGTTAACTCTATCCGTTCTGTGGTGAAAACTAAAATCATGCTGCATCCCGCGCCTACCTGTAGTAAATTTTATTTCACCTTCAATGATGCCTATGATTTCATCAAGCCGTTCTTTGTCGCCTTTGAAGAGTGAGTGTTTTGCTTGAATAGCTGCAATTACTATCCTGTCGCCGCCTGGCCTGGCACCATACATGACCCCCTCGATAGGTTCAAGGCTTGCCCTGTCAATCATTGGCTGGGCTTTTTCAACAAGATCCCCAGGTAATTCTTCTCCAATAACCAACATAAGGTTTACCAGATTGGTAGGCGTTGAAATTTGGTTATTATGCCAGTTATCTCCAAAAAAATCATTATCAACCCAATATGTAAGTCCTTTGACAATATTATCTTTTATATTTTCATCATTGTGAAACTGTGAGGAACCGCTTTTATAAGCTCGCGCTAAATAGACAAGATCACTCGTGTGACGTCGGTGAGGGAATCCGGCAGTTCTGCTGAGATCACTATAATCGATACCTTGAAAGCTGCCGTCTTCATTTGTATTGCGAATGATGGACTCTACCCGCCCATCATCAATATTTGATTTCATTATTTCATCTACCACCCTTCCTTTAATCATTTCAAAATCGTCAGATTGGGCGTTTACCCGTAGAGCAAAAAAAACAAAAAACAAAAAGAATAAGAGGTTACCGATAGTTTTATTCATAATTTTACAGTTAAATTTAATTTTAATAAATGGCAATCATTATATTTATACTATTTATATTCAATACTAAAAGCAAAGCCATGGTATTGCAATTTACCCACTTTTTCTAGCCAATCTTAGGAGTACCCAAGCATAACCATAGCCACCATCACCACTGCGGCAGCTGCTAATAATTCAAGAATTAAAGGAAAACAAAAGCGGAACCATTTATCGTAGGGCACACCCGCCATACCAAGAATACCCATCAGTACGGCATTGGTCGGAACTATCATGTTTGCAAATCCATCACCAAAAAGATAAGCCTGAACGGCAATTTGGCGGGATATGCCCAGGATGTCGCTAAGGGGGGCCATTAATGGCATAGTTACAAAAGCTTGACCGCTTCCGGAGGGAATAAATAGATTTAATATTGTCTGCACGATCATCATTCCGACACCGGCAAGTTCGGGCCCAACAGTAGATAGGGGGATAGAAAGAGCATAGACAATAGTGTGTAATATCTGTCCGTCTTCCATAATCAAAGCTATTCCACGCGCAATGCCAACTAAAAGAGCTGTTTCCGTCAGGTCTTTGGCGCCTGAAACAAACTCTTTGGCCATCAAACTGGGGCCGACTCTGGCAATAATCGCAGTAGCCACTCCTAGAATCAGAAAAGCAGCGCCCAATTCATTTAAGTACCAACCTCTTGTGGCGATGCCCCATACCGCAACGCCCAGAGCCAGAATAAAAAACGTCAAGATGAATATATGGATCCACGTTAAATCGGGATAACCTTTGGTAGGCGTCGGGGCTTCGGGGGGCTCGATGCCCGACATTAAGCTTGACGTAGGATTTAGCCGTACTCGCTCTGAATAGCTCCACACATGATGGGCGCCGATCATTACAAAGGGAAGAAGCATGGCCAGGCGAACTTGCCAGCCTGAATAGGTAGGCAGGTCGGCAATTCCCTGAGCAACAACCACCGTATATTGATTAAAAGCGGCAGCCCCGTAGCCGATGCCGTATCCGGCAACTATAATGCCAACAGCGGTCATAGTATCCAGCTTCATCGTTCTGCATAGCGCGGCCAGGATAAGTACAAAAGGGATATATTCGGCAGATGCTCCCATTGCACTTGAGGCCAGGGCAAAGACGAAGATTACTACAAAAATAAGCGTACCCGGCTTTTTCCCAAGCTTGTCCAGCAGACGACCAAGCAGCGCATCAATAGCACCGGTCTTGCGGATCACGGCAAGAACACCCCCAATAATGAAGAGGAAAAAGATAATATCCTGAGCCGCGGCGAAAGCTCTGGGTACTGCCGTAAAAAGCTCCAGAGGACTCATATAATCTTGTTCATTTGCTAACTCAAATGATCCTGCAACCACGGCCTCCCGTCCATTAACTAACTGGGTGTCGAAAGATCCCTGAGGTACAATCCAGGTAGCGATTAAAGCAGCTACCATCAGGAAGAAAAGCAGAGTGAGGGTGTGTGGCATTTTCAGCTTCATAACAAATCATCTACTTTTTCGGAGAAGGTTCTTCCGGTGCCGGGAAAGCGGGAATAAAACACGGATATACCAAAAATTTTTGGTTAAATTAAAATGAATAACAAATGATAACCTGAACACCAATATTTAACAAATATAATTAAAACATAATCAGGAAAAGAGAATAAAAACTTGAAAAAACGACAAAAAGAGAGTAAATTAAGACAAATGTCGTAAATATAATACTTACTAAGCCCATCACATCATGAATATTGTCAGTGAAACCAATGTGGCCTATATGGATGATCAGAAAACTAACGATCTGGTTAAAATTGCCCGAAAAGGCCTCACATATGCTGAGTTTGCTTCATTATATGATATGGCTCCGTTCAATCTCAACGATTGGGCTCGTATACTTTCTCTTTCCGATCGCAGCTTGCAACGCTACCAGAAAAGCGGCGCCCATTTCTCGATGGCCGTATCCGAAAAGTTGCTTTTGATCGGGTACCTTTTTAATCGGGGGCATTCCGTTTTCAACGATTCAGATCGCTTTTTTTCCTGGCTGCAAAAGCCATCAGTCCCTCTGGGTGGGCAAACGCCCCTGAGCCTTCTCGATAGCATTTTTGGCATCGATTTAATTCTCGATGAACTGGGGCGTATCGAGCATGGCATCTTTTCATGACTGTCTATCGCATCACAAAAAGGAAGTATGCGGATGATTTGTCTGGCAAGGGGGCAGAACGTTATGGCGGGCGGTGGAATAACGTTGGGATTCCTGTGCTCTATACATCCGAGCACCGCTCGCTTTGCCTCCTCGAAATGCTTATACATACTCCTATCGAGGAAATAGCAAGAAACCTTATGCTGGTTGAAATCATCATACCAGATGAATACCCTGCATTTCATATTACTACAAAAGATTTGTCGCGGACATGGAAAACATTTCCTTACGACCGTTTTACCAAAGATGTTGGAGATGAGCTGTTAAGGGCAAAGAACCATCCGGTGATCCGGGTGCCATCTGCCCTGGTCGATGAGGAATTTAATTATTTACTAAACCCGAAACATGAGCTGTTCAACGGCATATCAGTTAAAAAAGCCAATGCTCTCGAGCTAGATTCAAGGTTTTTTTAATCTTTTCGGTGGCAGGATTAGATGCTTTATAAGAGATTACTTTATCATCCCGGCTTTATATGGTTTTTACTTGATCACCATTGTACCATTAAGTAATTTATTACGATTTGATTTCATGCACCCGGGCCCTCTTTTGAAAAAAACAAAATTACTGTCGAAAGAAGATTTAGACCGCATATTTAAGCGGTTTGCGCATCAATTTGTTGAACCTTTCGATGATCCTGCCTCTCTTGCCATCATCGGAATGCAAACCCGCGGCGTTCATATAGCCCGTCGGGTTCAAAAAGAGATTTACGCTTTTTTTGATCTCAAAGTTCCTTTTGGCGTTCTCGATGTGACCTTTTACAGGGATGATTTTAGGACCAAGGCTAAAATGCCAACCGTTCAGGTCACCGAAATACCGTTTGATTTAACCGGAAAGGACGTGGTTTTAGTGGATGATGTACTTTACACCGGCCGAACGGTGCGCTCCGCCATGGAAGCCATTATGAGTTTCGGACGCCCCAACAGCATCCGTTTCTGTTGCATGATAGATCGAGGCCATCGTGAGCTGCCCATTATCGGCGATTACGTGGGCATGCATGTCCCCACCCACCAGGATGAAGAAATACGGGTGGAAATGACCGAACTTGATGAAGAAGACGCCGTTTACGTGATAAAAGCCGACAAGGAAAACGAATGACCCCCGCTTCAGATGCATCCTATAAATTCAGCCACAGACATTTGCTTGGTCTGGCTGATTATTCCAAAGAAGATATCCATCACGTGCTGGACCAGGCGAACAATTTTCTGGAAATTTTAAACCGGCCTGTTCCCAAGATCCCCACGCTTCGTGATAAAACAATCGTTAACCTTTTCTACGAAGATAGTACCCGCACGAGGCTTTCTTTCGAATTGGCCCAGAAGCGAATGGGAGCTGATGTAATGAATTTTTCCAGCAGTTCATCCAGCGTTAAAAAGGGGGAATCGCTGAAGGATACCATCCGGAATATTGAATCCATGAAAATAGACATGGTTGTGTGCAGGCATCAGAGCCCGGGAGTGGCGCATTTTTTGGCGCGCACAGTCGATGCCGCTATCATTAACGCCGGGGACGGCCCCCATGAACACCCCACCCAGGCCCTGCTCGACATCTTTTCGATGCAGCAAAAGTTCAATCGGCTGGCCGGGCTAAAAGTGGCCATTATTGGGGATATCCTTCATAGCCGGGTCGTTCGGTCCAATATCCTCGGCCTGATTAAAATAGGCGCTGAGGTGGTTGTTTGCGGGCCGAAAACGCTGATGCCGGTCTTTGTTAAGGAGCTCGGCGTGAGCGTATCGCACAACCTGGAGGAAACGCTGGCCTGGTGCGATGTAGCCATGGCTCTGCGCATCCAGATGGAGCGCCAGGAGCAGGGGCTGTTTCCCAGCTTGAGAGAGTACCACGAACGCTTTGGAATAAAAAAATCTCACCTGGAGACCTATCCGGATTTCACCATCATGCACCCCGGGCCCATCAATCGTGGGGTTGAACTTGAAAGCGAAGTGGCCGACAGTGACCGGGCCATTATTTTAAACCAGGTGACCAATGGCCTGGCAGTGAGGATGGCGGTGCTGTATTTGCTTTCTGGCGGCAGCCGGGTGTAAAGCCTGCTTTGCCCTGGGCAACTACGGGTCAACTCCTATACAACTCCTACTACCAGTCGGGCATTAGTAGGAGTTGGTACGGACTTGGTCAGGAGTTGGTCAAGCCAGTCTTGGGTACATTCATTATCGGCCTCCGGCGGGTTATTGCTGCTCGTAAAATGCTTATAATACAGTCGAAGGCGAATTATGTAAGCCGACGAAGAAGTCGGCAGTTTAAAAGGAACAAGCCAGCAACTATCCCCCTGCTGTGTATTTATCGGGCAATAGATGGCGCGGGTATGAGTTGATTAAACAGTATTGGTTAGGGTTGACTGGAACATGAGTTATCAACTCTGTATAATATATTTAATAAGAGAAGTTCGTTTAGCAGCTTCAAATTTCCTTGCTAAACCCTGAACTTATACTTAACTTACCTGACTTTGCAAATAGCGTATAGCGAAAAACATGTTTGAAGATTTATCAACTAAATTAGAATCGGCCGTACAGTCCATTAAAGGGCAGGGTAGGATTACGGATGTAAACATCGCCGAGACCATGCGTGAGATACGCCGGGCTCTGTTGGATGCTGATGTTAACTACGATGTAGCAAAAAGTTTTACTGCCCGGGTTAAAGAAGAAGTTATGGGCTCGGACGTGCTTAGCAGCGTCAAGCCCGGCGAGCAGTTCACCAAGATTGTTTTTGACAACCTTGTTGATCTACTCGGCAATGAAAAAGAAGATATTACTTTTGCGAGTACGCCTCCTACGGTCATATTAATCGCTGGCTTACAAGGTTCTGGTAAAACGACGTTCTCCGCTAAGCTGGCAAATATGCTGAAAAGCCAGGGCCGCAATCCTATGCTTGGCGCAGCTGATGTTTACCGTCCGGCGGCTGTTGAGCAGCTTATCACTCTGGGTGGCCAAATTGATGTGCCTGTTCATTCCATTGATAAACAGGATGCCGTTCGCGCAGCAAAAGAGACAGTCAGCCAGGCCAAGAAAAATGCCTGTGATGTAGTAATCATTGATACCGCGGGCCGTATGCACGTGGATCAGGATATGATGGCCGAGGTTGCACAGATCAAGAAAGCTGTGAAGCCCAGCGAGATCCTGTTCGTTGTCGACTCAATGACCGGTCAGGATGCCGTCAATACCGCCAAAGAATTCAACACCAGCATTAATTTTGACGGTGTAGTTCTTACCAAACTTGATGGTGATACACGCGGCGGTGCGGCTTTATCCATTAAGAACGTTGTTGAAAAGCCCATCAAATTTATCAGTACGGGTGAGAAGATGGATACGATATCCGCCTTTTATCCCGACCGGATGGCCCAGCGAATCCTTGGGATGGGCGATGTTGTTTCCCTGGTGGAAAAAGCCCAGGAGCAGTTTGATGAAGATTCCGCTAAAAAGCTTAAGAAAAAGATATCTACTGACTCCTTTAATCTGGAAGATTTTTACGAGCAGCTTCAGTCCATCAAAAAAATGGGTTCGATGACGGACCTTATGGGCATGATTCCCGGCATGAATAAAGGTGCCATGAAGGATGTTGAAATTGATGATGATACCTTAAAACCTGTGGAGTCCATCATCAACTCCATGACGGTTGAAGAACGCCGCAATCCGGGCTTGCTTAATGGTAGCCGGCGTAAACGTATAGCTCAGGGTTCGGGCAAAACAGTTAAGGATGTGAATGCCTTGCTGAAACAGTTTGGACAGATGAAAAAAATGATGAAATCCATGCAGAAGGGCAACAAATTGCAACAGCTGATGCAAGGATTTCAGAACCAGCCCAAGATGGGCGGTAAATTTAATTAATAAACAATGCACTTAGGAGATAAACTTGGTTAGAATCAGATTGCAACGGCATGGCAGGAAAAAGCTGCCTTATTATCATATCGTAGCTGCGGACAGCCGCGAAGCGCGTGACGGAAGGATCATAGAAGATCTTGGACGTTTTAGTCCTACTCAAGAACCTGCTATGGTTAAGATCAAGCAAGATCGCGTAATGCACTGGATCAAAACCGGAGCACAACCATCCGATACCGTTCGTAATTTGCTGAAAAAAGAAGGCATTTTCTACCGTCTTCACCTTCAGCGTTGGGGAAAATCTGAAGAAGAGATTGAAAAAACCCTCAGCGAGTGGCAGGAAAGCAAAGGCAAAGGCACTGAGTTAAGCAAAAGCGAACAGAAGAAAGCTCGGTTGAAAGCCGAAGACGAGGCTCAGAAGAAACAGCAGGAAGAAGCGCGTAAAGTCGCTGAGAAGAAAGCTGCCGAACAAGCTGAGGTTAGGGAAAAAGAAGCTAAGGAAGCGGCTGAGGCTGAGAAAGCTAAAAAGGCTGCTGAAGCTGAGTCAGCTAAAGAAGAAGCTGCACCAGCCGAAGAAAAAACAGCCGCTGATGCATCTAAAGCAGACGCTAAACCCGCTGCCGATGTTTCCACAGCCGACGAAGGAGTAGCCGCTAAAGATAAAGAGGAGCCGGCCCCTACCAAGGAGCAGGAGAAAAAAGCTGAAGGCGACGCTGCTGAAGATGTAGAGCGTGCAACAAAAGCCAAAGCGGCCTCAGAGAAAGTAGTTACCGAAGAAGCTGCAGCCAAAGAAGAAAAACAAAAAGAAGCCAAGGCTAAAAAGCCGGCTGAAGATAAGGCTGCCGAGAAGAAAGAAGCATCTGAAGGTGATGAGAAGAAAGCTGAAGACAAGAAATAAAGCATTCAGGCCAACTCATGCGGGCTGACAATAATTTCATTTATTTTGGAAAGATTGTAAAAGCGCATGGGACGAAAGGCGAAGTTGTAATTGCTCTTGAGCAACCCGACTTGGCCCAACCTGAGCTTGAAACATTGTTTATTAAAAATTTCGCAGGTGATTTCTTTCCTCATAAGCTTGAACAAGGCATACTGAGGGAAAAATCATCACGATACTCGTTCTTTGTAAAATTTGCTCGTATAAATAGTCGCACGGAATCCCAGGAAGTTGTGGGCTCTGAGGTATATTTGTTTGATGATGCTGCAGTAATGCCCGATAAAGAAGCGGAGTCAACTTCGTTAATAGGTCATGACGTTTTTGATGAACAGGGAAACGCAATCGGAAAGGTAGTTGATGAAATGCACACGCAAGCTCACCCTCTGATCGAAATAGATCTCGGTGAAGACAGCCTTATGCTGCCTTTTGTGGATGAATATATCGTTGAGCATATTGCCGGCGAACAAAAGGTGATCGTGAAAAACCTGGACCGCTTTATTGAATAACATGATGCGTATAGATATTATATCGGCGGTGCCTGATTTGCTGAAAAGCCCTCTGAATCATAGCATTATTAAAAATGCGGCTGAAAAGGGATTGGTTGAGATTCACATTCATGACCTCAGAGATTATACCGAAGACAAGCATCGCAGAATAGATGATTATCCGTATGGCGGTGGCGCAGGAATGGTTTTGACAGCACAGCCAATTTTCTCTTGTATTGAGGCTTTGCAAAACGAACGGGATTACGACGAGGTGATTTATACATCTCCGGACGCGAAGGTTTTTGATCAACAGGAGGCGAACCGTTTATCGCTGAAGGGTAATCTGATCTTCTTGTGTGGCCATTATAAAGGGATTGATGAACGCGTCAGGCAGAGTCTTATCACCAAAGAGATTAGTATTGGTGATTATGTGCTATCCGGCGGCGAACTGCCGGCGCTGGTAATTACAGATTCTATTGTGCGTTTGCTGCCCGGTGTACTGGGTGATGCGGAAAGTGCGCTGGATGATTCATTTCAGCATGATTTATTGGCAAGTCCGCTTTATACGCGTCCGGCGGAATTTAAGGGGATGCGGGTTCCTGAAGTGTTGCAGTCCGGCGATCATAGAAAAATAATGGAATGGCAGCAAACGCAGGCGGAGATTAAAACAAAGCGCCGGCGGCCGGATTTGTTTAAAAAATTTATCAACGATTAGTTTTAACCACGAAGATTACAAAGAACACAAATGTTATTTTGTTTATTGAGCTGAATGGTTTTTTGGATTTATAAAAAAATATTAACGATTAACACATAACCATCCAAATCACTCAAAAAGGCCGTTTTGGCTGTAATATTGTTTGGAAGTTGGTTACTAAAAATAAGGAAGGGGAAAACATGGATAAGCTAAAGCTCGTAGAACAAACTCAAGTCAATGATGAGGCAACTCAGTTCCAGGCTGGTGATACTATAAATGTACATTACCGTGTTCGCGAAGGCGACAAGGAAAGGATTCAGCAGTATGAAGGTTTGGTAATCTCCATGCGCGGTTCCGGTGCGAATAAGACCTTTACGGTTCGCAAAATTTCAAGCAATATCGGTGTTGAGCGTATTTTCCCAATGTACTCTCCTTTTATCGCTAAAATTGATGTTAAGCGACGAAATAAAGTTCGCCGTGCCAAGCTTTATTACATACGCGAACTTAAAGGTAAAGCTGCCAAGTTAAAAGAACGCACAAGCTAGGGTTAGTTTTTAGTTTCTGGTTTAGAGTTTTTAGTTTGGTGTTCAGGGCAACGGGTTTGTTAGTTGCATGGCGTTGAAACTATAACAGATCTAAAAAAAGGAAACATCCGATGAGGGTGTTTCCTTTTTTCGTGTGCTTAAGAAGCAGCTCCAAGCATTGTTTACCTGCTCTTCTTAGCATTGTTTTCCTGCAAGATTCGTTTTCGCCGTTAATCCCGGGGCGACTACTTATACAGAATCTCAATCTTCTCTGTTGGGTCTTCGGCCATATTGCGGATGGAAATCTGCTGGGCCATACTATTTGCAATGGTGGATAGAGCCACCGAAGCCGGAGAGTTTTCATCTTCTATGACAATGGGCTTGCCGGCATCGCCGCCTTCGCGGAGGGCTTGTTCGATGGGAACTTCGCCCAGAAAAGGAACATCAAGCTTGGTGGCCAGATTACGAGCACCATCTTTTCCAAAGATGTGGTACTTCTCATCAGGATGTGCGGGCGGAGTGAAGTAAGCCATATTCTCAACTATTCCAAGAACGGGTACTTTCACTTTATTGAACATTGCTACCCCTTTGCGTGCATCATCCAAGGCAACATCCTGAGGGGTGGATACAATGATTGAGCCCGTCAAAGGTACGGTCTGGACAATTGTAAGCTGTATATCACCGGTGCCCGGAGGAAGATCGAGAATCAGGTAATCAAGTTCGCCCCATTCCGTTTCGCTGAGAAATTGTTTTACGGCACTGGAAACCATGGGTCCGCGCCATACTACAGCTTGATCTTCGTCTACCAGAAATCCCATGGATAGTAGTTTGACTCCGTGCTTCTCTAAAGGTACCAGTTTTCGTTTTGTATTAATATTAGGGCGTTCGTTTATTCCAAACATTGTTGGTATACTAGGGCCATAAATATCGGTATCAACCAGGCCAACCTTAGCGCCCGTTTTTGCCAAAGCACATGCCAGATTTACGGAGACAGTTGATTTACCAACGCCACCCTTGCCGGAGGCAACGGCAATGATGTTTCTAACGTCTTTAAGCAGGTCCTGGTCGCCCTGACCCTCAACACGGTTGGATGAGACCTTAGAGCTCATATTCGGAAAAACTTCGGCTTCTTCGTCAACTAAATGCTTTACGGCATTTACGCAAGCCCGTTCAATTTCAGCTTTCATGGGGCAGGCGGGGGTGGTAAGATTTACGGTAAAAGAAACCTTTTTACCGTCGATAGCGATACCCTCAATCATGTTTAAAGTGACGAGATCTTTACCAAGATCCGGGTCAATAACATTGGATAAAGCTTCGGTAACTTGTGCTTCGGTAATAGACATAAATAATCTGCTTTTATAATTCAGGGTGTTAATACAAAATCCCAACAAGTTTAACGGATAAACGATTCCGGTTTTGCGTTGTTATTTACTATAATTTAAGCATATAACCAACCCCATGCAGGGTTACTAAATATCTCGGATCATCGGGTTGCATCTCTATTTTTGTTCTAAGTTTAGAGATATGCACGTCTACTGTACGAGTGTTAGTGCTATGCTCGTAGCGCCAAACGTTTTGCAAAAGAGCATCACGGGAAACGGGTTCATTGATATGATTGAGCAGAAACTGAATCAGCTCAACCTCGCGTGTAGAGAGGTCTATATTTCCATCAGGGCGTTCAACGACAGATTTACTAAGTTTTATTCTGGCATCACCAAGATCAATATCATCTTTATTATTGGATGACGAATAACCGTCTGAACGTCGTAGCCTTGCATGAATTCGCGCCAGTAGCTCTTTCACGCCGAACGGTTTGGTAATATAATCATCGGCGCCGATATTAAGCCCGGTTACTTTATCTATTTCCTGATCCCGGGCGGTAAGAATAATAATAGGAAACGAAAGATTCTTGTTACGTACTGATTTGCACACATCAAAGCCACTCATGCCGGGCAACATGATATCCAATATCATCAAATCAGGGGTATTGCTATTAAGTATATCCATTGCATCCTGACCGTTTTCGGCCACAGTAACTGCATACTTTTCATTTTCGAGAGTGTCCCGAAGGGTAAAAATCAGACTGGGTTCATCCTCAACAATTAATATTCTTTTTTTATTCGTTGATGTATTCTTCAGTTGTTCGCTCTCTTTTATCATCTGTTATATTAGTTTCATGGTTGTTATATACCGGAAAGTGTAAAGAAAATATTGATCCTTTACGATAGGTACTTTTCAGGGTGATTTGGCCGCCATTTAATTTTGTGAGATTACGAACTATCGCCAAACCTAATCCGTGACCTTTGGTTTTTGCAGTAAGGGCATCTTCAATTCGATAAAACTTTTCAAAAATTCGTTTCTGGTCTTTTCTGTGAATACCCAACCCGCGATCCGCTATATCAACACGAACATTATTATTATCTTGTTGATGAATTGAAATCCTTAAAAACTTTTCGTCAGGGCTATATTTTACGGCATTATGGATAATATTAGTCAATATTGTATTGAAGTTATCCTTGTCTGCAAAAATTTTAGGATTCGTTTTATCGGGTACAAATTGTAAAGTAAATCCTTTCTCTTCAAGAAGATCGGCTCCTTTATCCAGGAAAGATTTAATGGTCTTGTTTAAGGGTAATGGTTCAGCATTCAGAAGAAGTTTTCCGGCATCAGCCTTCGCAACATCGAGCATTTTATCAATCATTTCGCGAAGCCTTACAGCTTCACTAAAGATATGTTGTCCATACGAAACAAGTCTATCTTTGTTGTTTACCCGACCATCGGCCAGATTTTCCCCTGCCGCCTGCATAACGGCAAGAGGTGTTTTAAGTTCATGGGTCACATTAGCTAAAAATCCCGCCTGACTGATTGCCAAATTTCGTTCACGTTGTGCGGTGATAAACATGAAAACCATAGCGCCAAGTAAAAAGCACACAGTGGCACCCATCACCCCTAAATTTCTATAAAAAGAGGATCGTGATTCTATTAAAGCAGGATTATGAACTACTGATGCTTTAATGTTCCAGTCGTGAAGAAGGTCGGGAAATTGCTGGGTGATATCAACGTCAGAGCGGCTGTACTCGCGGTTAATATCTGTAGCAAAAAGGATATCATCTTTTGTCCAGTCATGGAGCCAGACGGTAACGCCAGATTTACCATTGGCAAAGTTCTTTGAGAGAAGGGGACCCAGATAATTATTAATAAAATAATCGGTATTGATTACAAAATTTAGATACCCTACGATATCATGGTCACGGGGATCTATTAGGGCAATGGTCATAGTTCGATGGGTATCAAAAATTACCCTGGTTTTAAAGCGATATTCGTTAACAAGGGCAAGCATGCGGGTCCGGGCCATGCCGATGCCATCGTGAACAACTCTCGGAGATTCACTTACCCACTCAAGTTGATTGGTAACCGGATTATAGTGCTGTAGTTCTCCTTCTCCTTCGCAGGCCTGACAATCAGGACCTGAAAAATATATATCACTAAATATAGAGTCATTTGAGGCTATCTCTAGCATTTCCAGAAATTCCCTGTGTGTTTTTTTCCCTTTTCTTGAAGAATGCTGAATTTTGCCCATATTCAGTTTCCAAATATCCCGTACAGGCGTTCTGAAACGATTCCTTACCTGTTCTGACACTTCTGAGAGCTGGTTCTTTTGATTTTCAATGGAATTATTGACGGTATTCATGTGCAAAGAATACAAGGAATATACGTTCATTCCTGTCAGGCCAACTATCGCAGTTATGCCTATGCCAAGCAGAATCCATCTGAATGTCAGGTATTTCTCCATAACGTATTAATTTTAAATGATACTAAATATATTAACGGGATTTTAATATTTTCATTACTATTGTTTACAGAAAGCAAAAGCTTTTCATATACTGCTTACAGGCAAATTAAAACTTCTAATTCAAGGTATTGATTATAATGTTGATATGGTAATTTGAACTGTGCATCTGATTTTAAAAAAAGTAGATTTCTTTTAATCCCTATTTCTAATTATATAGAAAAAAATTGAATATAAGAGAAGCAAAAAAAGAAGACATACCTAAATTAATCACTATTATAAGCGATGTATTCAAAGAATATAGTTTAATTTTTGATGAACAAGTTGAGTTGCCCGATTTTGTGAATTTCGAAGAGCATTATGGGAATTATGAGCATACCTTATTCGTTATGGAGCACAATAATAAGTATGCAGGTTGTGGTGCATTAACATTGGGCGAAAACGGGGGAGAGGTTAAACGTGTATATGTACAAAAGAGTTTCCGGGGGCAGGGCCTGGGCAAGAAGCTGGTTCAACATCTTATCAATGTAGCAAACCAACAGGAAGCTCCTCACCTGCATTTATGGACCGATACCCGCTTTACTATCGCCCACCATTTGTATTTATCTCTGGGATTTACACGAACAGAGTCACAAAGGCCGTTAAATGATATTAATGAAAGTTTTGAGATTTATTTTGAAATGAATCTCTCAAATGATGAGCAGATATAAAGAAAAATTATGGTAGTTATAATAGGATCAGGACCCATTGGGCTTGCTTGCGGAATAGAATTAAAGAAACAAAATATACCATTTGTAATAATTGAAAAAGGATGTCTGGTTAATTCAATTTATAATTATCCGGTAAATATGACTTTTTTCTCCACTTCAGAACGCCTTGAAATTGGTGGAATACCTTTTATCTCCCATGGAGTAAAACCCACACGAAGAGAGGCTCTGGAATATTACCGAAGAGTTACCCAAAGTTTTGAACTTCCCGTTCACCTTTATGAAACCGTTGAATCAGTTGATCAGGATAATGGTGCATTTGTTGTACATACCGATAAAGGAGAATATGAAGCCACAGATGTAGTAATTGCTACAGGATTTTATGATAAAATTCGCCGAATGAACGTTCCCGGAGAGGATCTGGATAAGGTAAAACATTATTATGATGAGCCTCATCCCTACTTTGGGAAAAATGTACTGGTTGTAGGGGGCGGTAATTCAGGGGTAGATGTAGCCCTGGAAACATATCGTTGTGGATCAGACGTGAGCATGGTTGTTAAAAATGCAGAGTTGAAGCCTGGAGTGAAATACTGGGTAAGGCCGGATATAGAGAATCGCATCAAAGAAGGGGAAATCAAGGGCTACTTTAATACTGAAGTTGTAGAAATCAAGCCGGGCGAGGTGGTACTTCATACACCCGATGGAGAGAAAAACATAAAGAATGATTTTGTTCTTGCCATGACTGGCTACCAACCCGATTATTCTCTATTAGATCATGTGGGTTTGAAATACGAGACCGATGAATATCAAACTCCTGTAATCAATCCGGAAACGCAGGAATCAAGTATTCCCGGTGTTTATTTAGCCGGCGTAGTTTGCGGGGGAAAAAATACGGGCCGCTGGTTTATTGAAAATACCCGTGTTCATGGCGAAGCTATTGCCAGGAGCATTGAGATGGGCCGGGGTGAGACTTACTGTCTGACATCCTCTCAAAAATAAAAGAGGGTAAGCTACCTGCATCGCACCGCTACGACCTCCTACCACTGCTACCTTCCGGTCCTGATGGATTCAGAGGGAGCTGGTCGTGCAGGACTTACCCTCAATTTCAAATACAGACTCTAAAAATAGGGCAAAGTTGTATATTTTGCAATGAAAGAATTACTTGCTTTGCATAATATACGTACCATCCCAATATTTTCCTGGCGGGTTTTTTTTCATTTGTTCACAACGAGCAAGCATAAACAAAGACGGATTTAAATTCTGATTACTAACGAAGCCGTTGGCTTCTAATTTTGCAGAACGATTCTAATATGGAAATATCAAGTGGTTACTTGAGGGAATAGGTATGGAGGGGATGCTAAGTAATATAAGTTCATGTGGTTAGCGATTACCACATGAACTATTTATGGTGGAATCCCGGGGAGAATAAACGGCTAGTTGAATCACCCAGTTGTTTATTCTTTGTCCGGGGTTTATTTTTATTTCTTGGTGAATACCAGTATACCCCATTTGAGGTAGTTTTTCCCACCTTTATCAACCCAATGCGTCAGGCCTTCAATCATGCGGTCTACATAATCGGACCCGCATATTTTTATGATTTCGTCATATCTGCTTTGGAGTTCTTTTTTTACCCTGCTATAATGATTGACCAATTGAGGACTATGATCTTCAACAATAATTTCCTCAAAGCCATATTTGGTCGCCATCTTGCGATAAAAATCAATGGAACCCATTGTTTCCAGATTTATGCGATCCAGTACGGGCTGGATTTCCTTTTTTGGAACGTCTTTAACCTGCATTGGATCAGTGAAGATAAAAGTCCCACCACTACTCAACAGGCGACTTGCTTCAATTATTACTTTTTCACGATCACCACTATGAAGGAATGAGTCTTGTGACCAAATAACGTCAAAGGAATCATCATCATACGGTACACTTTCAAAATTACCGTCAACAACATCGATGAGGTGGCCCAGGCCAGCCTTCCTGTTCATTTTACGATCACGTTGATTTTGCAGCTCGCTTAAGTTCAGAGCTACAACTTTGCAGCCATAGTTTTTTGCAAGGTAACGGGCTGACCCGCCATATCCGGCACCCAGATCAAGTATTCTTGTCTTATCGGTAATCTCATGTGGAATGAGCGAAACCATATGTTCAACCGTACGCCTGCTGGCATCATAGATGGATTCTTTATCGTCTTGATAAAGCCCCACATGAATATCCTCGCCACCCCAAACATTAAAGTAGAAGCGGTCGGCAGATTCACTGTCGTAATATTCTTTTGATTTTTCTACGGCTTCAGAAGTTTCAGGTTTTTTTCTTTCTTTAAATGCTCCGTCCACAACAAATGATTTTTTATATTTCTTTTCTGCTACGTGAATATAAAAATCAGGATCTTCAACCATATCCGTTTCCTGGAAGTCGGCATAAGTTTTTACTGTTTGGAACCCGACTTCTTTAAGAAGGCGAACCATGTAATCTTTACGCAGGGGATACATGTTGAGGTGGAACACCGATTTATCGGGAAACTCATAACGAAAACGTGCAAGCCCCGGATCAATATGTTCGGGCTCTGCTTTTACATCTTTTCCACAGTAATAGTAGGAATGTTTGGATGAAAAGCCGTTATCTAATATTGAATCATAGTTGCGATGATCGATAATGAGAACTCCGTCATGGGTTAGTGCCGAATAAAATTCAGCAAGTGCCTTTCGGCGGTCATGTTCAGAGAACAGGTGAGTTAATGAGTTAGCCAGACAGATCACGGAGTCGAAACGCCCGTTGATATCTTGATTGAGCCAGCGCCAGTCGGCTTGTATAGTTCGGAGTATGTATCCGAAATCCCGGCCATTGGCAAATGCTTTTGCCAGCATCTCCGGGCTTCCGTCGGCACTAACTACGTCGAATCCTGCTCTTAGCAGGCGGACACTATGAAAACCAGTGCCTGTAGCTACATCAAGAATTTTTTTTAAGTTCCTTTTCTCGAGTTCCCGAATGAAAAAATCACCTTCGGTTTGTTCTCTTGCTTCCCAGTTGATCAATTCATCCCATTTCTCAACGAAATTTTGAATGTATTCCAGCTGGTAGTGTTCAGATTCTCGTAATTCAACAGGATCTTTGCCAAAATCCTGTAGGTCTTTTTTTGATAATTCCATTTAATGTAGTCCTAAATTTAAATTGATAAAGGTTCCTGAATAAGATATAAAGCTCAGCGCCAATCTCAAGTTGTTGAGCTCTTTTCACATACTTCACGTTATTTAGAAACCCAAAATAATAGAAGTCAAGCTTATGGGTCAGATATGATCCCTGGGGATTTTTTCGTGCCAGTTCTTTGAAAACACCCTTTCACTGCCTTCAAAGGCATCCAAAGTTGCGTGCAGGTAAAAATAAATCTTGTCTGAAGTTAATATAGTATTTGTTCTTGTGCGAATTTTCCAGTTGCCTCTCTTTAATACTTTCTTCCCTAAGGTCTCAGCTCGCACAGAATTTACCGAATCGTCTCTTATAGAGTATGTTTCCCGCATATAATCATCAATTTCAAGATAGATATCATTGATAATGTATTTGCCTTCGTCTTTAAGCACGTCCATTGTAGATTCGTTAATAATGAGGTCCCGGACGACATTCCAACGAACATCAGATGCTTGCAGAACCCCAATTTTTGAAGTGGGTTCGGCTCCTTCGGGTGGTTTGAAACTTACCGCACTGTCACCGGCTTCCATAAGTACGGGTAGGGTTAAAGAACTTTCCTCACCAAATACTTTCATCATAACCAGTTCTGGTGATGGCCAGGCTATGGGGAAATAAGAAGTTGAAACGGATAAACGTATCCGATGACCGGCAGGGAAAATATGGGCAGTCTCGTTCATGTGGACATCAATCTTATATTTCTTGCCGGGCTTTAATTTCTCGGGGAATTCGTCGTTATCGCGATGGGTCAAATTCAGGATGCCATAAGTTACACGGGTAGCCTTAGCATCCATACGCACATCGGATAACCTCACCCCAACCATCGCCATCGGGCGATCCACCTCAAGGAGCAAATCAGCTACAGGCATACCAATTATTTCCAGGTCTTCTTTTAACGGCTCACTAGTAAAAACCAGCGCGCCCCCATCTTCTTCCCGCTGGTCGGCCGGCAAATCCGGCGCCGCTGAATAAGAACACCATTTACCGGCAAACATACCCAGATTCACAGGCGATTGAACGTATAGCGGTTTTGATCTTTCAGTACTTTGAAAATTTATAGATTTGTCATTCTTAAGGACATAGTTTTTTCCCTGCACTTTATCCGAGGGCCACTCATTCAGGCCAAGCCAATAACCCGGTCTTTCTTCATAGCTTGTATAGGGCGGTACGGACTCCTGCATCCAAGCTTTTAGCATAGGTTCTTTGTCTATTCCGGTTTCTTCATTTTTTAAATACTGATCCCACCAACGCTCGCATTCCTGAAGAAAACCTATGGCCGGGCCGGGTATTCCGTCATGAGGATACCGGTGGCTCCAGGGCCCCACCAGCCCCATACGAGGTACGTTTAAATTTTGTAACATTCTGAATACGGAATTGGAATATCCATCAGCCCACCCGCTCACGGCCATCACAGGACATTTTATATTATCATAGTTTTCACAAATAGAGCCGTGTTTCCAAAACTCGTCACGGCGCTGATGCTCAAGCCAGTTTTTCACCCACAGGCCGGTCTTGTCCAGCCTTTCCATCCACATCGATCTCCACTTATCGCCAACAACTTCAGGGTCGGGTGGCAAAGAGAGGCGATCAAACATAACTGAAGCCCATGATAAGTTATCGCCAAGAAGGCACCCGCCCATGTAATGTACATCATCTGCATAGCGATCATCGGTAGAGCAAACAGTGATGACTGCTTTAAGAGCTTCGGGCTGGCGTGCCGCAATTTGCAGACCATTGAATCCACCCCAGGAAATGCCAATCATGCCAACATTTCCGTTGCACCAGGGCTGGTCGGACAGCCATTCGATAATACGTTCGCCGTCGCTTAGTTCCTGATCAAGGTACTCATCTGTTAATATACCCTCTGAATCCCCGCTACCTCGTATATCAACTCTGGCCCCGGCATATCCATGCCCCGCAAAATAGTTGTAGTTTACCTCGTCCCGCATGCGTTTGAAATCCCTCTTGCGATAAGGTATATATTCAAAAATTACAGGTACCGGGTTATCATGAGCGCTTTCCGGAATCCATAGCCGCGCAGCGAGCTTCACACCATCGGGCATGGATATCCATTGATTTTCAATTACTTTAAAAGGTTCAGGGAAGTCTTGTATATACTGCATAAAATCTAACTTTCAATTTTAACATCTGTTTCTTCAACAACAATGGCTAATCGTCCAACAATCAGGTCATATTTTTCCAATAACTCTCTTTCGCTTTGGGCGCCAACGTATATATTGGCCAAACGATAGCTGTAGCTATCCTGCCCGGGCAATTCAGATAATTGTTGACCTTGGTTCCCTTCCAAAAAGATCATGCAATCAAACTCTTCTTCAATTTCCTTGATTTCATCTTCTGAAGGGATATGCTTAATAATCCCTTCAGAAAAGAATACACGATGATGAATTTTTCCGGCAATATTGTATTTCCCATTTTTCTCTACCGGATTAGGTTCCAATCCCGTAGCTACTTTGACCATGAATTGGTGATTCGAACGCCCGTATACCTTGAAAAAAGGATCACTGTGGGACTGTGAAATCCGGGTGTTTATTTCCAGAAGCCAGATTTGATCTTTTTGTTCATCATAGTAGTATTCAATATTGAAGGTGGAATTATTTAGTTGTATCTGCTTCATTACCTTCTCGGTGATAGTAGCCATTCGATCCTGGATAGGTTCAGGCAATCGGCTGGGGGTGATGTAGGCAAAAAAGGAAGAGGTATCATCATAAAGTACAGAATCAAAGAATCCATGGGTATGCACCTCGCCCTCATATACATACCCCTCAACAGTGCATTGATACCCCGAAATTATGCCCTCTGCGATACAATGATATCCATCTATTTTTTTGATCTCCTCGGGCAGGTCGGCCAGGGAAAGCAGGTAATTAAAGGGTTCTGCAAAATTTTTAATCCCCTTTCTCATCTTTTTCAGGCTGGCATCTAAATCTTTCTGGTCCTTTATTTTAAAACCAAGCTGCCCTCCGTACGATTTCACAGGCTTAAGCCAAAAAGGTGGTTTTATTTCTATATCCTCCAGCTTATGATCTATAAAAGGATCAAGGAAAGTAAAAGGCGGGATATTCTCAGGGGATGCTTTTTTTTGCTCCAATCGGCTCCAGTATTTGTGTTCGCAGCGAAGCCCGCTTTTAAGGGTAGGGCCATATAAACCGTATTCCTCACACAAGTGATGTGTAAGCAGCATTACCGGATCAAAAAAACCAATAATCCCGTCAATAGAGCCCTCAAAATTATCAAGCTTTTCTTTAGCCTGTTTGATAAGGTCCTCATAATCTATAGTTCCCCCATTAAGTACCAGCTTAACTTCATCCGCTCTGAATAAAGGTATAAAGCTATACTGATCAGCATTCTCAATTGACTGTAACTCTTTGGAGTTATACTCATCCAAGCCAACTATAAAAACATTTTTATTTAAATTTTCCATGGCCAATTAACGTACAAGACCAGGGAAAAAGTTAATAGAATGCCTTAATAAAGCTGTTAGCAACTGATTGGAAAGGTAATGGGGAATTTTCAGGATAATGTGGAAAAGGGGGGGGTAATCCACAGGTGCACTTCCCGAATATAAAAAAAGCCTCACACGACATGAATTGAAGTTGTGAGGCTTTTTATCTGTGGAGCTACGGGGAGTCGAACCCCGGACCTCTTGCATGCCATGCAAGCGCTCTAGCCAGCTGAGCTATAGCCCCGAAGACATGAAAGGTAGCATTTTTTAATCTTTTTTGCACACCTTTTTTATTGCTGCTTCTTGAACATAATATTCAGAATCGTCATTACCTGCCTGACTGTCAGTATGTAGCAATTCTTCTGAGAAAAATCATAATGGGGTCTTTTGTCCCAACATAAATTTGCCTATAATGTTAAAAAATCAAAAGAAAGATTGCTGAACTCTATTTACTTTGTCATTAATAATGATTTATTTGATGGCTAACTTTAACTCCATACCCTGAACCCCAAATTTGCTGGAGACATTAATGAAATCAATCAAAAAGATACTACTATTCCTTACCCTTTTTACCTGTGTGGCTTTTATCCAAACTGGATGCTCCGGCAGTGAAGAAGTAATTGACGAAAACCTGGATACCGACGGTGATGGTATTCCTGATCATGAAGAAATCAGAATTGGAACCGATCCTGAAAACCCGGATACCGATGGCGATGGCTTATCTGACGGTGATGAACTTTATGAATATGAAACCGATCCTCTCAATGCTGATACCGATGGCGATGGCCTTACAGATGGAGATGAAGTACTTGTTTATGAAACCGATCCTTTAAATCCCGATACCGATGGCGATGGCCTCAGTGACGGCGATGAAGTGCTTGATTATAATACAGATCCACTGAATTCCGATTCTGACGGTGATGAACTGAATGACCATGAAGAGATTGTCGATTATAATACCGATCCGAATAACCCGGATACTGATGGCGACAGCTTTAATGACGGCGACGAAATAGCAATGGGAACCGATCCGCTTGATCCCGACGATCCTATGGTGATCACAAATCTGTCTACTATAACTTTCGGCTTTGACAGATCAAACCTTTCTGATGCTGCGGCAAGAGATCTTAGTGAAAACGTGGAGTTGCTGCTGAATGCGCCCTCCGATTATCGTGTCAATATAGAAGCATACACAGATCATTTAGGTGGAGACCAGTACAACCTTCGCCTGAGTCAGCGTCGTGCAAATGCTGTCGTTGAATTCTACAAGAACAACGGCATATCCGAAAATCGCATCGATAGCCGAGGTCTTGGTAAAGCTCCGGTTCCATGTGCAGCGGAAGACGCCAATGGAAGAGGCTGTGAACAAAACAGGCGTGCGGAATCCAAGCCAATCCATCCTTACCGAAACATGCCGACCAGGTAAGTACGCTGGATCAAATAGAATCAAAAAAGGGCGCACCTTAACGGGATGTGCCCTTTTTGGTTTAATACCATATGGTGAAAGCATCTGATAAATCAACACTCGATATCAGGTCTGGATAGATCATCAATAACAAACAGAATATCATTCAATAATGGCATTCGTTTATCATTTGGTTACTTGATTTTTGATGTAACTTATTATATTTATGTGATGAATAAGTATTACACTTAGCTATTACGTATCAGGCGTCCGGAGATCATCTGGAGGCGCCCTCTATTACTGAAAAAAAGATTACAATTATGGATATTTACATTGGAAACCTGGCCTGGAAAACTAAACGCAGCGAACTTCAGGAACTATTCGAAAATTTTGGAGAAGTAACAAAAGCTTTTATCGTCCGCGACCGGAAAACAAGAAGATCAAAAGGATTTGGTTTCGTTGAAATGGCCGACAAAGAAGCGGCCTCTACTGCAATCGAGGCATTAAATAATACTGAATTCCTTGAACGGACCATTATTGTGAATGAAGCCAAACCAAAAAATGATAAGTCAGATAACGAATCAACAGAGGCAAAAGCCGATAATGAAGATACAGATGATAGGGAAACTGTAGTTGAAACCGTTGCAAACGATGAATCAAAAGACCAGAATTCCTGAGTTTTGTTGATGCCTGTAATCCCAACGTTTTAAATATTAGGGGATTTGTGCCCGTGATGGCTCCTTTGAAGAATGAAAATTACACATTTAGAAGCAAGAACTTTTCGAAATCACACCGAAGCCCTATATGATTTTGCACCGCATCTTAACTTAATAAGCGGGCCCAATGGCATTGGTAAAACAAACCTTATCGATGCCATTCACTACTTGTGCATGAGCAGAAGCTTTGTTTCGGGCTCCAATTTATATGTGGTGAAACAGGGTGAGAGCGGGTTTTCGATCAGGGGGCAATTTGAAGGCAGCATTCGTAAATCTTTTATAGTGGGATGCAGTTACGAGCGCAGCGAAGGCAAAAAAATAACGGTCAACGAAAGTCCGCTTGACAGGCTTTCAGACCTGATTGGCATGGTGCCGGTTGTTGTGTTGTCGCCTGATGATAAAAAGCTTACAGCCGAAGGACCCGTCGAGCGAAGATCCTTCCTGGATTCCTTTATTTCCCAGCTGTCGGTATCCTACTTGCGCGATCTGATTGATTACCGCAAGATTGTGCGCCAGAGAAACCGTCTGTTGAGCAGCTATGGCATAAGCGCGGCCAACCTGAACACCTACCTGGAGCCATGGAATGCTCAGCTTGTAGAGGTTGGCTCCCGTATCGTAGCGAAGCGGTATGAGGTAACCCGGGAGTACAGCCGTTTCCTGGAGGAGGGGTATCAGTTAATCGCCGGGATCAATCATCATCCCCACTTTATATACAGAACCTTTTGTGAGCCCTCATCAGACCCTCAAGTCATAGCCGGGCATTTTAGGGATAAGCTGAATGAGTTATTTGATAAAGAGCGTGAACGCGAGCAAACTCTGGCAGGCCCCCACCGCGATGATCTTATATTTTTTCTGGATGACCTGGAGATCCGAAAGTTCGGTTCCCAGGGGCAGCATCGCATGTTTGCTCTGGCCTTAAAACTTGCACAATTAAAATATTACACCGAAAAGCTCGATGATTTGCCCCTGTTCCTTTTAGATGATGTTTTTGGTGATCTTGATCCTCAAAAAATAGAAGTATTCCTGAAGATGCTGGTGGAGCATGAAGGCCAGACATTCATCACCGCCGCTAATGCGGAACCCCTTGTTAAGGCGATCCCTCTGGAATCAAAGGATAATAAACTGTTCGAAATGAGCTAACTCAGGCAATCCGTCGAAATTTATCACAAACAGAGAATCATACTTCAGTTTTTTTGCCATAATCCGACTTGTCAAGTACGCTTAGTTGTTCTCTGAGTGCACCGGTTATCCGTTACAGCCAATTTATGGTCGGAAGGTTATACTTCAGTCTTCCTGCCATACTCCGACTCGTCAAGCACGCTTACCGGGTCGTTCTTATCATTTAGGATTACTATGCGGGGCTTATGTTCTTTAGCTTCTTCCGGGGACATTTGGGCATAAGAGATAACAATGATGCGATCACCAACTGCCGTAATACGGGCAGCCGGTCCGTTCATGCAAACGACTCTGCTGCCTCTTGGTGCAGCTATGGTATAGGTTTCCAGACGTGCGCCGTTGTTAAGATTAACAACCTGCACCTTTTCGTGGGGGAGCAGGTTTGCCGCTTCAAGCAGCTCTTCATCAATACTGATGCTTCCCTCGTAATACAGGTCCGCTTCGGTTACCCTTAAAGGGTGCAGCTTTGATTTAAATATATCGAGTGTCATGGAAAGTGGGTGATTTGACTATGTGTGGATAATCAAATTATCAATTAAACGCGTATCTCCTGCAAAAACGGCACCGGCGAGAATATAATCTCTATTTTTTTTAATTCTTGAAACAGGAACCATTCTTGGCGGCTCTGCACAGCTAAGATAATCAATAATTAACCCTTTTTCCTTAAATTCAGCAGAACGGGATCGGATGAAAGGTTGGATATCTTCCTGGCCGCTTTTAATAAGATCCGCTAAATCACACAGGGTCTGATACAGAAACGGGGCAGATTTTCTTTGAGAACTTGTTAGATAAACGTTTCTGCTGCTTATAGCCAACCCATCAGATTCGCGCTTGGTGGGAGCCATAACAACATCAAGGTCCATTTTGAATTCTGAAACCATCTGGCGTATTACGTATAGCTGCTGGATGTCTTTCTGTCCGAATACCGCCACATCGGGCCGGATAATATTAAACAGCTTGTTTACCACCTGAAGGACGCCGTCAAAATGATCCGGACGAGATTTCCCGCACAAGTATTTCGCCATTTCTCCGGCCTTAATATCAATGAGGTTTTCTTCGCCATACATCTCGTCAACATCAGGATGAAATACCATCGACACGTCATGCTCTTCGCACAGTTCAAGATCTTTTTGCAAGGGTCGCGGATAGGATGAGAAATCTTCCCGGGGTCCGAATTGTGTAGGGTTCACGAAAATAGACACAATAACCACATCAACAAGTTCTTTTGCTTTTTGTATAAGCGAGATGTGCCCCAAATGCAATGCGCCCATAGTAGGCACAAAACCAATTTTTAATCCTGATTCACGCATCTTCCCTATAGCCTTGCGACTATCGGCAATAGTACGTGTTACCTTAACACGGCTTTTTATCATGAAACGAAGTTCAGGCTATAAGCTTAAAAATCTCAACTAACGTATTAAAGAGAACGATTTGTATCGAAGTTTTCAAGTAAATGTTTTACCCTCTGGACAAAAGCCCCGCCAAGTGCGCCGTCAATGATCCGGTGATCATAACTCATGCTTAAGTATACCATGTGGCGAATAGCGATAACATCATTGCCCCCAACTTCCATAACCACAGGACGCTTCTGAATAATACCCGCACCAAATATAGCTACCTGGGGCTGATTGATAATAGGAGTTCCCATCAGATTACCCACACTGCCGTAGTTGGTAAAGGTGAAGGTGCCACCGGAAAGATCGTCTGGAGTTAACTTTTTCTCGCGGGCTTTGTTCGCCAGGTCATGGGTAGAGCGGGCAATGCCGCGCAGGTTCATTTCCCCGGCATTCTTTATAACCGGGACAATCAAGCCGCCCGTACCGGATTTGCCCAGGGCCACGGCTAATCCGTAATTAATATCTTTTTTAAGTAGAATATTTTCTCCGTCAACAGAACTATTGATCAAAGGAAATTCACGAATAGCCTGAATAGTAGCTTCAATAAAAAATGGAGTAAAAGTAAGCTTGTACCCGTTTTCTTCGAAGAAAAGGTTTTTCTGCTTGTCCCGATACTTCACCAACTCGGTCACATCAGCCTCGGCAAAGGTGGTAACATGCGCTGAGGTTTGTTTGGAGCGCACCATATGCTCGGCAATAACCTTGCGCATGCGATCCATCTTGACAACCTGAACGTTTTCCTGAGGCCAGTGAACGTCTATTTCACCGGCGTGGATTTCAGACTTATCCCCTTCTTTTGCGCCCGGTTTGCGAAGTGATGGTTCCGGTTGTTTTTCCTCTTTTGGCTTTGGGGCCTTGCCGGCTTTTTTCTGCTCGAGGTAATCAAGTACATCCTTTTTTGAAACTCTGCCCTGAGCTCCCGAGCCGCTAATAGATTCAAGTTCCTGCTGTGATATTCCCTCTTCTTTGGCAATAGAGCGCACCAGGGGAGAGAAAAACCTGCCATCGGCACCTTTCCGCTGAGGTTCCTCGTAGTCACCTTCTTTTTCCGGTTCCTGTGCAGCCTCAGGTTCAGGAGCCAACTCCGGTTTTTGTTTCACAGCATCTTCTTCATCCTGAAGGGCTTTATCACGGCTTGGCGGTTCGGTAACTTCATCACCGGTGGTTGCAGTGGCCCCGGCTTCTCCGGAACCGGCATTTTTTGCAGCTTCAGCGTCTGTTTCGATAATAGCAATCGGCTCGCCGACTTCAATGGTATCGCCCGGTTCGGCAAGAATCTCCACCAGCGTACCGGCTTCCGATGCCGGGACCTCGGAATCAACCTTATCGGTAGCGATTTCAAGAAGGGTCTCGTCCATTTCAACAGTATCGCCTACTTTTTTTGCCCATTCAATGACGGTACCTTCCATAATAGATTCGCCCATCTTGGGCATCACAACTTCGACTCTGGCCATGCTGGTTATCCTGGTTTTATTTTAAATAATAATTTATTGATGAAGATGTCCATAAAATAAGGTTTTTCCAGTACGTTTACACAAGAACTTTAGTCTTTGTGTCATTTCATAGTACAGGCTATGATCACTGTTGTAATTCTTCCTTATACTGTGCAAACTGGATGATATCCTTACGCGAAACAATACCGATCACCCCGCTGTTTTCAGTGACTAAAATACGTCCGGTCTGCTTGTCAATCATTTCGGAAAGCAAGGTAAAAGCATCGGCATCGGGCTTTATTGTTTGTATATGTGACAACGGGGTCATGACATCTTCAACCTTAGTATAAGCCCATTTTTCTTTATTCACCTGTTTGACCTGATTGATTTCAATAAGGCCGACAAGCTTTTCACCTTCAACCACCGGAAACGAGGAATGGATATTTTTAAAGAAATAATCGTCTACCAAATCTTGCAAAGAGGCGCTGGACGGAACGGTTACGGGATTGGGAGTCATAAGTTCGGAGACCGGCACATCGGAAAGCCCCTCCCGGAAAGCGACCATCTGGTAACCCATTTTAGCCGATTGCAGCAAAAAGAAACCTATAAATATCCAGAAGAACCCAACAATCAGAGAGCCCCCAAACAGCCCCAGAATACCGAAGAACATCAGGATGAATGCAAATCCCTGGCCAATATTGCTGACGATACGGGTTGATCTCCTAAGGCTGCCTGTGTAATGCCAAATGGCCGCCCGTGCAACACGGCCTCCATCCAGCGGAAAGCCCGGGATCATGTTAAAAATCACCAGAATCAAATTGATGTAGCCTACGTACCAGAAAACCCCATGCAAGCCTTCATCAATAACCGGTTCCAGCACCCCGGCCAGCAGAAGAAAAGCACCTGCAATAAACGTACTTACCAGCGGGCCCGCGATGGCGACTTCAAACTCGGCTCTCGGGTAATCGGGTTCTTTTTTCATTTTGGCAATGCCGCCGAAAACAAACAGTACAATTTCCGAAATCCCGATATCACGTTTTTGCGCCACTACCGCGTGCCCCAACTCATGCAGTAAAATGGAAGAGAAAAATAGAACAGCAGCTAATATACTGTAAACCCAAACGCTAAAGATTGGCACATCCGGATATTGCTGGGGGAAGAAAGCGGTCCCTAACACGGCCACCACCAAAAAGAAAATAATAAACCAGCTATAATCCAGGCTGATACGGATATTCCTGTACGTAAATAACTGAATGCCTTCCCGGTTGAACATAAAAATGACTTTTTCTTCTAATTCAAAAACTGTCAATAAATTTACAACATCTGTTCCATCCTGAAAGTTTATTTATTCTTCTAAAATAGACAGGAACAGACCGTAAAAAGCCTGATCAAGTCCTGACCAAGGCCGTACCAACTCCTACTAAAGTCTTGCTGGCAGTAGGAGATGAGAAGGAGTTGAAGTGGGGTTGGTTAAAGGCGGACTAAACCCGATGGTCATGTTCAATTGATAGATTGATGGTGGCATGTGAGATCGGTTGTCCTGAGGAATGCACTAAAATGCACCCAGGATGCACGAATGCATCCCGGCGAGCGTGAACGCTTTGCCGTAGCAGTGAATGCACTCAGAGGGCGTGGGTTAAGCGAATCTGTCAGCCAGTCTGTTTATCAAATAACTGCTTTCTTCAAGGGCCTGGTCGGCAAAGTCGCCGAAGAATTCGCTGATGGCTTTGAATTCGCGGATAAAGCCATCACGGTCTCCATTTTGAACCAGTTCCACCAGGCGCTTGTGATGCTCAAAAAATTCAATAAGAAGGTTTCTCCTGTCATAGTTTGCAAATACGATATCCGCGTAAAGTTCGGCATCCTGAGCGAAAATTCGCCCGTTCATCATAAGCTCGGCCCTGTAGATGGGACTTGAGAAATCGGTGATATCTTCAGGTTTCAGATCAAATTGCTTCATGAACGAGCCGTGAAGCAGCGCTACGAAGTGGCGCAGGCCCTGAATCAGGTTCATGGCGTGGTCGTGCCCTTCCGGGTCGACTTCCTTCACGCGCATGCCCCACAGATTAAATTGTTTGATCAGCCAGTCGTACTGCTCAGGGCCGCGCCCGGGGCAGACCATCATCAGCTGTTTTGATAAGTTATTCACATCCGGACCGTGCATGGGGTGCAGACCCACAACCGGCCCACTGTGACACTGCATCATGCAATCAAGGATTTGGGCTTTGTTACTGGTGAAATCAGCTAATAAGGTATCACCATGCAAATGAGGCGTTATTCTTTCGATGGTCTCTTTCGTTACCTTTATCGGAACAGAGATAATGGCCACATCTGCGTTATCAGTGAGAGCACCGACCTTGTTCCAGTCGTCTTTGTCCAGTATGCGCACGTGATGCCCACTGGATTGGGCTATGCGGGCGTAAAGTTTACCCATTCCTCCCCGTCCGCCGACAATGAGGATCGTTTTAGGTTCGGTGGTAGCCCGGGGAAACTCCGCGTTTGACTGGCTGGCCCTGGAAGCGCTCATGATCATCCTTAGGAAATCTTCCGCCCAATCAGCATCCAGGTCGTATTTAAGAGCTTTCTTGCGAAAAGAAGTGACCTTCTCCGATTCCCGGTCTGCGACGAAAATAGGGAGCTTATTTTTTATTTTGGTATCGCGGACCTGTTTCACGACGTCGTTCCTTTCACGCAGCAGCTCAAGGATTTGTGTGTCGATTTCGTCTATGCGTACTCGATGTTTGTCCAGGGATTTCATATGGATTTGGGGCCGTTAGCTTGTGGCAAAGTTGATGATTATGTAATAGGTGTGTAAAACTAACGGTTTTTGCGGTAGAAAAGAAGGGGGGAGAAGTGAATTAGTGCATGGTGGGTTGTAAAGGCCCTGAGGAACTATGACCCCATAGGGTGACAAGGCCGGGTGAGAATCCGGAAGAAAAGTATCTTGTTGTATGCCCGGAAAAATTGCAGATTGTAATTTGACCAATTCACCAATTGTCATTCTCCCCAATTTTCTTAACTTAATAACCTTGCCACCACCCCGGATGCTTAAAATAGCAATAACTGGGCGCTTGCCGACAATGATGATAAAGAGCCAGGTTGAACGAAAACGGGTCTGGTCACTGGCATGCAATTCCACCGCAGGGGAGCTTCGAACCCTTTGTAATTACTGTTTTTTTTGTCCGTTAAAAGAACGGCCGTCTACTCAGACAATTTTGTTTGGTTAAAACTTTCGATTCCCATCAAGCAAAGATTGCACGAGAGCTCTGGCTTCCATGAGTCCACATCACCTGGCAATTAATGATGAATATTTGTATTTAGTGATGGTTACGAATCCCTCATCCACAAAAGTGCACTTGACAAGCTGTTACCCATTAAGGCCCTCGCCGCTGTTGTACTAACCTCAGGGAAATCGCGAAGGATAAATAATTATGCATGAAATCATCTGTCCACATTGCAAAAAAGCATTCAATTGACGAGGTGGGTTATGTGGATATACTCAAGCAGGTTCGCGATCACGAGTTCGAGCAGCAATTGGACAAACGGCTCAAGTTAACCGACCAGGACAAGCAGACTGCTACCCAACTTTCCGATGCAAAGCTTGTGAATGAATTGTAGAAAGCAGCTGCAACGAAAGACTCGGAAGTTCAGGGATTAAAGAGCGACCTTGAGCGAGCAAAGCTTGAGAAACAGCTCGCAGAGAAGTCGCTCAAGGACAAGTACGAGACGCAGATTAAGGATCGTGAAGCCGAGATAGAGCGCCTACGAGACATGAAGGCTCGCCTTGTATAGGAGGAGGCTGTGGTAGGGTAGATAGCGACGGTTGGAGAATATCCAATAAATAATTGTCATATTTTCTCGTTTTTAAATAGATTAAATTATAATTACCAGCCTTGAACAAATGAACTCTGATTTTAAAGAAATAGAAAGGTCCGCCCTGGAACTCAATGAAAAACATCGGGCTGAATTAGCGAAACGGCTCATAAACAGTCTTGATAGAGGCCACGAAGAACATATTGAGCAAGCCTGGATTGAGGAAATAAATCGCAGGAAAGAGCAGATTGATTCTGGTGAGGTAGAAACCATTTCTGCTGATGAGGTTCACAGGAAAATTAGGGAGCTTCTAAAAAAGTGACTGTTCGGTATCATCCAGAAGCTGCCAGAGAGTTGAGGAATGCTATTGAACATTATGAAGAAAAGAGGGAGGGACTAGGTGCTGAACTATTTGACGAGGTAGAAGGTATTTTATCTCAGGTTTCATTATTTCCAGATTCAGGAACCCCGTTATCAAAAAGTGTCCAGCGAATTTTACTTGACCGATTTCCTTTTGAAATCATATACACAATTTCTGATAAACAAACTGTTTTCATTTACGCGATTATGCATCTTAGGCGAAAACCAGGTTATTGGGAATCTCGCAAATAGAGCTGGCATTGGGAATCTTATACACACCGGAGTATTCAAGAAAGCCCTGTTAGGCCCATCGCATAGTATATAGACAACCCTGGAGCAGATAAAAAACGTATTTCATTACAGGATGTAGAGTGCATTATGATTCTTTACCTGCTTTCAATTTCAGAGCCAACATATGCCAAAACAGCCCGGTACCAAGTAATGCAAGTCCGCTGACCCAAATTATGGGATCAATCCAAAATGCCAGAAAAAGACACCCTGCCAAACCCAATGCGGGTATCCATTGTGGATATAGCCTTAATTCAGGTGGCATGAATAATGCAGATAAATTTGTAATGGCGTAATAGATCAGAACAGTGAAAGCGCTGAAAGACCAGGTGAAAACGACATCTCCACTCAACACCAGAAGGCCAATAATTAAACCGGTTATCCATACGGCAACAGCCGGACTCTGAGTTTGAGGATTTACTTTAGCAATCGCTCCGGGCAGATCCCTGCGGCGGGCCATGCTCAGCATCACACGGGAAAGCCCGAGGATGAGGTTCAGCAACACGCCCAGCATGGCCGTGATAGCAGCAATAGTTATTACGGGACCGATTACCGGAGTCGACAGCGTCTGCGTCACGACCATAAGCGGGGCCGCTTCACCCACTACCGTCTGGCCGAATGCTTCAGCTCCCATTATTTGCAGGGCAGTCAGAGATACAGCCAGATACAGGATCACAATAATTACCATAGCAAGGATAATAGCTTTAGGTATGGTAGTGCGGGGCGTATCCACTTCTTCGCCCAGTGTAGCAATGCGTCCGTAACCGGTATATGCTACAAACATCAGGGCTGAGGCATAGAGAATGGATGATCCGGACGTTTCTGTTACCGCATCTACAATAGGACGTGTCGGTATCCCATTCAATAAGAAACCAACAACTACGAGCGCAGCAAGCCCCAAAAGAGTAATAGTGACAATAATTTTGTTCGCCTGATTGCTTCGGCTAATTCCACCAGAAACCAAAAAAGTCATCAACAGAAGCAGTAATAAACCTGCCCCAACATTCATCCAGTTGTTAACATTTATATCAAATGCATAAAATAGATAGCCGATGCATCCTAAAACTGCTGTGGCAGCTGAAGCTGATTTGGCAATTAAAAACATCCATCCCGCGGTGAATCCAAACCAGGAGCTCAAAAATCGATATCCGTATTCGTAGGTGCCGCCGCTGACCGGATGAGCGGCGGCGAGCTGAGCGCTGCTAAGCCCGTTAAATGTGGCCAGTACCGCGGCAATGACAACTGCAATGATGATTCCATTGCCCGCAACTTGTGTGGCGATGGCAATGCTCACAAAAATGCCTGTGCCTACAATGGAACCAAGCCCCATTAAGATCGCACCGGGCGTTTTTAGATCTCGTTTGAGTTCGTTGTATTGATGATCCATGTATGCAAAATTACCTTAAGGTAACAGTATCGATTTCGGTTAGTGTATCTGGGTTAGCCGTCGCCATCATACTTGTAAAGCAGAAGATCGACTGAAATTCGAATTCTCTTAAAATCAGTTCTTTTTTGTTCGATTGTTTAATAACCGTAAATCAATTGACCACTTTCCGCCGCCTTTGAAGATCAGAAAAAGGCTACCCAGCCACATGGCCCAGTCAGTACGCATTTCGTGAGCCATGCTCCAAAAGCCATAAGTGTTAAGATCACGCAATACAAAGGGGCTAAAGCTTTCCCCAAAGGCGATGGGGATTTTGGTAACGATAATAGCAACAGTCATAATACTGAATGTCATCAGAGCGCCGCCGCGAGTAATCAGGCCCAATAAAATCAACATGCCGCCAAGAATTTCAAATACGCTACGAAATTGCCAAAAACTTCAGGGGCAGGGAAACCCATACTTTCAAACCGGCCAACACCACGGGTAGATGGATAGATAAATTTTTGAATACCTTCGGTAAGAAAAACAGACCCTACCATGATACGAATCAGAATCGTTGTATTGTAATTGTCTGTGTTAATGATTTTATGATACATATCAGTTCATTTCTTGAATGGGATAATAGTGTTATATCAATGTTTTAAAATAGGATAAACAGCTATAGCCTTGTGGTTTAAACAGCTTGGCCTTACTAGCGGTTAATATAAGAATAACTAAAAAAAACTGATATAATCCCTGAAAGCGTTCGCCGGAAACGATGGGAGTGGGTTCTTGATTACACTTTACCGTGTAAATCCAGCGATAAATTGCTAAATCCAGGACACGCTGCCCCGGATGGGGACCGCATCAGCTCAAAGAGCCTCAGCCATCACCACATTCTGCCGGGCAATCTGGTTAAAATCTCCGGTTGACCATGTTTTCTTCTGGTTTTCAGTGATCTCGGAATTACTGACGGTATTCATAATTCTGAAGTATATTATATTAAAGACTTAGGCAATAACAGTTTCTAACACCATTTCAGTTAACGATTTTAATCTTGCCGATAGTTCGTATTACTTAAGCGCCAGAGCTCAGAATCGGTAACCCGGCCACTATCAAAGCAAATATAATTATAGAAGTTGCCGTTATAAAGAGTTTAATATTGAAATGTCTGAATAATTTTTCTTATTTATAGTCATAACTAGTAAGGAGGGACTATGGTTCAGCAGAAAAAAACCTGATGAAATGACAGTATTTTGTCCCTGGTATCTTTGCCCATTTTGGCACCATTGAACTTGGCCTACGCGGCACCAAAGCACGGTGAGCGTGTCTATAAACACACCTAATCATAAACCATGAGCACCGAAGAATTAAACCTACAAGAACGCAGATGTTCCGCATGTACTCCGGAGACCCCACCCCTTAAAGGCGATGAGTTGCAGCAGTATTACGGCCGTTTATCCAAAGATTGGAAGCTTGTTGACGAGCATCATCTTGAAAAAGCCTACCAGTTTAAAAACTTCCGGCAGGCGCTGGATTTTACCGTAAAGGTCGGCGAACTATCGGAAGAAGAAGGCCATCATCCCGAGATCTTTTTGGCCTGGGGGAAGGTGAAATTAACCGTCTATACCCATGCCATCAATGCTTTGAGCGAAAATGACTTTATTTTGGCCGCCAAGGTGGATCAACTATAAGGCACAGGAAGTTTTCCCAGCTGATTTGTTATGGTGATTTAAGATAAAACCTTTCAGGTAATCCCAAATAGTCTTAACAGGCACACGAGTTTCCTTAAAGACGGGAGTGCCGCTTAAGATGTCTTTATTACAAGAAATAAGGGTAGATGCTTATTAATACAGACTTCTGAGCTAACAGCATATTTTATTTCCAATAAACGGGATTCGGTTCCGTCAGCTCGTTCCTGGAATAAGAAAATCCTACGGCATCCTCGGGTACATCATTTTCAGCCAGCACGGCTTTGACCTTATCCAGATCTTCATTCGATGTAATGATAAAAAACAACTTATTTTCAGGGACACCTATAGAAGCCCCCTTCACTTCAGCGGTATTCCAGGCTTTCGCGATGATAGAATCATACCAATCAATCAGCTGCGTATAAGTATACTTTGAAGGTCTAAAGATGATCTCCACTTCCTTACCTATAGACGGAGCTTCTATACTGAAGAAGTTTCTAATATCTTCGCTGGCTTTACCCTGATCAACTTCATCGGGCCTCGTTACTCCGGCGACGAGAGTTCTATCCTCATTTATTAAATAAAACCCACCATAACCGGGTATTAATTCACTCAATGTATAATGATGTTGTCTCTGCTGCTCTGGCAGGACCAATATATTATCGGAGCTTTCCAGGGTATCGTTAAGGGGCTCACTGTTTTCTGTATCCGAAATTCCACAACCGACTACAGCAAGAAAAAAGCATATGAGGATTATCTTGTTTACGGTAAAAATAGATTTCATATTGGTTTTATTAAATAAATAATTTGATTTAATGAACTACAATATTAATCACTCTAAACGATTGTAAATTTCAGGCTCATTATAATTATAATAATGAGAGAATGAAAATATTTATACACAGAAATATAGCGGCTATAGTAGGCGGGTGATTGTTGCGCGCGCAGACATCATTTGCATTAGTTACTTAAATTATTAATATTCTATTATAATATAGGTTGTCTGTTTGATGTGTATCTAATCTATTGTTACAAATAGTATTAAGGTTTGTAATTCCGGCCATGTCCATACGGAACCTAGGCTACACAATACCTTTGATAAGAACATTATTCACCAAATCATATATAATGAGCTCGAATAAGATACGAAGACGTAAATCTGTAAATAAAAGAAATAACATCCATGGAAATGTGAAGCATTTTCCGGCCATGTTGCTTCTGTTTTTTGTGCCGGTATTCCTAACGGCCGTTAAAACGGCTGACGCCCAGGAGGCCTTCATCACCACCTGGCAAACCTATAATGAAGGGGTGACTGAGGATGACCAGATTCGCATTCCGACATCAGACGGTACTTATCATTACGATATATATTGGGAAGCTGTCGATGATCCTGTAATCAACGGCAGTCTGCTCGATCAGACCGGAGATGTAACCATTGATTTTGATGAGCCGGGCACCTACCGTGTCGAAATAACGGGTGCTTTCCCCCGAATACATTTTAATGATTCCGGTGATAAGTATAAAATACTGACGGTGGAACAATGGGGGGATATACCCTGGGCTTCCATGCATGCCGCTTTTCAGGGGTGCAGTAACCTGACCATACCGGCTTCCGATACTCCTGATCTCACCAGCGTTTCTGATATGGCCCATATGTTCAGTGATGCTGTATCCTTCAACGCGGATATAGGGAACTGGGATGTATCTCATGTGACGACAATGCAGAGGATGTTCCTCGGGGCCGAATCCTTTAATCAGGATATTGGAAGCTGGGATGTGAGCAAGGTAACCGATATGTACCAGATGTTCTTTGATGCCCAGTCCTTTAACCAGCACATTGGGGGTTGGGATGTAAGCAGTGTGACGAGTATTCGAGCAATGTTTGCCGGCGCAACCGCCTTCAATCAGGATATCGGGGATTGGGACGTGAGCGGGGTAACAGGTTCGGATATGAGTGCTGTGTTTAATAACGCCAGTTCCTTTAATCAGGATATCGGAAACTGGGATGTAAGCAATGTTTCAAATTTGGTTGCAATGCTGAATAATACCGACATGTCGGTTGACAATTACGATAAAACGTTGATGGGCTGGGCGGCGCAGGAACTATTAGATAATGTAACCCTGGAAGCGAATGGTCTGGGCTACTGCGCTGGCGCGGAGGCCCGCCAGCTTCTCATTGATGAGTATAACTGGACAGTTAATAACGACAGGGAAAGGTGTTCTCTGTTTACCACTACCTGGAAAACTGATAATCCCGGTCCTTCTGAAGACCATCAAATCACTATTCCGGTTACCAGTGGAATTTATGACTATGACATACAGTGGGAAGCGGTGGATGACTCTGATGAAAAAGGAATAGTTTTAAGGCAAAGTGGTGAAGTAACCATAGATTTTGACGAACCAGGCATCTATCGTGTAAAGATTTCCGGTCTTTTCCCCCGCTTCTATTTAAACGATACCGGTGATAAGGAAAAACTCCTGACCATAGAACAATGGGGCGATAATAAATGGTCGTCCATGTTAAGATCTTTTTACGGCGCAAGTAACCTGACTGTTCCGGCTACCGACGCGCCCGATCTTTCTGATGTGGACATTATGGCTTTAATGTTCGGAGACGCCGGAAATTTTAACCAGGACGTTAGTGAGTGGGATGTAAGCACCATTTCAAATATGGCCAGCATGTTCGAAGGGGCCGGCGCTTTCAATCAGGACCTTGGGGACTGGGATGTAAGCAGCGTAAGGCATATGCCTGATATGCTTAACCATACAGCCATTTCGGTTGAAAATTATGATCAAACGCTCATCGCTTGGTCGGAGAAGGATGTTAATGGCAACATAACTCTGGGGGCTGAAGGTTTGGAATATTGCGATGGGTCCGATGCCCGGCAGAAGCTTATGGATGATCTTAGCTGGACGATCACCGGTGATACCGAGGCGTGCAAACCGCTGATAAGCTCTCCGGAACTTACCGAACCAGCCCATGAAAGCACTATATCTGAAGGCAAACTGGTATTGGAGTGGAATGCTGTGGATGATACAGACACCTATACGGTCCATGTGTCCAGGGATAGTGAGTTCGCAGAGGTGGCTAATATACCCGATGTAGAAGGCACCGAATATTTGCTTTCTGACCTGGAATCCCTGACCACCTACTACTGGCGTGTGCGGGCCGAGACAAGCGATGAGTCCGGTCCCTGGTCAGATACGTTGTCGTTCTCTACCGGCCGTATAACCTCTGTTGCTGAAAACCCCGATATGTCTGTTGATCTGGAACTGGACCAGAATTATCCAAATCCGTTCAACCCGGTTACCCGGATCAATTTCGGGCTTCCACAGGAGGGCAATGTACGTCTTACCGTTTATGATATACTGGGCAGACAGGTTGAAATGCTGATCAACGAAAACCTCCCGGCAGGCTATCATGAGGTGCCATTCGACGCCGCCAACCTCTCCACCGGAACCTACATCTACCGCCTGGAAGCTGGCAGCAGAGTACAGATCAGACAAATGATGCTGGTGAAGTAGAAATGGTTGTTTGAATGCTGATTATTAAACCTTGCTGCGTTTCAGAATTTTCGTTCCTGATAGGGTAATCCTTTTTGAATTTCGCAATATGTCTTTAAACTAAATAAAAACATTGCCCAATTATAGTTACACCAACGATAGAAGTCCGTCACTTCTCTCCAATTATAATGTTTAAGGATTACAGTTGTTGTATCATCCTCTTCAGTAAGTTCAAAAGATATGCCCGTCCCTACCCATTCTTTATCAGAGGCTATACATTCCCAATTAATCTTTTTATCTACTTGCAAATCTATTATTTTCATTTTTGTAAGGTATCCTTCGTCAAAGTCAAAATCATTGACAAAACCAACTTCAGGTTTTACTCTTAATTTAGTTGTCCATACTTGCCCTAGACCTTCTTCTGAAGTAAGTGCTTTATAAACAATTGATACAGGAGCCTTTATGTGGTTGATTTGTTCTATACTATCCATTTCTTAATTGTTAGTCTATTTTTTTGGTTATTTTGTCTGTGATTAATCTTTAAGTACGGCAACTGGATATTGCAAAAGCGACAGTCCAAATTCTAACGGCACCTTGGCTTATGCGCAAACTCCGCGAATTTTGTTAAGCCAACACAGCCGCTGAACGCGTCTTGTTACAGCACTCTTCTCCCACCCACAGCTTCACCTTGTGTGTCATGGGTATAGGGAAATTCTTTGTATGTCTTGAACAGAATAAGAAATCTCTGCATAGATACAAACCTAATTTATATTTTTCTTAGCCTTTTAGGACCGCCTTCGAGCTTCGTCAGGCGCACTTCAGCCTCGTCAGAGTCCTCAGTGGTCTTGCCTCGTCCCGGCTGCGGTTCGATGTAGGTGAGTCGCATGCGGTATGAGCTGCCTTCTTTGCTCGCTCTCTTCAACCATAGCTGTCAGATCGGCGGCCGGACGAATTTCCCAACTGCTGCCACTCTGGCCCAGCCTGAGAGAGGGGTGCTTTGACAGCAGGCGGATGGCATGATTCAAGTCGGTGGCTTCAAGCATCATAATGCCGCCCAGTTGTTCTTTGGTTTCAGCAAAGGGACCATCAGTGATGGAGACTTTGTTACTGCGCCATCTCAATGTAGTGGCATTCTGTGATTCCTGCAAAGCTTCCCCACTTGCGAAATTACCATTCTTCCGAAGTTCGTCATCGTACGCAAAACACTCGTCGGCAAAGGTGTTCCGCTCGCTTTCAGACATCTTTTCCCAAACTTCTTCATCCATGTATCCAAGGCAAATGTATTTCATAACGAGTCTCTAATTGTTTAGATGAGGTCCGGATAACGAATAAAAAGAATCTGTTGATCACTCTTCCCGGACCCCGTGTTATATTTGTTGGTTATTATATTTATTGTCTTGCTTTAGCGCGTTCGAGGGCTTCTTTTACGGCCGGATTATCTGCCGCCTGCCGGGCGTCCTCCGGGAAATCTTCTTCTTCAAAAACCGGGCGAATCTCAATCACATCGCCTTCGGCAGCCGGGCATTTTTGGGCCCATTCAACAGCCTCTACTTTTGAATTTACGTCGATTACCCAATAACCGCCGATAACCTCTTTAGCCTCTATAAATGGACCGTCGGTTACCGCCGGTTTTTTGCCTTCGAACGATACGCGTGCACCGTTCGTCGGGGGATGTAACCCGTTGAGCGCAATTAGGGCTCCGGAGTTGGCCAGTTCTTCATTGAACTTCGTCATCGCCTCGATTGCTTCAGCCGGGGGAGCAAATCCTTCTCCTATTTGTTCATCGGCGGGGGTACCGGGTTGATAGATTTTTGGGATCATAAACATCATAAATTTCATGGTATTTCCTCTGTGTTTTTATTGGAATTAATAGTACTGCGTTCACTAGGTAGTCGAATGGCAGAAGCAGAAATCGACAAACAAGCTGAATTATTTTTATTTTTGAAAATCAAATTCCCAATTCTTCCAGTTTTCGCTCAATGAATCGCCGTTCCGGGTCCTGTTGTGCGAGGGTGAGGGCGCGTTTCCATGAGGCCCGTGCCTCGTTTGGCCGGCCGAGTTTCCCGCACAGTTCCGCCCGGGCCGAATGGGCCAAATGGTAGTCGGTTAACTCCCCGCGATCCAGAATCGCATCAATGTGTTGCAATCCCGCCTCAGGGCCGTCGCGCATGGCTATGGCGACGGCACGGTTTAATTCAACAACAGGAGAGGGGTTTATGCGCAGCAAAAGATGATACAGTCCGGCAATCTGTGCCCAATCTGTATCATCAGAACTCTTTGCTTCGGCATGTACGGCTGAAATGGCGGCCTGCAGGATATATGGACCTGCCCGGTTGGATAAATAGTCCTGTTTTATCAGCGACAATCCCTCTTCAATCAAGTCGTGATCCCAAAGCGAGCGGTCCTGATCTTCCAAAAGGATGATATCTCCCTCCGGTGTGGTGCGGGCCAGCCTGCGTGACTCGTGCAGCAGCAAAAGGGCAAGCAATCCTGAAACTTCAGGGTCCGGCAGCAAATCGAACAGAAGGCGTCCGAGCCGGATCGATTCGTTTGAGAGGTCGAGACGGGTTACCGATTCGCCCGATGAGGCATAGTACCCTTCATTGAATACCAGGTAGATAACCTGAAGTACGGCCTCGAGCCGGTCCGGCAGTTCATGCTCCAGAGGGACTTGGAACGGTATTCTCGCTTCACGAATTTTTGTCTTGGCACGAGCAATCCGCTGGGCCAGGGCAGAGGGTTTGACAAGAAAAGCATGGGCAATCTCTTCGGTAGTCAGATCACAAACCTCACGCAAGGTCATAGCTATGCGCGCGTTGAAAGACAGGGCAGGGTGGCAACAGGTGAAGACCAGCCGGAGAATATCGTCCTCAATTTGTTTGTCAACTTGCGTGGAAGGGTCGTCTTTATTGGCTTCTATCCTGCGTATTTGTTCCTCTTGCAATGGGTCGAATTTTGACTGGCGTCGCATGCGATCGATTGCTTTAAACCGTCCAGTGGAAACAAGCCACGCCCTTGGGTTGGAAGGAGTGCCTTTTTCGCCCCATTGCTCCAACGCTGCTTTGAAGGCGTCATGCAGGGCGTCTTCCGCGAGGTCGAAGTCTCCAAGCAGGCGAATCAGCGTGGCAAACACCCGGCGCGACTCTTTACGATAAATCTCGTCCAGGAGTTGTGGAATATGGTCAGGAGAATTTTGCATAGTCGTTTTTTCGCCGTAGATGATTTTTTCTTAAAACTTTTGCAAGCAAATCAGCAACCTTTTCACTTACTTCCCGTATTTGCTTGTAGCATCGTTCTACTCTTTCAATCATCCATGAGTAATCTAAAGATTTCATATCACTCGAAAACAAGACTTGCATTCATGGATCAATAGAAAACGATGGCGTCCGCGTTAATGCGCTCATTAGGTAACCGATTCTGTTTCGTCAAGCAAAATATCTGCGGGTATTTCCAGCCGCTTGGTTATCAATTTGATTTGACGCAATGACAATGCTCTTTTACCGGCCAGTATTTCACTTGCACGCGACCGTGAACCCAGCAGTTTCGCAAAATCTTTCTGTGACAGCCCAAGCTGGTCCATTCGAAATTTAATGGCATCAACAGGCTTAGGAAAATCAATGGGAAAGTGTTCTTTTTCAAATTGCTCTACTAAAATCCCCAGTATTTCCAGTTCATCGCCTTCTGAAGTCCCGGGACTGGCATCAAATATTTCTTCTATTCGGGCTAAAGCCTTTTTGTAGTCTTGCTCGGTATGGATAGGATGGATTTTCATAAAAATGATCCTTTTAAATTAAATCACAGTAGAGTTGATTTTGTCATATTCAGCGTGAGTGCCAATAAATCGAATAAAAACCTGACCATAATCATAGTTGATTTTCACAACAAGCCGGTAATTATTCCCTTTAATATTGAAAACGATACGATTGTTTGGAAGTATACTAGCGTGAGGGTATTTTCTTTTAATATCATCCGGAGAGTTCCATCGAGCCTTTTCTGCCTCAGCAAACCAAGATTTCAGAGCTTCCTCGGCATTCGTATGAGTTTTCCAATACTCAACCAAAGTGTTACGAGAAAATACACGCATTGCTCAATATAATAAGTTCCATAACCGGGAACAATAGATAAGGTCATAACGACCCGGCGCATAAGCGGCATGACGGTTATTTATATGGAAATAGGTTAATCACAACGAAATATAAAACAAATTCAACCATTTTGAATGGCAAGAAACGAGGCATGTCCGACTTGATGCGGTTTCTAAAAAGCGGGATCATTCAAACAATAACTGTAGTTTTGAGACCACGCTGTTTGTTTATACACCAAATTGTCTTAGATGGTGATCGGTATGCTTATATGCCAATAGACCTGTTTGTTTTTTGTTTAGTTTACCAAAGAAAGAATGTATAAATTCGTGGTCATCGTTTAAGTATGCGTATTCTTCAAGCGATGTAATCCATTGTTTTTTCAGAATCTCTAAGTCACCGCTTGGTTCTATAATAATAAGTTCGGGAAGTGAGCCAATGTTACGTTGCAATGGCTTTTCATCTTTTATCATACTTTTCAATGCCATTTTGCCAAACAAACGTCCGACAAACACTTGTTTGAGTTTCGTTTTTCCCAAAGCCATTTCGTCCCATAATGTGCAATGTCTGACCATTTGGGAAATGTTCATTTTACCCCATTGAGCGTTGCTGTTTTTGTTTAGCGAGTTAATCCGGCTAATCAGTTCTTCTTTGGTTGGTTTGTCAAATATTGTTTTCATAGGCACCAGAACATTGATTTTTTTATAAATGAAGGTTTATAAAAATTGAAGATTGCAAGAATAGGCGAGACCTGTCCGAATAATGCTGGTTATACGGCTACAGGAATGGATTATTTAAGATGACTCAAAATATTGATGACTTTTCCATTGGGATCTTTCACAAAAAAACGGCGAACGCTCCAAGGCTCATCAGTAATGGGATATACAATCTCAATTTTTTGTTCTTTTGCCTTGGCAAACATTTGGTCAACGTCATCTACTTCAATACTAACATCTGGGTGAGGTACATCTGATCCATTATGACGGATGACACTTATTTGGGAAGTCGAGTTACTTTCTGAAACAAAAGTAATAATCCAATCCTTATTCATTGCAGCTTTCATTCCTATGAATCCTTCGTAAAATTCAATGCTCTTTTTAGGAGCTTCTGATTTAATGTTTGGTACGATCCTCTTAATTGGCATTTGATTTTTGTTGGAGGATTGATAGCAGTATAACGGCCCCGCGCTTAACGGGCGCATTAATGTTAATTAGCAAGTAACGAACAGAAAGCCACAAAAACCAAGCTCGGCAACGCAACGGCGAGGCGCGTCCCTGTTGAAGCGCTTGTTATATGGCGCTTCTATTTAAAAATAAGGTGTTTTAACGGTTTGCATATGGCTTGTGGCGGTTTTATTTTTTCGTCAGTTTGTATCTCAAATGAGTAATCAAATCAGATGGTATAACTTCTACAATTTCAAGGTCATATTTGTCTTTGTCAATTCCGTCAAACAATCTGATACCACTCCCTAAAAAAACAGAGGTAATGTGAATGAAAAATTCGTCCACAAGCCCTGCATTCAGAAATTGCTGAATGGTATTCGCACCACCTTGTATTCTTATGTCCTTTCCTTTGGCTGATTGTCTTGCCTTTTCCAATGCACTTTCTATTCCGTCATTGATGAAGTAGAAAGTGGTATTTGCGCCATGCTTCCAAGGTTCTTTTTTTTCATGGGTCAATACGTATACATCTGCTTCGTATAAATCTTCAGCCCAACTTACTTCGCCTTCTTCAAACATTCTCTTTCCCATAATGTAAGAGCCTGTCCGTTCAAACACATCGTCGATTAATTTACTGTCTGCCCCATACTCTTGTCCACCTTCCATTTTGATGTGTTTCCAAAATGCTTTTTGTTTAAACATCCATTGATGTAGTTTTCCTGAAACGCCACCCATTGGATTGTTTGGACTTCTGTTATCGCCTGCGAAAAAGCCATCGAGTGAAATTCCGCTATCAAAGATTATTTTGCTCATACTTTTTACTTAGAAATTTATCAATTTGAACTTTTTTCTGTCGGTTTTCAATTACCGCCAACATGGCATAGCACCAACTCCATCTATAAAAATATGTTTCACTACTTCCTCCACTGATGAGAACACGCTTTGTATCTTTCGGGTATAAACTTCATCTGGGAGTATCTTGAAATGTCAAAAAAATATTCATTGGCCCATTGGTGGTAATTATACTGTTGAATGGTTCGATTTTTCATAAAGTTTTAAATTTAAGGTTTGTATAACATGTATTTATTATAACACCTGAATTTCATAAATCCTAACCAATATAAAGCTTCTCTCATATACCACAATATCTTGCAGGTAAATTGAGTACTCCTCATCCCAATAACACGCCCAATAATACCTTAACATAATTTTTTTATTGAGATTACCGCAAGGCTTTGCATCCTGGAGTATCTGTATATAAACGGCAACAAATATATTGTATATGGCAAAATCCAAACTCTTGCAAAATGTCAGGGAAGAAATCAGGCGCCGGGGGTATAGTTACCGTACCGAGCAGTCCTATACCTCCTGGATCGTACGCTTGATCCGCTTTAATAAGCTGAAACATCCAAAGGAAATCGCGCCGGAGGAAATCGTGGCTTACCTGAATTATCTGGCTAATGAACGGAATGTAGCTCCCAATACGCAAAACCAGGCATTGTGTGCTATTGCATTTTTGTATAAGTAAGTGCTCAAAACTCCCATGCTATGTTTCCACCACCATGATCAACACCCATGTCCTCAAAATGGGTGGGCATGCCGTGAAAAGCCCCTTATATCGGTTGCAGTAAACAGAAAAGACAACATCCAGCCCCCCTTCTACCCACAGCCTCGCCTTGTGCGTCACAGGCATAGGGCTAATTTTTGCAAGTCTCTGACAGAATAAGAAAACCCTGCATAGATACAAACCCTGAACTATATTTTTTTAATCATCCTCCGATCTTCGTTTGATCAATGCCATATCAAAACCGTATCAATACCATATCAACACTGTATATTTACGGCCTTGATATGGTTTTGATATGTTTTTTATATATCTTTGTATGAGATTTAGTCTTAACCTAAACCTTTACCTCAGCCTCAACCAATAGCAAACTTAAAGACGGTATTTTTGGTCCGGCCTCCGGGTCGGTAAGTAATTTGATTATCTCGCATCGCCGGGGGTAACCGTATCTCAGGTCGAAGCGGACAAGGTGCACAATTTCCAAGTACCGAAGCAGATGGCTTCACGGAAGAAGCTGAGTATGTTGGCAAGGTTGCTGGGTACGTTCAAGCCGTTTATCAGGGCGGGGCGGATTCCATTGCGTATTCCCTGCGGGCCGCCGAGCGCAGGAGCGGACAGTTTGAACCGGAGATCCCCCCTGCTATGGCAACCTCGAAGTGGGGCTCGAATAGTGTTGTTTAGCCGGCCACCACCCATATTCCGCCTACGCCGTGCGGAAGCCGCCGGGTTCCGCACGGCGTAGGCGGAAAACGCGGCCTCACAATAATGCATTACGTTATCTGGCCGTATAGCCACCGTCTACCGGGATTTCTGCACCTGTGATATATTTTGATTCGTCGGAGGCCAGGAACAATACCAGGTTTGCCACATCTTCCGGATCACCGGCCTTACCTAACGGAATGAATTTCAACGTGTCACTAAGTGAAGCCTCATCTTCAATTACAATCGAAACCATTGGCGTATCTATTAACCCGGGGTGCACGGAATTTACGCGAATGTTAAATGGAGCCAGTTCCATTGCCGTGCCTTTTGCCAGCAATCGACTTGCACCTTTAGAAGCTGTATAGTGAATGCCGGCCGCGCCCCCAACTAAACCCGCGATAGATGAGGTATTGATGATAGAGCCTCCACCCGCTTTTTTCATTTCAGGAACTACCTTTTTTATGCCCAGAAAGTTACCGGTAGCATTTACGTTCATAAACTTGTTCCAGCCATTGAGGTCTATATTGTCGAGGGTAGCATATCCTTCCGCGCCCCCAATACCCGCGTTATTAACCAGAACATTAATTTGCCCAAATTCCTCTACGGCTTTTCGGACTACATTATCCCAGTCTTCCTCTTTGGTAACATCGTGTTTCACGGCCAGGGCTTCTCCCCCGCCATTTTTAATAGCATCCACAACGCCGTTCAGTTTATCCAACTGAATATCGGTGGCTATCACTTTGGCTCCTTCTGTTGCTAATAAGCGGGCTTCAGCGGCACCCATGCCACTTGCCGCGCCGGTAATAATTGCTGTTTTATGTTCCAATCGGTTCATGATTCTCCCTCATTTTTCTAATTTAAAGGATAAAAACCCTGAAATAATTCCTGTCATAATTTATTACCAATAATCTAATCCACATCGCTTCAAAAGGATTTTAGAAGTATACAGGTAGACCTTTCAGTGGATTTCAGTTATCCGGTGAAGGTGAATAGGTCGTTAAATCACATTGCTCTGAAAACAATAGAAGCATACAAAGAACTACTTAAAAACCTACCTTTCGTAAGATTGTTTGGAAAAAAGTTTCTATCATCCAAACATTTGAATCGATTGCACCCATGTGCATTGATAGAATTATTCACTCACAATAGGAAAATCGAAGAACTATGGTCATGCTCATTCAGCTGGCTTTAGATAAACCGTTTGGGCTAACAGGTATGGATGATCTCGAGTTTTTATATTTCCTGGATTTGTTTGGAGTTGCCGTTTTTGCCGTATCAGGGGCTTTGGCAGCCGTTCACAAGAAGCTGGATTTATTAGGGGTAGTGATAATCGCCTTAGTTACGGCGATAGGTGGCGGAACTACCCGGGACCTGTTACTGGATCGGTATCCGATTTTCTGGATCACCGATTCTCTTTACCTGTTGGTTATACTTTTCGCCGCCTTTTTTACTATTGGATATACGCGTTATAAAAAACCTCCTTTGAAGGCCCTGCTTTATGCAGATGCCCTGGGTTTGGCGGTCTTTACCATAACCGGTGCCCAGGCTACCCAAAACGTGGTATCCAGTGGAATTATCATTGTGATTATGGCGGCCATAACCGGTACGGCAGGCGGTCTTCTTCGGGATGTTTTAACCAATGAAATTCCGATGATCATGCAACGCGATATTTACGCTACGGCCGCCCTGGCCGGGGCCACAACGTACCTGCTTCTGCAACCCTTTGCCCTACATCCCTCCGCCATAATTATCCTGAGTATGGGAGTTGTGATCGGCCTGCGATGGATGGCCATACATTGGGAGCTTCACCTTCCCAGGTTCAAGCTGGATTCTTAGGATAAGCCAGCCCTGACGAATCAGGCTTTATTTTATTCATGTGAGCTCGGCCCTGTATTTGGGCCATTGATATGACTCCGGAAGTGGGTCGTTACTATATATCGTTCTTGTCCTATGAAATACTGCAGGATCTCCAAACACTATTTTGAAATAAACTTTCTATATTGTTTTTATAATAACAATTATGCTGCTATTTGCTAACCTTATTGAGCGAAAACCATTATGAAACCCTTTTTTATTATCCTTGCTTCATTTAATTATTAAGCGCATGGAACTGAGCCAGAACTTACGGCCGCTTGAGGATAATTAAGTTCATATAAGCAATTTTCGCAAGGTTTTGCTGTTAAAGAAAGCATAATATTCATTTCAAACAGATAGTGGATCGCAGAACATTTAATGTCGTCATTTACTTTAGATTCAACTTTTGAGCCTGCGGGCGATCAGCCTAATGCCATTCAGGAACTTTTAACAGGTCTGGACCAGGGCGAGAAATTCCAGACTTTGCTGGGCATTACCGGGTCGGGGAAAACCCGTACGGTTGCCTCAGTCATTGAGCAGCACAACAAGCCTACCCTGGTGATGAGCCACAACAAAACCCTTGCCGCGCAGCTTTACCGTGAGCTGAGCGACTTCTTCCCGGACAACTGTGTAGAGTTTTTTATCTCTTACTACGATTACTACCAGCCGGAGGCGTACATCTCCGCTCAGGATAAGTATATTGAAAAGGACTTGTCTATTAATGATGAGATCCAAAGACTGCGGTTGCGGGCTACAAGCTCTTTGCTTTCAGGCCGCAAGGATGTCATAATTGTTTCATCGGTAAGCTGTATTTATGGTATCGGGTCGCCCAGCGAATATGAAAAACTGGTGATTACCTTAAAAACCGGTACCGAAGTTCCCCGAAACAAGCTGTTGTATGATCTTGTGGAGCTGCATTACACGCGCAACGATATTGATTTCCAGCGATCTACATTTCGGGTGCGCGGTGATGTGGTTGACCTGATTCCGGCTTACTCAGAAAATGCCCTGCGCATTACGTTCTGGGGGGATGAAATAGAGGAAATGGCGATATTTGATCCCATCACCGGAAATATACTGGAAGAGGTAGATCAGTTCACCATATATCCGGCGTCGCACTATGTTACTTCCAAACCCAGATTAAAGCAGGCCATTGAGCAGATCCGCGATGAACTGGCCTGGAGGCTGGATGTGCTTCATAAGGAAGAAAAGTTTCTGGAAGCCCACCGACTGGAGCAGCGTACCCTGTTTGACATTGAAATGATGCAGGAAATCGGGTACTGTGCAGGTATTGAGAACTATTCCCGCTATCTCGGCGGACGAAAGCCCGATGAACGGCCTCACTGCCTGATTGATTATTTCCCGGAAGATTACCTGATGGTTGTTGATGAATCGCACCAGACCATACCCCAGATCGGCGCGATGTACGGAGGCGATCGCTCGCGGAAGATTAATCTCGTGGAACACGGCTTCAGGCTTCCTTCGGCAATGGATAACCGTCCGCTTACATTCCCGGAATGGGAAGGCATGCTCAATCAATGCATTTTTGTGAGTGCAACACCTTCCAAATATGAACTTGAGAAAAGTGAAGGCGCCTTTGTAGAACAGATCATCCGCCCTACCGGGCTTATGGAACCCGAAATTGAGGTGCGTCCGCTGAAAAACCAGATAGATGACATTATTGAGGAAATCCGCATCCGCATTCCCAAAAAGGAACGGGTACTCTGCCTGACGCTCACCAAACGCATGAGCGAAGAGCTCTCAGAATACCTTAAGAACCTCGGAATCAAAGCAGCCTACATGCATAGTGAGCTGGACGCAATGCAACGCGTAGAGGTACTCTACCGCTATCGTAGAGGAGACTTCGACGTGCTTGTGGGAATCAACCTGCTGCGGGAAGGTATAGATATTCCGGAATTAAGTTTGGCGGCCATTCTTGATGCCGATAAGGAAGGATTTCTTCGCTCGGAAACATCGCTGTTCCAGATATCCGGACGAACGGCCCGGCACGTTGAAGGCAAAACAATATTCTATGCCGATAAAATGACCGACAGCATGGCCAGCGTGATCAAAGAGACCGACCGGCGCCGGGTCATTCAAATGGAATACAACAAAAAGCATAATATTACCCCGACCACGATTGTCAAGGAACTGAAGCCGCTGGTTGATCCTCAATTAATTTCAAAAGAAGGCATTGATTTGGATAAGGATTATTTCGAGAAGGACCAGCCGCTTGAGCTAATGAAAGTGGCCGAAGATGGTATTTCCTATAAACCCAATCCGGCCATGAAGGAAGTAGTTTTTAAAGATAAACAGAAGTTCCTTGATTACCTGAACACTACCATGCAGACGGCGGCCAGAAATCTTGAATTTGAGGAAGCCGCCCGCATACGTGATCAGATCGAACAGGTAGAGAAAGAATTATAGAATTTGTGAATTTAGGTAATAGTGAAATAAAACTGTGTGGCACGGGTTCAAAAAACAGTATAATTTGCTACATTTGGCTGCAGATATTAAAACCACCTATAACACCAATGTTCAACGACAACATATAAGCAATGACCAACTATCTAAGGACTTTCATTAAAGACAAAAATGTAGCTTCTGTTACCCCTACTTCAGAACGGGTGGTGAAGAGTGTATGTGAGCCTATTGATTTTTCAAAAGACTTGGTGATTGTTGAATATGGGCCCGGAAACGGAGTTTTTACTCATTACCTGTTGGAGCATATGTCCCCCGGTTCCAAAATCATTCTGATTGAAACCAACGAGGATTTTGTAACAACCCTTAAGAAAATCAAAGATAACCGGGTATCCGTTCATCTGGATAGCGCTGAGAATATCTCTGAAATTTTGGGTAAATCCGGGCATGAAAAAGTTGATTACATTATCTCCGGAATCCCCTTCTCATTCCTGAAAGAAGATGTTAAAGACAAGATACTCTTGGAAAGCAGAAAGATGTTGAACGGCGATGGCTTATTTTTAGCCTACCAAACCAGCAGTCATCTTGAAGAGCCCCTCAAGAAACAATTCTCCAGTGTAACAACAAACTTCAAAATAATGAATATACCGCCTATGTGCGTGTATAAGGCATATGGTGAGAAGAAAGGGGAGTAAAAATTTGGGCGGGAAATCAATTGGATAGATAATTGGACAGGCGATAAAGAAATCGTCAATACTTTGTTATCCAAAAGGCCTGGAACACTTAAAAGACTCCGAGCTCCGAGGTAGTATCAAAAGGTATAAAACTGCTCCGTGAGGCGTTCACGCCTAGCGGGAATGCACTCATACTGCACGAGGACAAAACAGGCAAGCGTGGACGCTTACCTGTTTGTGCAGCCTTTTGAAACAGCCTCACAGCAGTCTTTTGATTAAACGTCTACGCTTGTCTCAGCAGCAACTGAAACTAAGCTGACGACTCAGAAGTCGTCAGCCCAATGTTGTATTTATACCAGATCGGTTGAAGCTTGTACAGCTTCTTGCAGTTTTTCGACGTAATCGAGTTGTTCCCATGGGAACTCATTTCTGCCAAAGTGCCCGTATGCGGCTGTCTTTTGGAAGATAGGTTTGGTGAGCTCGAATCGGTTGATGATACCTCTTGGAGTGCAGTCGAAAGTATTGTGAATGATTTCTGCTAGTTTCAAATCATCAATTTTACCAGTACCATATGTTTCCACATTAACGGAAACAGGCTCTGAAACACCGATAGCATAGGCTAACTGGATCAGGCACTCGTCAGCAAGATCTGCTGCTACAACATTTTTGGCAATATGTCTTGCCGCATAAGCTGCGCTACGGTCAACCTTGGTTGAATCTTTTCCTGAGAATGCACCGCCACCGTGGCCGCCGCGTCCTCCATAGGTATCCACAATTATTTTCCTGCCGGTAAGGCCGGTATCGCCGTGGGGGCCGCCAATAACAAAGTTGCCAGTCGGGTTTACGTGAAGAATGGTGTCAGCGTCCATAAGGCCTTCAGGAATTACTTCTGAGAAGAGGTGTTTTATAACATCTTCCTTGATTTTTCCCTGAGAAACATCTTCATCGTGCTGGGTTGAAAGCACGATAGTATGAATACGCAAAGGTTTATTATTGTCATCATACTCAACAGTGACCTGGCTTTTGCTATCAGGACGCAGGTAAGGCATCAGATTGGTTTCCTTGCGGATCCGGGCCAGATCTTTTACCAGATCGTGGGCCAGCTGAAGGGTCATGGGCATATAAGTAGGTGTTTCACGGCTTGCGTAGCCCATCATCATTCCCTGATCGCCGGCGCCAATCGTTTCGCTTGAGCTCACGCCCATATCGATATCAGAGCTTTGCTTATGAATGGTGACCAAAACACCACAAGACTCAGAATCAAAGCGGTATTCCGCTTTGTTATAGCCTATTTCCTTGATCACTTTGCGAACCACTTCCTGAACATCAATAGAGGATTTGGTGGTTACTTCACCAGAGACCACAACAAGGCCTGTTGTAACCAGTGTTTCCACTGCAACGCGGGAATTTGGATCCTCGCGGAGCATAGCATCTAATATAGCATCAGAAATTTGATCGGACACTTTATCAGGATGACCTTCAGAAACGGATTCAGATGTAAATAGTTTTTTCATTTATACAGTAGTAATTTACAGGATGAAAGATTTATTACAATGAAGGAAGGTACAAAAAAGATCGGGCTCTCACAAAAGCATCTGATAGCATAATGAAGTTATCTTATTTTAATTTCATTAAGAAAATTATTTTAATTGTTATCATCAAAACCCTGAAAAAGATCTTCTGGTCCTGATGGAGCCGGTGGGGTAATGCCTAAGTACTGATAAGCCCTTCTGGTGGTAATTCGTCCTTTTTGTGTTCGTTGAAGAAATCCCTCCTGGATTAGAAAAGGTTCATATACCTCTTCAATAGTCCCTTTTTCTTCACCAACAGCCACAGCCAATGTTCCCAGCCCAACAGGTCCGCCGCTGTAATTCTGAATGATGGCATTGAGGATGCGGATATCCATATCATCGAGTCCATTCGCATCCACATCCAAAGCATTAAGCGCTTTGTCGGCAATGCGGTCGTCAATGGTTTTTTTGTTTTCAACGTGGGCAAAATCGCGGGTGCGCCTGAGCAGGCGGTTCACGATTCTGGGTGTTCCGCGGCTTCGACGGGCAATTTCATGAGCTCCTTTGTCGGTAATGCCCATACCTAATATCTTAGCGCTTCGGACGGCAATTTGCTGTAAAAGTTCGGTGTCGTAATAATCCAGGCGCAGGTCAATCCCAAAACGAGCTCTTAAAGGAGCCGTCAAAAGTCCTTTTCGGGTAGTAGCGCCGATAAGGGTGAATTTCTTTAGCTCAATTTGAATGCTGCGGGCATTCGGTCCGGAGTCGATAACAATATCCAGCTTGTAATCCTCCATTGCCGAATACAGATATTCTTCAATCACCGGATTCAAACGATGAATTTCATCGATAAACAGCACATCCCCATCCTCAAGATTAGTAAGCATGCCGGCCAGGTCGCCCGGTTTTTCAAGGACCGGACCGGTGGTCGGTTTGATTTGAACCCCCATTTCCCTTGCAATGATATTGGCCAGGGTTGTTTTGCCCAATCCCGGCGGGCCCGAAAGCATCACATGATCGAGAGGCTCGCCTCGCATATTGGCGGCTCTAATGAAAATGGAAAGGTTATCCAGTATTTTTCTCTGGCCGATGAAATCATCTAGCTGAGAAGGCCTTATGGACTGCTCAAAAGCAAGATCTTTTTCATCGGTATTGAGCAACGGATTTGACATGATATTTAAAGAAATGAGCTGATGCAAAAAAGGTAAAGGATCATAAGCGAGCCTTTATTATAACTCTGCTATATTTGAAGATACAATTACAGAACTTAAAAATCCTGTTTTAGCATTCAAGGGAGCAGCAAAAAGATTATTAAGTTGAGGAACCTATGTAACGGCTATTTCTGTAATTTAACACCTGCTAAATTATAATACTCAATTATATCTGGGTGCAAAAAACTAAGGAGGAAAGAATCAAAGCCGCTCAACCATTGCTGATGAACCATGCATCATCAGGTAGTGAGCCTGTGCCTAAGGCATTCTGACAATTGCTATAATTTTTTATTGCTTACCTATAGCGTGAAGCATTTCCCGGGCATCATTTTGAAAGGGACCATTCCATTCGCTGACTTTAGTAATATACTCTCTGGATTTGCCAAGTGAGTCTAATTTCACATAGGTATTGCCCAGAAACCATTGAGACTTTTGTTCATCAGATGGCTCTGCTGCATAATCATAGGCTGATTGAAATGAAACTTTCGCGTCTTTATAATTATCTGCATTAAATTGTAAGATGCCCTGGTTCAAATAGACCTCGAAGTCAAAAGAGTCATAGTCGTTGAGAACTATACTATACAGGCTAATTGCTTTTTCATGTTCACCGGTTACCGCCGCATTAAAAGCTTCATTAAGCAGGGAATCGGCACCCGTTAATTCATCTTGTATCGAGCGTTTAATATTAGGACTTTCGAGCTCATGCAATTCAATGCGAGTAACGGTTGCTAAGGAACTGTTGCTGCCTGTATTGAAAAAAATGATCAGTAAGAGAATAAAAAAGGCCGCCGCTGCAATAGCCCAAGGCTGATATTTCTTATCTAATAATGAAACAGACCTTGTTTTATTCTTATTAAGTTCTCTTAAGGATAAGTTAATTTTCAGGTGATCAAGATATTTCGGTTTGGAAAGGATGTCAATCCAAAGTTCTTCAATCTCCTGATTGGTTAACCTGCCATCGAGATATAGCTCGATTCGCTCTTCAATATGTTTGCGTTCTTTCATTGGGATTAACTAATTATGAAATCTTAATGGGTTATATAGGTATAGATGCACGGGAAGAGAATCCCTTGCGGTTATTTCATTTTTACTTTTACACAATCAGCTAATATTCGAACTATTCTGTGTTTTTTACTCCATACCCCCGGTATGCTGGTATTAAATTCTTCAGCAATTTGTTCCGATTCGATTCCCGGACGAGCCATAATATATTCTATAAAAGTTCGCAGAGTTAAGGATAATTTATCAATGCAATCCCTTACAATGGTTAGTTCCTCCTCATCTACTAAACTGCGGATTTGTTCGGGTGGATCTGTTAGATAAGTAAAATGTTCTTCGGAGCTCATTCTACTATTATATCTTTTTAACCGGAAATAATTATTCCGGCATGTTTTAAGTAAATACGGATATACGCTTTCGGGGGTTCTGATCTTGTTGGCTCTGATCTTCTCAAGTGTATCGAGAATGGCTTGTTGGGCACAATCTTCGGCATCAGTATTTGAGCAGCTCATGGTGCCCCGCATGAATTGAACCAAAGCAGGAAAGAGCTTACGAAGAATCGCATTTAGGCGATGTTGATCATCCTCCAGTGTGGCGGATACAAGATCGGAGTACTTCATATTTATTACATTATTCAAAAGGGTTCAACCTCATCATATCACTGACTTACTCGGAGAGAGCCTCACAGTCTTGATTGGGTGCATTTGCAGGCAAAGTCTTTCATCCAAATGATTATTTGCCGAAATCAGTAATCGTTTAATTAATAAAAAGAACAAATTATGTTAATCATTTTTTTGGACAAATACAGAGAAAGGACAAACTGCCGGGGCGTTGGTGTAACTTCTGCTTCGAAAAGTTCCTTCTTTTCCGTAAATTGCAGAGGCGAATAGTTTAAAAAAGTGATTGAAGCATATTTTAAAGTGCTTCAAAAATTATTAACAGAGAAAAACTATAAAAAGAAATGGCTAAAGAATTTGATGTATGCGTGATTGGATCGGGCCCCGGTGGTTATGTGGCTGCTATAAGGGCAAGCCAATTGGGTTTAAAAACTGCTATTATTGAAAAGAAGGAAATGGGGGGCGTATGTTTGAATATTGGCTGCATTCCTACAAAAGCTCTTTTAAAATCAGCTGAAGTGCTTGATTATATCAAGCATGCCGGAGATCACGGTATTGAAGTTAAAGATTTCAAGACTGACTTCCCTAAAATTATTAAACGAAGCCGGGGAGTTGCTGATAAAATGAGCAAGGGTGTTCAATTTTTAATGAAAGCCAATAAAATTGAAGTTGTTAAAGGCTCGGCAAGTTTTACATCAAAAAAAGAAATTAAAATAACAGATGCTGACGGCAAAGAAACCGACCGTGTATCAGCCAAACATTTTATTGTGGCTACCGGTGCACGTGCCCGCGAATTGCCGCATTTGAAAATAGATGGAGAAAAGATTATTGGTTATGAAGGCGCTTTAAAAATGGAAAAGCAGCCTAAACGTATGCTTGTTATCGGCGCTGGGGCCATTGGCGTTGAGTTTGCATATTTTTACCATACTCTGGGCACCGAAATTAACCTTGTTGAGCTTCAAAAGACCATCCTTCCTATTGAGGATGAGGAAATAGGCAAAGAGCTAGGCAAGATTTATAAAAAAGCCGGTATGAATATCCATACTGACAGTTCGGTAGATTCTGTTGAGAAGAAAGGAAAAAGTCTGCTTGTAAAAGTAAAAACACCAAAAGGCACCCAGGAAATTGAGACCGATGTTGTGTTATCTGCCGTGGGCGTACAGGGGAATGTGGAAGGCCTTAACCTTGATGAAATAGGCGTGAAACATGAAAAAGGCAATATCCTTGTTGACCGCAAAAACTTTAAGACCAACGTTGACGGCATATATGCCATCGGTGATATTACCGGTGCCCCATGGCTGGCCCATAAAGCTTCACACGAAGGCATCAATTGTGTAGAAAATATTGCCGGGATTAATCCCAAGCCTGTGGATCATGATAATATTGCAGGCTGTACTTATTGCATGCCTCAGATAGGATCTGTCGGGTATACTGAAAAAGCTGCCAAAGAAGCCGGTTATAAGATTAGAGTCGGTAAATTCCCTTTTCAGGCTAATGGTAAAGCCTCGGCAATCGGGCATACCGAAGGTTTTGTGAAGGTAATTTTTGATGAGAAGTATGGGGAGTGGCTGGGATGTCATATCCTTGCAGCCGAGGCAACGGAAATGATTTCTGAGGCTGTTGTAGCCCGTGCTCTGGAAACGACAGGGCCGGAAATTATCAATGCCATTCATCCTCACCCTACCCTTTCTGAAGCAGTTATGGAAGCTACGGCAGAGGCTTATGGCGAAGGTGTACATCTGGGAACACCCCCTAAAAAACACTAAGTGTATGTTTACGGTATAGTGGTATTAATGTATAGGGTATAAGGCATAATAAACATAGCCTCGATATAGCCTATGCCGTAATACCCTATACCCCTCCTATACCTAAATTCTTTATGAAGTTAGTTGATTTTCACGATATGGGCAGGGCAGCTTACAGGGAAACCTGGCAGTTGCAGGCTGACATTCAGAAGCGTATTATCGATGAAAAGATAGCCGGAAGAGATCAAGGGTTGGATCTTTCCCGAAGCAATGATGTGTTGCTTTTGGTTGAACATCCTCATGTTTACACCCTAGGGAAAAGCGGTGATAAAAACCATTTGCTCAAAACGGAGGGGGAATTGCAGGGGCTGCAGGCCGAGTTTGTTCAAATTGACAGGGGCGGCGATATTACTTACCATGGACCCGGTCAGATCGTTGCCTATCCTATCCTGGATCTGTCGCGGCATTTCACTGATATCCACAAATATTTGCGTTATCTGGAGGAAGTAGTCATATTAACCTGTGCTGAATATGCAATAAGTGCCCGGCGCATTAAAGGGCTAACAGGAGTTTGGGTAGGTGAGGCAAAGATTGCAGCATTCGGCATCCGATGCTCCAGATGGGTAACCATGCATGGACTTGCATTAAATGTACAGCCAAACCTTGATTATTTTAATTACATAATCCCTTGTGGAATTGAGGATAAAAAAGTAACAAGTTTGGCCGAGCTGTTGAAAAAAGAACTGGAAATTGAAGAAGTAAAGAACAAGCTAAAACAGAATTTTGAAAAGGTTTTTAATGTTACCCTCCGGGCCGGTCAGAAATTACCGAAACGGCCTGTGGCAGTTAATTGATTTTTCTTAACAGATTTATCTGACTAATAAAAACCTTATCATATAGAAATTATTCACCACTTTTGACGTAATATTAGAAACAGTACGGGACTTGCAATGATTAAAGAATTAGATGTTATATCCTCGCCAGGCCAGGAACCAACCGAAAAGAAACGCCGTCCGGATTGGCTGCGTGTAAAACTGCCGTCGGGAGAAAAATTCAAAGATGTATCAAAAATAATAAATGACTATTCACTGAATACAGTATGTTCGGAAGCGCGATGCCCCAATATGGGGGAATGCTGGGGTAATGGTACAGCCACATTTATGATCCTTGGCGATGTATGTACGCGCTCCTGTGGATTTTGCGCCATTAAAACCGGGCGCCCTATGCAAGGCCTTGATTGGGATGAGCCGAATCGTGTTGCGAATGCCGCCAAACTGATGGATCTAAAACATGCTGTGGTAACTTCCGTTAACAGGGATGAACGTAAAGATGGCGGAGCACCCATTTTTGTTGAAACCATCAATCGCCTTAGAGAAGAGATCGAAGGAATAACTATTGAAGTTCTGATTCCTGATTTTCGCGGAGTTTGGGATGCTTTGCAACTCGTGATTGATGTTAAACCTGAAGTACTGAATCATAACCTGGAATCAGTGCCAAGGCTATATAAGCAGGTGAGGCCGCAAGCTAAATATGACAGGTCTCTGGAACTGCTGCGCAGGTGTAAAGATGCCGGTCTACGCACAAAAACCGGAATTATGGTAGGCCTGGGAGAAACACCCGGCGAGGTATTTGAAGTAATGGATGACATCGCCAAAGCAGGAGTGGATGTGATGACTATTGGTCAATATATGCAACCTACAAAAATGCACCTTGACGTTCAGGAGTGGATTCATCCTGATATGTTTGCTACTTATAAAGAAATTGGTGAAGCTAAAGGGATTGAGCATGTCGAGAGCGGACCCTTAGTACGGTCATCTTATCACGCGGAGAAGCATGTTTAATTAACTGGTTTAGTGGCTTGCTAAATTATTGCAAGTTACAGATCAATTTTTGTTTTGGTTTGTTGTTAAATTTCCTATGGTACAGTAAGCCGAAACCTCATTTTAATGATATTGTCACGTGGGCTCATTTATTGTAATAATTGTATTAAGTTACCTGCTTGGGTCCATACCTACCTCGTTATGGATGGGAAAACTGTATAAGGGCATTGATATCCGGGATTACGGCAGCGGAAATGCCGGAGCTACAAACACCTTTCGCATGCTGGGGTGGAAGGCTGGTTTGGTTGTTTCCCTTATTGATATTGCCAAAGGTTTTACGGCAGCCTATTACATAAGTCAGCTGGGATACTATGTGGGTGATGTGCCAACGGTGATCAGTGTCTGGGAAACGGATATATTTATGCGCATCATAGCTGGTGCTGCGGCCGTGTCCGGCCATATGTATCCCCTTTATGCCAGCTTCAAAGGTGGTAAGGGAGTGATTACCGCTGCCGGAATGCTTTATGGAATTGAGCCCTATTCCATTTCTATTGTGCTTGTATTTTTTGCAATTATCCTCTTTACCAGTCGCTATGTTTCCCTGTCGTCTATCCTGGCCTCAATAATTTATCCAATTAGTTTGTTAATTTTTCGTTACTTAATGAATTGGGATATAGATGGTAGTCTTATTGTTTTAAGCGCCATTCTTTCAGCCCTAATTGTCATTAAACATAAAACAAATATTAAACGGCTGATGGAAGGAAAAGAAAATCGTATTTCTTCCTTTAGTCCGTCAAAAGGCAGATTAAACGAAAAGCAGACTACGTGAAAGTTACAGTTATCGGTGCCGGAAGCTGGGGTACGGCTCTGGCCATGGTTCTTACTCAGGCAGGAAACGAAGTAAATATTTGGGCAAGAGAGCATCAAATTGCTCAAAACATCAATAATGCCCATACCAATGGCATCTATCTTCCGGGGATTGTTTTACCGGATTCTATCCGGGCACATGAAAATTTAGAAGCCGCTCTTTATGGTGCTGAAGTTGTCGTTATTGCCACACCCTCTCATACGGTTCGGAAACTAGCCGAATTAGCGAAACCCCATCTTAAGGGGCATGAGGTTATAGTAAATGTAGCCAAAGGGATAGAAAATGAAACCTTCATGACCATGACACAGGTACTGGCCCAGGTTTTAGACGGACGTATCATTGATGATCATATAGGCGTTTTATATGGGCCCAGCCATGCCGAAGAAGTATCACTGCTTAAACCGACAACCGTAGTATCAGCCGCTAATGCGAAAAGCACGGCCCGAATTGTTCAAAAAATATTCATGACGCCGATGTTTCGTGTTTATGTAAATCATGATGTGTTGGGAGTAGAGATTGCCGGTTCAGTAAAAAATATATTGGCAATAGCAGCCGGGATTGTAGAAGGGCTGGAACTTGGTGATAATGCCACAGCCGCCCTGTTAACACGTGGATTAACCGAAATGAAAAGACTCGGTCTCAAGCTTGGTGCATCACAAGATACTTTTAGCGGTTTGGCGGGAATTGGAGATCTTATCGTCACATGCACCAGCAGGCACAGCCGCAATCGGTATGTGGGGTATCAGCTCGGGAAAGGCGAGAAGCTCGCAGATATTGTATCCCGTATGGAAATGGTTGCGGAAGGAATAAATACCACGAACTCTGTACATAAATGGTCACAACAACTTCATGTTGACATGCCGATTACCAAACATGTTTATAATGTACTATTTGAAGGTGGTAAACCCAAGGATGCTGTTCACGAATTAATGACACGTGAACCTAAAGAAGAAGTTTTAATGTAACCGGCTATCAAAGGCGGGTACTTTTGCTATTAAATATTTATTCATGAATCATGAGACATACCGGTTCATTGGCTTCGGGAATGTCATTGCGGGACCTGAAGCAGCTTATAAAAACAGGAGAAGGAACATATCTGGAGTTCAAAAGGGTTATTTCTTCACCTGAAAAGATAGCCCGGGAAATTTGTGCATTTGCCAATACAAAAGGTGGGAATTTACTTATTGGCGTAGATGATGACAAAACTATTGTGGGCGTAGAAAGTTATCATGAGCAGGAGTTTTTGCTGGAACAGGCTGCTGAGAAAATATGCACGCCGCACGTGAAATACACCATGGAAATACTGCCCTATTTTTTACGGGATATAATGTTGGTAAGAATAAAGGAAGCTGTAATAAAGCCAGTATCCGTTCAAACCAATAAAAAAGATGCACCATATGTGCGCCGCCTGGATAAAAGCGTACGGGCAAGTAAAGAGGTGATCCATATATTGCGAAACGAATCATCAAGTGAAGGGGTAACTTTTGAATTCGGACATAATGAACGTTTGTTACTGCGGTACTTAAACGAATATGAACGCATTACTGTGAAGGAATTCTCTGACCTGGTGAATGTTAGCAATCGAGTAGCCTCCAAAATACTTGTTGATCTGGTAAGCGCCGGTGTTATTCGATTGTTCAGCCAAGATAAAAGAGATTATTTTACTCTATCTCAGTAGCATCCCGGTTCACCTTATCTACAAATTCCTCAGAACCCGCACCGCATGCAATGATGGTGCGGATGGCATCTTCCACTTTAACATCAATGATAAAAACATTCTCACCTTTAAGGTGGTATATATTACCAGATGTAGGGTTGGGTGATGTGGGGATGAATACGGTATAATCTCCGCTGGAATGTTTGTCAGTAACGAAGGCGGTCATTAAGGTATCGCTGTTAAAGACATTAACCAGGGCAACATCGGAAAAGGGCGCTTTTTTTGTTCCCAAAAACAGCATGAGCGTCTCCTTGATCATAGTGTATCCGGGCGCTTGTTTAAAGAGTGATAATTCCAGTGACCGGTATATGTAGTTTCCAAGCTTTGTTTTAACAAAAACCCCGATGAAAAAACAAATCAGCAATATGGCACCAATTACCAGGACATCAGCCAAAAGTTCCTGCATGGCGGTTTTACTAATCAAAAGTGTTGTGATGGGCTGGATAAGGCTTGATAAAACCATGTACAGCCACCGGAAAGTCAGGAAAATAATAAGAACAGGTAAAATAACGACAATTCCACCAACTACGGAGGTAGCTAAAAAAGATTTGATTCTATTCATCGGGTAATAAGTTAGTTTTATTAACAGGCACTGCAAGGTAATTAGTTTATTCGACAAAAAACCAGCCGATAAAATTCACTTCATGTTGCCTCAATAATTTTGTATATTTAGATCAAGTTTAAATAAAGGAAAGAAAAATTATGTCATCACAACCATTATTTGATCATCAAACAGAAGAAAGTGCTGTAAATCTCACGGAACGTGCAGCGCAGCAAGTCAGAAAAATTATTACTGAAGATAAACTCCCCGACGATCAATATCTACGAATCGGTGTAAAAGGGGGCGGATGTGCCGGCATGAGTTATGCTCTTGGCTTTGATAAAAAGAACGACGAAGACGAAATAATTGAAGATCATGGCATACAGGTGATTGTTGATAAGCGCCATATAATGTATCTTAGTGGTATTTTAGTTGACTTTCACGACGGACTGGATGCGCGAGGCTTTGTATTCGAAAATCCTAACGCCAGCTCTACTTGCGGATGCGGAACATCTTTTAGTGCAGGTTAATAAGGGTGGTACAGAGAATTTCTCTTAGTATTTTGATCTTTGTCCATACAGAACTTTTGATACGATAGTCACCGCAGTGCATCACTTGTTGATTGCGGTAATGATAATGGATCCTTTATATAAAGAACTTAAACACACTGCGCAGGAAATCAATAAGGAGTTAATCCATTTCAGAAGACGATTGCATAGAAATCCTGAAGTGGGGTGGAAAGAATATGAAACTGCGCGTGCCATACGGGAGATGCTTCAGCATGACGGCATACAGGCCCAGACTTTCTCTGATCATAACGGGCTGTACACGGATATAAAAGGCTCAAATGGCGGTCCAACTATTTCATACCGCGCTGATATGGATGCCCTGCCTATCCATGATGAAAAAGAGGTACCCTATAACTCGAGAGTTTCGGGGTTCGGGCACATGTGTGGTCATGATGTGCATACTACTATAGCACTTGGCATTGCAAAACTTCTTAATAAGCATTCCAATTACTTATCCGGAACTGTTAGAATATTTTGGCAGCCGGCTGAAGAGTTAAGCCCCGGTGGAGCTTTACAAATGATCAAAGACGGTGTACTGGAAAAAGTGGATGCTGTTTATGCCTTGCATTGCGATCCCACAATGCCCAGCGGGAAATACAGGTTAAAGAGTGGAGCAGAAACAGCTTCCTTTGATACCTTTAAAATTACAGTAGACGCACACGAAACCACCCATTCCGCTCGTCCGCATACCGGAAAAGATACGGTATGGATTGCCAATCAGTTGGCACAGAGCTTATATCAGTTACCGGGACGATTTACTGATGCACGCGATCCTGCAGTAATAGCTATTTGCACCTTTCACGGCGGAGAAACCTTTAATGTTATCCCCAGAAAGGTATCCTTTGGCGGTACCATTCGAACCTCTTGGGAGGAAGATCGGGATTTGTTCCGGGAACAGATTATTGCAATAGCCGATCATGCACAATCTTTATATGAAACCTCTATAAAAGCCGTGGTGAACAGAGGTGCCCCGGCAGTTATAAACGATGAGTCCCTTTTTAAATTTGCCGACACCGTAATTGCTAATCAAATCGGGCGGGAAAACACCAGAAGGAGCCGCCAAAGCATGGGGGCTGAAGATTTTGCATATTTTTCCCAGGAAGTTCCCGGCTTATATTTAAGAATGGGCACATCAAATTCCCCTGAAACCTCACATCCGCTGCACAGTTCATTATTCGATATTGATGAGTCTGTTATCGCCCCAACAGCGGCACTAATGAGTTTCGTGCTAATGCAACATTTAGCCCAAAATGTTTCAGCTACAAAAAAAACAAAGGCAACCCAGACAGAATGAAAGTATCAAAATTTGGCGGAACCTCCATGGCCGATGAAAATACATGGAACAGCATTCTTACAATAGCATCGAAGGATACCAACCGTGTAATAGTAGTCTCTGCGATCTATAAAGCTACCAACACCCTTCTTGAGGCCATCAGGCTTGCCCGGACAGGCAGTTATCAGGATGCTAAGGAGTTGAGCAAGCAGTTGAAAGAACGCCATGAGAGCATTGTTCAAAACTTCCTAAAAGATCACTGCAAGCAGAATAAAGATGCGATCGGGCAGGAAGCGCAGCAGTGGATCGATAAAAATTTTACTGTGCTCGACGATTCCCTGGCAAATATTTATAAAGATGGCGAAGCCAGTAAACAAACGGTGGATGTAATCTCCAGCATAGGCGAACGGTTATCCGCCTATTTGCTTGCAGCATGTGGCCGGGCTATTGCTATGGATACGGTTTATATCGATGCCGGCAACATCATTCATACCGATGACAATTTTGGCAAAGCAAACCCTGATCCTCTACAAATAAAAAGCAAGGCCGCCCACCTGAAATCAATGTTAAGTGAGGGAAAAACTATAATCATGGGCGGGTTTTACGGGCATAATCAAACTGGGGAAATTACAACGCTCGGTCGGGGAGGATCAGATTATTCGGCCAGTTTAGTTGCAAGCGCATTAGATGCTGAGTCCATCGAAATTTGGACAGACGTAAACGGCATGTATACCTGTGACCCGCGTTTTGTCTCTGAGGCTAAGCTTATACCTGAAATACGTTTTGAAGAAGCAGCCGAACTGGCCTATTTCGGGGCCAGGGTATTGCATCCTGCAACCATACAACCGGCGGTTGAAAAAGATATACCCGTGTATATAAAAAACACCTTTGCACCAGATCAAAAGGGAACTAAGATCTGTTCAAGTTCCGGGTTTGATGGCGATATACGTGCAATAGCTTTTAAGCAGGGAATAACTATCGTGACAATTAATTCCTCTCGCATGCTTATGGCTTATGGCTTTCTGGCGAGGGTTTTCACAACGTTTGAAAAGTACAGAGTACCAGTAGATTTGGTCACAACTTCTGAAGTTTCTATTTCCATGACGGTAGATTCAACAGAGAATCTGGATCATGTACTTGAAGAATTGCAGGAATACGGCGTTGTAGAAAGCAGCAAGAGTCAGTCATTGATTTGCCTGGTTGGGCACAACTTTAACCATTCCAGCGGAATAGCTCTTAAAGTCTTTGAAGCTTTATCCGGCATCCCGGTGCGAATGATATCCCAGGGCAGTTCCGATATCAACTTATCGCTTGTAGTGGATGACGAACATACTATAAAAGCTGTGCAGGCTCTGCACAACAAGTTCTTTTATTGAGCTTGCGAATTGTTGTTAATGATCTTGCATATTGTTGATAATAATGTAGTATACCTTATGCCTGAATTTCGGGACAAGGCATAAAATTAAACTATTAAATTGGATGTTATGAATATTGCACTTCTTGGCTATGGTCATATGGGTCAGCGAATCGAATTGCTGGCGAAAGAACTGGGTTTTAATGTGCCGGTAGTCCTGGACATAGAAAACAATCAAAATGGAGCCGGTATAACAGCTTCAGCTTTAAAAGACATTGATGTGGCAATTGATTTCAGTCATCCCAAAGCGACACCTATACATGCTGAAAAACTGTTGGAACTGAACATACCCGTGGTGGTCGGTACAACAGGTTGGCTGGATGATCCTGATTGGGTTAAATCATTATGCCGTGAGCATAACGGACGCTTAATCTATGGTTCCAACTTCTCGCTGGGCGTCCAGCTATTTATCAAATTAACGGCCAGGGCCGGAGAACTTTTTGGTAAAAGTTCCATATTTAGTGCCGGATTGCATGAGGTCCATCACACGAAAAAAGTGGATGCCCCAAGCGGAACTGCAAAAACAATGGCGGATGCATGGTTAAAAGGAGCAGGTTCATCACAGAAAATATCTTATGAAGTACCTCAAAACCCTGACTCTGCCGAAAAAGAGTTTCAGGTATCTTCACAGCGGATAGGTTCGGTATACGGCGAGCATCAGCTAAAGATTAACTCCCTCTACGATGACATCGAATTAACCCACCGCGCCCGCTCACGGGACGCTTTCGCGGCGGGCGCATTGCAAGCCGCCAGTTGGTTAACTCGTCAACAACCGGGTTTTTACCTGATTGAGGATGTCATAGAAGATGTGCTTACGGCTTAATTCAGCCGCACCTGGGCATCCTGAATGATGTCCTGAATCTCTTCTTTGGTGATTACATACTGCTCATTACAATAATGGCAGACCAACTCCTGGCTTTCATCATCCATATCTTTAAGCTCATTCAGATCAACCATGGCCAGTGCATTTTTAAACCTCTTTTTATTGCAGCGGCAGAAAAAGTGGACAGGAAATCGCTCCAGTTCATAAACTTCATACGGCTTGGTTACCTGATGTAGCAAGTCGTCTATATAAACATCGTTCTTTAACTGGGAATTCAGCACAGTCATGGCTTTGACGTTTTCTTCGAGCTTACCTTTCATAGTTTCCGGAGCACCGGGTAGGGCCTGGATCAAAACACCACCGGCTTCCTCAATATCTCCATTTTCATCAATGCCTACATCCAGCGAAATGGCGGATGCAATCTGTTCTGACTGAAACAGGTAATAAGCCAAATCTTCTGTTACATTTCCTTTCACCAATTCAACCATTCCGGAGATTGGTTGAGCTTCATTATACAGTACTTTAGAAAATGTAAGTATACCGGCACCAAATCCCTGCCCCAGATCATCGGTTTTTGAATAATCCAATTCCGCATCAGGATTGCTGACATACCCACGTATCTCACCATGCGATGTAGCTTCAGCGATCAGCATTCCGATAGGGCCGCTGCCTTCAATGCGCAGTTGCACGCGTTCATCAGCTTTCAAATTAGACGCCATTAACACAACACCTGTGAGGGCGCGTCCTAGCAGTACTGTATTTAGCAGTGATAAATTATGGCGCTTTTGGGCTGATTTAACAACATCAGTTGTTTTAACTACTGCAACTTTAAAATGCCCGTCTGTTGTAATCCCTTTAATAATTCTATCTTTGAACAGGAAATCCTTTTTCTTCATTATGGTATCTGAAATATATTAATTTTGGGTAAAATGCTTTAAAACTAACGTAAATAATTTGGCTTTTGTTCTGTTTAGTAAAAGGAAATTATAATTATTGATTTCCAACTCTTTGAATTAAATATTGGCTATTTTTATTCCAATCTCTTTGCAGCCTGCTCGTTAATAATAATTAACATGAAAACCTTTATTTAAGGTGCTCCCATTTTTACTGATAAGTTTTAGTTTCGTGAACTTAAGCTTACTAATTGCATAATGATAGTAGTATGAGCAAGAAAAAACAATACCGTAGACCTATCCGGAAGTTCTGGTACAAAATAGTTCATCAGGACCGGGATTTGATTGTGGTTGATAAGCCAGCTGGCCTGCTTACCGTACCAATCCCTAAAATTAAAAGCATAAATCTGTTGGACATGCTCAACCGGGACTGTTCCGGCGGTGGTAATATAGAAATTAGAACGGTTCACCGGATTGACCGCTATACCTCAGGGCTGGTTGTTTTTGCCAAAAATAAATCCACCCATTATGAACTGGTCAGGCAGTTTAAAGCTCGCACACCCAAGCGTATCTATCGAGCCCTTGTTCGGGGTAAAGTTCAGCCCCTAAAAGGGGAACTTGAGCATTTCATGAAAAGGATTGACACGGGGTTCCGTAATATTGTAGTATCTGAGAATGATAAAGAGGGGTCACCGGCCCGCCTGGAGTATGAAGTTGAAGAACAGTATATGGATACTTGCCTGGTGAAAATCAGGCTGGACAGTGGTTTAAAGAACCAGATACGTGTCCAGTTCTCCGAAATTGGAAACCATATGGTGGGTGACCAGCATTATGTAGGCAAAGAAGTGGATGAGCCATTGATCGACCGCCAGGCGCTTCATGCAGCGGAGCTTGGCTTTATACATCCTACCAATGGAAAAGAGGTTATGTACAAAGCCAAAATGCCCGATGATATGAAGGAACTTGTGAAATTTTATAAAAGTAAATCTGCTTAGGTGGAGAAGTTTTCGCTTTTTGTTATTTGTAGTCGTAGGTGTTTGTTGAAAATGACAGGTGAAACTAATGATCAAAATCAATAAACTGATTTGAGGGATGGCCTGCTTTACAACATATTTCCTCCAAAGGTTGTTGCGGCTTTCCCCGTATTTTATTCGGACGAAACAAAGACCAAGTCCGTACCAAGGCCGTACCAACTCCTACTAAAGCCCGGCTGGTAGTAGGAGTTGTGCAGGCTTTGGTACGGGGAAAAACAGGCAAGGAGCAAGGTGGAAAAGAATGAACACCGCGGGAAATGATCCACCTGATAATGGCTATCTAAACGTTGAGCGGTTAAGAGGGGCGGTAGTAATTATTTTACTTTTCCCCGGACAACAGTAATTTAAAAAAATACAGGGCCTTGAAAGATTAATTTGGAGGCCTTGAATTTCTAACTATAAGACAAAGGTATATGGGAAAAGCTACATTTGGCGCCGGTTGTTTCTGGGGAATAGAAGCAGCTTTTCAACAAGTGGAGGGCGTTACATCAACCAGGGTAGGGTACCTCGGGGGAAATCTTGAAAACCCCACGTACGAAGAGGTCTGTTCTGATGCCACCGGCCATGCTGAGGTTGTAGAGCTAGAATATGATTCTGAAATTGTTTCTTATGATCAGTTATTGGAAGTTTTCTGGGCCAATCATAACCCGACAACGAAAAATCGCCAGGGCCTGGACGTAGGAACGCAATATCGTTCTTCAATCTTCTGCCATTCAGACGAACAAATGAAAGAGGCCAAGGTTTCAAGAGAAATAATTGACCGATCCGGAAAATTTACCAGACCTGTTGTTACAGAAATATCCCGGACCTCAACTTTTTATAAAGCGGAAGAATATCACCAGCAATATCTTGCGAAAAGGGGTCAGTCAGGTTGTTCTATCTGAGCGCTTTCAAAAAATTGATCAAATCTTATTAGCTCATCAAGCTTCACTTTCTCAAGCGGCCGCAGGTCTTGTTGGCTAATAAATGCTGCAAGTTTTTTACTGGTTTGGTAATTACTGCTTAATGAAGCATATTCCAAAGCGGAAAGATACGTGTTGAAATAAAATGGTTGATATTTTTTAGCAGTCAGCAAATTTAGAAAATCGATGATGTCTGTTCTGTTGTTCTGGGAAAGCATTTTTCGCACAACATGGAAGCGAGTTTCTTCATTCATTGCATCAAAATCTTCTTTGGTAATATCTGATGTCCGGTATAGCCCGGCGACAAGCTGAGCCCAGTTTTGATTATTCTTGCGCCGATTAAGCATGTCTCTGAATTCATTTGCTCCGGCATTATCGAGAGCTGATTCAAATTGCCCAAGGTATTTTTCGGCTTCAAATCTGGTGCCGTTTAACATGGCATAATCAGCTTGTTTTATCAGGTAAAAAGGGTTGCGCGGCGAGTGATCAGGTATGATTTCCCATAAATCCATGGTTCCATTGTCAGTGAAATTTAATGATGACCAATACCTCCAGGCATCCTGATTCTCAGGGTCAAGATGAAAAAGCTCTTTAAGAGCAAGAAGAGCCGAGACTGTATCATTTTCCGCCATGTAATAAAGGTAGCGATCGGAGAGTCTGTACTCATCACTGAGCATTCGCGGACAATCGCCTTCAAAAATAGAAGGCATTTCAAATAGTTGTTCCCCCGCCCTTTGCTCGCGGATATCAAAATTAATTTCTGCCAAATGCGTGTGCCAGTCCTCCACCAATGTGTCAAGTGGCTGAGGATAAGCTTTTTCAATATTTGATAAATAGTATGATTCTTTAAAATATTGAACGGGGTATTCTCTGAGAAGGTACCCTACAAATGAACCGGCAATGGTGTAATTAACAGCGCCCCGGCCACTATAAAATCCTGTTGGAGAAAGCAGGCGGCGAACATCATCGGTTGATAAAGTACCTGCATTAGCTGCTACTGTTTGATCTATAGTGGTAATTTCTCTGCTTGCCGGCGAAAGCGCTACGGCAATCCCTTCGAGAAGACCAATGCTCCAGCTGGCTTTGATGATACGGTTACCGAACTGCTTGGCCAAAACATGAACCAGTTCGTGGCGAAGAGTTCGGCCGAGCGCATTTTTCCCTATATGCAATTGATCTGTTGAGCTCCAGACAGGCACATAGCTTACATTCTTTGCCCCTACAAGCTCGTTCATTTGCCAGGGGTGACCATATAGGTAGCTTTCAATTTTGTGATCGTCAGGAGGCAATTCTACATTCAATGTTTCAGCAATTTCTTTTAAATGAAACTCATGGAATGCTGCTGTTCGTTTGATTTCTGATTCAGAGAAGTGATCTTCGGAATAATAGATATTGAAATGTTCGGTATTAAACTGGCCACCTAATTCAGATTGAAGGAAACTCCGCGGGGAGATAATGCCGGCTTGAGTCAGCTGAGTATAGCTGAATATCAAACTGATGGTTAGCAGCACTACTCCGTATTTAGCTAATTTATTCTCGCGAAAATGTGGGATTATCCACAACAAGCTCGCCCAGGAGAAAGTGATTGATCTGTAGAATAATTCAGATTTGGTGAATTCGATTTCGACATCATAGATCGTTCCCGGCCATCCACCCCACACATGGTTGTGGAAATAAACCTGAGGCAAATGATAAAGCTCAATGAGCCAAACACCTATAGCCACAGCAAGTAAAATAAAAATACTGTACAGCCCAGGCCACCGGAACCCTGAAATGCGGAAATAGCGGCCGATAGCATATCCGAAATAAACGCTGATGGCAGGATAGAAAATCCAGTATCCCAATCCGCTGGCTGTAATACAGCCCTTGCTGATATTGGCTATTACTAGGGGGATTGCTGCGGTATAAATGGCCGACATAACGTAACCTAATCCTTGCCAATCCTTCCTATTTTTGTTATATGCTCCATACACAGTACCAAAAACAGCGCCCGCCAGAGCTGCCGGGACAGCTGATTCGATATGCAGATCTCGTAATAAGGGAACAAATAATGCAAAAATACCAGCTATTAAGGCTATGAAATATGGTAGTAGATGGCGGATTCTATGCATCAATCACTAAGTGGAGAGTTTAAGACATTAGGAATTCTTTGGTTAATCAACGGGTTTTTACTTTATATCGTTTGGAATGCAGAAAATAGAGTGCCAGTATGCCATATGGCATATCCCTAATTAATTCAGTAAGTTACACAAGATAACAAATTGTAATGCAAATAATTTGATACAGAACAACCCATGAAAATTGTATTAACCGGTGCTACGGGCTTCATAGGTACACACCTTGCCAATATGCTGGAACAAAAAGGCCATGAATTGATTATTCTCACCCGGAATCCACAGAGGTACGAAAACAGGATAAATCCTAAACGCAGCTATCGAGCTCTGGAGGATGACATGTTTGATGCTGTTGGTCAGTGTGATGCTATAATTAATTTGGCGGGAGAAAATATGATCTTTCGTCGCTGGTCCGAGAGCACAAAAAAGAAACTGATGAACAGCCGGGTAGGGGTGACATCGCAACTGGTAGAGGCTATAGGTAAAGCAAAGAAAAAACCATCAGTATTGATATCGGCATCAGCGGCAGGATATTACGGCTCACGAGGTGATGATGAGCTTACAGAAAAGGAACCTCCCGGCAATGATTTTACTGCTGAAATTTGTAAACGATGGGAAGAAGAATCACGAAAAGCTGAAAAATACGGTGTTCGTGTTGTCAACCCACGGTTTGGTGTGGTGCTTGAGCGAGATGGGGGAGCATTAAAAACAATGCTCCCTTTCTTTAAACTCTTTATGGGCGCTTCAGTGGGTGATGGGAACCAATACTTTCCGTGGGTACACATGCGGGATCTCAATAATTCCATTCTATTTGCTCTTCAGGAAGAGAAAATACGTGGAGCTTATAATGCATGTTCACCTAATCCTGTTACCATAGATGAGTTTACCACTACATTAGGTAAAGTTATACATCGACCGGCTGCATTTCGAATACCGGGTTTTCTAATAAAGCGTATTTTTGGGGATGGCAGTATAACCATACTTGCCAGTCTGCGCATGATACCAGGGGTACTGCAAAATCATGATTTTAAATTTGAATATCCGAAAGTCGAAGGGGCGTTGCATTCATTACTGAAATAAGGACTTGTTTTAACAAAAAAAGTATCAATAGCATTACTACACGACGTTCAATGAGATAAAGATTATTCATATCTTTATCAGGGTCTTGTTTCTCAAATACTCTGCGCTTATTCCCGTTGTTATTTTATATTAATAAAGAAGCTGAATAATGAAACGAAAAAAATTCAAAATAAGCCTTATGATTGTTATAGTGGCTTTTCTGGGGCTTATATTTGCTGACTCCCTCGATGTTTTTAGTTCGGAGGATTTTCGGGTCGTGCCACATGGTAGTCATAATCATTATATACCACACGATCGGGATCCCAATGCACCACTTGATGCTTTCCCCACTCAAAGGCCGGTTCCCGGGGAAAGGATAACCCCATATGGTGAAGTTGTTAGAGATTAAACATGCTAAAAGTTTATATAATCTTGCCGGGTTTTATTTAAGCTCCCTTTTATTTAGATTGGGAAAGGGAATTTCTCATTTTTGCTGCCATTATTAATCTGCAAGGCTAACAAATAATTTTATTAAAGGAGTAACATGGACAGGACTACTACAGTATTTGGAATAATATTGATCATACTTGGTGTAGGAGGATATGTAATAAGCGGAATGGTAAGTGCAACAGCTCTAATTCCTGCCTTTTTTGGTATTGTGTATGTGATCCTTGGCAGATTGGCGGCGAAAGAAAACCTACGTAAGCACATGATGCATGCAGCCGCTGCATTAACTATTATTTTAATTATCCCCACTGTTGGTGCTATCGGGGATCTTTTTTCCGGTGATTCCGGTGCGGCGGTTATTAGCCGATCACTTACCGCCATAGCAGCAATTATATATCTGTTCCTATGCATCAAGTCTTTTATAGATGCCAGGAAAGTACGTGATGCAACAGCTTAAACGGTTGCTTAGTCACTTAAACAAGAATTCTAAGCCCTCTTTACTATTATGGAAAATATGTCAACTAAACTTACCATCAGTACATTAATACTGCTTTTCAGTCTGAGCCTCAACCAAGATGCACTAGCTCAGGAAGAGAAGATTGGTGTTGGTGCAACCATAGGTGATTATACAGGATTTAATTATAAATACTGGTTTACTCCAGATTATGCCCTGGATGGTGTAGTAACAGGTACTATAAGAGAGGGGCAATCCCAACTATACCTTCACTGGAACCTGCTGGTTCACCGCCATGAACTGGTCGAAGTAGAGGAAGGTTCAATTCCTTTATATTATGGTTTTGGTTTCTTTGCTGAAATAAACCAAAACTTCAATAACAATGCAGGATTCAGAGTTCCTGTTGGGATTGAGTATCTTATGGAAAACCAGAAACTTGGCGTATTTATGGAAGCCGCGCCAACAGTTGAAATAACCAACCGGGAGTCACTTACTTTTCAGGGTGGTATCGGGTTCAGGTATTATTTGTAAGGTTAATTCACAAAGAATTAACCTTATGTACAGGATGCTGTTGGTGAAAAAAAGCTTCCAAAAAGGGAAGCTTTTTTTTCTTAGCGATATACTTCTATGCGTTCAATAAGTACAGGTTCGAGTGGCTGATCTCTCAGGCGAGGATCTTCTCTGTTAGTAGGAGAATCTACAATTGAATCGACCACTTCCATTCCGCTTGTAACTTTACCAAAAGCAGTGTATTCGTTATTCAGGTGCGGACTATTGGCGTGCATCACAAAAAACTGGGAACCGGCACCGGCGGTTTTATCTCCGGTACGGGCCATAGAAAGAACCCCTCTGGTATGATTGATGTCATTAAACTCATGGGGGATTGCGATGATGGGTCCTCCGGAGCCGTTTGTATAAGGATCCCCATCTTTACTGTTTGGATCACCGCCCTGGATCATGAAACCCGGTATAACACGATGAAAGAGAGTGCCATCATAAAAACCACTTTCAGCTCTGGTTATAAAGTTAAAGACATGGATTGGAGCTTTCTCCGGGTAAAATTCAATATTAATTTCGCCCATGCTTGTAAACATACGTGCTTTGATGCCTTCTGCTTTTGAAGATAAGAAGATAAGTTTGTTTTGGCTGTTTTCAAGGTCGGTCATAATTTGTTCTTGTAGTTTGTTTTTTTCGTCAAGTTCATTATTAATTCGCTGTAAGCGTTCAATCTCTTCGCTATGGCCGCATGAAGCAAGTAAAAAGGCACTAAACGCGATGCAGATTAAGCAAATGTTTTTCATTTGGGGGTGGTTGATCTATGTTATGGTGTTTTAAAAGGTGTGCACAAGTAAACCTGAGCGCAGTTTAGGTTCGAACCATGTTGATTTAGGCGGCATCAGCTTTCCGGCATCAGATACCTCCACCAGTTCTTCAATGGCGGTAGGATACATGCTGAAAGCAACAGCTGCTTTGCCACCATCTACCATTTTCTCCATTTTGGAGATGGTGTCGTGTCCACCTACAAATGCTAAGTTTTTATCTGTACGGGGTTCTTTAATGCCGAGCAGCTCATTGAAAACATAATCCTGCAATCTTGAAGCGTCAAGACTTTTCACACTATCTGCATTTTCGGGTTTAGGTAAGGTGAATCCATTCCATTTGCCATTGATGTAGACGCCGATCTCACCTTTTGCAGAAGGAACAGGATTATCAAACTCCTTTCGTTGGAAGTTGTCGTTGAGCTTGTTCATTAAAGCATCCGTATCAGTTTTAAGTACCACACGGTTATAAGCCAGAATTTGAAGCTCGTCCATAGGATAAATTACGGCCGGGAAGAACTCGAATTCTTCTTGCCCGGTAGAAGATTGATCTCTTAACTGCTTGGCAACATTAGAGGCGCTCTTGCAGCGATGGTGCCCGTCGGATACATATAGGGCATCTACAGCTTGAAAAGCTTTAACAAAGGCCTCGGGCTCTGATACTCTCCATACCGTATGTTCAACGCCGTCTACAGCAGTGAAGCTGTACAAAGGTGCTTCTTTCTGAGTAATGGTATTGGTGAGTTCCTTTATTTTGGAATCAGGCTTATAGGTAAGCATTACCGGCTCGGCATGGGCCTGCTGGGTTCGGATGTGCCGCGTACGATCTTCTTCCTTGTCGGGACGGGTCAACTCATGCTTAAGGATGCGTTCCTCATCATAATCTTTAACAGATACGCAGCTGAACAATCCCGTCTGCACATGATCGCCTTGCTGTTGGCGATAAAGGTACAATCCCGGTTCATTTTCCTGCACCAGTACTTTTTCCTGGATATAATTCTGAAGGTTTTCTTTACCCTTCTCATAAACTTCATCATCATATAACCCTACCTTTTCAGGAAGATCAATTTCAGGGCGAATTACATGTAAGAAACTTTTATCTTTACCCTCTGATAGTTTTTTTGCTTCCCCGGTATCTATAACATCATAAGGGACACAAGCTACTTCGTTAACATTTTCAGGGGTGGGGCGCCAGGCTTTGAATGGGTGTATGGTGATCATTACAAAAAAGTTATTAAGAATTTAATTTACTGCATTAAGAATTTGAAGCACTTTTTAATATGAGAAGAAGTACTTCAAGTGAGTTGGTAAAATAAAAAAAATGGGGTAATCTAACCCGATAAGATTTGTTATTTTAAGGTAATTATAAAAAGAATTAAAGAAAGGGATTATGGCAGAAAAATCATTTAATGAAGAACAGCAGGATCAACTACTATTCATGATGTTGATTCAACAGAACGAGCAAATTGCTTTAATGGGCCTTGGCAAAGAAAAGAATCCTGCCAGTGAGAAGATTGAAAAGGATCTTAAAACTGCAAAGTTTGCTATCGATACCCTACGCATGCTTGAGAAATATACGGCAAATAATATTGACAAGGACTTAAGAGAATACCTGACCCAAACCCTGAGCAAATTGCGTCTTGCTTATGCCGAAGAATCAGAGTAATTATAGTATTATAAACCAACCATCGCCGGGTATAGAATATGACCAAAAATCACTTACCATACTCGCCGGTGGTGGAGTTCTCTTCAGGCTTATTAATGGTGAACCTGAGGTTCTGCTGATTCACCGAAAAAATCTGTGGGACCTCCCCAAAGGGAAGTTAGATTCTGGCGAATCCATTGCCCATTGTGCCATACGTGAAGTGGCGGAAGAAACCGGGTCTGCTTTGCCAATGGTAGTTAGAGAATTGACATCTACTTATCATCAATATCAGGAAAACAAATTCATCATAAATAAAACTACCCATTGGTATTTAATGATCACCCTAAGCGACTCTTTTACACCGCAAATAGAAGAGGATATTGATGAAATTCGCTGGGTTCCTTTAGGGGAGGCAGAAAAGAAGGTTGGATATAATAACCTTAGAAAGGTACTGCAGGAGGTTAAGAGTACTTTTAGGTCAGAATAATCCTATTGGTAACAAGCCACAAGAATATTTTGCACAAAAAAAAGGGCATGATGGTAAACCATTCGTGCCCTTTTTTTATAGAATAAATTACTTAGTTGCTGAGCCTAAACTGAACGGTATAGACAAAACGTACAGGTACAGGACGCCCCCGTTGCCTGCCCGGTGTCCATGTAGTATTCATAATTGCACTAATGGCTTCTTCATCAGCACCACCGCCGATTCCACGAAGTACCGTGGCATCACTAACATTTCCATTTGCATCTACCGTAAACTGAACCGAAACCCGGCCTTCAATACCAGCGCGTCGCGCTACATCAGGATACTCCAGGTTATTATAAATAGCTTGTATTCCGCCAACAGGTTCGGGCATATCCTCTACAACCTGAAATATTTCTGGCTCCTCTTCTTCATCTTCAGGTGGAGGTGGAGGTGGAGGTAAATCCATAGGGGCATCCAGGTCCAGATCGGAATCCAGATCGAACATGTCATCTTCGATAATTTCATCATTCGGAACCTCTACCGGTACGGGTGGACGCGGTGGGGGCGGAGGAGTATCAATTTGCTCGGTTTGTACGATATCTTCCATTTCAACAATATCCTGCTCCCGTTCAGTGAAATCCAATTCACCTTCTACATTAAAATTCACACGGAACAAAGCAATGAGAAGTAGCAGGGCTAAAATCATACCTACTTCAACTCTCAGTATATATGTTTTACGAAGATCAGCCTCCGGTTTTTTTCTTTGTAATGCAGACATAGCTGTAAAATTTCATTATCAGTTGAACTGCAATTTAAGAAAATTTTACACCATATTGTCAATATTAAAATAAAAAAAACCAAAAAAAGATATTGTGCACAAAAAAGGGCACCGTGTTAACGGCGCCCTTTTTTGTGCACAATATCATAAGGCTGCTTAGACAAAGCGTCCCACGCTTGCCGTGAGTGCACGCGTGCATCCTGAGTGCATTCCTCGCGAGGTGTGGTCGCCGCACATAGCAGTTTCAGCCCTTTTTTATGAGAAGTTTATGTAATAGTTATTTATTAATTGCTTAATCTGAATTGAACGGTATAAACAAATCGTACCGGCACAGCACGGCCTCGTTGCCTGCCCGGTGTCCATTCGGTGTTTTGAATGGCACTAATAGCTTCCTCATCGGCACCGCCGCCTATACCGCGTAATACTTGTGCATCGCTTACATTGCCATTCACATCCACAGTAAATTGAACTGATACACGTCCTTCGATGCCTGCGCGGCGAGCTACATCAGGATATTCGAGGTTATTATAGATAGATTCTATTCCCCCTACAGGCTCGGGCATATTTTCAACAACCTGAAAAACCTCCTGTTCTTCTTCCTCATCTTCTTCAGGTGGTGGGGGAGGTGGTAAATCCATAGGCTGGTCCATATCCAGGTCAGAATCCAAATCAAAGTTATCATCTTCGATAACTTCATCATTTGGCACCTCTACGGGTACAGGTGGCCGGGGAGGGGGAGGAGGTGTTTCTATTTGTTCAGTTTGAACAATATCCTCCATCTCAACAATGTCCTGCTCCTGTTCAGTGAGGTCCATATCATTGCCAAAGTTCATATTGACGCGGAATAGCGTAATAAGAAGGAGTAAGGCAACAATAAAGCCCAATTCCATCCTTAGTATATACGTTCTTCGAAGATCTGCGTCTGGTTTTTTATGTTCAAGTACTGGCATCGCTGAATAATTGGTGATGGTTGTCTAAAGAAGAAGTTAAACCATTTAAGAAGTTCTTCGCAAATGGACCTTTTAATTATAAATGATGAAATACTGCGAGTTGTAAAAATTTTTAAAAGTAACAGAAGCTGTTCCTAATTTATTATTGGTAACAGGGGCTTTTTGGGGTTTCACTTTCTAATACTTCTGAACTTACACTCTGGTCTCATTCCTTACGATCTTCTTGGCGTCAATGCACAGACTTGCTAACGGATGCTTTGGCACGACTTTGTAATATTTTTAAAATCCCATATGCTGTTAAACAGCCCAAAGTGTTTGCCAGCATATCCATATACCCAGGTGACCGATCGATGGGCAGTACAATTTGCAGAAATTCAACAAATGCCCCAAATAAAATACCTGCTATAATCAGGGGTAATAAATTCAGGTTATAATTTTTCTTGTATATCATCAGGTATAAACCAATTAAACCTGTCCAGCCGCCGAACATGGCAAAATGGCCTACCTTATCAAATTGGAATACCCCCGCCTCTGCTATATACTCGGTTGGGGAGAGAGTTAGGTATAATGTTATGATGGTCCATACAACAACTGTAAGGGGGATTATCTGTCGTAAAATGGGGTATTTCTCCAGTGTTGTTATCATATTAGATTTAAAGGCTCCGGGATGGTAGCATAATGTTTAGTATGTTCGTCATATTTAGACTTGCCATCCAGCAAAGCTTTAGTGCAACTATAGACGGGATCATTAGATAATTCCCATAGCGCAGCAATCTTGCCCGTAAGAATATCACCATAACCGGTTCGGGCAAAAATAGTGCTGTCATATTGGGTTAAGTATGATTGGCCGTCAGGTGTTCCTAAAAAGTTAGGCAACCCCTTAGACAGCATATGAATTTGATAAACCTGGCAATATTCTTCAACGGCGAGCATACGATCCTGACTATTTTCAATTCCCTTATCAATTAGGGAATTCAATTCCCCCGGATGAGGCGTTATTATCACATTGGCTTTATTTAATATATTGGGATCTTGTGAAACTGCCCATATTGCATCTGCGTCAATTACTATTTTGCCTTGGTAATTCCCGATAAACTGTCTTACAAATTTTGCGGTCTCTTCATTTCTTCCCAAACCGGGGCCAATTATTACGGTGCCTTCTCTACGATTAATTAGCCTCAATATTTCATCAGTATGTCCGGGTTTAAAAACAGTTTCTTCTTTGCTGCCTACCGCATATTTTGTTTGATGAATAAGATGGGTTTCAAAGATGGAAAGTAAACCACGTGTGCAAATCATTGAAACTGATCCCAACCCCTCAGCCCATGCGCTTTTAGCAGCCATAACCGCAGCTCCACATAAACCGGGAGATCCTGCAATAATATAAACATTCCCGGCTTCATACTTGTGGCGGGAAGGTTTTCTTGAGATCTCCACACTGTCCACCCAATCAGGAGTTATGGCATATCTTATAATATCGGACATTAAATGGCGAGGAAACCCCAGGTCACAGTAAATTCTTTCTCCTGATACAGCAGGGCCATTTTCCATATAGCATCCAATCTTTTGGGTACCAAAACAAAGGGTATAATTTGCCCGGACACATTTTCCAAGGATACTTCCTTTGTCTGTGTGCAAGCCAGTGGGAATATCCAAAGCATAGACTTTTTTCCCGGAGCTGTTGATGTAATCTATAATGTGATCATAGGGAGGGCGTACTTCATTTTTTATTCCGGTACCCAATAAAGCATCTATAATTAGATCAGTGGACGGCAGAAAATCCAGATCGGGGAGATCTTCGTGTAAGGTAATATAGGGTTCGGACTGCTTTTTTACATCTTTGAGGATGTTATAGTTGACTAACGCATCAGGAGAAAGCTTTTCTATTCCGTCTGCAAATACCACAGTACATGCTATCCTATTTTGGCTTAAATAGCGTGCAGTAACCAGCCCGTCACCGGCATTATTACCTTTGCCGCAAAATACAAGAACTTTCTCCCCCGGTTTTATCTGCTTTTGAATAATTGCCGCCGCTTTTGCGCCGGCAACTTCCATAAGCATCCTGCCTGAAATACCCAGCGTTTGGATAGTCTCTTTGTCAATAGATTTTGCTTGTGCTGATGTCGCAAGTTGAAATTCGGAAGGTATTATCATGTTGGCTATAAATTAAGCTGGATATCTTGTAGACAAAATAATAAATATTAATAAGAGTATCTTGCTTATTAGCCAATCTATAACCTAGTAGGCTCTGGCAAATAACACACGGCGCTCTGAAGGCTTTCCCGTCACTATACATTTTCCCGGTTCAGGATTATCATCAATAGGAATACAACGGATTGTCGCCTTGGTTTCATCCTTAATCTTGAGTTCGGTCTCGGTCGTTCCATCCCAATGAGCATAGATAAAGCCGGATTTTTCATCTATGATTCTTTTGAATTCATTATAAGTTTCGACTGTTCGAGTGTTTTCTTCTGTCCGCTTTCTAGCTTTTTCAAACATGGATGTTTGAATCTCATCCAGTGTGTCTTTGATTAATTGAGCTACATTTTCATTGTCTACCAATGATTTTGTTTTTGTGTCACGACGGGCGATCTCCAACTTGTTATTTTCTACATCACGGGGTCCTACTGCAATCCGAAGCGGAACTCCTTCAACTTCATATTGGGCGAATTTCCACCCCGGTTTGTAATGATCCCGGTCATCCAATTTGACGCGGATACCATTTTCTTTCAGTTCTTTCTGCAGCGTGCCGGCATAGTCCATAACACTGTTCATTTGCTCATCATTTTTCCAGATGGGAACGATAACTACCTGTGTGGGAGCAAGTTTAGGAGGGAGTATTAATCCGTCGTCATCGGAATGGGTCATGATCAGACCACCGATAAGGCGCGTTGAAACTCCCCAGCTGGATGCCCAAACATGTTTGACTTCTCCGTCTTGATCCTGAAAGGTAACATCAAATGCCTTTGCAAAATTCTGCCCCAGAAAGTGTGATGTGCCTGCCTGGAGCGATTTCCCGTCTTGCATCAGGGCTTCAATGCATAGGGTATCTATGGCGCCCGGAAAGCGTTCTTCTTCGCTTTTCTTGCCGATGGTTACAGGCATGGCCATGTAATCTTCGGCAAAGGTGCGGTAAACCTCAATCATCTTTTGGGTCTCTTCCATCGCTTCATCTGCTGTGGCGTGAGCTGTATGACCTTCCTGCCATAGAAATTCCATGGTACGCAGAAACAGACGGGTGCGCATTTCCCAGCGTACCACGTTGGCCCATTGATTGATCAGGATGGGCAGGTCACGGTAAGATTGTATCCAGTTCTTGTAAGTATCCCAAATAATGGTCTCGGAAGTAGGGCGAACAACAAGCTCTTCTTCAAGCTTAGAAGATGGATCTACGGTTACTCCTTCCTCCGAATCAATGAGGCGGCTGTGGGTAACTATAGCGCACTCCTTGGCAAATCCTTTTACATGCTCGGCTTCTTTAGAGAGAAAAGATTTGGGAATAAAAATTGGAAAGTAGGCATTCTGATGGCCGGTTTCTTTGAACATGTTATCAAGTGTTGATTGCATGTTTTCCCATAGAGAATAGCCGTTTGGCCGTATCACCATGCATCCGCGTACCGGGGAATGTTCGGCCAGTTTGGCCTCTTTAATAACATCGAGGTACCATTGAGCGTAATCTTTATCTTTTGAAGTAATATTCTTTGCCATTTCCGTGTTCTTGTAATCGGGTTATTGATAAGCTTTACAAGGTAGGCACTATGGGTAAAAGAATCTATGCACACCTGTATTTCCTGAAGAAGAATTTCAAGTTATGTCAAAGCCATTTAGTTCAGGCTTTTTTATTTCCTGAACAATGAGTACCTTTAATGCTTATCAATTTTTGATAAGTAACGGATGGATGACCATAAAGTTCGTTGATTAAATTGGCGTGGTAGCTCAGCTGGTTAGAGCGTCGGATTCATAACCCGGAGGTCGACGGTTCAAGTCCGTCCCACGCTACATATCGCTGCATAAGGGCTATCCTGAACCCCGGTATTTACCAGCCCCAAAGCAAAAAAGCACCTGCTCGATCAAAAACAGATGCTCATTACATCTATAGACGGCTATTACCCCATTTGCTACTTATAATCAAGCACAACCCGTCTTTTCAAACAATCCGTTAAAGCCTGTATTTTTTGTACGGAGATATGATGTACTGTTTATATTTCCGCGGTGTACCCTTTTTCAATGGCATAGCGAACCAATCCGGCAGTATTCCGTATTTCAAGCTTACGCATTAAGTTTGTCCTGTGAGTTTCGACGGTACGCGGACTGATAATAAGTTTCTCCGCAATCTTCTGGCTAGTGAATCCTTGTGATATAAGTTCCAATATTTCTTTTTCCCGGGGTGTAAGATCTGTTCCGGCTTCATCACTATTATAGTTCAAATAACGTTCGGTCATAAGTTCAGAAATACGTCTGCTAAAAACCTTGTTTCCTTCCGCAACATTTCTGACCCCTTCTACAAGTTCCCGGCTGTTGCAATCTTTAAACAAGTACCCTAAGGCACCGGCATTTAATACCTGATTCAAATACTTTTCATTGACATGCATCGAGAGTATCAGGATCTTAGCATCGGGGTCTGATTCGATGATTGATCGCGTGGTTTCAATGCCGTTTAAATTGGGCATCGAAATATCAATTAAACTAACATCGGGTTTTAACTCTTCGTAAAGCTCGATGGCCTCTTTACCGCTGCCGGCCTCACCTACAACGGTAATATCATCAGCTTTTTCTAAAGCACTACATATCCCGTACCTTACGAGATAGTGATCATCGGCTATGAGAACATTAATTGGTTTCATGGGGAACAGCCGCTTAAGTAGGGTTTATAATTTAGTAGTAAGGTAACACACTTACCATTAATTACAATATGTTAAATTGTTATCTAAAAAAATAACACAAACTGTTCCGCCAAAATTCAGTTAATCAATCAAATATTAACCGGCCAATTTTTTGAACATCCGACAATACACCCGCAGCCGTTACTTCTTTTCCTGCTCCGGGTCCCTGAACAATTATGGGTGATTCGTTATAACGCTTTGTATGGATAATGATTTGATTATCAGCCCCTCGTAATGATCCAAGTGGTGATTCACGGGGTACAGCCTGTGTCTCTATCTTGATGTTGCCTTCGCTCATTTCACCAACGTAACGCAGTACCTTACCCTTTTTGGATGCCTGATCCACTTTTAATTTCCATTCTTCGTCAAACTCAGATATTCGTTCAAGAAAGGTGTCGGTATTCATATCAGAAAGTTCATGAGGAGTCAAATCTTCAACTACAACTTCATCTCGCTCAATTTGATATCCTGAGGCTCGCGCCAGTATCATAAACTTTCGGGCTACATCTTCGCCAGATAGATCATCCCTGGGGTCAGGTTCGGAATAACCAAAATCTTTAGCATTTCTAATGGCCTGACCAAATGACTTGCCCTGCTCTAATTGGCCGAAAATGTAGGTCATGGTACCAGAAACGACACCGGAGATTTTAGTTATTTTGTCACCACTTGCCTGTAAATCACGAAGTGTTTGCAATACCGGCAGACCCGCGCCCACGGCTGTTTCGAAGAAAAAATGTGTTTTGTTACCCTCGGTGAAACGCGTTAATTTTTCAAAATACGATTGTTCAAAGGTTACGGCACGTTTGCTTGGGGTTGCAATATGTATTCCCGCTTCAAGAAGACGGTCGTAAAGACGTGCTACATCACCACTTCCCGTGGCATCAATAAACACAGTCCGGTAGGGATACTCCTGGATGAGGTGATCTACGATGGCATCCCAATTTGTTGGAGTTCCGGTCTTGGAGAAGTTAATATCTCCTTCTTTTATTCCTGCCGGATTCCAAACAGTTTCTTTGCTATTGCAGATGCCTATAATTGATAAATCAATATTCTGATCTCGCAGCTCGTTGGTTTGCCGGAAAAATTCACCTCCTATAGTGCCTGTTCCGGCTACAAAAAGGCGAAGCTGACGCGAATGTATGCAGAAGTGGTCATTGATCAGGCGGGCGGTCATATGAGTTTGATCCCGCTGCACTAGCAAACTTAAATGACGGTTATCCACGCCCCGGGCTGTTGCAAGCGGGGCAATATTATTCTCGCCCAATACAGAAAGTACAGCGCCGCTTAAACCCAAATCTTTTTTAAGGCTCTCCCCGATAACGGTAACCATATTAACCTCTTCGTAAAAAAGGGGCTTCTCAAGAGTTCCAAGAGTGAATTCACTTTGGAATGCATCTGATAAAGCTAACTCTGCTTTGTGTTTTTGAGAGGCATTTATGACTAAACTGATGCCGTAATCAGAAGCCGCCGATGCATTAAATAGAATGGCAATATCCGCCTCTGATAATGCATTAAGTACCCGGGAAGATAGTTTTTTGATCCTGTCCAGCCCCTTGCTTTTTATTCCGACCAGAACAATATCCTTTTTTACAGATACCGAGCGAAGACGACCATTGGTGCTCGGAAATTCATTGCTGATCAATGTCCCCGGATTTTCAGGATAAAAAGAGTTTTTAATGTGAATAGGTATCCTGAGCAGTTCAAGGGGCAAAACAGTACGGGGATGAAGTACTTTGGTCCCAAAATGAGCCATTTCGGCAATTTCTGAATAATGCAGATGTGGTATGGTGACGGCTGTAGGTGCTATATCCGGATCTGCGGTAAGAACGCCATTTACATCTGTCCAGATTTCAACACGTTCCGCATTGAGGGCTTCACCAATCAGGCCGGCGGTATAATCAGATCCCGAACGTCCCAGTGTGGTAATTATATTTTCATTGGTTGATCCGATGAAGCCTGTAATGACCGGAGTATTGCCATTCATATTGCCCAGCAAATTGTTAATCAGCCTTATGGTAGCCGGTGAGTCTACATCGGCTTCACCAAAGTTGCCATTGGTGCGAACAAGATTCTGAGATTCATAAAGCTGGGCCTCAAGTTCATAACTGCGAAGAACTGCGGCAAATATCGCACCTGATGCTCGCTCGCCATATGATATAATGAGGTCACGCTGGCTTGGAGTGATTTCTTTTATTTGACTAACCTTCTGTAGGTGTCCTTTAAGATCATTAAGCAATTCCTGCAGTTGAGACCTTTCGGCAGCTGACGCTTTTTGCCCCAATAGTTCATTTAAAATACCGATATGGCGCTTTTCCAAAAGGATAAAATCTGCCTCAAGGCTTCTGGCCCCCGTTTGTGCTTTCTCAGCAAGTTGAAGTAGTTCATCAGTGACGCCACCAAGTGCAGACACAACAACGGCAACCTTGTTAGTCTTTATTCTTTCAGCAACGATAGAAACAGCCCGCTTTATCTTTTCGGCATCATAAAGCGATGAACCACCAAATTTTAATATATGCAAGGATTTTTCGGTCATCGGGTAATAGTTGCTTTTTCGTAAAGTTGTTTCGAATTATCTTTGTCTGATGTCTTTCTTTCTCTAAACTCTCGGACTATTTGCTGCATTTTATTAAATTCTACCAAAAATGAGTCGTGCCCATCCGGGGCATTCATTTCCACGTAATGTCCGTTGCCCAGCAATTCGCTCAATTCCTGCTGTTCAGCTATAGGATACAACAAATCGGAATCAATCCCGATAATAAGTGCTGGTATTTTTACACGCCCGAGGATGTTTTTATAGCTATCCCGCCCTCTGGCCACATCGTGGGAATCCATGGCCTCAGTTAAACGAACATACGTCATCGCATCAAAACGATCGACTATTTTTTTACCCTGATAACGCAAATAAGACTCAACTTCGAATATATCGGTGTCAGGTTGAATATTTCTGGAGAATCGTTCTTCAAAGGAATGGGCGCTTCGGTAGGTTAACATGGCCATCATCCGTGCTGCAGCCAATCCTTTGGCCGGTGGATCTTCATCGGAGTAATCTCCATCATTCCATTTTGTATCTGCATAAATCGCCTGCCTCTGTGCCTCACTGATGCCAATGGCCCAGGGAGAGTGTGATTTGCCCATAGCTACCAATACTAACTGCTTGATCCGCGTATCCATTATAGAAAATTCCAGGGCTTGCATACCCCCCATTGATGCACCAAATGCAAATTCGATTTCCCGGATGTCTAGCATGTCGAGAATAATCTGATGTGCCCTGACCATATCCCGTATGGTAACTTTGGGAAAACCAGACCCATAGATCTTACCGGTGTCGGGATTGATGCTTCGGGGACCCGTACTGCCGTAGCAGCTTCCTATAATATTAACGCACACAATAAAGTTCCGCGAAGGGTCAAGCATTTTACCCTCCCCAAAGCAATCCGAAAGCCATTCATCTGCCGAGGCATGACCTGAAAAAGCATGGCATACCAAGATTACGTTGGTTTTGTCTTCGTTCAACTGCCCCCAGGTTTTATAGGCCAAATCCAATTTCGGAAAGGTGAAACCAGACTCTGTGGTAAAGGGGCGGTTGTATTTATATGTGGTTATTCCTTGATTCATCAAATATAGTAGTGATTAATTCTCCTGTTTCTGCTTTTGCCAGCCTTTACGCTTAACGAGAATGCACTCCGTAACGGAAGGAACAGCTACGGAGTGCATATCGGTAAGTATTGACGTATGCAACCATGCAGAATGTTTTATCGCGGGAGCATTATACTTTTACTAAAGCACTTTTAAAAGCCTGCTCGAAATCACCGATTATATCATCGATGTGTTCTATTCCCACCGAAACACGTACCAGATCGGGTGAAACACCAGCTGAAAGTTGCTCTTCATCGCTCAGCTGCTGGTGAGTGGTCGATGATGGATGTATAACGAGCGTTTTGGCATCCCCGACATTAGCAACATGACTGGCCAGCTCGGTGGCTTCAATTAATTTGCGTGCCGATTCATAACCGCCTTTAACACCAAATGTCAGGACAGAACCAAATTGACCGTTCTCCAGGTATTTTTTGGCAAGTTCATGATACGGATGATCGTCATGCCCAATATAATTCACCCACTCAACATCCTCATGGCCTTTTAGCCAGTCGGCCAGCTTACGGGCATTCTCATTATGGCGTTCAATACGCAATGAGAGTGTCTCTAACCCTTGTAAAAACAGGAAGCTGTTAAATGGAGATTGTGACGGCCCAAAATCACGCAGGCCCTCAACTCGTGCACGGATCGCAAAAGCAATATTGCCAAATGGTCCGTCTGCCCCAAATACTTCCCAGAAGTTTATGCCATGATAGCCCGGTGACGGCTCGGAAAATAAAGGAAATTTGCCATTGCCCCAGTTGAAATTACCCGCATCAACAAGTACTCCGCCAATAGAGGTACCATGTCCGCCAATCCATTTAGTGGCTGATTCAACTACAATATTCGCACCATGCTTGATCGGCTGTACCAAAGCGCCGGCGGCACCGAATGTATTGTCTACAATAAGCGGAATCCCGTGTTTTTGGGCCAAAGCCGATAATTTTTCGAAGTCAGGAATATTATTTCGTGGATTGCCAATACTTTCGGTATAAATGGCTTTGGTATTCTCATCAATTTTTGCTTCAAATGCTGCAGGGTCATCTTCCTCAACAAAATTAACTTTGATACCCAGCCGCGGCAGGGAAACTTTAAACTGATTATAGGTGCCCCCGTATAAATTACTTCCGGATACAATATTGTCTCCTGATTGCGCAATTGTTGCAATGGCCAGGAACTGGGCGGCCTGTCCGGAAGCCGTAGCCACGGCTGCGACGCCGCCTTCAAGGGCTGCAATACGTTTTTCAAAAACATCATTCGTTGGATTCATAATCCGGGAATAAATATTTCCAAAATCTTTCAGTGCAAATAAGGTTGCCGCATGATCGGCATCGTCAAATGTATATGATGTTGTTTGGTAAATGGGTACGGCACGGGAATTCGTTGCCGGATCAGATTCCTGGCCTGCATGTAGTTGTAGGGTCTCGTATTTATATTGTTTGGGTGTTCCGTTATCACTCATGATTATTTTGATTTAGTTATGATTGTTTAGTTGTGTCTGAAAAAAACTGGTGATTTATTTTATTGCATCGGTTTCAGTTGGAATGAAAACGGGAATTTTAATTTCTGTGCCCTTCATTATTTCCAGCCGTAAATGTTTGTTCTTATTTTCGCTTCGTTTTAAAAAGTACCTATGTTCAAAAAAAAACCTCTGCCCAAATGAAAGATTCGGAAGAGGTTTTATTAAACCGTGTATTTCCTCATCTTTCCCGAAACCTATTCAGATCAGGCAGGATTTAGCACCTGACACCGCGCGGTTAACGCCAACCGGTTGCTAAGGCTTCAAAGGGCCTGTCCCTCCACCTTTCTCGATAAGAGCTGGAATTTTAAAGAACGTGATATAATCCAAAAAAAAAGCCCTTCACGAGATCGGGAAGGGCTTTATCAGAATCAACGATGCAGAATCACCCCTCAGCCTTTTTCAGGCATACAACAGCAGATGATAGAGCACATTAGAAATTTCATAGATTCAATATAAATTTGTCTGAGTATCTGCTTTATGATAATCTGATTTCCGCTGAAAAGCAAACATATCTGTTAAAAATTGCAGGGCCCCATACCTGATTTAACGTGGTGGTTCCCGCCCAACCAACTCTTATACAACTCCTACTACCAGCCGGTGTTTAGTAGGAGTTGGTATGGAGTTGGTCAGGACTTGATCAGGAGTGTTCCGTGTTTCGTTGCTAAAATAATCCCAGATTTTACATTCTTGATTTAGAAAAATATATTTTAAATGCTACATTCTTGTAAACTCAATCTTCAATCTCTTCAAATCGATGAGTTACATAAAAAGCCATATAATCAATTAATGCACAAAATTAATATAAGTGTAAAAGCTTCTTTAGGAATTTTAAATATGTGGTTAATGGATCTAATAGAATAAAATTGGTATGTGATGAATAAATATAGACGAGAATTCTTAAAAATCATGACCCTGGGAACGCTAGGAGTTGCCACGGGAGGCCTAAGTTTCAAAAATATAGGTGAACTTCGTTCCTGTAATGATGCCTCAGATATTAATTTGCTTTTATCCCGTATAAATACGGATTTACCCGGTCTTGATAAGGTACGATCATCCATGGGTGATGATGCATCCGCAGCCCGGGAATTGATGGCTTATTTCAAGGCACGGCAATCAGTGAATCATCCAATTGACCGTTCTCAAAAAAAGAAATCATTTGGTAGTATTGCCTCGGAGAATGATATTGAAGCAGCTGATAATGCTCTCAAGCATGTTTTTGTCGGGCAATCGGCTTATCCTCCTCATTTTGTGGGGGAGGATATTGACTGGGGTTTCCGACCTGTTCCTGATAACGAATGGGTTTGGCAGCTAAACCGGATGAATTTTTGGTCTTCTATGGGAAAAACTTACTGGCATACAGGAAAGGATAAATATGCAGAAGGATGGGCTTACCAATTAGAAGATTGGGTGAGAAAAAATCCGAATGATGAAGATCACAGTTATGCCTGGCGTTCAATCGAAGCCGGTATCAGGGGAAAGAGGTGGACAGATTTATTTCAATATTTTATTGATTCAAAATTTTTTACACCGACGGTATTGGTCACCTTTCTGAACAGCTGTTATGACCACGCGGAGTACTTACACAGAACATATAGCAAAGGAAGTAACTGGGGCTTAATGGAAGCTGAGGGAATGGCTTACATTGCCATTACCTTCCCTGAGTTTAAGGATGCTGAAGACTGGAGCAAAGAAGCTTTTCAGCGATTGAATAATGAGATCAGCATTCAGGTGTATCCTGACGGACATCAGAACGAGCTGGCCATGGGATATCATCTGGGCTCCATTGCATGGTTTATGCGAACCTATGATTTAGCACGTATGAATGGATATCAATCTTTTCCTCATTCATACCATACTTCGATCGAGAGAATGTGCGAAGTACCCATGAAACTTTGTCATCCTGATGGTACCAATCCGCAGTTCGGCGATGCCTGGGCCGGAAGTCCGGGACAGCACAGGAGTAGGTTATTAAATTGGGCCGAAAGATTTAACAGGGCTGATTTTTTATATCTGGCCACTGATGGAGATGAGGGTGAAGAACCCGGTTCTACGGCTTATGCATTAAAAGACAGTGGTTTGTATTCAATGCGTAGCGGATGGGATAAACAGGCTATTTGCCTGGCACTTAAATGTGGTCCTGATGGTGGATGGCATTCACAGCCGGATAACGGTACTTTTGAACTTTCTGCCGGCGGCAGAAAACTGATGCCAGATTCCGGATGTTATATTTACAGTGGAGATCCGGAAAACCGTGCATGGTTTAGGCAAACGAAAGTACACCAAACAATTACTTTGAATGGGGAAAACTCAGCTTATGCACCCAGATTGCTTCTATGGCAACCTGCTGATGACATTGATAAATTGGTAGTTGAGAATGCAGGGTATCCTGATATGACCCACCGGAGAGCCTTATTTTTTGTTAAGAAGAAATACTTTGTTATTGTCGATGAGGCCTATGGTGAAGCAACCGGAGACGTTGATCTTCATTTTCAGTTAGCACCCGGCGACGCGGTTTTTAATAAAGACACTTTTACCGCAAGATCCAATTTTAAAGATGGATGGAATGTATCTGTGAAGACCCTGGAGCAGATAGGGATGAAAATGTTGGAGGAAGAAGGACAGGTTTCATTCGAGTATACAAAGAAGGAACCACGCCCTGCATTTTGCTACCGCGTCAGTAAAGATGCCGGTACCTCGGGAATTCGCTATACAACTATTGTAACACCATATTCGCAAGATGCACCGGATTTATCTGCCAAAATTATGGACCAGCCGGCCATGGGTGGAAAAGGTATTGACCTGGAAATAACAGAAAACGGGTCAACCAAACGAATAGGATATAAACTGACTTAAGAGTTTTCATAAAATGAAATGAATACTCTAACCCGGGTATATCCTATATCAGGCTAGCTTGTTATTGGTGCAACCTATTGAAGGGCGTTGGCTTGCGGTTGTACCAAAGTGAATCGGGTGGGGCTCGAACCCACGACCCACGGCTTAAAAGGCCGTTGCTCTACCAGCTGAGCTACCGATTCTTGGCAAGGCTCATAAGATAAAGAGGATTATAAGGTTTATCAACCCTGAATTTAATTTTCTTTCTCTCTTTTTTCTCATAGCGGTTTAACGAACAAATACCCGCTGAATTTTTACTTCATCAGTGTTGTAATCATTTTAATATATATCCAGTACTTTTATAGAAAAAATTGCAAATATTTCGGTTTCCCAATTTACTCTGTTTCTCTGGTGTAATACCTGTGATTATCTTACTTTGTAGGGTAAAGGAAAACCGCAATCAATTTGAGGTAATATGTCGACTATCTTCACCAGAATCATCCAGGGAGAGATTCCAGCTAATAAAATTGCCGAAGACGAACACCATTTTGCTTTTCTGGATATCAATCCATCCAGCAAGGGACACACCCTTGTGGTGCCCAAAGTTGAAATAGACTATATTTTTGATGTGCCTGATGAGCGCCTTCGCGGGCTGATTCTGTTTGCCAAACCAATAGCGCACGCTATTGATAAAGCATTAGGCACAAAGCGTACCGGTATCATTGTTGAAGGAATGGAGGTTCCTCATGCACATATTCACCTGATCCCTATTTACGACGAGAAGCAGGAGTTTTCACTAAAGGCCTCTGTGGAAGTTGGCGAAGAAGAAATGAAAGAGATTGCCGCAAACATTAAGCGGAGCCTTGCCGAATACAATAAGCTGAACTAAATAAACCTTACAAAAACCCCATAGTTAATGAATATATTGGTTATTAATGGCCCCAATTTGAACATGCTGGGCAAGCGTGAACCCGATATCTATGGGCATGAAAAGCTGAGTGATCTTGAAAATAAACTGCAGGAGGCGTTTCCGGCCCATAATTTCACCTTTTTCCAGAGTAATGATGAAGGGGCGATTATTACGAAAATCCATGACAGTGTGAACGGGCCCTATGAAGCCTTATTGGGTAATTTTGCCGGATTCACCCATACATCGGTTGCCATACGGGATGCATTGTCTTTGTTTACGGGCAGTAAGGTAGAAGTTCATATTTCCAATATATATGCCCGGGAAGGCTTCCGCCATACCTCACTGACGGGGGGCGTTTGCAACGGAGTGATAACCGGTTTCGGCCTCGATAGTTATCTGTTGGGTGTTCAGGCTCTTGAAAATCTGCAATTGAAGAGCTGAGGTAAATTTTGGGAAGAATACGGGAGCTGTTCTCCGATACCCTGGTCTACGGCATTAGCAGCGTTGTGGCCCGGTTTATCAACTATCTGCTGGTCCCTTTCTACACCAAGTTCTTTGATCCCGCCGAATATGGGGTTATCGGATTAATATACGGCGCTATTATCTTTCTGAATGTGTTATTTCAGTTTGGGATGGAATCGGCGTATTTACGCTATGCGGCAGACAGGGGGATCTCAAAGGATGTTTTCAAGACCCTGCAGCTATTGCTATTAGGCGCCGCCACTCTTTTGGCTGTCTTGTTCTGGCTGCTATCCCCGGTGATCACGCCTTTGCTAAGTATTGACCCGACCGCACAGTACCTTTTCCTGATGATGCTAGGCATTTTATGGTTGGATGCCCTTTCGGCGGTGCCGTTTGCCGAGCTGCGCCTGGTTCGCAAATCCCTGACATTTGCACTGATCCGTCTGGGTAGCGTGATCATAAATGTAGGCCTGAACCTGTATTTCATCGTTCTTTTGGGTTGGGGGATTGAGGCTATACTATTTGCAAATTTAATAGCCTCTGGCGTCACGCTTGCTCTGCTCTTTTTCTTTACATTTGATCAGTTGACGGGAAGCTGGAACCGCATGGTGCTTAAGAAGTCCATTTATTTTGGCATTCCTTATATACCGGCAGGTATTGGTTACGCCATCAATGAGACCCTGGATAAGTTTTTCCTTAACCAGATGAGTCAGGTTAATATCACCCGTCTTTACGGCAGCGACTTTACCTCTGAGGAAATAACAGGAATTTATAATGCCTGTTACAAACTGGCCGTCTTCATGCTTCTAACCGTGCAGATGTTTCGTATGGCCTGGCAGCCTTTTTTTATGCGGCACGCAAAATCGCAGAACGTGGAAAAGACTTTCGCCGACGTGTTTCTGCTGTTTAATCTGGCTGCTGCCATAATTTTTCTGGCGGTAGGAATATTTGCTGTTCAAATTGTGCAAATAAGAATTCCGGTACTTGATGGTACCCTCATCGACAGCCGCTATTGGATGGGTTTGTCCATCGTTCCATATCTTTTGCTGGCATATTGGTTTCAGGGATGGTACGTTAATTTTACAGCCGGGATATTTATAGCAGAACAAACCAAAAAGCTGCCTTTAATCACTTTGGGGGGTGCAATAATAACAGTAACACTGAATGTATTGCTTATTCCCGTTCTGGGCATGCAGGGGGCAGCCATTGCCACACTAGTCTGTTATGCGGCTATGAGCCTGATGATCCTTTACTACAGCCGGGGCTATTTGTCTGTTCCTTATCAAATTGGTAAGGCTGGAGTGATGATGGCCATTGCGGTTACCGGTCTTATATTGGCGGATTCTGTATCTTTTCCATTTATTAATGAATTGGCGGGCAAGATGGTGATATTCATCATAAGTTTAGTTATACTTATACCACTAGGATTAAGTACTACAAAGCTTGTGAACAGGAGTAGGTTATAGAATTATATTCTCCACTAAGATAAAAAATCTGATCAAAGTGGAGTATAATTATCAACCTGAAAATTATTACGCAGGCTTTGTTCAAATATTTATAAACAGGGATTCATCCGGAGAAGTAAAGGCTGATAATTTTTAAAGGGCCTTTTGCGGTAAATCCAATAAAATATTAAACATTATGCAACGAATAGGTATTTACGTTGACGCGATAAGTGTCACTATGAACGGGGGATTTGGACTCCGATACGACACTTTAAGAAGGTTTGCATGTCGGGAAAACAACAGCATAGCATCACGGTTAAACGTATATCTGGCATATGATATAAGCCGGGCCAAAGAAGATGAAAATTATCATACCAGGACTTCCCGGTTTTGTGAAGTTTTACGGGATTTTGAATACAAGGTTATTGAGAAGCCTGTTGATCAGCTTACCGATCCCGAAACCGGTCATATCCTATCCAAATCAGTAGTAAATCTGGATATGGCTGTGGATATTATGACCCATGCCAAAGACTTGGATCGGGTTATAATCCTTACCAGCGACAGCAGCTTTTCCAAGTTGATAACCTCAATCCAGAACCTGGGTTGCCGTGTTGAACTTATCGGTTTTGATAACGTACCGGCAAGTTTGAAGCAGGAGGTGGATATGTACATTTCCGGCTATATTATACCGGGTATGATGCCTGTGAAGTCGCCCTATGAATGGGGAACTGTGGGGTCAAGGGTGCGAGGTGTCTGTTATGATTTTTCACATAACGATGGTTATGGATTTCTACGTTACTTGTCAAGGGTAGACGATAAGCTTTGGGTTACTGATTCCCGATCTAAAAGTTCGCCTTACTGCACTGTGTTCGCGCATGTGTCACAGTTTGAGCAGGATTTTGATACCAGCTTCTTGCCCAGCCGCGATCTTATATTTGAATTCGATCTTGTTGAAAACGAAAAAGGTTTAATTGCCGAAGATATTGTATTGGTTTCGGCTCCATAGATTAAAGGAAACCTGCCGGACATGCTATTTTAATCTACAACCCATTTATCACTCCAGGATGGATATTCTTCTTCCAGTAGTGAGCGGGGCCATGATCCGTACCATGAGTACCCCATCTGACGCTCATGTTCGATTTCCGAAAAGTTGTATCTGACAATGCCATCGCGTCCGGAAAATATGGGACGAAGAGTTTCAATCTCATAGAAACGCGCCCACATTGTTGGTGCTTCCGGATCTTCCACCACTAATCGCTCATATACACGATCAACATCAGGGTTTTCTCTCTGTATTAGTCGCTTACCGTGAATTGCAGCCTCCTGATACCATTTTATGGCGCCCTTGACAGCGTTAATCACCTCAGGCGACGGATTTTCGATGCTCATCAAATACCGTACCACAGCCACGCTTTCACTGCCGCTGATAGAAGCATGTTCGTAGCTGCGCGCTCCTTTTGGAGAAAAATCGTTTTCATCATATTGGGCACACCACGCAGTAAGTTCTCCATCTCTTACAATCTGAGTTTTAAGTATGATATCAACTCCTTTTTCAATGGCCATTTTGGCTTCCGCGCGCCGGTTTTCGTCTACAAAGGCATACGGCTCCTTATTCTTGACAATATTGTCAAGCAGTTCCATTACGTTAATCATCGCATTATCATTAAACGTGATACGCTGATAATACCCTTCCCGGATGGGGTAGTATTGCGGCCATCCGCCGCTATCATATTGGGCTTCCAGCAGATAATCCACCCCCTGCAAGAAACCCTCTTTATACCGGTCATCCCCTGTTTCTTTATAAACCTGTGCCAGGAAGCGCATTTGGTTGAAAGTTGCACCATTATCAATCGTTGGCCTGCTGAGAGTTGAACCACCTTCGGTCTGTTCCCTGCGAATACTATCTTTTTCTGCTTCGCTGAGTACCCTGGCCATATCTAAATTCTTCGGCCAGCCTCCGCTTTCGTGTTGATATAATAAAACATTATCGCCAATTCGAACGGCGTCGGAACTTTGGTACCACCCGGCGGGCTGACTGAGGCTCTGGTTCCAGCTAATAGAGCTTTCCGGGTTGTCCTGAGAATGGCTTTTGGTAATAAAAGCACAGTTAAGTACCAGAGCAAAGAATGAAATCGATAATAGTAAATGAAGTTGATGGTTCATTTAAACTTTCTTTTTTATTACAGCCCATTCATTTAGTAGTAAAAATGCCAATGGGTTATTGATTTAGTAACCGGTTTAGTTAATAACGTAAGCATTCTTTATAACTAACACTATATATTAATACATTTTATTTTTCCCGCCTGCTTTAATTCTATATTCGAACTAATTACAGTGAATAACCTAGCTCTTATTATTGGTACATAAAAAAAGCCCGTTACACCGTTTGGCTGTGTGTAACAGGCTTTTGTAGAGATAGTGCTTTAGAATCAGGAGTTAACCTATTGTGCCAATATTCTTTCAAGATCCGCTATAGCAGTTTTCACTTGATTGGCCGAGGTTTCCAGCAAGGTTTTTTCGTCGGAATTTAATTCAATTTCTATGATTTCCTTGATGCCGCCTTCTCCAAGTTTAACGGGAACTCCAAGGTATTGATCATTTAAACCAAATTGCCCTTCCATAAAGGCGGCACATGGAAATATGCGGTTCTGGTCGAGGGCAATTGCTTCAGCCATTTGTGCGGCGGCGGCGCCGGGTGCATACCAGGCCGAGGTTCCCATAAGGCCTACTAATTCTCCACCCCCTGTTTTGGTACGCTCAATGATTTCATCAAGCTTATCCTTGCTGATAAGCTGTGTTACCGGAATACCTGAAACGGTGGTGTAACGGGGTAGAGGTACCATAGTATCTCCGTGTCCGCCTAGAATTAATGCTTGAATGTCTTTTGGTGAGACATTCAGTTCTTCAGCCAGAAATGCGCGGTAGCGGGCTGTATCCAGAATCCCTGCCATTCCCAATACTTTATTCGCCGGCAAGCCACTGGCTTTATAGGCCACATACGTCATTACATCTAATGGATTAGACACAACTATAATAATTGTGTTTGGGGAATGCTCCACAAGCTGCGTGGTCACAGACTTCACGATGTTCGCATTGATGCCTAATAAATCATCGCGGCTCATCCCGGGTTTACGAGGTACACCAGCGGTAATGATACAAATATCGGAACCTGCAGTTTCTTTATAATCGGTGGTACCTCTGAGGCGCGTATCAAAGTTATGAATGGGGGCTGTTTGCCATTGGTCCAACGCGCGGCCTTTGGATGGATAAAATGTTTTATCTCCTTCTTTGCGTTCCAGATCTACTGCAATCACTTCTTTTGCAAAATCTCTTTGTGCCACTGTAAGTGCTGCGGTTGAGCCTACATTTCCGCCAGCTCCGACTACTGTTATTTTCATACCTGTTAATAGTTTAGGATTAATTGTTCTGTTTAATAATTTAAATCCGCTCGCGAAAATCTGCTCCCCACATTAATTTGTTTCGCAATGTCTTGAAGTAGTCCTGACCGGGAAGCTTTACCAGGTCAATGGTATAATCTGACTGTTTAATATTGACAAAAGTAAGCGGACCCTCAACTTCGCAAATTTTTCCGTCATTTGAAAACAGAACCTCTTGTCCGGGAGGGTCTACAGTTATGCTAATATTCTTATTGGAGGGAAGTACTAATGGGCGGGTTGTAAGCGTGTGCGGACTAATAGGGGTTAGTGTAACGACATTGGTTTCTGGCATCACAATAGGTCCTCCTGCAGAAAGGTTATATGCCGTAGAGCCGGTGGGGGTGGATACTATTATACCGTCAGCCCAGTACTTGTTGATAACCAGGTCATCCAGCCTTGCAACCAGGGTAATCATTGACGCCCTGCCTGTTTTTGAGAATAAAAATTCATTGAAAGCTAAGAAAGTTTCTCCATGTTCTGTAGTGGCCTCAAGCAGATACCGCTTATCGAGTTCATATTTTCCGTCAATTAAATAGTTGAAAGCCTCGATAATTTTTTCCTGTTGAATATTTGCCAGGAAACCCATTCGTCCGCTGTTAACGCCCAAAATAGGCTTCCCGTAATTGCCAACCCGACGGGCAGCCCATAACATGGTGCCGTCACCACCTACAGAAACTACAACATCACAGGCTCTTATAGCCGGTGTCTCACCACCCGTGGTTGTAACATGGGTATAAGATTTCCCGTCCAGGAAATAATTCAGTTTCTGGTCAAATACTATTGAAACCCCTTTATTCTCTGCCCAGTCAATTATAGTCAGAAGGGGTTCCTGGACAGTAGGTTTTTCAGGGTTTGCTATTATACAAATAGTCATAAACTTAAAGCGCTTTATTCAATGAGGCTTCCAGGCTTAAGATACTGCATTACGCCTTATATATAAAGTTAGGACGGCAATTCAGAAATTGTTACATGGTCGAGTTTAACCCACCAGGAATAGCTGTTGAACTTTATTCCTTCCAATTCATTGTTGAACAATATATACCGGTCATTATAAAAACGCATAATTTCCTGAGGATAGTGTTCAGCCCTGTCTTGTGGAGTGTAGCGTATGTTTTGATCCAAATAAAGAAAAATATCCCGGTTAAGTACCCTCTGATTCATTAATGCTGAATTAAATTTATCTCGAAACGCGCTGATGATTTGAGCACTTAAAATCTGTGAGGATATATCCGTACCAAAGCCCATTATCAATCTGCGACTGTCCTGATTTAATGAGAAAAGCTCGTGAAGATCGTCCAGATGAGATAAATCATTCACCAGATTATCCCGATAAGCCATTTGCAGGGAGGGGTTTCCATATGCAGCTTTCAGGGAGTCGAAAGCAAGGGAATGGGCCAGGGCTGATGCATGACCCGAATCCAAATTATAGATATTATTGGGATTGTATTGGATAATATATGGTTCATCATGATCGACCACCCCAAGTTCATATTGGTTTCTGTAGGAGGAGTTCAATTCGTTATTTGCATTAACAAGTGATCGAACCATTTGGGGGCCCAATTCCATAATAATATTTAACTGTCCGAGCGCGAGTTTGCTAAACAAATTAGTTTCATTGGAGGTGTTCAGCACTTCAATTCGGCTAAGTTTTGGAAGAGCAGCTCCGTTTTCATCAGTGCCGTGGTAGTTTTTATTTCGGTTCAGAATGTGTAGAGTGTCACCGAGGCTTGTATTGTACGTAAAAGAACCGGTTCCCACAGGATGATTTTTTAATCCGTTAGTGCGGTTATCTAAAGATTCTTCGGGATAAACTACTGCGAAAGGTGTTGCCAGTTTGTGAAGAAAATACGGGTCCTGCTCATTTAAGGTAAAAGTAAGAGTGCTGTCGTTGACGGCGTTAATTCCGGGTATTTGATCAAGCGTTCTTTCTTCTGTTAGATAGACCTCCCGCTGTTCGTTATTATAAGCTTCGAAGCCTATTATCTGGTCTACAAACAACTCGGCGGCGTTAGGCGGCACATCGCGCGATGCCATCCGTTCGAATGCCCTTTTAAAATCGGAAGCACGAATTTGCCTGCCGATACCACTGGCGAAGCTTTCATCATCGTGATAAGAGATGTTTCTATCCAGATGAAAAGTGTATTCAAGAGAATCACTGCTGATCTCCCAGCTATTTGCAATAGCCGGGAGGATGTCATCGTGTTCATCCAATGAAACCAGTCCTTCATAAACAAGTTGAATCATTCTCTGCGATGCAGGATTTAATGCAAATAATGGATCAAGACTGGTAATTTTATTCACCTCGCCAATTCGAAGAATATTACCTTGAATCTCAGGAGCTTCTTCTTCCAGTTCTTCCGGAGCTGGTGGAGTACTGGGTGTGCGGTCTACAACTATGGTTTCAATGTTGCTGGAAGAGCAGGCCTGCAGCAGCAGGATGCAAGAGATCCAAATAATGATATATTGGTGCTTCATAAAAGATATAAATTTAACGATTAACCACTTTCAATATAGGAATTAAATATCCAAAGGCACGATTGTGGGGCTTATTTAATTACTTCTTAAGACCTTTAATTCCCTTCACCGATTTTGTGCTGAGAAGGTTGGTTTCATAGCTCCTAACCCGGCTGTTCTTTAATTGGTTCTGCCTTACGGCAATGGTGATAAGTTCATCCAAAAGGTCGGGGAAATCAGTGCCGCTTTTATCCCACAAATAAAAAGAGAATGATCCGGGTATGGTATTGATTTCATTAAAGAAAACCTTTTGTGTATCCGCATTTATCAGAAAATCAAGCCTGGCAACGCCGGAAACCTTCAAAAGCTTAAAGATTTTTACCGATAATTCCTGAATATGATGTGTAAGTTCATCGGGGATAGGTGCCGGTATTTTACGTTCAGCGGAAGCCATACCTTTACCGCCACTATCACCACTCATGTATTTATCATCAAACGACAGGATTTCTTCTCTTCCTATAGGCTGCTCGCAAACACTTGCCCTTGCATTATTTTCATCACCCAATACTGAACAGTTCACTTCCAGTAAGGGATGAATGGCCTCCTCCACAATCAGTTCCGGATCATATCGAAAGGCTGTTTCAATAGCTTCCCCGGCAGTTTCAACAGAGACGGCTCGAGTTACCCCTATACTGCTGCCTAAATGTACGGGTTTAATGAATACCGGAAATCCAAGCCGGGTAATTTCCTCCTTAATTGCATCTTCGCTATCTATCCATTTCTGTTCATTAAACCAAACATGTTTTGTCACCGGTATATCGTGGGCAGAGCAAAGATCTTTTGCCATACGTTTATCCATACCAACTGCGGAACCCGTAACCCCGGCTCCCGTTGAAGGCAGGTTAAACATTTCGCAAACGCCTTGAAACGAACCGTTTTCACCATCGGCGCCATGAAAGGCATTCAGGACGGCATAAAGAGGAGTCGCACGGGGTTTTGAAAAAAAGCCAGTTTTAGTTTCCAATAATACCGCCTTGCCATTTTCAGCAAATGCAAGTGTACATGATTCAGCATGAGCTTCAAGATTCAGGATATCCTGATAGTTTTCAAGTTCAAGCAGAGATTCGCCAGTGAGCCACTTACCGTGTTTGGTGATGTAAAGGGGAATGGGATTATATTTATCATTCAAAGCTGCTATAGCTTGAAGAGCAGTAAGTACCGATACCTCATGCTCCGGAGATACGCCGCCAAATGCTACTAATACATTGTTTTGACTCATCATAAAATTGTTTTGAAAAAAAAGAATTAAGTATAGGGTTTTAGCATCTTATAAAAGCCTGTTTAAATGATCAGGTGTCATGTTCAAGCCGGTCTTTAATTTTGTCTATTTGTTCATTGATAAACTTAGCCTGTCGCGTCTTTTTTCTGGTTTGCACATCACCCAGCAAATAACCATAGGGTTCAAGCCCTTCAATTTCATCAAAAATACGTTTCAGGATGGCCATACCGGGAATAAATAAGATCATCCCGGCAATGCCCCAAACCATTCCACCTGTAAATAGCGCCAACAGTGTAACAAGAGGATTAATGCTGACTTGGCCGCCAACAATATTAGGGGTGAAAATATTGCTTTCCATTAACTGAATAATGTAAAAGCTGAATAAAATGCCGGCGGGAATCCAAAATGAATCCGCCATTAAAAGGGCATACAAAATGGGTAAAATAGAACCAATTAAGGGCCCAATAAAGGGAATGATATTCAATACCGCGGCAAATACTCCGAAGAAAAGGGCATGATTGATGCCAAAAGCCATTAGCATAAGGGTGTTCAATACGGCTAAAATACAAATCACGATGAACATGCCCGTCAGGTACTGCTGAGCGATCTTCTGAAGGTTTTCTATGATAGTCTTGACTTTACCATCGTCTTTAGATCCAAAAGCACGGAAAAAGAACTCCCTGAGAAAGCTTCGGTAAATCAACAGAAAAAAGGTGAACACCGGTACCATAAAAAACAGTGTTACATTACTTGCTGCACTGATCAGTCCGGAAGTTATCGATGGACTGTCATCTTCAATAAAATTTACAAGAGCGTCGAATGAGGAATCTATGCCAAAATTGGGTTCAACATTAAAATAACGTTCAAACATTAATCCAACCCGGGAAATAAAATCGGCAATTTGTGTTTCAATAGAAGGTAAATCCTGGGCAAATCCACTTAGCTGGGAGAAGAAGAAAAACATGATACCCGCCAGAACAATGATGGCTGAAAACACGGCAACGAGAGCTGCCAAAATATCATTAAACTTTTTTGATTCGAGCCAGTCGCAAAAAGGCGTGAGTAAGCTAGCCATGAAGGCAGCAAATGTGAGGGGTATAAGTATAAGTTTGGCAGCAACCAAACCATAGACAAATAAGGTTATTCCAAGAAGTATGGCCGTTATTTTAAAATAAATCGGGTATTTTGTGTCCACAATTATGTTTTTATTACTGGTCGTTTAATAGCTCTTGCTCTATTGCCTCAATGTAAATCAAATGAAATAGTAACCCCTTTATTGTAAAGCATTTTTCACACCGTCTTAATGTATGGAAATATAGAGGGAGTTGCAGAAGCTGACAGCAGATAAGGTTCAATTTTGCACTTCCAGGAGTCTACACAGGCTAACTCTTTGGCGGTTAATTCACGTTCTCTTATACCATTTCTCCCCAAACAACTGGCTCTTCAATACATTAAAATCTAAAGCCGCAAATGAGCCCGATACAAGAACCTTCAACCAATATGGCGCTGAACTACTGTACCGATATGGCCAAGTACTGCGTTTGTACCACCGTCATCACCGTAAGCAGGGCAACAGCACCATCTATCTGGATTACGCGGAAAAGAAATTCAACCGTCTTTTGCCCCTGATGAATGATAACAATCAGGTCGTGCAGGTACATCTTGGAGGAGGAACGCCTACGTATTCGCAGTCAATATATAAAACTGTACTGATAAAGGTAACTCATAGAATAATTTAGATCCGGCGAATGGCGAAGTCTCTGGAGTTCTAATGGTAGGTCTACCGGACAATCACGACTTTACCCGAGCCCCTGCTTCCGTTATTTTCATCAACGGCAATAACAAGATAGACGCCGGTAGCAATTCGGTTGTTATTGTAGTCGCGGGCATTCCATTCTACCCGTCCCCCCCGGGCTTCCAATCTGTTAACAAGCCGCCCATCTACCGATACGATTCGCACGATGCTCCTTTCCGACAGCCCATCAATAATGATTCGTTCTTCGGCTTCATTTTGATAGGAAAATGGATTGGGGTAAATAAACAGATCATCCATCTCCGGCTTACCGCCCCGAATGACATCCGTATAGGTAATCAGCCCTTCGTCTGTGGCTATAAATATTTTACCAGTCTCATCATCAACAACAAGCGATGTGATGTTATCGGAGATCAACGGACTATTATCAGTAGTAAAATGATGTTTTACAGAATGTCGGCCTCCATCTTCGGCAATCAGCCACAGGCCATCACCTTCAGTGCCAATCCACTTCTCATTGGCTGCGTTAACGGCAATTGCCGTTGCATGGATCGTGCTGAGAAGGTACGCCGAACCGGCAGTAGTATCAGCATTAATAAGAAGGTTGCCCTGGCGGTCCTGGAAGTTCCCCTCGATGACACGGTCGGGGAAGGGGAAACGGACAACGCCGCGGCTGGTTGCTACCCACATCTCCCCGCGCTCATCCTGCACCATGGCATTAACGCTGTTGTGAGGAAGATTCCCATTGTCTTCACTCAGCCGGACAGACTGCTCGTTTTGATTCTCATCGGTTCGCAGAACAAGCAAGCCCCTTCCTGTTACCGAAGTTGACATAAGAGATACCCACTTCTGATCAAAGGAATCAATGGTCAGGTCAAAATAAGTATCGGCAGAAAGAGCGGATCTGGAGCGGGGGTAGTTGATCCATTCATTAGTGTCCGGATTAAATTTATACAGGGCATCCCCCCGGTCATGACTCCAGGAAACAACCCACATATCGCCTTCACTATCGGTGGCAAGACCGGGTATAATGACAAAACTTGATGACTCCAGAAAACCGTTCAACGGAGAATTACTGGAATTATAAACCGTAATCTCGTCACTTATTTTATCATGCTTTGCCAGGCCACGTCCCCATGAACCAAAAAAGTAATAATCATCTGTAAAGGATGAAGTGAACACACTTTGGTAATTCGCGCTTCTCAAAGTTTCATCAGTATCAATATTATAACTTTGCCAGGTATTATCTTCGAAGATGTAGTATCCGGACGTGTTGACAGATGTTCTCGTGCGTCCCGGACTGGAAGTGGACCCGGAGATAATTATGCCGTTATCAGAATCAAGTCCCGTAAAGAAATTAAGATATGGGCCCGGTGGCATCAGGAAGTTCATCTCTTGCGCCTGAGAACCTGGTATTATACCAACACCCCGATTTGTCGTTCCAATAAGCAATTGATTTGATGCCTCACGATACAAGGCACTCCGAAACGGCATTCCTTCGGAAGGTTGAATACTCTCTACCATATCGCTTTTCCTGAAAATAGCCGAGTCGGAAAGGGCAACAAGGACAGAGCCGTTTCCCGAGGACCGGAAGCTGTTAATAGGATTACTGCCGAATTCGCCGGTAACGGACCATGATTTACCTTCAAGTGAATAAGTCTCATCCGACGCGGCATAAATAAGATCACCGAAAGCCCCCAGTTTGCGGATGTTAGGATTGTCTAGTCCTGACAATTGATCATAGTTGGTCCAACTGGAAGGAACCTCAAGACTATCAGTATTTAATTCACCCTGGGCTATGCCTGACGGCGTTGCCGCATAAATCATATTATCTTTAAATAGAATATCCTGAACACGGGTACCGGCTAAAAATTCTCCGAGGTTGAAATAGGTTTCGATCGTGCTCCGGTTGCCGGTATTAAAAATAGTGATTCCAAAGTCACTGGCTATGAACAGGCTGTCATTGCGCATTTTGAGGGTATTAATACCCCGTGGATTATACTGATCGGCACGGGTGATATCTCTGAACAGCCGGAATCGCCGTGATTCGATGTCGTAATTTTCAAAAGTTCCGTCGATATATCCCAGCCAGATGCTGTGGTTTTCCTGGTCGTAAACCATAGCGGTAGGATTCACCCGGTACATGCCTTCGGCCGGGGTGAACTGATCGGTTATTTTGCCATCTTCTATTACAAAAAGCCCACCTTCTGTGGCATTCCACACCCGGCCGTCTTTGTCAACTTCAATATGGTTAACCGTTGACTTGGCTGTCTGCGATTCCCATATGCCGACCTGTTGTGCCTGCGCGGCTATGTTTGCACCCAACAGGAGCAATAAAATAGAGGTAAACTTCTTTAACATGGTTGATAATATAGGAAAATAAGGGGAAAAGTCAGATGCTTAACCCCCGCAAACGGCAGTTTGATCAAGGAAAGTGAATACCGGCTCATGACATTTACCCGCCAACTTTGTACCTTACTGCCCTTGGCCCGATAGTTCAACAGGATAGAACGATAGCCTCCTAAGCTTTAGATCCAGGTTCGAGTCCTGGTCGGGTCACTTTTATAGTTTTCTAAAATCAACCTCATTACCCCCGAAATTAAAGAGGCATCATCAGGCCGATAACCGGCAGGATATACCCAAAAAAAAATAATAACCGGTACCCCTCATACCGGTATTGATTGCCCTCAGGGAATTAGATTGAACAAATCGAGGACATAAAAGACCCACGGCCTTTTTTAATAAGCGACTCAAACGCCAGTAGACGCACCCCAAGATCTCCGCCTGGATACTACAAACCACTCCCTTGGGTTTGTAACGAATTAACCACAATGGTGCACAAAGAACATAAGCTCTACGATTTCCGCAGGCGGCATTAAAACCTCATATATAACTTAAGGCTGGCTGCCCGGCAGATCCGCAAACCTTCTCACCATCTATCTAGATATACGAACGGCCCATTCCTTGCGCATTTAATGGAAAACAGAAAAACCAAATTTGAAAACAACACAAAAAAAACGTAACATGATTTCGGCTTAATATGATGCATTCTTATTTTCCGATTTTGCTACATCACTAAATTTCTGAAAATATAACATTGTTGCTTTCCGGTAACAGTAAACACGATTAGGAGAATCTCGCGATGAAATACACTTTCTTATTTGTCCATTTGTTTGTTGTCCATTTGTTCGTTGGTGTGACTGCAGCGCACGGGCATATTGAAAACCCGTCTGAAAAGGTCGTGATCATAGTAGAAGGCACCAGTACTGAGATACGCACAGATGAAAATGGAGTATTGCATGTAAACGTATCCCAGGACGACGCCCTCGAGTTCAAGGCGAGAGGATCCGTCCGCTATAGTGAATTCGGCGCAAAAGGGGATGGCACTACTGATGATATCGACGCCATCGCTGCGGCACATGCATTCGCGAATCAGCAAGACCTGTCGGTCAAGGCCGACGAAGGGGCCACGTACTATATCGGAGGAAAGGAGCGCACAGCGGTCATCCAGACCGACACCGATTTCGACACTGCGGACTTCATCATCGACGATAGAGAAGTCCAAAACCGGGGTGCATCCGTCTTTACGGTCGCTTCCAGCCTGCAACCGTTGGAGCTTACGGGGGTATCCTCGCTCAAGAAAAACCAGGATAAAGTAGACGTCTCTCTGCCTGCACCCAGCCTGATCACTGCCACCAACTCTCACGTAAGGCGCTACATCCGCTTCGGTCCAAACCAAAACGATGGGTCTCCGCAAACAGATATCTTTGTTGTGGATAAAGATGGAAACGTGGATGAGGACACTCCGATCATCTGGGACTTTGACCAGGTAACGGAAATTACCGCCTTACCCATGGACGAGACGACGCTGCATATCACGGGAGGACGCTTCACCACGATTGCCAATCAAGCTGAATCGAGGTACACCTATTATAGCCGAAACATCGCGATCAGGCGTTCCAACGTCGTTGTCGATGGACTGGAACATCGCGTCACCGGCGAGGGAGACCACGGCGCGCCCTATAGTGGCTTCATCAATATCCGTGACTGCGCCAACGTGACGGTCCAGAACACCGTTCTGACCGGACGCAAAACATACCGTACCATCGGCTCGGCCGGAGACCCGGTTTCCATGGGCTCGTATGACCTACTGGCCAACCGTGCCCTCAATGTGTCATTCGTCAATATTAGCCAGACAAATGACATCAACGACCGCACGTATTGGGGGATCATGGCATCCAACTACAGCAAGAACCTTACGTATGACAATTGTAAGCTGTCGCGCTTCGACGCCCATATGGGGGTTGCCAATGCCACCATCCGCAACTCGACTCTCGGATACATGGGCCTAAATGCCATCGGCACCGGGGTTCTGACCGTGGAGAATTCTACCATCTACGGCGGGAACCTCATCAATCTTCGCAGCGATTATGGCAGTACGTGGCAGGGAGATGTCGTTATCCGTAGCAGCGTGTTCGTGCCATCCGGAGGCAGATCCGTCAGTGCCAGCCTGATCGGCGGCCGCAACTCGGGGAACCATGATTTCGGCTATACCGCTTACATGCCAGAAAGGATCACCATCGAATCCCTCCATATCGATGATTCCAATCATCCGGACGATTACCAGGGCCCCTCTATTTTTACAAATTTCAATCCGGAGATGACCGACGAGTCCTATCGGGAAGAATTCCCTTATGTGAGAACCAAAAAGGTCATTCTCGAGAGTGTGACCACCGCCAGCGGCAAGCCTCTGAGAGTGAGCGACCACCCGTTCATGTTCAAGGATGTTCAGATAGACACCGAATGACCTCGCTGCATGAAACCGCTCTCTGCCACATCTTCTTAGGCGGATGCGGGCCATGCTATATGATCTAATAGCTATGGCTGAAGGAGATAATAAAAAATTTCTGCATGTTCAGCTGGATTTATTGGATGATATTGTCAGGAAGAATTTTAAGATCAATTACTCAATCTGGCCAGAACAACCGACATCAAAGGTACCGGTTTTTTACAAGCAATTAGGACCAATCTAATGACAACTGCTTTCCGTACTGGATTCTTTTGTCTGCGATAAACGATAATGTGAAGCGAAACACTTTAAGCATCAATTCATTTATTCTTCTTAATTGGTGATCTCTCGGAGTTGATAAAAATCTTCTATATTGTCAGCACTAAATGTTGAAATATTTTAAAACATTTAGTGGAAAAGTAGTACCTAATATTGATAAGTAACAGACCCCAGAACCGCTTGACCAACTCCATACCAACTCCGTACCAACTCCTACAAAAGTCCGGCTGGCAGTAGGAGGTGAGCAGGGGTTGAGAGGGGCTTGAACAGGTGAAAAAGCAGCTACATTTATTATTCGCCTCATCCTTTAACTAGTGAAAATTCATCCGGGTATTTATCATAGTTGTAGTTGCGCTAAATAGGCCTGGTCATCAAGGGCTGTTGCGTTACAAAATTACTTTAATATACACCCGGTGATTTATGCCAGAGCCATTGAGATGGCATCTTTTAATTCATCCAAACCAACCGGTTTTGCCAGGATGCTAATAGGATTGGTTTCCATTGCCCGGGCCTTGATACCAGGATCGGAATTACCGGTAATGTAAATAAATGAAGGCCCGGAAAAAGCAGTGATCCTTTTCATGGTCTCTATGCCGTCTAATTCTCCGTCCAGGCTGATATCGATGATGATTAAATCCGGTTTACGTTCTTTCACCGCCTTAATGGCACTTTCGCCGGTAGTTACCTTCCCCATTACCTCATAACCGAAACGTTTGACGACTTTTGCAAATAACAGCGATAATATCATATCGTCTTCGACGATTAATACTTGTTTCATATTGTATGCCTGGTATTGGTAAAATGCAGGGGGGTACTGCAGAATGGTTGCTTCAGCTTTTTAAAATGGTCTCTATGCCCTTGGGTTCTATCTTTTCAAATTGGAGGGTGAATATGGTTCCTTTGGCTGAAGATACAAATTTATACCCGGCTTTTAACTGCTGGGACAAATCATTAATAAGGTTCATTCCTAATGTATCACTTTCGGCAACATCGAAATTCTGTGGTAATCCAATTCCGTTATCTTCTATAGTAAGCACTACCTGATCTTTTTTACCGGGCTCGCCCATGCCCAAGATAATATTTCCCTTTTCCCTGCCATGAAAAGCATGTTTGAGAATGTTGGTGATCACCTCGTTCACAATTAAAGAACAGGGAAGGGCCTGGATCATATTTAAGTGAAGAGGTTCACAGCGGTAATCCAAGTCGATATCGGTATCCGACTCAAAGGTCTTTAAAATATCTGAAACCAACAGCCTGATATTTTCTGCAAATTCTATTTTGGAGAAACTATTTGACTGATATAGCTGCTCGTGGATATTAGACATCGTTTTTATACGATTAACACTATCATACAATTTATTGGTTACATCACTATTGCCTTCCAATTCGAATGCCTGAAGCTGCAATAAACCGGATACTACAGCCAGATTATTCTTGACCCGATGGTGAATTTCTGCAAGCAAAGTCTCTTTCTCATTTAATGAATCAAGAATTTGCTGTTGCTGTATTTTTTGTTTTGTAACATCCCGGGAATTTGCTACAAAACCACCAACTGCGGAATCATCCATCATATTTGTAATGGTTGTCTCTATCCATCTCCAATTGCCCTGAAAATCGGCAAATCTAAATGGTACCAGCTGTATTCGTTTCTCTGTCTGCAAAGATGAAAAATGCTCTAAACATTCTTCTTTATCATCTTTATGGATATAATCAAAAGCATTGGTACCGATAAATTGTTCAGGTGGGATACCGAGAACGGTTTCTGAGGTTGGACTTACATATTTGTAGTTTGCGTCTTCGTCAAGAATTGAGATCAGATCCGAACCGTCTTGTACAAGTGCTTTAAAACGCTGTTCATTTAGTTGTAGATTTTCTTCCGCTTTTCTTCCGCTTTTCTTCGGCTGCTAACATCCTGGCTGATGCCGTAAAATCGTGTACATATTCCATTATTATATTCCGGTTCTCCCGTCGCCCGTACCCATCGTTCATCACCCTTTCCGCTAATCATCTTCAGTTCGACATTAAAAGGGATTTCCTTCTGTATTGCATCATTTGCAGCCTGTGAAAATGTATTCCTGTTGAATCCTTCCTTAAATAAACTGATTGTGCTTTTAACATCAGGTTCATAATGCTCATCAAAACCATGGATATCTTTTGTAAGCGACGACCAATGCAGTTTTTCGGAAAGCATATCATATTCCCATGTACCAATATTCGCTAGTTTATATGCTTTATCAACCAGTTGCTGACTGTCATTTTTTTGCTTTTCCAGAAGCTTTTGTTCCGTGACGTCCGTAACAGTATGAAGAATGAAATCGACATCGCCAGTTTCATTTAATACAGGAGTATTTTTTAAAATCCAGTATTTTGTATCAGCCCAATCAGAGCCATTGGCTGGAAGATTATACTTTTGAACGTTCATCTCGTGAGGCTTTTTGGTTTCCACTACGTGCTCCAAAGAATGTTTTAGCTCAGATAACATTCCTTTACTTCCGCCGGATGAATTTTCATCTAACATTTCTAGTAAACCTTTACCGATCATTTTGGCTTCAGTCAAATCCGCAATTTGTAAATAAGCCTGATTAACTTCCGCTACTGTAAAGTCAGGACGCAGAATAAGGGAGGGAAATGGGGAGACTTTAAAAACAGAGGTGATTTGCGAAGGAATCATAGGTTTTGTACGGAGCATTAAGGCAACAAAAAGCTTTTATGAGATTAGAATATTTTAATGGAAAAATACCTAATGCGCAAGATGCTGTACAATTTTGAGTAGATACGTTAGGGGGTCTGCAATCAAATTGTTCGAAATTCTTTTCCATTGTTATAGGTAATCTTCTTCAGGCAAAGCAAATACGATATAAGCATCACTTTTTGTGGTGCCAACTCTGCTGCCACCGGCTGCGGGTATAACAATATACTGTTTGCCAGCAATTTGATAGGTGGATGGTGAGGCATGTCCACCGGCCGGCAAAGTATGTTCCCAAAGTATTTCCCCAGTTTGTTTGTCGAAGGCACGAAATTTTTCATCTTCTGCCGCAGCAATGAATACCAATCCACCGGCTGTGACAATGGAGCCGCCAAGATTTTGGGTACCGGTAACTGGAATACCCTTTTCTGTTAGCTCTTCATATTCCCCCAGAGGCACTTTCCATTCCAGCTCACCGGTGTTAAGGTTAATGGCATTCAGCGTACCCCAGGGCGGTTGGGTTGCAGGGTATCCATCTTCATCCAGGAATAGTTGATAAGCAGTATCCACGGCGTAGCTATTGGTGTGGGAATCATTACCCACTTGCTGCGTGGGTATATCAATATTGCCATCCTTATCTACAGTGAACAGGTATTTGATAAGGGCTTCTTTATCTTCGGTGGAAAGGTGGGTGAAAGGGGGCATGATACCTTGTCCGTCATCCAGTATTTCCAGAATTTCCGGCGAAGAGAATCTTTCCTCAGCATCATCTAAAGATGGAAATTGTGAATGATTTTGACTCCCGGGCGTGCCATGACATGCCGCACAATTATTTTGGAAAATGGCTTCCCCTTGTAACACCGGATTATCGGTGTTAACCGAGGGGACTTGTATTTGCTTCAGGGAAAAGATATTTCCAATTTCATTTGCATTAATGTACAGCATGGAAGTTTCCGGATCGTAAGAGGCTCCTCCCCAGTTGGCCCCGCCGCGTCCTCCGGGATAAAACAGGGTATTCCGGACGCCAACGGGTGTAAATATACCTTCGTAGTTTAGTTCTCTAAAGCGTTCCCGTGCGTAGGCGTTGGCTTCTGGCGAAATATCGGTGAGCGTTTCTTCTGAGATATTTTGCCGTACAAAGGGATCGGGTTTACTTGGGAAAAGTTGTACCGGCGATGATGCTTCTCCTGCAATATCCGATTGGGGGACAGGCCGTTCTTCTATCGGGAAAATAGGCTCTCCTGTTTCACGGTCCAGTACGAAAACAAAACCTTGTTTTGTAACTTGTGCTATAGCATCAACTTTATTTCCGTCTTTCTCTACAGTTACCAGATTGGCCGGTGCTGGAAGGTCATAATCCCATAAATCATGGGGCACTGCCTGAAAATGCCATATCCGTTCTCCGGTATTGGCATCAAGGGCCAGTAAGGTATTCGCAAACAGGTGATCTCCCACACCGCGGGTTCCCGGAGTAAAGAAATCAGGTGAGGATGATCCGGTAGGCACAAATACGATTTCCCGTTCTGTGTCAAGGCTCATCCCACCCCAGTTGTTGGCCCCGCCGGCCATGAGCCAGGCACTTTCACCCCAGGTATCATAGCCAAATTCTCCGGGTTGAGGGATGGTATGAAATATCCATTCCATATTGCCACTGCGGGTATTGTACGCCCGAATATGGCCGGGTGCGGCCCCATTGTTTTCTCCTACGGTGGAACCCATAATCAACAAATCACCGTGTATAATGCCAGGAGACGTGGAACTAACCGATACCCGACCGGGGTCTCTGCCTATGCCGTCTCTTTGATCGATAGCGCCACGGTGGCCGAAATCAGGTATTAAGGTTCCCGTTTCGGCATTCAGCGCGTACAGAAAAGATCCGGCCGTAAAGAATATCCTTTTATCATTTCCATCTTCCCAGTAAACCACGCCCCGGTTAACGCCGCTGGAATTTTTACCCTCAAACGGATCAAATGTCCAAATTTGTTCACCGGTAGCGGCATCCACCGCGATTACTCTTATGGCTGGTGTTGTAAAATACATCACCCCATCGACAATAATCGGATTGCTTTGGCCTGCCGAGTAGGCCCAGTCAATATCATCATGATCGCCTGAATTAAAGGTCCATGCCACTTCAAGCTGTGCCACATTTTCCCGGTTGATCTGATCCAGTTCGGAATAGCTCGTACTGGCGGCATCCCCTTTGTAAATCTTCCAGGTGCTGTATTCATTGTTCCCTTCCCGGCAGGCATTTACGAGGAGCAGTATAGACATTAAAAAGATAATTTTGTTCTGAATTCTGCGGCATCTGAGGGGCATATGTGCGCTGTGGGATTTATGAAGTATCTATTATAAAAGTTAAAGTAAGCAAACAAATGTGAAGTGGGGAACTTTAATTAATCTTACAGTACGGATGTATTGGATTATATGTATTAACTATTCTATATTATGCAGGTAATCATATAAATAGCAGTCCTGCCATTTACTTGTTTAAAGACTAATTAAAGAAATACGGCATCTTCAAAACCTATGAGTGCGAAAGAGTATATACTTAATCAAATTAAATATCGATTTGGCTATGAATTTGTGCCTTGTACTAAACCCGTTGATTGTACAAACAAGACTATTGGACCTTTAAAAGCATATATATTCAATCACCGAAAACCTGTGCTTGTAAAGATTAAACCTAAAGATGGCATAAATTCACGGGGCATAGATTTTTCTATAAAATCTAATGTACTCACTCGGGCCCTTAGTGCTGCATTTAACGGTAAGAAAACCAACAGTCAAATTTCTCAGACTATAGAAAGCGGAATAATAAAATATTATTCCCATTGTCATTATAAAAGTGCAGCAGATTTATTACGGCTTTCCGATAACCCTGTCTTTTCTAAATTACCTGCTCATGGATTCGTTATGCCATGGGAAAACAAAGATCCAGAAGGGGCTTATATCCATAGATTAAACTTGCTTGAAAGAGAAAGTAATGTATATAAAAAGAGCCTGAACTTAGATTTGAATGACAGCTTTAGAGAGATTCAACATAAACGGATTCCGACAGAAATAATCAGATATTCAAAGCTATATCGTAGTATAAAAGAAAATGGCTACATTAGAGATGATTACCGAGATGGCGATATAACCGCTGCCATCATGGTGGGGGAAAATATTAATTATTACATATTATCTGGCATACATCGTATGCACATGCTTTCGTCCCTTGGGTATAAAGAGATACCTGTACGTATAGTGGATGTCATTTATAGGAGAGGGGCATATTTATGGCCTCAGGTTTTAAAAGAAACCTACACACATGATGATGCTGTAAATGTTTTTGATAATATGAATAAATCCACCCAAAACAGCCGTAAAGTGGTTCTTTAAATGTAAATTGCTGGCTTTTAACGTCTTTCCCCTTCTCAGGCAATTAGATTTCTTCTAAATATATTTTTACACTTTTTATTCAATAAACTGTTTGAGGTTTATGATCAAAACCCTATGTTTTGCTGACCGAATGAACGTTCAATCATTTTCTTGTTTCAGTGGAACATATTTCAGATAAAAAAAAGGCCATATTTGCCAGCGCGTTAGAACTGATAAGGGATAACGGGTTTCATGGCACGCCTATCAGCTCCGTGGTGAAAAATGCCGGTGTAGCCGCCGGTACGGTATATCATTACTTTGAAAGTAAAGACGAGCTTATTTGCGAGCTGTATGTGTATAACAGAAGCAGGATGATTGAGATCATTAATTCCGCACTGACTGAGGAATTATCGTACAAAGAAAAGTTTTTTGATATTTATATTAGGCTGTACAAATTTTATATCCAAAACACCAATGTGCTGGTATTTTTTGAGCAGTTTGTGAACTCCCCCTACATATCCAATAAAAAATATACACAGCCCCAGGGGCAGCTGCCTTCCTTTTTTAAGGACGGCATAGATAAGGGATATCTTAAATCAATAAAACCTGAAATTTTGAAAGTACTTACCCTGGGCAGCATTGCCACAACCGCCAAACTTAACAAATGCGGCAATAATCCCCTTGCTGATGATGAGCTGAAACAAATCGTGGGGATCATCTGGGATGGTATCAAAAAATGAGACTCTACCTATATCCTGGATAAATATTTTAACGCAATAATTCACAGCAAAAAGCCCTGGTGCACGAGGCACTGGTTTGGGCGATGTTTTTGCCGTCTGTTATGCCACTCTGTTTTAAGGAAAATTTTACAATTAATCATAATGACAACAACCAAATAATGAAAATAATTAGTTACTCCGGATTCCTATTAATCTTATTCCTATGCATTTCCTGTCAGCCTGCTGAACAGGAAGAGCAGGTTGCGGGGCCGGAATCATTTCCGGTCGTTGAAATACCCTTAAGAACGGTAACCGGCTATACCACGTATCCTGTAAGTATTGAAGGGACAGTAAACAGCGCCGTCAGGGCAAAAACATCCGGATATATAACGGATGTGTTGGTTGACGAGGGGGAGAAGGTTAGTAAAGGACAAACCCTTTTTAAATTGGAAACCTCAGCGCTAACCCAGGATGCTGAGGCCGCCCAGGCCAACGTATTGGCGGCTCAGGTTGAGGTAGACAAGCTGGTGCCGTTGGTAGAAAAGGATATTATAAGCAATGTGCAGCTGGAGACCGCAAAAGCCCGCCTTGCCCAGGCTAAAGCGAGCTTCAACAGCATCGATGCCAATATTGGCTATGCAACTATAAAAAGTCAGGTTGATGGTTATGTCGGCGCTATTTCTTTTCGGGAGGGTGCTTTAGTTAGCCCAAACGATGCAAATCCGTTAACCCTGGTTTCAGATATTGACAACGTTTATGCCTTCTTCTCCATGAATGAGAAAGACTACCTGAATTTCATACAAACTACCGAAGGCAATAGCCTGTCTGAGAAAATTGAGAATTTTCCTCCTGTGGAGCTGGAGCTTGTAAATGGTGAGGTGTATGAAACAAAAGGTGAAATACAGACCGTTACAGGCCAAGTGAGCAGATCAACAGGTACGGTAAGTTTCCGGGCGGCTTTTCCTAACCCCAGCGGCCTGTTAGCCAATGGAAACAGCGGCAATATCCGTATCCCTAAAGATTATGAAAACGTGGCTGTGGTGCCCGAAGCCAGTACTTTCGAGCGGCAGGGCCGGGTGTATGTGTACCGAGTGCAAGGAGATACTATGGCCGTATCATCAACAATCGAAGTGATGGACCGCATTGATAATCTCATCGTGGTCGCATCCGGGATAGAGCCTGGTGATCAAATTGTGGCCAGGGGGGTAGCCGGCCTAAGCAACAATACGCCTATACAACCCGACCATGTAGATTTTGATAGTGTTGCCAATTCGCTGAATATCGTCTTTAAATAAATACATAATGATCAAAAAACTAATAGACCGGCCCGTATTTTCTTCGGTTGTTTCCATTATCATACTGATTTTGGGAATACTGGGCTTGTCAACGCTACCCGTAACCCAGTATCCGGATATTGCACCTCCCACGGTGCAGGTCTCAGCCAATTATCCCGGAGCGAATGCCGAGACTGTACTTGAAAGTGTGGTCATACCTATTGAGGAGCAAATTAACGGTGTAGAGGGGATGGATTATATTACCTCAACAGCCAGTAATAACGGAAGTGCCAGGATACAGGTTTTCTTCAAACAGGGAGTTGATCCTGATATCGCTTCAGTAAATGTCCAGAATAGGGTAGCCAGAGCAAACCCTCTGCTACCCCGCGAAGTAACACAATCTGGCGTCACTACACAAAAACAGCAAACCAGTTCCCTGATGTTTTTAACGGTGATGTCTGATAATGAAGACTATGATGCTACTTATATTCAAAATTATCTGAACATCAATGTTCTACCCGAGCTGCAAAGGATAGATGGCGTCGGGGATGTTCGCGTATTCGGGGCTAAGAATTATGCCATGCGCATTTGGCTGCAGCCCGAAAAGCTGGCTACCTACGATTTAATGCCTTCGGATGTAACGGCCGCTATTAATGAGCAAAGCCTGGAAGCTGCGGCTGGCGCACTGGGGCAGAATAATGCAGAGGCCTTTGAATATGTAATAAAATATGGGGGCAGGTACAGCACTGAGGCTGAGTATAAAGATATTATCATCAAAGCCCTGAGCAATGGTCAGTTCCTGCGCCTGAGCGATGTAGCCGAAGTGGAGTTGGATGCTCAGGGGTATAATGTTATATCGTATACCAATGGCGTGCCCGGAGTGAGCATGGCTGTGTATCAAACGCCGGGATCTAATGCCCAGGAGATTATTGAGAATATTCACTTAACAATGGATGAGCTGGAAGCAGATTTCCCGTCAGGTCTGTCGGTGCTGGTTAATTTTGACACCAATGAGTTTCTGAATGCTTCTATAGGCAAAGTGGTCATGACCATTTTCGAAGTATTTATCCTGGTATTCCTGGTCGTGTTTATTTTCCTTCAGGATTTCAGGTCTACATTAATCCCCGTTATTGCCGTTCCGGTTTCGATTATCGGTACCTTTTTCTTCCTGGGCTTGTTTGGATACTCCATCAATTTATTAACCTTGTTTGCCCTGGTGCTCGCCATAGGTATTGTGGTAGATGATGCCATTGTGGTTGTGGAGGCGATCCATGCCAAACTGGAAGGCGGCGCCGAGAGTGCCAGAAAGGCTGCCCACCATGCCATGGATGAAATAACCGGAGCTATTATATCAATAACTTTGGTGATGGGCGCTGTTTATATTCCCGTGACCTTTATTACCGGGCCCACAGGGGTATTTTATGAGCAGTTTGGAGTAACGCTGATTGTTGCCATCGGTATATCGGCTATTAATGCTTTGACATTAAGTCCGGCCCTGTGCGCGCTATTCCTTAAACCTCACCTGGACCAGGATCATAAAAAGAAAAGTATATTGCAGCAGTTTTACACTGCATTTAATACAGCTTTTAATGTAACCACGGCAAGGTATGTGAAATCACTTTCGGTTCTGTTTAAACATAAATGGATAACGGCAGTGATTCTACTGATTTCTGTGGGTGCTATTTATTGGGCGGCTTCCACAACGCCAACCGGCTTTGTACCCGACGAAGACAGAGGTATGATTTTCGTGAATGTGGAACTTCCAGCCGGGGCATCTTTAGACCGAACGGTTGAAATTACACGGGAATTAAATGATAGACTCCGGGATGTACCGGGAGTAACCGGTGGATCCATGGTAAACGGATTCAGCATGATGTCGGGTGCGGGCAGCAATAATGCTCTTGGGTTCATTAAGCTTGATCCCTGGGAAGACCGCGATGAAACAAGGTCTGTAGAGGCCATAACGGCACGATTTTTCGAATTAGGCGCTCAAATATCGGACGCTGACATTACCTTTTTTGCCCCCCCGAGTGTACCTGGATTTGGTGCCTCAGCAGGTTTCGAGCTTAATGTGTTAGACAGACAAGGCGGTAACTTTACCGACCTGGACCAGGTTACCCGGGAATATTTAGGTGAGTTGATGCAGCGGCCTGAGATTTCCTATGCGCGGAGTTCATTTAATACTAATTATCCGCAGTATGAAATAAAATTAAATGTGCCGAAAGCAAAAGAGGCCGGAGTTTCAATAAGCAGCATCTTTTCCACCCTGCAGGGTTATATCGGGGGAATGTATGCGGCAGATTTCTCCCGTTTCGGGAAACAGTACAGGGTTTATGTGCAGGCTTTACCCCAAGACAGAGCCAATACAGATAACCTGAACGCACTGTTCATTAGAAATGACGCCGGGGAAATGGCTCCAATTTCAGAGTTTGTATCCCTTGAAAGAGTATACGGGCCACAGGCTGTTACTCGGTTTAACTTGTTTAATTCTGCAGGTGTAAATGGCGCTGCGGCTCCGGGATATTCCACTGGTGATGCCATTGCAGCCGTTCAGGAAGTCAGTGCCGGTGCACTGCCTAATAATTATACGGTTGATTTCGCAGGATTGACTAGGGAGGAGATTGCCGCCGGCAGCCAAACCAATTTCATCATCATGTTGAGCATCCTGTTTATATTTTTCATACTGGCTGCGCAATATGAAAGCTTTCTGCTTCCTTTTGCTGTAATCTTTTCTCTGCCTATGGGAGTCATGGGAGCTTTTGTCACTACAAAGCTTGCAGGATTAGAGGTGAATATTTATTTCCAGATTGCCCTGATTATGCTGCTGGGTTTGTTGGCAAAAAATGCAATTCTAATTGTAGAGTTTGCAATCCAGCGCAGGAAGGCGGGATTCTCTATTGAACAGGCGGCATTTGATGCGGCTAAAGTAAGATTGCGGCCTATTTTGATGACCTCCTTTGCTTTTATCATAGGTTTGATGCCCTTGGTTTTTGCAAGCGGCATTGGCGCAGCGGGAAACAGATCTATTGGCACGGGCGCTGTGGGCGGACTGCTTGCAGGCACGGTGATTGGTATTTTTGTGATCCCGATCCTGTTCATCCTATTTCAGTGGCTGCAGGAAAAAATAATGGGTTCGCCTGAACCAGCTCAGCCTATCGACAATAATTCTCAAGACAACTTAGAAAATGAAGAAGTACACAGCGTATAAATTAATATTTCTCCCGATAATATTGTTTACCCTGCAATCATGCTTTACCGCGAAAAACTATACCCGTCCGGAGGTGGTTGATGATGCCAGTTACAGAACCGACCAGCTCCCCGAGGATAGTTTAACGATTGCGACCGTATCATGGCAGGAGCTGTTCACTGATGAGGTGCTCAGCGGTTATATTGAAGATGGTCTGCAAAACAATATTGATATTCGCATGGCCTTACAGCAAATTGAGGCGGCGGAAGCTTATTACAGGCAGGGCAGAAATGCTCAATATCCTGAACTAAATGTGGGCGGGCAGGTTGCCCACCAGCGGTTTTCCGACAATAGCCAGTCGGGCGGCGGTGATGTAACCCAATACGACTTATCCGGAACCCTTTCGTGGGAGGCTGATATTTGGGGAAGGATTAGAAGCAACCAAAGGGCATTTGAAGCTTCATATTTGCAAACTGTAGCAGCTCATAAAGCGGTTAAAACTGAACTTATTGCCAATATAGCGTCTGTTTACTTTCAATTATTAGCTCTTGATGAACAACGAAGAATAGCGGAAGTATCAATATCAAACCGGGAAAGCAGCCTGGAGACCACTAAGGCTCTTAAAGATGCCGGATATGTTACTGAAGTTGGGGTAAAGCAAACGGAGGCCCAGCTTTATTCATCCAGGTCTCTGCTAATTGATATTAAGACCAATATAAAGTTACTGGAAAATACTATGTCTATCCTTTTGGGTGAGGTTCCCGGGGATATAAACAGGAGTCATCTAGACCAGCAGAACTTTAATGAGCAATTGCATACCGGGTTCCCGGTGCAGTTGCTGAGAAACAGGCCCGATGTAATTGCAGCAGAATACAACCTTATAAATGCTTTTGAACTTGTTAATGTAGCCAGGAGTAACTTATATCCGTCTCTTAATATATCGGCTACGGGCGGCTTTCAAAGTCTGGACCTTGACAACTTACTAAGCATAAACTCTTTGTTTTCTAATGTGATAGGATCACTGACACAGCCCATTCTTAATGGTAGACGTATTCGTACACAATACGAAGTGGCCCAAACGCAAGAGGAACAGGCTTACCTGAATTTCAGGCGTGCCATACTGAATGGCAGTAGGGAAGTTTCCGACGCCATGTATTCCTATAAAGCGGCCGGGGAGAAAGTAGAGGTCGAATCACAGCAATACGATGCTTACGATACCGCAACCAGATACTCAGAAGAGCTATTGGAAAATGGCCTCATAAATTACCTGGAGGTGCTTACTGCGAGGGAGAGTGCATTAAACGCGCAGTTAAATGTTATCAATGCCCGGGTTGATCGTCTTGATTCGGTGGTAGAACTATACAGAGCACTAGGTGGAGGATGGCAATGAACTACCAGAGATTTATGAAACAGAAGGGTTCAGGCATTGTTCAACTGCTTCAGTTAGCTCTTCATAATCAAAAGGTTTACCAACAAAGCAAAGTGGGTTGGTTTTATCTGCTCGGTCTCTTGTTGTTATATCGGTATTTCCCGTTAGATAGATTACCGGTATAGATGAGAAGGTTCTTATTTTAGCCATGGTATCAATTCCGTCAATACCACCTCTCAAAAATATATTCATAAGAATCAGATCGTAACGATCTTTTTTTACTGCGGCATTTATTTTAGGCCCTTCTGTCACTGTTGTTACAAAATACCCCAGTTGTTCAAGATGATTGGTTATGCTGGCAGCAATAACAAATTCATCATCAGTGATTAAAATACGCTTCATCGCTCACCTGTACCTGTAATTGGATAGATTTTTATAATAACATTGTAACAATATAGGTAACTGTAAGATTGATTTCATGCGGTTAATATAAATTAATAAAATGCGGGCAGAATATAGAAAACGGTAGAGCGGGATATTAATGCAGGAAGATGAAGATTTATTATTAGTGAATTATTTAATCATGTCAGTTCGTTTGTATCATAAGTCTGAATAGTAAATAAAACTGATCCAATCATCTAATTCCCTTATCATGAAGTTTTTAAGTAAAGTTGTCATCTCAGCCAGTCTTATTTATTTCCTTAGAAATAATCAATGGGTGAGGAATGTACTGTTGCCTTACCTTTCGGAGAAAAAAAGTACGGCACGATGAAACTCTCCTTAGCTGATCACTTCCTGAAGAAGCAGATCTGGTTGAACGATTTAAAATTCCATTTTATCCACACCCTTTTATGAACATAAATGAGTACTTATTTACCCTGTAATGATTTATTAGATTCAACAACCTTGAACGTAACTTAGCAATATTCTTGAATTGAACCTTAAATGTTAATACGCGTTTTTCGTTTTGATTGTTTTGCCTGAAACTATTTTATATTTTATTATCTTTATATATTTTTATTTATCCTGCAGTAGCGAGTTGATTTAGTAAAGGCGCCGTTGGTAAAAAAAACTACTTGATGTTTGAGAAGCAATTTGAGTTACGATATTTCGAAATGGAACAGCATGCCCAGGCATCGCCGGTTACCATTATGAAGCTGTTGGAAGAAACCGCGGCCGATCACTGCCTGTCTATCGAATACAGCTTATATGATTTGCTGGAGCAGAATATCGGATGGGTCCTGCTTTCCAGCTATATGAAAATGACACGCTACCCCTCGTATAAGGAGAAAATTACCATCAGGACCTGGTTGTCCCAATATAAGGGTTTCAGGGGTATCAGGGAGAATGTTATTTTGGATGAGAAGGGAGAAACTATTGGTGTAGCTAGGGGGTTTTGGCTTTTCTTTGATATTGAACACAGAAGACCCGTCAAGATATTTGATGACATCATAAATAAGTGGAATATTTACCCACAGGAAAGTACCCGATATGATATCAAAAGTAAAATAGAGCCAATTGTATCGGCAAAATACGTGGATGAGTTTCTGGTGAGAAGATTTGACCTGGATACCAATAAGCATGTTAGCAACCTGAGGTATTTGCAGTGGGCTATGGAATCTATCCCTAAAGAGGTCATGGATAATTGTTTCCTGCAATCAATAGACGGACGTTTTGTCGGAGAAGCACAGTATGGACACACCATAGAATCTCTTACAGAACCCGGTTCAGCCGATAAAACTTTTACCCATACCATCCGGGATATTGAGAGCAAGCACAACTGCTCGATTGCAAAAACAGTATGGGTGGACAGGCTTTAATTCCAATATAGAATCCAAACTCTAACAAAAACCGCCAGCATTATTTTTCTTTTCGGTTTCTCTGCCTTTTGCGAATTTCCTGCAACGTTAATATAAATAGTGTAATGGCTGTGATGGGCAGCACAAAGTAAAGCATAGTAGCGCTGAAGGTGGTTAAAGCTTCGTGCTGGGCTTCGGCTAGAATTAGAAACAGAGTATAAGCTGCATAATATATAAGAAATACTGCGGCCTCCCAGCGTGAGATTATCCCTCCGGTAAAGAAGACTGGCATGCAGGCAACCGCTGCGGCAATCATGACGGGTATATCGAAATATACTACAGCAGGGGCAACCGAAATTCCTCCGGGTGCAAATATGCCGGTTAATCCCAAAACGCCCAGAAGGTTAAATAAACAGCTCCCAACAATATTGCCTATGGCGATATTGCTTTCCCCCCGGAAGCTTGCTACCATTGCCGTTACCAGCTCAGGCAAGGAGGTGCCGACCGATACAATAGTGAGTCCAATCACCAGTTCGCTTATTCCCAAATAGGTAGCAAATATTACAGCGCTATCAACTAACCATCCGGCCCCGGTAACCAGTATTGCAATCCCGCCGGCTATTAGCCCAATATCGATCAGTAAAGTGATAACTTTCCGGTTGCCGGGCGGACTAACTTCTTCGGTATATTCTTCAGTATCAAATGTTTTTTTAGTACGGCTGTTGTAGATCAAATAAAAGGTATAAATAAGCAATACACCAAAAAGGATAAGGCCATCTCCCCGGCTGAAGGTGCCATCCATGCCCATCCACAGTGCTACAAACGACGTGATAATGAGCACGGGGATGTCCAGCTGTATGATTTTATTGGATACGGTAATGGGCAAAATAATGGCAGCCAATCCCAGTATGAGCAAGATGTTAATGATATTGCTGCCTATGATATTGCCAACGGCAATATCGGCTTGCGCGGAAATGACAGCCTTTACACTTACGGCCACCTCCGGTGCCCCGGTACCATAGGCTACTACGGTGAGCCCAATTACCAGGGGTGTAATGCGTAAAGAGGCAGCAATACGCGATGCACCCCTAACCAGGGCCTCTCCCCCAACCATCAGAAAGACCAGTCCGGCTATAAATTGTAGAACTATCATAATGTGTATCTTGTGTCGCGCATATTTTTATTGATCTGCCAAATATAGGAGATATCCTTCAGAAGGTTTAGAAGTAAGTAATATTTTTTTTCAGCCTTTATTTAATGGGCGTATCTATGCCTGTTGATTTAGAAACAATGTAACGAGTTTTCGTTATAGTGTTTTTCGCGGATATTCTTTTTGATATTAGCAAAAGCACCTTGACCCAGAATTTGAATAAGGTTTTGATGGTTAGCACGAATGCAGATAATGCAATTTCCTTGTTAAATATTGGTAAATTATGGGGAAGCTTCTCTTGATGTGCAATGAAAGGTTGTTTCACTTCTATCTTGATGTCATCTTTCTGGAAAACTCTGATTTCAGGAGAAAAATTGGCAAACAGTTTGCTACAAAAGGATATACTCAGTTTCTGCTAAGATCCACCTATTACAAGTAATGCGTTCGACTTACCTTATTTCAGTATATATACATTTTTTAGCCATGTTAGTTTAGCTGGGAGAAATGGCTTTTATGGCCATGGTTGTAGTACCCGATCAAAAGAAACAAAAAGCTATTGCAGGATACATAAGCAAGGGTTATTTTAAGACAATAACGTCTTCTATTAACAAGTAAGAAAATGGTCCTATCAAAATCCTGTACATATGGTCTGCTAGCATCCCTTTATGTGGCTAAGCAAGGCAAAAACAAGAACGAATATGTTTCAATCAGGCAAATGAGCGACGAACTTAATATATCCTTTCATTTTCTGACAAAAATACTGCAAAAGTTAACGAAGACGAATATTCTTGTTTCGCTAAAAGGACCCAAAGGCGGGGTAGCTCTAACGCGCGCGCCACAACTTATAACCTTATTGGATATTGTAATAGCTATAGATGGGCCTGATCTGTTTACGGAATGCCTTTTAGGGCTACCCGGATGCGGCATTCAAAAACCATGTCCGGTACATGAAAGATGGGCGGAAGCACGGGAAGACTTGCGGGTGATGTTTCAAGGGAAAACACTTGCCGATACCTCACATGATGTGGAAGCCCATAATCTGCGGTTGAGCTTGCCTGATCTGATTAGGAAATAAATTTATGAAAGGTTCCTCAGAGAGTGCCTGTAAAACAAATAAGGGCATCCCTGGTACAACTTTATATCAACACTGTATCAACACCATATCAACACTATATCAAAGCCATATATTAACGCTCTTGATATGGTTTTGATATATCTTCTATTTGCCGTTAAATAGGCTATCAATTGTTTCGGTCCCATTAGCCTGATGCCAATGTTCCAACACCCGCCCTGTAAGAGTACAAGAGGAAACGAATCATCTGTCGAGTAGGTTATCCGCCTTCCATTCCCGCTTTTACCCAACCGGCTACTTGCACTGTCCGTTTTGCCTGATGGATAACCGCCGGTTTTATGTCATCTTTGATATTTCCTTCCATATCAATTGATGTAGAGGTACCGTAAGGATTGCCACCCCCGCCGAAAGTCGCTGGGTCGGTATATCCGGGAGGCACAAGAATGCATCCCCAGTGCATCATCGTATTATTGACGGACAGTGTGGTAGCTTCTTGTCCACCGTGAGGATTCATTGCGCTGGACATTGTACTAACCACCTTGTTGGTAAGCTTGCCGTTAAGCCAAAGCTCCCCGGTCATGTCAAAGAACTGCTGCACCTGAGATGGTGCGCTGCCATACCGTGTAGGAGTGCTGAATATGAAAGAATCCGCCCATTCCAGGTCTTCCAGGGTAGCTTCCGGTACATCTTTAGTGGCTACCACATTTGCCTTCCAGGCGGGATTGGCGTCAATAGCCTGTGGCGGCGCATTTTCTTTTATTCTCAGGAGCTTTACTTCGGCGCCGGCATCCCTGGCTCCTTCGGCAGCCCATTGAGCCATTTGATAATTACCACCAGTGGAGCTGTAATAGATAACGGCAAGCTTTACTTTAGCCATAATTTCCTAGTTTTTGGATAAAATTCCCAGTTTGTTCTTAAGAACTATAGCTAAATTTTTGAAGTTCCATGTATATTGAATAATTTAAATATTTAATGTGAAATGATGGCTATCGCACATCAAAGCCTTCAGCCTGTATTTCCATGGTATCTCCGGACAGCATCATCCCATACCGGTGAATAATAGTATATTCCAGTCTTTCTTATTAGCTTTACGCGAGGGTGCCAATGCCTGCCGCAGCCAGGTACTGGATGACCGGACAGCCCAGACCCCCTGCGCCAACTACCAGAACGCGGGAAGAACGAATGGCTTCCTGGCCATCCCGACCGAAATCCAATGCTTGTGATATTCCTTAATAATAAATTGGAAAGGAGTTCTGAAAAGAAGAATTTACAGTTAAAGGATTAATAAAAATTAAATGGGGCTATAAGTAATGATCATTGAAAAATTCACTAAATATGGACAGGATGATCTGGTCGGGAAAAAATATTTTGTATCACATAATAACGCTAAGAAGAATTTTTATTTAATTCTGGTCTTATTATTTACAGTTATACCAGCATTTAGCGTTGCGCAATCCGAATATACAGCATCTGCAATAACGGGTTCTCCTATTTCCGATACTTTGAGAGCAACTTCAAATATCGATACATTTCGGGTATTCACCTATAACATAAAGCATGGCCGGGGCCTTGATGGCCAAGTCGATATAAGGAGAATTGCGGATTTGATTAAGGAAAAAGACCCGCATTTGGTAACTTTACAAGAAGTGGATATTGATGTTGATCGAAGTGGTAATATCAATATTATGAAAGTGCTTTCGGGATATTTAGGGATGGAACCCATTTTTTACAAGAATATATCTCATGAGGGCGGGGAATATGGTAATGGCATTCTAACTAACCTTCCTTTGCTTTCAAAAAAGAACTTGCACTTTATTCAGCCGAGGGATGAGGAGCAGAGGGGATTACTTAAGACAGAAGTGGATTTTAACGGAGTTATTATCACCCTAATGACTACTCATCTTGATAATCGTGTAGAGGAAAACCGGCTGAATGGCGTTGCTCAAATTATTGAAAGTAAACGAGCTTATCGTGGTACACCCGTGATTGTAACCGGCGACTTCAATGATATTCCGGGCAGTGACATGCATGATCAAATGAAAGAATATTTCACAGATGTCTGGGAGGAAGTTGGAGTAGGTAATGGATACACTATTCCACCAATTAATCCTGATAGAAGGATTGACTACTTTTTCTATACTAATAATCTGCTGGAGGAAGCTAAGCCAAGAATCAAGGCAGTACATATGGAAGTGATCGAATCAGAAGCCTCCGATCATCTTGCTATCTATGCCGAGTTTATAGTGATCCCTAAATGACTACACCTAGTTTTATAAGTTGTTTTATCCGCCGTTTTTTTCCATGTACTCTCGCAATAAGTAGTTAAGAATCCCGCCATGTTCGTAGTATTTTATTTCGATAGCCGAATCAAGTCTGCATTTAACATCAAACTCTATTTCGCTCTGATTTTTGGCCACCGCCTTAAAAACTTTTTCAGGTTTTAAACCATCCGAGATTCCTCTGATGGTAAACTCTTCGTTGCCTTTCAAACCAAGAGAATCTGCGGATTCACCCCGCAGAAACTCCAATGGCAAAACGCCCATCTGTACAAGATTGCTTCGGTGTATGCGCTCATAACTTCCGGCAATTACAGCTTTCACGCCCAATAAAGCAGTCCCTTTTGCCGCCCAGTCACGTGATGACCCGCTTCCGTATTCTTTGCCCGCCAGAACAACCAGGGATACGTTTTCTTCACGGTATTTTTCTGTTGCGTCAAAGACGGGCATTTCTTCCCCTGATGGGAAATGTGTGGTATATCCGCCTTCTCGGGTAGCAATTTGATTTTTAATGCGGACATTGGCAAAAGTCCCTCGGATCATCACTTCATGATTGCCCCTGCGGGAGCCGTAGGAGTTAAATTCCGCCGGTTTCACACCTTGTTCTATCAGATATTTCCCGGCGGGTGAACTCTTGCTGAATGCTCCGGCGGGTGAGATATGATCGGTGGTAATTGAATCGCCTAATTTCAGGAGCACCCGTGCATTTTCTATATCTTTTGGCTTTTCAGGTTCTTCAGGGAGACCACCAAAAAAAGGAGCTTCTTTGATGTATGTGGAATCTTTATCCCATTCGTAGTTTGTTCCTTCAGGTGTTTGAAGATTCTGCCATTGTTCCTCTCCTTCAAAGATCACGCCGTAGGCTTCCTCGAAATCGCTTTGCCTGAGTGCGTTGTTGGTGGCATCGTTGATTTCCTCCCGGCTTGGCCATACATCCTTCATGTAAACCGGCACACCATTAGGATCGTAGCCAAGAGGGTCTTTAGTCAAGTCGATATCAGCCCTGCCCGCAAGGGCATAAGTTACCACTAGCATGGGGGATGCCAGGAAGTTCATTTTAACTTGAGGATGGATTCTTGCTTCGAAATTTCTGTTACCAGACAGAACTGAGGCGGTCACAAGATCACCTTTTTCCACTGCCTCGGCTACGGCAGGAATTAGCGGACCGCTGTTGCCAATGCAAGTAGTACAGCCATACCCTACGGTATGAAATCTGAGCGCCTCCAGATGGTCTAACAAATCGGCTCGTTCCAAATAATCGGTTACCACTTTCGATCCCGGTGCCAGGCTGGTCTTCACCCACGGTTTTACGTCAAGCCCTTTCTCTACAGCTTTCTTTGCAATCAAGCCTGCGCCAAGCATTACACTGGGGTTGGATGTGTTGGTGCAACTGGTTATGGCGGCTATAACTATCGACCCGTCACTTAATACATAATCCTCATTACCGGTTTTGATCCTGACGGATTTTAATTGATCTTCTTCTACTACCACATCCGATTGAGGTTGTGGTTCATAAAAGCTGAACTCTGCACCGGAGCCGCCCTCACCAAGCCATGTGGTTTCCTGGCGGTCGCTTAATTCTAAATAATCTCTGTTATAGTCCTCTTTTAGAAGCTCCCCGAATTTCTCACGCAGATTGCGGACCAGTATCTTGTCCTGGGGGCGTTTGGGCCCTGCAACGGCAGGTTCCAGTTCAGAAAGGTTGACCTTGAGGAATTGAGAATAGTTGATGAGGTCTTCATTTTCCCGCCACATCATATTTTCTTTGCAATATTCTCTTACCAAATCAATTTGTTCCTGACTCCTGTTGGTGCGTTTCATGTAATCAAGCGTCTGGTCGTCGATAGGGAAATAGGTGACGGTGCAGCCAAATTCGGGAGACATGTTGGCAATGGTGGCGCGGTCGGGTACGGTGAGGTGATTGAGTCCGTCACCGTATACTTCTACAAATTTGTTAACAACGCCCAGTTCTCTGAGCTCTTTGGTGATGGCAAGAACCATATCCGTTGCAGTAATGCCTTCCGAAAGTTTGCCGGTTAGCTTCAGGCCGACCACCTGAGGGCAGGCAAAGTAAATAGGCTGGCCCAGCAGGGCAGCTTCGGCTTCAATGCCCCCGACGCCCCATCCAAGCACTCCGATACCATTTACCATAGGAGTATGACTGTCGGTTCCAACTAAAGTATCAGGGAATGCCCAGCCGTCTCGCTCCAAAACGCCTTTGGCAAGGTATTCAAGATTTACCTGATGGCAAATACCCATGCCCGGAGGCACAACCGAGAAATTATCAAATGATTTCTGTGCCCATTTGAGCAGTTTATACCGCTCACTGTTGCGTTTGTATTCATACTCCACATTCTTTTTATAGGCATATTCCGTCCCGAAAAAATCTACCTGCACGGAATGATCTACAATCAGATCTACAGGGACGGCAGGGTTAATCTTGCTGCTGTCTTTACCTTTCCTTTCCACCTCTGAACGAATGGAGGCAATATCCACTACTCCGGGGACGCCAGTGAAATCCTGCATGAGGACCCGGGCAGGTTTATAGGGAACCTCCTGATCTCCGCAACTGGGTTTCCAATTGGTTAAAGTTTCAATATGGCCGCCGGTAACAGAGAATCCATCATGATTCCGAATAGCATTTTCAAGTAAAATTCTAATAGAGAAAGGCAGTTTGCTGATTTTATGGCCTTTATCTTGTAATTGCCGGAGAGAAGCTATTTTTTGATTCATGGTAAATAGGTTAGTAAGTAATTATGGGTATCAATTCAACGCATGAAAGACTATTTACATTTAATAAAAACCTGTAACTAAAACTTTATAAGTGAAATTTAAATGGTTTCGGAAGGTGGTGTTTATCAGGAAGCTAAAAAAGAATATTTATGGTACGGCACGAAGAACTGCAATTTGGTTAAGTAACTAAAATGGATATTATGAAGGCATCACTTTTTTTAATTACTTTATAGATTATTTAATAATGGTGAATGGTGTGACGGTCCTGTACCATGTTAAAATATTAATTAAGTGTTATTGGCTATTGTATAGGTTATGCTCATATACAATGAGTAATTATTAATTAAGAGAAAGTGTATTTCTAATGGAAAACAATAAAGAGGCACCTTATGCTTAGGAAAGTGATTTTAAGTTCATTAACAGCAGTCATCCTGCTGATTGCAAACCTTAACCTTGTTGCGCAGAGCTCTACGGATGGCAATCCCAACATTGTTCTGATCTATATGGATGATATGGGGTATGGTGATATAGGGGTTACCGGGTCAATAGATTATTCAACCCCGAATATCGATAAGATGTCATCACAAAGCATGCAGTTTACTAATTTTTATTCGGTATCGGCTATTTGCAGCGCATCCCGGGCAGGCCTCCTGACCGGTGCGTATCCCAACCGGGTTGGGATAACCGGCGCATTATTTCCAGACTCAGAAATTGGTTTGAACAGTGAAGAAGAAACTATTGCAGATTTATTAAAAGGGGAAGGCTATGCCACGAGCATAGTCGGGAAATGGCATTTAGGGGATGCTGAAGAGTTTTTACCTCTGCAGCATGGCTTTGATGAATACTTTGGCTTACCCTATTCTAATGATATGTGGCCTGTTGATTATGACGACAAGCCGGTCACCGATACCACGAAATGGGCGTATAATATGCCTCCGTTACCGCTTATTGAAGGTAATGAGACGGTTGAATACATTCGAACTTTACAGGATCAGGATATGCTCACCACAAGGTATACTGAAAAAGCGGTAAATTTCATCATGCGCAAAAAGGAGCAACCCTTCTTCTTATATTTTGCTCATTCAATGCCTCATGTCCCTTTGGGGGTTTCCGAAAAATTTAGAGGAAAAAGCAAGCAGGGATTATATGGCGACATGATGATGGAAGTGGATTGGTCGGTCGGTCAAATCATAAAGACGCTTGAAGATAACGGGATCGATGACAATACCATAGTCATATTTACCAGCGACAACGGGCCCTGGCTCAACTACGGCAATCATGCGGGATCAGCAGGTGGCCTTAGAGAAGGAAAACAAACCACATGGGAAGGAGGCCAGCGCGTACCGGCTATTATGCATTGGCCGGGTATAATCCCGGAAGGTACGGTCAATAATAAGTTAACCTCTACCATAGATTTACTGCCTACCATCGCGGCCATAACAGGGGCATCGCTGCCCAGTCGCCCAATTGATGGGGTAAATATTCTTCCGCTACTCACAGGCGATGAAAATGCCAATCCGCGCAATACCCTGTACTATTATTACAATGACAATGATTTGCAGGCCGTACGGCAAGATCACTGGAAACTGGTAATGCCGCACGAGTATAGCTCCTACGAAGATGAGTTGCCGGGACAAGACGGCTTTCCGGGCTCAAGGCACAGAGTAACGGCAGAGTTGGCATTATATAACCTGCGTCGTGACCCGGGTGAGCGTTATGACGTAAAAGATCAAAATCCGGAATTGATTACTGAAATTATGAAACTAGTAGAGCAGGCCCGGAAAGATTTAGGGGATAATCTAGTGGGTGAGCCCGGAAATAACCGGAGAGCACCCGGGAGTTTATGAGATATTCTATAAAGTTTCTAACAAACTGAGCAGGAATTAAAATTCAAAGTGATCAGAAATAATGCGGTGTAAATATATTTTACTACTACTTCTAAGTGTTAACTTCTTTATAACGGTTAAAGCCTCCGGGCTTCCTACTCTTTCAGAAAAAGATGACCCGCCTAACGTGCTATTCATCACTATTGATGATTTGCGTAATGATTTGGGCGCCCTTGGTGTGGATCATATACAAACCCCTAACCTTGACGCTTTTGCTGAACAGGGCCGGCTTTTTAGCCGCCATTATGTTCAGGTACCCACTTGCGGGTCTTCACGGGCCGCTTTGATGAGAGGAATGCGTGCCGATATGCCGGTTTATCTGCCAAATACCGCAATAGCCGATACCCATGAAGATTGGGGAGATCGCAGCCTGCCCGCCTGGTTTCGCCAGCACGGCTATCAAACTCTTTCATTGGGAAAGATCACTCATTACCCCGGAGGGCTAACCGGAGAATCCTGGGCAGAGGGGCCTGAAGAGCTTCCCGGCGCATGGGACAGGAGCTGGATTCCTGAAAGTCCCTGGGAGACGCCTGAAGATATGATGCATGGATTTGCAAATGGACAACCCCGGGATCGTGGAACATCACCGACATGGGAATCTCACAACGGCCCGGACACTAGTTATCCTGACTCATGGGTGGCATCAGAAGCAATTGATGTGCTGGATGAGTTATCGCAAGATGATGATCCATGGTTCTTTGCTGTAGGCTTTTTTAAACCCCACTTACCGTTTGCAGCCCCGAAAAAATACTTTGACCTGTATGATCAGGTTCAAATTCCTGCCCCTGAAGACACGGCAAAACAGCCTTCACCATCAAGCTGGCATGGTAGCGGTGAGATGATGGGCAATTATGGTCAGCATCCCGGTGACCCAAGAACCGATAAGGATTACGCGAACCAGTTACGTCATGCTTATGCAGCGGCAACATCCTATGTGGATGCACAGGTAGGGCGGCTTCTGGATTCAATCGGGCAGTCAAACCTTGACGAGAATACGATTATAGTTATTTGGGGTGATCACGGTTTTGCTCTTGGTGAGCAAGGAATCTGGGGTAAACATTCATTGTATGAGGTCGGGCTGAAAGCACCGCTTATAATTCGTTATCCCGGAATGAACAATCCCGGGCAGCCGAGTAATGCCATTGTTGAGACTGTTGACCTGTTCCCGACACTGACCGACCTTACAAACCTGCCAACACCTGAGGGACTTCACGGGGAAAGCCTCAGAGAACAATTGGAAGATTATCAAGCCTCCTCGAATAAAGCAGCTTATGCTCATTGGAACAGAGGGCAAACCACAGTTCGCGATGAAAACTGGCGGTTAATTGAGCATCGTGCTGATGATGAAGTGCAGGGGTACGAACTTTTTGATTTCAGGGGAAATAATGATGGTCAACGCAGAGATGCAGGTAACCATCCCGATGTTGTAAAAGAACTGTTAAGAAAGCTCGCCATCCAATAAAATTGTGCCTAAAGGGAATGAAATGCACTTATAACGGGTTAGGCGTGTGGAAATATTACACCATTCTGGAAACATAAAAAGATGAGCCTAAAACACCTTACCTATTCCCTTTTAGATCTGGCAATTGTCACGCAAGGTAATTCCATTGCTGATGCTATTCATGAGAGCCGCAAACTAGCAATTCAGGCCGAAAAGTGGGGCTACAACCGCTACTGGATGGCAGAGCATCATAATGCTGAAAACATAGCCAGCTCCGCCACCTCATTACTTCTAGGTTATGTAGCCGAAGCCACTAAAACCATTCGGGTAGGCTCCGGCGGGGTTATGTTGCCCAACCATTCTCCTTTGATTATTGCCGAACAGTTTGGCACTCTTGCTACTATTTACCCGGATCGGGTAGATTTGGGATTGGGCCGCGCGCCGGGAACCGATCAGTTGACGGCAAATGCCATTCGCCCAAATCGTATGCAGGAAACACAGCGATTTCCCGAAAATGTAAAAATGCTTCAAACGTTTCTGTCCGCCGAAAACAAGAATGCCAAGGTGAGGGCAATACCCGGGGAAGGCACCGATGTGCCCATCTGGATATTAGGCTCCAGTACAGACAGCGCCTTCCTGGCCGCGGAACTGGGATTGCCTTATGCATTCGCCAGCCACTTCGCCCCTCAGCAATTGATGCCCGCTCTTCGCATTTATCGCGAACACTTTAAGCCTTCAGAGCAACTGCAAAAGCCTTACGTTATGCCCTGCATCAATGTCATAGCCGCGGATACCGATCAGCAGGCCTCATACCTGTCTACATCCATGATGCAGATGTTCATGGGCGTGATTACAGGCCAGCGCAGCCCATTGCCCCCGCCGGTAGATGATATGGACCAGGTATGGGATGTCCACCAGAAAATGGCGGTGGAGCAGATGTTGTCGTGTTCCTTTATTGGGAGCAAAGATAAGATAAAGGAGGAACTGACAGATTTTCTACATAAAACAGAAGCTGATGAAATTATGATGGCTTCTTATCTGTATGACAAGGATGAGCGGTTGAAGTCGCATCAGTTAATTGCGGAGGTGGTGAAGGATATGATTGAACCTTAAGATGCGACTACTATTGATTAGCTTGTGATCCTTTTTGTTTTAGAGGGAACTACTAAACACGTTCACCAAAAATCGAAATAAAGGTATATCGAATAAGAACAAAGGGAGATATCTGCGTCCCCTGCCAAAGGATCCCCGTCTATTAATGAAGTAAAAAGAAAGCCTTGACAACATTAATGTCACTTTTATATCTTGATCTCCCTGTGATCATATTGACATGTTCGGGCTTCCATGAGAACACAAGAAGAAATTCTACTGAATCAGCCAATAGCGATTTCTGAAAGTAGCTTTGGATACGGAGTAAACTACTAAACGTTAGTGCGAATTATACGAGGCTTTTTTTACCTTAGTCACCCGGCAAGGACATCTTTTTTGTTTTCCACGGTGAAATAGGCTTAAAAGTAGGCGTCGATATTTTTGATTATGAGGATTCGGAAGGCAGGTCTTTGAAAAAAGCACTGGATTTTCTTGTCCAGTATGTCGGCAATCCCAGCAGTTTCCCTTACAAGGAGATTTCCAATTGGGAATCAGCGGAAAATGGTTTGGGTGTACTTATTTACCGGGGAGCCCGGTATTTTAATGAACCGGAGTACCAAAAAATTTGGGAGGATACTTTTGAAGAGAGGCTCGAATCGGAGTGGATATTGCTGGTGATGCCAAGCTTTGAGGGAACAGGATCCCCATAGTTAAACGCCCTTTATGTATATTGGGATTACGGCACCAGTAAATGGTGATTATTTTATTAAAAGCGCTTTTAGGGTACATCTAAAAAACAAATAAACTTGTAATCCATATGAAAATAACTTTATTATTTGTGATCAGCTTGATAGGCATTGTTTTACTGGTACCCATTAGTTCTATGGGGACTATAGAGTTATTAGATAAAAAAATAGAATCTGAAGCTGCTTTAGTTACGGAGGAAACAAGGGAAAATAAAGAAGACGGTAGCACAAATGTCGACTTGGAAATTATTAGGGAATTGGTCGTGGATGATCTTATAATGCCTGAAATAGATGAAGAAAGGATTGAGCATTTGATGGCAACCATACAGGAAGACGGTACCTGGCCGGACATAAATTATATAGATGTTTCACGAAATGCTTTTGAACACAGCAGGCATTTGGATAATATGCTGACTCTAAGCAGAGCCTATAAAAAACCCAATTCAGAAAATTATGAAAATCCTGATCTTAAAGATAACATTGCATCTGCCCTTGATTACTGGCTGAAACATGATTTCATATGTGATAACTGGTGGTGGAATCAAATGGGCACACCGGGGCGAATGGTTAATATTTTACTGCTTATGGATGATGCGTTGACAGAGGCTCAAAAAACATTGGCAGCACCTATTGTTGGACGGGCTAATTTAGATGCCTCGGGCGCAAGACCAGGTGGCGATTTAATTCAAATTGCGGGTATATTAGGGAAACATGGGCTGTTTGAAAGAGACATTGAGGTAGTTAATGAGGCTGTGAAAGCGATGGCCGGTGAAATCGGTTTTGCTTATGAAAGAGGGGATCCATTAGATGTTAGAGGACTACAAACCGATTTCAGCTTCCATCACCGCTCGGACCGTGTACCCTATACTCTTACCTACGGACGAGGATATGCCCGCTCTTTTGCCGATTGGGCTTCCAAAGTTGCAGGAACAGATTTTGAATTCCCCGAAGCATCTATTGAGCTTCTTGTTGATTTCTTCCTTGATGGGATTGCTAAAACATCTGCATACGGAATGTATCCTGATCCGGGAGCATTGAGCCGTGAAATAACAAGAAGAGGAATCCTGGATGCATTCAGTCCAAATTTAGCTCAACAACTACTGCATGCCACATCATATAGGGAAGAAGAACTTGAAGAAATAATCGCTATACGCAAGGGTGAACAAAGAGCAAAAATGACGGGAAACACGTTTTTCTGGCATTCCGAGTATTTAAGTCACCAGCGGTCCAATTACTTCACTTCCGTGCGCATGTATTCTTCGCGCAACCACAATCTTGATCAACCACATAACAGCGAAGGGTTATTAAACCATCATCTTGCAGACGGATCAAATTTTATAATCAGACATGGAGAAGAGTATGCCGGTATTTTTCCAGTCTGGAATTGGCAAAAGGTACCGGGCACAACGGTATTGCAGAAACCTTCTCTTCCCGATCGGGATGAAATTCAAAAACGTGGGCTTACCGATTTTGTAGGGGGTGTCACCGACGGCGAGTATGGAGCCGTCTTATTTGATTTTGAAAGCCCTCATGACCCGCTCTCGGCCCGCAAGTCCTGGTTTTTCTTTGATGATGAATTTGTTGCCTTGGGCAACGGCATTAGCTCCGACTCCGAGCATCCGGTAGCTACCACACTAAATCAAAGTTTGTTAACCGGTGATGTTTCCGTTGGAAGTAACCATACCAACAGGATTCAGGAAAAAGGAGAACACAACTTAAGTAATATTTCTTGGGTGCATCATGATGAAACCGCTTACTTGTTCCCATCCCCAACCGTAGTTCGTCTGGAAAACAAACAAATCAGTGGTACTTGGGCTCGTATTAACGATAGTGTTTGGGCATGGGAGCTTGAAGAAGAGCATAAAGATGTATTTACCTTATGGCTGGACCACGGGGTTGCCCCGCGGCAGGCAAGCTATGAATATATCGTGGTGCCTGGAATAGCGGATTCTCAGGTCGAGCGGTACCTGGAAAGTTCGCCAATCAATATCATGGCCAACACGCCGCAACTTCAGGCTGTTCAACATAAGGGATTACAAATAAGCCAAGTTGCCTTTTATGAGCCAGGAGAAATAGAAATAGCCGGCGGTGTTGTTTTGTCGGCGGAAAGCGCGGGCCTGGTTATGGTTAGGGCTTCAGATCGGGGTATTAAAGAAATCACAGTATCGGATCCGGGCCGGCGGCTCGATTCGTTCAGCCTGAAGGTGACATCTCGTATAGAGGCTAAAGGCAGCCGGTGGAAAGCGACATGGCATGAGGAAGAAGGGCACAGCATCATTACTTTTACATTGCCGGACGGAGAATACGCCGGACAAAGTCTATCTGCAAAATTATAATTATAAATATTAATCACTTCTGTTATGAAATCACAAACCCAAATTCCATATCTAATCTTACTAATCTTATTAGTTTTACCAGCAGGCTCTGTTTTTGCAGAATCTGAATCGGAAAAAGAAAATGAATACCGTTTGGACAATCCTATTACGGTTGAATATCTGGAAACGCATCTGAATAAAGAAACGCCTCGCCTTATGCTTAATTCGGAAATGGATGAAAGGCTCAGGAATAAACTTGATACCGATCCTGTAGTCCAGGCTTATTATCAAAGTCTCAAGTCGGATGCCTCTCGAATCATGCAGGAAGACCTTCTCGAACGGGAAATTTACGACGGTAAAAGGATGCTTGGCATATCGCGACAAATGGTCAACCGGCTGGGAATATTGGGAATTGTGTACCATATAGGCAACGACTCGGATGTGCTCGATCGAATCGACCAGGAGTTAATTTCAGTTAGTACTTATTCCGACTGGAACCCTTCTCATTTCCTTGATGTCGGTGAGATGGCACTTGCCGTGGCTATGGCGTTAGATTTGGCCCGAAATGACCTGCCTGCTTCAACAGTAGAGCTTGCTGAAACCGCTTTGATTGAAAAAGGAATCCTCCCCAGTTATGAAGGCAGTCATGGATACATAACAAATACCAATAACTGGAATCAGGTGTGTAATGGCGGATTGATCGCCGCATCTATTGCCATAGCTGACAGAGATCCGGAGCTGGCGGCGAAAACGATCAGCCGGTCGTTAAATGGGATGCCGAATGCCCTTAATGAATATGGTCCTGACGGTATTTACCCGGAAGGTCCTACTTATTGGGATTATGGAACCATGTACTCGGTAATGACGGCCTCCATGCTTACCAGCGCTTTCGGGACCGACTTTGGGATTTCCGACGCTCCCGGTTTTTTAGAGAGTGCTAATTTTAGGATGCTGGCTGTAGGTCCGTCTGGTGAATTTTTTAACTTTTTTGATGCCGGAAGCAACCTGCGCAATGATGGTCGAGGTCATGGAGAGCAAACAGTTGCTTGGTTCAACAGGGGCAACGGTGTCGTTAATCTTACTTGGTTTGCCGCTCATACAGGTAACTCATTGTATTTTGACAAATCCTACTTCATGGAGCAGGGAGTAGGCAGAAGAAGTTCGCGTTTCGACGGTCCGGCGATGGTATGGCTTTCCCAGTTTGAACCTAAAGAGCATAAGCCGTTGCCATTAACATGGAGTGGTCAAAGTAAAAATCCGATTGCTATTTTCAGAGGTGGTGAAAATGACCCTGAAGACAACCCGGAGCTGTTTTATTTAGGGACCAAAGGAGGAAGGGCGACCATTAGCCACGGTCATTTAGATGCCGGCAGTTTTGTTTTTGAACTCGACGGCGTACGCTGGAGTCTTGATCCGGGAATGCAAAGCTATGCAAACATAGAACAGACCGGTTTTAATTTATGGGGCCGCGGCCAAGATGATGATCGCTGGACGTTACTCGCTTATAATAACTATGGACACAGCACCCTTACCGTTGATAACGCCCTGCACAATGCAAGCGGTTATGCGCCTTTAGTAGATTTTAAAGATGGAAATGACGGAGAAAATCCGGAGGCGACGTTTGACCTGACAGAGATTTTTGAAGGACACTTGGAAAGTGCATCCAGAAAGTTCATAAAAGAAAGCCCCCGTTCCCTTATAATTGAAGATAATGTAGAATTGGCCGAATCCACGAAGATGGTAACCTGGCAAATGATAACCGCTGCCGAAGTCACTCCGGTTAAGGGTGGCGCGATACTAACCCAGGATGGCAAAGAATTGAACCTTGAAATCCTTTCTCCTTCCAATGTTTCGGTTTCGGTGATTCCACTCAACCCTCCACCCATGGAACTCGATAAACGTATGGATGATGTCAAGCGTATTGAGATTAATGTACCGGCCTGGTGGTTTGAGGGGCAGGAAGAAAAAATCATTGTGCGCCTTTCGGGGAGATAAAGTTTGATTTGCGAATAAAGCATCATGGAAAAATTGATCCATATTTTTCAGACCCTGGCTGTAAACTGGAAACATTTAATCTGATTGTAACTTCCCCTCAGGGAAATAAAATACAGCATTAAACTTCAGTCGGTGGCAGAAATATGGAGATTGATACTTGCCATCCAAATATGAGCTGAACCTCATGTTTGGATGGCAAAGAGATACAATTGGCAACTTTGAAGGAGAACACTATTTAAGCTCTACAGAATATAATGTTGATTTTGTCTGGTACGGGGGCAGTACACCTATACAAAAGGAAGCCGAAGCAATGTTCGGTGCATCAGAAGTTTTTAATTTATTAATATTAAGGACACCCAATAGCAGTTGAATTGTTCTGATTTGGAAGTTTCAATAATCGCTTTAACTCATCGCTTTGAGTATGGAATAAAAAATCTGATGCGAGTAGAGATTGCTGTTCTAGCCAAGCATTTAATGAGCAAAAGGGGGATATTAACGTTCGACTATCATGGAAATAAATTTTAATTACATTAGACTAAATGCTATTAAAATTAAAAATTAATTTTTTTCACTAATCACCTTTACCATTTATGAAAATAAATACGATATGCATGTTAGGTTTTATAGGCTTTATAATGGCTCCTGTTATTTTGCTAGCTAATCCTGAAATAGGAAAAGATAACGAGGAATCAATTAAACTCAGTAATAATCCTGACATAGAGATGCTCAGAGAAATGGTGATTTCCGAATTAATGGAACCGGAAGTAGATGCAAGTGAGATATCGGCTTTGCTTAATTCTATTCAGCAAGACGGAACCTGGCCGAACATTGATTATGAAGATGTTTCAAGTACTGGATTCCAGCATTCCAGACATTTAGGAAATCTGCTTGAGCTAAGCAGAGCCTATAAGAAACCCAGTTCAGAATATTACGGAGATGCAGAACTAAAACAAAAATTTGATTCGGCCCTTGATTACTGGCTGGAACATGATTTCATAAGCGATAACTGGTGGCATAATCAAATAGGGACTCCCTCGCGGTTGGGGAATGTTCTGCTGGTTATGGATGAGGGATTGTCGGAAACGCAGAAAGCAAAGGCCGCACCTATTGTTGGACGGGCCAATCTCGATGCTTGGGGCGCAAGGCCCGGTGGAGACCTGATACAAATTGCCGGAATAATGGGCAAACATGGCTTGTTTAGCAGAGACGTAAAAGTAGTAACTGAAGCTGTAGAGGCTATGTCCAGTGAAGTTGGCTTTGCTGTTGACAGAGGGGATCCATCTGATGTAAGGGGCCTTCAGACAGATTTTAGTTTTCATCACCGCCAGGACCGTGTAACCTCAACCCTCACCTATGGGTTGGGATATACCCGATCCTTTGCCGACTGGGCTGAAAAAGTTGCGGGAACGAGTTTTAGTTTTCCTGATGAAGCAATTGAGCTTCTCGTCGATTACTACCTCGATGGCATTATACGTCATATAGCGTTTGGGAAGTATCCAGAGCCAAGCGCAAATAACAGGGCTATGGTAAGAAGAGGAGCACTTGATGCCCATACTGCTGGTTTACCCGAACAACTGCTTAATGCCACATCATACAGGAAAGATGAACTAGAAGAAATTATTGGCATACGTAAAGGAGAAATCAAACCGAATTTAACAAGTAACAACTTTTTTTGGCATACAGAATATTTTAGTCATCAGCGCCCGGATTATTTTGCTTCCGTGCGCATGTATTCCTCGCGTAATCACAGTATGGAAGTACCTTATAACGGTGAGTCATTGATGAGTCATCACCTTGGGGATGGTTCCAGTTTCATAATTAGGACCGGAGAAGAATATGTAGATATTTTCCCGGTGTGGGACTGGCAAAAAATACCCGGAACAACGGTTCTTCAGAAACCATCTCATCCGGGGCCGGATGAAATCCAAAAACGCGGGCTTACTGATTTTGTAGGAGGTGTCACCGACGGCGTTTATGGAGCCGCCATATTTGATTTTGAAAGCCCTCATGACCCGCTCTCGGCCCGTAAGTCCTGGTTTTTCTTTGATGATGAATTTGTCGCTCTGGGCAACGGCATCAGTTCCGACTCCGAACATCCGGTAGCTACCACTCTAAATCAAAGTTTGTTAACCGGTGATGTAGCCGTTGGAAGCAATAATGCTTATAAGGTTCAGGAAAAAGGAGAACACAATATAAGCGATATTTCCTGGGTGCATCATGACAAAACCGCTTACATATTCCCAAATCCAGCTACCGTGCGTTTAGAGAACAAAGAGTTAAGCGGATACTGGCATAGAATTATAGATCGTGCCTGGGCATGGGAAGGTGAAGAAGAGCATAAAGATGTATTTACCTTATGGCTGGACCACGGGGTTACCCCGCAGCAGGCAGGCTATGAATATATCGTGGTGCCTGGAATCGAGGAGTCCCAGGTTGAGCGATACCGGGTAAACTCACAAATCGATATCCTGGCTAATACGCCGCAACTTCAGGCGGTTCAACATAAGGGGTTAAACATAAGCCAAATTGCTTTTTATGAACCCGGAGAACTAGAAATAGCGGGTGGAACTGTATTATCAGCAGACACACCTGGTCTGGTGATGGTAAAAACTAACGGGCAGGGCATTGAAGAAATCACGGTTTCGGATCCGGGCAGGCAGCTGGATTCATATAACCTGAAAATATCCACTCGGATAGAGTCTAAAGATAGCCGGTGGGAAGCAAACTGGAGTGAAGAAGAGGGTTTCAGTACCCTTTCTTTTACCTTACCCCGCGGAGAATATGCCGGGCAAAGTATTACGGTAAAGTTGAATTAGAACATGAATTTGTTGTTAAGCAACTATTTAACTTTTCTTAAAACTCTGCTCCTTATAATAGCTAATTCTACTTATTCATTTTCATTACCGAAACCCGGCAATCATGCCGCATATAACAAAGTAGTGTCATGATGATTTGAAAGCCTTAATCACTTGTCGACAAGTTAATACGCACCTAATGTTCTTTATTAAATCAATCTAGGATAGATATGAATAACAAAAATACAACACGAATCTTATTTCTTGCCATTCTGATTTCGCCCTTATGGGGAAATGCTCACCCTCATAATATATACGGGTCTGAAAAAGCTTTAATAGATAAGCAGTTTCAGCCTGAATGGCAGGAGATGAGTTCGGTTGAAGATCTTTATGCAGCCTATCCGGAAAGGATGGAGTTCATCTTTCAAAACCTGGACCTTGAAAGAGAAGGACTCGGAAATGTAAAGCAGGCGTATGAAAGCGGAAACATGGTGCAGGCGGGAACTTACTTGCTTAATTATTACAAAGAATCAGATGCAAAAAGTGATCTGTCCATAAGGGAACACCCGGCTGTATCAGATGGTGTTGTTTCTGCCGCAGATTCCATTGCCCAGGATATTATAACCATTCAAAGAGTGTCTGCCCGGGTGCCGCGTCTGGAGACTGGCCATTTGGCCTGGGATTATACCGGTCCTGAAGATGATATGGAATATGCCTGGCTTCATAACCGGCATAGTGGGATCAATACATTGCTGAAGGCCTGGTTTGACACCGGAAATCCTAAATATGCGTTTCACATTGACCATTACATTAAGGATTGGATCATCAGCAGCTGGCCCTATCCAAAGGTCAAAAGCAATACAGCGATGTGGCGCGGCCTTGAAGTAAGAAGCAGGGTGAACCGCTGGGCATCGGCGTTTTACAACTTAATAGATACCGATTATCTCTCCCCTGCCACACAATTGTTAATTCTGAGCAGTGTGCCCGAACATGCACATTACCTTAGAAACTTTCATGCCGGTGGAAACTGGCTGACTATGGAGATATCGGCTCTGGCTACTGCAGCAACGGCCTGGCCAGAATTTAAAAAATCATCATCCTGGCTAAAATACTCTATTGGTACCATGACGGAGAGCATGAAGGAACAGGTTTATCCTGATGGAGTTCAGGCTGAACTTACTTCCCACTATCATAGAGTGGCTCTTAATAATTTCGAGCAGTATCTGAATCTCAGTAAGTCAGCCAATATAACCCTTCCTGATTTTTATGCTGATACCATTGAAGATATGTGGAATTACCTGGCGGTAACCATGCGTCCGGATGGATTCGGAGTTCTAAATAATGATTCCGATAAAACCTATAATCGCGAACTTGTTAAAGAGGCCGCTGTAACCTATAATCGTGATGACTGGCAGTATATAGCGTCAAACGGGGAAACAGGCATTGAGCCAAGCAGTGGTCCTTCTTTCGTGTTCCCATGGGCCGGTCAAGTTATATCCAGAAGTGATTATGGGCCGGATGCTCACTGGTCTTTTTTTGATGTCGGACCATGGGGAATTGGTCACCAGCATAATGACAAGCTGCATCTATCGGTTTCAGCTTATGGACGCGACCTTTTGGTAGACGCGGGAAGGTTTGCTTACCGTGGTGAGATCGCGAACAGATTTCAGGACTATGCACTCAATAGCCAAAGTCATAACCTTGTTTTGATAGATGGCAAAGGTCAGAGCCCCGGTCTCTTGAAGACCGAGGAACCGCTTGCGGACAATAAATATAAAATCACAGATACCTATGATTATGCTTCTGCTTCATTCGATGATTATATAGAATTGGAGGGTGAAGGCAGGCACAACCGGTCGATGTTTTATGTAAGGGACGAGTTTTGGGTAGTGGTTGATCAGATAAAAACCGACCGCCCCCGTGATATTGAAACCCTGTGGCACTGGCACCCGGAATCTTCGGTTCAGGAAGAAAAAAACGGGGTTGTATCAACGAATAACGAACGTGGCAACCTGAAAATAATACCTGCGGGTAATACAAATTGGAATATTGATTCTGTACAAGGGCAGGATGAATTTGAAGTCCAGGGTTGGTACAGTGAGGAATATAATGTGTATGAGCCCAATACCACGACCATTTTTAATACCCGGATTGATTCCGACAACACATTTGTCTGGGTACTATTTCCCTCGGAAAATGAAGCGCCCGAAGTTCAGGCTGATATTTTATCCCAGGATTCTAATGCTGTTAATGTAAGGGTTTTCATTCCTGGCAGTGGGAATTGGGATGTTTCCGTTCCTTTTTTAAACAGTGCAGAAGCTGGCATGAAGTTTAATTCGAATGGAGAGTAGCTATAGGCATAAGGTGCTGAACAATTTTAAAACATAACTAATAACTAATATATAAATGAAAAAAACAAACAGTATAATTCAAATATTATCAGTGTTTTTACTGATTACTTTAATTTCCTGCTCGACAGGAGAAAATGACCCTGGTTCTGAGAACAAATCTGATGAATTCCTGCCAAATCATCCCCGTATCATGCTTTTGGAAGGCGAGGAAAATGACATTAAGCAGTCTATTCAAGACAGTCCAACCTGGGGAAAGATGCATGATGCAATTTTAGCGGAAAGTGATAATATTGTTAATTCTCCGGAATTGGAACGCGAAATGATTGGACGTCGCCTGCTGGGCACCTCTCGCAAGGCTCTGCGGAATATATTTTATCTTTCGTATTCCTACCGGTTAAGCGGTGAGGAGAAATATCTGGATCGTGCGGAAAGAGAAATGCTGGCAGCGGCTAATTTCAGCGACTGGAATCCTTCACATTTTCTCGACGTAGGTGAAATGACCATGGCCCTTGCTATCGGATACGACTGGCTTCATGATGAATTATCAACCGAGTCTAAAGGAATTATTCGTGAAGCAATTCTTAAAAAGGGACTCGAACCTTCGTTTGACTCTGATTTTAACTGGTTCCTTGAAGCTAAACACAACTGGAACCAGGTGTGTAATGCCGGGATGACTTACGGTGCTCTTGCCATATACGAAGATCACCCCGAAATATCCGAAGAGGTGATAAATAGGGCTATAAAAACCATTCCTTTGGCTAAAGAAGATTACGGGCCTGATGGGGGCTACCCGGAAGGCTACGGTTACTGGAGATACGGAACTTCATTTAACGTGATGTTTCTTAGCGCAATAGACAAAGTATGGCCGGGTGGATTCGATTACAGCGAACATTCAGCTTTTCTGGAAACCGGGTCTTTTATAAAAAATATGCTGGCACCCTCCGGTGATAACTATAACTGGGGCGATAATGGATCAGGTGGTAGCCTTAGCCCGGCCATGTTCTGGTTTGCAGAAAAAAATAACAAACCTTCATTGCTTTGGAAAGAAAGATCATATCTTGATACCGATGATTATTCCAGGTTTACCAGAAACCGTTTGTTGCCGGGCATCATGATCTGGGGAAAAGATATCCCCTTTGGCGAAATCGTGGAGCCGGAAGAGAAGTTTTACGTTTCTCAGGGCCCCATGCCCTTGTCTTTGATGCGTACATCGTGGAGTGATCCAAACGCAATCTATTTAGGATATAAAGGTGGTTCTCCATCTGTGAATCACGGGCACATGGATATTGGTTCTTTCATAATAGAAGCAGATGGAGTTCGCTGGGCCAGTGATCTGGGTTCACAGAACTATGAGTCCCTCGAATCTAAAGGAATGAATATATTCGGGCGTGCGCAGGATGCCGAACGATGGACCATTTTGAGGCTGAATAATTATATCCATAATACTCTGACGGTAAATGGGGAGCTTCAATTGGTAGACGGCTATTCTAAAATTGACCGTTATTCCGACGATCCTGACTTTAATTTTGGTATTACTGATATGACGTCTGTATATGCAAACGATTTGGCTTCTGTGACTCGCGGAGCCGGTATCGTGGATCAACAGTACGTTGTGGTTAGGGATGAGCTGGAGTCTAATTCTGAGCCCGCTACTGTTCGCTGGCAAATGTTGACCGAAGCGGAGGTTTCCATTACAGGAAATAATACCGCCACCCTGACTAAAGATGGACAACAGATGTTTTTGAAGGTGGATAAACCGGCCAATATTAAGGTTACCACATGGAGCTCTCAGCCTACTACCGATTATGATGTAGCCAATCCGGGCACTATCCTCATAGGTTTTGAAGCTGAAGTACCGGCAAATAGTAACGAAACGTTACAGGTAAAACTTATTCCCGGCTCTTCAAACACGGAAGCAGCGTTTGATCAGAGTTTAATGGAATGGTAATCGAAAGCAAAAAGTAATAAGGGTACGCAACTATTGCCTCTGTTGGTAATCAATGGAAGGCAATAGTTTGTGATTCCTGGAAATATTGCGGCTGTAACTTACAAATAAAGCAAAACCTGAACGTTTAGCGTCAGGTTCTGGAGGAATCAACGAAACACATATATATAAACTTCAGTGCACATGAAAATAAACAGACGTAATTTTATTAACACGGTGACCTTGTTTGGGTTGGGAAGCTCATTCCCGTTCAATTTATCTAATTCTACTAAAGTTAAACATAATGAAACATCCTATTCCCAATTCGATGAGATTTTAGCTAAGCCTGTCTTAAAAAAGGAGTTGTTTACCAATCAGGTTATTATTGACCCACATTTCCATTAGCAACTATAAAAAAGAAAAAAACGTTTTTAATAATATCATGATGTGATCATTTAATTAGGAGGAATTTAAAAAACAATACACACCGATTTTTCGTCGGAGGCTTGCAAGGCCCTAGTATGATATTGATATTCAGCTTATTACAAGTCCGGTCGGCCAGAGGCCGTAAGACAAAGAAGGTACAGGCGAGACACCTGTACCGGCGGAATAATGCTAAATCTCGGGTGGAATGCTGCCATATCCCGATGGAATACTGCCAAATCCGGGGTGAAATACTGCCAAATCCGGGTGGATACTGCGAAATTCCTGGCTGAGTATCGACGGTCAAGCTTATTTCTACATTTTTAAAAATCGGCCGGCTCATTTCTGTCGCACTTTTTGCACTCCAACAGAAGGCCCAGCCGGCTTTCCCGGTCTTTTTCGGTAGTGACCCAGGGGCGCTCCATCCAGGGCGGATTGTGCCGGACGTGCTGATGATGTCCGCACTGCAGCTCAGCCACCCAATGGCCCTCTTCGTCTTTATGGTATCCGGTGATGGGTTGTTTCATGGACAGTAGAGTTTAAATAGTTTTGTTTTCAACGATACGTCGTGTGTTTCATAATCGCAATAAGCGCATGCCGTTTATAACCATAACAAGTACCGATATTTCGTGGATAAGCATGCCACCCGCCGGACGAAACACGGACCAAGTCCTGACCAAGGCCGTACCAACTCCTACTATACCCCGGCTGGTAGTAGGAGATGTATAGGAGGTGGGTGGGGGGAGACCACTGCTGGTCTACGGATTGGTGTGAAAAAAAAACGTTTCGGAGTAAAGTTAGGTGGAGATATAATTGAGCTTTCAGGTATTGAGTTATATTCTGATGAGTTAGGTTAATTAGAGAACGTAAGAATGTTTATACATTATTTCCTGATAATAAAATAGGTATTTGCCGTTTTAATTGTTTAATTGTTAAGTTAAATATACCTTTTGAATTAACCAGCAACTAAATACCTTGTACAAATGAAGAAATTAATCACGGCAATACTTTTAATTTCATGTCTGGTCATGGCAGAGCATACCTTTGCCCAATCGGAAGATGAAGGTGAAAACGATTCGGTCTTAAGTCTGATTGCTGAAACTCCCGAGGCGGGTTTTCAATTTGCAATAGCGCTTGCACGAAAAGGGGTAACATCAACTCAGCCTGACCGCGACGTTTTATTTATGCTGCGAGATGTATATGCGAAAGATCCGGATGCATCAATAGCATCGTCTCAGGTTATTGCCATACATCTTCAGATTGTTACCGCATTTAATAATTATTGGCGTGATGAAGAATAGATCTTTAAGACTCCATTTGCTTCTTTGTTCTTTTTGAATCAAGTAATGATATAATAGTAAAATGGCGTTTACGACCGAATTAAGATATTTGCTATATGAAATTTTAATAATACCTATCAATAACTGTTGATGATTACAGGAACCAAAAAAGAAATACTGAATATGATAAAAAGGGAAGGCCGACTTTCCCTTGAAAAGATAGCCATAGGCATGGATTTAGCCAAAACAACCCTACGGGAGCATTTTTTGAACCTGGAACGTGACGGGTTGATCTTGAGAGAGTATGTGCGATCAGGACCGGGCAGGCCGAGTCTGCAGTTCCAGTTGACGGCCAAAGGCAATAATTACTTCCCCTCGTCGGAATCCGTAATGATGAGAGAATTCATCCGTTATTTGCAACAGGAAGGCAAGACGGAACTTATGGAAGATTTTTTCAAAGCTTTTTGGGAAAAAAGGTTTCAAAATGCTAAAGGCAGAATGGATGCCTATCCTGAAAGTGAGCCGGCGAAAAGACTAGAGGCACTCTCGGATATACTCGAGGAAGAGGGCTTTATGCCTGCATACCAATCAGATGGCACTGGTAATAATATTGCCATTCGGGAATGCAATTGTCCATTTCGGGAGGTAGTCAAAGAAACCCAGCTGCCCTGCAAACTCGAAGCAGAGTTCTATGAAAGGCTTTTTGGTGGCAAAGTTGAAAGGACTTCATACATAGCGGCGGGAGATTATTCATGCACCTATCAGATTTCCGTTAATAGAAAGGAGTAAAAAAGAGACTTTCTGAGTAATTTATTAGTTAATCCTGAGTATGATGATGAACTATTACCTGATGCCGCAAAGTTAAAGTTACGAACTGCACGAATAAATACACTATAAATACAATTAAAAATCAGAGGTACAATCATGAAAAGCATTATTGAAAAAGCATTAGTCGCCCTTCTTGCACTATTCATCCTTTACCCGGTAACAGGGTATAGCCAGGATGGTGTGAGGACTATTGAAGTAAGCGGCTTAGACAATATGAGATATGATAAAGAAATCATAGAGGCACAACCGGGCGAAGAGCTTCGGATTGTATTTACAACCGAAAGTGATATGCCCCCTCAGGCTATGCAGCACAACCTCGTTATCATGACGCTTGAGGCTGATGCTGATGATTTTGCTATGGCCTCTATGATGTCTCCCGATACTGATTATATCGCTCCGGACCGGGATGATGAATACATTGCCCGCACCGAAATGATACCGGGTGGTGAAACATCAGAAATCACCTTTACCGTCCCTGAAGAAACAGGGGACTACACCTATATCTGTACCTTTCCCGGCCACTATATGGGCGGAATGATGGGTACACTTCAGGTGAGAGAATAACATCAATAAAAGGCATCCGGGTTTAAAGTTACTAGCCCGGGTGTTTTTTTAAAATATAATAAAATAGTCTTTAATAATTATATTGTAACATCCTGTTCAAAAAAGCACAGGCCCCTGTTAGTTACGTTCTGTGCAAGCCTGGTTATTTACTAAACTCGGGCTGCTGATTAAAACCAAGTCGTAGAAATAAAAGTTAATTACGCTTTACTTCACCAGGCTCATTTTAATGGTTTGTACATTATGCTCCGTTCGAAGTACGGCAAGGTAAACCCCACTTGCGAGATTTCCGGTTTCAAAGGTAACAGATTGGCGCCCCTCATTCACCGTTTCATTAACCAGTGTGGTAATACGCTGGCCGAGGATGTTAAAAATGTCTAAGGTAACACTGGACGCCTCAGGAAGATCGTATTCGATAATGGTGGTATTATTAAACGGATTCGGATAATTCTGGTAAAGCTTTATGATTTCCGGGATCACAATAGGCCCTCCATTACGATAAATGCCCGTAGGGCTTACGGCAAATATATTACTTTCCCGGGCATTCTGTACCTGGTTTCTCAAATCATCCAGCTCATTACCATATGCATAAATAAACCCAACCTGTATCTCTCCGTTCTCTTCTAAAATAAAAGGTCCTGTACCTGTTACTGTAGAAATGTCTGTGTTTTCTACTGAGGTTTTCTCAACTCCGCTGGTTAATGCAAGTTCCTTTTCCCTCTGCGTAAATCCATCAAGCATGGTGTTAAAAGGATCATAATAGATCCCGAAACTCAGGCTGTCTTCTTTTGTTTCGGCTTGGCCCAATGACATTTCAGAGACATTATCGATTGCAAAAGCACTGGATATCACTCCCATATGAGCAACGGCAACAAAAGGCTGATCTTCATTTTGACCGTCATAAACATAAAGCAGGCTATCGGGCTCACTGTAATCCACATAATTATTAACCACACTGCCCACGTCCCAGTCATTAAATAGTCCAACATGAACATCATTATATGAGATGCTGCTGGTATTGGTAATCGTGTAGCGTAGAAATACACTTTGGTTGAGCCCTTCTTTCTCAAAAGCGAATGTTTCCAGTAATACCTCCAGGTCTTTGGCTTTAGGATGTCCGGATGAATTAAAGGCTGCTGAATATTCAATGTCAGAAAGTTGGGGATCCTGAAATTCTATGTTACGGATGGGGGAGAAATCCCGGGTTACTGAATCTTCAAAGCGTACCTGGTTAGGAACATAAGCGGTGTCGTTCAATACAGCGTGAATCATAATCCCCCCTTCGAATAGCAGGTTATCCCCCCCGGCGGGGATAAAGCCAACGCCTCCTTCTTGCTCAAAAGGCTCACGAAAGCCAATGGTGCCGTCATTGGGAATCGACATTGTCAATGCCTCAGAGGCTACATTTTCATATAGAAGGTCGTCATATTCATGAATAGAAAAATCACGATAACTTTGGTTACCATCGGAATATTCCACGGCAAATACAGGCTCTTCGTCCAGATCATAATTGGTACCTATAGTGATAGGCAGCACAAGAGAAATAGATTGATCGGTTGCAATAGATCCGATATTGATATCACCAGACGCCGTAGTAATATTATCAACGAGGCTAAAAATTGTTATGGAGGGAGTCGTTAATGCTCCATGATTTAAAATTACAATTTCAGCGAATCCCTCATCGCCAACATTTAAACTGTTTCCATCTTCATTCTTAAATTTAATGCTTGTAATCTCCAGGCCTGGTTTATCTGCTGTTAGGGCAGAAGAAGCATTAATTACCCCCTGACCTAATTGATATTGAAGCACCGGCACGTCATCAATTGTACTGGCTGAATTACGGATTTGAAAAGCCAGGCGTTGTGAACTCCAGTCCGGATTCTGATGCTTAAGAAGCGCAGCCAAACCGCTTACTACAGGGGCACTCATTGATGTTCCCGTAGCTAAAATGTAGCCGAGAGAATCGGGTTCAAATATCCATTCGTCATTAATGCGATCATATTCAAATGCAGTGCTCCGGATAGACCTTCCGGTTGCAAAAACATCCACATTATAACCATAAGACGAAAACCCGGATACACTATTCTGACTGTTGTTAGATGGGGTATCTACCGAGCCAACGGAAAGAGTGTTTTGAAACGAAGCAGGATAAAAAAGATGGTCGTTACCGTTATTACCAGCCGATGAAACTACCAGAGCTCCCATTTCTGTGGCTAAATCAATAACCTCCCTACCAAATTCAGAAAAGTTGGAACTCCCGTAGCTGGTGTTGATAATATCTGCTCCATTTAGTGCAGCATACAAAATTCCTTCTGTTCCAAAAGGGACCTGGTCAGGGTATTGCTGGGTGCCCCCCACTTTGACAGGCATAAAACTGGCATTATAGCCTGTACCGGCAATGCCTATATTATTATTGGTTTCTGCCGCGGCGATACCGGCAACATGAGTTCCATGGGTAGACCATTGCGCTATAGGGTCATTGTCCTGAACAGGGTCCTCGCCATTGAATACATCACCGGATTCCCAGAAATCCCAGCCGATACTATCATCCACAACGGCTTCGAAAGCCTCACTTGCCGGACTAGGTAATTCTATTCTATGCAGTTTGTTAAGCAGATCCGGATGATTATAGAACACCCCGCTGTCAATAATAGCGATTACAACATCAGTTGAACTTTTTGAAACTTCCCAGGCGTCAACAAAATTTTGATACTCAAAGAAATCCTGCCCTTCGGTTCCATAAAGCGGGTCATTCGGCTCATCAAACAGATAATAAACAAAATGAGGTTCGGCATAAACCACCCCGGGCATTTCAGATAACTTTCGCGATAGTGTTCGTGGGTCAGCGACGGATGAATAGTCTATATAAAAAGTTCTGGTAAGGCCATCAACAATATCATCGGCAGGGGTAGCTATGCTACGCTTTGCCAGCGTCTTTCTAACAGCATTGCTTGCTCCTTCCCTAAACACCGGCTGATAACGAGTGATGCCATGTTCATTCATTAACTCCTGAACCTGCTCTTTAGGATCGACCCCTAATTCTGTGGCTTTTTGCCTGAGTAACTGGTCAGGCTCATACTTTATAATAATCTTCCCCGGCAGATATTCCGGCTGATCTTGCCCCCCGGCAATCCTGGTAATGAATAGACCCAAAAGAAGGAGAACAGTAAATACTTTCATTATAAAATAATTGGTACTGAAATGACTCAGCAAATAACTTAAAAGAAAATAACTTATTGGATGATATTGTCTTAATAGAACCTTTTTGTATCGCCGTCCGCTATTTTAAATACTGCGGTTATGCTCTAACTGCAGTACAATAAACATTTTTGCTCTTATTTATTTGATAAAACATTAGTATTAAATATCCATTTCCATGCTGGATGCCGGCAACATGATAAGTTTTTGAATTTTTCACTGGTGTGTGCGTTATCTTATCTTGATTTGAAATTGTTATCCCTTCGTGATCATGAACATTATGTTCGGTGCGGTAAAAAATATTTGATACGTGAAAGCAACAAGTTTAATAGCAAGGCGCTATTTAACCTCTAAAAAACATGTTTCGCTCATTTCCACGCTTACTATGATAAGCGTTAGCGGAGTAACGCTCGGCACGGCTTTGCTAATAGTGGTGCTATCGGTATTTAATGGTTTTTTTGATGTGGTAAAATCTTTGCTACTGGCCCACGATCCGGATATCCGCATTGAATCAACCGAAGGACGTGATTTTCAGATTCCGGAGCAAAATGTGGAAGAGATTAGCGCGATTCCGGAGATTTTAAATCTTTCGCGTTATGTGGAAGGGAAAGCGATAATAAGTTATCGGGGAGACCGCCACCGTGTAGTGAATGTAAAAGGGGTTGAAGCCACCCCTTTCCGGCAACTTGCCAATTTAGACGAGACTATAACATCCGGTACAGTAGATTTTGATGTTCAAAACCGCACATCAGGTATTTTGATTGGGGAGGAGATTACCCAGGAGCTTGGCCTGAATGTGGGGCAGGAGGTGGTACTGATGAGTGCCGCCGGCATGCAGAAAGCATTAACCCAATTTTCAGGGCCGCGGGCTTTGGCCTTTGACGTTCGCGGAGTCTACCACATGATGCAGATCACCGAAAGTTCATACATTTTTATGGACCTGCAGGCAGCGCAACGGTTGTTTAATTACCGGGGAGCCATTACCGGCATTGATATTAACCTGGAAGATCATCAGCAAGCTGATGGGGTAAAAGAACAGATTGCGTCTATTATAGGAGATGGCTACAACATCCGTACCTGGTATGACCTTCAAAAACCGCTGTATGACGTGATGAGCCTGGAGAAATGGGGGGCATACCTGATATTGATGATCATCATACTGGTGGCTGTTCTTAATATTATCGGCTCGCTTACCATGATTGTAATCCAGAAAACCCGGGATATTGGAATTCTGCGTTCCTATGGGTTCAGGAAATCAGACATCAGGAATATATTCCTCAAACAGGGTTTTTATATTGGCCTGACGGGCTGCATACTGGGCGGGGCTCTGGGGCTGGGGTTGAGCTGGCTGCAGCAAACCTATGAATTAGTAAAACTTGCGGGAGCAGAATCTTTCATTATCACTGCTTATCCAGTCGATATAGTGTGGACGGATGTAGTTTTGATACTGGGGGGGAGTTTAATTTTATGCGTATTAGCAAGTATTTATCCGTCGAAGCGAGCCTCCAGGATTGATTCGGCAGAAGCCGTTCGGTATGAATAGATTTTATGCCAGCATGGTCATGAGAGTAATTTAAACTTCTCGCCGTCGAACAGGCCTTTGTCGCTGATTTTTAGGCTGGGGATTACCAGCAGCGCCATAAAAGATATTAGCATGAATGGAGATGTTAGCTTACTACCCATCTCTGCGGCCATTTTGCTCAGGTTCTGATAAGCTGTCGCTACTTCTTCGCCAGGACGATCACTCATTAATCCTGCAACCTGTAATGGCAGTATTTTTTTTTGACTGGTATTCACTGCTGCTATGCCGCCTTTGCTCTCCATGATCAAATTGACCGCCTGGCTGAGATACTGATCTGAACTTCCAACAACGATAATATTATGGGAATCATGTGCTACAGACGAAGCAATGGCTCCGTCTTTAATTCCGAAATTTTTTATAAAGCCTACAGAAGGTGTTGTTTTCTGGTACCGATTCACGACTGCGACCTTTAGGATATCACGGTTTACATCAGGTTGAACGGCTCCGTTTTTTACGGATAGCTTTTCCACCGATCTATCGGTTATCAGATCACCGTCACGGGCAATAATCACCAAATGTTCGGCAGTATTGGAGAGCTTCTTAAAATCCTCGGGTTTGGTGGAGTAGTTTGTAAAAATGTTGATAGGTGTTGTCTTTACATTTGGCATGGTTACTTTGCCATGATCATATACACAGTTTCCGTCGATCCAGGTCTGAATAACATTCATATGTGCCGGATCGTCGATGATAATAAAATCGGCTGGATCACCCTCACGTAATAGGCCAACATCAAGGTTATAATGTTTGACTGGCAGCACACAGGTGGCATAAAGCACCTCGAAAAGGTCGTAACCCAAGGCTAGTGTTCTGGCTGCTAGTTGATTGATATGCCCTTTAAGCAGGTCGTCGGGGTGTTTGTCATCTGAGCAGAACATAATTTGGCCGGGGTATTCGCCGAGTAGGGAAATGAGGGCATCATAGTTTTTTGCGGCGCTCCCTTCACGTATAATTATTTTAATTCCGTGGCTGAGTTTATCTACGGCTTCCTGTTTTGTAAAGCACTCGTGATCGGTGGTAATACCAGCTGAGGCATATTTGGCCGCTTGTTCTCCTTTTATTCCGGGGGCATGCCCGTCCACCGGTTTATTGAGGGCCAGGGAGGCTTTGATTTTGGCCATTACCTCGTCATCTTCAGAAAGTACGCCGGGCCAGTTCATCATCTCGGCCAGGTAATGAATATCATCGCGCTTTAAAAGTTCGGACACTACCGTTACGTCAAGTGTTGCCCCTGCGGTTTCAAAAGGAGTGGCCGGCACGCACGAGGGGGCACCGAAATAAAACTTAAGCGGAACTTGACTTCCGTTTTTGATCATAAATTCCACGCCTGCTTTCCCGCAAACATTTGCAATTTCATGGGGATCGGAAACCGTAGCCACCGTACCATGTCGAACTGCTAGCCGTGCGAACTCCGAAGGCACCAGCATTGAGCTTTCAATATGGATGTGGGAATCTATAAAACCCGGAAGGATATACTGTTCCGGTACCGTATCGGATGGGCTGACAGATAATATTTGTCCTTCATCTATTGTTACCTCGCCGTTGAATCTGCGGCGATGAACGGCGTCCAAAATAATTCCTTTGACAAATGGCATTTGTACTCCCTTTATTTATAGATCATGCAGTACAAGCTTGATTGATCACTGAATGCGGTTCTCATAAATATACTGCATCAAAACCCGGTACTCATCAGTTAATTTGATATTGCGTTTTGCCATTACTCTCCCGGCTGTTTCCATAGCTTTATCAAATTTGTTGATATCCTCACCGTCATCGCTGATCCAGGAGAAGGACGGGATGATTTTCGGACTAAAACCGCTTGAAAGCAAATTACAAGCTACCCCGCATACCGTTCCAGTATTCAACATGGTGTTAATGGCTGTTTTGGTATGGTCACCCAGAATGCTTCCACAATAACTAACGCCGGTTTCATAAGGTTCGCCTGTTGTCCAGTTATTGAGGTAAACCGGTTTGTAGTTATTTTTAAGATTGGAAGAATTGGTATCGGCTCCCAAATTGCACCACTCGCCAATCAGGCTGTTGCCCAAAAATCCTTCGTGTGCCTTATTGGAATAGCTCTGGAAGATCACATTTTTAACTTCACCCCCAACCTTGCAAACAGGGCCAATTGTGGTTTCCGGATAAATTTTAGCTCCCATTTTTATTATTGCGCGGTCACATATGGCCGCCGGCCCTTTTATCATGGAGCCGGACATTATATTTGCATTCGATCCTACATAAATGGGGCCGCCTGTGGCGTCAAGAATAACCCCGGCATCGATCTGTACATGCTCTTCAAAATGGATCTTCTCGGGATTGACAATAATGCTGTTTTGGGTATCAGTCGGATGAGATGGACTTTCTTTATTCAAAAGTAGATAATCTTTTTGGATTTCTTCACCATTATGCTGGAAGAGCTGCCAAATTCTTGTCAGCAAGAAACCGGAATTTGCGGGTTCACAAGGAAATCCGGAAAAGTCGGGGGGAGTGTCTTTTAGTTTATCAGCGCTTTCATTGGCTGATAATCTAATGACTACCGGTATGCTATCATATGATATACCTTGCCCGGTTTGCAAGCGCATTATTTGAGGGATGAGCTCAGTGTCTGGGAGAAAGCGTGAATTGACCCATAATGCATCTTCTTGATTGTTTTTTTGATCTTTATTGAAAAATTTTTTTAAAGATGGACGAACTGATCTTGCAAAAGTTGGTTTATTTAAATATCGAAGCCACTTTTCGTGAATTTTAAGAATGCCAATACGTAGATCATCAGTTGGGCGCGTTAATGCCAGCGGGTAAAAATGATGATGTTCTTCATCTTCAAAAAAGATCATTGAAAAAGTTTATTTGTTGCAAATTTACTGGAATGCATTGGGAAACAGAATGGTTCAGGGTTAATAAATTCTGATACACTTTTATGATACTGTTTTTTTTGAACTGCATTCACAAATTATATCACATAATATAAATAATACTGGTTGATATGGCTTCTGTTGTTTAAAAATAACTCTCATAAGACTGATGATTCCCTTATATTTGATACCATGTCATTATATGAGTTTTAATTCACCCCTTAATTGTTTTGCTAAATGTGTGGAATAGTAGGTTATATAGGGCAGCGAAAAGCAGCCGATGTTATAATTAAAGGATTACAAAGACTTGAATATAGGGGCTATGATTCAGCTGGGCTCGCCATTGTAGATGGCTCCCTGCAAATTAGAAAAGTAAAAGGAAAAGTTGCCGAGTTAACCAGGATTCTAAACGAAAAGCCTTTGAAGGGTAATATCGGCATAGGCCATACCCGCTGGGCCACACATGGAGAACCCAATCATACAAATGCCCACCCACATGTAAGTACTGACGGGTCATTCGCTCTTGTTCATAATGGGATTATTGAAAATTATGATGTTCTTAAAACAGAACTTCAAAACAAAGGACACAAATTTCAGGGGGAAACTGATACTGAAGTTCTGGCGCATTTAATTGAAGAGATATACAAAGTAAGCGATATAGATTTTGAAACAGCCATTCAGTTAGCATTGAAACAGGTAGAAGGAACTTACGGTATTGCGGTAACCCATCAGGATGAACCTGACCGTCTTTTTGCAGCCCGACGGGGTTCACCTCTGCTTGTTGGAATAGGAGATAATGAATACTTTTTGGCTTCGGATGCCTCTCCGGTAATTGAATACACAAATAAGGTCGTGTATCTGGATGAAGACGAAATGGTTGTTATAGATCGTGAGGGTTATCAGGTCAAAACCTTTAAAAATGTACCTCTGACAAAAGAGGTGCACGAGTTAGCCATGAGCCTGGAGCAAATTGAAAAAGGAGGGTTCCCCCATTTTATGCTGAAAGAGATATTTCAGCAAGCTGGAACCATTGCCGATTGCATGCGCGGACGGCTAATAAGCGCCGAAAACCGAGTTCACCTTGGTGGAATAGAGAATGTTTTTGAGCGAATAGTTAACGCCCGGCGCATTGTTATTGCGGCGTGTGGTACCAGCTGGCACTCTGGACTGGTGGGTGAATATTTGTTTGAGTACCTGGCAAAAACGCCGGTAGAGGTTGAGTATGCCTCCGAATTTCGCTACCGGGAACCTCTTATCAACGATAAGGATGTGATGATCGTCATTTCCCAAAGCGGGGAAACTGCTGATACCCTGGCCGCAGCCCGGGAAGCAAAAAAGCGCGGAGCTCTGGTATTAGGTATCTGTAATGTAGTAGGATCAACTATTGCCCGTGAAACCGATGCGGGAGTCTATACCCATGCAGGGACAGAAATAGGTGTGGCATCAACCAAAGCCTTCACCGCCCAGGTGACCGTGTTAACGATGATGGCTCTTATGCTGGCACAGAGAAAAAACCATATTGAACAAGAAGAGTTGAAAACCATCATCAAAGAATTAGGTCAGATACCCGGCAAGGTAGAAGAAATATTAAAAATGGGTGAGGAAATAGAAGAAATATCCCGACTATTTACTTATGCCCCAAATTTCTTGTATCTGGGCAGGAGTTATAACTTTCCGGTGGCACTTGAAGGGGCACTCAAGCTAAAAGAGATATCATACATACATGCCGAGGGCTATCCGGCTGCCGAAATGAAACACGGACCCATTGCTTTAATAGATCAGCATATGCCTGTGGTGGTAATTGCCGCAACAGATCACACAAGTGGCAAGATGATCAGTAATGTGGAAGAAGTTAAGGCCAGAAAAGGGCGTATAATTTCCATAAACACGGATAAGTATTCTGATGTGGCCCGGCTTTCTGAGTTCTCAATCAGCATACCCAAAACTCATGATACGCTTACCCCGCTTTTAACTGTAATTCCTTTGCAGCTGATGTCTTATTATATAGCTGTAAACCGCCAGTGCAATGTAGATCAACCACGCAATCTGGCAAAAAGTGTAACTGTAGAATAAAATATTGCTCCTGATTATAGTTCAATATTTAATAATCTAGAATATGCCAAAGATGGCTTAACTATTATTTATAGACCAGAATAAAATTTAACTATGGAATTTCGTACCGAAAAAGACTCGATGGGTGAGATAAAAGTGCCAGAACATGCCTATTATGGGGCCCAGACCCAACGGGCCATTGAAAATTTTCCGATTAGTGGGATAAAATTCAGCCGTTCGTTTATTCAGGCTTTAGGCTATGTAAAACAAGCTGCTGCCAAAGCTAACAAAGAACTGAGTTTGCTTCCGGATAATATTGTTCAGTACATCAGCATGGCTGCCCGGGAAGTTATAGAAGGAAAACTGGATGAGCATTTTCCTGTTGATATTTTTCAAACCGGTTCAGGTACTTCAACCAATATGAATGCCAATGAAGTGATTGCGGCCAGAGCCAATGAACTTGCCAAAGCGAATGGCGATAAAGAACTAAAGATACACCCGAACGACCATATCAATTTTGGACAAAGTTCCAATGATGTGATTCCAACGGCGTTGCGTGTTTCCGCCGTTTTGGGCATAACCTTTAACCTGATACCGGCATTAAAACATCTGCAACAAGAATTCTCAAAAAAGGGCCTTGAATACAAAAACGTTGCCAGAACCGGTCGTACACATTTAATGGACGCCATGCCGCTTACCATCAAACAGCAGTTCGGCGGATATGAGCGGCAGCTGTTGCTTGGCATTGAGCGAGTGGAGTCAGCTCTTGAACACCTCCGCGAACTTCCCCAGGGAGGTACGGCCGTGGGTACAGGGATCAATACACACCCTGAATTTGGCAAGGTATTTGCAAAAATATTATCTGATCTTACTTCTGAGAATTTTACCGAAGCCACTGATCATTTTGAAGCCCAGGCCACCGTTGATGCACCTGTTGAAATGAGCGGACAGTTAAAAACGCTGGCCGTAAGTTTCATGAAAATCGCCAATGATTTACGCTGGATGAATTCAGGACCCAATAGCGGGCTTTCCGACGTGAAGCTGGCGGCTCTTCAGCCGGGCTCATCAATTATGCCGGGTAAGGTAAATCCTGTTGCCGAAGAATCAGCGGCAATGGTATGCGCAAGGGTAATCGGTAATGATGCTGGTATCACTATTGCTGGTCAGGCGGGCAATTTTGAATTGAACGTGATGCTTCCTCTAGTGGCTTTTAATCTTAACGAGAATATCCAGATCCTTGCAAACACGGCCCGAAACCTTGCAGACCGGTCAGTATCGCAACTTACTGTGAATGTAGAGAATATTCAAGATAAGCTGGGCAAGAATCCTATTCTGGTTACTGCTTTAAATCCGGTAATAGGTTATGATCTTGCCGCCAAAATAGCCAAGACCGCATATGCGGAAGGTCGATCTTTAAAAGCTGTTGCCCTGGAAATGTCGAACCTATCGGAAGATGAACTCGATGCCGCCCTTGACCCACTTAAGATGACAAAGGGCGGCTTTACAGAGTAATTGTAATTCAGTTATACAGAAACAAGCTTCCTGTATTTTTCTGCTTCATTGTTGATACGGTCTTTTCCTGATAGTTGGTCCAGCCAGTCTTGAGGTAGAATCTCCGGGCCGTGGAGAGCCCCAAGTAGACTGCCTACATAAAATGAGGTGGCTTCAGCGGAGCCGCCTGCATTGGCAGTTTCGGTCAGGGCATCTTTATAGTTATCAAAGTGTCTGTAGAATACGGCTCCCGTAAACGCTAGTATGTTCTCGGCATCGCTGCTAATATCACCGCATGCACTTAAGATATCTTCGGGTGATTCATCCAGTAAAGGCAATATTATCTGCATTCTTCTGCGAAGTTTGAATTCGTTTGGAAACAGCTGTTCGGCTTCATCGATGAACATTCTGATTTTTCTCAGACAAACAATCCGGTCGAATTCCGAGGGGTTTATTTCAAATAGCCAGGTTAGCATTTGGAAATATACCCACACGCCTTGTTGCCAAACTTTGGATACCGGTTCGAGTGATTTCAGCCATTTTGCTAAATCGTGAACGTCGAATTGCTTTTGAGCTAGCTGCCATGCAGCCGGGATAGCGAAACTTAGGCTGTAATGTCCGCCGTCTGGGAATGGTGGCCAGGGAAAGGTGGTAGCTTTGGGCCACTTTTCCGGGTGTTGGTTATATGCATTTTTAATATTGAAGGCAAAGTTCTGAAGATCAGGCAATGGGTCTGATCCTTGCAATATAGAAATCAGTGCCTCTGTTTGTTTTGCCGTATTTCCGGCAGGCAAAGCATGAAAATCTTTGCTTTCTTTTCGGGCAATCAACTGCTCAATATTACCATAGAGTTGTTTAATATCGGTCGTTGAATATCCTTCTCCAGGCATTCCAAAACTTTCTCCCAGGGCCGCGCCCTGGCAACATGCGTTAAATTTCTCTTGTCGAGTATTCATTTCTTTCCCATTTTTTGAATTATTTAAGTTCATTGTTTTATTATTAGGAAGCGTGGGTAGATTATTGGTTTAGGTTCTTAATTTTTTGGATTAAAGTGAAACAAATTTTCTTTTATTCCTCCCCATTTGTCTATTTCATGATCAAGCCAGTTCTGTGAATTCTTTATTTGCTCCAGGTAATGATTTCCATTGTAATGACCGGGGGCTCCGCTGTGATTGTAAGTAGCCGATAAATCATCATAAGCATCAACATTAATAGAATCCAGTTCAGCAGCTACTTTTCGGTAGGCTTCCCGGAATGTCATACCTTGCCTGACGTATTCATTTGCTTTATGGGTGGCCATCAAATCGGGCGTTAAACTTTGGCGAGCTGATTCAATATTAAATTTTAATCCACTGAGCGCATGCTTAACCGCAACACCCAAACGATTGGCGGCAAAAGTTGATTGCAGCACAAATTTCTTGGCAAGTTGCAGGTCGCGGTGATAGCCGGAGCTTAAGTTTGTTGACAGGGAGCTCATTTGTACCGACCATCCGGAAAATTCATGATGGGAGCCGCGGATCAGCTCCCAGGCATCCGGATTCCGCTTTTGTGGCATGATACTGCTCCCCGACACCTGATCATCACTGAGTTCTACAAGGTTCAACAAAGGATTGGCATACCAAACGACATCAGATGCCATTCGGTTAAAGGTGCCTGCCCCGTAACCAAGTGCATCTATAAGCCTGAGCTCGTAAGTACCCCGCGATAACTGGCTGGAAGTTACGTTTTTCTGCATTTTGCCAAATCCAAGCAGGTGAGTGAGGTACTCCCGGTCTACCTCAAAATAAGGTACTCCGTAACCTGCTGCACTTCCCAGCGGACAGCAATCATTCACTTCATAAGCCTGCTGCAGGGATTCTATATCAGCTAATAAAAGGTCCAGATAACCGGCAGCCCAGGCATCCACTGATGTTGGCATGGCGGGTTGTGTGTGGGTAAATCCGGCAAAATAAACCCCACGGTATTGTATTGCCAGCTTATTCAGCAATTCTGCGATAGATAGCCATTCGGAAACTATGGAACGAATTTCCTTCTTCAGGAACAGACGGATATCTGTCAACACTTGATCATTACGGGAGCGGCCTGTATGGATCTTTTTGCCGATGTCGCCAAGCTTCAGCGTGAGGTATTTTTCTACAGCTGAATGAACGTCTTCATCATCATCGCTCAACCGAAATGAACCATTTTCCCATTGTAAGTAAAGGTTACTTAACGCCTGAATCGTGCTTTTGGATTCTTCAAGACTAAAAATGCCCACTTTTTGAAGCATACGTGCCTGGGCTAAATTTGTGAAAATATCATAAGGTATAAGATAATGATCAAACTGCCGGTCTTCAGCTGCTGTAAATTCATAGAACCAATTACCGGCTTTTGTTGTTTGAGCTGTTTTTTGCCAGATTGTTTTCATTGCGTACTTTATGTTCCCTTAATATAAAAAGCTAACCAAGCAGAGCATTCCTTATAAAATATAGTACTGCTTAACAAGGTATTAGACTTAATACACATTTTAATTAATATAAACAAATATTTTTCTTAAATATTAAGCTAATTGTTCTGCCGTGCCAAAAAGCGTATCTTAAAGTTTAAGATATCATTAATAATACTCTAAAATTAACGTTGAAACTATATGACTCTCTCATTTTTTATGACTGACCAAGGTGATGGTGGTATGACAAGCCTTTTATTCCTTGCCGCTATCTTTGCAGTTTTTTACTTTTTCATAATTCGACCGCAATCAAAAAAGCAAAAAGAGATACAAACTAAAGTATCTGAAATGAAAAAAGGCGACAAAATTGTTTCATCAGGCGGCATCGTCGGTTCTGTAAGCAATATTGAAGATGATTCCATTATGCTGGAAATAGACAAAGATATTAAGGTTAGATTACTGAAAAATGCGATTGTCGATGTAAATCCAAAAAAACAAGAATAAAGATTCAACCCCCGTATGTCCGATATTAAGTTTGACAGTATTGATTCCGCAATAGAAGATATTAAACGTGGCAAGATGGTTATTGTCTGCGATGATGAAGATCGCGAGAATGAAGGCGATTTTGTTATGGCCGCAGAAATGGCTGATGCCAAAGCCGTCAACTTGATGGCTACCCATGGGCGTGGGCTAATCTGCACCCCCATCACACGGCAGCGGGCTTATGACCTTAATCTTGATCAGATGGTGGTTAATAACACGGAATCACAGAAAACTGCTTTTACTGTATCTATTGATCACCGGGAAGGCTCTACAGGCATCTCGGCGGGCGACCGCGCCCGGACTATACAGGGAATTGTTGAGGATAAAGCCAAGCCGGAAGATTTTTATCGTCCGGGTCATGTTTTCCCGTTGATTGCCGCAGAAGGTGGTGTTTTGCGGCGCACCGGCCACACAGAGGCCGCCATTGATCTGACTAAACTTGCCGGTTTAAAACCAGCAGGCGTGATCTGCGAGATCATGAACGACGATGGCAGCATGGCGCGCCTTCCAAACCTCTCTGAAGTTGCCAAACGTTTTGACATGAAATTGATCACCATCAAAGATCTCATTTCTTACCGAATGCAGAATGAGAGTTTGGTGAAAGAAGCAATATCGGTGAATCTCCCCACCCTGTATGGAGATTTTCAACTGCATGCATTTGAAGAAAAACTCACGGGCGCCAATCACCTCGCTCTTGTTAAAGGAAAATGGAAGGAAAGCGATCCGGTACTGGTTCGTGTCCATTCGTTATGTGTAACAGGAGATATTTTTGGCTCAAAACGCTGTGACTGTGGAGAGCAGCTACACATCGCCCTGCGCAAGGTGGAGGAAAATGGTCAGGGAGTGGTCCTTTATATGAATCAGGAAGGACGGGGAATCGGCTTGATCAACAAACTGCGAGCCTATAAGCTCCAGGAAGAGGGTATGGACACCATCGAGGCAAACGAAGCTTTAGGTTTTAAATCTGATCTGCGTGATTATGGCGTGGGCGCTCAAATTCTCCGTTCATTAGGCATTCGGAAACTGCGGTTGATGACCAACAACCCCGCCAAACGGGTGGGCTTACGAGGCTATGGGCTTGATCTTGTTGAAAATGTAGCTCTTGAAACCGAACCCAACTCTGATAACCGCCGTTATTTGGAAACCAAGCGGGATCGTATGGGACATGAGCTAACCATTACCCACAATACCGATGATCTGCTGAAAAGTATACTTCAGTAACTGCCATCTTATTAACCTTATCTTGTTATAAGGCTGTCTCACTCGTGCATCCTAAGTGCTTTCCTCCGAGGCTGTCTCAAAAGGCTGCTACGGTAAAGCGTCCCCACTCGCCGAGTGTGCAATCCTGAGGGTGTATCAAAAGGCTGCTACGGCAAAGCGTCCTCGCTTGCCGGGAATGCACTCATGCATCCTGATTGCACTCTTTACGAGGCGCGGACGCCTCACGGAGCAGCTTTTGATATAGCTTCGAGCATTTTTAGCCCTTTTGATACGCCTTAAGCAGTTTTTGATTTGAGAAAACCTTTATTCAAGCATTTTTTTGGTAAAGATATAGAACATGAAAATTTTGTTATGAAAGAAGCGCTTACAATTGCTGTCTATCTTGATATTATTTTTATATCATACTTTTTTTTGTATTTTTTCTGCACAAATAAATGAAGATCGCGTCAATATGATCATATACGCTGTTTTTCATTATATGAAATAAGGACTTTACATAAAATTATCGTGATTGTAGCTGTACCAAAAGAAATTATGGAGAATGAGACCCGCGTGGCTTTAGTACCGGCTGTAGCGGCAGATCTTATTAAAAACGGCCTTGAGGTACGAATTGAATCAGGCGCCGGCGAACATGCATTCTTTACAGACGAAGCTTTTAAAAAAGCCGGTGCCAGCATTGTTGATGAAAAAAGTAAGCTTTTCAGTGAAGCCGATGTCATTCTCAAAATCAATAAACCATCCGAGGATGAAGTGAAGCTGATGAAAGCCGGAACGGTTCTAATCTGTCTTTTATGGTCATTGCAGAATGAGGAACTGGTTGAGCTTCTTGCTAAGCAAAACGTCACCGCGCTTGGGATGGAGGCGCTGCCTCGAATAAGTCGTGCGCAGAAAATGGATGTTTTAAGTTCCATGAGCTCTATCGCCGGTTACAAATCTGTTTTAATTGCCGCAAACGCATTGGGTAAATACTTACCCATGTTAATGACTGCAGCCGGAACCATTGCACCGTCTAAAGTCCTTGTACTGGGAGCCGGTGTGGCTGGTCTTCAGGCTATTGCGACCGCGAAACGTCTCGGAGCAGTAGTGGAGGCTTTTGATGTTCGTCCTGCCGTAAAAGAGCAGGTAGAAAGTTTGGGGGCAAGTTTTGTTGAAGTGCCTTTGGACGAAACGGAAACAGAAACCAGCGGTGGCTATGCCAAAGAGCTTTCTGAAAAGGAGAAGCAGAAGCAGCGAGAAGTTATCCACGAAAGGGTCTCTAAATCAGACATTGTAATCACCACGGCTTTAATACCCGGAAAGCTGGCCCCCGAGCTGGTTACGGCCCAGATGGTAGAAGATATGAGCCACGGCGCGGTCATTGTTGATCTGGCTTCTGAACAAGGCGGGAACTGCGCGCTTACGAAGCCAGGTGAAACATATAAACACAATGGAGTAACTATTCACGGCCCATTGAACTTGGCTGCTTCGCTACCCATTCATGCCAGTCAGCTTTTTGCCAAAAATGTAACGGCTGTGTTGTTGCATTTAATTCAGGATGGTAAGCTTGTGTTTGATTTCGAAGATGAAATCACCAAAGGTACTACGATTACCCATGAAGGAAAAAGGGTCTAAGGCCTATGCTTATTACCTTGTACCCCGTTTATTTTTAACCCAACCTAATACACCATGGAATCCCTCATATTCAATCTCTTCATATTTACACTAGCTTGTTTTGTAGGCTTTGAAGTGATTTCTAAAGTTCCAACAACACTACACACTCCACTGATGAGTGGTGCAAACGCCATATCCGGTATAACGTTAATCGGTGCATTAACGGTAGCGGGTAATGTGGAAAATGGAAATTTAACCACCTTTATCGGCTTCGCCGCTATAATATTTGCTACTATTAATGTTGTTGGTGGGTTTCTGGTAACAGACCGGATGCTCCAAATGTTTAAGAAGAAGGAAGATAAATAATGAGTGAACTTTTACCCCCGGCAATCGCCGTATATATCCCCGTAGTAATTCAACTGGTCTACCTTGTAGCCACTGTACTTTTTATTGTTGGTCTGAAGAGGTTAAGCTCACCGGCTACTGCACGTTCAGGTAATCAGATGGCGTCACTGGCCATGTTTCTGGGCGTTGTGATTACGCTGTTTGATCGTCAGATCATATCTTACGAATACATAATCGCCGGCATCATTATCGGTAGTGCAATTGGTGTTGTTTTAGCCAAAAAAGTTGAAATGACAGCTATGCCTGAACTGGTTGCCATTTTTAACGGTTTAGGTGGTGGCGCCTCGGCTCTTGTCGCTACCGGAGAATATTATAGAATGGTTGAACTCACCTTTACCGGTCAGGATCTGGTAACCATGGCTATCAGTATCTTTATTGGTAGCATTACATTTACCGGTAGTCTCATTGCCTTTTCTAAGTTGAAAGGATTAATCTCAGGCATGCCAATAGTATTTGCCGGACAAAAAATCCTCAATGCTTTATTGATGGCAAGTATAATCGGGCTGGTAATTTATATGCTAGGCGGTGGTGGAGAAATAGGATTATTTGCCCTTATTGCTGTATCTCTATTACTGGGAATTCTTATTGTTATTCCTATTGGCGGTGCAGATATGCCGGTGGTTATTGCTTTGCTGAACTCCTTATCAGGATTAGCCGCTGCAGCAACAGGTTTCGTTTTAGATAATAACCTGCTGATTATCAGTGGTACGCTAGTTGGCGCTTCAGGATTAATCCTGACAACCATCATGACCAAAGCAATGAACCGAAGCCTTGGAAATGTTCTATTCGGAGCCTTTGGTGCCGCAGGTGGTGCGGGCGTAGCTGGGGGAGATGGTGAAACTAAAACTGTACGTGAATTTACAGTCGATGATGTTGCTGTAATGACAGCTTATTCAAAACGTGTAATCATAGTGCCGGGATACGGCCTTGCAGTTGCTCAGGCCCAGCACACTATACGTGAAGTTGCTGACCAATTGGAGGAAAAAGGCGTTGATGTCCGCTACGGAATCCATCCGGTGGCCGGAAGAATGCCGGGCCACATGAACGTATTGCTTGCAGAAGCGAATGTTCCCTACACCCAACTGTTCGATATGGAACAGATCAATGATGAGTTTGAGAAAACTGATGTGGTATTGGTGATCGGAGCAAACGATGTAGTCAATCCCGCTGCCAAATCGAATCCGGGAAGCCCAATTTATGGAATGCCTGTGCTGAATGTAGAAGAAGCAAAAACCGTTGTTATTTTCAAACGGAGTCTCAACCCTGGTTTTGCAGGTATAGACAATGAACTGTTCTACAAAGAAAATGCCGGGATGTTTTTCGGTGATGCAAAAAAATCATTAACCAGCTTGTCCGCTTCCCTGAAGGAGTTGTAAGGATAAGCCTGGAATTTAAAACCACCTTGTTATAAAGCAGTAATATTTAAACGTTACCGGCGTTTCTAAATTAGAACTATCGGCAGAATCAATACTCCGTGACTGTCGATATGATCACATCCAAAAAAGGGCTGCCCACTGATCTGGGCAGCCCTTTTTTTTTAAGGGTATTTAATTCATTTGCTGTATTGCAGTAAAACCTATATTGATAGACTCTGAAATTTTTTAACTTACGAGATACAACATTTTAACAAGTCTCATTTGTAACCATCAAGTAATGCTGCCCAGGAAGACCAAAAAGCAAAAAGAGCGTGCCCAGGAACTTTATAAAGATCTTGCTCAAACTTATCCCAACCCACATTGTGCGTTAAATTATTCAAATCCCTTCGAACTATTGGTGGCTACGATTTTAAGTGCCCAGTGCACTGATGTACGCGTTAATATAGTCACAGAGAAATTGTTTGTGGATTTTCCAACCCCTGAAGCATTTGCCGAAGCCCCCATCCAGGAACTTGAAGAGGCTGTACGTTCTACAGGATTTTACCGTAACAAAGCCTTGTCAATTAAAACCACCGCACAGTCTATAATAGATGATTTCGGCGGAAATGTGCCCAAAAACATGAAAGATTTATTAACCTTAAGAGGGGCGGCACGCAAAACGGCCAATGTTGTATTGGGCAATGCTTATGGCATTAATGAAGGAGTGGTTGTCGATACTCATATTAAAAGACTGTCGATTCGCTTCGGGTTAACAAAACATACCACTCCCGAAAAGATTGAAAAAGATTTGATGGCTCTTTTCCCGCAGGAGAATTGGACCAACCTGGCCCACTTATTCATCGCCCACGGCAGGGGGCCGTGTAAAGCCAGAACCCAAACCTCCGATCATTTTATTTGTCAGAAATATGGAGTTAAATGTAATTGTAACTCCAATAACGGCAAAGCTGAAAAAGGCAAATAAAACGTTATTCCTAATTTTGCGTTGTTTGTATTGATATTTGTTTGTTATTGATACCTTTATACGATTTACAAGTTATTATGCTATTTAATTCAAAAGAAGAACTCATCCCCTCTATCAGAGCTGATCTGGAAGTATACCCCGTAAAATCAGAGGATAGGGAATTAATTTATTTTCATGATTCAATGGGTTATGCCAAGGAGAATTTTGTCCTGCAGAAGGAGCTTGCCGGTCTGCTGGCATTATTGGATGAAAACCGCTCCGTAAATGACATTCATAAAGAACTCACAAAGCATCAAAGTGATGTTGAACCCGATCAGATCCTAAACTTTATTCAGCATCTTGATAACAATCGCATATTGTTTTCCCCAAGCTTCAAGAAGTATTCCAAAGAGATGGAAGAACGTTTTGAACAGGAAAATGCGCGCGAACCATCTTGTGCCGGGTCTTCTTATCCGCTCGATCCGGGAGAGCTGACCGATATGCTGAATGCTGCATTTGAGTCAGTATCACCTCAACAGGCCTCGTCAAAGCCTAAGGCTCTATATGCACCCCACATCGATCCCCGTGTTGGACTGGAGTCTTACATAAAAGCTTTTGCGCCGCTTAAAAACCTGAAGCCAACTAAAGTTGTTATCCTGGCAACCTCACATTATGCAGGCTCTTATTATCCATTCTACGATAATACTCCCTTTATTGCCAGTCGCAAAAGCTTTAAAACCCCTCTGGGAGAATCTCATACGGATGCAAAGCTTCTTGATGAACTTGAAAAAAATGCTGACAAATACGGGTGCTCTTTGCATGATCGAGCCCATAGAATTGAGCACAGCATAGAAATGCACATGCTGTTTCTGCACTACATGTGGAATCACCCTTTCGAAATCGTACCTATCCTGGTAGATAGCTTTGATCAGCTTTTGTACAAAGAAGACGGCGAACTCGGCAAACAAGTCGACAATATGAGCAGGCTCCTCGGCTCTGAACTAACCGAAAATGAAGATACCTTCTTTTTGATCTCGGGCGATCTTGCTCACATAGGCAGGAAATTCGGAGATAAAAACCCGGCACGTTCCATGCTTCAGGATGTGAAACTATTTGACGGTCAGTTTCTGGAACATGCATCAAATCATCAGACAGAAAAATTGCTTAAACTGATGAGCAAGGAGAAAGATCAGTACAGGATTTGCGGTTTTCCCCCGATCTTCACTTTCCTGAAGAGTTTGCAAAAAGTGCAGGGTAACGTCACTTCTTATCAGGTATGGGATGAAGCCGAACGTGAAAGCGCCGTTAGTTTCGGGTCGATATTATTTGAATAGCAAATTAGGCTAACTCTTCAGGAACGAATTCATAATTTCAATAAATTCTTTTTTGCGGATAGGTTTTGTAATGAATTGATCTATTCGCAGCGAAGGATCGGGTTCATCCAGCTCACTTCTGGAGAATGCCGTAATGATGAGTACAGGCTTATCTTTATGGTTGTCATTCTGCCTGATATGCTTTGTTACCTCATAGCCGCTCATGCCGTTAGGAAGGTTCATATCAACCAGGAACAAATCAAAACGTTCATTCTTGATCATTTCCATGGCCTGAGGACCATCGTCAGCAAAAGTGATGTTATAGGGTTCCTTTTTGAGGTAGAACTTCAGCAGGATCTGATTATCGGCATTATCTTCTATGCAAAGAATACGGTTTTTAACAGTTTCCATGAAGGGCTGCTACTCTTTAGGCTTATCGGTAACAATTTCCATTTTCTCTGCAAAATGGGCGCAGAAATCTCTCATATCTCCTGAAATGCGCTTGTCGGCAATGGAATTTTCAAGGGTGTCTGCCATGGTGCTTAATGTTTCGTAGAAGAAAATCTTCATCTCGTCCATGGTCATTTCCCGCGTCCAAAGGTCCAGACGTAAAGTATCTTTTTTGTCGTGGTCCCACATGGAGAGGATCATGGCCCGGCAGCTTTCCATGGTGTCTTTGCTGAAGGAATCGGCAGCTTCCCAGTCAATTTTGGATGGAATCTGTTCGTCGTCCAATTCTACGGTAATTTTTATTTCTTTTTTACTCATTATTTAATCTGTTTTGCGTACTTAATAGTTATAAAGGTCGAATTTAAGGCTGGCACAGCCGCCGAAGCTTATCCAGAACATTGTTGAAATCTCCCGGAAGTTCGCTTTCAAACATTACAGTTTCCTTTGTTTCGGGATGAATAAACTCCAACTTTTTGGCATGAAGGCACTGGCGGTCCAGCCTTTTGAACAGGTGCTCAAACATCTTTTTTCGTGATCCGCTGTTCGACCCATAACGCACACTGTCACCGCCGTATGTTGTGTCTCCAAATACAGAATGGTTGTGATGCGAAAAATGAACCCTGACTTGATGCGTGCGCCCGGTTTCCAGTTTAATCTCCACTAGACTTAAATGGTCGAAGTATTCCAGTACCTTATAGTGGGTTGTTGCTGGCTTCCCCTGGTCATCATTTACCACAGCCATTATTTTGCGGTCCCGGTTGGAGCGTCCTATATTTCCCGTTAAAGTGCCTTCTTCTTCCTCAGGTGTCCCCCAAACAATAGCATGGTAGGTCCGACTGATCTTTCGGCTTACAAACTGTTCAGAGAGAAATGCATGGGCTTTATCATTTTTAGCCACAACAAGCAAACCACTGGTAAGTTTGTCCAGTCTGTGAACAATGCCCGGGCGGATAGGATCACCATTCGACCCGGAAAGGTTTGCCGTGTGATACATAAGGCCATTGACAAGGGTGCCCGACCAGTTTCCAAAAGCAGGATGAACGACCATGCCTGCCGGCTTGTCTACAACAATAACATGCTCGTCTTCATGAATGATATTAAGTTTAATTTCTTCAGCCTTGGCTTCTGGTGGAGGGGGCTTGGGCAGCACAATTTTAATAATATCACCCGGCTGTACCTTATACGACGACTTCTCGTGTTTCTGGTTCACCTTAACATGACCATCTTTTATGGCCGCCTGAACTTTAACTCTTGTTGCATTTTGAACAAAGCCGGTTATATACTTGTCCAGCCGGCTGTTGTCGTTATGCCCGGGCGGTACTGTAAAATCAATATTTGTTGTTTCTTCACTCATAATTGCTAATTATACCTGCATATCCATCTGTAGTGGCATGATTGCGAAAGTGACTTCTCATTTCTGATACGGAAAGATCACCTTCGGCTGTTTGCTTATTCAATGCTATTCCCACATAAAGATATTATTGTAAAAAAAGATCCACACAACTAGCCTGGATCATATGCACTTAGAAATACCCTAAACAATTAGCATCAGCAATCAATGTTTTGGATATCCCGAGGGGTAAAATATGGTAATGCCTTTTATAGAAATTTACGCCGAAATACCTTCGGTATAGCGTCTTCAATATGTCCTACAGGAATAATAGTTAACCCTTTTTTTACTTTATCAGGGATTTCTGTTAAATCGCGCTCATTATCTTTGGGGATAAGTACGGTTTTAATTTGATTTCGCTGGGCTGCAAGCAGTTTCTCATTCAGGCCTCCGATAGCATAAACCTCGCCGCTTAGGGTAAGCTCGCCGGTCATTGCCACATCATGGCGAACCTCCCGGCCGGTAACCAAAGATATCATTGCCAAAGCCATGCCCATGCCTGCACTGGGTCCATCTTTCGGTATCGCGCCTTCGGGAAGGTGAATATGAATCTCGTTTTTATCAAAAAAGTCGTCAGCTAATTTAAATCGGCTGCTGTTAGATCTCAGATACGTCAGGGCGGCCTGCGCCGATTCTTTCATCACATCACCTAGCTGACCTGTCAGAATAAACTTGTTCTTGCCATACATCTTGGCTACTTCAATCTGAAGCATGCTCCCGCCGGTACTGGTCCAGGCAAGGCCGTTTATAGCACCCACCTTGTCTTTTTTCTCCAGATCACGGTCCCGGAACTTCTCAACACCGAGCAGTTCAACAATTCGATCTTTATTTATAGTAATCTGAAATGTTTTTTTACCCTGCGCATTATTAACAACAATCTTCTTGGTCACTTTCCGGCACACCGAGGCAATTTGTTGTTCAAGAGTACGCACGCCGGCTTCCATGGTATATTTTCTGATGATATGCATTACGGCATCATCTTTAAACTTCACTTTTGTTTTGGTAAGCCCGTGAGCTTTCAATTGCTTCGGAATCAAATGCCGCTTTGCGATTTCCAGTTTGTCATGTTCAAGATAACCCGAAAGGTTAATGATCTCCATGCGGTCAAGCAGCGGCGGCTGAATTTGGCTGGCTACGTTGGCTGTGGTGATGAACATGACCTGGGAAAGGTCAAAGTCAAGGTCCAGGTAATGGTCGTTGAAAGTATTGTTCTGTTCAGGGTCAAGTACTTCCAGAACAGCTGAAGATGGGTCACCGCGGTAGTCGTTGCCGAGCTTGTCTATTTCGTCCAAAATGATAACCGGGTTCATAGTGCCGGCTTTCTTGATGCCCTGAATTATTCTTCCGGGCATAGAGCCGATATAGGTTTTTCGGTGGCCGCGAATCTCTGCTTCATCACTGATACCGCCTAATGATATCCGTACCATTTCCCTGCCCATTGATTGGGCAATAGATTTAGCCAGTGATGTTTTACCGGTCCCGGGAGGGCCAACAAAACAAAGAATCTGCCCTTTCATTTCCTTAACCATATTAAGCACAGCGATATGCTCCAAGATTCGCTCTTTAGGCTTCTCCAGGCCAAAATGGTCTTTATTAAGCTCGTCTTCAACAACTTTTATTTCAAGCTTGTCTTCTGAGTACTTGTTCCAGGGCATGGCCGTGATCCAGTCAAGATAATTCCGGGCCACACTGTATTCGGGCGACATCTGAGGAGTTTTCCTCAGGCGTTCCATCTCTTCATTTACTTTATCACGGGCTTGCTTGGGCAAATCAATTTGATCAAGGGCCTCTTTTATTTTAGCCAGTTCCGGATTAGAAAATCCGCCCTCATCGTCAAGTTCATCCTGAAGCACTTTTATTTGCTCCTGGATATAAAATTTCCGTTGGGTTTCCTGTATTTCGTCCTGAACCTTATCATTGATCTCTGTGGAAACGGCAAGCAGGTCCAGTTCGGCGGTTAGCCGGGTTAGCAGGCTCCTGTAGCGGGAGGATAAGCTTTTTTGCTCGAGCAGCTTCTGTTTCTGCTGTATGTCCAGATCTACATAAGAGGCCATGAAATAAAGCAGATGCACCGGGTCTTCATTCTGTTCAAAACTAAGCAGAATCTCTTCCGGCAAGTCTTGATTGATCATTACATATTTTTCAAAGCGTTCGCGAGTCTTGCGAATCAAAGCTTTGAGTTTTCTGTCGGTTTTAACCGGAGAGCCGTCCAGATGGGTGATCTCCGCTTTCATAAAAGGGTCGCCTTGGGTGAAGCGGGAAATTTGTGCAGGAATTTGCCCGCTCACAAGCACTTTCAGCAAGTCATTAGGAAGTCTGAGCACCTGAACAATCTGCGCCAAAGTACCGGTGGTATAAATATCATCCTTCTCGGGATCTTCTACAAAGCCTTCCTTTTGGGCGCATAAAATCACATATCTGTTGCCGCTCATTGCATCGTTGACCGCCGCCAATGTGCTCGGCCGGCCTACCAAAATCGGAAACATGGTGTTAGGATAAATAACCGTATCCCTTAAGGGCAACACAGCTACCTCTGTTGGTAAAACTTCAACCTCTTGATATGTACTGTTTTCTTTCTCTTTAATCATGTAAAACTATAAAAATTTTTATAAGAACTGAATTAAAATAAGCATTTTGTCTGACTTCCATAACGTTAAATACTTTCTATGTGGGGTTTGCAGCCTCTTGCTCAAACTGTAGGCTCAACTGAATTCCGCGGGTAAGCTTTCGATTAAGGTTTAAATTGGAAACGGAGATACCCAGCAACCGTACGTCTCTTTGTCCGGCATCTGTTTCTTTAAGCAGCTCGCTGGAAAACTGAAAAAGGGTTAATGCATCGTTGGTAAATTCCGGCAGGGTCACACTACGTGTAACGCTTTCAAAGTTCTCATAGCGTACCTTAAGAGTAATCGTTTTGCCGCTGGCTTCCGCCTTTAAGAGCCTTTGGGAAACCTTCCCGGCTATTTCATGCAGCCGTGTGGTGAGCTCTTCCATATCCCCGATATCTTCAGCAAATGTATTTTCAGCCCCTACGGATTTACGGATTCTATTGGGTTTTACTTCTCTATCGTCAATTGCACGGGCAATGTTGTAATAAAAAGCGGCTATTTTGCCGAAGTTTTGCTGCAAGTCAATTTTGGTCCATTCTTTTAAATCAGCCCCTGTTTTAATGCCAAGGTCGTGCATTTTGGCTTCGGTAGCTTTCCCAATCCCATAAAACTTGCCGATAGGAAGTTTGGTGATGAAATCCTGCGCTTCCTCCGGAGTTATGACCGTGATGCCGTCGGGTTTATTGATGTCTGATGCAATCTTAGCTAGAAACTTATTGGGTGCTACCCCCGCCGACGCTGTCAAATTTGTTTTTTCTTTGATCCTTTGCCTAATCTCCCTGGCAATTAACGTGGCCGAAAAATTGTTAACTTTATTTTCTGTGACATCAAGATATGCTTCATCCAGCGAAAGCGGTTCAACGAGTTTGGTATAGTCCAGAAAAATACTACGGATCTGTTCGGATACTTCTTTATAAACATCAAAACGTGGCTTCACGAAAATAGCCTGAGGACAAAGTCTCAGCACCCTTCCGGCCGGCATGGCGGAATGGATGCCAAACTTACGCGCCTCATAACTTGCCGCTGCAACAACACCTCTGCCTTCCGGTTTCCCGCCTACCACAATCGGTTTCCCCAAAAGATCCGGATTGTCGCGCTGTTCCACAGATGCAAAAAAGGCATCCATGTCGATGTGTATGATTTTTCTCAAGGGCTGGTAAAAGGGGGATCGTAATGGTGTAGGCTTTTAGTAACGCAACCAAAGGGTATTTAGTAAGCAATCCAATCTTTTACTCAGGCTCTTACTCGTGTTTAACCAAAATAGCACTGGTAGGGAAAAAAATAGAGTAAATGAGAATTGGTGTAGGGGAAGAAGTAGAAAATATCGTCAGTTTTAATCCTTTTAAAAAAATTTCTTAACTGATTATAAAGTTGCAGGTCAGCCACATATTTTATATGTTTAAACATTAAATGTTACAACAATAAATAATGTAACCTCGTTAAGATGAAATCTGCGCTAAAACCGATATTGATTAGAAAATGAGATTGGAAGACGAAATAAAACAAACATCCTTCAAGAGTGAGCATGCCCGGGCCATGGTAAACCTCATCTACACGTATAACCATGTGTCTACCACTCTTCAGAAGTTCCTGCATTCGCATAACCTGACCATGCAGCAGTTCAACATACTCAAAATATTGAGGGGGCAGCATCCGGATAAAGCAACCAACGGGATGATACGCGAGCGGATGTTAGACAAAAATTCCGATGTCACCCGAATTTTAGACAGACTTATAAAGGAAGGCCTGGTATTACGGGAAAATTGTTCAAACGATCGCCGATGTGTGAATATATACATCACCCCCAAAGGTCTGGCTTTATTAGATAACCTTGATGGTTATTCCGACCAAATGGATAGCGTTCTCGACAAATTATCCGAAAAAGAAGCCGCTCAATTAAATTTTCTATTAGATAAGATCCGACAATGAAAACAACATTAAGCGCTCCGGTAAAAAAACCTAAAAACAGCGACAGTATGAATGAGCTGACAGTTGAAGATATTCGAAAACAAAAGGAATTTGAAACAGAAATGATGCCTTATCTGGACGCCATGTACAGCTTTGCCTTACGGTTGACATCAGATCCTGATGATGCGGAAGACCTGGTGCAGGAAAGCATTGTAAAAGCATTCCGCTTTTTCAACAGCTACGAACAGGGGACGAATGCCAAGGCATGGCTATTCCGGATTCTTAAAAATTCTTTTATCAATGACTTCAGGAAGCAATCCAAGCAGCCGTACAAGGTTGATTACAATGATATAGCTCCTTATTACGAAAATGTGCGAAGTGAGCAATCCAACAGCACCGATCTTCAAAGCACTATGTTCAGAGAAATGCTTGATGATGATATGACCGATGCTCTGGCCAAACTCCCCGAAGATTTCCGCATAGTAGTCCTGTTGTCCGATATCGAAGAGTTTTCTTACGAAGAGATCGCCAATATGCTCGATGTGCCCATCGGCACCGTACGCTCCCGCCTCCACCGCGGCCGTAATCTTCTAAAAACCACAATGCTCGATTACGCCACCGAACGCGGGTATTTGAACGACTAGGCATAGTATGTGAACGTGTAAATTTAGGACCAACCCGTCCAGGCTGTCTCAAAAGACAGCCACGCCAGGGCATGCATCCCGCGTGTACTAATCTCCCGCCGGGACAATCTCACGCCGGGATAATCTTCCGCCGGGACAATCTCACGCCGGGATAATCTCCCGCCGGAACATGCGTCCCGCGTGTTCCAATCTTTGTTCCCCGGCCTCCGGCCGTACCCCCGGTGGCCGATCTCAAATGCACCAATTGCAAATCAATAGCCGCCCTTAGTACAGTTCTGATATTCGCCATAATACACGTCCTGCCAGCCAGAGGCCGTAAGACAAAGAAGACGAAACGCCTGTACCGGCGGCGGTTTACCCGCTTCACTCAAAGAAGATGCAATAAACAGTCTCTGGTTTTTTAAATTTTTATCGTAAAACTCCATTTCCAGCTTCCTGTATAGATATCCACCATGAATACCGAAGCAAATTTTATAATCGCAGAAGTAGATATAACGAAAAAAATATTTTTAAGATAGTACTTCTTTAGAGAAGTACTATTATTTTGAAAACGACTATTAATTACCAGTCAACTAACCTTAATCAGACTCGGCTATTTTTTCCTTAGGAAACTTAAAAGTAAATTTTAACGTATCCCGGATGGCTCCAATAAACATGCCTGCCCCGCCATTAACATTGGTCACAGTTATCGGGCTAAAGTAATCAGAATGCGTTCGGGAAAAATCGGCGTAAATGGGTTCGGGAATAACAATCACCGCCTGTACAACGACTTCCTTTTCATCCGGATCATTTTCTTTTTCATAAAAGAAGTTGAGAATCTTATTAAATCTGATCTGGCCTAAACCCTCCAGTTCATCACCAAAGAAATTTACATAATCGAACATTTCCCGATTAATTCTTCCCAGAAGAAGCGACTCTCCGTGTTCTTCCCGAACGTCAATTTCTGAACGGCTGTTTAGAGCAACCGCCGACATCGACGGAATGATATTTTGAGAATACATTATTTCAGCGGTATAATGGACCAGCGAATCTATTTCATCGGTCTGCTGATCTCTCACCCTGTAATAATCAGGTTGAAGGATTAAAGGGTTTGTTTCCAGATTAATCGCTCCCGTGGTCACAACATCAGGTACAACGGCGAAAGACTTTGCTATAAGGTCTTCCCATTTCACGTTGATCTCAAATTGATCGCCTTTTTTAACCGGCGGTTGTTCAAATTCAGGAAGAAAACGTCCCGGTTGATGCTCCTGCATGGCGATCACTGCATTGTCGCGTTGTACGGTAAGTGATGCTCCGGACGCCCATATCTGATCATCAGGTACCGTGTATTCACTGGAGCCGGTAATGTTAAAGGTGCGTCTCACCCTGATTTCCGGAAAAGGTTCGCCATTGAAGAAGACAGCATCAACCTGAAGAAGTGGATCATGTGCCGCCTCAAGGTCAGCGTCAAATTCACATCCGGTGAACAACAGTACAAGGATGATAGGGCAAAACAGATATTTCATAAAGCATCGGCTCCAAGGGCTATTCTCACGCTGAACATAGGGATGATCGGAAGCTGTGTAATATACCTGTTGTTTGGCTGAACCCGCATCCCGCCATTCGGCAGTTCGGTAATGATCGTTTCTGTATTTACCGTGAGTACATTCAGCCGGTTGTAGATATTGATCACATTAAGGGAAAATTCAGCGGGACGTTTGAAGATCTTGCGGTTTTTAAGTGTAACGGAAAGATCAAGGCGATGATAATCCGGCAGGCGGTAATTATTTTGCTGCAGATAGATAAAAGGCCCGGCACGGCCATGATCGCCGATTGCAAGCGGATCTCGGTCAACGCTGTAGGCCCCGGTAGCAAAAGTAATCGGCTGACCGGATTTATAATTAAACATCATTCCAAAATCCCAGTTATCAGTCAATGAATAGGTTGAAAACATCTGGATATCGTGACGTCGGTCTGATCTCGTATAAAATGGAAGGCCGAGATTGAGGTCATCAAATTGATTCTTGTTCCAGCTCAAGGTATAACCGGCCCAACCGGTAATATTACCCCTTGTTTTTTTATAGAACCATTCTATCCCGTAAGCTTGCCCATTTCCTTTTATCGTTCCGGAGGAAAAAAGCGGTAACTCTGAGAAATCAAGCGATCTTGAGCGTTCAATGGGCGCAAATGCTCGCAGGTTTTTCAGGCTTTTGTGGTAAGCTTCCATGCTTACCTGCTGGCCATCGTCAATTTGTATTTGGAATCCGGCGGTGAACATCTCCGAGGTCGAAGGTTCGGTATCCTCATCTGCCCAAAACCACCGGTCGGTGGGCATGCGGGTAAGTTCTATACCCAAAACATGCAGATATTGTGCAAACCGGCCGTAACCGGCTGAGAGTGTAACTTTCTTGTGGGGTTTCAGGCTCAGGTTCACCCGGGGAAGCAGATGCAGGTAATCACCCTGGCTGTAGTGTTGAATCCGCATTCCAGGATAAAACGTGAACCATCCATAATTAAAGTTAAAATTTCCATATGCAGAGTATTCCCCAGAATTAACCCTCAATGAATTACCCTTTTGCTGCTGGCGAATTAAGCTGATATCATCATCGGAGTAATCGGGGCGTGCTTCACCCTGATAACCATAGTTTTGATGGGTAAATGTGGATTGATCATTGAAGCCATGGCGGATCAATTCAACGCCGCCATTGATGGATATTGGCTGATTTATTTGCAACCGCGCATCAATGCGGTAGGCAAGATCAAGAAACTGCTGGTTGAATAGCTGTTCTTCTGTATCTTCAACTATCGTGTTATACTCATCATCTCCTAAAGAGCCACCTCCTCTCGCTTTCCATTCGGAAAGCTCACTATTGCGGGCATTGTAATAGCTTGTATATACATGATTGGTTAACCGCAATGCGCCGAAGCGCTGCTGCAAGCGAAGGGATGCGGCAATATTTCTCCATCCAAGCCGCAAAGAGCTATCAGAGAACCCCGACCGGTTATCATAGCTGGAACGAAGAATATCTGCTCCATAAAAGATATGGGCATCAAGCTTTAAACGGTTATTCAAGTGATGGACTATCTTAAAACTGGCATCGGTAAAGTGATAGCCATTCCTGACTTTGTAGGTATTATCACTAAATATTGGGTTGGTGATCCAGAAGATCGGGTCCATGTAGGTACGCCGCAGAGCCAAAAGGTAAGAGGTGTTCTGATTGATGGGCTTTCCGTAGGAAAACGTTGAGCTGAGAATACTCATGTTAAGAAAACCGGCACCCCGGCGCGTGTTCCCTTCCTGCAGTTCAATATTCAGAACACTGCTAAGGCGGCTCCCGTAGCGGGCCGGGAATATGCCTTTATTTAGTTCAACGCTTGAGAGCGCCTCTGTATTAAAAGCGCTGAATACGCCAAAAAGGTGCCAGGGGTTGTAGATGGGAACATCATCCAGCAAAATCAGGTTCTGATCATTTCGCCCTCCGCGTACAAAAAATCCTCCCGTAAAATCGGTTTCGGTTTTCACGCCGGGCAGGTTTTGTACGATACGGATCAGATCAGGTTCTCCCAGGAATTTGGGGATTTTTTGAAGGGAAAAATCGGTTACGGCAATGGTGCTTACAGGAGCCTGCTCGTTCAAATCCGACCGGTAAGCTCTAGCCTGAACAACAGCATCAGCCATTTGGGTAACATCCGGACGCAAAGCAACTAAAAAGTCTTTGGCCGGAAGGGTAATAAGCGTATCAAGGGTTTGATAACCGACAAAGGAGACGCTCATGTGGTACGTTCCTTCGCTTAGGTTATCAAGGGAAAAATTTCCCTGAAAGTTACTGGCGGTTCCTTTTTGCAGATCAGGTAGCAATATGGAGGCTCCGTGAAGAGGGGTGCGATACTCGTCATCCGCAATGATTTTACCATGAATTCCAACTTTTTGTGAAATTGCATGATCAGGAAACAATATACCTGTTACGCACAGGAAGCAAATAAGAAATAAAAAGCGCATCAGGGTATTTTTTAAAAACTAAAACCGGTAGTGTTCGTGACTATAAGGGATAAGCTAATTCCTTATAATCTTTACGGGCAAATTACTGCCTCCTGAATTAGTACCATCATAAGCTCGTAAATGAAACTCATATCCACCAGGGATGTCTCCTACAAAGTCTGAAGATTCAAGATCCTCAGGCAAAGTTATCAATGTATCAAGCTCCATTACTTTAGAATGGGAAGGATTAAGGCGCTCGATATTGAAAAACTCTTCACTGCCGGTTTGATAGCCTAATGTAAATCTAAGCTCCGTTTTTGTAATTTTTTTGTCATCACTAGCTTTCACATGCAAGCGCACTTCCTGTCCGGCACGAAGTGTATCACCTCTATTTGGGTGCAAAAATTCAATATATGGAGTTTGTGTATCGTGATCTGCGCATGAGGAGATAAAAAGCAAAAATAACAATAAGATAGGATAGTTTATATTGTTCATATATTATTCATTCTGGTTTTATATATAGCCTCTATTTAGAAATTTAAATAGAGGCTATATTTTTTTTAGAAAAGAGGGGATTGAGTCATAAATTGATATAATGTTCCACTATTGTTTCTTGCCCACTGGATGCTGGCTAGCAGCACCAGTATTGCCATCTCTATTAACGCCATCATTTTGTCATACTTCGTGCTGTTATTACAACTTTGAATAAATGCAGCAGTAATTATATTGTTAAATAATATCTTTATTTTTCATAGCATTAATAGTTAATTCTATTTTAATATCAGTATACCAAAGAGTTTAAAAAGTCTTTGATATCTCATGTGCAGTATGTCCGGTAGGCTTTTTGACCAACCTAGAAAAATATGATTGTGAAATACCAGAAAATTGCGCCCATTTCATTGACCGATTGAATTTCAAAATTATGAATCTTTAGTAATTGAATTGCTGATTCAATATCAGTTTTTTTCAAAAGCAAGTAGAATAGATGGATATATTCTCTTGAATAATATTTCATCTCTATAAAATATTATTAATAATCCTTAATATAATTTAATTGATTCAATAATAGAAACTATTGATAAATTAATATATTTTTTTTATCCCGGTGGCCGATCGCAACATGCACCGATGGCAAATAAAACATCAGCCCTTAGGACGTTCTAATATTCGCCATATTACACGTCCTGCCGGCCAGAGGCCGTAAGACAAAGAAGGTACAGGCGAGACGCCCGTACCGGCGGGGGTTGCCGCAGAAATAGGAAGTGACGAAAATTAGATAGATCGAAACGTTTCAGGTTATTCTAACGTTTCAAACATCATATAACGGTACTAATCAAACGTTATCCCATAAAAAACTAAACAGGAGATTTATTGATGGAGAAGACAGAAAGCAGAGCCTCTGAAGTTAATATTGGAATAAACGAGAGGCACCGTGACGAAATATCGGACGGTCTATCGAATTTACTGGCCGATACGTATACTATTTACCTGAAAAGCCAGAATTACCATTGGAATGTAACTGGTCCGCAGTTTCATTCCCTGCATGAAATGTTCGAAGAGCATTACAATGAACTGGCTGAAGCGGTTGATGAAATAGCCGAACGCATTAGGGCACTGGGCCATTTTGCCCCCGGAACCCTGAATCAATTCTCAGAAATGAGTTCCGTTTCCGAAGAATATGATGTGCCCGATGCTATGGAAATGGTGAACCGGCTGGTCATAGCTCACGAGCAAACAATGGATACGGCACGAAAGCTCGTCACTATAAGTGAGGAAGCCGATGACCAGACTACACTGGATTTGGTTACCAAAAGGCTTAAATTCCATTCCAAAACTGCCTGGATGTTAAGAAGCCACTTGCAATAATCCAGAATAGAAGACAAATTGAAAATTAAACCAAATTAAACCACGAAGGGCACAAAGAGCACAAAGGAAACCTAAAAGAAAGAAAGTTTGCCAGGTTGCGAAATTTGCAATTTCATCGTGAAGGTGCTGCTCTTAAAAAGCATGAGGATTAAAAAGGTCCTCATACCTTACCTTAGTGCCTTTCGTGTTCGTAGTGTCCTTCGCGGTAATCACCAGTTTTATTTAAACCACAAAAAATACTAAAATCACAAAGTAAACCCTCTTAGATTAATAATTAACTCAGGTTATTATATCTTCCCTTAGTTCCCTTCCCGAGGCACCAAATTTTCCCAATTTTCTACCGGATCAAGTCCTGAACAAGTCCGTACCAAGTCCAACACAACTCCTACTGGCAGTAAAGGATGAGCAGGCCCTGAATAGAACATGGTCAAGATGTTTATGGGCCGTTTTACTAAATTTGCAGTATATCCGCTTCACCACTTGCAGTATCGTAGAGTGCAAATGTGGCATCGCCGCCAAATCCATGAAGAGGACCGGGGTTGAGCCAGAGTGTCTTGGCGTGCTTTTCCTGAACCACTTTGTGGGTGTGGCCGCTAACCACGAGATCATATTTGCCGCACAGGACTAAAGCCTCTGTGATGGCCGGCTGGGTGCCGTGATAGAGCGCTATTAATCTACCATCCATCTCACGCTCATGAAGTTCGTTGTGGATCTCAGCATTAATGTCCTGAAACTTTTGGATCAGGCGGAAGTGGTCCCCGTCATTGTTTCCAAATACACCAACCAGATCCAGCCCCTGAAACAGGGGAATGGTAAATGGACTACAGTAATCCCCAGCGTGAAGCACGGTGGAGATTTGCATGGATTTAATCTTCTTCACGAACCGCTTGATGTGCTCAACGTGATCGTGGGTATCAGACAGGATGGCAATCTTCATGGTGAATGGTGTTTACCACAACGGGCACAAAGAGCACAAAGGTAGTTTTTAAACCACAACGGGCACAACGAACACAAAGGTAAGTATTTAGACAAGTGTTGCAAAAAACAGTGGTTTTTGCTTTTCCCTTCGTGCCCTTAGTGCCCGTAGCGGTTTAACATTTGCTTTTCTTTTGGTGCCCTTAGTGCTCGTTGTGGTTTATCTCTTTATGTTCTTTGCGGTTATGACGCTACAGGATCTTTGCTGGGTTCATAATTTAGAATCGGGCTGAGCCATCTTTCTACTTCCTGAATGCTCATCCCTTTTCTTCCGGCGTATTCTACAATCTGATCCTGGCCAATTTTGCCTAAGGCAAAATATTCAGATTCGGGATGGGCAAAGTACAGGCCGCTAACCGAGGAGGCTGGGTGCATGGCAAAACTCTCGGTGAGTTTTATGCCTGTGTTTTTCTCCACTTCGAGCAGGTCAAAAAGTACCCGTTTCTCGGTATGGTCCGGGTTGGCCGGATAACCGGGTGCCGGACGAATCCCTTGATATGCTTCTTTGATGAGGTCTTCGTTGGATAATTTCTCATCAGAAGCATACCCCCAAATATCCTGGCGTACTTTCTTGTGCAGCAATTCCGCAAAGGCTTCAGCCAGTCTGTCGGCAATGGCTTTGGTCATAATACTGTTATAGTCATCATTTTCTTTCTCGAACTTCTCCAGGATACTTTCAATCCCTATACCGGTTGTTACGGCAAAACCGCCTACATAATCCTTGATTCCGGTTTCTTTGGGAGCGATAAAATCAACCAGAGACCGGTTGGATTGTCCTTTTCTTTTCTGGGTTTGCTGGCGAAGGTTTCTTAATACCGTTTTTACTTCCGTCCGGGACTCATCGGTGTACACCTCGATATCGTCGCCTACGGCATTTGCGGGGAATAAACCGCATACAGCTTTTGCTTTGAGGAGTTTGTTCTCGATAATGGTATCAAGCAATGTATTAGCCTCATCATATACTTTGCGTGCTTCATTACCTACTACCTTATCTTCAAATATCTTAGGATATTTGCCATTTAACTGCCAGGTGATGAAAAAAGGCGTCCAGTCTATACATTGTCTGATTTCCTCAAGAGGGAAATCATCGAGTACGGTAATTCCGGGTTTATTGGGAACGGGAACGTTGGTTTTCTCCCAATCAACCTGATGTTTGTTTTCCCGGGCCTGTTCCAGGGTCAGGTAGGATTTGGTCTGCTGCCGGTTTTCGTGTTTTTCCCGGAGCGTGGCATATTCATCTGACATTTTCTGGACAAACTCGTCTCTTCGCGAATCCGTGATCAGGTTATTAACGACAGTGACACTGCGTGAGGCATCCAGTACATGAATTACCGGCTGGGAGTATTTAGGCGCAATCTTTACAGCCGTATGGATGCGGGAGGTTGTTGCCCCGCCAATAAGCAGAGGTTGTTTGAAACCGGATCGTTCAAGTTCGCTCGCTACATGGGTCATTTCATCAAGCGATGGTGTTATTAGTCCGCTGAGGCCGATTACGTCTACGTTTTCTTCTTTGGCCGTATCCAGTATCTTCTGGAATGGAACCATCACGCCAAGGTCGATTACATCAAAATTATTGCAGGCTAAAACAACAGCTACGATGTTTTTACCGATATCATGAACGTCGCCTTTTACCGTAGCCAACAGTACTTTGGCTTGAGGACGCAAATCTTTAATTTTCTCTTTTTCCTCTTCGATATAGGGGATCAGAATGGCGACGGCTTTTTTCATAACCCGTGCACTTTTTACCACTTGTGGAAGAAACATCTTGCCGGCACCAAATAAATCACCAACTATATTCATGCCATCCATCAGCGGACCTTCGATAACCTCAATAGGTTTATCGTATTTCTGCCGGGCTTCTTCGGTGTCTTCTTCCACAAATTCAACTACACCCTTCAGCAGGGCGTATTCAATGCGTTTTTCAACGGAATCATTTCGCCACTCGTTTTTCTTGACGTCGTCCTTTTTGGTCTCTTTGACACTTTCGGCGAAATCAACAAGTCTTTCGGTGGCATCAGGACGGCGGTTAAACAGTACATCCTCTACTAGTTCCAGCAGGTCTTTAGGTACATTTTCGTAGACCTCAAGCTGCCCCGCATTTACTATTCCCATATCCATGCCAGCTTTAATGGCATGGTATAAAAAGGCCGAGTGCATGGCTTCCCGCACAGGATTGTTGCCACGGAAGGAGAACGAGAAGTTACTGACCCCGCCACTCACTTTGGCATGAGGCAGGTTTTCTTTGATCCAGCGTGTGGCTTTCAGGAAATCGACACCGTAGTTATTATGTTCTTCCAGACCCGTAGCTACCGTCAGAATATTGGGATCAAAAATAATGTCATGAGCCGGAAAGCCGACTTCCTCTGTTAATATCCGGTAGGCACGTTCGCAAATCTCGATTCGGCGTTCATAATTGTCGGCCTGGCCTTCTTCATCGAAAGCCATAACAATTACTGACGCTCCGTACTGCATGATTTTGCGCGCCTGCTCTTTGAAATTCTCTTCGCCTTCCTTCATGCTGATCGAGTTGACAATGCCTTTGCCTTGCAGGCACTTCAAACCAGCTTCCAGTACGGTCCATTTTGAGGAATCAACCATTACAGGGACCCGGGAGATATCAGGCTCCGACCCCATCAGGTTGAGGAACTTGACCATGATTTCCTCTGATTCAAGCATGCCTTCATCAAGATTGACATCCACTATCTGAGCCCCGTTTTCTACCTGTTCGCGGGCAATGGAGAGTCCTTCTTCGTAATCGCCATTCATGATCAGGCGCTTAAACTTTTTGGAACCTGTTACGTTGGTCCGTTCCCCAACGTTTATGAAATTGGTTTCCGGACGCACGGTGAGCGGTTCGAGACCGCTAAGCTGCATGTACGGATTGGGCTCAGGTATTTTTCTTGGTTCCTTGCCCTCCGCCACGTCGGCAATTGCCCTAATATGTTCGGGAGTGGTGCCACAGCATCCTCCCACAATATTAATAAAGCCTTCGTTAATATAGCCTTCAATCTGGCTGGATAAGAATTCCGGGCTTTCATCATAACCGCCAAATTCGTTTGGAAGACCGGCGTTGGGGTATAAGCTTACCCTTGTTGATGCTAGATTGGAAAGCTCCTGGATGTATGGGCGCATCTGTTCAGAGCCAAGTGCGCAATTAAGCCCGACGCTCAACAGGTGTTTCGTGTGGGAAACGGAAATCCAGAATGCTTCGGTTACTTGTCCGGAGAGTGTTCGTCCGCTGTTATCCACAATGGTCCCGGAGATCATGACCGGAATTTCGCTCCCGGTTTCGTTGCGGTATTCCTGAATGGCGTATAGCGCGGCCTTACAATTCAGCGTGTCAAAGATGGTTTCAACAAGCAGGATATCGACGCCGCCATCAATGAGTCCCGGTATTTGTTCACGGTAACAGCGGCACACATCATCAAAGGTGACTGCACGATAGCCGGGGTCATTGACATCGGGAGATAAAGATAAAGTTTTATTGGTGGGCCCCAGGGCACCGGCTACAAAACGGGGCTTGTCAGGATTTTTTTTGGTGAACTCGTCGGCAGCTTCCCGGGCCAGTTTGGCTGATGCCAGATTTAACTCGTAGGTCAGGTCTACCTGGTCGTAATCAGCCAGTGATATCGGATTGGAACTGAATGTGTTTGTTTCCACAATATCAGATCCTGCCTCATAGAAATTTGAATGGATTTTGCGAATAATATCAGGGCGGACAAGGCTTAATAAGTCATTATTGCCTTTTAGGTCACTGGAAGAGTCTTTAAATCGCTCACCGCGAAAATCATCTTCTTCCAGTTTGTATTCTTGAATCATGGTGCCCATAGCGCCGTCAAGCACCAGTATTCGCTTTTCAAGTTGGTCGTAAAGAAGTTTTGTTCGGTCTGTCATTGTAAAGATTTAGTTCCAGATTATCTTATTAAAGGCCAAGATTTATAAAACTCAACCCAATAACGAAAAAAATAGTCTTTATGTCATTACGGTAACATAAAGCTAATGCCGCTTAGAACAAAAAGAACCTTAATTAAAATCCAATCCTTTCTGGATTAAGTAGAAACGATTGGCATAAACAAAAAATGAGTAAACCATTAATACAATCGTCATGGAGAGCAGTATCATTTTAAGTGTTTCGAGGCCGGGAAAGAAAAAAGCCACCAGCCAGTAGAGTGCCAGGATATTTACATATAACTTGCCAGATATTACCGACATGGCCACTTTTCCATGTTTCTTTTTGATAAAGTATGATCCTGCTAAAATTAAAGAATCACGAATAAGCAAGACCCCAAAAAACCAGAGGGGAATGTATTCGAGGTAGACAGCGTAAAGAAAAATAATACTGGCACAAACTTTGTCGGCCAGCGGGTCCATAAATTTTCCCAGCTCTGTTATCTGGTCAAGCTTCCGGGCGGCAAGCCCGTCGAGGTAATCTGATATAATAACATAAGCCACTAATACAGCAATAATGCCCATCGCCGCTTCACCCATACGCTGATGAATAACAATTATCGGAATAGGGGCCAGAATCCGGGAGAAGGATATTAGGTTTGAAACGGTGTACCAGTCACCTTTTACTTTAATTTTGTAGCCGTCTATATTTTGCGATGAATCCAAAAAAGTTTTGTCTGAATACCTTGAAAGCATTATTGTTGTTAAAAAATTCGAACCTAATTGTTGTAACTTAAGTTATCAAAACGTTTGATAAAGAAAAACAAACGAAGTTGGGCAAGAATTTCATATTCCACTAATATTTTAAAATATGTCTCTAAAACTGGTTGAGCGAAGGATCCGCTCCGAAAAGATTTACTCCGGAGAGCTGCTACATGTTTACAAAGACACCGTTAAACTGCCTAATGGCAAGGAGTCTACCCGCGAATGGATAAAGCATCCGGGGGCATCTGCAGTGCTTCCTGTTTTTGAAAACGGTGATGTAATGCTCATCAAGCAATTCCGCTATCCGTTATCCCAGATCTTCTATGAAGTGCCTGCCGGCAAAATTGATCAGGGCGAACCGCCCGGTGTTACCTCGTGGCGGGAGCTGGAAGAGGAAACGGGGTTGGTTTGCGAGAATATGGCTTATGCAGGCCATTTTCACCCGGCTATAGGCTTTTCTGATGAGGTTATATACTTGTATGTGGCCTGGGGGCTGCGCGAAACTATTCAAAATGTAGACTCCGACGAATTTGTTCAGCTGGTGCGAATGCCTTTCAGGGAAGCTTTGGCCATGATGGAAAGCGGAGATATTACCGACGGGAAAACGATGGCTTGTATATTTAGGGCTATGAACTGGTGGCGGGAAAATGCACCGTTTCCGCTGGATATGAAGTAATATATTGGTTAGGAAGCTTTCAAAGCTTCTTTAAAAAACCTAACTTGCGAATCTTCTACCAGCTTAATTAGAATTTGATAATATGACAGATACTATATTCACAAGATTCAAGCAACGGCACAAAAACATAAAAAACGGAAAAGAGTTGAGTTGGTGTATGAGCTAATCGTAACACTTACCTTTTAAACCATAGAAAGTTACTGTGATTCAGAGCCTATATATAAAAGATTTTGCGCTGATTGATGAGCTTGAGGTTTCCTTTGCTCCGGGGCTTAATATCCTCACCGGGCAAACCGGCGCCGGTAAATCCATTATAATCGGTGCCTTGAACATGATCCTGGGCGAACGGGCCGACACGGATATGATACGTTACGGTACCCAAAAAGCCGTTGCCGAGGCCGTAATGAATGTAGGAGACACCGAATCCATCAAATCCATACTGAGCGAGCATGCCGTGGACTTTGGCAGGGTTATAATATTACGCCGTGAAATCCGCCATTCCGGCAGCCGTGCCTTCATCAATGATACTCCGGTAAATATTGCTGTGCTGCGCCAAGTGGGGGATTTGCTTGTTGATCTGCATGGCCAGCATGATCACCAGCTGCTGCTTAAAGAAGAAAATCACCATAGAGTAATTGATGGGTTCCCCAAAGTTGAAAAAGCTTTAGCCTGTTATAAAGATGTTTATAAAGAAACATCTTCACAGATGAAAGAGTTATTTGTGCTTAGGAAAAGAGAGCGCGAACTACAGGAGAAACTGGAACTATACCGTTTTCAATCTAAAGAACTTGAGGCAGCCGAATTGGATAAAGCTGAAATCGAGGCCATGGAAGCCGAGATGAAGCTTCTCGATAACGCAGAAGATCTGGACCAGAAAGCTGCGATGATAACAGATATGGGCAGTAACGGAGAGGCGAGTCTTACCGAGATTTTGGACACGCTTAAAGCGGCCTTATCCGAAATGGCCGGGATTGAACAGGAGTTTGAAACCTATTCCCAAGAGCTGAATACCGCTGCGATCAGTATTCAGGAGATGCTCCGTTTTACCGAGCGGTACAGGGCCAATATTGAATTTAATCCATCACGGCTGGATCAGCTACGCCAGCAGCAGACATCGCTTAACCGTCTGGAGAAGAAATACGGCCGTACCGTTGAGCAATTGGCCTTATATCGCGAAGAACTTCGCGAGAACCTGAATCTGGCCGAGAATTTCGATCTGGAAATAGAGCAACTGCAGAAAAAAGTAGATGCACAGCTCGAAAAGCTGGCATCGGCTGCAGCAGTGCTTCACGAGGCGCGGGTCAAAGAAGGGCAGATTCTGGCCGGTCGTATGGAAAAAGAACTGCACGGCCTGGGAATACCTCACGCGTCGTTTGAAGTAAGAGTGAATTACATAACCAGTGAGAAAGGGTGGATCACGCTTGACGGCACCCAAACAGCCTGTACCGAGCTGGGCTGCGATGAAGTTGCATTTTATATATCCACCAATAAAGGAGAGCAGCCAAAAGCCATGATCAAAATTGCATCCGGAGGTGAGATCAGCCGGGTGATGCTGGCGCTCAAGTCAATAGCGGCCATGGAGCAGCATTTGCCAGTCATGGTATTCGATGAAATCGATACCGGCATCAGCGGCGCCGTGGCAGAGCGGGTCGGGGAGACGATGCGCAACCTTTCCGAACATTGCCAGATTGTAGCAATCACACATCAGGCCCAGATTGCCGGTCAGGCCCACCATCATTTCAGTGTGGAGAAGTACGAAGAGGAAGACCGAACAGTTACCCACATCAAACTACTTAGCCGTGACGAACGAATTCGTGAAATTGCATCGATAATCAGCGGCGCCGAAGTCGGTGAACATGCACTGGCCAGTGCAAGGGAAATGATCGATAAGGTTAGTGATGAGTGATGATGTATGAATGATGAGGGATAAGTTGTGTCAAATAATCTATTTTTCCTGGTGACGGGGGGTATGCAATACCGGTGGTTGATTACGTTAATCTCATATCTCATCATTCATAGCTTATCACTTCATAGCTCATAACTTCATTGGATGCCTAAATACGATTACAGCGGCTTACAGATTCATTATCGAATAACTGGTGCGGGTAAACCCCTGCTAATGCTGCATGGCTGGGGAAGCAGCAGTGATGTCATGATGCCGCTGGCCGGCAAGTTTTCCAAGACGCACAACTGCATAATTCCTGATCTGCCCGGATTCGGTAGCACTCCGGCACCGGAAACGGCCTGGTCGGTGGATGATTATTCTGATTTCGTGCTGCGTTTTATGAAAGATCTGGATATTAATGCCCCGGATGTACTTGCTCATTCTTTCGGCGGGCGTATTATGCTAAAATTATGTGCGCGTCCGGGAATGGAAAAACATTTTGGTAAAATTATAATTACCGGCGGTGCCGGCATGAAACCAAGACGAAAAGCTTCATTCTACTTAAAAAAGTATATTGCAAAAACTATTAAGGCTCCGTTTATGGTGCTTCCCCCTTCGCTTCGAGAACCATCGCTGAGCTGGCTTAGGAAAACATGGGTGTGGAAAGCGCTGGGTTCCGGTGATTATCAGAAATTGCAGGGAGTCATGCGGGAAACTTTTGTCAAGACTGTAAGCGAACACCTGGAGCCATGTCTGCCTAGAATTCGGCAGGAGATATTGCTTCTATGGGGTGAGAATGATGAAGCCACACCGCTTTATCAGGGGCGGCGCATAGAACAGGGGATACCGTCGGCGGCATTGGTAACGATAAAACAAGCCGGCCATTACGCTTTTCTCGAACAGCCAGTAAATTTTCAAGTAATTGCCAATGCTTTTTACAATTCGTCTTAATAATGTATTTATTAAACAAATTTAATACTTATTAAGAAGTTATTAACAGAATTATACACATCAGAAAAGGCCTAAACGGCTCCATATAAGGCATAAAGTGGTAATTAAATGAGGGTGATTACTATTTCTGATATTACTTTTTCAAAAATGTTGACAAGTCAACATTTAGTTATATATTAAAAGAGACTAACTATTTTTTAATATATACCTGATTTTGAAAGAATAAAGAAATGAGGCATGCTAGAAAAAGAGATGATTTAATAAGTGCCGGTTTAGATCAAGAGAGGGATCAGGCATCTTTTACAGATGCACAATCTTTAAATAAAACCGGGCTCCAGGTTAATAAGCCGTTACAAAGTGATGCGGGTAATTATTCTGTAATCACACTTGATGCAGATGGTTGTATTGTATCGCTAAACAGGGAAGCTGAAAAACTGACCGGCAATGATTTAAAAGATGTTGAGGGGCAGCATTATTCAACATTGATCGCCGATCCAGACGCTGTAAAATCATTACAGGAAAAAGAACCGGCACCTGTGCCGCATTCCGGAGGCACTGCGGACGTATTGAAAGCAATGGCAGGTAAAAGAGCTGTTGAAAATGAACTGAGCCTTCAAAGAACATATTTTAATCAGCTTTTTGAGAGCTCTCCGGAGGGAGTTGTCATGCTGGACAGCAAAGATTATATCATTGATGCGAACAGGGCATTCCAAAGGCTATTTAAATACTCCAAAAGAGAATTGCTGGGTGAGAATATCAATGAGCTTATTATACCAGAATCTAAACCTGGCATAAAAACTAAATATAAGGCTGTGGGGCATAACTCCCATCAGATCGAGACGGTACGACAATGCAAGGACGGTAAATTAATAGATGTTTCCATTATAGGAGCTCCTATTGAGCATAATGATCATATTGTAGGAGTCTTTGGAATATACCGTGACATAACTTTGCAGAAATCGGACGAAAATACTATAAAACGGTCGCTGCAGGAAAAAGAAGTATTGCTGCAGGAAATTCACCATCGTGTGAAGAATAATATGCAAATTATTTCAAGTCTGCATAATCTTCAGGCAAAGCAGCTTAAAGATGAAAAAACACTTTCCATCTTTAAGGAAAGCCAAAATCGTGTGCAAGCCATGGCTTTAATTCACGACCAGCTCTATCAGTCAAAGGATCTTGCCCACATCGATTTTGGAAGTTACCTGCAGGATCTGATGCATCAGTTATTCGCATCATTCGGATCAAAAAATATAACCTATGCAGTCAATTCAGACCAGGTCTCGTTTAATATTAACCAGGCAGTGCCATGCGGGCTTATTGTTAATGAACTCGTTACAAATTGTATAAAGCATGCTTTTTCTGATGGACAGGCAGGAAATATAGAAGTGAATATCCGGGAAGTGAATAATGAGCAATTTTTGCTTGAGGTAAGTGATAACGGCGCAGGTTTTCCAACAAACGTTGATTTCCGGAATACAAGTTCATCTTTAGGCTTGCAATTAGTTAATGGTCTGGTGGGTCAAATCAGGGGTAAATTATCTCTTTCAAGAGAGAAAGAGACCCGGTTTAGCATATATCTTCCGAAGTGACGTTTTAAAAATCTAAAGCAACTTTTAATTAGCTGCCCGGGGGAATGGCGAAAACTGAAAAAGAGAAAATGCTAAGCGGTGAACTGTATAATGCCTCTGATCAGGTGTTATCTGAGGAACGAAACAGGGCCCGGTTGCTAACTAAACGTTATAATGATTCTTCTGTGGAGGATGAAGCATTACGGAAGGTGATTATTTCTGATTTGATTGGCGAGCATGGTGAAGAATTGAACATAGAGCCACCGTTTTATTGTGATTATGGAAGTAATATTACATTGGGTAACAGTGTGTTCTTTAATATAGGCTGTGTAATTCTGGATGTGGCACCTGTAACTGTGGGTGATTATGTTCTATTCGGGCCTAATGTTAATATCCTTACAGCTACGCACCCTAAAAGCTGGAAAGAAAGAGGAAATGGGTTGGAGTTGGGTTCACCAATAAGTATTGGTAATTATGCCTGGCTTGGGGGTTCTTGCGTTATTTGTCAGGGAGTCACTATAGGAGAGAGAAGTATAATTGGTGCGGGAAGTGTAGTTACAAAAAATATACCACCCGATGTTTTTGCAGCCGGTAATCCTTGTAAGATCATAAAGGATCTGTAGCAATTATAGTTTGCCAATTATGGGGCTGATGACTTCTTATTCGTCCGTCCAATTATTGTATTTATTTCCATCCCGGCCAGAGAAACAGACCCAAATGCACCCGGGAAACCCCCATCTCCTTTGCCAGGCCGGCGGCATATGCCTGATATTCATTTGATTGATCTTTATCAAAAAAGTGGAGGCCGTTCCATTCGGAAAGTTTGGAACCATCTTTTTGATTTCTAAGCGCTATTGCCGAAGTATCGTTTATTGGAGTTTCAAAAAAGTGCTCAGATAGAAAAAGGTCGTTTACTTCGCTTAAGTACCGGTTATAATGGGCATCTTTTAAAAATAAGTTTAAAGCTGTTCGCGCAACCCCCCAAGTTCTTTGTTCGGCTGAAAGGGTATCCGCCAAAGAAAGAGTAGCTTTATCAAGAGCTTGATTGAATTCTCCAGCCTTTTTTGTGGCAAATTCAGGCAACTTTAAAGCTGTTGCGAAATTCCACAGGTCATGCATTTCTGTGAGCTCGTATTGAAAGCCAAGTTGAGGTGGCATGATGGCTTCATGAGCAATTTTATGTCTAAGAGTAGTTAGAAATTTTTCTCTATACATAAACTAGATACTATTTATGGATGAATATATAAAGAAGAAAATCAAAAAAGAGCCTGTAAAGTTCGGATCATTATAAAATTTTCTTCAAATATCAAATCTTCACGTACGCGGTATTAGCGGGGCTTGATGTGAATATGGGTATTGCGCAGTGGCTGATAGAATATATGGTCTTCAATATATTTTAGGTGGGCCTCATCGTTTACAAAATCTATTTCACTGGCATTAATGATAACCAGTGGAGATTTATCGTAATGGTAAAAGAACTGGTTGTAGGCTTCATTGAGTTCTTCCAAATAGTCTCTTGAAATATCTTTTTCATAACTCCGGCCCCGAATGGTGATGTTTTCCATCAAACGTTCAACCGATGATTGAATGAAGATTACCAAATCTGGTTTGGCTGAAATACTGCTCATGATGCTGTATACCTTATCATAAAGGGAAAGCTCATCACCAGATAAATTTAGCCGGGCGAAAATGCGGTCTTTTTCAAACAGGTAGTCGGAAATATCCATGTCGTGAAACAGGTCTTTATTTAACAAAGACTGTTGTTGTTGAAAACGGCTTGCCAGAAAAGCAAGCTGAGTTTGAAAAGCATAACGGCTGCGATCTTCGTAAAAGCGGGGCAAAAATGGATTTTCCTCAAATTGCTCAAGTATCACACGTGCGTTATGGCGTTTAGCAAGAATTTTGGCCAGTGAAGATTTCCCCGCTCCTATCACACCTTCGATAGCAATAAAGTCAAATGAGTTCATGGAGTGAACTTACCAATTTAAAGATGTTTTAGAAACTTCAATTTTTGGGGCCACTTTGAGCATTTCATCAATCCCCACATTAAGTTTAGGGTCAACCCAATCGGGATATATTTCAGCTAAGGGTTCAAGTACAAAAAGGCGCTTATGGTACTCAGGATGAGGCAGCTTAAGCCTTCCGGACTGAATCTGTATATCGCCATAGGCTATGATATCAAGGTCCAGCAGGCGGGCAGACCATTTGGGCGCATCCTGAGTACGGCCTTCAATTTCTTCAAAAGCTTTAAGATCTTTCAGCAGATCTTGAGGAGATAAATCACTGTCCATGCGAACAACCGCATTCAGAAAATAATAAGTGGCCGGCCCTACGGGTTCGGTTTCATATAAAGCGGAGGAAATAAATTTATCTCTGGAAATTGATTTTAAATGAGCTTTCGCATTGCTCATATGTTTATGGCGGTCTCCGAGGTTGGATCCCAGGGCTATTATGATTTCTGCCATGATCTGGTTATCTCCGAATATTCACATGGTCCGCGCAGTGGCGGATTTAATTTTCTGATGCTGATTTTGAGTGAAGAGGCTTGAGGGAAATCGGCAAATAACGAATCACCTATCTTGCTGGCCAGCGTTTCCAGTAATTTAACCGAAGGGCCGTGCATGATATGATCAACAGTCTCATAAACTTTCGAATAATCAATGGTAAGTGATAAATCATCACTTTCACCGGATGATTCTAGCTGTAGTTCAAATACCACATCAACTTCAAATCTGTTTCCTTCAATGCGCTCAATTTCATGATAGCCATGTTTTGCATGAAAATACAAACTTTTTATGGTAATAGTATCCAATTTGATCTAATAGTTTACTTGATTTTTAAAAAGTTTAATGCTTGCCATGCAATGGAATACACCTCACCATATAAATCGGTAATTATTAAAGGCTGGCCAGTTCTATATGGTGTTTAATGTCATTAATAATTTGCTGATGCTTTAGGCTCGTCTTCAGGCGATCTTCAACTGAGCTGACAGCATGTATAACGGTCGAATGGTCGCGCCCTCCAAAATGCAGGCCAATAGTTTTAAGGCTGGATTTAGTCATATTTTTAGCCAAGTACATGGCAATCTGACGCGCTTCGACTACTTCTTGTTTTCGGGTTTTTTCCCGGACTTTATTGGTATCAATTGAAAAGTATTCGCAAACGGTGTTCTGAATTGATTCAACGGTAATATGCGTTTTCGTTTCCTTGATCATATCTTTCAGAATACGCTTGGCCAAAGGCAGGTCAATATAGTCGATGTTCTGTAAAGATGATGTGGCAAGCAGCTTAATGATAGCACCCTCTAAATCCCGCACGCTTGTTTTGAAGTTGTGAGCGATGAACTCAAAGATTTCATGGCTGAATTCAATGCCGTTATCCAAAGCTTTGTATTCCAGGATGGCGTGGCGGGTTTCGTAATCAGGCATTTGCAAATCAGCAGAAAGGCCCCAGTTGAAACGGGAGATCAGGCGCTCCTGGATGTCCGGAACGTCTTTGGGCGCCCGATCGCTGGAAAGTATGATCTGCTTGCCGTCTTGGTGCAGCGTGTTAAAGATGTGAAAAAATTCTTCCTGAGTTTTCTCTTTGCCGCTTAAGAACTGGATATCGTCGACGATAAGAACATCGATATTTCGGTAGAACATCGTGAATTCACTGGCCCGGTTGTTTCTGATGGCGTGAACAAACTCATTGGTGAAGCTTTCAGACGAAATATATAACACCGAGATATCATTGCCGTTATCCTTCTTAATCTTGTTGCCGATACTTTGAATTAGATGGGTCTTGCCATAGCCTACTCCACCATATACAAATAAAGGATTAAAGGAGTTGCTGCCGGGGCTCTCTGCAATAGCCATGGCCGCTGATCGGGCCAACCTATTACAGTCGCCTTCTATATAACGTTCGAATACATAGTTGGAGTTTAGGTTAGATTCTATCTTGGTTTTGCGAATTCCCGGTATAACGAAGGGGTTCTGGATCTGGCCCGGGTTGTAGCTGTTATAAGAGTTATTGCTTTGCCGGGGTTCTGAGGGTGGTGCAGCACGCTGTGGTAGTCGAACAGATCGGTCTTGCAGGTGGTTGTTGGATTTTTCCAGAACTATTGAATATTCGATTTTCCCTTCCGGTCCCATGACCTCGGCTATGGTTGAGCGAAGCATGGTATAATAATGTTCTTCCAGCCATTCGTACCAAAATTGGGAAGGAACTTGTATGGTCAGAGTATCTTCTTCAATTTTAACTGGTTTAATGGGCTCAAACCAAGACTTGTACTTCTGATAAGTAACATTGTCACTAATAATTTCAAGGCACTGTTTCCAGATGCTTTCAGCTGATTTAGTCGACAAATTAACTTCCTCAGTTTGGGCTGTAGCGGTTTTATTCACTCTTTTCGGCTAGTGGGTACAATTGATAGTAGTTTTTTGACTAATTATGATGCTCCTGAAAAGTTATTCACATCAGGGAGTAGCCATACCGTTTGTTTGAATTTCAAAGATGGTAATTATCTGGGCTGTTGTCAATGAATAATATTAGGAAACCTTTAATGTTTCGTGCACTTATCAACATTTTTACCAACAACATAAAGTAAGTAATAATAAGGGCTTGACATCATTTCGGTATAAAGGTATTTCTGAATATTAACATCTCCTAAACATTGCCTGTTTCCACCTGAGCAAGGTTGGCTGGCTTCGTTAATACTTTTGCACAAGTTGTCCACACCTTCTGGGCTGTGCATTTGTTGCATTTATATGCCGGTGACAGGTAATAATTATACCTTCAATTACTTAGGTTGTTCTACCTAATAAAAATGCTCTGATGAATCTTTTCTTGTCGCTGTAATCCTTCAGCATTTCAATCTTCCAGATTTCAGGATTGAACAGTTGTGCCAGGCTTTCATAAAGATGTTCATTTATTTCCAAATAGAGCTTGCCTTCAGTTTTAAGCAAGTTCTGACCAAGTTCGGCAAGCGCCAAGTAGGTAGCTTCAATATCTTTGGTAAATAAAGCCATTTCCGGTTCATACTTAAGGACCTGCTCCTCAATTTGGCTTCTTTCTGATTCCGTAATGTAAGGGGGGTTAGATATGATTATATCAAAATATTTTTCAAGGCCCATAGTTTTCCAATTATACATGTCACCATGGATAAAGGAGACAGAAAGGTCGTTTAGCTGGCTGTTTGCCCGTGCTACTTCCAGAGCTTCCTTGCTATAGTCCATACCGGTCACATCCCACCCTGGCCTCTCCTTCTTAATGGCAAGGGCAATGCAGCCCGTTCCGGTGCCTACGTCCAGAACGCGCAGCGGGCCTTCCTGCTCATTTTCTGATAAGACGAGTTCAACAAGTTGTTCTGTCTCAGGCCTGGGAATCAATGTATGCTGGTTAACTTTGATTACCGTATTAAAAAATTCGGTCGAACCGGTTATATATTGCAGGGGTTCTTGTCGGGCGCGCCTGTGAATAAGGGGCTTAAGAACTTCTAGTTCAGACGGGCTAAGGGGCCGGTCAAATTGCATATACAAATCCAGCCGTTTTACACCCAGGACATCAGCTAAAAGCCACTCAATGCTCAAACGCGGAGAAATGACATTTTTTTCTTTGAAGTAGTCGGTTCCCCAGTTTAGCATCCTGACTACGCTCCAGTTTCCGGGAGACTTTGGCATAATTAAACGATCAGGATGCGGTGTTAACTTCTTTAGCTGCTTCCTGATCTTCTTTGATGGTCAATCCGAAACGCTTGGTGAAATCAAGGATGTAATCAGTAACTTTTGTTACAATTGAAGGGTCATCATCAGTAAAACCCCCGCTAAAACCAGTTTTTCCCCCAGTAGACAGTAATACGACTTTGGTCGATTTTTTGGAATATTCCAAAATACAGGTCAGGCAAATATTAGTATTCAATAGAATGTGGTGCTCTTCATAAACACAAACAAAAATTTCATCTTTAGTCTCTGAGGAATTATATTTATATAAAAACTTTGGTTTGGTCTCATTTGTGAGCATTACGCCCAATTTCTGAAGGGTTTCGGAGGGGCCGAAGATGTTATATGTTTTGGTAGAACTCATACCTTTAAGTTATATTAAGCGTTAGTGGCTTGAACGCAAACGTTGCGAAATGACGTTATGAAGTTAAATCATAACCGTAAAATATGAATAGAATATAAGCCGATTACATTAATAGGCAAGAGATTTTAATATAATAATAATATTTGTTAGTTGCTGTAAACCCTAAAGGAATTAAAAGAATGGGAAATTTCATGTCTATTGGGCGATTATGTAGCATTTTGCTGTTTATTGGCATAGTGGCCATACAAAATGTAACCGCACAGGAGCGGTTTGAGCCGGATGTTGTACCGCCTAAATCCCCACAAACTTATTCAGATATTGACGAGCGAAACGGACTCGGCTTCTCTGTGCAACTTCATAATTTTGGTGCTGGTATCGGTGGTCAATACCAGCGCATTCTGGGGCCTTACACGGAAGCAACTATATCTCTACAAATGTCTTCTTTAAAAGATGAGACTGAACAAAGCTTTAATTATTTTGGTCAACAACTAATCCCCAACAAATACAATCGAGTATTAACGGCGCCTGCTATGGTGGGTTTGAAACATCGGCTATTCTCTGAATACCTTGACGATAATTTCAGGCCTTTTGTTCAGGGAAAGGTTGGCCCGGCCATAACTTTTGTTTATCCCTATTTTGATGATTATAACAATGACGGCTACATGACCAATCAGTTCCCCAACGATATATTTCAGGGCTGGGGGGATGGATATTTTACTTGGGGCACATCTGGCTATGTTTCGATGGGTATTGATTTCGGTGATAATATCAGCAGGATTCAGTCGGTCAACTTTGGGTATTCTTTTTTTTATTATGCAGAGGGATTACAGGTCATGGAACCGGAGGTTGATCCGAGATTCTCTGAACCAGGGGCAACAGGGGCCGACCCTATAAAGTTTTTTGGATCGCCCCAGATATCATTCGTGTTCGGCGGAATGTGGTAAAAGGAAAGGCGCCAGATTTTACTACACCCGATAACTTTATCTCTCTACCTCCTTTCCTGTTTTTTTAGTATCTTTTCAGCTCAATTAAGGTTATTCACACGACTAGATAAATTATGTCATTTATAGAAGATATTAATGCAAGGCAAATTTTAGATTCACGCGGAAACCCTACTGTTGAGGTAGATGTAATATTAGAAGATGGAATTATTGGGCGGGCTGCCGTTCCTTCCGGAGCTTCCACCGGTGAACATGAAGCCGTAGAGCTCAGGGATGGCGATAAAAATATTTACATGGGCAAAGGAGTAACGAAAGCCGTTGAAAATGTAAATGAAATCATTGCCCCGCACTTTAACGGATTAGAGGTTTTCAATCAGGTCGGTATTGATAATATGCTTATTGAGCTGGATGGAACGCCCAATAAGGCCAAACTTGGAGCCAATGCTATTTTAGGCGTTTCCATGGCTGTAGCCGATGCCGCCAGCAATGTATTAAACATGCCTTTATGGCGCTACCTGGGCGGGGTAAATGCCAAAGTACTTCCGTTGCCCATGATGAATATTATCAATGGCGGGTCTCACGCAGATAATAATGTTGACCCGCAGGAATTTATGGTTATGCCTGCCGGTGCTGAAACCTTTTCGGAGGCTTTGAGAATGGGGGCCGAAATTTTTCATAACCTCAAGAAAGTTTTAAAAGATCAAGGATATAATACTACAGTTGGTGATGAAGGTGGATTTGCCCCTGACCTTAAAAGCAATGAAGAAGCTGTAGAAGTAATTCTCCGGGCCATCGAGAAAGCCGGTTATACCCCTGGCGATGATGTGCTAATAGCCTTGGATCCTGCGGCTTCTGAATATTATAACGCCGAAACCGGCCTCTACGAATTCAAATGGAGCGATGGATCAAAACGCAACAGTGATGAGATGGTCAAATACTGGCAGAATTGGGTAGAGAAGTATCCTATAATATCTATTGAAGACGGGATGCATGAAGACGATTGGGACGGATGGAAAACCCTTTCAAACGCAATTGGTGAAAAAGTGCAGTTGGTGGGCGATGATTTATTTGTAACTAATACCGAACGACTTGCAGAAGGTATTGAAAAAGGAATTGCCAATTCCATATTAGTTAAAGTTAATCAGATAGGCACGATCACCGAAACTCTTGATGCCATTGAAATGGCTCATAAAAATGGCTATACAGCGGTAATTTCACACCGATCCGGTGAAACTGAAGATACTACCATCGCTGATCTTGCGGTTGCCACCAACGCCGGACAAATAAAAACAGGTTCACTCAGCAGAACAGACCGGCTTGCAAAATACAATCAATTACTCCGCATCGAAGAGCAGCTTGATGAAAATGCTGTATTTCTGGGGCGCGATGTATTCAGCTTCTAAGTAACTGAATATGACCTGACAAGTTACCAATAGCACGAGGAAAAAAGTTAGATTATACATGGGGGGATAAGGTTATCATACTTTATTCCCCTTTTTTATTGCACCCTTATAACTAGCACGAGTTTAACTCTTATTAAATCTCAAACGGGTTTAATCCTATAAGCAGCAGAATAATTACCTGCATGATAACTAAGAGTGTAAACAAAACCAGTTTCATAGCAATCAAAATATAGTCTTCACGGCTATTTAAGCTTCGGGGTATATTATAGCCGTAAGTATGTAACAGCCATCCTGATCCATATGATGATATCATAAAAACTACTACAAGCACAAGAATATTTAAGGCAACCATACAGACAGAAAATGGGTAGAAAGTGAAAAGGTAGAAATTACTTCAGAACTTAAAGCATCCAATTTCAGGCAGGATTAAAATAAGTAACCAAAACTAATATATAAACGCCTCATGTCACTGGAAAAAGCGTAGTCCATGCGCAGTATTACATCGGAATCGTATGGGGCAAAAGCAAGCCCCGCCCCATAGGTTCTTTTATGGTTAGCTAATGGATTTTCCCAGTCTCCCAGCTTGTCGAATACCCGGCCTGCATCACTAAATGCATGCACACCCAGGCGGACATCATAAAACTCATTACTCACCACCCAGTTTCTTAATTCCACATTATAAAATAATGCTGAATTGCCCCTAAATCGTGCAAAGGGATATCCGCGAACCGTGCTTTCTCCCCCAATCTTTGGCAACTGCCAGTAAGGAACATCCCCGATGGAATGTTCAAAACCACCGCGTAAAGCAAGAACGGTATTGGATAGAAATTTGAAGTTGATATACTGCCGGGTCTCTGCATAAATGGTAGCCATTTGGTAATCACTTAATAGCATTTTAGGCATCAGGTAGAATTCAAGCCTGCTTTGATTGCCTCGTGTTGGCGTGAATTCTTGGTCACGGCTCTCCCACATTACTCCTGTGCCAATATAGTTCAGCCACCCTCCAACGAACCCGACAGGTTTTTCCTGGCCAATTAAGCGGTCAGAATCATCGTCGTAGGGGATATTATAGGAAACGCTGCCAAGCGAAAGTATATCCAGGCGCCGGTCGTTATGGCGGTATACCGGATGACGGGTCCGTACAGAGGCTCCAAAAGAAATTGATTCGAAGTTGTAGTAGTCATCATCCCAAAGGCCGTGGTTAAATCCCGAACTGTTACCTATACCGAAGTAATTGTCGTTAAGCCTCCTGTTGCCAAAGACTTCAATGTTTGAACGGGCATTGCTGCCAAAAATATCGGGTTTATCGTATAACAGCTGAACATTGACAAACCCATTGGTTGTTACTACGGCTGATAAATCTAAAAAAGACTTATAAGGCTGATAATCCGAACCGTATTTAATCAAATGTAATGTTCCTCCTCCGGCTAAGCCAAGGTCAGAGCTATAACTAAAGCTGGGCAGAATTGAAAAGCTAGTTGAATCGGCGGCAGGGTTATGCGCTTTTGCGGATGAAAGCTGAAAAAAATATAGCAGCAAAACCGGCAACGTCCAACGTAGATTGTTCTTGAAAGTTCGGTCGTATTTTTGGTCTCTTTTTGTGAATGAATAGCTAAAATCCAAAGTTGTAACGTTCAATTAGAAGGTACCGGGAAATATAAGTAAAACTTATAACCTGAAATATTATTACGAGTAGCCACTGTTTTAAATTAACAAATGTTATGATTATTGTTGTGAAACTGGTGCCACGCCAAACCTATACTACAAACTTGGGCTGTGGATCAATATAATAGCGGTCGTAGGCGGTTTTTCCTAAAAGCATCCTTTTTCATTGACGGACATAAAGCTTATTTTAAATCTTTCCGTAAAAATATAAGCAAAAGTATGAGGCCAGAACCCGAAAACAGGATTGATCCCAAAGCCATCACTGCCTGGCGAATAAATGGTGGATTATCATCATTGTTCTATTGGCTTGTACCTATCGTTTATGGCGGCACTGCCTGGGATGGTGAATGGGCTTTTTGGCCCGTGTACCCTCTTGCAGGCATCGCAGTAGTTTACACATTGCTACAGTTTACGATAATTCCTGTGATTCTTTGGAGACGGTGGCGATATCAGATTGATGAAAACGAAATTGATCTGAAGCACGGATTTTTCATTATACGCCGCACTTTAATTCCAGTTAAGCGGGTCCAGCATGTGGATACCAGTCAGGGGCCAGTTTACCGGAATTTGAAACTGGCTAAGGTGACTATCTTTACGGCAGGTAGCACCCATGAAATCCCCGCCCTTTCAGACGAGACGGCCGATGAAGTTAGAAACCTGATTTCGAAATTTGCAAGAGAAGCTCAGGAAAATGTCTGAACCCAAAAGGCAACATCCGGTAGCGGCCATTTCTATGGTCATGGACACTATAAAAGAGAATCTGATTCCTTTTGTAGTTATTGTGATCCTGGGGGGGCGCGCCGACGATACTCAAACCTATTACACAATCGGCGCCATACTTTTAATAGTGGCATTATTGGTTAGCGGGATTATTTCCTGGCTTCGTTACACCTACCGTATTGAAGATGGCGAGCTTAAAATTGAATACGGGGTATTTGTCAGGAAACGGCATTTTGTACAGAAAGACCGTATTCAGGTTATAGATATATCAGCTGGAATTATACAACGGCTGTTCGGTCTGGTGAGCGTGGAGGTTCAGACCGCCGGGGAAACCTCGGCCGAATCAACAATAAGCGCCGTCACCCACGATGAGGCCGATCGGATAAAAAGCCTTTTAAGCAATAACGGAACAGACGAAGAGGCCGGGGTCGTTGAGCCTAAAAGCGAGCTGCACCTAAAGAAAAAAGATTTGCTGATAGCCGCATCCACGGCAGGAAGTTTTGGCATTGCCCTGTCAATTATCGGTACGCTAACCTCCCAAATGAACCAGTTTATATCAGATACGGAAATTTATAATTATCTGGAAAATCTGGAAATTCCCGGAACAAGTTTTGCTATAATGATTATTGCGGTGATGGTAGTGTTGGCCTGGCTCCTGTCCTTGTTTGGAACCATCATCAAACACTCCGGATTTTCACTGGCACGCAGAAAAGATGAGCTGATTATATCCCGCGGTCTTTTTGAGAGAACTCAGTTAACCATTCCTTATCACCGCATTCAGGCCGTGCGGATTGTAGAGGGTATTTTGCGCCAACCATTTGGATACGCTACTGTTTATGTTGACAGCGCCGGCTATGGGGATGAAGCAGGAACATCTACAATTTTGTTCCCTCTTATTAAGAAATCGGATTTAAGAGATTTCATACGGCAGAATTTGCCTGATTACGAAATAGGTGCTACCTCTGTTACCCCACCACTCAGGGCTATCAGGCGGTATTTAATACGAACTATAGTGCCTGCGCTGGTACTTATTATCCCTGTGAGCATAATTTTTAACTACGGCTACATCTCTGTAATACTGCTGCCGCTGGCCATCTGGCTTGGAATAAAAAGGTACAGAGATGCGGGGGCAGGATATGCAAAAGAAACGTTTATCCTTCGTTACCGTAACCTCGCCAAAACGACAGCTATTGTCAGGAAAAAATGCATCCAAGCGGCCTCTACGCAAAGTATATACTTTCAGCGAAGAATCAATCTGTTGAACTTCATAATAACAGTGGCTTCAGGAAAGGCCGGTGCCGCATTCAGTGTAAAAGAACTGGATCAGGATGTGGGTAATAATCTTTTCTCAAGAGTATCCTCGAAAAATTTTGATGGCAGCATTGCTGATAAGGAGGAAAATATACTTCCGGGCTGGTAGGGATTACGCTGAACCTTACACAGATTCTAGATGCCTCACAATATATTTAAAGTAAAATAATCAAACATGGCATTAAATTGATGTAAGTATTTTGTGTTTGTACTATATTTAGTTTTACTTTCTCTCTAATTGATAAAATCATGAAAAAATACCTGTATCGTATTGTTCTCGGAGTGGTGTCTTTTTTAGTAGTTATTGTCCTTGGCGCGGTAATGTATCTCACTTATGCTCTCCCGGATGTTGATCCTGCCCCGGATCTGATTATTGATAGAACTCCCGAACGGATATCGCAGGGAGCATATCTTGTAAACAATGTTCTCATATGCATGGATTGCCATTCTGAAAGAGACTGGACAAAATTCTCGGGTCCTCTGGTTGAAGGATCGTTAGGTATGGGCGGCGAACTTTTTGATGAAGGCATTGGGCTTCCCGGCCGTTACTATGCGCCAAACATAACTCCATATGGAATAGGAGACTGGACCGACGGTGAAGTATTCCGGGCCTTAACCTCTGGCGTAAATCGTGATGGCAAGGCTTTATTTCCACTAATGCCTTATCCTGACTACGCAAATATGGATGAAGAAGATATTTATTCGGTTATCGCTTATCTGCGAACATTAGAGCCCATTGAGTATGATGTTCCTGAGTCAAAATCCAATTTCCCGATGAACCTGATCATAAATACGATGCCCGTTAAGCCCAACCTTCAGAAAAAACCCGATAAAAACAATGCAGTTAACTATGGCCAGTATCTGGTGAACTCCGCGGGGTGCAAATCATGCCATACCCGTTTTGAAAATGGTAGCTACTTTGACGATATGGAACTGGCAGGCAACCGTGAATTCCCAATGCCCGACGGGAGTGTGGTGAAATCAGCAAATATCACCTTTCATACCGAAACCGGAATAGGCACCTGGACAAAAGAAACTTTTATAGAGCGTTTTAAAGCATATGAAGATCCGGAGCTCCTCAATACAATCATTGAACCGGGAGCCTTCAATACCGTCATGCCATGGACACTTTATTCAAAATTAACGCATGAAGATCTGGAAGCCATCTATGAATATCTGAAATCTGTAGAACCTATAGAGAACCAAATAGTTCAGGTCACGCAACAGTAGCGCCGGTAGTGAATATTCTAAATTCATTTATTCGCCGGTACGGGCGTCCTGCCTGTACCCACTTTTTTAACGACCTCCGGCCGTACCCCAAAGAATATTTAAGTACTGCTAAGATGGCTATTATCGGAGGCTTTATCGAATATGTATTCCCGTAGGAACTGTTAGTTAAAATTGAACTGTAAACTAATGAATCAAACATCAGTATGAAGATTTGGAAGTAATTTATACTTACCTTAATACAACCATCATCCGAGAAGTGAACCGAATTTCACCAGGCAATACCCTACAATTATTAAAATAGTTATGAATAAAGTTTATAATATTAAAGGCAAACTTGCCCTGCTTGCCTTTGTTTGTGCCATTAGCAGTTGTTCATCCACCGAAGAAATCAGCAAGAGCGTTTCAGAAGTGGAAAGACCGATACCCTATTCAATCGAGATTCCGCAATATTTCTCCCAGGCCGTTGAGAACGGTACGCGGACAGAAACGGGGGCTCCGGGGCGAAATTACTGGCAGCAATATGCTGAGTATACTATTTACGCCAGTCTCCGTCCGGCAGAAAATAAACTGGAGAGCATTGTCAATATCGTTTACCACAACAATTCTCCTGATACACTGAACTACCTGCACCTGGACCTTATCCAGAATCATCATACGGAGGGAATTGAGAGGAATTTGCCCGCCGAGATTACCGGGGGCATAAACCTGAAAACCGTTGAAGTGGATGGTGAGACCCTCCAGGAATCTTCTATAGGAGAATCCCGCTATTCGGTTAGAGGCACCAAGCTTAATTTGATGCCGATGGGATCTGTCGCTCCCGGCGAAAAAACCCAGATTTCAATAGAATATGACTTTACAATACCCCAGGCTGGAGCCGGCGGGCGCATGGGTTATGACGACGACAACCTTTTCTATCTGGGGTATTGGTATCCGGTGATGACCGTTTATGATGATGTAGTGGGCTGGCATCCCGATCAATACCTGGGGCTGGCTGAATTTTATCAGGGATTTGCCGACTACGAGTATCATATTGATGCGCCATCGGACTGGGTCATTATGGGGACCGGTGAATTCTTAAATCCGGAGGAAGTACTGATTCCGGAAATTTATGAAAGGTATAAAGCTTCCCAGGAAAGTGATGAAGTGGTAAATATCATCACAAGAGATGACTTTGGAATTGCCACACGAGTTGATGCCGGAGACAGGCTTACCTGGAGTTTTCAAGCAGAGGCTGTGCGAGATGTGGCATTCAGCGCCACGCGGGAATCAATGTGGGATGCGGCAAGGGCTCCTGTCAATGATTTTGAATATACTCAAATTAACACCTTTTACCGCGAACTGGCCCCTCTTTGGGAAGATGTTACTGCTTATCAGCAGCATGCAATTACCTTCTTGTCAGGCTTAACCGACTTTTCCTACCCCTGGCCCCATATGACAGCCGTAGAAGGATCAAATATTATAAACGGCGGTATGGAATTTCCTATGATGACCATCATGGGCGATTATAACGAACGAGGCACCGATGCCCTGTATGGAGTTACGGCACACGAACTGGCTCATATGTGGGTACCATTAATTGTAAGCACTGATGAGCGGCGCTATTCCTGGCTGGATGAAGGCAATACCAGCTTCAGCACTAATGATGCCCGCATGGAATATCATCCCGGTACCGATCACCATGAAACCAGCCGTCAGTCTTACATCCGAATAGCTGAAAGTGACTATGAAGGAGAAATTATGAGATGGTCAAATTACCATACGCATCTTGCGGCTTTCAGTGTGGCCTCATATGCAAAACCAGCAAGTGTGCTGGCGGCCCTGCGCGGAGTGCTGGGAGAGGAAGTATTTTATGAAGCTTATCAGACTTTTATAAACGAATGGGCTTTTAAGCACGCTTACCCGTGGGATATGTTTAGAACTTTTGAGACAGTAAGCGGTGAAGACCTGGAATGGTTCTGGAGGAGTTGGTATTATGAAACCTGGAATCTTGATCATGCCGTTACCGAAGTCAGGGACCAGAACAGCCTTACGGAAATCATTGTAGAAGACCTTGGCGATGTGCCAATGCCTGTCAACCTGACCCTGACCCTTGCCGGCGGGGAAACCGTAAAACATACTATCCCAGTAGATATATGGCTGGAAGGCTATCGCGTTACATCACTTACCGTTGACGATCAAAACGTTGAACGAGTTGAGATCGATGCCGAACGAAACTTCCCTGATATAGACACCTCGAATAACATTTGGGAAAAAGAAGAGTTGTAACAAAAGTGTTCATGAAAAAACGAGTCTTTTTTTAGGCTCTATATTCTATCCAAAACATTTAAAAATCGTATTGAACAGAAAACCAGCAAAACCCCCTAAAGCAAACAGCAAGAATTGGTCCGAAACGAATCAGGAAGCGGAATATTTGCGTCTGAATAAATATATTGCCCATGCTGGGGTATGCGCGCGAAGGGAAGCCGACAAGCTGATAACGGCCGGGAAGGTAGCCGTAAACGGCAAAACAGTAACGGAACTCGGGGTAAAAGTAAAAAGAACCGACACCATAAAGGTAGAAGGCAAAAATGTAAGCCTGGAACCTTATGTATATATCCTTCTGAATAAGCCCCGGAATACCATCACGACCACTAGTGACGAAAAGGGGCGGCATACGGTAATGGAAATTATTGAAGAAGCCACCGGACACCGGGTATACCCAGTTGGCCGGCTGGACAGGAACACTACTGGCGCATTGGTATTAACCAATGACGGTGACCTTGCCAATCGTTTAATGCATCCAAGTTACAAGGTTAAGAAGGTATATAATGTCAGCACTACTCAGCCATTTTCTGATGAACAGCTTTCCCGACTGCAATCAGGAGTTGAGCTTGAAGATGGATTGGCTACGGCGCATCAGGTCAGCAGAGCACCCGGCGATCCACATTCATTTACATTAACCCTGTATGAAGGAAGAAACCGCCAGGTTCGGCGAATGGTGGAATCATTGGGCGGCGAGGTAATCAAACTGGACAGGGCTGTATATGCGGGGCTCAACACTAATGGCTTGCGAATGGGCCGCTGGAGAAACTTAAAAAGTAAAGAGATTTCAGATTTAAGGGTACTGGTAAAACTCGATGAACCCCGAAAACAAAAAAGAATTAATAAATAAGCACGAAAGGTTCCAAGAGCTCTTCGATTTCATACCAAGGATTGGCTACTCGATTAATTCAGACTGATATTTATTCGGTCTGGTTATCAATCCATGCAGGGATGTTAAAGTCAGATTCGATAATTTCCTTTTGGCGCTGTGCCATGCTATAGCTTCCGAAACGGCCAAGGCGGATACGAAACCATATATCACCGGTGCTTTCATCACCATAGGAAACAACAAAAGCATCATCAAAGCCACGTTTTTGCCAACGATCCACGTTTTGCTCAGCTTTGATTTCTGAACGCCAGGATTCAACCTGCAGCGTATACCTGCCATCCTGATCAAAAACTATAGGCGAATATTCTTCTACAGTTTGTTCGGCTTCAGAGTTCTCATCTTTTTGGTCGGCTTTAGTGTCTTGTTGTTGTTCTTCTTCTTTTTGTTTTGCTTCGGCCATTTCGGCAGCAGCATTTTTCATTTCCTGAACCCTGGCAAGAGAATCTTGAGTAGCGGTTTCATTTTCCCGGATTTCCTGATCGGTGGGGCCGCAAGCATGGATTAACAAAAAGAAGCTCAAAAGAACTGCAAGATGGTGAGCGAATTTTTTCATAGTAATGGGAGTGATATTAAATTGGGGGTAATTATAGTACAGACTTAAAGTTATACAATAATGAAAAGATAAGAAATCCTCAAATAGAAAGCCTGAAAAGCGATAAAATAAAATGAAGTAATTCATATCAAATTATAAGTTACTTTCTACTGTGATCTTACTCTGTCTTTTCCGATATTTGGGACTGAGAAAACAAAGAAAATATTATAAGGTAATTCATGAACAACTCCAGAGTTTTAATACTTCTCATTATAGTAGTACTGGCCGCAGCAACACGTCTGTTGCCTCATCCACCAAATTTCACCCCTATAGCCGCCATTGCATTATTTGGCGGAAGCTATTTCGCAGACAAAAGAATGGCTTTTGTGCTTCCGTTATTGGTGATGATCATTAGCGATTTCTTTTTAGGCTTTCATGGTACTATGACGTTTGTATACCTGTGCTTTGCACTTACTGTGTACATGGGATTCGGCTTGCGGGGCAAAGTATCCCCTTTGCCTGTTTTGGGCAGTGCCATAGGGGCTTCTGTCTTGTTTTTTATAGTCACCAATTTCGGGGTATGGCTGACCGGAAGCTGGTATCCGAAAACTTTTGAAGGCTTACTGATGTGTTATACAGCGGCAATCCCTTTTTTCCATAATACACTGGCGGGAACACTTGTTTATAGCGCTGTGTTATTTACTGGTTTTGAATTTATGCAGCGAAGGTATACATCGTTGCGCCTTCAAAAGGTGAAAGCTTAAGCTATAGTTTTACAGTGTTGCAAGCAGTAACCAGGCTCTGGAGATTGGTCTGACGTACCAAATATTGTTATTAATGTAGTTGTATTTCCCCCGGGGGAGGCTCCAAAGATGATGAAAGAGTTAATCAAACCGGAGATTCTCGAACTTATTGAGAATCAGAAATGGACCGAGCTACGTGAATCCATTGAAGATTGGCCTGTGCCGGAAGTGGCCGATCTTATGTACGGGCTAGAAAAAACAGACCGGGTGCTATTCTTCCGTATCCTGCCCCGGCGGTTATCTTCGGAACTTTTTTCTTATCTGGAGCCGGAGTCGCAGAACGAACTCCTGATTGATCTGACCGACGAGGAAACGCGACACCTGCTTGCAAATCTTCGTCCTGATGACCGTACTGCCTTGCTGGATGAACTCCCTGGGCAAATCACCCAGCGCCTGCTTAATCTTTTGAGTCCGCAGGATTTGAAAGAAGCCCGGCAGCTACTTGGATATCCGGAAGAAAGTGTCGGGCGCCTGATGACGCCCGACTACCTTGCCGTGCGCGCCAGCTGGACTGTTGAGCAAGCCATCAACCATATTCGGAAGATGGGCAAGAAAAGTGAGACCATTAACGTGATCTACGTTACTGACCGTTCATGGAAGCTTATAGATGCCCTCGAGTTGCAGGAGATTATACTGGCCGATCCCGAACAAAAGGTAGAAGATATTATGGACGAGTCATTCGTTTATACATCGGCCTTTGATGATCGGGAGGTTGCCGTTCAAATGATGCAGCGATACGATAAAACGGTATTGCCTGTTGTCGATTCGGAAGGGGTATTGCTCGGTATTGTAACAGTAGATGATGTTTTAGACGTTGCTCAGGAAGAGGCCACCGAGGATTTTCATAAAGGGGCTGCCGTTGCCCCTTTAAAAACAAGTTATCGCGACGCCACTATATTTTCGCTTTTCAGCAAGCGGATTCCGTGGTTGATTATTCTAGTATTTGTGAATCTGATTTCATCTGGTGTTATAGAGGCTTTTGAAGAAGTGCTTGCTTCTGCACTGGCACTGGCTTTTTTCATCCCCCTGTTAATAGGCAGCGGTGGGAATACCGGGGCCCAGTCAGCCACTTTAATGGTTAGAGCTATTGCGATCGGCGATATTAAGCTAACTCAATGGTTTCGGACGGTAGGTAAGGAGGTTTTTGTAGGCGCCACACTGGGGTCGGTTATGGGGCTATCCAGTTGGATTCTCGGGTATTTTTGGGGAGGTTGGGAGATTGGAGTTGTTGTGGGGGTATCGATGCTCGCTATTGTATTAGTTGCTAATATCCTCGGCACTTTATTGCCTTTTTTGCTTACAAAAATTAATATTGATCCGGCCGTGGCAAGCAGCCCGCTTATTACCACCATTGTTGATGCTGTGGGTTTGCTGATTTACTTCACTATGGCGGCCTGGTTTCTGGGAGTTGGATTATAAACTGATATCACCGGAAAATTTCAGCAATTGCGCCTTGGAAATAAGGATTAAATAACCGCAATATCCTATTTAACGTTGCGTAATTAATAATTCATAAATCTTAACAGAAATTAACGCTTAAGGTATATTTTCTTTATATTGATCAGATGAACTTTTTCGGCAATTATCATCTTCGGGCAGTAATTATAGCATTGCTGCTATTTGGCATGGCACCTGCACTTATGCCAGCCAAGGCTACCTCCTCTGCGGAGTCTGTCTCTGTATGGTTGCATGGTTTTGCCGGAGAGAGCAATCTTGAACAGGTTATGAAAAAGATCTCCCATCTGGATGATCTTCAGGATGAGCCTGATCTCTTGCTTAAAAAAGCTTCGGAAGTTATCAGTGCCAACGCCGAACTGTTTTCCCTGCCGGGAAATAATCCAGAACCTACCAATGAAGAAGTTTTTAAGGTACTGGTGCAGGAGTGGAATCGCCAGCAGCAAACTGGTTCAATGGGCACAGCCATTGTGTCTGAACGGCACAGCCCTGCGCTGCCCTTTGAAAACATTAAGTACAGCGATGCTTTCCCCGCCAGTTTTTTGTCGGCCGATATAGAGTCCTTCAGTCTCACATTTGAAACTACAGTTTTTGAGACTTACCGCCTGCATCCTTTGCTGAGCGGCACCTCGATCAATGCTCCCTAGCCTTTCTCCCGAGCCTTTATCGCAAATAGAGAACATTTATAAGCTCATGCTTCGGCTTTAAGCCGCTTATTAAAATAAATTGTAACAATTTAAAAAAAAGAAATTATGCAAGGTAATGGAACCAAATTATTTTTCATCGCTGGGTTTTTACTCCTGACAGGCTATTACCTGTTCCCCACATTTCAATGGTGGATGGAGTCCAGACATATAGAAAGTTTGCCTGAAGAAGAACGCATTGAATACGTACAGCAAAACCAAACACAAATAAGTGAGATGCGTGCCAATTCTTTAACTTTAGGCCTTGATCTGCAGGGCGGCATGTACGTTACCCTTGAATTGGCTACCAATGAGCTGCTTCGTGAGCTTGCGCGTGACACGGTTGATGAGGAATTCAATGAAGTAATGACGGCGGCTGTGCAACAATCACGGGAAGGGAATACCGATGTTATTGATGAATTTGTAGAGGAATTCGAGCAACGTTATCCTCAAGCCCGATTGAGCCGCTATTTTCGGTCGGATTCCGAAAATATTACGCGCCGCTCCTCAAACGATGACATTCAAGCATTTCTAGAAGCCCAAAGGGATGCAGGGGTTGATCGGGCCGTAGAAATTGTGCGTACCAGGGTAGATCGTTACGGTGTAGCTGAACCCTCGATCGTGCGCCAGGGAAGCAATCGTTTGGTCGTAGAACTGCCGGGGGTGGATGATGAAGAGCGCGTACGGAGCCTGCTTGAAGGGACTGCCCGCCTGGAGTTTCGTCTGACGCCCAACGTCGAAGAGCTTCAAAGTTCACTTGAACGAATAATCACCTATTATGATCCCGCCGATGACATAGACGATGTGGAAGTTGACGAGGAAATAGGAACAAATAATCAGGAAGCTGAAAATGAGTTGCTGCAGCATTTCATACCTCAGGGACGAAATGTAGTTTTTGGTTCCGCTGCCGAACAGGATACAGCACAGGTAAGAGAGCTGCTTAGTGTGCCGGAAGTGCAACAAATGCTGCCTCGCAATACGGAACTGCTTTGGACAGCCAGTCCTGAATTCGCTCAGGATGGCCAGGAGTATTTTTCATTGATTGGCGTTCGCACCGAAGCGGAACTTACCGGTGATGTTATCACTGAAGCAAGCCCTTCGTTTGATCCCCAAACCAATGCACCGGAAGTATCCATGACTATGGACCGTCAGGGTGCACGAACCTGGAGCCGGGTCACAGGCGCTAACATCGGACGCACAATTGCAATAACAATGGATGATGTTGTTTATTCCTATCCAAATGTAATTAGCCAAATTACTGGTGGCCGTTCTTCTATCACCGGCTTGGAAAGCACAAGAGAGGCCGAGGATTTAGTGAACATCTTAATGTCGGGTGCCTTACCTGCACCATTAAACATCATACAAGAACGGACAGTTGGGCCCTCTTTAGGGCAGGCTTCAATAGATGCCGGTTTTAATTCCGCTTTGTTTGGTTTGGCAATGGTTATCTTGTTTATGATCCTGTATTATCGTCAGGGCGGTTTTATTGCCGATCTTGCTTTAGTGCTCAATATCGTCTTTATTCTGGGTATACTTGCGGCTTTCGATGCCACACTGACTCTGCCGGGTATAGCAGGTATTGTGTTAACAATTGGTATGGCGGTTGACGCCAATGTGCTGATCTTCGATCGAATCCGTGAGGAAATGAGAGTCGGGAAAAGTATGGCTGCCGCTATTGATAGCGGATACGCAAACGCTTTAAGCTCAATATTGGATGCCAACATCACCACCTTTCTTGTGGCCGTAATCTTGTTCAGCTTTGGCATGGGACCAATACAGGGTTTTGCAATAACACTGATGGCAGGTATAGCCTCCTCATTATTCAGCGCCATTATAATTACCCGTGTGATCGTAGATTATATGTCCAAGGAGAAGAAGATCAATGTCAACTTTGGATAGTCAGAAAATCAATTATTAATTATAGAAGACCTTAAAAAATGAGATTATTTGAAACCGCAAATTATACCCTTATTCCGCACAGAAAGATAGGGTATGTCATATCAGGAATACTAATAGCTATCTCCTTAGTCGCCATTATTGTCCGTGGATTAAACTACGGAATCGATTTTCGTGGCGGTACGGAAGTAGCGCTTGAATTCGAAAGTTCGTTGGCTGTTGAAGATGTAAGAGGAATGCTTACCGAACCTTTACAAGGAGTGCCTGAAGTTAAATATTTCGGATCTGACAGTGAATTGATGGTCCGTACCGATGTTGACTTACCCACCTCTGAGATACAATCTGCAATCTTAGGTGCACTAAGCGAACAGATGCCTGATAATCAGGCATCAATCACCATGACTGACAGTGTAGGCCCTGCTTTCGCTGAAGATATGAGAGATGCCGCTTTTCTGGCCGTTTTATTCTCGCTTATCGTTTTGTTCATGTATATATTGATCCGGTTCAAGAAGTGGTCGTATTCTGCTGGTGCCGTTGCTGCTTTGGCACATGATGTGATCATTACCCTGGGTATATTTACCATATTGTTTGATGTAGTGCCTTTTGACCTGAGCATAAATCAGGCTCTAATTGCCGCCTTTTTAACCATTGTGGGTTATTCCCTGAACGATACTGTGGTTGTTTATGACCGGATTCGTGAAAACACAAATATTTTCAAGACGGAAGCTTTTGATAGTATTGTGAATAAGAGTATCAACAATACGCTCAGCCGGACGGTAGTAACTTCATTAACCACCTTGTTTGTAGTTACCATCCTGTTTATATTCGGTGGTGAAGTTCTTCGGGGCTTCTCATTTGCATTGATTATAGGAGTTGTTTTAGGAACTTATAGTTCAATATTTGTAGCCAGTAGCCTTTTGGTCGATCTGCAGCAAAAAACTAAAAAGTCAGTGGTATAAATCGTTTATTTTTTACGCACAGAGGAGTCAAATGAAATTTAATATTAATGAAAATGGGAATTGTACTATCCTGACATTAAAAGGTAATATCATGGGCGGTCCAGAGACAGTTAGTTTAAACGAAAAACTTCATGAAGTTATCGATGAAGGTAAGAAAAACGTAGTGGTTGATCTAAGCCGCGTTAAATTCATGAACTCCTCTGGATTGGGAATGCTTATCGGTGCACTTACCACAATGCGTAATGCCGGTGGAGACCTGCGGATAGCCAATGCTACGGATAAAATTGAAAGCTTGCTGATTATTACTAAGTTAATCACGGTATTTCAGCATTTCCGTACATTGGATGAAGCTGTGGCTTCATTTAATTAATGCAAAGGTCATTCAATAAAAATTTGTAACAAGGGGTGCTCCGGCACCTCTTTTTTTGTGAGAGATATGTCTGTTCGTGTAATAATAGGTGCCCAATGGGGAGATGAAGGTAAAGGTAAAATTGTTGATATGCTCAGCGATAAAACCGAATTTGTTGTTAGATATCAAGGCGGAGCCAATGCCGGTCATACCCTGAAGTTTGATGGTAAAACTTTTGTACTTCACCTGATTCCTTCCGGAATTTTCCGTAAAAACACTACTTGTGTGATAGCAAACGGTGTTGTCGTTGATCCGGAGGCCTTGCTTGAAGAAATTAAGTCTGTAAAGGAACTTGGAGCTGATCCCGAGAAAAGTCTTATCATCAGTGAGGCGGCCCACGTAATCCTTCCGTATCACAAACTGCTTGATACTGTACGTGAAAAGTCTCGTGGCTCGAATAAGATAGGAACTACCGGCAGGGGTATTGGTCCGGCCTACATGCAGAAAACCTCCCGAATGGGCATACGCATGATGGATCTTTTGGATGAGAAGGTGCTGGAAGAGAAAATCATCAGTAACCTGGAATACACAAACTGCTTGCTGCAGAATATGTTTGATGAAAAGCCCGTAGAAGCGGGTCCCTTATTCGAAGAAGTCTGTAAATACGGCAAAATACTTTCCCCGTATATTAAGGATACCGGTGCTATTCTGAGGGATGCCTATGATGAAGGAAGAAATATATTGCTCGAAGGGGCCCAAGGAGTACTGCTGGATATTGATCACGGCACCTACCCGTATGTAACATCATCTTCCCCGACCTCGGGCGGGGCCTGTATCGGATCCGGCCTCCCCCCATCTTCGCTGGAGCACATAATGGGTATCACTAAAGCGTATTGCACCCGGGTTGGCAATGGGCCTTTTCCCACAGAACTTGAGAATGCCGAGGGCGAGAAAATTAGAAAAAGCGGCGGGGAATTCGGAGCGACCACCGGCAGGCCCCGGCGTTGCGGATGGCTGGACCTGGTGGCATTACGATACGCCGTTCGCGTAAATGGCATCAATGAGCTGACTATAACCAAGCTTGATGTGCTTGATATGTTTGCTTCAATACGGGCCTGTACCGCTTATAAGATTGATGGCGAAGAAACAAGAGACTTCCCGTTAGATCCTAAAAAAATGGAAAAAATAAAACCTGTATTCCGTGAATTTAAAGGTTGGCAGACCTCAATCAGTAACTGTAAATCGTTTGAAGATTTGCCGGAAGAGGCTCGAACCTATATGAAATTCATCGAAGAATATGTTCAGGTTCCTTTGGTAGTGGTATCAACAGGACCGGGCCGCGAGGAAACCATTCGGATATAGTAAAATTTTATTATTCCAGTAATTTGATCCTGTAGTTGAACATAAGAACTTTGTTGAGGAATCCGCAAAATTATAATCCTCATTTAAAGTTTTCCCCCGTTAACTCATAGAATAACTGCCGGCACCATCGTTTCAATGATATAAAAAAGGGGGAGGCGATCAAGTGAGAATATTAGCAATTCTAGTATTAGTGCTGTTCATGGCTATTGCAAAGCCATCAGGAACGGTAAGCGCTCAATTTTCAGATGAATCAGTATTGATCTCTAATCGTTTTGCCATGCTGTTCATGGAGCAGGTAAATGGTTATCTTCAACTATATGAACGAGATGAATACTTTATGAAATGGTTCATTGGGCTGTATGATCACCACGATGCCAGCCGTGCGAGATGGCAAGTCAATACCTTTTTGATGAAGCATTCGGAAATAAAAAGAGCCCATCCCTGGGAGTTTTCGGAAAGTTTAAATGCCCACCTCACGCAATTGCTTATTGATGGCAGGATCTTGCTGACGATCTCGTTCAGCAACCACCTTAACGGCTTTGCTTTACTTTCTCATGGTGATATTCATCAGGAGGAGGATTTGGCTGAGCAATAAGGTTTTATATCAGGCATAGCCCGCCAGGTGCCGAGCATTTAATAGAAAAATAGAACAAGTTTTACTTTTTATTAACTTAGAGCTGTTTCCCCATAATCAACAGTTTGAAGATGAATACAGCGCATCTACCTATTTAGTCTGAAATTTGATAATAAATGATGTGCCGTATTCTTGTTGAACATCCCACTCCCCCTCAAGCTGCTGGGTTAGTCCTTTTATTAACGACATACCAAGACTTGTTTTTTTATTTATATCAACTGATCCTTTTCCATTATCAAAGACAACCAGTTTGTTCAGGCCATTCTCGCGGGTTAGGGAAACTTTTATTATACACTTTTCTTGCCCTTTGCATCCATGCTTAAAAGCATTGCTAGTTAATTCATTAATGATCAGAGAGCAGGGTATGCTTTGTTTAATATCGAAGTACAAATTATCATCCACGTGCGATTCAATGCTGATATCTTGAGTCTGATACATCGATGCCAGGTGCTTGATTAATTTTTTAACGTAAGGTTTAAAATCGATTTTAGTATAATCTCCTTGCTCATAAAGCATTTCATGGATCATGCTCATGGATTTAACCCTGTTAACACTATCGTTAAACATATTCTTTATATGCTCATCTTTAACCTGGTCGCTCTGCATACCGAGTAAACCAATAACAGCTGTTAGGTTGTTTTTTATCCGGTGATGAGTTTCTTCAAGCAATGTATTCTTTTCATCAATTATATTTTTTAATCGTTCCTCCTCTTTGCTGGTGATGTCAATGCCGGTTGCAATGATAAAGTCACCGCCCTTCAGCACCACAGAAACACCAGTTAACAGAAAAACTTGTTTGCTGCCATCAGATTTTACTGTCTGTAATTCGAGATCAGCTTCACCTTGTTGGAAAGTATCTTCAATTTTCTTCTTCACAACCTCTTTATTCTGCTCATCCAATAGATCAAGAACACTCATGCTTTTAATCTGGTCCCCTGTATAGCCTGTATATTGTTCGAGTCTGGAATTCCACCAATGAGTGCGACCATCTATGTCGAATAGGATAAACAAGCCAGGCAGACTTCTGATTAATGATTGAAATAAGTCTCCTTTGTCAAGATCTAAATCTTTTTGTTTTGGCATAATTTTCAAAACTACGTTGAACCAAAATGCAATAACGGCTTATCTAATTTACTATTCTTGCAGGCTAGGTTATATTTAAATTATGGCAATAAAAACTATGATATAGGATATATTATTTTAGTTAAGCCAATTTAAATTTTTAAAATTAAGTCCACCCTCACTGTCTACATTTAGGTAGAGGTAAGGGCTTTTCTATTAATGGTTAGCATCCTGGATGATGATAGCGGGAGCTCAATAATTAGTTCTTATCGCTGGGGACCCAAGCAAGGTCTTTACTCCTGAAAAGTATTGATAGCCGGCACTGCCACTTATTACGGAGAAAAAGCCTCTTAATTTTTGGTTTGACAAGAGATTAATTGTGTTACGAATACCTGATAAGCTACTAGCTTAAAGTTATTGTATTATCAGTGGTAACTTGTCGTCATAGCAACGATATTAAGGCTTAATAAGCATAAGATGATTTGATATGAGCATATTTGACAAAGCTTTCAAAGAAGTATCATTAGGTGATATAGATCAGCTGATAAATGAAGAATATCCAGAAGATCAACATCTGGAACTTAAGAAAACATTGCCAAGCAGGAATAACAAACCAGACCCATGGTTGATAGACCAATCAAGGATTGGTGACAAGGCTAGAAATGAGATAACTGAGGAGGTTATTGCTTTTGCTAATGCAGATGGGGGAATACTAATACTTGGTCTTGATGAAACTACAAATAAACCGGCTAGGGCAAACGATAAACTACCCATACCTGCTATCCATGACCTTGCTGAGAGGATAAAGTTACAAATCAGGGATTGTATAGATCCTAAAATCCCAAATGTTAATGTAAAAGGAATAATAATTGAAGATGATATGGGAGTATTGCTTGTGAAGGTTGGGCAATCTTACCTGGCACCCCATCGATCTATACACAGCAAAGAATGTTATATAAGGAGAGATGATAGAAGTGAGAAAATGAATATGCGAGAAATCAAAGATTTAACCCTAATTAGAAACAACTCATTTAACCAAATACAAGAGCTGTTTGCTGAAAGAGGAGTGTTGTTTCGAGAAAAGTTCTTTAAGGATGAGCTACCCTATGCATATAATTTTGATGGTGGCAAATGTGGGTTTAGAGTATCACTTTTGCCTACATCGGGCAGATCACAGTACATAAATGTTTTTAATCAAATAACGCAAAGTGACATTACTACACGTTTGAAAGTGTCAATTAATGAACATCTTTTGGATATACAAAATCCTATTAGTGGCGATTTTACTAAGCGCCCAATTGTTAGAGGGGTTTTATTTTACGGAGACCATTTAAATGTCGAAATATCAGAGACCGGTTTAGTAGAATATACCTTCATAATGGGAGGTAGTTATAAGCAAGAATTGAAGGCAAGCTGGCTGATATCATCTGTTTATAGCGCCATAATGCTATTAGAAAACCTAAAGAAGAAGTTTAATAATCTTGATGAAGAATCAGCCATTGAAATTGAACTTATACAGGACACCGAATCGGGATTTTTCCCTGTTTTAATTGGCTCATTTAATGGATTGTATGAGAAAGCTGTAAAAGATAGAAAGATTGTTTTACCTCAGTACTCATATCAAAGCATTGGAGAAACTGAAGATCTGTTAAACCTCATTCATAAAGATTTTGCGCATATGGCTGGTAAAGATATAACCTATCATATGGAGTTACGCCCAGAGCCATGATAATATACTACTCTTCATACATCAAATAATAATAATTGCTGTGCTTTTATTACCTTAGGGCTGGCCGAAGTAATGTTCAGCAATGACATTTAAAGAATCCTCAACACTGACGACATCCTCTCCAGGAATTGCAAGAGCACAGAGCCAATAGTATGACTGTCGCCCTTTTTCATACTTAACCTCATCAATATATTTAAGGTGCATAATCTCAATTAACACTTGTTAAGCATTATTTTGTATCAACTAATGTTTCTTTGACAATTTACATAAAAGAATTAGCTAATGGAAAAGCTTTTATTATAGTATATTAATGGGGCATGAGCTTTACAAGCTATTCCCGATTATAAACCTCATACTTGGATGAATGACAATGATTGAACGTGGATTCCCATACTTATTGATTTTTGCAGCAATAGCCTTGTCTGTATTTTTTGCATATACTACTACATTACGTACTACAACAGCATTAGAAGGTACAATGCTTCAGATTATTGTATTATTAGCTGGATTATCAGGGTCTTTCATTGTTGGTCGTCAGTCAGCAAGTGAAGCTGCAAAAGAAATTATTAAACCCCATGCAAGATCAGCTTTTAGGCGTTTAGTGTCCCTCTTTAAGAGCCTATCTCGTGTGGCCACGATAATTGATAACTCTAGAAATTCAGATGAAAAGCAGAATGCAGTTCTTGATATGCTTGAAGGAATAGTAGTGGAGCAGATAGCCACTGCTGATGATGCACTTGAGGATTGGAGAGATGTTGTACCAGAAGATGTTGAAGAAATCCGTCAAAAATTAATAGTTAATGATGAAACCAATTAAAGGCAAGGTTGCCAAAGTATTAAATTCTCGTGAAATCGCTATGAATATAGGATCAATTCATGGGGTTGCACATGGCATGCATTTCGTCGTACTTGACCCAAAAGGTGAAGATATTACCGATCCAGACAGTGGTGAGGTTTTGGGTTCAGTTGAGCGCCCCAAGGTAAAAGTTAGGGTAATAGATGTTAAAGAGCGTCTTTCTATAGCGAGCACATTTAAAGAAACGCGCAAGAATGTAGGTGGGGAAAATATGATTGGTTTGTCTTTAGGTTCATTTTCACAGCAACTAATGCCTCCAAAATGGGTAACAAAATATGAGACCCTAAAAACAAATGAACGAACGTGGGAAGACCTTGACGAAGAGCATAGTTATGTAAAAACTGGTGACCTTATTAAGCAGGTCCTTGAAGAGGGAGAAGAAGATTAATCTAATCATACCCCAAAGGTTATCGTTTACCTTCGAGCTCATGTTCAACCAATCTAACAATTTCAGATGCGGTTGTACTTAATCCCGGAGCAAGCTTCATGAGCACCTCCAGCGAGGGCAGACGCTCTCTTCTCTCGATCTTATCACTCAGGTCAGCCTCAGATGCGAGAGCCTCCTGGGATAGCTAATTTGCCTCCCTAAGTCGCCGGATAATGGCAGCAGTAGCCCTTACTAATTCCGCATTGTATTTCATCCCAACAATCTGCGGAGAAATTCAAATTGCAAGCTATTTAGATAATTTAACGGAGTAGCGTATGATGAAGTTTTTCTAAAATGATATAAAAAAAATATTAAAAGTATACATAATGATAAACATGTGCCACCAGAGTGCCACCACCTATTAAAAACAAAAGCCCTATCCACTGTCTTTCAAATGAATAGGGCTTAAATTCTCCTTCTGAGAGTGCCCTGGACTGGATTTGAACCAGCACGCCGTTGCCAGCACCACCCCCTCAAGATGGCGTGTCTACCAATTTCACCACCAGGGCAAAGAGATGCTAAAGATACTGTTTGTTGCGCCTATTTAGCAAGAAATTTCGAGGCTAATCTAATAAATAAAACACATGATGATTAACCATTGTTATCATGGAGTAAACCTGTTTTTATTTATCATCTTCAATCTCTTCAAACTCGGCATCCGCCAAATTATCAAGATTGCGCTTTTTCTTTACGTTTCCGTTAGGCGAATTCGGCTGGCGCACGTTTCCAAAAGGATTGGAAGAACCGCGAAATGTGTAGCTTCGGCTGGAGGCATTTGAACCTACACGATTCATGACAAGCATCATCCTAACGAGCTTGATTACCAGATAAATAAATAAAAGAAATAGTATTACACGCATTGCATATTTTTTTAGGTACGAAGTATATACGAACTAAAGTGTTAAATATTTTTGATTGGTTCTAAACCCGTTTATAAAACCCAATATAAGGTATCTTATCGAAAGGTGAGAAGATAAATACTCCATTTATCAATACTAACTATTATGCCAATATATTGCGCAAAAAGCTTACTTTTGTGCGTATTTCATCCAGATTTCTCAAAGCTCAGTAAGTAATCAGGTATGCATGGCTATCAGCTTCTGGAATGCACTTGCGTAGCCACATACCAGGTATTACCGGCAAAATCCCGGAAGGCGCACCGCCTGTCGCCGTAATCCTGGTCAGTGGGCAATTCGATAGATTCTGCATTGCTGTCGAGGGCTTTGCGGTAAATCTCATCCACTTCGTCACAATAGATGTAGAGCATGGCCGGGAAGGGCTCGAACTTGTCCTGCACATCCCCGATCATAAGGATAGAATCCCCTATTTTTATCTCGGCATGAATGAGCACACCGTTTTTATCCCGCATTTCTTTATGCCTCTCGGCGTCAAATATAAATTCCAGCAACCTAATTAACTTCTCGGCTTCCCGAATGGCCAGATACGGGGTAACCGTATTATATTCTTTGGGTTGGTTTTGTATTTTCATCGGTTCTGTTTATAAAAATCATTGAATTCACAGGCATTTCAAAAAAAATATAATAGTTGCCTGCTCTGTCACGCTGAACAATTGTCAAAGCTCAAAACGTTTGATTTCCCAAATTAATTTGAAGCTTCCACTTAATCTACAAAATCTAAACCTGCTTTATAACCGACACCTGCGGAGAAGTGCTGTTATACATTTCTGTGAATTGCATGTTTACTTATTTAGCTTACTATTCCTGCACCTATTTAATCAATGTCATTTTGCCATTCATCACCTTGCCGCCTGCCACAAGCCGGTATAGGTATATCCCGCTTGAAACCCCCTGGGCATCCCAAGTAACCTGATGAATGCCGGCAGGTTTGGTTTCTGAAACTAATACAGATATCTCCCTGCCCATTACATCATATATGGCCAGGTGGACATATGCCGCTTCCGGAAGTTCATATCCAATGGAGGTGGTCGGATTAAAGGGATTAGGGTGATTTTGGTGCAGAGCAACGGCTAAAGGCAATTGCCTGTCAAAAAGTTCCGCTCCGGTAACAGTGCCCGAATTAATGGTGAGCATAAATCTTTCCGACATTGCACTGCTTCCTGCTGTCAGCTTCGCCTGTTTGATGAGCGCAGAGGATACCTTCTGTTTGTTTGCTGTTGCGGACGCAATTTCAAACTCGTAGGAGGTCAAGGTATCCATAACCACACTTTTTCCTGTTTGATTGTCAGTTAAGGTGACCGTCCAGTCGTGTGGCAGGTTCATTTGGGTAGCGCTTAGCGCGTAGGTTCCACTGCGGGTGGCGCTAATGTGAAGGGGCAGTGCCGGTAGGTTATTTGACAAGGGAAGGTGGTTGATATCCAGCAGCAAGTTGTTTTCTGATTGGGTAGCCAGCAGGGCGTAATCGGACAAGAATGGCTGCAATTTAAGTCCATCTCCACGGTCTTTGGCAAGTTTTCCGTTATTGCTGAAGTGCAGCCAGGTGGAGTTGCGCAGGTTTTCTCCCTCAATCTGCAGCCGCATGAGGGCGGGCTGCTCACGGCTGACCTGCTTTCCGTAGTAGTTTCCGCCTGTGCTTAAGGCGTCTTCGGTGATCTTCAGCGATGGAGTACCGGATCCTCCTGAGGTGCGCGTAAAGAAAGCCTGATAAGGACGAATAATCCCGCCGGTGAGATCACCCGCACCGTTGCCCCACGATTTCCAATCGCCGCTTTCGCCCTCGTTGGCATCCCAAATATAGACAACATCGTCTAAATCTGTGGTGATCATGTTATCCCATGCCAGGGGTGAGCCGGTTGGATTGCCAGCGAGGGTGAAACCTCCCTGATTTTCATTTACAGATGAGGATACTGGCAGGCTAACGCCTCCGGAAACAGACAGGACCTTGGGAAAAGCATCACTTCCCGATTCCCCGTCTTTTTCAAAGACGTAGGCCAGGAATCCGTTTCCGGGAACAGCCGGGGCATTTAAATCTTGCAGGGGTATCCAGTTGGCTGCCTCCCCGTCTGATGAGGAATGGTCCCAGGTCCATACATTGGGGTCACCATCCGGAGTGTTAGCATTTAACATGCCCTGGGTCCAGACCGGGGCGAGTAGATCCCGGTAGCTGGCCTGCACCGGGGGCGATAGCATCCGAAAGCCCTGGCTGCCGGACAAGCGCGTTTCATATACAAGCTCGCCGGCAAAAGCGGAAACGGATACGTCACTGATCCCAATCTGACGGCTTGATCCTGAACCGTCAATACCCCGGTCACTGCTCCAGGTAACAGTGAAAGTCTCACCAGCGCCAATTGATAAATTAGGGATACTGGTTTGAAACCATGTATCAACGCCACCGCTGGTCGAATAACAGAGCGCATCCGCCGCGTGCCCGTTTACCTCTACCGACCACGCAGGATGGCGTCCCAGTGTTGATCTTTCCACCCGGCCCAGGTAGGATACATTGATATTTTCAATCAAACTACCTGTTGTATTCTCCAGGACAAGAGTGGCTGTAAATACCCCGGTGCTTCCAGTATGCTGATACCCCAGTACGTCGGCGCTACCCCGAAGCCCGGCGCCGCTCCCTGATCCCCATTCGCCTGCAAAGCTGCTATCAGATACAACCCAGCCTTTTGGCAAAGTTTCATAACTTACAAAATCACGGAAGTCCTGATTATAAGGAATGGCAGCCGTTGCCAGCGGTGCCGAAACCCAACCGCTTACACCAACAGGCTTCCAATCAGCGCCACCGCCTGACACGGAAATTTCCTCGTTTGTATAATCTCCAGCCGTCAATCCGGCTTTTAAACGCACATAAACCGTCTGTTCTGAGATGGTACCATTTTGGTAATCTACAGCAAGTGACGATGAAAACAACTCATCATCCAGGGATATTTCAACATTATCGGAAGCTGTTACAGTAATCTGATCACTGTCAGGACTTAAATTACTGCCGTTAAGCACCGTGAACTTTGATGATGACGGCCCGCTGCCCGGAGCATACTCAAGACCAAAAAGCGAACCGGGTTCTACGGAAGCATTTACTGCCGGTGGAGGAGATTCGTCCGATACTTCAACTCGTATGTCAGATATGCCGATCTTCCTGTTGGAGCCCGACCCGGTAGCGCTCTGAGTTACCCACTCAAGTTTAAATGCTTCACCCTCCTCAATTTGAAGGCCGGTAACAACTGTGCTCATTGTCTCATCTACTTCATCGGCTGTGCTATAATCCAGTTCGGGCAGATCATTTCCATCCAGAAATACCGACCACGCGGGCATCCGTGTAGCATCGGTGCGTTCCACCTTGCCCAAATAGGAAATGGACAGGTTCTCAATAAGTTTGCCGGTTTCGTTTACAAGTTCCAGTGCTGTCGAGAAGTATCGGTTTTCACCTGATGTGACCAATTGAAAGCCCAATGCTCCCTCACCATAAATCCCGGAAGTGGTGACTGATGAATTAAAAGCACCCCGATATGTCCGGTCTCCATCAAAGGTCCACCCGTCGGGAATGGTTTCCAAACCGGTAAAATCATTAAAATTCTGTTCATAAATATCGGATGTCATATCAATGGAAGTGATCTTCACTGCCCCGCTCAGGTTAACATAAGCCGCATCCGCTTCGCCCCCGGTTACCAGCAAGATCTCATCATAATCTCCGGCAGGCAAGCCTTCTTTAATCCGTACATACAGGTACTCGCCTTCCAGATAACCGTTGGAGTAGAAAATAGTTTGTGAATCGGAAAAATATGTATTCTCTGTGGCTACTTCATAGTTACCGGCGCCCGAAACAATTAGTTCGCCGGATGGCGGGGCAAGGTTATACCCGCTAACCATAAAGGCTTGCACGGCTGAGGGGCCACTGTTAACCGAATACTCAAAATCTGTCAGCAAAGTAGGGTCGGCATAAATTGCGGGATCACGGCTCTCACTGATGGCTGTTAATTTAATATTTCTAATCCGCTTTTGACTTGGACTGCCGGCCCTCGTAAATCTAAGCCTGACATTGTCCCCATCGGCACGTAATACGGTTGGCCCGGATGTAAGGTAGGTAGAGTTAACAGGGACAGGAGAATCAAAACGGTAAACCTCCCAGGTTGCCCCTCCATCATCTGATATTTCTACAGTGACAGGTCCATCCTCACCTTGCCCATACTTTGCTACATCAAAGGATAGTAAAATGTCGGATAAATCTGTAAAATCGAGAATTGCTGTTTCCAACGTCGAACTGTTGGTTTCAAACAAGGCGTATCCATTGTCATTTGCCAGAATACGAAAATCAATTTCATTGGCTGACCATCCCGATGGCACATCTCCGTCATGTAAGGTCTCATCGATAAGTATAACACTCTGAGCATTTACCTGGATAGAAAGGCAGTAAAATACCGAAAACGTAATTACCGAAATAAATCGGCAAAAATATTGAACCACCCCGTCACATATCATGTTGTGCCCTTATAAATTTAGTTTAAAAACTAATAATCTTCACTACTATCCACGCCCGGTTAGTAAGCGCAGACCGTATACGAATGAATCTTAAGGCAATAGCATGACGATGTTGCCTAGTTTAGTTATATAGAATTTAAAATGTGATTAGATTGCATTAATCAACTATTTAGACGGCGTATCATCTTTACTGTCTTTACAGCATCCCTAAATCCTCACTATTTGGTCATGCGGATGTTTCGAACGATGATATGAACCGACATGTTTAATATTACCAGAAGAACAAAATTTCTGACACACCGGCTAAAGGAGCACCAATGGTCAAACGGGATATCATCGTAATAGGGGCTTCTGCGGGTGGAGTACAAGCCGGAATCCCCCAGTTTTGCTTTCCCCGAACGGACCGGCCGGCTTTTAATAGGAGATATTCATCGCGGCAGGATATGGTGGCCTGGAAATTGATGCCGGTTTAGCGGGTTGTGAAATCATAAATTTTTGGTCAAAAACTGTTTTTCACGCATGGACCAAGTCCATACCAACTCCTACACAAGTCCAACACAAGCCTTACTGGTAGTAGGAGGTATGTAGGGGTTGGGCGGGGTTTGAATGAAGGGTGAAAAGGTGGATGTACTGATACAAAAGGTATGCACCTTCAATAAACCATCATCCGCTGACACTGGCATTTCCCCTGTACCTAATATTTTCGGCCTTCGGCCGTATTCCTGGTTGCCGATGCTGCAGTATTGCCATTGTAACTTATTGGGCAAAAATATAATGAGTAGATGATCGAGAAGTAATCAGCCCAATAACTGTTTTGAAAATGATTTTCCTTGCCACATCCGTCCCTTCTTATTTTCAAATATTATAAGATTTTTATTGTTTAGCAGTGGTTCTTTCTCTTATTTTGCGTCATGACTCCGAAAATAACTTCCCAAAGAAAAAATTACTCCGCATCAGGAGTACTCCTATACATCCTTTCCGTAATGCTAATGACTTCCTGTAGTGCGGGAGAAAAAGGGACTGAAATTGTTCCGGTGGATTTATCTACGACAAGTCCTGTAGGCTGGGATATAGAGCTGCAGAGTGAGCATATCAGTATAAAGCACCTGCCTAATGAATCAATTGTAAATCATCTTGCATTGGTCCGGCTGCAAATTATTAATCTTCCGCCTTCCGAGGAGGGCAACAGTTATACGCTGATCGGCGGCGGTTTGAATAATACCGGCTTGCACGGACCTAATGCTACGGGTTTTGAGGGAAAAGGATACTATTTTGCCAAGCCAAGAAAAACGGAGGGCGACAATCCCCCCAGGGATGTTGGCTACAAAGATGATTATACCCGCACGGTTCGAAATGGAGCCCTTGCATTTGAAATCTTTTACGAACCTACCAATCTCAATGAGTGGGGCGACCAATATTTTCCCGGCACCGAGCTTGCCCTCACCCTGACGCGCGCGGGAACGGTTGACCGGGTGCTTCATTCAAGCGATAACGAGCAGCACTGGGCAATTGCCGGGGTAGGAGAGGGCAACGCCGCGGATATTACACTCGATATGCGCATGGCCGAGTATACATGGCATATGGATTTGTAGGGGTGGTGGGTTGTTGGTGGTTGGTTGCACGCTACGCTGTTGTTGGTAGTGGGTACTAATTCACCACAGCGAGTGTACAAACTACAACAGCGCCAGCGTACTACCCACCACAGCGTAAGCGTACAACCCCCATCATCCACTTGCTAATTATCAAAATTTAGTTTATTTAGTTAATTAACATATACAATCATGATATCCATCTGTTTCTTATAAAATTAGTGGGGAAAACTCATGTATGTGCAAGAAGTTTTATCAGGGAAAGGTTCGGAAGTTTATAAAGTTAGTCCGGAAGCATCGGTGTTTGATGCCATCAGCGAAATGGCAGATCGTAATGTGGGTGCGTTGCTGGTAATGGAGCATGGCCGGTTGGAAGGGATTATTTCGGAGAGGGATTATCGAAATAAGGTAATTCTTATGGGGCGTACCTCTAAACAGACCCGTGTTAAAGAAATTATGACGTATAACGTGTTTTGGGTTAAGCCAGAGGAATCCATTGAAAATTGCATGGCTATAATGACCCAGAAGAAGATCCGCCACCTGCCGGTGCTTGATGCTGGTGAAAACGTTTTGGGAGTGATTTCAATTGGGGATTTAGTTAAAGCGATCATTGACCAGCAGGAACTTGAGATCAACGACATGAGAAGTTATATCTCGGGAAGTTATCCGGGTTAGCAAAAAGTGTGGATTAGTGAAATTTAATAAACATGCCTAAAAAAATAGTCCATATACATCAGGGCGAGCAGAATTATAAAACTGTTATGACCATTGGTTCGCATGAAATTATAGCGGATGAACCGAAGGAAATGGGAGGCCAGGATCTGGGGCCTGATCCGTATGATATGCTGCTGATGTCTTTGGGTTCATGCAGCGTCATTACCATGCGAATGTATGCTGACCGTAAGAAATGGGCTTTGGAAGATGTCTATATCGAGCTGCGCCATTATAAATCACACGCAAAAGATTGTGAGGAATGCGAAACTTCAAATGCGCAGCTTGATCATATTGAGAAGGAAATTATCGTGAAGGGTGATCTGGATAAAGACCAGGTTGAAAGGCTTTTGGAAATTTCTAAAAAATGCCCGGTTCACCGAACTTTGCTGGGCGAAATAAATATTGAGTCATCGATGCAGAAAGCTGAGTAAGCATTGATTCTTTAGAATGCCAGGTTTGATACAGCCTCGTAGCAGCCTTTTAAGCCAGCCTCCTTTTATAATGTTATTCTGCGATAATGTGATCAACAGGGTTAGTGGAAAATCACCAGTTAATGAGTATCTTTATTTTTAAATATTCAACCATTTCAGGCTGATGGTATCATCCATAATCATCAGGCTGGTGTGAACAAAAAGGAGTTTTTTTGCAAGATGTAGTGAATACCGGTTTAATTGGTTATGGCAATGCGGCGAAGGTTTTTCATGCACCTGTTATCGAATCTGTACCGGGACTAGTTCTGAAGAAAGTTATTGAACGCCACAAGGAGGAATCATCTGAGCGCTATCCCCAGGTTGAAGTTGTAAGGGATGCAGAAACCCTTTTTTTGGATGATCATATTGAGCTGGTTGTGATAGCAACGCCCAATGATATCCATTTTGAGCTGGCCGAGCAGGCACTAAAAGCTGGCAAAAATGTGATTGTGGATAAACCATTTACGTTAACTTCAGATCAGGCCCATCAGCTTGTTAATCTGGCAGAGCGGAAGAACCTGATGCTCAGCGTCTTCCAGAACCGCAGATGGGATGGTGACTTTAAAACTGTAGATAAACTGCTGAAAGAAAAATTGCTTGGGCGGTTGGTGGAGTTTGAATCCCACTTCGACCGGTTCCGCAACTACCGCAAAGCGGGATGGCGGGAGGATGAAGGCGAAGGTACGGGCATCCTTTATGACCTTGGTTCCCATCTTATTGACCAGGCCCAGGCTTTATTTGGTCTGCCGGAGATGATCACAGCTGATATCAGAATGCAAAGAGAATCAGCAAAAGTTGCCGATAATTTTGAGCTGATACTGCATTATTTGGATCTGAAAGTAACGCTGAAGGCCGGCATGCTGGTAAGGGAACCTCGCGTCCGGTTTACCTTACATGGTACGGAAGGCTCCTATGTGAAGTATGGCATGGATCCGCAGGAGGATGCTTTAAAGCAGGGGCTGTTACCAACTACGCCTAACTGGGGAGCAGAGCCCCGGGAGAACTGGGGCAATCTTAACACCAACATGAACGGTTTGCATTTCGATGGGGCCCTGGAGACCCTGCCGGGATCTTACCAGGATTATTACCGGAATATAGTTGAGGTGCTTCGCAGAAGGGAAGAGCTGATTGTGAAGCCGGAACAGGCAATGAATACCATACGGATCATTGAGCTTGCTTTAAAGAGTGATGAGGAGAAGCGTACCGTTAGGTTCGAATAAGTTTTAACCACAACGGGCACAAAGAATAAAACGCATTATTGAACGTGCTAAATTTGAGTGATGAGGAGAAGTGCCATTGTGGTTTGGATAAATCTTAACCACAATGGGTACAAAGGTATCATTGGGCGGATGACTTTTAGTGTTTGTCAATGGAGGCTTTTCACCTAGCAACATTGTAGATTAATAAAATAAGAAGTTTGATTTATTAACTATTTTCCTGGTTAAGCTTTCTGATGTTCGCTTGTGTGAAGCTTCTTGCTCTCGGTCAACACGAGTATGTACAAAAATTGAACCCCTACCAGTAAGCTTGCCCCCCAAAGATGAAGAATCTGAAAGATAGGTGGCATACCCAGGTAAGCCAATATAATACCAAATAAGATTTGTGCAATGACCAGGGTAATTATCGCCAGGGATAGCTTGTACGGTAAATTGGTTATTCCAGTTTTTTGATGATAGTAAATTAATGTGGTTGATAAAATCATCACGATCCAGGAGAAAGAGCGATGTAGCTGATCTATCCATCCTATTTCGTATATCCAAAGCGCCCTGTCTATTTGCATGCCGCCGCGGCTTATCGAATCGATGGCTTCTCTGACCTGGGTACCCAGGGTAACCTGAAGCAATGTTGCCAGAAGTAGCAGGCTTGCCACTATCAATAGTTTGTTTTGAGCTTTTGGGGGCATGCTGATTTTAAACTTCTCGTTCATTGATTTAACAGTAGCATACATCAATACATTTACTATCAGAAGTGCCACCAGCATGTGAATGGTGATCAGCCACTCACTGAGCCCGCTCTGGACAACTTGCCCGCCTAACCACCCCTGAAAAAGCACCAGAACAAAGGCCACAGCAGAGCTGTAGACAATGATTGGCTTTTTCTTATAATATGAAAAGGAGAAAAAGAATGTGAGGGTGATCAAAAATCCAATAAGAACACCGATCAAGCGGTTAATGTATTCTGTCCAGGTTTTTAATACATTAAACTCGCTGGCTTTAAACTCGGCAGGCAAATCTGATGCAGAGACGGGTGGAACCCATTGGCCAAAACAGCGGGGCCAGTCGGGGCAGCCTAAACCTGCTCCGGATGCACGAACGAGTCCCCCCACAAAAATTAAGATAAATGTAAAGATAACCGTTATGATAGCTGTTTTTTGGTAGCGGTTAAGGCTGGTGAACTCGCTGTATAAATTCATTCGGAGGTATATGTTAATTTTCTCTGATGCGTTTTTAACGATATTTTGCGCTTATACATGCCATCAGAGTTTAAAATTCCTTAAATTTAAAGAATTGATTAGCTGCAAAAAAGATAAGAAGGGGCAAAATTATTATTATTAGACCATTTGCAGCAAAAAACACCAGGCATGTTACAATTTTGAAAATATTACATGAAATCAGCACCTGATACATTATTAGCCAAATCACTTAACTCCACTGCTTTACTTGATTATGTTGAACTGACCAAGCCGGGTATTACTATGCTTGTCACCTCCAGCATGGTAATCGGGTTCATACTGGGTTCAACGGCAGGCGTACAATTCGGCCTTCTGGCTCACGCGTTAATTGGTACCTTATTAATCGCCGCTGGAACCGCTGCGCATAACCAATACATAGAGCGCGACCTGGACAAGCTGATGCTTCGAACCAGTAGCCGTCCGTTGCCTGCCGAGAAAATTGCACCTAACAGGGCTTTGTTTTTTTCGCTTACCCTGATATTTAGTGGACTCATTTATTTAATTTTTATGGTAAATACGGCCGCCGGACTTGTATCGGCGGTGACAACTTTATTATACCTGGGTTTATATACCCCATTAAAAAGAGTCTCCTTTGCCAATGTCTGGGTTGGTTCTATTCCCGGAGCTTTGCCTGCGGTAGGCGGATGGGCCGCGGCTACGGGCAATATTGCCGACCCCGGTATGTGGGTGCTGTTTGGCATTGTTTTCCTCTGGCAAATACCCCATGTGGTTGCTATTGCCTGGCTGTGTAATGAAGATTACACCCGCGCCGGCTTTAGGATGTTGCCCAAATTAGATGAAAACGGTTTTAAATCAGCATTGACTATTATGGCTTGCCTGGTGCTGATACTTCCGGTAAGTGGGTTGTTGTTTTATTTAGGCTTCAATGGATTGGTTTATTTGGCAGGAGCCATATTGGGAGGATTGTATTTTCTGTATTTCGGGATCAAGTTTACCCGGAAACGCGATAAAGTTACCGCTAAAAAGCTTATGTTTGCATCGCTGATCTACCTTCCGGTGGTGTGGGTATTTATTATACTGGACAAGCTAATTGCTCTCTTTTAATGTAGTGATTAATAAATGGGTACAGGAAAAGTTAATTCAGCCCTTTATTTAAGCCGGCATAATTCTTATATTTCTAGTCTTGCGGGAATAGCTCAGTGGTAGAGCACAACCTTGCCAAGGTTGGGGTCGCGAGTTCGAATCTCGTTTCCCGCTCATCGAAGGCCGACTCAGATCATGAGTTGGCCTTTTTTATTGCTGCCTAGTTACGTGCACTGTTGGGATAGTTGCGCCGGGCCCATTGTTATTGGAAACTGAAGTAAGCGCAGATCAACATATTATCCGCTGAATCTGCGCTTACTTGATCGATTAGGATGTTATACCTTGTCCGCTTCGGGGATTTCAAAGGCGGATCTACGCGGGTTACGCAATAAGGTATTTGCGTTGGCCGCGAGTTCTCCGACAAATTTCTCCGATTCCGAATCAAATGTTAACCAAGGACCTATACGATACTTGCTATTATTTCGATTGAGGCCGACGCCGTCTTGCATGACGCCATGGAACCAGTTAAATTGCTCCTGTATCACTACCTCATTTGTATTATTGAAGTTGATAACGTCATTGGAGAAGGGCATTTCATGTCCGAGGCGGTATGAAATGTTCATCAAGTGCCCAAGGGCGCTTGAGTAGTGTCCTTCGAACATGCCGGCATTGACCATATTCGGATCTCCAGCCCGGCAGGCATTTACGAAACTTCCGATATTGCCTCCCGGATGTATATCAGCTGTTTCCAGATCTAATGGTTGCTTGTCACCATTGGGCGAGATGTATTCATCGCCTATAATTTGACCACCGTCTTCGAAATAATATCGGTTCTCAACGCGGCGTTCATAACCATCATAATTGACATTGCGTATATTCATGATAACTTTCTGACCGTTAGGGTATTCAGCCAAAGAAAACTGCGTGTTTGGTGTTTCACCCTGATCATCCCAGCCAAAGCGTCCGCCCATGCTCATCACTCGTGTGGGATGCACCCCATGCATTTCAGGATCAAGTGACCAAAAAGCGACATCGAGCTGGTGTGTCCCCTGATTGTTAAGGTCACCATTTCCTGTATCCCAGAACCAGTGCCAATTATAGTGCACGAAGTTTTTATGATAGCGTTCGATCATGGCATGGCCGCGCCACATGTTCCAATCAAGAGATGGTGGTGGTTCAGATACTTGAGCATGCCCTATGCCATTGCGAGGTTTTGAGGCAAATGCGTGAGTGACAGTTAGTTTCCCAAACTTGCCCGAGTGAATTGCATTGATCAGGTTTGCATATCGTGGATCGCTGCGCCGTTGGGTTCCGTGCTGAACAACTACACCATATTTTCTAGACGCTTCCAAAGCCACGCGTCCTTCGTGAAAATCATGGCTGGCAGGTTTTTCAACAAAACAATGTTTGCCGGCCTGGGCTGCCCATATTACCATCTGGGAGTGCCAGTGATTCGGTGCAGCGACAACTATACCATCTACATCGGGGTCGTCAAGCGCATGGCGGAGGTCAGTTGATAACTTTGGCATTTTCCCAGTCCGTTCCAGTGTTTCCTGGCCTCTTTGTACAAGAAGAATTTTATCGGGATCGATTATCCACGCAATTTCTACATTATCTTCGTTGGCAAAATCTCGTAAATGACCGTTTCCCCTTCCATTCACACCGCATACAGCCAATCTGAGGCGGTTATTCGCACCAAAGACTCTGGAAACAGGTGTTATAAAACTCAAAGCTCCCAAAGCGGCGGATCCTTTAAAGAAATCGCGGCGGTTTATACCACCTGGACTCTCAGTATTTTCATTTTGTTTGTATTTCATGATAAGTATTTATTAAGGTAGATTGTAATTATAGAAAAGCAAACAGGATAAAGAATGGTTTATATATTATATAAAATATAATATAATATACTTGTCAGTCTAGAGTATTTATTTCCCAAATGCAATAAAGATAGTCAGTTAAATATAATTAATGATCGAAATAATTACTGTAGTGGCTACAGTTGGGAAGATATTCACAAAAGGTTCGATAAAATCAGCTAGCAGGTAAATGGCTTGCAAAATAAACGTTCACATCCGAATGTCGATGTCCCCGTTTCCCACCTTACAGCAGGCAAATCTTAAATTGCAAATTTCTTGCGGCAATTCACATTGATTGAACTTGAAGGATACCTACTGATACAGAACCCGCTCCTTTATAAGAATATTAGATAGGCCGAAGGCTATAAAGTCAGTCAATATTAACCAATACTAATTTTTTATTTCCAGCACTAGCGGTTACTTTTGTATAAAAATAACTAATTAAATAAATTATAAGTATGGGCAATGGTACAGAGATCTTGAAAATTCCAGCTAAAGAAATTTTTGAAAGTCCACAGTTAAAGAATGGTTTATTTGAGCTAATAACAAAACTTAATTTGATTCTATAACTAATACAATGCGCATGACCATAGCTCATGAAAAGAAGAAAATAAAAGATAAATCACCACTTAGCATATTTCGTTCACCAGTAAAAAAAAATATCAGTGTGACGAAAACATTTTTTCCACCTGGGAATGAGTACACAAAATATCTGGAAGGAATTTGGAAGCGAGGTTGGGTTACTAATAACGGCCCCCTTGTGAGGGAGTTTGAACAAAAATTAAAATTGTACCTTGGAATAAACAACATAGCTTTTGTTTCCAATGGTACTATTGCTCTTCAACTCGCTATAAAAGCTCTACATCTTAAAGGTGAGATTATTACGACTCCTTTTTCCTATGTAGCCACAACTTCAAGCATTGCCTGGGAAGGGTGTAAGCCAGTATTTGTAGATATTGATCCAACTTCATTAAATATAAACCCAGATTTAATTGAAGCAGCTATCACAAAAAGAACCACCGGAATTTTGGCTGCCCATATATTTGGAAATCCATGTGATATTAGTGCTATACAAAAAATTGCAGATAACTATAATCTTAAGGTAATCTATGACGCCGCACATTGCTTTGGAACTGCCTATAAAGGTCGCTCGGTTTTTGAGTATGGAGATATAAGTACCACCAGTTTTCACGCTACAAAATTATTACACACCGTGGAAGGTGGAGCTGTATTTACAAAGGATGAAGTCTTATATGATCGCTTGAAATATATGCGAAACTTTGGGCATGCAGGGCCGGGGAAGTTTAAGGAAATTGGTATAAATGGTAAGAATACAGAATTTCATGCAGCCATGGGTTTATGCAATCTTAATCATATAAAAAAAATATTAGCCTCCCGTAAAAGACAATGTAATTTATATGATCAACTTTTGGAGGTGAGTGTTATTCAAAGACCGGTTTTACAAGCGTATTCAAAATGGAATTATGCTTACTATCCAATTCTATTCAAATCTGAAAATGTTCTTCTGGATGTTAAGTCCGCCCTGGAAAGAAATAATATATATCCTCGCCGCTATTTCTATCCCAGCTTACATTGTCTTGATTATGTGTATTCTGGCGAGGCTCCAGTTTCTGAGTCCGCAGCAAAAAGAATTCTTTGCCTGCCGTTATTCCATGGGTTAACAAATAAAGAGATTGAACAAATCACCACCATCATCAACGATAATATTCATGCCTGCTCAAAAGATATAAATTCTTATAAGGGTGTGCTGATATGAATCCAAATAAGAAATTAATAATTCTCGGTTTTTGCGCAGGATCTATTCCGTCAATTATCGAATTAGCCGATGAAAACGAAGGTATTTCGAACTTTGATATAGTAAATAATATTGAAGTTGATGATTTAAACCAGCCTTTCAAAGCCCCTGGATATTCCATTACTAGTTATCAAGATACGGCATACAATGATCAAAACTTTAAAGAACATCCTGTACATTTTGGGGTTTTAGCATCGCATATCAAGTATATACTTTATTATTATTTTTCTCATAACCGTGGTATACGCAGAAAGAGTTATCTGAATTTAATTCATTACAGCGCTATTGTTTCCAAAAGTTCAGTCGTCGGCAAGGGCTGTTTTGTCGATCGTTTATGTATTGTCTCGCCTTTTGCGGCTATTGGTTTTGGTGTTACCATGAAAAGGGGCAGCTCGTTAGGACATCATTGTATTTTAGAAGATTATGTTAATCTGAATCCAGGTTCAGTAATATCCGGGAATGTTTCTATAGGTGAAGGCACGGAAATCGGAACAGGTGTAAGCGTTGTGAACAATGTTTCGATAGGCCGCCATTGTTTAATCGGAGCCGGAAGTGTAGTCACAAAAAATATACCGGAGGGTGTGCTAGCTTATGGCAATCCGTGCAAGGTAATTCGCAAAAACGAACGGTGGGAAAGAGCTATACGACTTACTCATCAAAGCAACGATATGTCTAAACTCAGGGAGATTCAGCATTGAAGAAGATTTTATTACTGGGGGGATCGAATGGGCAATTGCCTGCAATTTACGAAGCCAACCGCAGAGGGTATTACACTATTTTATGTGATTATTTGCCAGATAATCCATGTAGAAAGTTTGCAAATGAATATTATGAAATAAGCACTACGGATAAAGAGGCCGTATTAAGTTTAGCCCGGCAACTAAATATAGATTTTATTTATAGTTATGCCAGTGATCCTGCTGCTCCCACATCAGCTTATGTTTCTGATGCTTTAAAACTTTATGGAAGTTCCTATGAAAGTGTGCGGCTATTATCAGAAAAAGACTTGTTCCGATCCTTTTTGCAGCACAAGGGATTCAATGTACCCAGCTTTATTGTTGTGGATCAAGATTTGAAAATCGAACAGGTGCAGCATTTATCGTTACCTCTGATAGTTAAACCGGTAGACTCTTCAGATACGAAAGGTGTAAATTTAATTAATGATATGCACAAGGTTGATGATGCAGTTAAAAAGGCTCTGGAGTTTTCACGTAAGAAAAAAGTGATTATAGAAGAATTTGTTGATGCGTCTCTAGCCAACCTGCATGGTGATGCTTTTTTCCAGGATGGAAATATGATTTTTTGTATGTTGGGAGACCGTATATACAGCTCCGATTCAAACCCCTTGAAGCCAAGTACAGAGTTATATCCCAGTAGAGCATCTGTTGATATTATATCCCGGGTAGAAGACACCGTTAGAAAAATTATTCAAGCTAGTGGTTTTCAATTCGGTGCGATAAATATAGAGGTGCGGGTCGATCAAAAGGAAGATATTTATGTGATGGAAATTGGCCCCAGGTCAGGGGGTACACTTACGCCGGATGCTATAGCTCATTCAACAGGTTTTGATATGTTGAGAGCAACCTTTGATTGTTTTGAGTTTGGAAAAACCACTATTGATGATGTGAAAAATAAGCCTGCAATATGTTTTGCATTGCACGCTAACGCTCCCGGAATATTTGAAGCCCTCCAATACGCACCCCATCTTACCAATTATGTGGTGGAAGAGCATATCTATGTGAAAAAAGGTGATGCTATCAAACCGTTCTCAGAACCTGGATCTACCATCGGCGTTTTGATTTTAACTTTCAATGATATGGAAGATGCCGAAAAGGTAATCAAAAGCCTCTACACGGATGTACAGCTAGGGATAAAAATAAATAAAACTGAAAGTTTACTAATTCAATGAACCAGTTATGACAAAGAAAATTATTATCAACTTCTGTCCTACAGGGATGATTCCTACAAAAGAGATGACGCCCTATGTGCCGGTTTCAGTGAATGAAATAGTGGAGCAAACTCAGGAGGCATTTGAAATAGGCATTACTATAGTTCATCTGCATGCAAGAGATGAAAATGGTGTGCCTGATTATAAAACTTCTATCTACAGGGATATTTTTGAAGGCATTCGGAATTATTGCCCTGGTTTAATTATTTGCGGTAGCACATCGGGTAGATTATTTCCGGAGTTCGAAAAGAGATCGGAAGTTATTGAATTAGAACCGGATATGTGCTCATTAACCTTATCGTCATTGAATTTTGCACATCATGCTTCGGTAAATCAACCAGAGATAATACAGAGATTAGCCAGTAAAATGTCAGATTTTGGTGTCATACCCGAACTCGAATGTTTTGATCTGGGAATGATCAATTACGGTAACTATCTGATAAAAAAAGGTCACATTAAAGGTCCTTTTTACTGGAATCTGTTATTTGGAAATATAGCCGGATTCCAATCTGAGTTTATACAATTGGGAGCTTCAATTGCCGCAATACCAAGTGATCATCATATTGTACTTGCCGGACTAGGGCAATACCAGTTGCCTGTTAATGCGACAGCTATAGCTAATGGATACGGTGTGCGTGTTGGTCTTGAAGATAATATTTGGTGGGATTCTGATAAATCACGAAAAGCAAAAAACCTTGAACTGGTGGAAAGAATTCATAGGCTTATAGATATCCACGGACATTCACTTTTCACAACTCACGAGTTAGGGAGTTTGGGTTTCTACAATAAAAAAATGCCTTTACAAGAGAAGGTAGTAATTTAATCTTCACAGATTGTTTTTTATGGCTAAACGGAAAGTATTTCATATTCATAGCGATGTGAAGTTTATAGATGATACAATACGGTTTGAGGGCGATGTCTTTGATAATACAGTTGTCATTATTGGAAAAAAAAGTACCTACAAAGGATATTATTCCGAAAATGCATCATATTGTGAATCCTCACCTCAAGCTCTTCAAAATTTAGTAACAATTTGCAGCCAAGCAGATCTGGTAGTTTTATACAGCTTAAATACAGACAAGTGTTTTCTAGCAAACAGACTTCCAGATACAGTGAAAATTGCATGGCGTTTTTTCGGGTATGAACTATACAGCAAACGGCCTAGTTCAGTACTTAGCAAATCAACCAACAAATATAAAAAAAGATATAATATTGGAATGTTTTCTTTTCTAAAAATATATCTTAGTAAGATTAAGCACTTTGATAAATATATAGAGTCTCGAAGAGCTGTAAATCGAATTGATTGTTTTCTGGGATTATCAGACTATGAATATGATGTTCTAAAGCTGAACTGGCCTAATCTTCCCAATTTCGTACAATTACCATTTCTGGATAGAGAGGTGAATTTCATTTATGAGCAAAAAAGGAATGTAATAGTTATTGGGAATAACCGAAACCGGTATAATAATCATCTTGATGTCCTGGGTATAATCTCTGATTCAAAAAATCAGTTAAATTACACCTACATTATATTCTTTAGTTATGGCTCATATAATATTTATACAGATGCAGTCAGAAAGGCAGCCAATAAAATAAAATCAGTTAAATTCATTGAACGTTTTCTGGCTAAAGATGATTTTACGGAAGTTTATACTCATGCATCTGCATTTGTAATGAATGGCTACAGGCAAATGGCAATGGGCAATATTTTTACAGCAATATGTAATGGCTTAAAAGTTTATCTGAATGAAAAAAATATTATTTACCATTGGCTTAAAAAAGAAGGATATAATATTTATTCTATAAAGGATTTTGCTTCTGATATTGAAAATGACAACATAAAATTTACTTCCGAGGAGATGAAATATAATATTGCCCAATATCACCAAATGGTTAAGAAGTATACAGTTGAAGACTTTCAGTCCAAGATGCATAGCCTAATATCTAAAAAACCTGAATCTAATATTATGAACATTACCTTACCAAATAATATTCATAATAAGGTTATCTACTCATTTTGCTGTCTGTTAAGTGTTTACTTGTGCTAATGAGGTCTGTTACAAAACTTGTAGAGCTATTGTCCTGATGCTTCCCTGGCTGTTTGTTACAGGCTGTGATGAGTCGGTGATGAATTAGATGCTATGCCAAGGGAATTTTTCTCCCATTTTTGCAGTTAACCCATCGAATTATTTATTACTCATTCTTATTCTTACCTTCACAGGAAAGTAAAAATAAGCTGAAGACTACAGGTAACAAAATTAACAGGGAATAGAAGCTGTCTCAAAAGGGTCTAAAGCTGCTCAGTGAGGCGTTTACGCCTCGCGAGGAATGCACTCAGAATGCACGAGTGCTATCCTGGCAAGCGTAGGCGCTTGCCGTAGCAGCCTTTTGAGACAGCCTCGATGTAAGCAGTTTTTAGGGTCTTTTGAGACAGCCTCTATCCCCTGTTTGAAAAAACAGTTCATGTCTTTAGCCGTTATTAATCAGAACTAGTTGAACAATTATTATGGACGATATTGCAGGCAAAAATTACGAAGTAGTTATTATTGGAAGTGGCCCTGCCGGATTAACCGCAGCGTTATATGCGGCACGTGCAGATTTAAATCCTATTGTATTTGAAGGGCCTGAGCCGGGCGGTCAGCTAACGACAACAACAGACGTGGAAAATTTCCCGGGGTATCCCGAAGGTGTTTTAGGTCCGAAGATGATGGAAGATTTCAGGGAACAAGCCAAACGCTTTGGCGCAGACTGCCGATGGGGTATGGTCACTGATATTGAATTTGATCAACGACCCTTTAAGCTCACCATCGACGAAGAAACACAAATATTCGCTGATTCACTTATTGTGGCTACCGGCGCATCCGCTAAGTGGCTCAAAATTGATAGCGAGCAAAGGCTCCGCGGCCACGGCGTTACAGCCTGCGCTACCTGTGACGGCGCATTCTTCCGTAACGAGCATGTTATTGTAGTTGGTGGCGGGGATACTGCCATGGAGGAGGCCGATTTTCTGACCAAGTTTGCCAGTAAAGTCACCATTGTGCATCGCCGGGATGAATTGAGGGCATCGCATATCATGCAAAAAAGGGTGCTTGGTAACGATAAAGTTGAAGTGAAGTGGAATTCTAACCTCCATGAAGTGCTTGGTAAAGATGTTGTTCAGGGCGTTGTTCTGGAAAATGCGGTAACGGGGGAGCTTGAAACCCTGGAGGATGTGACCGGGGTTTTCTTAGCCATCGGCCATAAGCCCAATACGGATTTATTCAAAGATGTGCTGGAAATGGATGATGTAGGATATATCCAGACTCAGGAAAAAACCACTAGGACCAATTTACCGGGAATATTCGCATGCGGCGATGCCCAGGACAGTGAATATCGTCAGGCTGTAACCGCTGCGGGCACCGGATGCATGGCTGCGATTGATGCGGAGCGGTGGCTTCAGGAAATTGGAGCCGAGCCAAAAGAGCCTGTTATAGAAAAGCACTGGCACAAGACGCGGGAAGCGAAATAACTTCCCCGTCTACTTTAGCGTCTTCTCAATAGACTCCTGGAGCTGCTCCATCTTGAGTGGCTTCAGAAGATAATCTACAGGGCTGGTTTGCTTGCTGCGTTCAAAAGTCTGGCTATCGGAATTCCCCGAAAGATAGATTACAGGTACAGAAGAGTGTTCTCTGATTTTCTTTACAGTCTCTATTCCATCTATCTCGCCGCTTAACTTAATGTCTACGAGAAGCAGGTCGAATTTGGTATCCTGGAAAGCCTGTAAAGCCTGCTCACCGCTCATAGCAATTTCATTGGAGGTATACCCCATATTTTCAAGATGGTTCTCTATCATTCGGGCGATAATGAATTCATCTTCAACTAAAAGAATATTTTTCATTGATCCTTAAATTCAATGGTAAATTTGGTGCCATTGTCTCGGCTGATGCTGAAATCGGCATTTAATTGCTTTGCAAGGCCTTGAATAAGATTTAAGCCCAAGCTTTTAACTTTTTTAGTCTGATTTTCTTTCGGCATGCCAATTCCGTCATCTTCTATTATCAGGCTGTAGAGATTATCATGGTGTGTGAAATTTACAGAGATTTTTCCGCCCTCTTTTCCTTTAAATGCGTGCTCGTAAGCATTTGAAATCAATTCGTGTATGATTAATCCACAAGGCACGGCCGAGTTAATATTAAGGTAAACCTTTTCTGCTTTAATATTAACTTTTATATCTGCATCAGGTTGAATAAGCGCATCAATCATCTCCGTAAGATCTTCGATATAAGAATCCATTGCTATAGCGGAGAAGTCCTTGCTTTGGTAAAGCTTCTCATGAATCATTGCAATGGAACGAATCCTGTTTTCACTTTCATGATACAGCCTTTTTATCTTATCATCATTAATGTTATCTGCCTGCAGAGAAAGCAAGCCGGTAATAACGGCCATATTGTTCTTCACCCGGTGATGGATCTCCTGCAGCATGAACTCCTTCTCTTTCAATGACTGCTTAAGCTGCACTTCATACCTTTTCTGATCGCTGATATCCCGGATGGTTGTTAACTTAAAATGTTTGTTTTCCGGATCAGTAAGCAGGATACCGGTCATCATTACATCAATAACTTCCCTGTTTTTTGTATAAAATTCGGTCTCTTCTTTTACTTCCACTCCCTGTGTAAATTTATGATAGTTGAGCAGAGCTTTTTTACGTTCCGGAGGCATTACGTTCACAGTAAATGGTTTACCTAGCAATTCTTCACGCTTAAAACCGCTCATCTCACAATACTTATCATTCACCCGATAAATATCACCGGTTTCATCGGTTAAGATTATACCCACGCTCGGCGATTCAAAAAACAGCTCATTGAGCTGTTCACTTTTCAGCAGGTCGCGCTGAGCCTCTTTTTCCGCAGTAATATCCAAAGTACTGCAGGATACCCCCTCAACGACACCTTTCTTATTAATAACCGGACTGTAATGATAGCGTAGCCAATTAAATTTCCCGGTAATGTCTTGAACCGTTTGTATACCGCCAACAGTCTCACCGTTAAACACTTTATCAAGATCGTTCCGAAAAGGTTCGGTATTTTTAGCTGTGATGAAATCAATAAAAGATTTATCCTCTTTCAATTCCTTACCTATCAATTCTTGGTAACTTTCCCGGGCCTTTTTGTTGTAGGTGATAATCTTGTACTGTCGATCGATCAGTACGAACGATTGAAGCGTGTTGTTCAGCAGCGCCCATGTATTGGCCTCGGATTTTCTAAGTTCAACTTCTTTCTTTGCCAGTTTATCATTTGCTTCCTGTAATTCAGCGTACCCGATTTGAACTTCATCATAACTTGATTGTAATTCTTCATTGGTACTCTCCAGTTCTTCATTTGATGTATGCAGCTCTTCGTAGGTTGATTGCATCTCTTCGTTCAGCGACTGCATTTCCTCATTCGAGGTTTCCAACACCTCAATATATCGCTGCATATTTTCTTTAGTGGCTGAAAGTTCTTGCTCAAGTTCGATTAAACGCGAGTTCTCATCATCTGAGATATGTGTTTGATGTATATCATTTGCTTCAGGCATCTTTTTTTCAAAAGCCACTAGAAACAGCTCGCTTCTATAATCCCCGTCAACCATCGGCTGGGCTGTCACACGGACAAGAAAGGTATTATCGCCTGTAGAGACTTTCCTGTATTTACTTGATACCAAAGCATTTCCACTGGATGCTTTTGAAATAATGTTTCTAAGTTCTAACTGAAGACTCTCGTGAGCCATTCGGAAAATGTTGGTGTCCATATTTCCTTCCCGCAGACCTAGAAAATGATGAACATCTCCCCTGATTTCCAGAATATCCATACTGTCGTTGATCACGACATAAGGGAATGGATAAGTCTTATATAAGGTTTCTTTAACAACACCGGAAATGGAGGTTCCATTATCTCCGTCAGGATTTCTTAGCTCTCCGAAACGCTGCGTTTTAAAATTCCCAAATCGCAAAGCATTAATGTTATTTCCTCTTTTTCGCTGGTAGAGCTTGTTTTTTGCATCCACCACAGCAAATAAGTCGGTAAATGATCCAATAGTTTCGGCTTTACCCAAAAACAAAAGCCCATCTTTATTCAAAGCGTAATGGAAAATGGGAAGAATTTGTTTCTGCAGATTGGTATTGAAATAGATAAACAAGTTCCGGCAGCTGATCAGGTCAAGCTTTAAAAAAGGAGGGTTGACAGCAATATCGTGTTTAGAAAATAAAATACTGGATCTGATGGTTTTACTGATAGTATAATTATTCCCTTTTTTTAAGAAATATTTATCAACCAGGTCGGAGCCCATATTTTTTAAAGAATTTTTAGGGTAAATACCTTTTCGGGCTATAGATAGTGCTTTTTCATCAATATCAGTGGCAAATATCTGTAGATTATAATTATCAATCCTTCCCTTGAGGATTTGGTTTATAAGTATTGCTATAGAATAAGGTTCTTCTCCCGTTGCACATCCAGGTACCCATATGCGAATAGAATCCCCCAGAACTTTTCCTTTTATCTTTTTCTTCAGGTGTTTCTCAAGTAATTCAAAGCTTTCTTTATCTCTGAAAAAGTCCGTGACTCCGATCAAAATAGTTTCAAACAAAGCGTCGATTTCACGGGGATTATTTTTGATAAATTCCAGATATTCCTGCAGATTATTAATCTTTATTTCATTTAATCTTTTATGCAGTCTGCGAAAAATAGTAGTAGGTTTATAATTCTCAAAATTCGTTTCTGTTCTTTTGAAAAGAAGCCCCAGAATTTCATTCTGGATTTCTGATCTGTTAAATGATTTAAGCAGATCACGGTCAAGACTGCGCAATTCGCCAACGAGATCCCTAATTTCTTTTCCCATTTCATCGGGAGGCAATACATAATCTACATGTCCGGAATCTATTGCGGCTAACGGCATAATGTCATATTCCGCTGTCTGAGGCTCCTGGGCGATAGTATAACCGCCAGCTTGTTTAATGGCTTGCATGCCACTGATGCCATCCCGGCTGGAACCAGATAAAAGAACGCCTATAATATTATTTTGTTTATTTTTAGCCAATGAACTAAATAAATAATCAATGGATGGTTTAGGTTTGGTTGAAGTTTCATCCTGTTCTTTAACCAAAAATAATTTATCGTCTTTATAAGAAACCTCGCGGTCTTGCGGAGTTACATAAACTGTATCAGATTTTAATTGTAATTCATTTTGTACCGGTTCAACATTCAATTTTGTTTTTTTTGCCAATAAACTTACTAAATGGCTTTTGTGGGTTGGGCTTAAATGCTGGGCAATGATTATAACAGCATTATCTAGTGGTGAAGGAAGGTCTGCAAGCAATTTATATAAAGCATCCAGTCCTCCGGCAGACGCCCCGATAGCTATAATAACCAGGTCCTGATTGGAGGTATTGTTTTTAGACGTTGTATTAGCCATTCTATTTAATAACTGTACAGTATTAAGCGGAGATCATTTGCTGTAAACGAAAATAGGTTATTTTATTTTGATGTAATAAATCACAATGTGACAAATCCCAACCTGGTTGCTATGACGATAGACAAAAAACGTTAAAAAACGTTCATTTAACATATGAATATTTTATTTATGACGTACATTTATTATTTATAAAGGTATATCAAGCAAAAATAGGGGGATATTTTACTCATCCTGCGCTCGGAATACCCGTTTTAGTAAATTTGTAACCCGGGCTGCCGGATTCTCCCTGATATGACGCTCTTCTTCTTCAATTAGCACAAATAAGCCGTCAATGGCGCGTTTGGTGGTATATCCGGTTAAATCCGGGTCAACTTCATCAACAAATGGTATTTGATTATATTGGGCAATGATATCCTCCCAATAGCGTGTTGTTTGTGTTTCATTCAAAGCGCGGGATATAATCGGACGAAAAGCCGAACTCAGCTCATCGGCAGTTTGCCGGTATAGATATTGTGTGGCGGCGTTGTCCCAATCCTTCCCAACTTGCCCTTGCTCACGCAATGTTTTTTTACTACTCCAAATCCGTAGTTCCTCCGTAGTTGCTCCGTGTCTGCTCCGTGTTTCCTCCGTGTACAACACGGAGCAACCTCGCAGTAATTACGGTGGAATTACGGTGATTATCAGGCCATTTCCCGGATTGGGGTAATGATGCCACTAAACAGATTTATTCGCAAACGCCACCCATTCCAGATTCAAGTTTTGTAGTTACTGTCATTACCTGATATATTACCCCACATGAATCGTCAAAGCCCCAACCTGGAACAAATCACCGATGAGCTAAAGCAAGCGGATGGCAATATTGTAATTGAAGCCGGGGCCGGCACGGGTAAAACGTACAACCTGACCAACCGCATCCTCCATCAGGTTGCAGAAAAGGGTGTCAGCCTGGATCAAATCCTGGCCATGACATTCACAGATTACGCGGCCGCCGAAATGCGCGAGCGCGTTTATAAAGTGATCAGTGAAGCGATAGAAACGGAGAAGGACGAGAATAAGCGTCGTCACCTGATCCGCCAAAAACGGGACTTCTCTAAAAACTATATCTCCACGTTCCATTCTTTTTGCAGCCGCATCTTAAAATATTATCCGGATGAAGTGGCTGAAATACCGATTCCTAAATTCCCGGGCTCATTAAATAATGAGCCTTATGGCCAGCAGAGTTTCTGTCATCTCGATTCCGGCTTTGAGGTTCTCGGCACGTACGATGAAATCCTTTTGAAACAGGAGCTGCTGAAGGAGTTTTACAAAATATACAAACATCACCCTCCGCTTCAGGCCCAGCTTAATGCGATTCGCTATACAGTGCTGGAACAGTTCCTGGAAAAGCTGGGGGGTAAGGAAGAGGGCGATCTGCTTAAAGTAGCCGGTTTAAGCGCCGCCGATTACCTGAATTGCCTGAAGGGTTTGCTAAAAGATATGATGGCCCGCCGGCAATCGATTGCCGATCAGGCCTGGCAAATAATCCAGTCTAATTTGGGCTGGTTTAAAAAACCTGGCGACATTATCGGCTGGGAATATTTTGCAGATCATTGCCTCAAGAAAGACGGTCCGGTTAGAAAGAACAAAATGGTCAAAGAGCAACAAGAAGCGGTGGAAGAGCATCTCGATCCGCTGCTCATAGAGTATCGCAAGCAGGAAAAGATTACCCAACCGCTCAAAGATTATCTAAAAGGGGATGAGGCGGTTCTTCTGGAAGAGCTAAAAGATTACCGGAATAACGATGAGTTTGACCCCAACCATGAGACATGGCATAATCTAATTGAACTGGCCGATATTAGCCTGAGGTGGTCAACTTTTCTCCGGTACAAGCGGGTAAGCAAGCGAACGCTAAACTTTGATGATATCATTTGGTACATTCGCCGCCTGTTTAAAGAGAAACCCTACATTGGCAGGGCCTTAAGCACGCGCTTCCGGTATATTATGATTGATGAGTTTCAGGATACCGACGAGAAGCAGTGGGAGATTATCAAAGCGCTGGCATCATTAGACACCGAAAGCAAAGTGCTCATCGTTGGCGACATCAAACAGGCCATCTATGGGTTCCGCGGCGGCGATGTGACAATGATGGATAGGGCACGGCAGGAGCTGCAGGCAGCCAATTCTGATGCTTATCGGGTTGTGAGATTATCATGGTCATTTCGTTCGAACGATACCATCATCAACTTTGTAAATAGCCTGTTCAGCCACTGTTTCAACCAGGAAGAGGTAAGGAAACCTTATATGGCTGAGGCGCAGAGGTTGCTGAGGCCGCAAAACAAAATTGGCAGGGAGAAAAATCATCCCGGACAAATACGCATTATGGAAGGCCCGGCAGCAGAGGCTGCTTTTGACCCGGATGAATTAAACCGCCCGGCAAGAAAGTTGTATGAAGATGAATCATGCCGCCTGGAAGCCTTGCGCATCGCTGATTTCCTGGACCAAATCAGACAGGGCAAACAGCCGGGCTACGAGCGAATCACAAAGATGATGAAGCAGGGGATAAGCGCTGTTGGCATGCTGTTCAAGAGGCGTAAGAACCAGCATTATTATGAACAGGCGTTGAAGCTTTATAACCTGCCATTCACCGTGAGTAGCGGCAGGGGTTTTTTTAACCGTCAGGAAATCATGGATTGTCACAACTTGCTGGCTTTCCTGCAGGATGCCTTTGATGATCTTTCTCTGGTCGGTGTACTGAGGTCCCCATTCATAGGCCTGTCCGATGCCGGGTTGTTGGCTGTACGTAATGCTATGGATGAACCGAAAAGCAAACGTTACTCCACATACTGGCAGGCTATTGCGGATTGGAAGAGCTGGGGAGAAAAGGCGTTGATTCCCCCGGACAAGCTGGCTTTGGAAATGATCTCGTTTCTAAAACGCCTCAGAGATAAAACCCCCTACTCCAGAGTATCCGAACTGTTGGAGGAAGCAGTATTTGAGACTAACTTCTTAAACGGGTATATCCGTGAACCACAGGCCCGCCAAAATGTAATAAAGCTAATGGATATTGTAAGGCAACTTGAAATGTCCGGCCGCGGGAACATGTTTGAGATTGTTAGTTTCCTGCGCATCCAGATGGAAGAAGAAGTGGTAGAAGCCGATGCCGAGCTTCCCGATCCGGGCATTATCCAGCTCATGACCATTCACGGCTCGAAAGGACTGGAGTTCCCCATGGTCATCCTGCCTGATATGTGTGCTTATAACAGCCAGGGTGGTAACAGGATATATGAAACCCCCTTGGATGAACAGCTATTTGGCCTGCCGGTATTTTCCTATAATCCCAAAGATCGCGACGGTAAGGAAGACAGCGATAAATCGGTGATCCATAAGGTAATCAGCGAACAATGCAAACAGCGTGATAAAGCAGAGCTTATCAGGCTGTTCTATGTGGCGGCCACACGTGCCGAAAGCCATTTGTTGTTCGGATATACCGTCAATTATTGTAAATCAAAAACAGATCACAGGGAAGGATCTTTTTCGAAACTTCTCCAGGGCTGGCTGGCTGAAACAGATCCTGACAGTTCCCCTTTTGTTCATGATATCCTCAATAAAGAAAAGATCGAAGAACTATCGAACAGAATCAGTGCCGGATATAAAATGCCGGTTAACGGGGAAAAGCCAAAGGGGGAAACCATCAATTTTGACAAGCTCCGAAAGGTTTCCGGTTCTGCATCCCGGGGAGTGAGAACGGTTACTCAATCCAAAGAAGCAGGCGCCCCTGGGTGGAACGTTCAAAACCAATGGGTAACGATCAGTGCTGCCGACGCAGGAACTTTAATTCACCGCGCTATAGAAATCAATCCTGACTTCGAAAACAGCAGTGAATTATTGGCTAATTTAGCCGCATCACTGGGCTACCCCGGGGCAAACAAACTAATTGAAGAGAACGGAGAAGCATTGCAACGGCATATCGTGAATGCACGAAGCTGTCTGGATGCTAATTTCCCGGGTGCACCGCGCACGATGAAAGAAGTTCCGTTTGAGGTTACGGATGACCGGTCCCTCGATGCTAAGTTTATTCGGGGCACAATAGACATGCTCATACAAAATAATTCCGGACACTGGTGCCTCATAGATTTTAAAACAGCGTTGCCTGAGGAGAGTGTCCTTTCTGAATTCTCCGGAAACCAGGGGTATATAGATCAGCTACAGCTTTATCAAAAAGCCTTTGAAGAGCTTACATCAGGAACCATTACCGATGACCGGGTTTATATACTCTATACCGGATTCAATGGCGGAAGATTACTGAGTTTGGAAGAGTTGCTTTCTGAATCTAATTCTCAATTCCCAACATAGTTTCTTTTTTCAGAAGGTCTACTACATCTTTGGTGCTGTTGTTTTCTTTATAGACGGCAAGCTGGCGGTCGGCAGAATTCCCATCAGCCAGGATGTTATGGATGCCTGAAATCTCCTCCGTTATTCCTAAATCGTCTACAACATCATCTACAAAAGTTAGTAGCTGAAAGATAAGCTTCCGTGCTCCCTCTTCCCGTTTACGCCCGAGGTCTAGTAGTTTTCCATTAAGGCCATAGCGCACCGCACGCCATTTATTCTCCTGAATAAGCTCTTTTCTGTAATGTCGCCAGGATTGATTGCTGCGCTGCATCTTTTTTAATTTAGCTACAAGGGCTATTTTTAAAGCACAAATGGCGATGGTTTCATCCAGCTTCGGGCAAACGTCTGCTATTCGGATTTCCAGCGTTGGAAATTTAGGGGAAGGGCGGATATCCCAACGTATTTTTGTGGGTTCGTCTATACAATTCAATTGCACAGAAAGGTCGAGGAATTCCTGATAGTCACTCCATGAGCGGAATTTGGGAGGGATGCCGGTGCGGGGCAGACATTCAAAGATTACAGAACGATATGACTGAAGACCGGTGTCGTGTCCGCCCCAAAAGGGAGAACTAGCCGAAAGGCAAAGCAGGTGGGGGCAGAAATAACTTAGCTGGTTCATGATGTCGATTCGTGCGTCATCATCGTCCATGCCAATGTGCATGTGCATACCGCAAACGAGCAACTGCCGGGCCAGGCGTTTGTTTTCAAGCTCAAGGCCCCGGTAGCGGACACGTTCGGTGATGTCTTGATCTTTCCACTTCGAAAAAGGGTGAGAACCTGCGGCGACAATACTTAACCCATGGTTCCTTGCAAGGTTTGAGACCGTTCGCCGAATGGAAACCAGCTGTTCGCGCGCTTCCTGAAGACTTGTGCAAACCTTGGTGCCGATTTCAACCTGGCATTGCATCATCTCCGAAGTGATCTTGTTACCGGCCTCGTCTTCCGATTTCTCCTTCAACAGGATATCGATAGCTGAATTCAGCTCTCCCGTCTCGGTATTTACCAGCTGATATTCCTCTTCTATACCAACCGTGTAGTCATAAAACGATTTAGACATGATAAAAAAGGATGAAGTTTAGTAGAGAACCATGAAAGACCTAAAATAAGATAGCTTACAATATACTTATGAGGTAACTTATTATTACATGATTATTACATGATTATTACATGATTATTACACTGGTTATTACACTGATTCTTGTTTCTGACTCTTTTCTTCCTGAATTTTAAGGTAGTACTTTTCGTACAGGCTAACTATTTTGTCTTGCTCAAACAGTTCTGCCCGCTGTCGGGCGGCATCTGCCAGCTTTTTTTGAAAACTGTCATCCTTTAGGATACGGATGGCGTAATCACCCATCGTATCTATATCACCAAGTTCACACAAGAAACCGGTTTCTCCGTGGATGTTGAGCTCAGGCAGTCCCCCGATATTAGAGCTGATTACTGGAACGCTGCAACTCATAGCTTCCAAAGCAGCCAAGCCGAAAGTTTCTGATCCCGAAGGAATTAGGAAGAGATCGGAGATGGACAGTATTTCTTCTATCTTTTCTTGTTTACCCAGGAATCGGACATGATCGCATACTCCAAGTTCCCGGCATTTGGTCTCGGCATTGGTCCGTTCGGGTCCGTCGCCTACAAGTAGTAACTTGGCTTCGATACCGCTTTCGATTACTCTATGAAAAGTGGATACCACATCGGCCACCCGTTTTACTTTTCTGAAATTGCTCACATGAGTAACGACTTTCTCTCCATTCGGACAAATAGCTTTTTTGAAATGTTCTTTAGGGGTTTTATTAAACCTTTCGGTGTCAACAAAATTGGGAATCACTTCAATGGGTTTGTTAATTTCAAACCCATTATAGGTTTCTTGTTTCAGGTAATCAGAAACGGCAGTCACGCCATCGCTTTGATTAATTGAAAAAGTTACAACCGGTGCATAACTGGGGTCACTGCCAACAATGGTAATATCCGTTCCATGCAAAGTGGTGATTATAGGAACATGTTTGCCTTCTTCTCCTAATATCTGCTTGGCCAAATAAGCGCTTGTTGCGTGTGGGATGGCATAATGCACATGAAAAAGATCAATTTTCTCATAACGTATCAAATCTACCATATGGCTGGCTAGCGCAAGATCATATGGCGGGTATTCAAACAGAGGGTAAGCGTTAATATTCACCTCATGGTAGGTGATATTAGTTTCAAAGGTATCTAACCGCATGGGCCTTGCATAACTGAGAAAATGCACGTTATGCCCTTTCTGGGCTAAACCTTTTCCGAGTTCCGTAGCGACTACACCGCTGCCGCCATATGTAGGGTAACAAACTATTGCAATATTCATAATATAAGCTAAAAAGAAGAACGGGTGATAAAGTGATTATTAATTATGCTAAACCTTGGCCTGATCCGGCTTTCCCTATAACAGGGTAACAACGCAGTTGTGCTAACTTAAGTTCTTTATAATTTCTTTCCCAAATTAAAGCGTAAGGAAATGTCCGGATGTGGGTCTTATATAATATGACAAAAGATCTACAGAGGGAAATTATTCTTGGTGTCTATCCGGCTTTACGGCTGGCTTTGCTGCTGATACTGGGTATTATATTGGGTTATCTGTTATCGGATACTGTAATGTACTGGCTGATCACTTTTTGCATCTTTTTGCTACTGATGGTACCGGGTCTTTCACGTTTATCGCACAGCAACTCCCGGCAGATATTAGCTTATCTGATCATGCCCATTGCTTTCGGCGGGCTTTGGTTTAACTTGCACAACGAACAACCTGCCCCGCCTGAACATAAACTTGCAGTATTTGATGAGAATTTGACTTTTTACGGGCATATTCTTGATTCCAGGACAACAGCCTCCGGTCACGCACAATTAGATGTGAAAGTTGATTCTGTTGATATACCAGGCGCTGGAATGTGGGCGGTTGCCTTTAAATCATCGGCCCGCATGTTCGATAAGGGGGGAGTGCCTGAATTGAACACGGGCAATTATTTAAGTTTCAGTGGCACCCTTGCTGAAACTCCGAAGCCCAGGAACCCTAATGATTTTGATTATGGAGCTTATTTAAATAACCGGGGTATTTATTCTGTCATAGATATTGAGGATATCATTATCTCAAGTCCAGACGTATCAAAATTGCAATGGGTGCATTGGCGACTTAAAGCTCTTCATTATGTGGATGCCATCTTTACGGAAAGTAATGCCGCTCTTGCCAAAGCTTTTTTGCTCGGAGACCGAGACACATTAAATAACGATCAGCAAACAGCCTTCTCCCGTGCCGGCCTGGCTCATTTAATGGCGGTATCGGGCATGCATGTCGGTTTTATTCTGTTGCCCTTTTGGTTGATCATACCATATTTCTGGACATTCCGGTATGGTAAAATAGTTGGCCTGTTTATAGCACTGGTTATCCTGATTATATATAGCGGAATTACGGGTTTCTCCACTTCCATCCTCCGAGCCTCGGTAATGGCAATGTTGTTTGTCTATGGGAAACTGTTTCAAAAGCCCCGCAATTCGTTGAATATTTTGGGTATAGCTGCCCTGGTTATTTTACTGATAAATCCTAAGGCGCTGTTTGAAGTGGGTTTCCAGCTTTCTTTCACTGCTGTTTTTGTAATTCTTGTTGTTCTGCCTGTCAGCAGATCTATCCTGCCTCCACGTTTCAAGTACCAATTCCAGGGAAAGGTAATTCAGTTTATAGCGATTAGCGTGTTTGTGCAAGCAGGGTTATATCCTATCCTGATGCACTATTTTAATGAGTTTTCAATTATCGGCCCGCTTAGTAATACTATCGCGGTGCCTTTTGCCCAGCTCATGTTTTTGTGGTCGATATTATGTATCCCTGTCGAATTGGTTTTGCCTGGCTGGGGAGGCTGGCTCAATACGCCGGCCGACCTAATTGCCGGATACCTACAGCAATATGCCGCCAGCGCATCGGCACTGAAATGGTCCTGGATTGAAGGCACCATAGCTTCTCCCGCTTTCTTTTTTGTATGGGCCGCCCTGTTTATGGTTATCGCAGCCGCTTTAAAACCAACAATACGATGGAAAGCGTTAGCTATACTGCTGTTCACTTTGTGCATATACCAGTCTCACCTGCTGTACAAGCAAAATACGGGCAATCTCTTAATCACAGTTTTTGATGTCGGGCATGGGGATGCAATCTTATTGGAGACGCCAGACGGAAAGAATATCCTCTATGACACCGGAATCTTATCATTTTATCAGAACAGTGCAGAGCGGGTTTTGTTACCGGAACTAAAAGCTCGCGGTATCAAAGAGCTGGATGCCGTAATCCTATCCCACCCCCACGCTGACCATATCGGCGGAATCAGTACGCTAATCGGGAATATACCTATAAATATGATCTACAACTCAGAGTTCGACTATGATTCCCAAACGAATCAAGTATATTTAGAGAAAGCACAACAGGCCGATATACCAATAGAATCAGTGGGGTGGGGCGATAGGATAAGAATAGGAGATGCCATGAGGTTTTTTATAACCGGCCCTCATCCTGATTTAAAAGGAAATGACCCCAATACCTGGTCCGTAGTCGTTAAAGCCATTTATGGCAACACCGCCATTTTACTTTCCGGTGACGCAGATCAGCAATCCGAAAACAAGATGGTAGAGCACTATGGAGATTTCCTTAAGGCAGATCTACTCAAAGTAGGCCACCATGCCAGTAATACCAGCTCAGGAAGTACCTACCTGAACCAGGTAAACCCCAAATACTCTGCCACGTCACTCGCCTTACAAAACCGCTACAACCATCCACATCCTCAAACAACTCAACGCCTCCGCCAATCCGGAACAATAACTCTCTACACCAGCCTAAATGGAGCTCTAACCTTCACCTCCAATGGCCACACCCTAACCCACACAACCTGGAGAAACAAAAACTAGAAACAACAAACACTCCCATAAAGACTAGAAACCAGAGACTGGCAACAAAAAACACTAAACCTCTAAACTAAAGCCCCCAAACGTCCTCAGCATAATCCTTTATCGTGCGGTCCGAAGAAAATTTTCCAATACGCGCTACATTATGGATTGCTTTTTTAGCCCATTTCGCTTTGTCACGATAAAGCGTTTCAACTTCTTTTTGCTTCTCAGCATAGGCATCGAAATCAGCTAAAAGCATATAATAATCGCCACCCTCCAGCAGGGCATTGGTGATCGGGTGGAATAAGTCTGGAATATCAGGACTAAAGAAACCGTCGCGGATCTGGTCGATAGCCTGCTTAAGTTCGGCGTTCTGATGGTAATAGTACATCGGATCATAACCATCGGTGCGCAGGTGCTCCACCTCATCAACGTTAAGACCGAAAATGAAGATGTTATCGGCGCCCACTTCTTCTTTGATCTCTATGTTGGCACCGTCCAGTGTGCCAATAGTGAGGGCACCATTCAGCGCAAACTTCATGTTTCCTGTGCCGGAGGCTTCCATGCCCGCCGTGGAAATCTGCTCGGAAAGATCGGCTGCCGGTATCATAATCTCGGCCAGGGAAACCCTGTAGTTGCTCAGAAAAACACACTTCAGCTTATCACCGATATCCGGGTCATTATTGATCAATTCCCCAATGCTGTTGATTAGTTTAATATGTTTTTTCGCCATCGCATAACCAGGGGCCGCCTTGCCACCAAAAATAACCGTACGGGGCTGGAAGTCGGCGTCTGGATTTTTCTTAATGCGATTGTACAAAACAACCGTATGAATGGCCGATAGAAGCTGACGTTTATATTCGTGTATCCTTTTGATCTGGATGTCGAATATGGAATCAGGGTTTACCTGCACATTATTCTTCTCTAAAATGTAATCGCCCAGCCGTTTTTTATTGCTTTTCTTGATATCCATGAACCGTTTCCGGAATCCTTCGTCTTCGGCCATCGGATCAAGTTGCTTCAGTTCGTCCAAATTGGTAACCCAGCCATCGCCTATTTTCTCGGTGACAAAGGCGGATAGTTCCGGATTGCATTGTTTCAGCCATCTTCGCGGTGTAATGCCGTTGGTCTTGTTGGTAAACTTTTCAGGATAAATTTCATAAAAGTCTTTAAAGATGGTTTTCTTAATGAGCTCGGAATGTAAAGCAGCTACCCCGTTAACTTTATGAGATCCCACAATACCCAGTGTGGCCATCTGTACCGACGGCTGTTCGCCCTCACTGATGATAGACATCCGGCGGATTCGGTTCAAATCCTCCCCATATTTGTCGCGTACCGAATTCAAAAAGCGTTTGTTGATTTCATAAATAATCTGCAGGTGGCGCGGTAACAAAGATCGCATGAGCGCGACTGGCCATTTTTCAAGCGCTTCGGGTAAAACAGTGTGATTGGTATAATTCAACGTCTTCGTAGTGATATCCCAGGCCAGGTCCCAGTCAAGGCCTTCTAAATCCATCAGGTATCTCATCAGCTCAGGTACAGCCAGATTTGGATGGGTATCGTTGCACTGAATGGCTACCTTGTCGGGAAGTTTCCTCCAGTCGTTGTGCTTCTTTTTAAAGCGGCGAAGGATATCCTGCATGGTGGCCGAAACCAGGAAGTATTCCTGTTTAAGGCGGAGTTCCTGGCCCACGAATACTTTATCATTCGGATAGAGGATTCGGGATATATTTTCATGCAATTGTTTGTCCCGCATAGAATCAATGTACTGGCCCTGATTAAAGCTGTCCAGATCAAAACTTGTTGAGGATGTGGCTTTCCATAACCTGAGGTTGTTCACAACATCATTTCCATATCCGGGAACCGGTGTATCAAAGGCCGTGGCGTTAATTTCATCGGAATTTTCCCACATGAACCGGAGGTGCCCGTCTGAATCGGTATAAGGGATAGACTCCCCATGAAACTTTACGGGATAGCTCACTTGAGGACGCATAACATCCCATGGATTCCCATAACGAAGCCATTGATCGGGTGCTTCATGCTGGAAACCATTAATAATTTTCTGATAAAAAATACCGTAATCATACCGGATTCCATATCCGTATCCCGGTATTCCCAATGTTGCCATAGAATCAAGAAAACAAGCAGCAAGTCGGCCAAGTCCACCGTTGCCTAATCCCGCATCCCATTCTGAATCTCGTATCTTCTCGTAATCAAGGCCTAGATCTTCAAGAGCCGTTTTGGTTTCATCAAGTATGCCCAGGTTGATAAGGGTGCTGTCGAGTAGCCTGCCGATCAGGTATTCCATTGAAATGTAATAAACCCGCTTAACATCGTTATTATAATAATCTTGTTGCGTGTCTATCCATCGGTCATGAAGCCGGTCCAGAACCGTGTAAACCAAACTTCGGTAATTATCCCAATCTGTTGAAGAGTATTCGTCAATGGCCAAAGTATGGCGCATATGATGTTGAATGTCCGCTTTGAGTGACTCAGGGTGTAAATCTTCTTTTCGTCTTGCTTTCTTTTTTACAGCCATTCTAAATTTTATTTCTATGTTTGGGTTCACTTATAATTTAATGAAAAATGATCTATGTTGTAAGGTGGATTAAATAAATGAAATTATATGTATTAAGGATACTGAACCCCACTATTTACTAAAAAAAGCTAAAACCCCGATGACAGGACAGAATATTGAGAAAATCAGAAAGCAGCTTGACGAGATCGATCAGCGAATTGTAGAAGCACTTGCTGATCGATTAAATATTGTAACCAGCATTTCAACCTCCAAAATTGAGCAAAATAAGTTGATCCGCGATACCAGCCGGGAGGAAGTTGTACTCAGCCGAATCCGTCATCTTGCAGGCGAAGCGGGACTGGATCATTATTTTGTGGAGCAACTGTTCAGGGATATTATTGGCTATGCCGTGCGTTATCAGGCGTATTCGTTGGTTGACCATCAAAACAAGCGCAGAGGTGCAAAAACCATTACCGTTGCCTATCAGGGCACGGAAGGGGCCTTCAGCCATGAAGCGGCAGCTCATCATTTTGCAGGCCGTTATGCTGATTTGTCATGCGCAGGCTACCGATCATTTCAGGAAGCAGCCGAAGCTGTAGAAAATCACCAGGCTGATTATGCTATTTTGCCTATCGAAAATACAACTGCCGGCTCCATCAACGACACCTACGATCTGCTTGGTGAAAAAAACTTATTTATTACCGGAGAAGAAGTATTGCGTGTTGAGCATAGCTTAATGGCTCCCGAACCTGTTGATATTAGCAAGATTCGGCGGATAATCTCCCATTCCCAGGCCATTACTCAGTGTGGCAACTTTCTGTCAACATTGCCCCGCTGCCATATAGAATCCTATACCGACACAGCCATGGCTGCCCGAAAAGTGAGTGATGATGCCGATTTATCACAAGCGGCCATTGCCTCTACAAACACCGCCGAACGGTACGGCCTCCATATTCTGGCGCGGAACATTGCCAACCAGAAGGAGAATTTTACCCGCTTTGTGATAGTAAGCCGCGAACCGGTTGAATGTGATCCTCAGATATTATCTAAAACGTCTCTTGTTTTGGCGGCACCCCATGAAAAAGGGGCATTGATAGGTTGTTTAAATATTTTAAACGCCCACGGAATCAATATGACCAAGCTGGAATCCCGGCCACGTCCGAACAAGCCCTGGCAGTATATGTTCTATATCGATATTGAAGCCAACATAAACGATCCCGCCGTGAAACCTGCCCTAACAGAGCTCGAGGAAAAGGCTGTATTTATGAAAATCTTTGGCAGTTATCCCGCCCGCCAACCGGCATAAAAATTTATGTATTAGACGGAGTCTGTCTCAAAAGGCTGCTGAGGCAAGCGTCCAAGCTTGCCAGGATTGGCTGGGGATTGCGCTGCTACGGCAAAGCGTCTACGCTCGCCGGGAGTGCAATCGTGCATCCTGAGTGCATTCCCGCGAGGCGTGAACGCCTCACGGAGCAGTTTTGGAGCTTTTGATACAGCCCCAAGCAGTTTTAGCCCTTTTGAGACAGCCCCATCCATAAACCCAAGATAATGCAAATATACCGAAACCGGCACAAATTCAGCCGGTGCATTTTAGTCAGCACCAAAAAAAAGGGCAGACGATTAAAAATCATCTGCCCTTTGATAGAATTATAAAGTACGGTCACCTCATTTACTGCAACAAGCCTGAACCGTATAAAAGCTATTAAAGCGGCTGTGCTTTTATAGCTCAGCCGCCAGTTTAAGCCTTTACATTTCCTTGATCTTGATGTTTCGGAACCAGACGTCATCACCATGATCTTGCAGGGCAATATAACCGGGTTCAAATTTGCCGAATCCAGAGTAATCACTGAACTTGCTAGCGGCAATCATTTCATCCCATTCTGAGGTGCCCAGGTGGTATTCCAGCACAACCTCGCCGTTCTGGCTGTGCACCACAGTGCCACGATAAACGATGATCTCTACCTGGTTCCACTCGCCAATCGGTTTGGTGTTCTGCGGATCGGCAGGAATCAGGTCATACAGCGAACCGGCCTGGCGGTTTCCATTTTCGCCCAGCATAGCATCAGGATGCCTGTCATTGTCCAGGATCTGCATTTCCGGGGCAGTCTGCCATACAGGCTGACCTTCCACTTCCTGACCCAGATAGAATATACCCGAGTTGCCGCCCTCGGCGAGCTTCCACTCCAGGCGAAGCGTGAAGTTCTCGTACTGCTGGTCGTAGATAATATCGCCGCCTGCACCGCCGGCCTCGCCCTGGCCGGAGCCAATGCAGCGTATGGTTCCATCTTCGATGGTCCATCCGCCTTCAGGAAAGCTGCTTTGGTTGTAGCCACGCCATCCGTTGCTGGTCTGCCCGTCAAAAAGCAGGGTGTAACCTTCTTCCTGTTCGGCTTCGGTGAGAGTATTATGAGCCATAGTCTCCGCTGCTTGTTCGGCACGTTCCGTTCCTGACTGGCAGGCTACGAAAAGCCCACCGGTAATCAGGATCAGCACCATGCTTTTAAATATACTGTTTATTGTTGTGTTCATTACTTTTTGGTTTTATGATTAAAACATTAGGCGGGCATGTCGGGAAGCGACCAGCCGTTTCTGTATGTGTGTTTAATGAGTTCTTGCGCAAATGCATTGGCATTGATCGGATCCGTCCATTCCTGAGTAAAGGATGGGTGACCGTCTTCGATCTTGAAGCCGTCTTCGATTACCGTACGGATGGTTTCATCGTCGGAGATGTTGGTAAAGCGCATGTTCTCGCCGTCCCACTCCAACTCTTTGTTCAGGGCCTGAAGGCGAACCGCCAGAACTCCCATCACGACCATCTCATTGAACGGTCCTGCTTCGCTAAACGGTGATGTTGTTTCCACTCGGTTTTCTTTGCTTTCCTTACAGGCGCGTACAAAATCCATTTGGTGGCTCTCGTCAACGACACGGCGCTCGGTTTTCGCTACATTCGGAACTCTGCCGGATAGCAGCCATGGATCGCGGCCGTAACAGCCGTGAACAAGCGTATCTTTGCTCCCGTGGAACAAGACTCCGCCGCCATACTGGTTCATGTCTTTCCCTTCCGGCCATCCTTCTGGTTTCAGAGGCTGAATGCCGCCGTCATACCAGTGTATGTCCACTTCAGGTTTGCCCGCACCGCGCTCGGGGTACGTCAGACGCACTTTCTGTGCCGTAGGGGCACTGTCTGTAAGCAGTAATGTGGAGCTGCCCTGAGCCTTGGTCGGATAGCTCAGATCCAGTGCCTTGAATGGTGCGTGGAGGATATGGCAGGCCATATCGCCCAGGGCGCCGGTGCCGAAGTCCCACCAGCCGCGAAAATTCCAGGGGGTATAGATCTCGTTGAACGGACGCATTTTAGCAGGCCCAACAAACAGATCCCAGTTGAAGGTGTCGGGAATTTGCTGTTCCTCGCTCGGACGGTTAAGTCCCTGAGCCCAAATCGGACGATCGGTAAATGCTTCTACTTTGGTGACCTCGCCAATCTCACCGTTTTTAATCCATTCGATAACCTGGTGTGTACCTTCTTCAGAAGCTCCCTGGTTGCCCATTTGCGTGGCCACACCATGCTCGGCGGCCAGCTTAGTGAGCAGGCGGGATTCATACACCGTATGGGTAAGCGGTTTTTCCACATAGGTATGAATACCCATGGTCATCGCTGTTGCGGCAATTGTTGCGTGGGCATGATCGGCCGTAGCCACAACGATGGCGTCTATTTCATCACCCATCTCGTCGAACATTTTGCGCCAGTCCCAGTATTTACGGGCGTCCGGGTATTCATCGAACGTTCCCTGAGAATATCTCCAGTCAACATCGCAGAGGGCGACAATATTTTCGCTTTGCATGCCCCTGAGTACACTGCCTCCTCGGCCGCCCACACCGATACCGGCTATATTGAGCTTATCACTGGGCGCTCTGTGGCCCAGGCCACTGACTACCGTGCTGGGCAAGATAGTAAAACCCGCTGCCGCGGCAGCAGTGCTGCTAATGAAGTTTCTGCGGGTAATTCCGCTCTTCGTTACTTTTTTATTCATGATTTCTCTATTTCAATGTTGGTTATAGTGAATCTGCTACCCCTTATTATGCGTAAATCTATAGGAATATGATAAAACCTGTACACAAATAAAAGGGTTATGTATTAAATGTAGTTACAGAATTTTAATTTGGCTAAAATCTTGCTACAATAGCTTCATTACAATACCTCCATAATTCTTGTCAGCCGCGGACACGGTAAAGGCTTTTACGAGTTGATAAAAGCTTGATCAACTCCGTACCAAGTCCGTACCAACTCCTACTAAAGCCCGGCTGGTAGTAGGAGATGTATAGGAGTTGGTAGGGGTAAGGGCGGAGGAGGGGGATGCCAGAGATCAGAGATTAATAACCAGAGATCAAAAACAACACCCTTCAGATTGTTTCCATGTATTTTTTAATTAACTTTATAAATTGCGAATGAAAAGCGGTACCCTGTTCTACAACTCCGCCTGGCCATGCCTCACGGATCCATTTTATAATAATAAGCTGTCCGTAATGCCGGCGGAAATTATTAAGCGTATCTATCGTTCGTTAATTATTAATATCATTTAATATTACCGTAGCAGTGGCACTGATGAAAAGACCGATATCCTTATTTTTAACATGTTTCGTTTTACTAGCTTTTATTTCCTGCAGCCCGGAAGAGGAGCTGCCCGATGCAAGCTCTGAGCAGTACCGGGATGCCGTTTCCAACTTCTATATGAGCCTGGCGGCGATCCAAACGGATCAGCCGGTTTTTGCTTTTAACAAAATGGATGAAGTTGCGCGTAGTTACCCTGATGAACCTGCTGCCTGGGGTAATTTGGGGTTATATGCCATGAGACAGGGCAATTATGAATTGGCTTCCGAACGTTTAGGGGAAGCCAGGGAATTGGCGCCCGACAATGCAGATATCCTTTTTCTATCCAGTATATTGGAGAATAGAATGGGGAATATTGAAGTGTCTATTCAATATCTTGAGCAGGCGATGCAAGCCGACCCTGACAATCTAAAGGTGATTTATGCGCTGGTCACCGAATTGGAAACTGAGGATTTTTCCGCGAATGCAGGCAAGATCATTGATTTGCTCGAACAAATGCAGGAGTTAAAACCGGAAAACAAAATTATCCTTTTGGAGTCTATGCGCGTGGCTGCCAGGGAAGGTAATGATGGGTTGCTGCAAGAATATCTGGGGCAGTTTGAGGATTTAGTTTCAGCATTGCCTGACGATGCGGGTGAGCAGTTGGCGCTGGTTAGAGAGTCTGTTAAATCAGGCCACGCGGATGATGTCACTATTGAGCTTGCTTTTTTACGAAATATCGTTGATCCCTTCCCGGATTTTCAAAGGGATCTTAACGAAATACAGTTGCCGCAGACTAATATAGGATTTGTGCTGCCACGTTTCCTATGGCTTCCGGAAGCAGAAGTAAGTGCCGCTTCGCCTGATCTTGATTTGACGTTTGAGGCCGAACGGCCTGCTGTATTGGATAGCCCGGAAGCGGTTAAGTCGGTTGTATTGTCTGAAAGCCATCCACCGCAGTTGGTCACCATAAGCGGTAACAAGGCGGCCATCAATAATGAAGCTGAACTGGATTTTCCGGGCGGTTCACCCGGAAAACCATCACGCCATTCTGTCATTGAGATTGATTTCAACAACGATTTTCTAAACGACCTGGCGTTTGCCGGCAGCGCAGGTTTGAAGTTCTATGTGCAGGAAGAAGATTTTACCTTCACCGATGTAACCGGTAACCTGGAAATACCCGACCCGATTCTCAACATGCCCTTTTCAGGCCTCTGGCCCGCGGATATTGATATGGACGGCGATTTGGATATTATACTTGCTCCCCGGGAAGGATCCCCCTTCGCTTTACGTAACAACGGTGACGATACCTTTACCAAAGTGGAACTCTTTAATGAAATTGAATCCGCCATAGATTTTCAGTGGGCGGATTTGGACGGAGACGGGCCACCGGAAGCTCTATTCCTGGATAACAAAGGCCGTCTTCACCTTTATGAAAACCTTCGCACCGGGAGGTTTGAAAAATTTGCAGGACTCCCTGAACCCGGGATCATAAAAGCATTATCTATTGCCGATATCAATGCAAGCTCAACTTTTGATATTGTTATGGTGAAAGAAGCCAATACAATTGTCCGTATGGCGCTTGATCCGGAATCGGCTGTTTGGGAAACCGAGACCCTGGCAGAGGAGATTGATCTGGATGATTCTGAAGTTCGGGTGTTTATCCAGGATATTGACAATAATGGCCGGTTGGATATTGTGGTATCTACATCATCGAAAAGCCAGGTGTGGCTGGGTGATGAAGCCGGTGATTTTACTTTGCTACCCGTGGAAATAGCCGGAGGCCTGGCTTCCATAGTTGATCGTAATGGGAATGAAAGACTGGACCTGGTGGGAATTTCGGAGGGCGAGCCCTACCAGTTAATTAACAGCGGAACAAAAGATTATGGGGCTCGCTCGTTAAGGGCCCGGGCTTCGGGAAACCAGGGAGACAAGCGAATAAATTCATTTGGCATAGGCGGAGAAATGGAGGTCCGCTCCGGTTTATTGTATCAGAAACAGGTAATGACCTCCCCAATAGTTCATTTTGGTCTGGGCACTTATGAGGAAGCCGATATGCTTAGGATCATATGGCCGAACGGCTCAGTACAAGCTGAATTTGAGGAAATGGGCTATGGCTCGACAATATTCAACGAGCAGATACTAAAAGGGTCCTGTCCATGGCTGTTTACGAACAATGGTGAAGAAATGCAGTTCGTAACGGACCTGATTTGGCGTTCGGCTCTGGGGCTGCGCATCAACTTGCTGGAAACAGGCGGGGTTCTCCAGACTCTGGATCGGGTAAGGATACCCGGAGAGATGCTGGCGCCCACCGACGGATATTACGACCTCAGGGTGAGCGCAGAGCTTTGGGAAACACATTACTTCGACCATCTGGGCCTTGTTGCTGTAGATCATCCCAAAGATACCGAAATATTTATAGACGAGCGGTTTGCCCTGCCCGTGCCTGATTTGAGCGTTCGCCTGACGGAAACCCCGAAGTCATTTGCTGCCGTGCTGGATGATAAGGGGAACGATGTGACCCGGATCGTGAGCGAAATCGATGAAAACTACCTGAACCCCTTTACTAAGACCTTATTCCAGGGGGTGGTTGAAGACCATTATATCGAGATAGTACTGGGCGATGAACCGCCTGCAGAAGGAGCGCTTTGGCTGCTGGCATCAGGGTGGGTTCGTCCCACCGACAGCTCCATCAATTTTGCCATAGCCCAGGGCGATAACCCCGTGCCAAAAGGCATCGACGTGGAAATCCCCGATGGCAACGGTGGCTGGAAAACAGTAAAAGAAGATTACGGTTTCCCGGCGGGGAAAACAAAAACCATCATGCTGGATTTGGAGAAAATCTTTGAAAGCAATGCCGACAGAAGACTAAGGCTCAGATCCACCACGGAAGTGTACTGGGATGCCATACGGTGGGCTGAGGGGTTGCCCGAAGATGAATTTAAAGAAACAGAGCTTCAGCCTGAAAAGATGGACCTGACCTACCGTGGTTTCTCCGAATGGGGCCGGGCGGACTCTACTTCACCAAAACTGCCAAACTACAACCTGATTTCGGGAACCACCCCGCGCTGGCGCAATCTGGAAGGCTACCACACCCGCTACGGCGACATCTCAACACTGCTGAATGGTATAGATGATCGCTATGTCATTATGAGTGCGGGGGATGAAATCCGGTTGCGGTTCAGTGAAATAGATGAGCCGGAAGAAGGGTATATCCGCAGTTACGTATTTGTGCAAGACGGTTGGATAAAAGACGGCGATTACAGCACCGGATTCTCGGAAACCGTACTTCCGCTTCCCCATCATGGGGATGCTGATTATATTACCCCTCATACAAAGCTGAGTGATGATCCTGTATTTCTGGAGAACCGGCAGGATTGGATCGATTACCACACCCGGTATGTAACTCCGGAACTGTTCCGTAACGCCCTAAAGTTTTAAGACATGACCAGATAAGAGAAAGTATATAATGAGCGGGAAAAACAACAAGATTAAAACAGGTATCACTGTTTTTTTTATCATTTTGATTGCCATACCGCTGGGTATGAATATATCCTCTTGGTGGGAAAGTAAATACCCTGTAGAGCAAAACCGGGAAGAGTCTCTTGACCGATATGGATTTTTTCTGGAGGAAATATCAGAATCGGCGGGCATCAATTTTGTGCACCAGGGCCCGGTACTGGATAACCAGCTTGATCATATTCTGCCCCAGGTAGGTTCGATGGGAGCCTCCGTCTCTGTTGTCGATTACAATAAGGATGGGTATCAGGATATTTATGTGACCAACAGCAATATCGCAAGCAAAAACTCATTGTTTAAGAATCTGGCCGACGGCACGTTTGAAGATGTGGCCGACGAATTGGGGCTGGCGGATGCAAACAAAGCCGGAGCCGGGGTCTCTATGGGAGCCGTTTGGGGTGACATGAATAACAACGGATACGAAGACCTGTTCCTGTATAAATGGGGCAAGCCTGAATTATTTCGCAACGAAGAAGGGAAAGGATTCACCCGCATCACTGAAAAATCCGGCCTGCCGGGCTGGGTAAATGCCAACACCGCCATTTGGGTTGACTACAACGGCAATGGACTGCTCGACCTGTTCATTGGAGGTTTTTATCCTGAAACCATAGATTTGTGGAATCTGAAAACAACTAAGATAATGCCCGAAAGTTACGAGTATGCCCGCAATGGCGGCAGAAACTTTTTACTAGAGAATATGGGCAATGGGCGTTTTGAGGATGTTACCGAAAAAAGTGGCCTGACAGGCAACCGGTGGACATTAGCCGCTGCAGCTGCTGATCTGAATGGTTCTGGCTATCCGGATTTGATGCTGGCTAATGATTATGGCATCGATGAGATTTATCTAAACAACGATGGGGCCAGCTTTGAAAGCGCCGCCGGGGAAACAGGAATAGGTTTTGTTCCTAAAAGCGGCATGAGTGTGGCTTTCGGGGACGTGATGAATCAGGGAAGTTTGGCGATATATATAACCAATATATCCGAACCTGGTTTTCTGGTGCAGGGGAATAATCTATGGGTTCCATCGGGCAGGTCTGCCGGTGAAAACCTTAAATACCGAAACCTAGCCGGCAATATGGGCATTGCGCTAGGCGACTGGGCCTACGGAGGGCAATTTGGTGACCTCAACAACAACGGGAGTCAGGATCTTTATGTGGCCAATGGTTATGTATCGTCCGAAGACAGAAGTGAATACTGGTACGACTTTTCAAAAGTGGCCGCTGGAAACATCTCTATTATTGAAGATGCCAGGAACTGGCCTGCCATGAACGGCAGGAGCTTTTCAGGATACCAGCAAAATAAAATATGGATCAATGACGGGGCCGGTAAATATCGTGAGGTTTCCAGTTCAGTGGGCGGAGCTTTGGGGCTTGATAGCCGCGCGGTAGCCTATGCCGACCTGTGGAACAGGGGCGTACTTGATGTTATCGTGGCAAGCCAGGGTGGGCCCTTGCGGGTATATAAAAATACTGTGGCTCCCGGGTATGAATGGGTTAGCTTTAAGTTAACAGGAACCGAAAGCAACCGGTCAGCCATTGGCGCGCAGGTAAAGCTCTTTTGGAACGGCAGGCAACAGCTGCAGGTGGTAACCGGGGGCAGTGGTTTCAGCGCTCAAAATCAGCTTCCCTTACATTTTGGTCTGGGTAAAAATCCTGAGATCGAGAAAGTGGAGATACAATGGCCATCCGGAAAAGTGCAGGAGCTGGATACCCCGGAACCAAACATGGTCCATACTATAAAGGAGCCATAGGTTTGGAACTAATGACAAGCATTAGGAATTTCAGGATACCGAAAAGTTACACGCCCCCCTTATTAATTACGGGCATTCTATTCGCCGCTCATATTTCCTTCGGGATACTGGATAGCTATTACAATTTAATCACTGCTGTTGTTTCCGCTTATGTGGTTGAACTCATTCTCCACAGGTTAGTCATGGGCAAATGGCGCAATATGTCCAGCGCCTATATATCCGGCATCAGTGTAGGTATTCTGATACGATCAACCCTTTTGTGGCCCTACGCCCTTTGTGCGATGATATCGGTAGCCTCGAAATACGTGCTGCGATACAAAGACCGCCATATCTGGAATCCATCCAATTTCGGCATAGTCGTTATGATCGTGCTTGCCTCAGACTATATGGCCATACTCAGCATTCAGTGGGGTAACAACATGTGGGCAATGCTGCTGATATGGATCATCGGGTCTATTTCGATAGCGAAAATCAAACGGTTCCACATTTGCGCGACTTATGTGGTTTCCTTCTTAGCCCTTGCCGTGGTCAGAAGCTGGTTTACGGGTGATCCTTATTTTGCTGAAATCGCGCCGCTTACGGGTCCTATGTACCAGCTGTTTGTTTTTTTCATGATTACGGACCCCAAAACGACAGTGGATAATCGAAAAGGGCAGTATCTGGTAGCATTTTCAATCGCCTTTGTGGAAATGTTCTTCCGGCTCAATGAAGCCGTATATGCGCCCTTCTATGCTTTATTTCTTGTAGGGCCGATTGCTATGGTTGTTGATTTGTGGTTGAAGGATACCAAGCAACAGGAAAATAAAGTACTGGCAAGGGAATAAATTAATTCCTGTGCTCTTTACTCTTTTACCAGCCCGTGTATCCCTCCTTACCCTTTCTCATACACCATAAAATCAGGCTTGAAATTCGGGGGCGTCAGGTTCACTTTAAAACCTAGATCCAACAGTGTGTTATAACTCTCCGCTGCGAGAAACTCCTGCTCGAAAAGGCCGAACACAGCCGAACCGCTGCCACTCATGGCGGCATAGGTGGCGCCAAACTCGTACAACTGATCGCGAAGGTCACCAACCAGCGGGTGCCTTTGAACAACGCTGGTTTCAAGATCATTTTGCAGTAAATACTTCCATTCTTCCAGGTCTTCGTTCACCAGTATATCCTCCAAATCGATCTGGGGGTTTTCATCAGGAACGCAATAACCATAAGCCTCAGCGGTGCTTGAAAGAATATCCGGGAAGACAGTCAATATCCAGCAGTCAGGCTGGATATCAAGGTGTTTGATGGTAGTACCGATTCCTGATGCAATTCCCGGCTTCCCTTTTAGAAACAAAGGCACATCGGCGCCAATGCCGGCACATAGGTCTGCAAGATCAGCATCCGATAAACCCAGCTGTTCAATTTTATTGATCATTCGGATAATAGTTGCAGCATTACTGCTTCCGCCGCCTAATCCTGCGCCGGCGGGTATCTTTTTATCCACTTTAATCAGGTGATGTCCCTGAAAGTGTACATAATTTTGAAGGTGCTTAATCGCTTTAATGATCAAGTTACGATCATCGGTAGGGATTGATTCATCGGACATGTTCAGCAGAAGCTGGTTGGCTTTTTTAACTGAAAAGCGGTCTGACCATTCAATAAAGCAGAACCCCGTCTTAATTTCGTGATAGCCGGTAGGTAGTTTCCTTAGAACCTGCAGCCCAAGGTTTATCTTTGCGTAAGATTGGGTGACCCACTCGCTTTGATTTAACTCCATGTAATGTTCAGTTGTTGTCAGTTTCAAGAACCCTGTTTTTTATTTTTAGCACATAATTGTAGGCAGCGTCATGTTCATTGGGGATTTCGCCTTCCATAATAGCTTCTTCAACGGCTTTTTTGATAATACCAACCTGAGGCCCAGGCCTAAGCTGAAGAGCTTGCATAATCTCGTTGCCGGTGATGGGGGGCTTCCAGTTTCGCAGACGATCTTTTTCTGCCACCTCGTTCACTTTTTGTTCAACAGCATCAAAGTTCCTAAGGTACTGCTTAACTTTCCGGGTATTCTTTGAGGTAATATCGGCCCGGCAAAGCGTCATCAGATCATCCAGATTATCACCTGCCTCAACAATCAGCCTTCGTATCGCGCTATCGGTGACAATTTCGTTAACCAATGCAATAGGCCTAAGATGCAGCCTCACCAGTTTCTGTACATAACGCAAGCGATGATCCAGGGGCAGACTAAACTTGCGGAATATTCTTTTCGCCCATCGTGCACCTAGCGCATCATGGCCGTGAAATGTCCAGCCGACCAAGGGAGAAAACCTTTTGGTGGGGGGTTTTGCTATATCATGTAATATAGCTGCCCAGCGCAGCCATAAATCCTCAGATCTCATGGCCACATTATCAAGCACTTGCAGGGTATGCCAGAAGTTATCCTTGTGGCGGATTCCATTAACCTCTTCTACCCCCCGCAGGTTATAGAGCTCCGGAAAAATAATTTTCAGTAATCCTGTTTCGAACAGGTGAGCGAAACCTACAGATGGAATGGGGCTCATGATAATCTTATTCAATTCATCGACTATGCGTTCCTGAGAAATGATCTCCATTCGATGAGCAGATTTCCTGATGCTATCCAGCGTTTTCTCTTCAATTTCAAAGTCCAGCTGTGTCGCGAAGCGAATCGCCCTCAACATGCGCAGTGGATCATCGCTAAAGGTGATGTCCGGTTCTACCGGAGTGCGGATTAATTTATTCTCCAGGTCTTGCAGGCCGCCGAATGGATCGTGCAATTGACCAAAATCTTCTTTATTAAGCGACCAGGTGAGGGCGTTAATCGTGAAATCGCGCCGCAGCTGATCGTCTTCCAAAGAGCCGTTCTCCACAATGGGTTTACGGGAATGGCGCTCATAGCTCTCTTTTCTTGCCCCTACAAACTCCAGATCAAAGCTTTTGTAACGGACATGCGCCGTACCGAAATTCTTAAATATAGCTACGTCTTTCGTATCCAATATTTCGGCAGCCCTTCTGGCAACATTAATGCCCGAACCCAACGTCACAAAATCGATATCTCCACCTTCGCCACTTAACCGGTGCAGGTAATAATCACGTACATAACCGCCAACGACAAATACTTCTTGCCCGCAATCTTCCCCCGCCTTTGAAATAGCTTCGAATATCTTTCTGTGTGTTTTATTAATGTTATCCAAAATCTTAATATCTTATGCTGTGTTTTTGCAATGATGTAATAATAATCCGTTCTAAACGTGAAATTCATTCGATCTTTCCCATTACTCTAAAAAATACGAAGATTACATGAGAAGTGAGACGCAAGTCAGTGAAGCATTATTAAAACTTTTGTAGCGGAAAGTAGCATAGTTACTTTAATCCCCTTAATAAAAACAGCCGGTAATACCGGCTTTGCCCATGGCCAGCCGTAGTCAAAAAGCAATTAAAATAAGTCTGTTTGTCTCGTTCGTTGCATTCGCCTTTAAGTTCGGCGGATTCATAATGACGGGCTCCAACAGCGTCTTATCGGATGCGCTTGAATCTTTTGTGCATGTTTTTGCAGTAGGGTTCTCAACCTTCGGAGTGTATTTAAGTGTAAAACCACCCGATGAAGACCACCATTACGGCCATGAGCGCATCGGTTTTTTTGCCGTGGGAACCGAAGGTTTGCTGATTATCTTTGCCGGCATTACCATTATCGTTCAGTCGGTCAATAATTTAATTACCGGTGCAGTTCTGGTGAATCTGGATGAAGGAATTGCTGTAATATTACTGGCAGGTCTTGTCAACCTGGCCCTGGGTAGCTATCTCATTAAGGTGGGCCGTGAGGAAAACAATATGATCCTCAGGGGTAATGGTAAACATACGCTTACTGATGTGTGGACAAGCGGTGGAGTCGTTCTGACACTTGTGCTTATTAGGTTTACAGGGTGGGTGATTCTTGATGCCATTGTCGCCCTGTGCGTGGCATCTTATATTATGTACGAGGGCATCAAGTTGATCCGCTATGCCTTAAAAGGATTGATGGACAGTCGTGATCCCGATAAAGATAAAATTATAAAAGAGATTCTTAGCCAGAACCTGCCTCCCAACATAATCAGCACTCATAACCTGCGCCACCGCACTACCGGAAACACCACCTGGGTCGAATTTCATGCCCTGTTCAAAAAGGATATCAAACTCCAAATTGCCCACGATGAAGCGACTATTTTGGAAAGGAATATAATGAAGGCTATCTGGGGTGATGCCGTTGTAACCATACATCTGGAACCGGCCGAAACACACGCACAGTCGCATTTTATTCTGGAGGGAGTGAACAGGAATAAAGATCTGGACGATCTGTTTTAAAGCGAAAGCTCAATTTAATTCCCCCCGTTACATTAGAGCCTGAATTTTATATCTTGTACAAAAACCTTAACGCTAAGATCCCCGATGGCTGAACAATACAAGGCCCTGACCCGCAAATACAGGCCTAGAAATTTTGAGGATATTGTCTCACAGGAACATGTGAGCAACACGCTGAAGAACGCAATTGAACAGAACCGGATCAACCATGCCTACCTGTTTTGTGGTCCGCGGGGTGTTGGTAAAACCACCATGGCCCGGGTACTCGCCCGCACGATCAACGAAGTGGACGCCACCGTTGATGGTGAAGCTCTCAACAACACCCTGAACATTATTGAAATTGACGCGGCTTCGAATAACAAAGTCGAAGATGTGCACGCCTTGCGGGAGCGGGTGCGTATCAAGCCGCAGAACGGGCGGTATAAGGTTTATATCATTGATGAGGTCCATATGCTCACCAAGCAGGCCTTCAATGCCCTGCTTAAAACCCTGGAAGAGCCTCCTGAGCACGCCATCTTTATTTTCGCGACCACAGAGCCGCACAAGATCCTCCCGACGATCCTGTCGCGCTGCCAGCGTTTTGACTTCCGCCGCATCAAAGTAGAAGAAATTGTAGCCCGGCTGCGGGGGATCTGTGAGACCGAAGACATCAAAATTGATAATGAATCCCTGCATGTAATTGCTAAAAAAGCCGACGGCTCCCTTCGTGATGCCCTGGGCATCATGGATCAAGCCATTGCTTTTTGTGGTACGGATATTAACCGCCAGGAAATGTTCAGCGCCCTGAACGTGGTAAGCACAGAACACTTGTTTGATTTAATGGACGCCGTTGATCGAAAAGATGCCAATGCCGGACTCACCCTTATTGACAATCTGCTTCAGGAAGGCTACGACATCCAGGAATTTCTAAGCACCCTTACCGAGCACCTGAGAAACCTGTACCTGGCGCGGGATATGAAAAATGTCTATCTCATAGAGGCTTCTGACGATACCAAAGAACGTTACCAGCAAGCATCGGCTGTATTCGAAGCCGATGATTTGATGCGCATGCTCCATATCATCAACGATGCGCAGTTTAAAATCCGGGAAGCCCGGCAGCCGAGAATCCAGTTTGAAATTGCGATATTGAAGCTGATCCACCTTGAGCGCCTGGGTGGGCTACGTCAGCTTATGGAGGAGCTTCAAAGTCTAAAAGAAGGCGGTGCTGCACCTTCGTCAACACCAGAACCCCCGGAGCAGCCGGCGCAGAGTGAGCAAAAAGCTGAATCACCTGCCTCGAAACCTCAGCCCGCACAGAAATCAGTGGCGCCCCCGCCACAGCAAACCAGGCAAACTCCACCGGCAGACGATCAGGGGACAGCCAACGAAGAGGATAACCTCTTCGGCAAACCTTCGCTGGGACGCACCAAGAATAAGCTCTCTACCGTAGATCTTGATTCAAGCGGGAATAATCAAGCTTCGCCCGCCGGTGAAGAATACACCGGTGAAATCAGCGGCAATCTTGCTCTGGCGCCCAAAGAACAACCCGTGGCGGATAATACTCCACCCAAAGCATCACCTGCTCAAGGCGATAAACCGTTCTATCTCCACGATGCCAAACAGGTTTGGGATAAATACCTTCAGGAAGTGAATGATAAGATGGAAAAAGTCAGTTACTTCACCTTGCAGCGGGTAAAGCTCATCGACTTGAAAGATGGCAAATTGGTGTTGGAATGCCAGGATCAGTTTGTTTGTGAGATCATCGAAGAGAAAAAGCGGGACTTTAGCCGCTTGTTCAACAAACTAACCGGTCAGAAATTACGCTTCGAAACCCGGGTGACACAAACTATTGAGACTGAGGATGCGTTAGACCCGTATACCATGTATAAACAACTTCAAAAAAAGGATCCCACACTTCGCACCATTGTTGAATTGTTTGGGGCGGAACTTGAATACTAATTACAAATAAGGATTTATTATGCAAAATATGGCTGATCTGTTCGGGAAAATCACCGAATTCCAAAAAAAGATGGAAGATGCCAAAAGTAAACTTTCCGAACTGGAAATCGAAGCTGAAGCCGGCGGCGGGATGGTAAAAGTTAAAGCGAACGGCAATCGTGAAATTATTGGTATTAAACTGGACCATGATATTATCAATAAAGATGATGTTGAAATGCTTGAAGACCTTATAATTGCCGGCATTAACAAAGCTTTGAATGAGGCCGAAGATGTCTCACGCGAGAAAATGGCCGAAATGACCAAAGGCATGCTCCCCGGCGGACTACCCGGCGGCATGGATTTAGGCGACCTGGGCTTGAAGTAGGGCCCTTGTTCGATCGTTCTGCTCACCGATAACCGATTCCTGATCACTGTAATTTGCACCTCACTTCTGAAACGCTAGAAACCGCCATTGAACAACTTGCAAAACTGCCGGGCATGGGCCGAAAATCTGCTCAGCGTATTGCCATGCACTTGCTAAAACAAAGTGATGACCAAGTGTTCAAGTTGGCGGAATCTATCTTTGAGCTAAAGAAATCTATCAAGAACTGCTCGATCTGTTATAATATAACCGACGAGGACCCGTGTGCCATTTGCTCCAGCCACAAACGCAGCGCCGGCAGCATCTGCGTGGTAGAAGAAACTAAAGACGTTTACGTCATTGAAAAAACCAACGAATTCAAAGGCCGGTATCATGTTCTGGGCGGGGTGATCTCCCCGTTAGACAGCATCGGGCCAAATGACATTCGAATCCGTGAGCTGCTGGCCCGGGTAAACGGCAACGATGAAGAAATCGAAGAGGTAATCCTGGCCCTCAATCCCGATGCCGAAGGAGAAGCGACAGCCTACTACATCAACAAACTGATGCAGCCCCTCGGCGTTAAAGTAACCCGCATAGCCCACGGAATCCCCATGGGCTCCGAACTCGAATATGTGGATGAAGCAACGCTTTGCAGGGCGTTTACGGGACGTAATATATTTTAGGCAGGGGAGGGCTGTATCAAAAGAACTCTGATCATTCCCCGCCGGTTCAGGGTGTCCGGCCTGTCCCACCTGTACGGCAGATGTTTATGACTAACTTTCCGGCGTCTGGAACCGCCGGGAAAGGTGTCTCGCCTGTCCCAATCTTTGTTTCCCGGCCTCCGGCCGTACCCCCGGCTGCCGATCTTGAATGTAACGGTTGAAAATAAAATAATCAGCCTTTAATATAGTTGTGATATTCTGCATAATACACGCCCTGTCGGCCAGAGGCCGTAAGACAAAGAAGGTACAGGCAAGATGCCTGTACCGGCGGTAAAGCCCGATCCCACCTGTACGGCAGATGTTTATGACTAACTTTCCCGGCGTCTGGAACCGCCGGGAAAGGTGTCTCACCTGTCCCAATCTTTGTTCCTCGGCCTCCGGCCGTACCCCCGGTTGCCGATCTCGAATGTAGCGATTGCAAATAGATAGCCGGTAAAATCTTGACCAAACTTTGGTTAAGTCCAAACCAACTCCAACTAAAGCCCGGCTGGTAGTAGGGGATGTATAGGAGTTGGGTAAAGGGAAATAGAAGGTAACATGCCCACATCTTACAGAATTTTAATTAAGATGTAATAATATTAAACCCATTCTGTTTATACCATATAACAGAGAGTATTAATTTTATTACACTTATTTTGCCTACTAAACTATTTCCATCCGACTTTTTATTTGGCGCCGCAACGTCATCATTTCAAATCGAAGGACATCCACTGGCCGGTGGTGCCGGTCCGAGCATCTGGACGAACTTCACAAAGAAAAAAGGAGCTATTCTGAATGGTGATCATGCCGATCTGGCTTGCGATCATTATAATTTATGGAAACAGGATATTGCGCTGATGAAACACCTCGGCCTGAAGACGTACCGCCTTTCGGTATCCTGGCCGCGCATTATGCCCACCGGTGAGGGAGAAGTTAACCAGGAAGGCCTGGATTTTTACTCCCGAATAATCGATGAGCTGATCGAAGCTGGTATTAAGCCCATGATCACCCTTTACCACTGGGATCTTCCCCAGGCGTTACAAGACAAGGGGGGATGGGCCAACCCCGATATCATTAACATCTTTGCCGAATATTCGGTTATTGTAAATAAAGCACTGGGCGATAGGGTTAAAGACTGGATCACCCTTAACGAGCCCTGGGTTTTTATGCACCTGGGTATGATAACGGGCATCCATGCCCCCGGCATTAAAGATATGAAACATGCTGCATCATCCTATAAGAATATATTGCTGGCAAGCTCCCGTGCCATCCGGGAAATGAGGGCTGTGAATCCGGATCACCAGCTTGGGGTTACCTGTGATTTTACCAAATTTGATGCGGCTACCGATTCGAAAGAGGATACCCGCGCCCTGGAGATCCTTCATGATTATCATAATAAACTCTTTCTCGAACCCTGGATTCATGGCTCCATACCAGAATCAGCAGATATTTTGTTCAAACCCTATGGCATGGAGTGGTCGAAGCAAGAACTTGCCAATCTTGCTGTTCCCCTGGATTTCCTGGGCGTGAACTACTACCGGCGTAGTGTTGCCACAGCAGCTGAGGACGGTTTCCTAAATGCCCATACCTTGCCCGCTGAAGGCGAGATAACCGATATGGGCTGGCAAGTCTACCCCGAAGGGTTATATGATACCCTGAAGTGGGTCTATGAAACTACGAACCTGCCCTTATACATCACAGAGAACGGATCAGCCTATGATTATCCAGTTGTAGACGGGAAAATAAACGACATTAAAAGAACAGAATACCTGCGATCCCACTTGGAAGCCTGCGGGCGTGCCATCCAAAACGGCGTAGACCTCCGCGGCTACTTTGCATGGTCCCTGCTCGACAACTTTGAATGGGAACGCGGCTACGGCAAACGATTCGGTATGATCCACGTTGATTATGAAACCCAGGAACGCATTATAAAAGACAGCGGCCATTATTACAGCGATCTGATTAAAAGGCATGGGGTAAATAATGTGCATGCTATGCAAGGGGAGAGGAAGGCAATAAACAGCAAAACGGGGTAAATGATAATACTAAAAGTAAGTTACTTCTTACTTCCCATACCCCCATCAGCAAACCACCAAGGGCAGTGAAGATTATGATGATTACCGGATTAAATTCGAGACTTCCATTTTATGTGGTCCTGGCTTTGATGACCATTACAATCTATATATACTTTTTGATGAAGTCATCCCAGTCAGCTCCTTTCGCTTTATCTTCTTCAAAAGTCTTAAGTCGCTCCTCAATAATAGCCTTATGATTAGCTGGCAATTCAACATCTTCCGGATCTGAAGCAATAGAATCCCATAATGCCTCGACAAGAAGTAATTTTTCATTTTTATTGAGTTTGCTTAGTTGCTTTGACAGAGCCTCAACCATGATCGATTAATTTAAAATATTTATAGTAATTTCATTAATAACGGAGTTATAAGCAACTCATTTGGTAATGCATTTTTTCACAATAGAAAAAAGAAGGGGTACTTTCTTATTGTTTGAGTAGTTTTGTGTTCTTGTCCCAAAGCTTAGGGGCTATATATGTTATTAAACTTTTTCATGTAATTGGGTATATTTTGAGTCTATTCCATACATCAAAAAGGGTCCGATTATATGAAAAGGCAGATTAAAAAAGTAACCAGTTCGATGCACAGCTTGTTTAATCTGGCTCAGATGCAAAAGGTTTACCGCAAGCCACCGGGCGAAATTCCGGGCACGCCCATCCATACGGGCATCCAAAGATTGGATGAAGTATTGCTTACGGTCCATGATTTTGATGAAGATCATTACACTGCGGTCCCCATTAAAGAGATTAGTACATCGGCATCTTATCTGGAAGATGATTCAAAGACCTGGATTCAGGTGCAGGGTTTGCACGAAATTGATAAATTAAAGGCGGTCTGGGATTATTTTGAATTGCATCCCCTTGTGCAGGAGGATATTGTAAGTACCTCTCAGCGTCCTAAAATTGAGCCTTACCCTGATATTGTCTTTATCGTGCTGAGAATGATTACCCCTAAAACAGAATCAGACGGCAGCCTGAGCCTGGAAACCGAACAGGTTAGCATCGTTTTGGGTATAAATTACGTCCTTTCCTTCCAGGAAAGCGATAAGCCTGTATTTGATCCCATTTTAAAACGGCTAAAGCTGTCCAACACCTATTTGAGAAACCTGGGCACCGATTATCTGGCATATGCTTTGATCGATACCATTGTGGATCACTATTTCCAGGCACTGGACCTGATCGGCGAATCGATTGATGAACTGGATGAGCTCATCATTTCAGATTCTAAAGAAAGTTATCTGCAAAAAATCCAGGCGCTCCGAAAAGACTTAAACTTCTTCAGGAAATCGGTTTGGTCGCTGCGTGAAGGTGTTAACAACCTGATCAGAGATAAATCTCCGTATATAACTGATGAGGTTAAAGTCTACCTACGCGATGTTTCCGACCACGTGGTTCAGGTGATCGACAATATTGAGATCAACCGGGAAATGATATACGGTCTCATTGACATCTACATGTCGGGGTTGAGCAACCGCATGAATGAAGTGATGAAAGTGCTCACCATTATCGCCACCATATTCATCCCCCTTACCTTTGTGGCAGGCATATACGGGATGAATTTTGACCCGGAAACCAGCCCCTTAAACATGCCGGAACTGAAATGGTACTACGGATATCCGTTTGCGATCGTTCTCATGCTGGTTATGGCTTTATCGCTGGTGGCCTATTTTCGAAAGAAAGGGTGGCTGTGATTTAAAAAATCGCGGAGAAACAAGGGAGCCAGGGCCTGAACAAAAGTGTAACAAGGCCATATCAACACTGTATCAACTCTATATCAACACTGTATATTTATGGTGTTGATACGGTTTTGATATGGCCTTCAGATGGTTTTGGCTGGGCTTGCAGGATGACTATGACTTCGAAGAAGAACAAAGCCGGAAACAGGATGTGTTAAAGGCCATCAGGAAATAAGAGAACAGGCAATAACTCCTACTTACACTAAAAAAATGGTTGCGCACGACTCTGCCCCCGAGTGGACAAGTTTGTGAATATAATTCTTGTTGTTACTTATTTTATTTAAATCCGCTATTTATTAAATCTTTGTAATATATTGTTCTGAAACATCATCTGGAATAGATAGCAAAGTAATTTAAAATAATGAAATTAAGAATAGCTTGTTTGATAACCATAACATCGCTCCTTTTCATCTATTCTTGCGGAAAGGATGGTTTATTTGATATGAAAGAAGAAAATAAACGAGCCACAATAGAAGTTCTTTACCCTGAAAAGGGGAAATCCTATTTCAAGACCTCTATGGACTCCCCCTCTTACCTGGTTATTAAACTTACTGATCCTGACAAAAACGGCAGAATTTTGCGTGTTACAGGAAATGGAACCGTGGAAATTACACTAAATGAAGATCCCAAATATTATGATGAAGAACCGGATACTATTCGGCATTTTGGGAGAGATGGAGCTGTTTATAATATTTCAGAGGTAGTCTATCCCGAAGTAGATAATAATCTTGTCTCATTAACCATAGAAGTTGAAGATGATGCTGAAGAAAACAAGTTCAGCATGCAAGAACTCGATTTTTACCTATACCCTGACGAAGTATTTATTAAAGATCCAAAACTTTCAAAGAAGGTTTATATGGGGCAGGAATATACAAATATAGACTTTGATATCTCCACCCTTTCAGGTGATTTAGGCTCTGTAGTTTCTTTAAATTTTACAACATCACCAAATAATCCTAGACAGGGGACCACTAATCTTTTTGAAGTTTATAATGGCTATTGGTCGAGAATTATAGTCTTAAGCAGTAACGGGAATAGTTTTGAATCCGATGGACCAATTAATGATATAAATCTTACTTCTCATTATAGTTCTATGATATCCGGAGCAATGGACAGTGGTGACAATCTTTACTTATACGTTTACGTCTTTGACCCTTCTCAAGTAAATTCAATTACGTCAGGTATTTATAAAAAATATGACTTAGGTGTTATTCCCTAAGAAAGTAAAATGATTAAAGGTATTTAGTTGAAGCAAACGATCTGCTTTAAAATCTTCAAAACGTTTAAGGGGTTAATTATCTTCACACGAACATCGTTATAAGCCATAAAAAAACTCTTTGCCCTATAACTGTGGCTGGATCATACACAATTGTCTGTTTCCCCTTCTAATTAGCCTGATTATTGTTTATTTCGGGGATCTGATTTTTTCTTCTTCGATCCCATTTTTTAAACTTTTACTTTGTGGAAGTACTTTATTAAACCTTATATTAGGGGACTATTGCAAATGCGTTCTTTAAATTACTGATTTGGGCTTTAAATGTTTAGATATCAAAACTGGATGTCTGAGGGGGTAAAAAGTACGATATGCCGCCAATTTGGAAGAATATTTAAAAGCTCAAAATCTTGTACAGCAAAAAATACACCTTTTGCCGCCGTGGTGGAATTGGTAGACACGTTGGACTTAAAATCCAATGAGGCTTAAACCTCGTACCGGTTCGAGTCCGGTCGGCGGTACCACACAAACCCCTGTGAGTCTTAATATGACTTGCAGGGGTTTTGTTTTTGTGGGTGAGAGGAATGCCATTTTCTGGGGAGCCAAATTAATATATTAATTGGATTTAGTAACCTTATTCTACCAAAAAAGATAATGTTACCGGAAGTCCTGTTTCAGGAGCTATTAAAAGATTCTCAACGATAAAATTGAGATCAATTTTATTGATCGATGACGGGTTTTCTGTATAAATCTTAATGATTGTCTGCTTTCCCGAGGGGAGGGTTTTTGAAGCAAAAAAATCAAGTGAAGGGTCATTGCCCGTTGCCGTTGTAAGATCAAAGGAGATATGTGTTGGATTATCTACAATTACCTGAATTCCATTTTCTGTTCTTTCAACTGATTCAATCGTAATGGAATTAAAAAAGATAGCATCAAGAAATTTTCTGTCCCCAATCAGCATGTTTTGTCTGTAATGTCACGTTATCCACAGATATAGAATCTAACAACCCCGGGTAAACAAATCTTAATCATCAACCGAAGCGCCTATAATTTGGCGAAACTTCCAGGCAGTAGTATCCCCGGTGCCTTCTTCTGATGTTTGAGTTTGTTTCATGAGAACACCTATGATATTGTTTTCGGGGTCTGCGAAATACTGGGTGTTGAAATAGCCGCCCCAGTCAAAGGTGCCCAGGCCTCCGATTCCACCGCTGTCCCGGCCATCCTGGGTAACGACCCCGAATGCCAGGCCATAATGCTTATTGTCGCCACCATACAAGTCACCCGCATGATTGGCCATAATCGTCTGTACGGTTGTCCGGCTCAGGATGCGCGTGCCGTTGTATTGGCCTCCGTTCAGGTACATCTGAAGAAAGATGGCATAATCCATTGCAGTGGATGATACCCCTGCACCGCCTGAGAAAAATGTTTTCGCACCCTGAACCGGATACTCCGGATCATAAAAAGTAACAGGGTAATTGATCCAATTGCCATCCACTCTGGTTTGAACCGGCGCCAGGCGATCGGATTTTTCATCGGGTAGGTAAAACCAGGTGTCGTTCATGCCAAGGGGCTCGAAAATCCGTTCCTTCAGAAACTGGTCAAAAGAAATACCTGAAACGACTTCTATAAAGTATCCTAATACATCAAGGCCCTCACTATAGGTAAATTGCTCACCGGGAGGATGATGAAGGGGGAGGGCTGCTAGTTTCTCAACACTATCGCCAATAAGTACGGGTTCAGTGGTAAATAAATCCGTAATCCCCGCCTTTTGATAGATCTCCCTGAAACGGTTGTCGGAATCGATCATTCCGTAACCAATGCCGGATGTATGGGTTAGCAAATGCCTGATCGTAATTTCATTTCCTGCCGGACTAGTTGTATAGCTGGTGTCTGATGGGTCATAACTTTCAAGAAGGGTGGGGTTTTGAAATTCCGGAATATAATCTGATATAGGGTCATCAAGCTGAAAACGGCCTTCCTCCCAAAGCATCATCACGGCTGTGGAAGTTATGGCTTTGGTTTGGGAGGCAATGCGGAAGATATCATGCTTGTTGAATTCACGACCCGTTTCATGGTCTGCCATTCCAAATGCTTTATGATAAACAACTTTACCGTTGCGAGCCACCAGGGCCACAGCTCCGGGAACCTGGTCGTTTTTTATTGCATTTTCAAGCATAGTATCCAAATTAGATAGCCGTTCAGCGGACATCCCCGCCTGTTCCGGCGAGGCCTCAGGGATTGCTCCGGAAGATTGCCCAAGGCTAGGCTGAGCCGTTAAACAAAAGAATACAAGAGCGATAAACACAGTATGAAATGACTTCATAAGTTCAACAAATTAGTTAGGGAGATTTTCATAAAGAAATAATATAGCTCAATTGAAACAAGTATGCGAAAATTGTTTAGCTTAGGATAATTGGAGAAGATCTTCCCTAATCACCTCTTCATGCTCTTTAGTTTGGGCTGAATATCCACCCCAAGCATGGTCTCTAAATCACGAAAGGTTTCTGCATTTTTGATATTCCCGGATTGTTCCTGTGATAAAAAAACAGAAGGCACATGAACGGCACGAATCAAGACCCGATCAAATTCATCTCCGTTAGTTAATTGGTAGTCGGCGACTAGAAAAATACATACGTCCAGCAGGGTGTAATCGAAATCGAAAAGTAAAGTACCCCGGTCATTGAACTCGGTGATGGGTATTTGTCGCCAGACCTCAAGGTCATCATCTTCTATATAGTCTTCCAGTGCATATGCCAATATGACGTCCGCATTAAAAACTTCAATCTGCCCGGGGATGTTACTACAGAACTCAAATTGATTTTGGGAAACCAGTTCTGCTTCAAATTCAAAAGAGGTGGGAAGCTCTTCCGGTCCCGGTGGGCCTTCTGGTCCCATGGGACCTTCACAGGCAGTGATTGAGATTAGGAAGAACAGAGGGAGTAGAAAGAAGTTATATTTCATAGCAAATCTTCTATGTTTACGTGCTTGAGTAAAAAACTATATTCTAAAGTACGTACAAGCGCTACAAAAGGTGCAATAAAGATGAAGCAGTCCCTCTTCGGATGCTGCTAAAACTGCTCGAGGCTGTATCAAAAGCTCCAAAGCTGCTCCGCGAGTCGTCCACGCCTTGCGAGGAATGCATTCAGGATGCACGAGTGCATTCCTGAGGCTGTATCAAAAGAGCAGTACAAAAAGCTAAAAGACGCCGGGACAGGCGTCCCGCCTGTTCCAATCTTTGTTCCCCGGCCTCCGGCCGTCCCCCCGGTTGCCGATCTCAAATGCACGATTACAAATAAAAAGCCGGCATAAATAACGATTGTGAATAAATAGCCGGCCTTAGTATAGTTTTTATATTTGGCATAATACGCGCCCTGCCGGCCAGAGGCCGTAAGACAAAGAAGGTACAGCCGGGACACCTGTACCGGCGGGTTCGGTGGACGCTTTGCCGCAACAGTTTTTAGCTTTTTTAAGACAGCCTCTTAGCAGTCTAATTTGAAGTTTTTAGGCCATTTGAGGCAGCCTCAAGCGTCATCACCTGTTTTATACAGATATATTTCCGTTGCCGGGGAGGTTTTCTTTACGAATTCCAGAGTGAAAGAGTTATGCTTGTCTGTAGTGCTGTAGTAGTATTCAGCGTTTAACTGATCGGCAAGGACGCCAATTATTTCAAGAATGGAATCACTGGTTAAGTCATTCAGGTCTCCGTCATATGCGGTGCCATTATCCCGAATCGTTACCCTCACTTTGTTGTTCTTTTGAGTTAACGCAGTGCTTATAGCCTCGCTCGGTTTACCCAAAAATGCATGCTTCAGAATATTGGTAATTATCTCATTGATAATCAAAGAGCAGGGTATCGCCTGGTTTATATTCAACTGGACAGGTTCGCAATCAAAATCCAAATGGATAGTGGCGAAGCCAAAGGTATTTACGATATTGGTTATTAACTGGCTTATACTGTCGGCAAATTCCAATCTTGAAAAGGTATTGGATTTATACAGATGCTCATGAATATTGGCAATAGTCTTGATTCGGGTTGGAAAGTAGCTTATCGGCAACCTCACTATTCAATTCATCATCGGACTGTAGCTGCAACATGGCTGAAACAACAGCCAGATTGTTCTTTACCCGGTGATGAATTTCAGCCAGCAGGATGTTTTTTTCATCAAGGGCTCTTTTAATGGTATTCTCTTTGCTCTTACGATCAGTGATATCTTTAAAGGTTACCACAGCCCCATTAATGGTACCCTGATCAATGACCGGGAAAGAAGAATACTCCACATCAAAGCTGGAACCATCGACCCTCCAAAACACTTCCGAACTCACATGGCAACCCGTTAAATCGGTTTTGGATTTATGCATCAGGGCTTTCGACAATGATTTCCTCACCGGAAATTGCCCGGCCTTCCTTGAGGGAAATGGCCATCGGACATATGTCATGCGGCATGGGGGGAACCATCTTTTTTATATATACTTGCCAGAAACCACACCAATAATCTATTCCTAACAAGGGTTCTCTGCCCCAAAGGGCAACCGCTGCCTTATTATAAAGCAGAATCTTGCCATCGGCATCACAAGTATAAATTGCTCCGGGGAGATCTGTATAAGTTTACGGTAACGCTGCTCATCAGCTTTTTGCTGTTGTTTCACATCATAACTTTCAAGTTCTCTTTGAACAGAGGAGGAAAGTCTCAACAAACGATCTTTTAATATATAATCTGATGCACCTTTCTTTATTATCTCCACGGCCTCATCTTCTCCGATATATCCGGAACAGATAATAAAAGGCAGGTACGAAATATACCCCCGAACCATGCGTAATGCCTCCAGACCATGAAATCCGGAAGATTATAATCCGAAATAACCATATCGGGAATATTATTTGCTAACGTATATTGCAGCTCCGCCTTCGAATCAATAACCTGAACTTCAAATGAAAAATTAAGCTTATAAAGTTCAAGGTGAATCAATTCAGCATCGCCATAATCATCTTCAATAATAAGTATATTTTGTTTCTACATCTATCTTAAGCATTAATTGAAGGATGGTTGACCGCCAGCCAGTAGACCCCGAGATTGTTGACAACATCAACAAACTGTTTATAATCGACAGGTTTCCTTACATAACTATTGGCACCTAGCTCATATCCATTAATAATATCTTCATCTTCTTGAGATGATGTTAGAATCACAACCGGAATCCGTTTAGTAGCCTTATTGCTTTTAATTTGCCTTAGTACTTCATGGCCATCCACTTTCGGAAGATTTAAATCGAGTAAAATGATCACAGGGAACCCTTTTTGATTTATTCCCTGAGGCTGATCCCCAAATAGAAAATCTAATGCTTGCTTTCCGTCTTCAACAGTAATAAAGCTATTGGCAAAGTTGTTTTTTTTAAAGGCCATTTGGGTAAGTTCTGCATCATCAGGGTTGTCCTCAATCAGCAGGATGTAAGAATCTGTATTCATTTCAGATAGTAGTTAAATGTTTGACTTAAAAGTAAAATAAAAGGTTGAGCCTTTTCCGGACTTGCTTTCCGCCCATACTTTCCCACCGTGTATATTGATAATTCGTTTCACAGTGGCTAAACCAATGCCCGTGCCTTCAAAATCCTTTAAACTATGAAGGCGCTGAAAGGCTCTGAAGAGTTTATCAGCATATTTCATATCAAATCCCGTTCCGTTATCTTTCATGTAATAAACAAGTTCACCGTCTATTCGTGTGGAACCAAATTCTATTTGAGCAGTTTTTTGGCCGACTGAAAACTTCCAGGCATTGGTGATCAGATTAAACAGCACCACTCGTGCCAATCCGGCATCTGCATGTGCGTTTAAATTTCCATTCGTTGTGAATTCTACATTGCGGTCAGGTTCAGCTTCCTGAAGCTCCTGCATGATCTCCCGGCTTAAATCGGAAAGATCGACCGTTTCCCGCTGGGTACTCTGCCGGGATATTCGCGAGAGTTTCAGTAAATCATCGATGAGTTGCCCCATATTCTGGGCTGACTTGCGGATACGATTTAAATAATGCCTGCCGGTATCATCCAGTTTGTCACTGTAGCTGTTAAGCAGTTCCTGGCTAAACCCGTCAAGTCTTCGTAAAGGCGCTCTCAAATCATGAGATACTGAATAGGTGAAAGCCAGCAGCTCTTCGTTTGCCGTATCCAGATCGTTTTTGTTCTGGATAGCTTTTTTTTCTTTTAAAGCAACCTTTTGATCAAAGGAAAACTTTGCTGGGTTTGTGTTAGCATCTCCGGTGAATCTTAAAGCTACTGTTTTCTCAGAAATCAGCCATGCCAAACCCTTCCAACAGGCTTGAGGAAATCGAGAATCACCGTATTCTATCTCAAATTCTGCCGTTTGGCCTGTTAGCGCTACCCCGGCTACTATTGTACATATCTCCGAGGAAGCAAGCTCAGGATAGGCATCTTTCCATAACCGGTTGTTTTCTTTCTCAAGATCAAATTGAACAGTTATGCAGGCGGCTTTATTAACCATGATCTGACGGAGCGATCCGGCATCATCTGAATTTTCCAGCCGTTGAATAGCAATCCCGGTGGGATTTTTCTCAAAAGCGTCTTTATAGATGCTGCTATTCATAAGAGTGGCTGATATTGGGCTTGTATTGTGATGGTGTAATGCTGGTTATGGCTTTGAAATTTCTATAAAATGATATTTCGTTGCCGAAGCCTACTTGTTCAATAATTACTTTTATGGGCAATCCCTGGCATGCGGGGTCTGTAAGTTTTTTGATGGCATCTTTAATTCTATATTCGTTGATGAAGCGATTGAAGCTAACACCAGCCATCTTGTTTATGGTCGTTGAAATATATTTGTTATTGGTGCGCAGGATGTTCGCAATATCCTTCACTTTCAGGTCGGGTTTCCGGTACAGCTTGTTATGTTCAATTAATAATCTGATCCTTTTGTACATAATTGCAGTATCAAATTTTTTGAGTCCAAAATCTGTTAAAACATCCCATTCGTGATGGAGATAGCACAGTATGTATTTTTTATCAGAGTAGTTATTCATCCGGCAAATCGTCCAACGAACATACTGGGGCTTTCCATCATGCATTATTTCCCAATAAGCAGTCTTAACTCTTCCTTCGGTTAGTACGGAATGTATTACTTCACGGGCATTTTTTAAGTATTTCTCATTGATCAGCTCTGTCCAGGGTTTTCCTCTGAGCTCACTGATGGAATACCCTGTAAGCCCTGCAAAATCCTGATTAGATTTAACAATTAGTCCCTTTTCGTTAATTATGGCCTTCCCAATTCCGGAAGAATCAAAAGCGGCATTGATAAGCTCATCGTCTGATTTGGATCTTTCTTTAGATTTTTGACCTTCAAGTTCTTTTCGTACAAACTGGCCAAGACCCACCAGGTGATTTTTTAAAACAACACCGGAAACGCCCTGTTTGATGGCCTCGGCAGTCTCTTCTGCTTCCATATAGCCCGAGCAAATTATAAATGGAAGGTTCTCATCGTATTTTTTTACAATTTCAAGCGCTTTTTTTCCCGTAAAAGAGGAAACATTATGATCTGAAATAACCAAATGAAGCTTTTTCGCTTTAAATATAGCATGCAGCTCTTCTTCAGTACCTGCAATTTGAACAGATGAAACCGGTTTAATTTTTGTTAATTCAAGCTTGATCAGCTCGTAATCATCCCGGTCATCCTCAATGACCAGGATATTATAATCTTGCATATATTTTTTTGTTTGTACAAAAGGGGGTCAAAGAAGGTTGCCAAGGAATATAGCTAAACAATCAAAAAATCATAATATCAAATCAAGGAAACATACTTTCAAATTAAGAAATATTTCCTTGTTTCTATTTTCCTGTAGATTAATTCAGAGAAGGGGCGTAAGGTGTTATTATTATAACACGTATAACCTTTACTTGAATTATTTTTATACAGAAAAATGTCCGTATTGAATTAATTAAGATAAGATCATCTTAATAGTTAAGGATAGTTTTCCAACTGTATTTTGCCCATACCCAACTAGTTATCCTCCCTCTCTTCAATCCCTGAACAACGCCATATCAAAACCGTATCAACTCTATATCAACACTATATATATACAGCCTTGATATGGGGTTGTTCTGGAGTTCATATAGCTTTGGATAAAGCCTAAAACTGCTCGGGGCTGTATCAAAAGCTCCAAAACTGCTCCGTGAGGCGTCTACGCCTCGCGGGAATGCACTCAGGATGCACGAGTGCACTCCCGGCGAGCGTGGACGCTTGCCGTAGCAGCCTTTTGATACGTGGACGCTTTGCCTCAGCAACCTTTTAAGACACAGTCCAGTGCCGGCGTACGGCAGTTAAACTAAAATGTTTCTTTTTCTCTTACCAATTCTATATTGTTATCGACCTCAGTTACTCCGGGAGTGTACCGGGCCATGTTGTAAGCTACATCTCTTGCTTTTTGAGAGGGAACAACTCCCTGTAAGGTAACTTTGCCGTTTTCAACAACTACATCAACATCATCACTGTTTACGTAAGAATTTCGCCTTAGCGCCTCTGCAATATCTTCTCCGATAATTTCATCGGGTAAATCCTGAGTGGGCACCACGGCAATATCATTGGTTATTCCTTTTACGCCATCAACAAACAGGGCCTGATCTACGGCTTCCACTTTTTCCCAGTACGAGCCGACGGCGCCAAATAAAGTGACCCAACCGCCTTGCACACTGACTTTTATTTTATGAGATTCAAGGTTAAGGCCGATATTACTTTTAATATTTGCCTCAATGACTTTATCACCAGGTACCGTTTTGCCTTCAGGGAAACGAACGTTCAGATTATCTGTTACCGAATTGACGCCTTCCACCGTACTAGCATTATCAAGAGCCGCCTGTTTTGCCCTCATAGAAGGGATAAATCCATTAAGCTCCACGTTTCCACCCTCAGTGGTTACCGAAATATCGGTAGCGTCTATACGGGCATCCCACTGCAACTGTTTGGTTACATCACGTATAATCTGTTCCTCAGTTTTCATAATAAAATCTCTCTGTTTTTGATGATTGTAATCTGCTCGTTTACTGGCTCTCTTATATACTAAAACAAACATTTTTTTGTGATATTGGACATATTATTCTAACATGTATAGATTTTAACCTCCTGTACAAACCTGAATAACTATTGTGGGGCAATTTGCAGTAGGTTTTGAAATGTATTCAGATGGTGGTATTCTAAAGTGTTAAATAGCATCAATAATTAACAAATCAAGTTTCCCGATGATTCGAAATGATGTTTTCTTAAGATTCTCAAGGTTATGGACCACAGCTCTGATTTTTTTTGTTTCGGCCGGGTTCGTTTATGGTCAGACAAACGATAATCACCAGCACAATCATGATTCAAGCCACAGCCATAGTCATGACCAAAGTAGTGCTATAATTGACAGCAATAATCACACTCATTTGCCTGTGGATTACAGCTTTCGTCCCAATGCCGGTCAGTATGAGCCTCCTGAACCGGATGATGATGGATTTTACTGGTGGAAGGGAAATTTACATACGCATACGCTGTGGAGCGACGGGGATCAGTTTCCGGAAGTATCAACCCAATGGTATTATGAACACGGCTATCATTTCCTGGCCTTGTCGGATCACAATACTTTTTTAAGAGGTAAGAGATGGATCAATATGAAAGACCGTCCGGATGTTTACGAACTGTACCAGAAGCGTTTCGGGGATGATTGGATTGAAACCCGAACAAGAGAGGATGAACTGGAAGTGCGCCTTAAGCCGCTTGCTGAAGTTCGCTCTTTATTTGAAGCGGCTGGGCGGTTTCTTATGATCGATGCGGAAGAGATTACAACCGGCGAGCATGTTGTTCATGTTAATGCCACCAATATTTTGGACTATATTGCACCAGAAACGGGCGCCAATGTTGAAGAGACCATCCGGTTAAATATCGATGCGGTTGTGAACCAGGGAGAAGAAACCGGACAGGAAATGATTCCCCACCTGAACCACCCCAATTTCAGGAATGCCGTAACGGCGGAAGATATGGCCCCTGTTGAAAATTTAAGGCTGTTTGAGATCTATAACGGCCATCGGGGAGTACTTAACTTCGGTGATGAAAATGGCACCAAAGATCTTGATAGGGTGTGGGATATTGTATTGACGAAGCGGCTGGCCGAGCTTGATCTGGATCCTGTATTTGGAGTGGCGGTAGATGATGCCCACCATTACGAAAATAGCGCATCCCAAACCGCCCGGCCGGGACGTGGCTGGATTAATGTCAGATCACGTTATCTAACGGCGGAGCATATGGTTAAAGCTTTAGAAAAAGGGGATTTTTATTCCAGTTCGGGGGTTAGAATTACAGAAGCGAAATCGGATGGGAATCAATACTCAGTTAAAGTAGATCAGGAGGAAGGGGTTGATTACACCATACAATTTATTGGTACAAAAGATGATTATGATGCATCCAGTGAGCCCTATATAGGCGAGGATGGAAATGTTCGTAATGATCGTACCCGGTTATATAGCACCGATATTGGTGAAGTCTTACAAGAAAACAACGGAAATGAAGCATCATATGAATTTGAAGGAGATGAGCTATATGTCCGGGTAAAGATTATCTCATCCAAAAGGAAAGAAAACTATTTTGTAGAAGGTGAAGTCGAACAGGCCTGGCTTCAGCCCCTTTTGCCCGGCCAGCAGTATGGGGAGTGATTAACCACAACCGCAGGTACAGGCGAATCACTCCTTTGAAACAGGCACTTTAACCGCCGGTACAGGCGAGACACCTGTACCGGCGCCTTTGTGCATCCATATGCCGATACCAAAGCATTTGCACGCCAATACCAACGCATCATATGCCGGTACAGGCGTCTCGCCCTGTACCTCCCTGTTTTTCGGCCTCCGGCCGTCCCCCCGGTTGCCGATAACCTGAAGTAACGGTTGCAAGTAAATACCCGGCCTTAGTGCAGTTTTTAAATTTAGCATAATATGCACCCTGTCGGCCAGAGGCCGGAAGACAAGTTTGGTACAGGCGAGACACCTGTACCGGCGCCTTTGTGCATCCATATGCCGATACCAAAGCATTTGCACGCCAATACCAACGCATCATATGCCGGTACCAACGCATTCGTACGCCGGTATCGGTGGATTTATAAAGGTTTATAGACATTTGCGATGACTTTCATATATTAAACCAGCAGGTATCATCATTTAAAAACTTCAATTTTAACAGCAGAAAGAATTCTAATTATTTATTAAAAGATATTACCATGAAACGCAGATCATTTCTAACTTTTGGTGCGGCCGGTATTGCCGGAAGCGCTTTGCCAGGTTTGACACTAAAAGAATCTAAATCAGCAAAACAACAGGAGGCAAGATTTCAAAATGGAAAAAGCCCCTGGCCGATTTGCCTTGATACCGCAACCATCCGTCCCGCATCATTAGAAGAAAAAGTTAGAATTGCCTCCGAAGCCGGATATGATGCTATTGAACCCTGGGATGGTGAGCTGGAAGAATACGAAGCCGAAGGGGGCAACCTGAAAGATCTTGGCAGTCAGATCAAAGATTTGGGGATGTTCGTGCCCAGTGTAATTGGTTTATGGAACGCCCTGCCTCCTAATAAAGCTCAGTGGGATGAATCTTTAGTTGACACCCGCAGGCGAATGCGTATGGCATCTGATATCGGTTCTCATCACGTGCAAACGATCCCGAATACAGTGGGTGATAATTATGATGTAAAATGGGTGGCCAACCGCTACAAAGATATTATTGAAATCGGTATCGGTGAGTATAATATTAAACCAGCCCTTGTTTTTGTTAAATTCTTTCCGCTTAAAACAATGGGTCAGGCTGCCGCTGTTGCTTTCGATTCCAATCATGCCGAAGCTATGATTATACCCGATACCTATCACATGCATATCAGTGAAGGGGGCTTTGAAGGCTTGAAGAAAATAAACGGCAATATGATTGCCATTTTTCAATTTGCCGATGCTCCGGCTTCTTCTTCAATCGACAGCCTTGGAGATGCTGATCGGGTTTATCCTGGTGATGGGATTTTGCCTCTTCCAAGTATATTGAGGGATTTAAAATCTTCGGGGTATAAGGGGTGTATATCTTTGGAATTGTATAATCCCGAATATTGGGAGCGTGATTTGCAGGAAGTTGCTACTGTTGGTCTGAGAAAAACATTAGAAGTTATAGAAGAGGCCAATGTTTAAGGTAGGACACTTGTAATAACGCTCTCGTTATTGGTAGGGCATTTATATAAAGCTCATCAATTCCTTTAGGCACCAAAGCAGAACGATTTATAATTAACTGATAATAATATGTCTTTTGAAAATAAAACGATAGTTATAACCGGAGGGGCTCAGGGAATTGGTGAGGGCTGTACAAGGATCTTTCATCGTGAAAAAGGGAACGTGGTTATTCTGGATGTGGATGAACCTGCCGGCACCCAATTAAGCAAGAATTTGGGAGACAGGGCCCTGTTCATCAAGTGCGATGTTTCAAAGGAGGTTGAAGTAAAAAGCGCAATGGAACAGACGGTTTCGCATTTTGGCAGTCTGGATGTGCTGGTTAATAATGCTGGTTTTCTCCGGTATGCTTCGGTAACCGAACTTTCTGAAATGGAGTGGGACCTGATTATGAACGTGAATTTGAAAGGCTCCTTTCTCTGTGCAAAACATGCCATTCCGCATATGATGGAGAAGGGGGATGGCGTCGTGATCAATATGTCAAGTGCACAGGCTTTCCTTGCTCAGGAAAAGGTTGCCGCATATTGCACTTCTAAAACAGCGATGCTGGGCCTAACCCGCAGCATTGCTGTTGATTATGCCCCCCAGGTGCGTTGTGTGGCCATATGTCCGGGCACTGTCGATACTCCTCTTAATCGCAAGGCTTTTCAGATGTCACCCGACCCGGAGGCTGTTTTGCAGGAATGCAAAGACATGCATGTTTTAAAACGAATAGCTCAGCCAGATGAAATTGGAGAGATGGCCGCTTTTATTGCAAGCGGCAAGGCGCCCTTTATTACCGGTCAAGCGATCCGGATCGATGGCGGATTGGGCATCAAAGTCGAAGGCAGCAAAAAGGAGTAGTGGTATGGCGGTGGATTCAACGGAAGCATTACTTGAGTATAAAAGCAGTGCGATTTTAGGTGAAGGCCCGGTATGGGATGAGGTCTCAGGGAAGCTGTATTGGCTTGATATCCTGTCCGGCAAATTGTTTATCTATGATCCTGTCCATAAAGCTAATACCGAATATGATGTTGGGGAGCACGTAGGTGCATTTGCGCTACGGGAGAAAGGCGGGCTTGTCTTGGCAGCCAAGTCAGGTTTTGTATTTTTCGATCCGGAAACTTTAAAAAAAGAGCCTATCACAGATCCGGAATCCCACCTTCCCAGTAACAGGTTCAATGATGGGAAATGCGATCCCCGGGGAAGATTTTGGGCCGGTACCATGTCTTATGAGGTAGAAGAGGGAGCAGGCAGCCTTTATTGCTTGAATCCAGACCTTTTGGTAGACAAGAAGATAACCGAAGTTACCATCTCAAACGGCTTGGCCTGGAACAAGCAGCAAGATACGTTTTACTATATTGATACCCCGACACGAAAGTTATGTTCTTATGATTACGAAGATTTTTCAGGAATGATCTCGAATCGCCGGGTGGTAAGAGAATTTAAAGAAGATGAAGGATATCCCGATGGTATGACTATCGATACCGAAGGTCATTTATGGGTTGCTCTGTATGGAGGAGGGAAGGTGCTGCGAATAGATCCGGCTAATGGGAACATCGTTTTTGAAATTCATCTGCCGGTACCTCAGGTAACTTCCTGCACGTTTGGAGGCGCCCATTTTGACGAACTTTATATTACGACTTGCCGGGAAAATATGTCGGCAGAGGCAATTCGGGAGGCGCCGCTCTCAGGGTCACTTTTTAAGGCCAAAGTGGCTTATAAAGGGAGTCCTTCGGTTAGATTTGCTGGTTAGATTCTAAACAGACAAAACATTCAGTGTTTGATTAAATTATTATTCGACTATGAGTACAAAAAAAAGGCTTAGAAGCAGAGACTGGTTTGGGAAGACCGGTAAAGATGGATTTATCTACCGCAGCTGGATGAAGAATCAAGGTTTCCCTCAGGAGGAATTTGAAGGCAAACCGGTTATTGGTATTTGTAATACATGGTCTGAACTAACCCCATGTAATGCTCATCTGCGCGATCTTGCCGAGGCTGTTAAAAGAGGTATTTGGGAAGCTGGTGGTTTCCCGCTGGAATTCCCGGTAATGTCACTGGGCGAAACGCTGATACGCCCAACGGCTATGCTTTACCGAAACCTTGCAAGTATGGATGTTGAAGAATCCATCAGGGCCAATCCACTGGATGGAGTTGTATTAATGTGCGGTTGCGATAAAACAACACCAGCTTTGGTCATGGGCGCATGCAGTGTGGATATCCCGTCTATAGTTGTTTCAGGGGGACCGATGTTAACAGGCAATTTTAAAGGAAAAAGCATAGGCACGACCGATGTATGGAGGTTTGCTGAAGAGCAGAAAGTGGGCAAGCTGACAGATGAAGAGTTTAGCTTCTCTGAAGGCGCACTATGCCGGAGTGCGGGGCATTGCGCGGTAATGGGCACTGCTTCAACGATGGCATCAATGGTTGAGGCTTTGGGCTTAAGCTTGCCGGGTAATGCGGCAATCCCTGCCGTGGATGCACGCAGGAAGGTACTGGCGCATAGATCCGGAAACCGAATTGTAGGAATGGCAGAAGAAGATCTTACCCCTTCAAAGGTGCTCACGCGCAAGGCGTTCATCAATGCCATTAAGGTGAATGCAGCTGTTGGCGGATCAACAAATTTTATTATTCATTTAACAGCCATAGCGCGCCGAATTGAAGCCGCCCTGGTTTTGGATGATTTTGATAATTATGGAAGTGATATTCCTTTATTAGTGAATTTGATGCCTTCCGGTGACTACTTTATGGAAGATTTTTACTATGCCGGTGGATTGCCTGCCGTTATTGCTGAACTAAAGGATCTGCTAGATCCTGAAGCCATAACTGTAAACGGGAAGAGCCTGGTTGAGAATAATATTAATTCTCCGAACTACAATCGTGATGTGATAGCCTCGATAGATAAGCCTTTTCAGAGTGATTCCGGGATAACCGTAGTGAGAGGTAATTTATGTCCGGACGGGGCTGTGATTAAAACCTCCGCCGCTTCAGCTCACCTGCTGAAGCATAAAGGGAAAGCGGTGGTTTTTGAAAGTATTGAAGATTATAAGTCCCGTATTGACGATCCTGACCTGGATGTGGATGAATCGTCTGTTCTTGTGCTGAAATATGTGGGTCCGAAAGGATATCCCGGTATGGCGGAAGTGGGTAATATGGGGCTCCCCACAAAAATACTGGAAAAGGGTGTAAAGGATATGGTCAGGATCTCTGACGGCCGAATGAGCGGGACCGCTTACGGTACGGTATTTTTGCATGTATCACCGGAGTCGTATGTAGGCGGAAATCTGGCCCTTGTGCAAAACGGGGATGTGATAGAAGTGGATGTTAGGAGCAAGCGGCTTCACCTGAATGTTTCCGAAGAAGAACTGGAGAAAAGAAAAAAGCTTTGGAGTCCGCCGCCTCATGAGTACAACCGGGGCTATGTAAGTTCATACATCCAGCACGTGGAGCAGTCGCACCTGGGGGCGGATCTGGACTATCTGGTGGGAAAATCGGGGAGTATTGTGAAGAGAGAATCACATTAGGAGACCTGATTTTAGTACATATGTGTTGTGCTCATCATCTAATTAATAAGTAAATATCGGAGAGACTCCACCGGAAAGAGGCTCGTTGGTAACTTTATTATTATAGATGATTCCGTGTTCTGGCAAAGAGGAAATGATGTGTTTTTGTCGGGCATACGAAGAGAGTTGGGATTTAAAGGTATTAGTATGAATTAAGCCCTTGTTATTTACAGATGTTAAAAAAGCACTTGTTATTTGTTTAAATATGATGTTCTTTTTAAAAAAAATAAGATGAAGACTTTTTAATACCTTTTTAGGTCTATAGTAAAATTATGGACAAAGAAATAACTGGGAAAAATGATGCTGAATTTATCTGTGGAATTCAGAATGGTGACCAAGAATTATTTGCCAAACTTTTTCATACTCACTACTCGGATCTATGTACTTTTGCCCTGAGATATACAAATGAATTCGCAGTTTCTGAAGATATTATACAGGGTTTGTTTTTGAACATCTGGTTTAATCGCGAAACTTGGTCTCCGGTTGCCGGTGTCAAGTCTTATCTGTATAAAGCAGCGAGAAATAAAGCTCTGGATTATATCAGGCACAGTAAGGTAAAGTCAGATTGGGCAAAAGAGTCACGGTATTTAGGTAATCCATTTGCTGAATCTCCGGTAGATATTATTCAGGATCAAGAATTCTCTAGTGAAGTTGCTGGTGCAATTGACAATGCAATAAAAGCGCTTCCCGAACACAGGAAGATAATTTTCTTATTAAGCCGTGAAAATGGTCTTACCTATCAAGAAATTTCTGATACACTTGATATCTCTGTAAAAACTGTAGAAACGCAAATGGGCCGATCTATTAAAATTTTGCGAGAGCAATTGGCTAAATATTTACCAGCTCTGCTATTGTTCCCTCTATAGATATTTTGTCAAGGTTTACCCTACCGCCTGACTGAGTAACTAATTCATCATAATGATGCATTAGAGATACCCTAAAAAAATAATTAAATTTTTTGATTCTGTCAGGGTCGGGCTATCTGTGACCGTATTACAAGTAGATAACGGTTGTAAATATTGTAAAGGTAAAGCATCAGTGAATAAAGATATTGATTATAATTTGATTGCCCGCTTTTTGGCTGGTGAATGTACTGAAAAGGAAAAAGAAGTATTTAAATCCTGGGTAAATAATGATCCGGATCGGAAGGCTATGATGGAATCGTTTCAATATATTTGGAATTCAGGGAATCGATCTCAACCCTGGGACGTGGAAATGGCTTGGGATCGCGTAAGCAAGCAAATGAATACGGATAAAACCGATCGTAGCCTTACTAAGCTTAAAAAAACCTATTATTTAAACACTAGGAATTCTCGTAAGCCATTACGGACTATTCTACGAATTGCGGCTGCGTTTTTAATTGTTGGGTTTGCGTCACTTTATTTTGTTCAAATGGAGGATGACGGCAGTCAGCAAGCCACTGATAATGTTTTTGAACAAGTAGTCACCGAGCGTGGCGAGCGGGCTCAGGTCCAGTTGGATGATGGATCGCGAATTCATTTAAGCGTGGATAGTAAACTTCAACAGCCACGTGAATTTTCAAATACTGACAGAACCGTCCATTTGAATGGAGAGGCTTATTTTGAAATTGCTCATGATGATCGTCCATTTTTTGTCCATACAAAACATGCGGTAGTCCAAATATATGGTACAGAGTTTAATGTTCAGGCTTATGATAATGAACAAGTTCAGGTAGTAGTTGCTGATGGAAAAGTCGGGGTACGCTCACCAATGATTTCTGAGGCTGATAATGTGATATTAGTAAAGGGTGATATGGCCCAGATAGATAGAAATAGCGGTGAAATAGTTCTTAAAAGGGGAGTTGATCTGCAACATTATCTGGGTTGGTTTAATTACAAATTAGTATTCAATGATGCCCCATTAAAGGAAGTGGTTAAGAAATTGGAAAGGTGGTATGATATTGATATAACTATGACAGATACTGAGTTGTATGATGTAAAGTTTACAGCCGAATTTGAAAATGAGCCGATTGTGGAAGTTCTCGACATTATGAAATACTCACTACAACTGAAATATAATACTAAAGGAAAGGAAGTAACTTTTTTTACAAACTAACATAAAATCAATAACCTATTGGTAAAACTATGCTAAATACGCTACATAAAAGATCACTTCGGATAACAAGTATGTTGACGATAAGCCTTTGCCTTATTGTTAGCGGGCTTGCTATGGGTCAATATACGTCCGAGCCGGCATTACTTGATGCTCCGGAAACAGTAATGGTTGCAGCAGAGAAGCAAATGTCAAATAGATTCTTACATCTTGCACCCCTGGAAGTAAATGATAAAAATCGTTCAGCCTTAAATAAAACAATTTCAGTTAATCTGGAAAAAATGAATTTAGAGCAGGCGCTTCATTATATCGCAGATCAGGGTAACCTTAGATTGTCATATAGTAAGGATGTGACAGATAGAGACAGATGGAATCAGCCTGTCAATCTAAGTTTGGAAGCTGATGTCACTGTGCTTGGAGCACTACATGCCGCACTGGACAATACGGGGTTAGGCTTAAAGATATCGCATCATGGAATTTTGATTGTTCAGGAGGATGATCAACTGAAAGAATATTCAGGTAATATAGAAACTGATAACTTGATATTGCAAGAAACGGTAACTGGTACGGTCACAGATGTAGTAAATGGGGAAGCGCTACCAGGGGTTAACATCTTAGTTAAAGGTTCTTCAACAGGGACAAGTACTGATATTGATGGTGAATACCAACTGAATACTTCATCATTAAGTGATACATTGATTTTTTCTTATGTGGGATATCAAACTCAGGAAATACCAGTTGATGGTCGTACAGAACTTGATGTCGAACTGGAATTCGATGTATTTGGTACTGATGAATTGGTGGTGGTCGGATATGGAACGCAAAAAAGTACTAATGTAATTGGTTCTGTAACTACTATACAAAATGAAGAACTTTCGGCATCCCCTGTTTCTCGTATTTCAAATGCATTAGCAGGACGATTACCTGGTGCTATAGTTCAGCAAAGAAGTGGGGAACCAGGTGACGACCAGTCAGACATATTAATAAGAGGTAGCTCTACACTTGGTAATAATTCACCATTGGTTGTTATTGATGGTATTCAAGGACGGGATATGAATTCATTGCAGTCCAATGATATAGAAAGTATAACTGTGCTAAAAGATGCATCTGCAGCGATTTATGGTGCCAGAGCGGCTAATGGTGTTATACTTATAACAACCAAACGTGGTGAAACGGATATGCCCGCGACATTCTCTTATGGGTTTTCGCAAGGTTTCCTTTCACCGACAATGTTGCCAGAAATGGCTGATGCTGCAACTTATGCAACTATGATTCGCGAAATGCAGTCTTACAGAGGGGCAGACAATTCCAACATGATGTTCTCTTTAGAAGACATTGAAAAGTATGAATCCGGTGAATACCCTTGGACTCACCCTAATACAAACTGGCTAGATGCTGCACTAGCAGATTATAGTACAACGCGTAATCATAACTTCTCTGTTAGTGGTGGTACACAATCCATCAGTTATTATGGATCTTTCGGCTCACAACTTGATGATGGTATCTATACGAATTCCGCTACATCGTATAATAGGTATAACTTAAAAGCTAATGTCGATGCAAGAATTAATGAATATTTTTCTATCGGAATTGATATGAGCGGCTCACAAGAAAATAGAATGTATGCTACAAAAAGTTCAGAATCTATATTCTCCTCTCTGCTAAGAAGCTACCCTACCTGGACAGCGACATATCCGAATGGTTTGCCAGGGCCTGATATAGAATATGGGGATCAACCAATGGTTGCACCTTCGTTTGAAACAGGGTTCGATGAAGATAACCGGTACCGGCTTAATAACTTGTTAAATGCCTCTTTAGAAATTCCTGGGGTAGAAGGATTGTCATTATCAGGTTATTATGCTTATGATATGTTTTTTGGTCAAAGGAAGTTATTTCAAACGCCATTTACCCTGTATGAGTTAGACGAAAGTTCATATTTTGCTGCAGGAAATACAGGTAGTGAAGACGGTTCAGATTTTTTGGTTGGAACTGAGAAAGCTTATTCAGAACCAAGGTTAACAGATTATTATGAAGATTTTAATAATACAACCACTAACCTAATGCTAGATTATACCAATACCATCAATGATGTGCATGACATTAGTTCATTTGTTGCATACGAAAATTCCGATAATTATGCACAAGGTATTGAGGCATTTAGAAGATATTTTGTATCTGAACAATTACCCTACCTATTTGCAGGTGGTGATGCCCAAAAAGATAATAGCGGTGATGTAAGTTTGGATGCACAAGAAAACTACTTTGGTCGGATAAGTTATAACTATGATGAAACATACTTTCTTCAATTCAGCTTTCGCAGGGATGGTTCATTAAGGTTTTCGGAAGAAAGTGGTCGCTGGGGTAATTTCCCGAGTTTTCTTGCTGGTTGGACACCTTCACGATATGATTGGTGGCAGGAAAAGGCTGGTTTTATTGATGAGCTCAAGTTAAAAGCCTCATGGGGCCAAATGGGCAATGATCTGGTCGATCCATTTCAGTATTTGTCAAGCTATGAATATGGGACGGGTGGAGTTTATGGAGCAAACCGAACGTATTCTTCCAGTTTGTCGCAAAGTGGTGTACCTAACCCATTTATAACCTGGGAAGTAGCCAATGTATACAATACGGGTTGGGAAGCAAGGTTCTTAAATCATAAGCTGATTTTTGACGCTGATTTTTTCTATGAAAGACGTAGCAATATACTTGTTCAAAGGAATGCATCAGTACCACAATTTACAGGTATTTCTTTACCCGACGAAAATTTTGGTATAGTCGATAATAAAGGATTTGAGCTCATATTAGGATACCAAGAAACACAACGTGATTTTTCTTATGGAATTAATGGAAATTTCACATTTGCACGCAATAAAGTAATAGAATATGATGAGCCGGAACGAAGTGTTCCGTGGCAAGTTAGAACCGGAAACCCCCAAGGTTCCCAGTTACTATACAATTCTGAAGGGATATTTAGAGATATGGACCATGTGAATTCTTTACCTCATGTAACAGGGGCACAACCAGGGGATATTATAATTGAAGATTATGATGGTGATGGTGAAATAACAAGTGCTGATAGGATTTTATTCCCAAAAACAGCTAATCCAGAAATAACATATGGCATCTCCTTTAATGTAACATATAAAAATTTCGGGCTTAGTGGCTTAGTTCAAGGTGTAGGAACAGCTATGAGGCGTATGTATACCGATGATCGGCAAGGTACAGGTGGTAACTACTTTCAGTACGATGCAGAGGGAAGATGGACTCCTGATAATATTAATGCATCTAAACCACGGGCATTTGAAAGAAACGAAGAGTATTGGAGATCCAGTCATTTGACCGATTACTCCTTTCAGAACACAGCTTATGCCCGTATGAAAAACCTGCAACTTACATATTCCATCCCCGAAAGCGTTCGCAACATGCTAAGGGTAAGGGATGCGCAAGTATATTTTTCTGGACAGAATTTATTCCTGATTTCTTCCGATAAAAAAATTATGGATCCCGAACTCGTTGGAGATAATGCTTATCCCCTTATGAGAGTTCTTTCTTTCGGCGCAAACATTACATTTTAATCTAAAGGTAGAATATGAAAACTTATAAAATCATAAATATCCAAATTTTCGCAATGCTGTTGCTTTTTACAGCATGTGATAGTGTTTTAGATAGTACACCCCAAGATAAATATGCTGCCGATATTGTATGGCAGGATATGAATTTAATTGAAAGTTACCTATTAGATTCCTACGACCGCTTAGGCATAGGATTTGAAGACGTAATGCTTCATTCCGTTACAGATGAAATTCGTTTTGAATTTTCCTGGGGACCCGAAACTTATGTAACCGGTGAAATAAATGCAGATAATGTACAGCCATGGGGAGATAGGATAACAAATTGGCCGGAGCATTTTAATAATATCCAAAGACTTAATGTATTTATTGCAAATGTTGATAAGGTACTGGATGGAGCCCAGGATCAGGCAGCATTGCAGCAAAGGGTCGACGTTCTTACGGGGGAAGCATTGTTTCTCAGGGCATTTGCATACTCAATGCTTGCCCGGGATTATGGTGGCCTTCCAATAATAAAAGAACCCTTTGAAATAGGTGATGATTATTCCTCTATTACAAGGTCTTCGTATGAAGAAACTGTTGATTTTATATCACAGGAATTAGATGCATCTGCAGCACTTCTGAGAGGACCGGAAGAAACGGAAATGGGAAAAGCAACGAAAGGGACTGCACTTGCTCTGAAGTCGAGGGTATTATTATTTGCGGCAAGTGATCTTACTGCTGACGGTAACGCTGATAATGAACTGGTGGGCTATCAGAGCCCTGACAGAACTGCACTTTGGTCGGCAGCACGAGATGCAGCTAAAGACGTAATAGATCTGCAAACTTATGACCTTGCAGATTTTGGAGCTCCTGATCAGGAAGCCGTATCTCAGAACTATTATGAACTATTCAGGGCTAAAGACCTGTCGAGCATTGAAGTTATCTGGGGTAAGATGTATTCAAAATCTTCGGGTCCTTCGAATCAAATGAATCTATGGAATGGCCCAAATGGAAATAATAATTGGGCAGGACATAATCCTACTCAAGATTTGGTTGATACTTATCATATGGAAGATGGAACAGAGTTTTTTGATCATTATGAAGTAGATGGAAATGGATTATATCAAAATATTTCTAATGACTTTCCAGAAGTAAATCCATATACTGATCGTGATCCAAGATTTTATGGATCTATTTTATATGACCAAGCTGTTTTTCAACCACGTTTCTCCAATCTTGCTGATAGAGATCCTGTAGGAGTTTATGATAGGCGGACACGTATTAATATGGAAAATGGGGAGGTAGTATCTCAACAATATGGAATAGATACACAAAATGGCCCTGTTGAAGCTTGGAACGGTTCATTTACCGGATATGTAATGAGAAAGTTTTTAGATCATGAAATACAAGGTAGAGATGGTAATAATGATAACGCATGGATTGAATTTCGTTATGCTGAAATACTACTTAATTATGCAGAAGCTTTAATAGAATTAGGTGAAACTGGTGATGCCGCAGATTATATTAATATGATTCGAAATCGTGCAGGTATGCCTGATTTTACAGGGGACATTACTGAAGCTCTTCGTTATGAAAGGCAAGTTGAATTAGCCTTTGAAGGTCAAAGATGGAGTGATATCAGAAGATGGAAAGTTCTTGAAGAGAAACTTACGGATGCAAGAGGTATTGATATTGTAGAGACAACGGAAGGTGGGAATGTAACCACTACATGGAGAGAAATTATTGCTGAGCAGCGAAATGTATTCGATAAAATGTACTGGATACCTATTGCCACAGATGAACTAAATCGAGCTCCTCAATTGATTCAGAATCCTGACTATTAATAATTATATCAGTATATTAAAATTAAAGTAATAGGGAAACAGAGAGATTGTTAAGAACTCTGTTCCCTATTAATATAAATGTTTTACCAGATTATTATCGTTTATGAACCAATACATTTTTCGAACCCTACTCACTTGTACTATATTGCTTTTTGTAGTTGCAGGTTTTTCCTGCCAAAAAGTGGATGATCAGGTATTTGATGAACTATCAGAAGAAGAGCGACACCTTCCTGAAAATGCCCTTCTGGGGCTGGAGACCCATGAGGAGTTAGAAACCACCTTGTTTGCATCAGAAGATATGGTTTTTAATCCTACCAATATGGATATCGACGAAAAAGGAAGAATATGGATTACGGAAGGAATAAATTACAGAGACTTTAGAAATTCAGATCTGCCGGGAAGAGATGAAGGAGATCGAATCGTCATCCTTGAGGACACAAACGGAGATGGGAAAGCTGACTCAGAGAAGGTTTTTTACCAGGGAAATGATATCAATTCCGCTTTGGGGATTATGGTATTGGGCAATAAAGTCATAGTATCTCGCAGTCCTGACGTTTTTGTGTTAACCGATACTAATGGAGATGATAAGGCAGACGAAAAGGAAATTTTATTTACAGGCATTGATGGGGAAGAACATGATCACGGAGTTCATGCATTTACATTGGGGCCGGACGGCAAATTATATTTTAATGCCGGTGATGCCGGAGGGCAAATAAGGGATTCGAATGGCGAGCCTATTATTGACAAAGCAGGTAATACTGTTAAAAATGATGGAAATCCTTATCGAAAAGGATTGGTCTTTCGGGTAAACCTGGATGGCAGTGAATTTGAAGTCCTGGGGCATAACTTCAGGAATAATTATGAAGTTGCAGTCGATTCATACGGTACTTTATGGCAATCAGACAATGATGATGACGGTAACCGATCTGTTCGTATCAATTATGTAATGGAATTCGGTAATTACGGGTATACTGATGAATTAACCGGAGCAGGCTGGAGAAGCAGAAGAATAAATATGGAGGAAGATATTCCGAACCGTCATTGGTATCAAAATGATCCGGGCGTAGTTCCCAACCTGTTGCTTACAGGGGCCGGATCTCCAACAGGCATACTCATCTATGAAGGTGATCTGCTGCCTGACGTCTTTCATAATCAGATGATACATGCTGACGCCGGACCTAACATCATTCGTTCTTACCCTGTTACAAATAATGGGGCAGGATATAACGCTACAATAGAAAACATTTTAGAAGGAGTGGACAATCAATGGTTCCGTCCGTCGGATGTAACAGTTGCTCCTGATGGTTCTATTTTTGTTTCTGATTGGTATGATCCCGGAGTGGGAGGACACCGGATGCAGGCCCCTCATATAGGGAGAGTTTATCGTATTGCACCGCCAGAAACGCCATATGAAATAGAAGAAGTTGATTACAGTACGCCAACTGCAGCAATACAAGCATTAAAAAGCCCAAACCATGCTATTCGAGCAAAAGCCTGGATGCAAATCAACAAATGGGGAGCTGATGCAGAGACGGAATTAACAGAAATGTATAATTCAGATAATCAGCGTTATCGCGCACGTGCTTTGTGGTTGTTATCAAAAATTGAGGGAAATGGAGAGGAATATATAAATACCGCCATTGAAGACAACAATCCTGATATACGCATAGCCGCTTTACGTGCAGCCCGTCAAATGGATATAAATATCCTGCCACTTCTTGAACATTTAGTGGATGATGCTTCACCACAAGTCCTCAGAGAAGTAGCTATTGCACTACGACATAATGAATCTGCCAAGGCACCAGGCCTGTGGGCGAAGCTAGCCCTTCAGTATGATGGTGAAGATCGATGGTATCTTGAGGCGTTGGGAATTGCTGCTGATAAACAATGGGATAGCTTTTTAGAAGCTTGGTTAGCGGTTAAGGGAGATGAATGGATCAATGAGAAGGCAGGAAGAGATATTGTTTGGCGTTCCAGGGCGGGCCAAACCTTACCGATGCTGGTTGATGTGATTCTCAATGATTCTGTTGAAGAGGATGAAAAGATGAGGTTCTTCAGAGCATTTGATTTTCAATCTTCCTCAGATAAAGAACAAATACTTGTAGATTTATTAGATGAAGGGCAGCAGGATCAGCAAATGATAACTTTTTCAGTGTTACAATTACTTGACCATTCAGTGCTTGATCATCCGAAGGTAACAGCCTCTCTGGACCAGGCCCTTGAAACAGTTAAAGAAACAGCTGATTTTATGTATCTGGTTGATCGATATCAACTGGAGACAAAAAATGAGGAACTAGTGAATCTGGTACTTTCTTATCCTGACAGCAGTCTTGGGGCAAATGCGGCACGTCATATGTTGGGGTATGGTGGAGAAGGGTATTTAACAGAATTATTAAAGAGTAATAATGAGGAGAATGTTAAAAGCATAATCCAGGCATTAGGTTATCTGGCAAATGATCAATCATTAGCTATTTTGGAATCAGTTATAGTTGATGAGGATATGAACCTTTCCTCAAAACAATTGGCCGTCGAAGCATTTGGTTTGGGTCGTGGAGCATCTATAAGGGATGCTGAAGATCGATTATTGAAGATGTTGCATGATGGTTTGATTACAAGTGCTTTGGAATCATCTGCAGAAAATGTGCTGATGGAATCTTATCGTGCTGATATCAGACAAGCAGCGGCTGGTTATTTGCAAATCTTAAATAATAATGAAGCAACAGAATATCGTCCGGTTGCAGAATTAATACAATCAGTTGGGGATATAAACAATGGCAGACAGGTTTTTGAAAATTCATGCCAGTTCTGTCACCAGGTTGGCCAGGAAGGGATTAACTTTGGACCCGATCTAACTGAAATTGGCGATAAATTGCCGAAACAAGGATTGTATGATGCAATACTTGATCCAAACGCAGGCATTAACTTTGGCTATGAAGGTTATATATTAACTCTGCAAAATGGATCAAAGGTTACAGGAATTAGGAATAGTGAAAATGATGATGAAATAGATCTTCGTTTACCTGGCGGTAATTCGAATAGCTATGATAAAACTGACATTGCATCTACAGAAATTATGGAACAGTCATTAATGCCTAATATGCAAGGCAGTATATCAGAACAGGAAATAATAGATTTGGTTGAATATCTGTCTGAACTTGGATCAGATAACTGATATGAATTTGATAATTAAATTAAGGAGTTCAAAATGAGTAAAAATATTAGTTTTATTAATAAAGCATGTGGAGTATGTTGTATTGCTTGCATATTTATGATAGGATTACAAGAAACAATTTCTGCACAAGATGTCGCTGAAGGAAACAGTATAATTCACACTCATTATATTACACCTGGTTTTGAACCAATATTTAATGGGAAGGATATAAACAATTGGGATTTTGATTCTCGCTTTTGGCGTGTTGAAAATGGGGTAATAATTGGTGAAACGTCTGTAGATAATCCAACCGAAGCGAACACTTTTCTGATTTGGGAAGGAGGCGAACCAGCTGATTTTGAAATAACCTTTTACTATCGTTTGGTTGTTGTAAGTGAATCAGGTTATGGCAACTCGGGGATTCAGATTCGATCAGAACGGTTTCATTCTGAAGACACTCCAGAATTACTGCATAGGGTAAGGGGTATACAGCCGGATATATCCATCAATGGGTGGACAGGTGCTCTTTATGAAGAAGGTGGGCGTGGAGCTCTTGCCCGTCGTGGACAGCGAGTTTTGATTAATGAAGAAGGTGAAAGTAAACAAGAACGATTTGCTGAAATAGAAGATTTGGCTGAGGATATTGCTTTTACAGGTGAATGGAATAAATATCATATTTATGCTAAAGATAATACCATTCAGACATGGATTAATGGGAAGCTTATGCATCAGGTAATTGATAATGCACCTGATGCCAGACAAGAGGGTGTACTTGCTTTTCAACTACATGCAGGTGATCCAATGAGGGTGGAGTTTAGAAATATTGAATTAAAACCTTTGCATTAAATAATAAAAATATATTATATAACAGTATTATGAAAATTTCACGTAGAACGGCAATTGGTAGTATGGGGGCTTTGGCGGGATCAACAGCTTTTTCAGGATTATTTAAATCTGTACAGGCCACTAAGAAAGCTTTGGGAAATGACTTGAATGGGCGAATTCGCCATTCGGTTTGCAGGTGGCCATATGGGGATATTGAGCTGGAAGTATTGTGTAAAGCTGCTAGTGAAATGGGCATACAGTCTATTGAGCTTGCGGGCCCGGAAGAATGGCCGATGCTTAAAAAATATGGACTTGATTGTGCTATGCCCTGGGGTGCAGAATTGGGATTGGAGAGAGGCTTCAATGATCCTGAACTACACGATGAACTTGTGGAAAGCTATGAATCGTTTATTCCATTAGTTGCAGAAGCTGGGTTTAAGCAACTAATATGTTTTTCGGGTAATAGAAATGGACTTGATGATGAACAAGGTCTTATAAATTGTGAAAAAGGTATCAAACGGTTATTAAGCACAGCTGAAAAGCATAATGTCATCCTGAGCATGGAATTGCTTAACAGTAAAGTAAACCATCCTGATTATCAATGTGATTATTCCAAGTGGGGCATTGAGCTTTGTGATCGAATTGCTTCAGATAATTTTCGTCTGCTTTATGACATCTATCATATGCAAATAATGGAAGGTGATGTTATCCGGACAATCAGGGATAACCATGCCTATTTCTCTCATTATCATACGGGTGGTGTTCCGGGACGAAATGAAATTGATGACACCCAGGAACTTAATTACCCAACCATAATTAAGGCAATCAATGAGACCGGATTTACCGGTTATATTGGCCAGGAGTTTATTCCAACCTGGGATGATCAGCTTGCGGCTTTAGAACAGGGCGTGAAAATTTGTGATATATAAATCACTTCCTATAATTAGAATGAATAATAATTAAACAATTAAAAATATACTATCATGAAACTTGGAGTCAGTCTTTGGTTATGGACCTCACCGATAACAACTGAAGTAATTTCATCTTTTGCACCTAAATTGGCTAAGATGGGTTATCAAACAATTGAAGTTCCGCTTGATGAACCCGATCTGATAGATGGCTCTGAAGCAAAAAAGATCATTGAAGATAATGGTCTTGCTGTTACCACTTGTGCAGCTATGGGGCCGGGCAGGGATGTGATTCATCCGGACAAAGAAGTCAGAGAAAATGGTATGGCTTATCTGCGGAAATGTATAGATAAGGCAAATGAATTAGGCTCATCTACCTTTGCAGGACCAATGTATGCGGAGGTAGGCCGTTGTTGGCGTGCAACGGATGAACAGCATTCCCGGGAAACCGACCTGTTTGTGGATCAGCTAAAAGCGCTATCCGTCCCTGCAAACGACAAGGGTATTACACTATGTATTGAACCACTTAATCGTTTTGAAACCAGTTTCATGAACCTGACTAGTCAGGCATTGGAGGTAATTGACAGGGTTGATAGCCCATCATGCAAAATGCTGTTCGACTTGTTTCATGCCGGCATCGAAGAAAAAAGTTTGGGAGATGCAATCCGTTTGGCCGGTGATAAAATACATCACTTGCAACTTGCCGAAAACGACCGCGGAACCCCGGGTACCGGGCAATTTGCATGGGGTGAAGTTGCATCAGCATTAGATGACATTGGGTATGATAAAAATTGTGTAATTGAAACCTTTTCACAAGACAATGAAACATTAATTGCTGCCGCTGCTATTTGGCGCCCTCTAGCGGAAAGCCCCGATGCTTTGGCAATCGACGGACTGGCATTTTTAAAGAGACTTTTTGAAAATCATCTTAACGGAAAACCAATTTAAAAGCAGATGTGTCTCCACTCGAATAATAAGTACGGTACACGCATGTGAGGTATTTGATATGTGCTGTTCTTTCTGGGATGGCTTATGGTATAAGGGTTACAGCTCGATAAAACTGTTTGCTAAAGTCAAGGTCATAGAGGAATTCCAATAGATCTTATATGATTTAAGAATCTAAATATTTTAAAATTTAATAAATGATATTATGTTTGAAATTTTCTTAAAAAAGTTAATGGTATGTATAATGTTCTTTGTGATCGCAACAGCAGCTTCTGCACAAGAAAAACAGGTATTGTTTATTGCGGGTGGCCCTTCTCACGGGTTTGGAAGCCATGAACATTTAGGAGGATCAACATTACTTGCCAGGACGATCAATGAAGCCGATATTGGCGTGAATGCAACAGTAGTTAGCGGTTGGCCTGAAGACCGAAGTATCTTTGACAATATTGATGCAGTCGTAATTTATTCAGATGGAGGCCGAGGGCATTTGATGTTGGATCATATTGAAGAATTCCGTGAAGTAATGGATCGTGGAGTTGGTTTAGTAAATATTCATTATGCGGTGGAGGTGCCTAAGGGTGATGGTGGAGATGCAATGCTCGGCTGGATGGGAGGGTATTTTGAGTTGAATTGGTCCGTAAACCCCCATTGGGTACTTAGCATCAATGAACTTCCCAATCATCCAGCAACAAACGGAGTAAAACCATTCGAGTTAGACGATGAATGGTATTATCACATGCGTTTTCAAGAGAACATGAAGAATATAACTCCGATAATTACAAAACTTCCACCTAAAGAATCACTTATCAGAGAGGATGGCGGGCATTCCAACAACCCCCACGTTCGCGAAGCAATTTTGCTACGTGAGGAACCGCAGCATATGGCTTGGGCTTATGAACGTAATAATGGTGGCCGTGGCTTTGGTTTCACCGGTGGACATTGGCATTGGAATTGGGGGCAAGAATCTTTTCATCGTCTGGTTGCCAATGCTATTATTTGGTCAGCGGGAGTGGAAGTTCCTGAAATGGGCATCTCGGTACAATCAGTTAGTGCACTTGAATTGGCAGAAATGACTGATGATCCTATTCCCAATGACTGGGATTCGAAACAAATTCAGGATATGCTGGATAAGGCAAATAAGATCCATGATTAGTGTGTTTTAGAGTCTCGATTTTACCCCTAACAACAAGTTCAATTGAATTTAAAATTTATTTTCTTTTCACTTAGGTGTAGAAATATTGTCCATTTGCTCATCTTTTTCCTTTTTTTGATAGGGTGTTCTTCTGATGAAAAAGAGAAACGATTTACTTTATTATCGTCTAACCATACTTCAATAAATTTTGAAAATAGGATCACAAATACTGAAGAATTTAACAGTCTGAATTATCTGTATTTTTATGATGGCGGTGGAGTAGCTATAGGAGATATTAATAATAATGGGCTACCTGATATCTACTTTATAGGTAATCAAATACAAAATGGCCTTTATCTAAATAAAGGTAATTTCGTGTTTGAGGATATTACAGAATCTGCTGGCGTGGGTGGTGGAACCGATGGCTGGTCTACCGGAGTTACTATGGCAGATGTTGATGGAGACGGATACCTGGATATTTATGTAAGCCGGGATAATTACCTAAATAAGTCTGGTGCAAATCAACTTTTTATCAATAATAGAGACAATACATTTACAGAAAGTGCATCCGAATTTGGATTGGCATTCAGAGGGCACTCTACTCAAGCTGCTTTTTTTGATTATAATAATGATGGTGCATTAGATATATTTTTATTAAATCATTCCTTCCATCATAAGAATAATATTGGAAGGGCAGAGGAATCACTTGGTGTTGATCTTGCGGAAACTATGCGCTCTATTAGGGATACTGTTTCGGGCGATCGTTTGTTTAGAAACGACGGAGGCTGGTTTACGGATGTTACCGAAGAGGCAGGGATATATAGCAGTGCCTTGGGATATGGTTTGGGAGTGGCTATAAGTGATATAAATAAAAATGGATGGCCAGATATTTATGTGGGCAATGATTTCCATGAAGATGATTATCTATACATCAACAATGGTGATGGTACGTTTACGGAGTCTCTTGAAGCCTCTATGGGTCATACCAGTAGCTCTTCCATGGGAAATGATATCGGAGACTTAAACAACAATGGCTATGTGGATATATTGTCTTTAGACATGTTGCCTGAAGACGAAGTGACTTTTAAAAGGTCCGGAGACCCTGATTTTCATGTAATCTCTGAAATAAAATTAGGCTACGGTTTTAAACCAGCAAATATGCACAACACATTACAGATCAACAGAGGAAATTCTCCTGATGGTACTCCTTTATTCAGTGAAACCGGCTTTGCTTCGGGTGTTGCAGCGACCGATTGGAGTTGGGCATCTTTGATAATGGATATCGAAAATAATGGCCTCAAGGATATATTTATCACGAATGGTATAGTAAGAAGACCAAATGATCATGATTATCATAAGCTGAAGCAAAAGAAAGAGGTTCAGATATCTTTGAGTAAGGGAATAGATGAGGATGACCTTAAATTAATTGAAAAAATGCCTTCCAAAAAAATTCCCAATTATGCATATCAAAACATGGGGAATTTAACTTTTGCTAATAAAGCTAATGAATGGGGACTAGCTCAACCCGGATTCTCCAGTGGTGCGGCTTATGCGGATCTGGATAATGATGGACTTTTGGATATTGTGGTTAATAATGTGAACATGCCTCCTTATGTATATAGAAATAGTAATAATACAGAAGAGGTGGCCAATTACTTGAAACTTAACCTGCTAGGTAATGGAATGAATACTTCGGGTATTGGTGCAAAAGTGATTTTATATAAAGGGAATGAAATATTTTACCAGGAACAGATGCCAACGAGAGGCTTTCAATCATCCGTTGATCATACTTTGCATTTTGGGTTAGGTGAAATAAATCTAATAGATTCACTCACAGTTATCTGGCCTAACCATACCTATCAGACAAATACAGATGTGCAGGCAAATCAAATCATAAAAATTAAGCAAAAGGAAGCCTCCGGCAAATTTAATTATAAACGGCTGCATCGAAACTATGATAATACGATTTTTACTGATGTGACAGAAGAAATTGAAATGAATTATACGCACAATGAGAATTCCTTCAATGATTTTAAAAGGCAACCTCTGATGCCTTTTAAAATGTCTAATTTAGGACCTGCTATTACTCAAGGAGATGTCACCGGAGACGGACTAGATGATATTTATATAGGTGGTGCTCATAGACAAGCTGGGGCTTTATATATCCAGAGAAGCAATGGTTCATTTTCAGCTTCTAATAGAGATCTATTTGAGGAGGATAAATTAAGTGAAGATGTATCGGCCGTATTTTTTGATGCCAACGGAAATGATCTTCTGGATTTGTATGTGGTAAGTGGCGGAAATGAACTTACAGGTCAACAGGAATTCCTTAAAGATCGCCTGTATATAAATTTAGGCAATGGAAAATTCAGAAAAGCAGAAGGAAGCCTTCCCGATTTTTATGTAAATGGTTCTGTTGTAGCTGCCGGTGATTACAATAATGACGGCCGTATTGACCTGTTTATTGGAAGTGGCACTGTATCATCTCAATATGGTACATCGCCTAAAAGCTATCTTTTAAAAAATGATGGCACTGGTAATTTTAATGATGTTACAGATTTAGATGCTCCGGAATTAAGAGAAGCGGGAATGATAACGGATGCTGAATGGGCTGATATTACTGATTCAGAGTATCCTGACTTGGTGCTTACCGGCCAGTGGATGCCTGTAAAAGTATTCAAAAGTGATGGGCATACGATTAATGAAATTACGTATAGCGCTAATTTAGCTGAAACAAAAGGATTATGGAACAGTCTTCTCATCGAAGATTTTACAGGCAACGGAAAATTAGATATAATTGCAGGAAATTTCGGAAGAAGCTCACGATTACAACCATCACAGGCAAAACCGATTAGATTGTATACCCAAGATTTTGAAGGAAAAGGTATTACAGCGTCTGTGATAGCACAATTTATAAATGGAAACTATTATCCAGTTGAATCTTTTGATGAACTAAGTTTTCAATTCCGATCTCTAAACGAGATCAGTAGTTATGCTGAATATTCAACAAGTGACTTAAATGAGCTTTTTGGAGAAAATGTTATAAAAGAAGCATCATATAAGGAAATTAACACCCTTGCTTCCGTAATTATTCAAAATCTGGGTAATAATTCGTTTAAAATTAAAAAGTTACCATTTGAAGCACAAATTTCGCCTATCATGGATATGATCACAGCAGATTTTAATGGGGACGGTAATAAAGATGTAATAATAGCCGGTAATATACATGGTGTCAAACCAAGTCTTGGAGGAAGACAGGATGCTAGTTACGGACTATATTTAGAAGGAGATGGGAATGGTAATTTTAAATCATTGGAGCTGCAAGAAAGCGGGTTTATTATTGAAGGTGAGGCTCGTGGCATTGTTCCATTGGTTAATTCATTAGGAGATACCTTGGTTGTTGTTGCAAAAAACAATAAGCCAGTCCAGATCTTTAGGAAAAATAAATACAGTAAAACAGCAAATTAAAAACATCTTTGCTATATAATAATATTAAATAACCTTATACTAATTTATTACATTGATATAACTTACTTTTAATTCTTTACACCGGAGCATCCTATGTCGCCTTATATCGCAGAAATAATTGGAACGGCAATCCTGGTATTGCTTGGTAACGGAGTTGTTGCCAATGTTGTGCTTAGCAAGACAAAAGGTAATGGAAGCGGTTGGATTGTTATTACCTGGGGTTGGGGCATTGCTGTCTTTGTTGCCGTTTATACCATGGGGCAATTTAGTGGGGCACATATTAATCCAGCGGTAACGGTGGGTCTGGCCAGTGCGGGGCTTTTCCAATGGTCACTGGTTCCCATTTATATTGCTGCCCAACTAATAGGTGCGGCAATAGGTTCCTTATTGGTATGGCTTACATATAAAGACCATTTTAAAGCCTCTGACGATAAAGATCTGATTCTCGCCTGTCATAGCACGGCACCGAATATCAGAAATTACTCCTCTAACTTTATAACGGAGGCGATAGGTACTTTTGTACTGGTCCTGGGCGTATTATATCTTGTGTCCCCGGGATTTTTGAGTGTTGACGGTAATCTAATAGAATCCATTGTAATAGATGGACAGGAAGTAGGTTTTGGATTAGGAGCGTTGTCAGCTCTTCCGGTTGGCCTGCTGGTATTGGGTTTGGGGCTGTCACTGGGTGGCCCAACAGGGTATGCCATCAATCCCGCACGAGATCTTGGCCCCAGAATAATGCACTCTATTCTACCGATATCAAATAAAGGAAGAAGTGACTGGGCGTATTCATGGATTCCGATCGCAGCGCCGATAGTTGGCGGTATAATGGCAGCGGGTTTATTTCGCTTTTTTAGTTGATTGATGGTATTTAGTCTTGCAATGGGTTGAGGATTTTCTGGTCGTTTGTTCAAAAAAATATCATTATTGAATAGCAATTCATGAGAATCGCAAAATAATATTTGTCTAAAGAATGAAAAAATAGTTATCGTAAAAAGTATTACAATAGCAATATTTCAAGAATCATCTAATAACTATAAAAATGAATGTAACCTATTTATTATCGGCAATGATCGCCCTTTCCGTATTCGCATGCAGTAAGACTGAAAGTGTTTCAAGTGATGTGGAAGTAATTGGTCATCGGGGTATTACAGGGTTAATGCCTGAAAATACCATCCCCGGTTTTATAAAAGCGCTGGATCACGGCGTAAATGGTGTCGAATTTGATGTGGTTATATCCGGTGATAAAGAAGTGGTGATCTCCCACGAACCATGGTTTCGTCATGATATCTGCCTAACGCCCAGCGGTGAAGTGATTACCCAAGACGCCGAAAGGGATAATAATCTGTATGAGATGACTTATGAGCAAATTGCAGAATTTGATTGCGGGTCTATTCAAAGGGCGAATTATCCGGATCAGGAGAATATGCCTATGGCCAAACCTCTTATGAGTGAGGCGATCCTGGCTATGGAAGAACATGTGGTTGCAACCAATTCTGCTCCAATTAACTATTATGTTGAAATAAAAAGCAATCCGGCATGGGATAATCAAAGGCAGCCAGAACCCAGTGAAGTTGCTCGTTTGGTATATGATGAACTAAAGGAACTGGGAGTGCTGGATCAGAGCCTTATAATGGCATTTGATGTGCGGATGCTACAGGCCATGAATGAAATCGACGATGAAGTTACAATGGTCTTTCTAGTATCGGGTAATAAGCCGGATATGGCAGCTAACCTTGACGAACTGCAAATTTTACCCGATGTATATGCCCCTAACCATTCGCTTATAGATGCAGAGCTAATTCAAAACGCCCGGGAGCAGGGAATGCGCGTAACACCTTGGACAGTAAATGATTCAAAAGATATGACCAGGCTGATTGAATTGGGGGTAAATGGAATAATAACAGATTATGCGAATCGGTTTCCTGTTGCTAGCAATTGATTTGAATGATTACTACCTGATTGTCTATTCTAAAGTTTAAATTACAGTTACTGCTAATATGGTGCAGGATATATCTGCCTCTGAAATAATATTGCGGTATCCATGGGTGTAATCCTACCTAAGATTAAGATCGTGTTGGCATAGAAATGACACGATAAAACATCAGCGAATTGGTAATTAGCTCAATTTTTACACGCTGATATTATTTCAGAGGAATATTTTCAGTGTAGCTTTTTTAAGCGCCTGATAAAATTCCTCTCCCACATTGTATGCCGGAAATCAATAGAATGAACTTTTTACAGTAATGGAAGCTTCTATAGCTAATTGAGCTGTATTTAAAATGTTTTATGTAACCTGACCACAAATTTCAAAAAGGATGACCATGTTTGAAAACACAAAAGCATTCAGCGGCTTTTCCGTAAATGACATTTCGAGAGCAAAAGAATTTTACAGTCAGGTTCTTGGGTTAAAAGTATCCGAAAATTCGGAGATGGGTGTAATTAGCCTTCATCTCGCAACGGGGGCAGAAGTATTAATCTATCCAAAAGGGGATGCTCATCAGCCCGCTGCATATACCATATTGAATTTTCCTGTTGCTAATATAGATGATGCTGTTGGCGAACTTCATCAGCGCGGCGTAGTATTCGAACGCTATAATAATTCTGAATTGCCCCAGGATGAAAAAGGCATATTCCGCGGCCTTTCTCTTGATGGTAGTCCCAATATTGCATGGTTCAAAGATCCAGCCGGGAATATCCTCTCTGTGCTTCAGGAAATTCAGTGATGAAATAAGGATGAAAAAAGGATCAAAACAGTGAATAACTCGATTCAAACAATCACACCTTACCTGTGGTTTGACAACCAGGCCGAGGTGGCGATGGATTTCTATGCAGGCTATGCTGCAAATAAAAATAATTGATATTGAAGGTTTAAAGCAGGCGTATGAGTTTAAAACAGGTGTTTAAAATACTATGTAACTTTACAGTATCTCCACCGGTGTTGTTGCAAGCTTTACCCGATCAAATACGGGACAAGTCCTGACCAAGGCCGTACCAACTCCAACTAAAGCCCAGCTGGTAGTAGGAGTTGTATAGGAGTTGTGTGAAGGATGGTTTCAACGTAAGGGTAAGTTAGGAAGGAATTGGCGGGGCAGGGAAAAATAGATAATATTGTCTCCCGAATTATTTATTTTATCTATGGTTAACAGCCACATAAGGCTAACAATATAAAAGATGAAAGGAAAAGGATCAGGTCGATAAAACAGCAAAATAAAAGTAAAAAGGAGTATCTAATGAAAAAACTGGAATTCATTATACTAATTGACGCCCCCAGAGAAAAAGTGTGGGAAATCATGCTCAACGAGAAATATTACCGGGAGTGGACGGAAATATTTTCTCCAGGCTCTCATTTTGTCGGTAGCTGGAGCGAGGGGAGTAAAATACATTTTCTGGCACCAAATAAGGCGGGACAAATGTCAGGAATGGTGAGTCGTGTAAAAGAATATCGCCCTTATGATTATATTTCAATTGAGCATTTGGGTTTTGTGGAAAACGGTAAGGAAGATACTTCAAGTGAAGCGGTAAAAAATTTCGCAGGTGCACATGAAAATTATACATTGAAAGATCGGGTTGGTAATACTGAACTGTTCGTCGAAATGGATACTGAGGATGAATATGAAGAGATGTTTGATAATACCTGGCCCAAAGCACTTCAAAAACTAAAAGAACTAACAGAAAGCCAGGCTATAAAACACTAACCGGTAGTGGCGGCTATAGCAAATTTAACATAGGCAGAAATGAGCAGGGGTATCAAATAAGATCTTTCATCTCTGTAGCTTTTGGTATCAGTCTGCTTGATGCTGTATCATCTCCAGCAGTTGCTGGATTTCTGCATTGCGCGGGTACAGTTGATCAAGCACCATAGCGTGTTCAAGCGCCTCGTTATGCTGTCCCTGTTGGATATACAGGGTTATGAGGCCATAGCGGTAATCCCCGTTCTCAGGATCCAGTTTGATGGTCTGTTTATATGCAGTTTCCGCTTGCTGAGGCTGGTTTAATGTTTGATGGGCTATGGCAAGGTTATAAAATACTCTGCTGTTTTCGGGCATTAATTGAGAGGCCTGTTCAAAATAATAGGCCGCCTGCTGGAGGTTGTTTTGTTCGGCCAGCAATAATCCCAGGGAATAATAGGCCTGGCCGAACTCCGGTTCTTGCTCGGTCACCAGTTTCAAAAGCTGCTCAGCCTGGTCGTTTTCACCACGGCTGTTATGCAGGTAGGCCAGGTTCATTCGGGCAGCATTAAATTGGGGATCTCTTATTAACGCCTGACGATAGGCCACCATAGCCTGTTCAATTTGCCCCTGATTTTCAAAAAATTGCCCGCGGTTCATTTGCCCCTGAGGAAAGTACTGATTCATGTCCAGGTAGGTTCTGTATTCCTGAAGGGCGTTTTGAAAATGATCCCTCTGACCCGGTTGAAAATCACTACCGGAAAATTCGGTCAGGCCCTGGAATGCCGATACCCGTACCGCTCTGACGCTGTCGGTGAGCGCCTGCTCCAGGAGCGGCCTTCTTACCTCAGGGGGGAGGTTGCCTAATGCTTTTGCAGCGCTGCTGCGTATGATAGGAGATGCGGATTGCATAGCTTCCCCAAGAATGCCAGAGCTTTGTTCATCCGGAAACTGGCCGATATACCACAGAGCCGTAGCGCGTATAATCTCAGGCTGGGCGGGATCGGCGATCAGCTTTCTTAAATCCTGGTTAGCGCCAGGCCCTTCGGCTTCCGCTTTTAAAAGGGTTTCGGAGAAATGAGGAGAGCGTTCATCACCATACCACTCTTCTACAGCCTGACGGGCCCATGTTGCCGTCTCATCCGTGTGGCAATTATTACAGGCATTGGGCGTGTCGAACCTTTCGCTCTGGTCGGGCCTGGGAATGCGGAAACTGTGATCGCGGCGGTTGTCAATTTCCATGTAATCACGGCCGGTCATATGGCAGTTCACACATTGAGCAGCTTCGGTATTGACCTGGTGAAAATGGTGTTCCTGGGAATTATAATTGGGCTCGTGACACTGCATACATAGGCTATTGTCCTGAATATTGGCTTTAAGCTGCAGGGAATGGGGATCATGGCAATCGCTGCATTGCACGCCCTCGGCGTACATTTTGCTTTGCAGGAATGATCCGTAAACGTAAACCTCTCCTAGAATTTGTCCGTCGCCAAAATAGTTGTCCGGGTGAGGCAGCAGCGGATCATAATGATCCATAAAGGGATCTCCGTGTATATAATCTTCCGTCAGTTCCTGGCGCAAAGAGTGGCAGGGCGCGCAGGTATTGATTTGGGTTTGCTGAGAGGAGTTCTGCGTCAGGTTCAGAACTTCGCGAATTCGCTCCGCTGAGGCTCCTTCAGAGTAAGGGTCATTTATAAAGTCAACATGTTCGCCACCGGGGCCATGGCAGGACTCACAGCTTACGTTGAGCACCGACCAGGATGTATGAAAGGAGTCGGTTTCGGCAATGAAGTTTTTCTGCAGGTTCGTTGAATGGCAGTCCGCACACATGGTATTCCAGTTCATCGCTCCCCCTGACCAGTGCATCCAGTCATCCGGGTTGAGCTGTTCATCGGGTCGTAACGAAAACCACCGTTCCTTCTGGGTGTCCCATGATACATGTAATGCTTGCCATTTGCCTTCGCCAACATCAATCAGGTACTGCTGCAAAGGTTCCCAGCCAAAGGTATAGGTGATTTCGTGCTTCTCCGTTTGCCCGTCCGCCCCCGGGGCCTCAACTATAAAGGTATCCTCTTCCCGGTAAAACCGGTAAACATCGTCACCATCGGTGAACTCTGCATCACTGAAATCTCCACGAACGGATTCTTCGTCAGCTTCCGCTATGGCGTAATCATGATGAGAGCCTTTCCAGGCTTCCCATTCATCCGTGTGGCATGACTGGCAGGTCTGGTCACCAACAAAAGCATGGTGTTCTGATGTTTTCTGTGCGCCCGAAGCAGAAACTTGCTGGCCGTCATCCTCACTTTTGCTGCAACTGTAGACAATGCAAAAGGAGAGAAAAATGAGCAGGGCAGCACTTAATCGCAAAGATTGTAAAGGGAAAAATTTATAATTGGGGGGTATTAAGTCTGCCTTCACAAGTAACCATTATTTTTCTTCATGAGTACCTTCATTTACTAAGAAATGATACAAGGTAAGTGTAACTCATATGCGCCTAATTATCCATTATAAATTTTACTTTTCAAATAAGGGGAATACCTCCGACGGCACATGTTCCTTATACATGATTCGGCTCATTTCTTCTACTATTTCAGGATATTGGCTGGCTACATCTTTTTGCTCCGAAATATCCTCCTCCAGGTTGTAAAGCTCGATTGGCGCATCCCGGTTTTCGCGAACTCCAAGTCGCACCGCCTTCCATTTGCCCTTTCGTACGGCTTGCTTGCCGCCTTGTGCGTGAAATTCCCAGTACAGATATTCTCTGGGTTCTTGCTCTTCATCATTTCCCAGGAGAGTGGGCATCATTGAAACCCCATCTCTATTGGGTGGTGATGGCATACCGGCAAGTTCGCTGAATGTAGGCAGGATATCCTGAAATCCGGATATGTGTTCGCTCGTACGGCCGGCTTTAATTTGCCCCGGCCACCAGGCAATCATGGGAACCCGGATTCCCCCCTCATAAAGATCTCGTTTGCCTCCGCGCAGTGGGGAATTGGAATTGTGCATGGAATAATGATATCCCCCTTCGGAATACGATCCGTTATCACTGGTAAAGATGACCAGTGTGTTTGTGGCTATACCTTTTTCTTCCAGTTTATCCAGAATAAGCCCCACATAGCGATCCAGCCGGGAAACCATGGCCGCATAAGTCGCCAGTGGCTGGGATTGTTTGGTATAAGCTCCGGAAGAATAGGTAGTATCTTCTACAAAGATGCTTTTCCCGTTTTCGTTCTGGTACTGAGCAAGTTCATCTTCTGGTACCGTCAGGGAAGCGTGAGGTATTTGTGAGGGCACATAAAGGAAAAAAGGTTCCTCGCTGTGCTCGTCAATAAAGGTTAAAGCCTTTTCCGTAATTACATCCTGGCTGTATTGCCCCCGCTCAATGGGCGGCCCCGACCCGGGCCTTTCGAAGCCCTCTCTGGAGGCATCTTCAACTTTATTTCCATCCAGGTAGACTCGTTCTACCGCCTTTCCATATTCATCGTTAAATAAGAATTCAGGATAAAAGAAGTGTGATCTTCTTTGACCCAGCAGGCCGAAAAACCGGTCGAATCCCTGCTGCGTGGGCATTCCCTCAGAATCTGGATATCCAAGTCCCCATTTACCGAAACCACCCGTTACATAGCCAGCTTCTTTGAGCATGCCGGGAACAGTAACCGTACCATACTGTAGTGGATACTGTCCAATGGGCATGATTTCTTTATTCCCCCGAATGGGTGCATGGCCGCTATGCAGCCCCGTCATTAATACTGCCCGTGACGGTGCACATACCGTGCTGCCCGAATAGTGCTGGGTAAATCGTGTACCCTCTTCCGCCATACGGTCCAGATTGGGCGTCTGAATGTTCTGTTGCCCATAGCTGCCTAAATCACCATAACCGAGATCATCGGCCATGATATAGATGATATTCGGCTTGGCATTAGTAGATACCTTTTCTTCAGCAATTTGAGTACTGCACCCATTAAATAATAGTGGGATAACAACGATGAAAAAACAACATGATAATTTAAATTTACTACATAAGGTAGTCATAGAGTCCATCATTACTTGTAATTTTCAAGTTGTTATAAAGCTGTAAGCCAGCATCTGAAGTTGGAGTGTGTTGAAAGCTTTAAGTGACTTTTGATATAACCTCTCTAAGCGCAACGGATGCGCCCCCTCTTCTTTTACTTTCATCGGCAGCTTCCATAAAGGCATATATTTCCAAAGTTTCTTTAAGGCTTACCGGCGAGATTCCGGTTCGGAAGAATTCCAGAATATGAACAAGCAGAGGCCTGTAACCTTCATAGGATCCTAAAGATATGATATCTTCGGCGCCATATGCGGTTCCTCCATAACCCGTTCTTCCATTTCTAATGCCACGAAAGGTACCCAGTTTATCACTCCCCCATGATCCTACAACTATATCGGTGCCTTCGGTATTCGTACGTGATACGGACTCGCAGCCTGTGCCCATAACCGTAAATAGGAGTTCTACCCCATGTATTCCGTACCAGAATAAATCAGGATGTGTCTCTTCTAAAGTGGCGGGACTATAAACATCCGCACCCATAACTTCCCCGATCAGTCCTTCGTTTCTTACCGATTGAGCAGCAGCCATATATCGTAATGAAGAAGACGAGAATATGGGCGTCTCATATTGTTTTGAGGCTTCCATAACCGCAACTGTATCTTCTAAACTACCGGTAATAGGCTTGTCAATAAACAACCTTTTACCGGCCTTCAATACTGGAAGGGCCTGTTCCAAGTGGGGGTGGCCATCATTTGTTTCTAGCAGAACAACATCTACCTTAGAAATCAATTCATCTACAGAACCAACGATTTCGATTCCCATGGTTTCAAATTCTTCAACATATTGGGGGATTCTACTATAACTTGATTCAATGACCCGGCTTCCGTACGGATAAGCAGCCACAACTTTAAATCCCGAAACGTCAGGTTCCCCATCAGGATCATTAATTATTTTTGCAAATGCCGGACTATGGGAGGTATCCAAACCTATAATACCTATCGAGGTTGTTTTTGCAGAGGAATTTCTACTGGTTTTATGTAATGAACTTCCAAGGAGACCCATTCCAATACCTGCTGTAGAAACTGATTTTATAAATTTTCTTCTGTTAGAATTTATCATATATAAGAGTCATTAAGGTTGTTCAGATGTTATAAAGTAGGTTCCCATCCGGGTTCATACTCTCTGCGCACAAGTTTCTTAGCTTCCATATCACCAATTATCTGTCCATTATGAGGATCACAATTGATCATCCGTTGCGTCCGGTGAGCGATATTTCCCAAATGGCAGGTATGTACACTTACATTTCCCTCAGTAATATCGGAATTAGGTTTTTTACCATTATGGATACTTTCTATAAAGTTGGTCTGGTGATCTCTGTCCAGGTTAAAACCAGGACCAGTGGTATCTATGGCATTTGTAGAACCGCTTTTTGAGCTTTTTACTTCTTTATTGTCGTTATCATAAATGACGTATCCATTCCCATCTACTATTAAGGTGCCATTTTCACCATGAAAGGAAACTCCTGTTGAAGAACCTTCAATGCCACGGGAATTACAACTTCTAGCTTCCCAGGTAACAGATTTTCCTTCTGGAAAGTCATATGTGACGACTTGAGTATCCGGAGTTTCCTGGTCATCTTTCCAATGATATCGTCCACCACTTGAAGTTACACGTTGAGGGTAACTTACGCCTAATCCCCATCTGGCCAAGTCGATAAAATGGGTACCGTTGTTGAGAAGCTCTCCGGCGCCCCAATGCCAGTGCCAATGCCAGTTATAGTGTATTTTATTGTCGAGATAGGCTTGCCGGGGAGCAGGACCCTGCCAAAGGTCATAATCAAGGTTAGTTGGTACGGGGGCTGGTTTTCCATAACCAATAGAACCACGCGTGTTTGCATACCAACATCGGGCATAATATGTGTTTCCTATAGCGCCTTCCCTGAGCTGATTGATAGCATCCATTACATTGGGCCAGGAACGTCGCTGGTTACCCATTTGAACTACACGTTTGTATTTATCAGCTGCCGCAACTAAAAGCTCTCCTTCATGAATATTATGGCTACAGGGCTTCTCTACATACACGTGCTTACCCGCCTTTAAAGCAAGAATAGATGCCGGTGCATGCCAATGAATAGGGCAAGCAATTACTATGGCATCCACTGATTGGTCATCCAAAGCTTCGCGAAAATCTTTTACGCCTTTTGGCTCCCGAGTTTGTCCTCCATCTTTTACAGCTTGAATTCCTTTTTTGATTGCCTGATCATCGACATCACAAATGTAAGAAACATCTGCAAGTGGATTTTCTGCAAAACCTTTAGCCAATGCACTGCCTCGTGAATTGACTCCCATAATGGCTACGTTAATTTTACTGTTTTGAAATTGACTGCCCAGTACACTGGCGGAATTTCCCATAACACCCAAACCAAGGCCTGCAGCGCTGGTCATTTTTATAAACTTGCGGCGATTAACTGATTCTATCATAATAATCCATTTTTAATTTTTAATCATGTCTAATGTGAGGTAGTTATTCAAGTACCCCCTTTTCTTAGTGCTTTAGTGTTCTTCGGTAATTTCATTGCCTTCCTTATCTATAAAGCCGGGTAAGATATCTATTCTTATATTTTCGAGCAGGTCATCTACATCAGATGGTACTTTATTATTACTTAGGTACCAGATAAAGCCTATAGATACAAAAAGAATGAAAGAGACTCCTATGGGAGTAGCAATTTGTACAACCTGGCTAAATTCGAAATATCGGGTTAAAGCAAAGCTTAAAAGACCACCCATGATTGATGTTATTGCAGCCCGGGAATCACAGTGACGAAATGCAGGCATCAAACCAAAGATCATCGGTATTGAAATTGGGCCCAGAAGTGCTGCGAACCACAGGATAATTAAACCCAGGACACCTCCAAATGTATCAGCATAGATGGCAATAACCAGTGTCAATAATGTAAAAACGAGTGTGGACATTCTAGCTAACAACAAAAACTGTTTTTGCTTTAAATTTTGGAACTTTTCAGAGAGGTTTGGCAGAATATCTCTGGTAATGACGGCAGATATAGTATTGGCGTCTGAAGATGTCATGGACATCGTATTAGCAAACATAGCTGCCAACACCAACCCTACCAACCCAGGGGGCAAGAGCTCCATGGTTAGTAGAGCATAAGATTGAGTAGGATCTTCCATATCCGGCAAAATTAGAGGCGCTGCCCACATAGGAAAGAACAGTATTAATGGCCAAACTAAATACAGAATACCCGACAGAAGGGCAGCTTTACGAGCATCGGACCCAGAGGGAGAAGAAATGTATCGGGTTGCAAGATTCCACTGCCCGCCATTATAACTCAGGAAATTGATGATTAGAAATGCAAATGCGAAACCAGCTGTGTAGGGTTCGTTAAAGGCCTGGGAATTTGATTCCGGTAGTTGATCCCATATTGTAATGATTGAGCCATACCCTCCTAAAATATCAATTACGATAAAGAACATGGCAAGTCCCGCTATAATTTGTACGACAAATTGGGCGAGATCTGTCCAAACCACTGCCCAAAGACCACCTAGTGTTATATAAAACAAAGATATCCCGCCGGCCAAAAGTATCCCCACAAAAATGGGCAAATCTGTAAACACATTTAAAAGTATTGCAATTGCTGCCCATTTAGCTCCCACATCAAATACCTTTAATATAACTCCGCTCCAGGCCATGAACTGCTGGGTGGGCAGGTTATATCGTTGTTTTAAATACTCAGTTGGTGATTGAATATTTAACCGGGTCTGAAGTCTCGACCACCTGGGTGCTATTAAAAAGGCGCCTACAAAAATGGATATGGCTATTGTAAATGCCCACCATATATAAATAGTGAAACCATGTGTATATGCTAGTCCTGCATAGGCTACAAAAACGGCTCCGCTATATCCGGAAACGTGATGAGAGATTCCGGATAGCCACCAGGGTAAATTCCCGCCGGATACGAAGAAATCCTTTGCATCGGATACTTTATTATATGACCACGCTCCTATAATAAGCATACCTATGAAAAACAAGATAATCGCAGCCCAATCTAAAGTATGCATTACAAGAAATTTAAAGTGAGTTTTTTATTTAACATCATGTAGTCTGGGTGTATAATTACAGTTCAGTCAGTGTCCATCGCCATTTCTCTGGCTGTGGTGGTGATGTAATATTTAGTTATCATATTTGGGATTTCCCATTCCGGAAGTTCACCACTCACCAAATAACCAAAATATGCTTCCGCTACCTTTCCAAAATGTGATTCATGGCCAAGGTAAAATTGGTCGGGTATAATAAGTTTCCATCCATTCTGGTTTTCCTCATAACTTAATCCCGGATAGTCATCTTGCAAATCATTTATAGCCTCTTCAAGTGCCCTCAAAAGCTTTTGGTGATCAACCTGCGGGGAAGGTTCTATATATAAATTATTCTGTCGGATGACGATATCAGAAAGGGTGCCTCGCATTAAAGAATATTGGGAGTCGCCACCACCTGAAGGAGCCTCATAATCCCATGTGACTGATATTTTGGTATGATGTCCATTTAATGTAAAGAAAATATCACCATTGGAATACAAGGGGAGCAGTCCGTCGACGAGCTGATCCTGCAAATAGCCGAGGAACTTGTTCATGCCTGTGATTTTCTCAAACTGGTCCTCAGAAATCTCGGTTGCCCACCGATTCGCTTGTAACATTTGTACATCTGTTTTATAATCTATTATCTTGCCGGGAAAGCTGCCCCACATGGCAAGGTCGATCAGGTGAGTCGAAACGTCCACGATGCCTTCTCCCTGCTGCTCCACATCAAAATACCAGGGCGGGCGGCGTAAGGGTTCACCTGAAACCTGCTTGTACAAATGGTGCACCGCTTCTTTAATAATGGCAGGATTTTCAATGCTTCCTTCTTCCAGCTCGCCGAACAAGTCTCTATTTTGAGCTAATCGTTGCTGGAGTATCGAAATAACATTGTAACGCTCTGTCATTATATCATATAACAGAACATCATTTTTATTAGCAGATTCAAAAGCTGATACCAACAGTTCCCAGCCTTCTTTGTCTATAGCCATGGGTTTGTCTGAAAGAACATTTAAACCGGAGTCGACAGAACGTTTTATATATTCGGTTTTCTTACGATTGTTCCCCGCGGTTATCACTACGTTACCAGGACGTTCGTCTAACATAAGCCGCATGTATTCCGGGCTTGTCCGAACATTGACGTCCCACTTAGCCGAACTCTCATTTTGTGAATTAAATCCTTCAATTCGTGCAAGGTGGAGGTCCAGATCTGGTCCTTCAGGAGCGTAAACATGAACCTCTGGGTCTACCTGGTTTATCCTATCCTTTTGAATGAGTGCCGCATGGAAATGTCCTGGATTTAATGTCATGATTTGTACTTCCCCATCTGCCCCCGAGAATTCTTTGTTATTTTTATTGGGATTGCAGGAAGTAACCATGAAAAGGACTATAAAGGCTGTTATGGATATGGGGCGTTGTAGGATAATATGCTTATGAGTTCTCATTTCATTGTAGAATATTTTGATAATATTATAAATGCGAAGTTAGAATTCAACTTTTATTACATTAAAAGTATCTGTCATAGTTAGATAGGGAGAAAACTCTCTTTTAACTTTTTCAGGATCCATTTTCAAAGCGCGAAGGGGATTATAAAAACCAAGATCTAAGAGCTCGTTCGTAGTTAATAAGTCTAAAGACAGCAAGTAGTTCAGACAATCTATCATTGTAGATGACGATCCTACCAGATAGCCTGTATTGGCGTTATATAACTTACCGGATTCCTCTAATATGACTTCGTTCCCTAAGGTGTTATACATACCAGAGGGTAATCCGGCTATAGGAGCCGCATCGCTAACGACGATCACCTTTGATACACCTTTGGTACGAATAATTGATTTTATAATAGATGAGGGCAGGTGATGGCCATCAGGAATGATCATGGCCGATAGGTTATCATTGGCTAAACCTGCCCATATTGGATTATTATGCCTGTCTATAATTCTCGGAATACCATTGCCCAAATGGGTTAAGTATTGGGCCCCGGACTTGGTTAGCTTCAATAGGTCGGATTCCGTAGCCATCTGGTGACCTAACGAAACTGTTATTCCGAGTTTGACAGCATGTTTGCAAAGAGCCTCTGCACCTTCTATTTCCGCAGCTATTGTCAATAATTTTATACTTTCTCCAGACCACCTGTACAAGTCATCCAATAACTTCTCACTGGGCTCTTGTATCAACTCCCGATCATGAGCACCTCTGGCACCGTCTACTTTGGATATAAATGGTCCTTCTACATGGATACCGGGTATATGCTCTTTAAGATCATCGTGACACATGGCCTTTGCGATGAGGGGGAGGTTTCTTTGATAGGTATCCTTTGACGAGGTAATAATTGTGGGTAAAAATATAATGGATCCTTGACGGATCAGCTCCCTACAAGCAAAGACAAAACCCTCCTCAGACAGTTCCGGACTGGAGAAATCTATGCCTTTGTAGCCATTAACCTGCAGGTCAACGAAACCGGGTACATTCATATAAAGGAACTTTCTTAACTATGCGTCTGGGTGAGCCGGGAAGAAGAATCAGGATCGAGATAAACTGTACACCGGGGATGATTTTGCAAAATGGATGCCGGATGCATGTTTGATATTTCTCCCTCCATGCAATTTTTGACAGCGTCAGATTTCTTTTCACCCGGCACTGAGCATATAATAACATCAGATTCTATAATTTTCTTTATAGACATGGTAATGGCACTTTGTGGCACTTCATCAATATTTTTAAACCATCCTTCACCGACCTGTTGCATTCGGCATGCCTCATCAAGCTCAACAATAATATAAGGCGTTTCTGTATTGAAATCGGCAGGAGGGTCATTGAACGCCAAGTGACCATTTTCACCAATTCCGACTAATGCTACGTCTATTGGATGATTTGAAATAATCTTACTTAACCTTTTGCATTCTTCATTGGGGTCAGCCACGTCTGCATTTATAAAATGAACCTCTTTTATATCCGGGACTGTATTAACAAATCGTTCTTGTAGATATCTTCTGAAACTCGCTTTATGTGAAGCCGGCAACCCTACATATTCATCGAGGTGAAACATCACAACCTTAGACCAGTCAATATCAGGAACATCGCATAAGGTTTTTAAGGTTTCAAATTGACTTGCTCCCGTTGCTAAAATTATATGTGCATTATCCTTTTCCTGAATGTTTTTTTTAATTTCTTCAGCGGCCTGTAATGCGGCCGTTTCTCCTAATTTTCTTTTTGTATCGCAGATTTCAATATTCATTTTTCTTTAATCTAATTACTATTACCAGCTTGCTTCAATGCCATACTGTGCAGGGTCAATTCCCCATTTATCTATTAATGACCTGGCTGCTCTATGATCATAATGTTGACGGGTTAATTCTCCTGCATCTTTAATCATGGCAATAACGGCATCTTGCATTTCGCTGGATTCATCGTCTACACTATCGATAGCATTGAGTACATGATTGCGTGCAAAATGGCCGGAAGTTTCTAAAACATGTTTAAAGCCAGAATGGGCTGATTTTATTTCACCCAGGTTATAAAGCGCTTCAGAAGCTACAACGACTACATTGGGGGAAGAGTCAGTTAAAGCTGCTATTAATTCAACAGTAGCCGGACTTGCCTGTTTCCCAAGTATTAATAATCCTGTAGCACCCCAGTAACGAATGGCGCTATCATCCGAGTTAAGCAAAGCCTTTAATTCAGGTATATCACTTTCAGTTGCCAGGGTAGCCGTTTCTGCTGCCTGTATAATTTTTCCGAGAGAGACTTTATCGCTGCGCATAAAATCGTAGATAGGCATGTTTCCGGAACGATCTGCCAGTTCAGCCTCGGGTATAAAGCCGCTGTCTTTAATCTTTACCATCCAATCCTGATTCGCCTTCCGCATTCTTTCTACTACAGGAAGATATTCAGGGTCTTCTGCCAGATTATTAACTTCCCAGGGATCATTTTCGGTATCATATAATTCTTCAACCGGTTTAGTATTCCAAAAGATATTTTGAACATCATTACAGCCGCCCGATTTACAGGTTTTTTCCCATGATTGCGTGGAGGGTGCCCTCCAGAGGTAACCCAGATGTTGACCGTAAATGCGGTATGGCATGTAGTTGCGAATGTACCGGTATTTCGGTCCACGAACTGCACGGCTCATGTCATATCGTTCATCCATCCGCCCGCGAAACATAAAAGCGTATTCCGGATCAGGTGTTTTTTGTTCACCCAGAAAAGCATTTCCCTGCATAAATTCAGGAATAGGAGTATCAATCAGACTTAGCAGGGTAGGTGCCAGGTCTACAAAGCTGATAAGCCTGTCAATAGGATTTCCCGGTTCTTCAGCAGGCCAAAGGTGTTTGTACTTTTCCGGGATGCGGACAATAAGAGGAACCCGTGTACCAGTTTCATACACAAAGCGTTTGCTTCTGGGCAGTACTCCGCCATGATCTCCGTAATAAAAAACAATGGTATTGTCGGCTTCACCGCTTTCTTCCAGTTCCTGCAGCTTTTCTCCAATCCATGCATCCATATTCTCAATGTGATCATAGTATTGTGCCCAGTCATGCCTGATGTCAGGGGTATCCGGGTGATAAGGTGGGATGGTTACTTTGTCCGGATCGTGGCGCAGTTCATCTAGAGGAATACGTGAATGAAGGCTGCTTTCATGTGATTCATTAATATTAAAGACTGAAAAGAACGGTTGACCGGGTTTCCGGTTCTTGTAATGCGCCCTCCCGCTCGATTCATTCCAGATCTCTCTGGTTTGTTCGGTTGTAATATTGTAATCTTCTTTAGCATTATTGGTCGTATAATAACCGGCTTCACGGAGGAACTGAGGAAAGAATGTAATGGCTTCCGAAGCTCCATAGTTACTTCGCATATGCTGATTGCCACCGGAAGTTGAATATATTCCTGTAATTATTGTATTGCGTGCCGGGGCACAGACAGGAGCATTGGCATAAGCTTTCTCATAAAGAAATCCTTCAGAAGCCAGCTTGTCTATATTTGGCGTTGTGGCAAACTCATCACCATATGCGCCTATCAGGGGGCTATTGTCTTCACTGACTAACCACAAAATATTAGGCAGCTCCTGCGCCTGGCCGGAAGACTGTTGTGGAAGGGTGAACATAAACAATATCAGCCATATGGGCATCAATGATTTTGTTGATAAATTCACCTCAAAATTTCTTCTGTTTCTTTTCACCATATGCTTATAGGATAATGCTAAATTTTAATCCATTACTTTAATGCAGCTCCTGATCGGTAGTCCAGGCAATGGCGTTTGTAAGCAGTTGCAAGAAGTTTTCATTATCAAAATCAGAAGGAAGACCCATCGAAGTATAAAAAGCCCGCCCATTATGGCCATAGTGATTGGTCCAGGCCATAGGTTCATTAACACCGCTATCTAAACCTTCACCAATAACTAAAACTTCTGTATTGGGGCCAAGGTTGGGATTAAGATAGATCTTGCCCGGACGGTTCCAGGTTTCAACACCATTTAGAATGGGGTGTTCTGAACCTTCTGCGATACTAAGTGTAACAGGTTCTTCATCACCATGGCCGTCATAATCACCTCCAAAGATCAGGGGATCTAACTGTAAAAAGCCTTGAAAAGCATGACTTGCCGTGCGAAGGCCGATGACAGGTTTTTCTGCCTCTATATGCTGTAGAATATACTCCAGCTGATCTTCCGGTAAAGTCATTCTGCGTGTAAATACCAACATAAGGTCTGCTTCATCTAGTAAAGAAATATTGGGCAAGTTATCGCCGGCATCCTGTCCCCATGAAGCGGTTATTTTAATTTCCTCGTATTCCTGCTCAAGCTTTTGTTTTAGCTCCTTTAAAGACTCTTCTGATTTATATTCTTCCGATCCGGAAATAAAGTGGATGTGAAGGGAATCATCATCTTCAATAGGCGGATGGGCTATTCCCATACCAGTAATCAGCATCAATAAAGCACATGCCGTTGATTGTAAAATGATCTTTCGGGGTAGTTTTCTAAATTTCATAATATATTTCTTTTTTATTTTCTGTAGTCCCGACCCTTAAGGCATGGCTACCATTAACTCTTCAATGATACCAGCGACTTCTGATGGATTCTCCCGTTGCTCCATACTTATCCCTGATTTTTTTCTTACGGTAAGTTTACTTGTTCTGTGGTTCGAAGATAAGAAACCAAATCGAGGACTTCACTATCTGTCAAGGCATCAAATAATCGTGCAGGCATCATTGATTGTGTCGTTTCTTCGCGGCTCTGTATGTCAGACTTGTTAATAACAACCTCGTTTCCAACAATTCGCAGCGTAACCTGCCGCTCGCTCTCAGAAATAACATTTCCTGAATAGGTACGTCCTTCGCGGGTAGTGATTACGACCAGCTTGTAGGCCTCCATAATATCTTCGCTTGGGTTCATAATCTTTCGGAGCAGATAGTCCAGATCAGACCGATTCGAACCGGTGAGATCTGGGCCGACTTCCCCGCCCGTATCATACATGGTATGGCAGGAACCGCATGTACGGTCAAATACTACGCGTCCCTGATGTTCATCGGCATTCTGAATAGCTGATTCTGTCAAAAGATCCCGGTATTTCACATAGCCCTCCATTTCTTCCGTATTGAGTTCCTCTCCTATAGGGCCCCAGACGTCAACGAATCCAACGCCTACTACCCGCTGCAGTTGACGGGCGATATCAACCGGAATATCCCGCCTCGGAATGGCTTCTTCTTTCATAGCCTCTGTTAACATATGACCATAGTTCGGTCGTGAGGCCATTGTCCGTACGACTTCCTGCTTCTCGGCACTAGTGAACTGCGGGTACCGATCCATCAACAAATTACCTAGATATTCATCATCAAACGCGGCAACGGCTTGTATAGCATCTATACGGAAGTCGGACTCATCAATAAGGCCGGCAAGTTCACCAGGCAAATCTTGATGCTTTTCGTCAGCAAGTATCATTAGAGCTTCTCTCCGATCCGCCTGAGGCGCACTTTTATCTTGCAGGGTGGTCAGATAATGTAATGAAGCCGTCTCGTCTCCAAATTGTTGGGCCACTTCCAGTGCGAGTTGCGCTGCCCGGTCGGTTGAATTTTGCAGCCTTTCGTATACGCTCGCCCAATTTGACGGGGCCGATAGCTCTGTCCCGCGACTTTCCAATCCGTCGCGCATGCCTTCCAATAAGCTAATTTGCCTCTTAGGCTGGTTTCCTATTGCTGTAATAAGCGGCTCGAATGCATCCGCGCTAACGGCACGGCGCGAAGTGTAGCGGGCAATCAGGGGGATCTCAGACTGGGAAGCAAGGGCAATGGCACGGTCGGGATCTTCTCCAACCAGAGGTTCAAAACCAAACCAAATCATTTTGGGTATGTTATGATCACCGTCATCATCTCCACGCAGCATAAGTTCCCCTGCAATATCCCAACGTAAATTATGATCAAGCCGCTGCAGAGAAGAGGCAAGATATAATCGTACTATGGGGGAGGAATCCTCACGGGCCATTTGCTGAAATTTTTCAAGTATTCCATCAGCCGGAGTTTGTACTTCAGAAGGATGCCGCAGGGCCCAGTTAGAAGTTGGTGTCGCCTCGGCCCTGGGCTCTGAGGTTACCGAATAATCTTCAGAAAGCAACTGAATGGCCCATGCACGGATATATTCATCTTCATCATCCAGCGCTTCGATAAGATTGTTTTCAGTGAATCCTTCTGTGACATGTAGTGCCCACATGGCTCTCAAACGCCAGTCTGCATTGGAATGGGTTAGAAACATATTGTGCAGCTTGTCGTGAGTGTCCTCGTCTAATTCACCCTTCGTTGCACGATATTGTAAATTGACTCGCGCCCTCCGGGCATGCCAGGCGCTGTTCCTGGTTTGAAGGTCAATGAGCTCAGAATCCGTCATTTTTGAAACATCATCATAACGGCCTTCCCATTCATCGGCCTGTGATTCTTCGGGGGAAATTTTAAATATGCGCCCGGTATCTTCATGCAATACCTGATTGCCACAAATATCCCGGTCGTGCCAGTCCAGGATATAAAGGGAGCCGTCGGGGCCAATTTCCGTACTGAATCCAACCCACGCCGCATTGTTCGCATGAAGCATCTCATCGCCGTGATGGGCAGTGAAACCAGAGCCTTCACGTTCCATAACGTCCGATAAAACGGCATGTTCATGAATATTCGCCATAAAGATGCGGCCATAATGCTCCTCCGGAAAGGCATCCGATAAATAGATGCTGGCACCACCATGAGCCGAACGATGACGATGATCGGCAATGGTTTTAATATCATCATAAATATGCGGATTAAAGTGGGAGCCCCCCTGGCGGTGATAAACACCTCCGGGAATAGTGTGCCAGAGATGGGGAATCACACATGCGGTGGTAAAAAGCTGACCTTTTGCATTGTGATCAATGCCCCATGGATTACTCAGGCCATGCGAAACGATCTCAAAACGATCTTTCGTGGGATGATACCGCCAAACGCCTCCATCGATTTCCGTCCCCTCGCCATCCACTAAGTCTTCAAGGGATTCAGGGAATGGATCATTATGAGTATAAATACGCTCGGCTCCCGGCTTAGGCTTGCCCACTGTTGAATAAGTGAAAAATCCTTGCAAGCCATATAGCCAGCCATCGGGGCCCCAGTGCAAACTGTTTAAAGTTTCGTGGCGATCATCAATGCCCCAGCCGGTAAGCCGGACTTCAATATTATCCATATCCGCCACATCTTTATCGTCTTCACCAAAAGGGACAAAAAGCAGATTGGGTGGAGCTCCGAGAAACAGCCCGTCAAAGCCAATGGCAAGGGCTGCCGGAAAAGCAATGCCCTCCAGAAAAACCTTCTGTTTATCGGCATAGCCGTCCCCATCGGTATCCTCTAAAATCACGATACGGCTATCGCCGGAAGCTGAAAACCCGTCACCCCTTGACGAATAATCATTATTCTCAGCAACCCAAAGCCGCCCCTGGTCATCCCAGGCAAAAGCCATAGGGGTGCTAAACATAGGTTCACCGGCCCAGGCGTTCACTTTAAATCCATCCATTACCGTACTATGCTCGGCGGCCTCGTCAGGCGTCAGGAAATCTGCTTCCAGCCCTTCCGCCTGAGCTTGATGCCACATAGGTATAGTCGACCACCCCGGGGTGTTATCGGTATAATTTGCAAAGGCTGCTTCCGTTTCGATATCACTGAATTCCTCAGTGTAGGCGATTAACTGGTGGCGAATAACCTCGGTTTTACCTACCTCTATAGTCCAATCGCCATCCCGTGTCATTGAAGGCCCAACTCCCATCTGATCATCCACCCGCCATGCATTAGGGTAGTTCCTGTTCTCCGGATGGTCAAGAATGGTGATCCGTGCAAGATCATCACGACCTTTTACCTGCATTCCTACATCAATCCATTGCGCTTTTTCACCTTCCGCTCTTTCATTGCGTGAACGAACCGAATTAACCACCTCACCGTTGATGCCATCCTGCCAGGGCATACGAAGGAATAATCCGCCGTAATCAAATTCGCCTATAGTAATGTCCGTTTTGGCCTCGCCACTCCATTCCAGATTCAGGATATATTCCCCATCAGATTCTTGCATCGACCAGTTCTGCGTTTCCCTCAGAATTGCAGTGCCATCCTCATCAAGCAAATCATAAACCGTCTGCCATGCTACTTTTGGTTCTTGAGCGCCATCATCTGACTGCCCGTGATTATGACCATTATCTCCATCCTGCTGGCCATGATCGTGCTCATGATTATGCCCCTCATTTAACTCCGTAATATCAACAGAAACGCGTTTCCAATACTCGCCCCCCGGGTTATGAAAATAATCACGCCCGTTCACCGAAGTAAAGCCCCAATACAGGCCCGTCTGATGCGTATGATGTCCGGGACTAACCTCAGTGAGAACGCCCTGTCCGTCAGGGGCCATAATGGGATGAATAAACGGCCGGTGATCCGCCTCGGCATTCTGCGTTAAAACCGCTTTTTCACCATCACCCCGGTAAACAGAAATCGTGGCATTTTCCTCATTATACTTTATACTAAGTTCATTAGAGGTCAATTCATCAGATGTTGTGTTATCGGATTCCCCGGGGGCACAACTATTTATAATAAACAGGCAAAAGAGCATGGTAGTTATATATTTCATAGGTAATATCATCTAATTTTTTTTAAGAATCCCTTTGATCAGTTCGAGCCCTAATGGAGAGCAAAATAAATAGAACAATACATTATTATTTTTTTAACCAGTAATCAACAAAAAAGGAAATATCATTGATAGTGCCGGTCCGGTATTGCATAACCGCCGGGGGAGTAGTCCCACCGTAAGGGTGCAACAATAATTGCTCTTTAATTTATAGATGATTATCTATCTTTAGCATATATTTAGTAGCACTAGCCAAAGCACCGTCAAAATCATGATGATTATGAGAAAAACCTTACAGAGCATATTACATTTTTGCTTGTTGATATTGATCCTGTCAGCTCCTTTACATTCACAGGCAAAGGTTGGGGACCGGGCAATTGGGAGGTAAGTGGCAGAGATCGCAACCCTGCAGGGCCGGCTTTCCAGCAAGCCACACTTGATTCTCCTTATCAGTATATAAAAAAAAATGATTATGCCGGAAATTTTGAACAGTTCCTGGAACAACGTCCGGATGATGCCCCCTTTTACTTCTGGCTGGGTACGAGTGAGCCGCATCGTGCTTATGAACAAGGCATAGGTTTAAAAGAGGGGAAAAAGTTGGAGAGTGTCCAAGTGCCCTCATACCTGCCTGATACTCCTAAAGTCAGAAGCGACCTTCTCGATTATGCTGTTGAAATTGAATGGTTCTATCATCATCTGGCGCAGGCAATCGAGAGGCTGGACGAAATGGGCGAGCTGGATAATACCATCATCATTGTCACACCCGATAATGGAATGCCCTTTCCACGCGCCAAAGCCAACCTTTATGATGACGGTGTTCATGTACCGCTGGCTGTAAGGTGGGGAGAAGCTGCTCCATCTGGCCGAACAGTAGATGATCTGGTAAATCTCATTGACCTAATGCCAACAATATTGGAAGCAACGGGGGTTGATCACCCGGGCATGCATCCCATGTCGGCCCGGAGTATATATGATATTCTCACGTCGACCGAAGAAGGTCTTGTTGATCCTTCGAGAGACGCAAACTATGCGGGCCGGGAACGCCACTCCAGTTCCCGCTGGTATAATTTGGGATACCCTCAACGCGCTATTCGTACCCAGGACTATCTTTACATCAGGAACTTCGCTTCGGAACGCTGGCCCGTCGGCACGCCCAGGCGCATCGAAGATAGCGAATTGACACTATGCATATAGGATATCATGATATTGATGCAGCCCCGAGCCTTGATGTGATGACAGAAAATGCAGATGATCCTTATTTTAGCAAATATCTGCACCTATCGGTTGCCAGGCGTCCACGCCTCGCGAGGAATGCACTCAAGATGCATGAGTGCACCGGCATGTGCACTTGTGAGGGAAAAAATAATACGCGCCGGGAAAGGCGTCTCGCCTGTCCCAATCTTTGTTTTCCGGCCTCCGGCCGTCCCCCCGGTTGCCGATATTAAATGTAACAATGTACTATAAAAGGGCAGAACATATAGAAGGGCAGAACTCAGAAATGGGCTTAAGCATTTGAGTAGTTTACATGCGCGGTCGGCCAGAGGCCGTAAGACAAAGAAGGTACAGGCGAGACACCTGTACCGGCGTATATGTGCACTCGTGGTGCCTGAGTGCATTCCGGCGCGTGGACGCTCAGCAACAACCTGTACCTGTACCGGCGTATACATGCACAAGCGTCGTAAGCTAAGCACCTTTTACTAAGCCTTTTACTAAGCACCTTTTTTGCACAAGTCGTGTACCGGCGTATCCGGAAACTTTATTTACCGTTCTGCGCTGATACCAAAACCTGGTCCAGCAGCTGTTGGGTTAAGATGCTTTTATCGGCCGCAAGGCCACGGAGTTCCGGTTGCCAGACGAGTTTAGCAAAATTCTCTAGCATAAGGGACTGGGCACTTTTTTCAGACGGAGTTTTAATCTTCCGGAATTCCCATGAGGTGTCCATTTCCTGGCGCAACGTGAAATCAACATCCCCACCAGGCTTCTCAAAAGGAAACCCCTTGTCCCAATCCAGGGTATAATCATCGGCCTGAATAAGGCCGCTGCTGCCAATGATGGAAAGATCCATAATAATGGTTCCGGCATCATAACCGACTTGCCAGGCAGAGGTTCGTTTGCCGTTAAAGCGGATCAGCCCCGCTCCATGCATGGTCACTCCCGTCTGACCGTCTTCTTTGGTAAAGACGGTTTGATCACTGATCGAATTAACCTCCGGCATGTATTCAATGGCCGCCCGGATTGAATACCAGGCCAGATCCGCAATTGGCCCTCCCGGTTCAAGATCACTCCTGAACCGGATGTTCTCACCATCGGGAAAGGGGAAAAAGAAAGAGGTATTCACCGATTGAACATCACCAAGATACTCGGAGATGTTATTCTTAATTGTTTGGGTACGGGGGTGATGCACAAAATGAGTGCCATCCATAAAGGCTACCCCATGTTCGGAGGCGGAACCTGCTATCCGCTTCAGGGAGGCCGTGTCCGTAAAAGGCTTATCCACCAGGATATGTTTGCCGTTTCGGGCTGCCTGCAAAGCAATTTCCTCCTTGCAGGATGTGGGTACCCCGATATAAACAGCATCAACCTCAGGATGCCCGGCCAACTCCTCATAAGATCCCAGAGCAACGGGAATCCCAAACTGCTCCGCAAAAACCTGAGCGCTCCCAAGCGTCCTGCTGGAAACCGCCTGAAGGGTCACCCCATCGGCCGGTTCAGCCGCTTTCGCAATCACCTTAGCAATCATCCCGGTGCCAGCGATACCTAATCTGATATTTTTCATTTGAAACTATTGGTTAATAAAGGTTTGGGTATTATACAGGACTAATTGGTAACATTCTACCTTTTTTGTGGGTGGTACGCTCGTTGTAGGTTGTACGCTGGCGCTGTGGTGGGTTGGTACGCTACGCTTTTGTGAATTGGTACGCTAGCGCTTTTGTAGGTTGTGGGTGGTAGGTTGTACGCTCGCTCTGGATCGTACAACAATCCACCAGACAATTCAACCAACAACAGCGCCAGCGTACAACCCACAACCAGCGTTAGCGTACAACCTACAACGAGCGCAGCGTACAACCCACAAAAGCGAAGCGTTCTAATAATGATACCGGCACTGCAGGAAATGAATAGCCGATTCTTTGATGCGGTAAACCAGCCTGTGTTCTCTAGTTATCTTGCGCGACCAGATGTTACTTTTGAAATGCTTCAACCGCTCCGGCTTTCCAATTCCTTTCGTGGGATTGCGGTGAATTTCCTCCATTAGCTTTAAAATTGTTAAAGCAACTTTGCGGTCTGTTGTAACCCACCAGCGTAAATCCTCCAGAAACTCCGTTTGCAGAACAAGCTTGTACTTATTCTTCATCCGCCAAGATGCTTTGTTTCAACTCTTCCAGGCTGACCTCAATTCCCCGGCCCCGATCAGAATCCTTAATAGCACTCAACAAACGTTCGGCATTCCTGGGCGAGCGCAACAAATGAGCAGTTTCCATTACCTCGTCCAATTCACTTCGTGCAATCATAACGATGTCTTCTTTGCCGCGACGCTTTATAACAACCTGTTCGCGATCTTCAATCACTTTATCCCAAATAGCGGCAAAATTAGCCCTGGCTTCCGAATATGTAGTTTCCATAATAATTTCCTTATAAGTATTGTACAGATAAATTGTACGTGTGGAAGGGGGAGTTATTGTAAGGGGAAATTCAACCACGACGAACACTAAGTGCACAGGTAAAATAAGTTCTGTTACTGTATATTGCCCAGCCAGTTCCGGCGGGGCATACAGTAACAACAAGCGAAGCGTACAAATTTCTACAATTGCTTATTTAATTAAGTTGTATATATGGTGCTCATCCGTTGAATGTGTAAATTAACCTGTAAGTTGATTATAATGAAAATTGTTCCTATACTTAAGAAGTTTAGCAGTATCTATGCGGTTGTTTTTAATGGAGATGATGAGCTGAACAAGGCTTTTGATCTTTGGAACGATGTAGAGTATTTAACAGCTTTTTTTGAAAAAAATAAGCATGATCTAAATTTATATGGAGCAGGGATTAGTCAAATTGATACAGCAGTTGAAAAGACTCTTTTGGAAGCTGAGATGTTAGAAAATCGTATACTTAGAATTGTTGAAACAGCGGGTGAATCATTTGATAAATTTTTCAAACCACTTGATCGAGTTGTGCCAATACATCAAAAATCCAAGGCATATGGATTGAAAAGAAGAAGTTGGTTAAGATTATATGCCGTTCGCATAAATCCTGATCTTTATGTTATCTCAGGTAGTGCGATAAAACTTACGCAAAAAATGCAGGACAGAGTTCATACATCAAAAGAACTTGTTAAATTAAACAGAGTCCGCGATTATTTGAAAGAAGAAGGCCTGTTTAGTGATAGTGATTTTAAATATCTGGAATCTTGAAAAAATGGAAGAATACAATAATAAAAAACTTCGGGAAATAGCGTCGGATGAAATTTCTCCTTGGGTGAATAATGCAAAAAAGCGGCAGGGAGATCGAATGTGGCTTAAAAAGTCGCAGCGAATAGCTTTAAAAGTATTGATGACACTTCGGGAGCGTGGCCTGCAGCAAAAAGAGCTTGCCCGTCAATTGGGCGTTTCTGCACAGCAAGTGAACAAAATCGTAAAGGGGAAGGAGAACATGACGCTTGAAACCATCGACAAGCTTGAACAGGTTCTGGGTGTGACACTGGTGGAAATTCCCGATGAAGAAGATTCTAAGGTAACATGATGTTGAGATATTATTTCTTTCAAAACATTCAACGTACTTTTGAAGACCCTGAGAAGCAGCAATTTCATAAGACAAAGGATTAAACTTTTCCACCTGTTTTTGTCTGCACTTTACGGTGACCAAGTCCATACCAAGTCCGTACCAACTCCTACAAAACCCTTGCTGGCAGTGGGAGTTGTGCAGGGGTTGGTAGGGCGGATATATTACTATAGTTGCATGGGAAATCGGCAACCGGGGGTACGGCCGGAGGCCGGAGGACAGAAGAGGTACAGGCGAGACGCATGTACCGGCGTATTTGCACTTACCACAGTAAGATAAGCCGTTAATCTCAGCCAGCTATTGGTTTATAAACATCTTTTTCTGTATAATGAATTTTGTGGAACATTTTATTAATATTTATCATGAAAAGGCTTATCGTTTGTTGTGACGGAACGTGGAACCGGGCGGATCAGGCGCATGACGGGGAGCCGTGTCCTACTAATGTGGTGAAGATGGCCAGCCGCGTTGCCAAGCGCGACGGTGATATCCCTCAGGTTGTTTATTACGGGCAGGGGGTGGGTAGCGGCAACATCCTGGACCGGTATACCGGGGGAGCCTTCGGGCACGGGCTGGAAGATAATATCTACGAAGCTTACCGTTTCCTGATGGGCAATTATGAGGACGGGGATGAAATCTTTTTGTTTGGTTTCAGCCGGGGTGCCTTCACGGCGCGCAGCCTGGGCGGGATGATCCGAAACTGCGGCATCCTCAAGCGGGAATCGACAGGGCATTATCAGGAAGCGCTGGATCTGTACCAGAATAAAGAAATCCGCCCTAAAGACCCTGAATCGGTAGCTTTCCGCAAGCAGCATTCGGTTTGCGGGGCGGATGATATCCGGATCAAGTTCATCGGGGTGTGGGATACGGTCGGATCACTTGGCATCCCGCTTCGGGGGCTGCGCTGGCTTACCCGCGGGGAATACCAGTTTCACGATACCGAACTCAGCAAAACCGTTGAGCATGCCTGCCACGCCCTGGCCATTGACGAGCGCCGCAAGCCTTTCAAACCTACCCTGTGGAAACGAAAACCTAAGGCGGGGCAGACGGTAGAGCAGGTATGGTTCGCCGGCGCCCACACCGACATTGGCGGAGGCTATCCCGATTCGGGACTCTCTGACATCACCCTGGAGTGGATGATCGGCAAAGCCAAAGGCGCCGGGCTCGCCTTCGACGCGGCTGTGCTGGATGCATTGCCTCTTTCGCCTGATCCCCTGGGCAAGCTCCACAATTCGAGGAAGGGATTTTACCGCCTGAGCCGGGGGATCGACCGGACAGTCGGGGCTTCGGAAAAGCAATCACAGGATCTGGCCCCTAAGGATGAATTGCTGCATGGCAGTGTGATCCGGCGATGGGATGGGAATCCCGGTTACCGCCCGGTGTCTCTTGCAGCTTATTTTGATGCGTTGCCGGCCTCAGGCGGATCGGGCCTGTGATAATAGCAAAACTATTCGGGCCCGGATTCCCTGATTCTTTACCAAAGAACGAAGCACGGAAGCTGCAGATCCCTGTGCTTTTGGTTTACGGGGAGGAGAGTCCGAAGTTTTTCCATTCCATATCCGATAAGCTACTTGAGCTGTTTCCCCATGGCAGAAAAGTTGTTATCCCGGGCACTTCTCATGAAACGCATGGGGATAATCCGGAGGTGTATAATGAGGAGGTTATGGGGTTTATAAACAATTATGAGTGATTCTAAGGCTAATATTAAATTCAGCTATCTTTACCGCGACGGCGGTAATTATAAGCAGTTTGGGTATATCATCTTTTCAAGAAACTCAAAAGAATTTGTTGAGGAGCTCGAGAGGCAGCTTCGATCACAGTTAATTGAAGGAATGAATTTTGTAGCCAGTGATTGGGGGGTGCCTGAGTTGCATGCTTACCCATATGATGAAGACTTGGATCATGGATGGCATGAGTTTGAAGGGTTGGAAGAGACGGAGGAGGAGGTTAATGATGATAGGACGATAGAAGCTTTTTTGGGGATGGTCAACAAAAAAAGTAAATAGTTCTATCAGGCATGACAATATGTTGTCAATAGAGGCAATAACTTGTTATTGACCAACTATCGGAGATAAAGCATTTTTTTGTTAGGCTGAATACTCTGTGTAATAGCTTTATAGATCTGTAAAACATAAACTTATGATAGAAATCATTAGCTTAGGTAAGACGTCTTTTTATTTAACATTGACGTAGAAAAATCTTACTATTACTTAACGTTAAGCATTCTTAAGAATTAAACTCGTGCCGAATCCAATATACCTTGATTATAACGCCACAACTCCTTTAGATCAGGCAGTTATTGATGAAGTTATGCCTTTTATGACACATAATTTTGGAAATGCTGCAAGTAAGACTCACTTATTTGGTGATTTAGCAGGGAAAGCTGTTAGTAAGGCTCGTACTCAAGTTGCACAATTGATAAATGCTCAGCCCTATGAAATTATCCTTACGTCTGGGGCTACGGAAGCTATTAACCTTGCTCTAAAAGGTGTTTTTGAATCAGCACCATCTGGTAAAGATCATATTATTACTGTGAAAACAGAACATAAAGCTGTGCTAGATACATGTGAATACTTGGAGAAAAAAGGTGCTAGAGTCACATACCTGGATGTCGATCAACAAGGTCTTATCAACCTTGAACAGTTGAGCGAAGCAATCACAAATAAGACATTGCTAATTGCACTTATGTACGGCAACAACGAAACAGGTGTAATTCAACCTATTAACGATGCAGCCGAAATAGCCGAAAAGAATAATGTTTTATTTCTGACTGATGCCACACAGGCGGTGGGTAAAATTCCAGTGGATGTTAGAAAAGACAGAATTTCCATGATGATGTTTTCAGGTCATAAACTATACGCTCCAAAAGGGGTAGGAGCACTTTATGTCAGAAAGGAATACCAAGGTAAGGTGCAGCCTCTGATTCACGGTGGTGGACATGAACAAGGGCTTCGTTCCGGTACACTTAATGTAGCCGGCATAGTAGGGTTTGGCAAAGCGTGTGAATTATGTATTAAAGAAGATTTTAGTAAGAGCACTAGAATTACTCAGTTACGAGATTTGCTAGAAAAGGAACTTCTTAATGTTGAAGATACATCATTGAACGGATCTACTATAAATCGTTTGCCGAATACAACAAACATCTGTTTCAAAGGAGTTGAAGCTGATGAATTGATTATGAGAACACGAACTAAATTGGCGGTTGCTACAGGGTCGGCATGTACTTCTTCAGCTATTGCTCCCTCACATGTTTTACAAGCTATGGGACTGACCGATGAGTTAGCTTATTCATCCATTAGGTTTAGCTTAGGCCGTTATACCTCTAGAGATGAAATTGAACAGGTTACTAATCTGGTAGAAAAAGAAATAATAGCAATACGAAAATTACACCGACTAAGCGCATGAGTAAATTATCTTTTTCTGGACACGATTCTTTCATTTGCAAGCAGTTTTGGTTGAAGAAAGGATATGACTTTGTTCTAAGCGAAAAGAAATTCACAGCTGAAACAGCTGTAGTTGACCTTGGGGTTGGTAAGAATATGGTTAGTTCAATCCGGTATTGGCTTAAGTCATTTGGATTAACTGACAATAATGACAATCTAGTTGGACTAGCAGACTATATATTTGGAGCAAAAGGCAAAGACCCCTTCATCGAAGATATTGGCACTCTATGGCTTTTACACTATCAGTTGATTGTGACGGGAAAGGCATCTTTATACAGTATTATTTTCAATCAATTCAGAAAAGAGAAACCTGACTTTACGAAGGCTAAGCTTCATAGTTTCGCAAAACGTAAATGTTTAGAATCAGATTCCAATTATACAGAGAATACAGTTGATTCTGACATTGCTGTCTTTTTAAAGAACTATGTAAAGCCAAAAGAAGGAAAAATTAATATTGAAGATGATTATTTAGGGCTGTTGCAAGATTTAAATCTTATCAAACAATATCGCCTAGCCAATATTGATGATAAACAAACGGAATGGTATAAAATTGAAAATGAAATACGAGATGACCTACCCTACCAACTAGTTTTATACGCTATAATCGACAATAATAGTTATAGCAACACTATATCTTTTAATGAACTTAAAGAAGGCTTTAATTCTCCTGGTTCAGTATTTGCATTGAGCAAAAATTGCTTGTTTAATAAAATTGAGGAGATTATAAAAAATTACCCTCAAATAACCTTTTCAGAGACTGCCGGTAATCAGGTGTTACAGATTAAATCAAAACCCACCCAATTTGATGTGTTAAATGGCTACTATAAATAAAAAAATTGATTCTATTATTTACTCACCATCAGTAAATATAATAAGGGATTCACAGGTAGAGCTTACTTATATACCTACCCCTAATGCTGAAATGATTTTTAAGCAGTTGGCAAACGATTACCATCTAGGAATAAGGTCTTTCTGTGCGGTTGGTGCTTATGGGACAGGTAAGTCAGCTTTTATTTGGGCTTTAGAAAAAAGTTTAAATGGAGAGGGTAATTATTTTAAAGATGCTACCGGATTTTCAAATGTTGATAGCTTTGAATTTTGTTCGTTAATAGGAGAACATTATTCTTTAATAAATGCCTTTGCAGAGCTCTTTGAGATAAATCTCGCAAGTGATTTCCGCACACAAAATATAATTCATCAAATAGATAATCACTATAATAAGCTAAAGAACGATAATAAAGGGCTCGTAGTGGCTATCGATGAATTTGGTAAATATTTAGAATATGCTGCCAAACATGACCCTGAGCATGAATTATACTTTATTCAACAACTAGCTGAGTATGTAAATGACCCTAAGCGAGAAATCCTTCTACTAACCACTTTGCATCAGGATTTTAATGCTTACTCATTAGGTCTCGGGAACACACAGCGATATGAATGGGATAAGGTTAAAGGCAGATTAAAAGAGCTTGAATTTAACGAGCCTGTTGAGCAACTTCTTTATTTAGCATCTGAACGTTTATCAAGTAAAAATATATTAAAGAACAAGGACAGCAATTTCTCTTCTCTGTTTAATTCGATTAAAACAGCAAATGCCTTTCCGTTAAGAGACTACTTCAATGAAAAAATTGCAGAGAAACTTTTACCCTTTGATATTCTTTCAGCTGCAACTTTAACGCTAGCTTTACAGCGTTATGGCCAAAATGAACGTTCCCTGTTTTCATTTCTTGAATCTAATGACTATTTAGGCTTAAATGATTTTGACACAAAACAGCAACCGTATTATAACTTAAGCAAGGTCTACGAGTACTTACTTCATAACTTCAGTTCTCTAATTACAACGACCCATAATCCAGACTACGAACAGTGGGCTGCTATTAGGTTGGCCATAGAGCGATCTGAAAATGTTGTTGAAGATGCAATTTTAATTGATTCAATTAAAATGCTTAAAACAATAGGTCTGATGAATATCTTCAGTTCCGGCGCGGTTAAAATGAATAAAACTTTTCTTAGAGACTATGGTAAGTATAGCTTGGGGATTGAGCATCCTGACAAGGTTATTAAAGCATTGGATGACCATAAAATCATTCGTTATGTAAATCATCAAAGTAAGTACAAGATATTTGAAGGAACCGACTTAAATATCAATTTGGCAATTGATAAGGCTGGGGGTTTAGTTGAGCAGGTTTCAAATGTTGTTTATCATCTCGATTCATATTTTAAATTTCCTTTCATCCCTGCAAAAGCCATACATTATAAGACGGGCACACCACGTATTTTTAAGTTTAGATTGAGTGAAGACCCCATAGAGGATATACCAGAAGGTGAGCTAGATGGATTTATTAATCTGGTATTTTCTGATAAGGACAAGGCTGAAGAAGATATTAAGAATCAATCTTTAAAATGCAAAGAAGCAATTCTTTATGGCTGGTATAAAAAAACATCAGAAATAAAAAGCCTGATCTTTGAAATCGAAAAGATTAAAAAAGTTAGGGAACAGAACCCCGATGATAATGTAGCCAGAAGAGAGCTTGATTCTATTGCGCAGCATCAAATCAATTTGCTTAATCACTATGTTTTAGGCAGCTTATATGCTGAATCATCGCCAGTATGTTGGTATTATGAGGGTAAAAAAGTTGACATAAATAATTTAAAAAAATTCAACAGGCAGCTTTCTACAATATGTGATTCTGTTTATCACAAAACACCCATATTTAAAAACGAACTAGTAAATAAAACCAAATTATCCGGGGCGATATCTAATGCTAGGAGAGATTTAATAAGCAGGCTCATTGAAAAGGCCGATAAGGAGCATTTAGGTTATGATGAAAAGAAATTTCCACCAGGTAAAACAATTTATTTATCACTTTTAAAGGAAACGGGCATTCATCAAAAGTCTAATGATGGGTTTCTATTAGATATGCCTCAAGATAAAAGCTTTCAACCGCTTTGGCATGCGTGTGATAGTTTCCTGAATTCTTCAAAAGTCAATAAACGTAACCTGATCGATTTGGTTCAAATCTTGTTGGCAAAACCTTTTAAATTGAAACAGGGTTACATCGAGTTCTGGTTGCCGCTATATTTGCTTATTAACAAGGATAAGTATGCCTTATTTGGGCCCGGTGGCTATATCCCATTTTTAACTAGCGATACTTTAGAGTTATTAGTAAAAAATACTGAAGATTTTTCTGTAAAAGCATTTGACGTAGATGGTGTTAAGCTTAGTCTATTTAACAGTTATCGTAATTTACTCGAACAAAGTTTAGAGGATAACCCAACTAATGAGGGTTTTATTCAAACAATAAAGCCCTTTTTAATCTTTTATCGTGATTTGCCTGATTATGCAAAGAAAACTAAACGCTTATCTACCGAAGCTTTAGCTTTGCGTGAAGCAATTTTTCAATCACAGGATCCAGAAAAAACATTTTTTGAAGATTTTCCCCGGGCATTAAATTACTCAATTGTCCGACTACAAAACGACGAAAAGGCACTAGAGTCGTATATTGACCAATTGCAAAATGGAATACAAGAAATACGAACTTGTTATGATGAGCTACAGAACCGAATAGAACAGTTTCTTTCTAATGAAGTAATTGGTGAAGACATGGTTTTCCCAAATTACAAAGACAAATTGAAATCTCGATTTAAGGGGCTAAAGAATCATCTGTTACTACCAAAACAGAAGTTATTTTTCCAACGAATAACTTCATCTTTAGACCACCGGACGTCATGGCTAAGCTCAGTCTGTCAAGCTGTAGTAGATAAATCTATGGAAAACATTTCGGATCATGAAGAGATATTGTTCTATGAAAAATTTGAAGCCTATATTCATGAACTAGATAACCTATGTGAGATTAGTAAAGAAGATGTTGATTTAGGTAAAGAGGATGTTTTTCAACTTGAGATTATCTCCTTCATTGATGGCGTAAAGAAGAACCTCATCAGATTGCCAAAGAGCAAAACAAAAGAAAATCGCTGGCTTGAAGATAAAATAAAGAGTAAGTTGTTATCCGATAAACAATTAAATATTTACATTCTGACAAAGTTACTACAGGAACAATTAAATGAAAAATAGCAAAATTAGGCATGTAATGGGAATATCCGGAGGTAAGGATAGTGCCGCGTTAGCAATTTACTTGTTTGAGAAATATCCTGAATTGGAGGTTGAATATTACTTTTGTGATACTGGTAAAGAGTTGCAAGAGACATATGATTTAATTGAAGGTCTTGAAAATAATCTAGGTAAAGAAGTAATCAAACTTAAGGCGGCTGAAGGAAGTCATGAAAACTCATTTGATCATTTTCATAAGATATACGGAGGTTACTTGCCTTCATCCAATGCTAGGTGGTGTACTAAGAAATTAAAAATAGAGCCTTTTGAAGAATATGTAGGTGATGATCCTGTCATATCCTATGTGGGTATTCGAGGGGATGAAAACAGAGAAGGATATATTTCAAAGAAATCAAACATACAATCCATCTTTCCTTTTAGAAGAAATATATGGAGTAAAGATTTAATCAGTAAACTGCTTAATAACGGAGAGATAGTAACTCTTTTATGGTTATATGAGAAGCATGCTGAAGAAAGTAAAAAAGATCGAATCTTCGAAATTGTACAGGAACCGCTATCCTCTAAGTTTAATCAATCACAAAAGCTGAATTCTTTATTGGATTTGGGAGTGATTGCCTTTAATAAGGTTGTATATGATTTTCTAAAAGACACCGATTATCCTTTGTCAAGAACCGCCTCCTTCCCTTTAGTTGATAACGAGGATGTATTGGTAAGAGACGATATTTTTAAAAAATTAAGAGATAGCGGGGTAGGTGTACCTAAATATTATGAGAAGATTACTTTCGAAGTAAATGGAGAAAAAGGAGAATATGCCAGGAGTCGTTCAGGTTGTTACTTCTGCTTTTTTCAGCAGAAAATTGAATGGGTTTGGCTTTATGAACAGCATCCTGAGAAATTCCAAAAAGCAATGGAATATGAGAAGGAAGGTTACACCTGGATGCAAGGTGAGAGTTTGGAAGAGCTAAGTATGCCGGAACGCATTCAACAGATTAAGGAAGACACCCTTAAAAGATTAAAGAATAGTAAAAGTAAAGATTCCCCGTATTTAATTGATAAGTTGACAGAAGCCGAAGGTGAAGGCTGTGCGGCTTGTTTTATATGAATAATAACATTATGAGATTTAATAATAAAACAATAAAGTTAAAAGAGCTAACCTATTGGATAGAACATGATAATATAAACCTAAAGCCATATTACCAGCGAAATGATATTTGGACAAGAACAGATCAAGAATCTTTAATTGATTCAATATTAAAAGGGTATCCTCTTCCTAGTTTCTTTATATATAAAAGAAAGGATAACGATCAGGAAATGGTGGATGGGCAACAGAGGGCTAGAACTATATACAGATTTTGCAATAATATTATAACAAATTCTGGTAAGACATATTTTGATTCAATTGATAAAGAAAGTTTTATTAATTATAAAATATGTGTTACTGAGTTATATGATGTAACCAGCAATAAGGAAATTGAAGAGTTTTATGTTTTGGTTAACAAAAAGGGGAAACAACTAACTGCACCAGAAATTAATAAAGCAGAATATGCTGATACGAATTTTTTAAAATTAGCTGAGGATTTATTACAATATCAAGGGTTCATAAATCTAAATTTGTTTACCGAGGCAACAACTAAAAGGATGAGTGATCGCAACTTCATTGAAGAGCTTATACTTTACTTGAACAATGGGATACAAGATAAGAAAAAAAATATTGAAATTTTATATTCTACAGATCTATCTTCTGATGATGTGTATGATATTTCAACATCATTTAAGCGTATTATTGATAAAATAGAAATACTTAATGAATTTAAGGAAATTAAATCAACACGTTATAAACAAAGAAGTGATTTTTATACGTTATTTAACTTTATAAATGAAAATCAAATAGATGATGATAATTTATTGATTGACCAGTATAAATCACTATTATTAATTGAGCCCCACATTAGTCCATCAAATGATGATTGTTACATATTACGAGATTATGCTTTAAACTGTGTTTCCCAATCAAATTCAAAAAAGGCAAGAACAAATCGTTTAAACCTGTTTAACTCTATTTTGTTAAATTCAGAGAAGAACTTGGGTAATAACAGATCATTAATGACTATCGCAAATTACCTTGATGAAGAAGGAATTGAGTTTGAAATTAAAGAAAATCAAAATTATTATCTTTTGCACAAGTTATGAATGTAAAATTTCCGTCACATATGACTTTAAACAATAAATATGTTCAATTTAATATTGAAAAATATGCTTCAAATGTTATAAATATAGACAATACAGATTACCTCCCATATTATTTAGATAATGAAAATCCAGGAAATAAGGGTAGTAATAGCTTTATTATAAAGTTGATAAAAGTTGATAATTTCGATGATGAAATAGGTTATCCTGAGAATCCTGATTGTATCATGAAGATCTGTAAAAGACACAAAAAAAGGTATGATGAAGAGGATAGTTCAAGATTTTCTACAGAGATCAATGCTTTAAAGGATTGTAATGAAAAATTATTGCAAAATGTAGTAAAGGTTCATCATTCTGGCGTAGCAAAAATTTACTCTAAATCAAAAAACAAGTACTTTGATTACAGGTTTTATACTATGGACTACGCAGAAAGTGACTTATCATTTTATTTAGAGAATAAAAATATGAGTCTTTTTGATAGAGTAGGACTATGTATAGAGATATGCGAATCATTGAATCAATTAAGAACACTAGGGTATTACCATAGAGACATTAAACCTGATAATATATTATTCATTGATAATAAATGGATGATATCTGATCTAGGTTTAGTTGATAATATGAATGATGACGTTAAGCATGATTTGGAAAAAGAATGGATAGGCCCTAGAGGTTGGATGTCCCCAGAAGCTATGAATAAATTTCTAACTGAAGCTAAGCCTTGGGAAGAATTATTTGATTGTAACATAGATCATCAATCAGACATTTATCAACTTGGTAAAGTGCTATGGTTTATTTTACAAGGAAATACTCCTGAGGGAGGTATTAGAAGGGGCGATTTTTTGTGGAAAAATGAGCAAATATATCAAACGGTAAGAACTATGCTAAATCAATCTAAGAGTAAGCGATATAATAAAATTCAAGAGGTAATTGATGATCTAAAAAGGGGATACAAAAAGATATTTAAAAAAGATGATTACTTTCTATATAATTAAATATTAATCACCCAAATTCTGCATAATCATATCCGCTCCACCAAAATTGAGAATGAAAGATGAATAATAGTGATCAAACAGGTCCTTAAGGTAGTCACCTAAGTCTACTAGTTCGTTTTCTTCTTTGCCTTCAATTCTCTTGGTGATATCATAACCTCTATTTTTAGTGATGGTATAAAGAAAAAGAGTGTGGAAATAGACTCCCGTGTAATATTTTCTATCTGAATACTCTAATTGCTCTGCAGTTATATTCTTATAGCTTGATTTGAAATCCATCAATACGGTACTATCCATATTTACGAAAATACTAGATAAATTGTCTCCTTTGACTTCCGGAACCATTACTGTTTTATAGTCTATCTCAAGACCAGTTGCATTTTCTACTTCCTCCCATGAAACGGTGTTACCACTGCCTTCCACCTTATTTTCATAAGCAAAAATAAGTGGTGGTAAACCTAGTGGCTCTTCATCTAACTCTTCTTTGGGCTTTTTTTCTTTCTTCTGTTCTTTATCTACTATTTTCACCCAAAAAGTCTCTTCGAAATTTTCACCCGGAGCACTAAGATCTGCCTTGATCTGAACCTCATCACCAACATTGACCATCTTTTCTTTAGGATTAAGGTGAACCCGTATTGTCCCTTTATCCGGGCTGCTCTTGGTAACATTAAAAATCTCAGTAGCTTCTTTTCCTTCTCCTGGCTCTGTTCCGCCTTCTGTTTCATTATTACGGATACTCAAAACGGAAAGCTTCATATCCCCTGGTTCATCATCTCTGTCAAAATATTCATCCTCAGCATCGGTAGAGAATTTTATAAGACGTTCTCCCTCCAATGGTATATTAGCAACTTTTGTTTGTCCATTACTCTTGGAGTTTAACTTGAAAGTAGTAGGGAAACGTTCTGGTTTGAATGGAACCTCTTCATTCTCTTGTTTTGGTTTCTTTGGCTTATCTTTCTCCTTTCCTAAAGCATCTTTTTTCAAATCAAGTTTAAAAGTTTGATTCAATAGCTTTGCTAGCTCACTATTCAGAGGTAGGTTTTTTGTAAAGTTTTTTAACAAGTCCTGTGTGTTGGATGATGTATCAATATCAGTAGCTTGTTTTCTTTGTGCTTCGAGTTTGGCGAGTCGGCCTTCTTTATGGCTTAGCTTAGATGCCAAATATTTCCTTAGATATTGAGTTTCATCACCATCCTTCAATCTGTCCCGTGATGCCATAAATAGCTCCTTTCGAAAGCTATAGTTCAAATGTGTACAATCAACGTGAATCAACAGATGACTTTTCAATAGGTTCATTTTTAATGAACGAGAAATGAACTCAGAAGTGTAATTCCCATGAACTTGGCCATTAAGAGAGAATAGGACAGACATGTTGTTCTTAAAGTATCGAATTTGTATAATTTCTTTTGTTCGTTTTAGCGTATAGTCCTTCACCTTAGTTTTAAAGACGTAACATGAAACTTTCATTATGCCGATAGTTTCATCTTCATAAGTTTCAGAAAAACGGTCTTCCAAATACTCATCTTCTTCCTTAAACAACCTGCTTTTTAATCCGAACAGATCATTTACTAAAACTTTGTTATTAGGATATCTTATAGCTGTATCTTTTGTTAGAATTGGGAGAGCGGGTGTAAATAAGTATTCATTAATACTTTGGTTTAAATCTTGAGAGATAGCCGAATATCCCTTAGGAAACTGGTAACTGTACATTTTTATCAGTGTACCAGTTTTGAACTTTCTGTTTTCTAGGTTTATTTCAAGTTCATTAAAGGAGAAAGATGGTATTTTGCCATCAACCAGTAAATATTCATACCATGTCTCTTTTGCTTTATCACTTTCTTTTTTAGGATGTTCACGCATTAATGTAAATCCAAAATTTCCTGTTCCGTCATATCGCTTAGAAGCAATCAATTGAAAACGCAACTTACCGCAAAAAACTATAGCTCCACTACCACCCATATTGTATTTACCTTGTACAAATGGTATATCGTTCTTATTACCGGTTAATAGAGAAAGAAAAGTCTTTTCAAATTTTTCAGGGTGTTGACCTTCTCCGTTATCGTAGATAATTACCGATGTGTGGAATTGACTTCGTTGGCTTTTAGGACCTTTCCCATCTGCAATTATTTGTATTTCTTCGGCTTGTTGTTTCCTTTTAGATGGTAGATCCCAATTATTTTGAGGAAAGAATGCTTCTATGGCTTCATCCATTGTTTGGGGAGCACCTTCGGAACTTGGATCTAAACCTGATTCGAAGCATCGTTTGGTAAGAATAGCATCTATTGAATTTGTAATTTTCTCAATAAGAGCTGCAACAGGATTAGCTTGTTGATTTTTTACTACACTATAATTACTTGGATTATTTCCTAATGGTTTCCAGTTTTCATCAGCAAAAACCTCTGGATAATTTTGAATTACTTTTTCAACATCTAATTCATCTTTCGCTCTAAAAAGCTCATTAAATAAAGTAAGGAGATCTTCGCCTGAGAATAAATTCATAACTAATAATTAAAGGGTAATTAAATAAGTTTTTAAGAATAATGACTCAACACTATAGCAGATGGAATTTATGTAGTTAATCATATTGCGGTTGCTACTGATAGGATATTACGATTTCTTAAGTATAAAGCCAAGGAAATATCAAAAAAAGTGATAATGGATTAGATTTTGCTTTTCGCACATCTTATAAGGTTTTCTAGTGTGAAAAAATACGGGATGTACTGGAAGGTATTATGGGCGAGGAGAAGGTTACGACTATTGCATTGCCATTTTATCATATGCAGAGCGAACCGTTTTGGGAGCTGCATTACAAATCGGAGGTAGTTCCGTATAGAACGTCGCCATCCCTCGGTGGGTTGAGAAGCAGAGTTCAATATGCGGAAGTCGATGAAGCTTTATTTAAGTTACTAACCGATTCCGGAGGGAGGCAGCAGGTTCGTCAGGTGTTGCTTGACCGGTACTTTTCTCCGGATACGGTAGGGCAGATCCTGGAGCTTGCGGAGTTTAATGATCAGACTTTCGCATATGCTGGCCGCCTGGGCGCGTGCGCTGCGGAGCCTTTTATGATTGATCACACCAGCGAAAAGGAGGTGGCGTATAGCGTGACCAAGTCCCCGGTTAGAGATGCCGGTTTTAGCTTGAGTGTAAGGCGGGCCTATGATTATACTTGTGCGGTGTGCCGGTCGCGTTTGGTTACGGCTACGGGAAATACACTTGTGGATGGAGCGCATATCATCCCCTTCAAAAGCAGCAGAAATGATGATCCCCGAAACGGCCTGGCCTTGTGCAAATCGCACCACTGGATGTTTGATCACTTTATGCTGGCGATCCGGCCGGATTACAAGATCCATTTGTCGAAGTGGATGAATGGAAATGATAACCGGGTAGAGGAGACGATGAGGTGTGATAAACATTCCATAATGCTGCCGAGTGATCAGGGGCTGCATCCGGCGGGGGAGGCGCTGGAATATCAGTATGAGCGGTTTCAGGGGGTGCAGTGAATTCACCACAACGGGCGCGACGGGCACAAAGGGGCACCCAGTAACATCTGGACAAGGTTTTAAATTTGCATATAATGTACCGTTTCTAGTTATTAAACTATAGTTGTTAATTATAAACTGTAGTTTATCAAATGGAATTAAGTAATCATCAAAACAGCGACTTTTATACTCCGTTGAATGAGGTGCTAGGGTATAAGGCACATATTCTTATTTTGCGCAGTTTGTGGGAGGCGGGTGTGTCAATGAGTCATGCTGAGCTTGTCCGGCGTACTGGTATTTCTCCTCCGGGTATCCATAAAGCAGTGAAGCGCCTTGGTGCAAAGGGTGTTTTGGAATACACGGGAAGCGGAAGGCAGCTACAGGTGGGAATAAGGAATTCTTATCCTTTGTCCGGTGCGATTAGGGGATTGTTTCAAGCGGAGAACAGGCGCCATGAGGAATTTATATCCGATCTGAAGAAAATAATTCAACTGTTGGATGAGCAGCCGATGTCGGTGTGGGTTTATGGTAAGTTTGCCCGGGGTGGTGATGAATATGGTGATCCTATTCAAATTGCCGTTCTTGGTAGTGTAAAGTCTACTGATACATTGGCTGAGGCTTTAAGAAAACAGATTACTGATGCTGATCTGGAGAGTCTATATGATCTCACTATTGGGGTGACAGGCCTAACCAGGGCAGACCTTGAGTTTCAGCCTGAGTTACTGCAAGGAGAACTTATTTTGTTATGGGGAGCTTCTCCAAATAGTTTTGTTCCGGGGTATCGTGAAAAACCCGGGAATATCTCTACTCACCAGGACTTGGACAGCAGAAGCAGGAAATATGCAAGAGCGTGGGCAGAACTTTTGAAACATAATCCGGAGGTTATTGACCGCACCAGAGATTATCTTCGTCAGATGATACGAGACATACAAACGGGTGATAAAAATGAATTGGAGGAGTGGTTACATATCCTTGAAACAATGCCATATCAGCGTCTGCGCAAGTTTCTGCTATCGGACTCAGAGAGATCGACTCAACTACGACAGTCTATGCCGTTTTGGCCGGTCTTAAGGGAGCGCGAGCGTGATGCATTGATGAGTAGATTACCATCAGTAAATAAAATGTAAGTGAAAGTAATAATGTCAAACTTAAGTCCTATTCATCCCGGTGAAGTGCTATTGCATGATTTTTTGGAACCGTTAAAATTAAGCCAGCGTCAGGTCGCTCAGGCTATAGGTATCCCGCCAAACAGAATTAATTCTATTGTGAAGGGTACACGTGGGGTTACCGGCGATACGGCATTGAGGCTGGGTAAATATTTCAATACTTCCGCTAATTTGTGGATTAACCTGCAGGCGGAGTATGATTTGGATAAAGCGCGTCTGGAACGTGGCAAGGAAATAGATAAAATTCAACCGATGGCATTGTGAGGCAGAACGTATAAAGATAAGGTGAATCAAATAATGATGGGCCGGTAAACTGAAAAGGCTATTTTAGTTCATCCAATAATTTCTTGCCCCATTGCTGCATTTTTCGTTCAAGTTTGTTGGTGCAGTCACAGTTTGAGCAGGCCCAGGGCTCTTCACCGTTTTCATCTTTGCACTTTTTGCGCGAATGGGCATCGCGGATGTCGGTGAGTTCAAAATATTCTTCCCAATACGGTATTTCTTCCATTAGCGGCTTGGGGCAAAAACAAACCTCCACCCAGCAGACGTCTTTATTTTTAAGCAGGCGCGCCTGTTTCATATCCCGGATGTACTCACCTCCGGCAATTGACCCTTTACCCAAGGTACCTTCCTGAATTGCACGAAGCAATGGCAGTGATTTATTTTGTTTGATACGTCCTGTTACGAGATATCTCATAAGTTTTTGCTTATTCTTTTGATGTATTATACGAATTCCTGCCGGTTTTGGTCTGATGCTGCGGTTCCATGCATCACATTGTTTCTGTGATCCCGATTGTAAAATAATGAACGTTTGAGCATAGTTAGATTCATTTAAATTGCTCTTCTTGTTATAGATGATTATATACCTCAACATCAGACAATATTTTCCAGAAGAAAAGGGCACTTTAGGTCCTTAGGCTATAGTCACTTTTTAGTTAAATCTTAAAATTATGCTTCGAAAAGAAACTTTTATCTCCTTTATCCTTTTGTCTTTGGCATTATTGAACGACTATTCCGTTGCGCAGGATATTCAGGCCGATCAGAAGCCGAACTTCATTGTGATATTCACAGATGATCTTGGTTATGGCGATGTTGGATCAAAGGGTTCTGATCTTATTCAAACCCCCAACATTGATAAAATGGAGGCAGAGGGTGTCAGGCTGACGAGCTTTTTTTCAAGTGCTAATGTATGTACCCCTTCACGAGCCGGGCTGTTGACGGGTCGTTATCCTATTCGTACCGGACTTGCCAATCATGTGCTGTTCCCGGATGATGATTATGGCTTACCGGATGAGGAAATAACGATAGCCGAAAGCATGAAGGATTTGGGTTATCGGACCGCCATGTTTGGCAAATGGCATTTAGGAACCGTTGATGTTTCCTGGCCTACGGAACATGGATTTGACTATTATTATGGATTGCCTTACAGCAATGACATGATGCCCCTTGGTTTATATAGGAATAGCTCAATTATTGAAGAGCCTGTTAATCAGGCTACGATTACAAAGAGATACACTCATGAAGCGATCAAATTTATTGAAGAACAGCCTGACGAGCAATTCTTTATTTACTTACCTCATTCCATGCCGCACACTCCCCTTTATGCATCCGAAGAATTTGAAGGCCGATCAAGGGCAGGCTTGTACGGGGATGTTATTGAGGAGATTGACTGGAGTGTTGGTGAGATTATGAAGGTTTTGAAGCGCTTAGAAATAGATGATAATACAATGATCATTTTCACCAGTGATAACGGTCCATGGTTTGAAGGAAGCGCCGGCGAGCTTCGCGAGCGAAAAGGAGGGGCCAGTTGGGATGGTGGCTTCCGGGTTCCGTTCATCGCCCGTTGGCCAGGCCATATCGCACCGGGTAATACCTCGGAGGCTATTTCCATGAATTTTGATGTATTTCCCACTTTGATTGAACTGGCCGGTGGTGAATTGCCTGATGACAGACCTATTGACGGCAAAAGCATTTGGCCGCTTTTGCAGGGCAGCAACAAATCCCCCCATGAATATTTGTATTTCTTCAATAATGAGGAAATAACGGCAGTACGGTCTCAGCGGTGGAAATTTGTTACCCGATCCTATTATCGCACAGGCTTTCCCGGTTTCGCAGGGGAGCGCCATGGAAAACCGCATTATTATGATCCGGGGTTGTTGATGGATCTGGAACTCAATCCGGAAGAGCAGTTTAGTTATACCCGTGATAATCCTGATGTGGTGGAGATGATGCTTGATAGATTAGAAAGAGGCCGGGAAGAGCTGGAAACCTTGGCGGAGTAAATAATGGCTCTGCTTGTGTACTGTAAAGGATTTAAGTATAATAGTTGTTATGCATATAGATTACCTTCAATACATTAGAAAGAACAGTTTTCTCTTTTTATGTTTTCTTTATCTTCTCATTCTGCCTTCCTGCAGTTCTGACGATGCTGTGGAATTTGAAGGAGCCGACCTACCCGACCATATAGATTTCACCTCTGATATCAACGTCATCCTGTCTGATCGATGTTTTAAGTGTCACGGTCCGGATAGAAATGCTGTGAAGGCTGATTTGCGTTTGGATACCGAAGAAGGAATGTTTGCAGCGCTGGGCGAGAATAAAGACCGGCATGCTGTTGTTCCCGGCAAGCCCGGCGAGAGTGAACTGTACAAACGCATAATTTCCGATGATCCGGATTACATGATGCCCCTTCCCGAATCCAACCTTGACTTGAGTGACCGGGAAGTCGCACTGATCAAAAAATGGATCGAACAAGGAGCTGAGTGGAAACCGCACTGGGCCTATATCCCACCCGAAATTGGCGAATTACCCGAGGTAGAGAATACCAGCTGGCCTCAAAATCCTATTGATTATTTTGTGCTTAGCAAGCTGGAAGCGCAAGGATTAAATCCTTCGGCGAAAGCAAGCAGAGAAAAATTAATACGTAGGGTTTCTTTTGATTTGACCGGTTTGCCCCCAACGTTAGCAGAAGTGGATCAATTTTTGGAAGATGACTCTCCGGACGCCTATGAAAAGGTTGTGGATAGACTTCTATCCTCCAAAGCCTACGGGGAAAGGCTGGCATCGGAATGGCTGGATGTTGCCCGCTACGCCGATTCTTATGGTTACCAGGATGATGGCCCCAATAATATGTGGCCATGGCGGGATTGGGTTATCAGCGCCTTTAATAAAAACCTGCCGTATGATCAGTTTACCACCTGGCAGATAGCCGGTGATCTGTTACCGGAGGCTACCAGAGAACAACAGTTGGCTAGCGGCTTCAACCGGTTACATATGCAGAATCAGGAAGGGGGGATCATAGCTGAAGAGTATAGAGTTGAATATGTAAAGGATCGAACGAATACTATGGGAAGCGCTTTCCTGGGGTTGACTGTAGAATGTGCCTCCTGTCATGATCATAAATATGACGCCATTTCTGAGAATGATTATTACAGTATGGCCGCTTTTTTTAATAATGTGAATGATATAGGTCAAATTCCCAACGAAGGTACCTCGGGTCCATCCATCTTGCTGCCGGATAGCAGCGCGGAAGCTCAGATGAATTATTTAAAAGATGAAATAGCTAAGCTTGAGCAAAAAATGGAAGATTCCGAAAACAGGAAAGAAGGATATGAGGGATGGGAGCAGGCTTTAAATTCCGTTGAAGGTTTTCGGCCGGATAATTATGGTTTGCAAACGCACCTGACGCTCAGTGAGGATCGGGATTCTAATGAAGTTTATAATGTGCTTAACCATTCTAAAATTGGTCATATAAGTGGAGAGTTAACAGGGGTAGAAGGGATAGATGGAGGAGCCCTGGAATTCAGCCGCAGCAACTTCATGAATCTGGGCCGGGATGTGGGTGATTTTGAGAGGACGGACCGTTTTTCCTACAGTTTCTGGATTAACCCGTCGGATACTGCGGCAACGGATATGGTGCCGATTTTCAGTAAAAACGGAAGCATCTTTATCGGTTTTCGAGGGTATGATATTACTTTACTGAACAATAAGGTATCTGTTCGTTTGATGCATGGGTGGCCTTATAATGCTTTGCAAGTGATCACAGAGAATAAACTACCATTTGATCAATGGAGTCATGTTGCCGTCACCTATGACGGGTCCAGCAAAAGTAAAGGCATAAAAGTTTATATCAATGGTGATTTGTGGAAGACCATGATTGAGCATGATGATTTGTTTAAGAATATTGTTATCGATCCGGAAATCGAGCAGCCGTACAAGGGGCAGGATTTATTGATTGGTGAGAGAGGGCAATTCAAAGAGATCCGATACAAAGGACTGAAGCTTGATGAAATCAAGATCTATGATCGCCGGCTCAGTTCCGCAGAGGTTATGGCACTGGCCGATGAAAATGAACTTTCACAGCTACTGGCTCTATCTGCTGAACAGCGAAGCAGGCAGCATCAGCAAATATTGTTGGATCATTACCTTCTTCACGAGGACTCTGAGTATAAAGAATATCTAAATGATGCCTCTGCATCTAGAGTGGAAAAAAGTCAGCTTACCGATACCTTGAGAGAGGTGATGACAACGAAAGACAGGATCAATCCGCGTGATACCTACGTTCTGGTCCGCGGAGAGTATACTACCCATGGCGATAAAGTTACGGCCGGAACGCCTGATGCGGTAATGGAATTTCCTGATGAGTTCCCCAGGAATCGATTGGGGCTGGCGCAATGGCTGTTAAGCCCTGAACATCCTTTAACAGCCCGGGTGACCGTTAACCGGTACTGGCAGATGCTGTTCGGCCAGGGATTGGTGGACACGCCAGGCGATTTCGGCAATCAGGGGTCATTACCTACCCATCCTGAGCTTCTTGACTGGCTGGCAGTTACTTTTATGGACAATGGCTGGGACCTTAAGCATATCCTCAAGAAAATGGTCATGTCGGCTACCTATCAACAATCTTCTGATATAACGCCCGAACTGCAGGAAATGGATCCGGCGAACAAGCACTTGGCGCGAGGCCCACATTTCCGTTTACCGGCAGAAATGCTTCGGGACAATGCCCTCAGCGTTAGCGGTCTGTTGGTGGATGAAGTTGGCGGGCCCGGCGTGAGGCCGTATCAGCCGAAAGGGTTATGGGCAGAGACGACCTCTGGAAGGTATTTGCCTGAATATATTCCGCAGAGTGGGGATTCCCTGTACCGCAGAAGCCTTTATTCCTTTTGGAAACGAACATCCCCGCCACCATCGATGACCACCTTTGATCACCCGGTCCGGGATGTCAGCAGGTTTAAACGCTCTAACACCAGTACTCCTTTGCAGGCACTGGTTACCTTAAACGATATCCAGTTTATGGAAGCCTCCCGTTTATTGGGAGAGCGAATGATGGAGAATGGTCAGGATAGCATAGAGAACCAGATCACGTTTGGATTTAAGGCCGCTACAGCCCGGGCTCCCCGGGAAGACGAATTAAAGCTTTTGCTGGATCTGTATGACCAGCAATTACTTAATTATAAAGAAAATCCTGAAGAGGCCGAAGAACTGTTAACGGTGGGAGAATATCCGGCCAATACAGACTTGCCGCCGGCAGAACTCGCTGCATCGGCCATCGTTGCCAGCACCATGTTAAACCTTTATGAAACGATAACGAAGGAATAATTATGAGTAATGAAATTGACAAGCTGAGTGACCGAATTAACCGCCGTCATTTTCTTTCCAGAACGAGTTTGGGATTAGGGGCGGCAGGTCTGGCTTCTTTGTTGAATCCAAAAATGTTGTTTGGTAATAGCAATGATCCTGCATTGGAGTCCCCGCATATCATTCCCAAAGCCAAGCGGGTTATTTACCTATTTCAAAGTGGCGGACCATCCCAGAATGATATGTTTGATTATAAACCCAAGCTGGAAGAAATGCATGGCCAGGATCTGCCCGCATCGGTACTGGGCACTCAGCGATTAACAGGCATGACGGCAAATCAGAATAGTCTGCCCTTAGCAAGATCTCATTATAAGTTCAAGCGTCATGGCAAAAGCGGCGTCTGGCTGAGTGAACTGCTTCCGCATACCGGAGACGTTGCTGATGAGTTATGCTTTATCAAATCGGTGCATACCGAGGAGATTAATCATGACCCGGCCGTTACCTTTTTACAGACGGGTAATCCACAGGCTGGAAATCCCAGTATTGGCTCATGGATAAGCTATGGTTTGGGCTCAGAAAATGAAAATTTGCCGGCCTTTAGTGTATTGTTATCCCGTGGGCAAGGCGAGTCTCAGCCTCTATCAACGCGTATGTGGGGGAATGGGTTTCTGCCCTCGCAGCATCAAGGCGTTCAATACCGATCGGGAAGCGATCCTGTGTTGTACCTGAACAACCCAGGCGGAGTAAATAAGATGAACCGCAGGCAGATGCTGGACCAGGTAAAAGAACTGAACCTGTTACATATGTTTGAATCGGGTAATACGGAGATAAACTCTGAGATTGCCAAGCATGAAATGGCCTATCGCATGCAAACCTCCGTTCCGGAGACGATGGATGTTTCCGATGAGCCCGACTGGGTATTTGATATGTACGGCGAAGATTCCAGAACTCCGGGCACCTATGCGCACAATTGCATTTTAGCCCGCCGGATGGCAGAACAAGACGTACGATTTATTCAGCTGTATCATATGGGTTGGGATCAACACGGAAATCTTCCATTGCATTTGCCTTTGCAGTGCAAGGATGTGGATCAGTCATCGGCCGCTTTGGTGAAAGATCTTAAACAGCGGGGATTATTGGATGATACCCTGGTGGTTTGGGGAGGAGAATTTGGAAGAACGGCCTATGGGCAAGGACAATTGACGGCGAAGGATTATGGCCGAGACCACCATCCCAGAGCCTTTACAATGTGGTTAGCCGGGGGAGGCGTAAAAAGTGGTATCACCATCGGCAAGACGGATGATTTTGGCTACAATATAGAAGAAGACCCTGTTCACGTACACGATTTGCAGGCTACCATACTTCACCTTCTGGGCATCGATCATGAACGGCTTACCTACAGACACCAGGGAAGGCGCTTCCGCCTTACGGACGTCCACGGGAAAGTTGTGGATAAAATACTGGTTTGATAAACAGGACGAAATAGATGCCACGTTACTTACTCCTCATTTTCATTCTGCTGCACGTTTATACAAGTACTAACGCTATGGCGCCGCTATCTGATGATAGTGATTTGTACACCGAATTAGCGTTGTTACAAGAGGGGACAGGTGATGTTATGCCGCAATCCGAATCTGATCAAGAGATCATTTCTGAACCAGAGGGGCCATCGGATCTGGCTCTTTTTTTCGGGCGCTTTCATCCTATACTCGTGCATTTGCCCATTGGTTTCCTGCTGTTTGCTTTTCTTCTTGAAGGCGTATCCCGGATCAAAAAGTATGAACAACTGAATTTCGCTGTCCCTTTCGCCTTATTATTGGGTGGGATAAGCGGCATTGCCGCGAGCATCACCGGATACTTATTATCTTCGGGTGGCGGTTATGGGGAAGATCTGCTGGACATGCATAAATGGATGGGCATTACAGTAACTGTATTATCGCTTTTGGCTTTTGTAATACGCATTAAGTTTTTTGAGAACTTCGTGCTAAAAAAGGTTTATGAGATGGCCATGATCTTTATGGCAGGCATTCTGTTGGTAACCGGGCATTATGGCGGCAGCCTCACCCATGGCTCGGATTATTTATACCGTTACATGCCCGAGCCGGTTCGCACGGCAATGGGATTGCATATTCAAAAAGAGGAAGATACCATTGAATTGATTCAGGACCTGGATTCCGCTCTGGTTTACCAGGATGTTATTGAACCCATACTTAGAACTCGCTGCCAGAGTTGTCATAACCAGGACAGAAAGGAAGGCGAATTGCTAATGGCTTCTTTTGATGAAGTTATGGCGGGCGGTGAGAGTGGCCCAATTATTGTTACCCATCAAGCTGAAGAAAGTGAACTGTATAAGCGATTAATTTTGCCGGCGAGGGATGAAAACCGCATGCCGCCCCGTGGAAGAAGGCAATTGACCAGCGATCAGATCAATCTGATTGCCTGGTGGATTGATCAGGGTGCTCCTTCTTTAAGCAGGGTTTCAGAACTGGAAGTTTCCGGAAATATTTCCGGAGCCTTAGATAAACTGACCAAAAAAGGACAAAGCTTTTTTGCGACAACCCAGGTATCTAAAGCTGATGCTTTGGTCTTAGAGAATTTAACAGAACATGGTTTTAATATCTCCCCCATTGCAGAGAATACCAATTTTTTAAATGCAGGACTATCTCAATCTATGAATAGTATCAGCAGTGAGGATATGGATTTACTGATTCCTCTTTCCAAGCAAATTACCTGGCTTGATTTGAGCCGAAGCGGTGCCACGGACAGTACGCTAACCAGGTTATCTCACTTCAATAACCTCACGCGGCTGAATCTTGCGGGTACTCCCATTGGAGACCGGACCATCGAAACGATAAGCATGCTGAAAAATCTGGAGTACCTGAATGTTTATAATACTGATATTGGTGATGGGGGAATAAAGCAACTGAAAACTCATGTTAATATGAAGTCTCTGTATCTTTGGCAGACAAAGGTAAGCAGTGAAGGTATTGATGACTTGAAAGCTAACTTGCCCGAGCTGTACATCAATATAGGGTGGAAAAGTATGGAAAAAGGTGATAGTGTTGAGGCGGATATGCTGAGATAAGAGATGCATTTGCATTAACGCAAAGGGCCTAACGGGCACAAAGGGAGTTTTTCTAATGTAGTTTACAAGAGTTTATATTTTACATTTAGACATCATGACAATAATAGATATATTGTAATATTGTATATTCCACTGTAGTTTAGATAAACTGATCATAAAACAGTACACATTATTATGAGACATATTTTACCAGCCTTTATTCTTATTCTATTTGCAGGACCTGGCAGTATAGAGGCTAAAAACCTGGCAGATGAGCCGGTACGTATTGCTATAGCTGGGCTTACACACGATCATGTACACTGGATCTTTCGCGATGATAACAGGGAAGATATTGAAATTGTAGGCTTTTATGAACCAAATGAAGAATTAAGTGACCGGTATGCGCAGCAGTATGATCTTGATGGTTCTCTTTTTTATACAGATCTTGAAGATATGCTGGATAGTGTGAATCCTGAAGCCGTCACGGCATTCGGGTCTACTTATGAACATCTTGCCCTTGTTCAGGCAAGCGCGCCACGCGGTATCGATATTATGGTGGAAAAGCCTCTGGCCGTGAATATGGATCATGCTTCGCAGATGAAGGAGCTTGCTGAACAGCATGACGTTCATCTTTTAACAAATTATGAGACAACGTGGTATGCCAGCAATCATAGAGTTTATGATCTCGTGCACGAAACGGAATCAATTGGTGACATCCGAAAGATGGTGGTGCATGATGGGCATAAAGGTCCCAAAGAAATTGGGGTGAGCGAGGAGTTTCTGGAGTGGCTTACAGATCCTGTGCAAAATGGCGGAGGCGCCCTGATGGATTTCGGTTGTTACGGGATAAATTTGATGACCTGGCTAATGAATGGCGCGGAGCCGCTGAGCGTGATGGCTGTCACGCAAACACATAAACCGGATATTTACCCTGATGTGGATGATGAGGCTACCATTATTGTCACTTATCCTGGAGCTCAGGGGATCATTCAAGGCTCCTGGAACTGGCCTTACAACAGAAAAGACACACATGTATACGGGCAGAGCGGTTATGTTTATGCTTTAAACGATATAAAGCTGCAGGTATCGGAAAATGAACAGCCCGTTCAGGATATCACTGTAGAGGCAACCTCTTATCCCAATGATGATCCTTTCAGCTATTTTGCGGCGGTAATACGGGGTGATATTATTGTTCAGGATACGGATTTGTCTTCACTGGCCAATAATTTAACGGTGGTGAAAGTACTGGATGCCGCGAGAGAATCGGCTAGTACGGGCAGGGCCGTGGAGTTATAGATATCTTCGGTGTATCTTAAATTACCTAACGCCTTTATATAGTTTTATCACTGAGCTGGCACGGAAGGAGGCAGTGCGCAAAATATGTTATAATATTATTGATAATATCATAACAGTTTATTACTATGTGATATTAATAATAACAAAAAAATCAGTTTTCTTCTAGCATAACTAAAACAATAAATTGTTCGATTTTGCCAAAAGTGTCAATAATGAATTTTAGAAGTGCTTTTTAACACCATTGACTTTGCAATATTTTTACCCATAGTATTTATACTTTATTGGTTTATTACAAACAAAAACCTTAGGCTGCAAAACTTATTAGTTGTTGCAGCAAGTTATGTGTTTTATGGGTTTTGGGACTGGAGATTTCTATCGCTAATCATCTTTAGTACCGTTGTTGACTACTCCATAGGTCGGGGCCTCTCAAAAGTAGATGTTCCATCAACCAGAAAGGTATTACTTTGGATAAGTATTATAATCAACATTGGTTTTTTAGGGGTCTTTAAATATTATAATTTCTTTCTGGACTCCTTATATGATTTTATACCGGCATTACAAGATAACCTCGGATTTAGTACCCTGGAGATAATATTACCAGTAGGTATAAGCTTCTATACCTTTCAGACTTTAAGTTACACGATAGATGTATATAAAGGTAAACTTAAACCAACTAAAGATTTTGTTGCGTTTGCTGCATTTGTGGCCTTTTTTCCTCAACTAGTGGCAGGGCCGATTGAACGAGCAACACGATTACTCCCCCAATTTTATATGAAAAGAAAATTTGACTATACCAAAGCAGTGGACGGAATGCGCCAAATACTTTGGGGACTGTTTAAGAAAATGGTCATTGCCGATAATGCCGCAGTTTATGCAAATCAAATATTTAACAATTCGGCCGATTATTCTGGGGGTACATTGATTTTAGGGGCTCTATTTTTCAGTTTCCAGATCTACGGTGACTTCTCAGGTTATTCTGATATTGCCATTGGTACTGCCAGATTAATGGGTATAAATTTAATGAAAAACTTTGCGTTCCCATACTTCTCAAGGGATATTGCAGAATTTTGGAGGCGATGGCATATTTCGCTATCTACCTGGTTTAGGGATTACCTTTACATCCCCTTAGGGGGAAGCCGCGGCGGGACGTGGATGAAAGTCAAAAACACCTTTATCATTTTTGTAGTTAGTGGTTTTTGGCATGGAGCAAATTGGACTTTTATAGTATGGGGAGCACTAAATGCCATATATTTGTTACCCCTATTGCTAACAAATAACAACAGAAACAATCTTGAAATAGTGGCTGAAGGCAAATATTTGCCCACTTTTAAAGAATTATCATCAATCTTTATAACATTCAGTTTAACTCTCTTTGCCTGGATATTTTTTAGAGCGGAGAGTCTTACACATGCCTTTAGCTATTTAGCGGGAATATTCTCAAATGAGGGTATTGGCATTAGCACAGTTTTTTATTCAGAACCCATACAATTTCTGACATTAATGTGCTTCATGATTTTCATGCTATTTTTTGAGTGGGTAAACAGGAGTAAAGAATATGGACTGCAAGTCAACTTTAAAAGAAGAGCCATTTCCTGGAACATATATGCATTCATTTTTACCTGCTGCTTGCTCTTTGGTAGATCTAATGAAGATTTTATTTATTTCCAATTCTAACGGGTATGAAAACATTTGTCATCAAAGTATTTGTATTTACTTTTATCATCTTAGTGTTAAATGTCTTCTATCTCCTGTTAGTTGGTACATTAGATTGGAACTTCTCAAAAAGAATTGAAGCGATAACATTTGAAAATCCTTCTTATGAGTATATAGTTCTGGGTAATAGTTTGGCAATGGATGGAATAGATACGGAGTTACTATCCTCTGGTGAGAATGAAGCTTATAATCTATCAATGGGGGGCACCTCTCTTAGAGCAAATCACATCCAACTTCAGGAATATCTTGAAATAGCATCCGCGAAACCCAAAATTGTTATCTTAGGATTGGGGTCATATTTGAACGATTTTCAATCAGAGACATTAAATACAATCATAGGGTTCACAATGGACGACTATACATACAGTTTAGATGACCTGCCAATGATTAAATTTCGTTGGTTAAGAACAGAACTATTGAAAAAAGTTATTAGCTCCGATCATAGAAATGCCAAGATAATACAGGGTCAATTAAGAATAGGCCGAGTTGTAGCTGACCATACAGAATATGTATACCCACACCCAAAATTTGCCCTATCTGATTATCAAGCTTCGTCAAACTTAAAAAAAATTGCTGCTTTATGTCGTGAAAAGGGTATAAAATTAATTGTAGTTGAAATGCCGGGTTTCAAGAATACGCAAAATAATTCTTCTGTTGGGCCATACAAGTTACTTGTTGAGGGAAATTTTTATGTTGATTTATATAACCTTAATAATTATGAATTTAACTCGTATATAGATCCAGAAACTGACTGGTTAGGTGATTCACATTTCAATATGGTTGGCGCGAAGAAATTTACAAGAAAGTTAAAGGCAGTATTAGAATTGGACAAGATTTCAAGCTAGGGTTTTATGCTTTGGTGAGTTTAGATGTTTATAAGTCATATGTTAAGTTAGTTTAACCGCAGCGGACACGACGGGCACAAAGACATAACCAATATAAAGGTAAAGAACCTGCTTGTGTACGGTTAAGGTTTTAACTATAATGCATTTGCTACAACTCTTTTAAATTTGCCTATACAACATGGCTTTTTATAATAGAATTTAATTATTAATAAATAAATGAATTAAAATGAAGATGCTAACCTTGATATGTGCCGCCTTCGTACTGTTATCTTTTAGTGCCTGTGATAGGGCTGACAATAGTAATAGAACTGTGCCTGAAAATAATATTGAGCAAAACATCTTAGTTTTTTCTAAGACTGAGGGTTTTCGCCACAGCTCAATTGAAGCAGGACAAGCAGCCATACAGCAACTAGGGTTGAATAATAACGTAAATGTCGAATTAACGGAGGATGCCTCCTTATTTAACGAAGAAACGCTTTCCGGCCTCGATGCTGTAATCTTTTTAAATACGACCGGAACTGTTCTGGATGACGATCAAAAAGCTGCCTTTAAAGAATTTATCCAAAATGGCGGCGGGTATACGGGCATACATTCCGCAACGGATACAGAATATGACTGGCCCTGGTATAACGGGTTGGCTGGCGCCTATTTTAATGGTCATCCACCGGGCACCCCTAATGCTGTTCTGGATGTTGTTGATGGCAGCCATTCAACTACAGAAATGCTGCCGGCGCGGTGGGAGCGAGTTGACGAATGGTATAACTTCCGGGATATTAACGAAGATATCAATGTGCTGATAAATATTGACAAAGAGACTTTTGAGGGCAGCAAACATACCGGCGATCATCCGGTGGCGTGGTATCATGAGTATGACGGGGGGCGGGCCTTTTATACCGCACTGGGCCATACCGAAGAATCCTTCTCGGAGGATCTTTATCTGCAGCATCTTTGGAATGGTATTGAGTATGCTATGGGTGCGGAGTAGGGGTTATAACCATGTTCAGGAGGTTATCAAACATCCTGAACATTTAGTTACCCTGGATGTTTCCAGAAAACAACAGCAGCATTCCTACAAATATTAGGTAACAATTTCAGTTGATTCCCTTTGGAAAATGTGAGGGTGCTGTAAACTAATTACAGCAATATAGGGCGCTGTTTAACACGCGTGGGTTGGTATTAAAACGAGCAGGATGACATTGAGAGATTTTGCCTATATATAATCGTTGGCTGTGCCCGTTCGCTATCAAGTGTGACCGTTGGAAATGTTATTATGAACAGGTGTAGCCTCAGTTTAGAGCAGTAAAAAAAATAGAGACGCTAGTTAAATTATAGGGTGTTTTTTGTTACCCCTGTTAATTGCAGGCGGCACCGTCCCTTCGTTAGTCGTGAGAGAGATGATATACCGGTAATTATAGTTCTGCCAGCACATCAATCGAGTGCGACTTTGAAAATAAACAGGTAATAATACCGATATTTGAAGTATCTAATATCGCGGTCTTTATTTTTGCAATTGTAAATTTTGTTGAGTAGAATAAAAAACAACAAGTTTATTTGTTAAACTCATTGCAATTAACGGCACTTACCTATTTTGAAAAAAAGGTCGAATCATCAATCGTTTCTTCGTCTCGCTCTGCATGATTAATGAAAAACAAAAGAAGATTGAACAAGACTGGCTTGAACTAATCAGAAAAGGTGACGAGCGGGCATTTGAAAGACTATTCAAACAATATTACTTTCCATTAACACGCTTTGCCTGGAGACTTATAGACTCAAAAGCAATTGCCGAGGAATTAGTTCAGGATCTGTTTGCCGATATTTGGGAAGAAAGGGAAACCTGGAGTTATGCTGGAGAGTTGCGACTTTACTTATACAGGAAAGTCAAACAAAAGTGTCTTAACCACTTTAAGCATCAAAAGGTCAGGCACAAATATGATAGCCAATGGATGGAACAATGGGAAACTTCTTTTATAAACTTTGAAGAGCAAGAAAATGAGCAACAGGTGAAGTTGCTAAATGAAGCCATTAATAATGCTGTCGAGGATCTCCCGCCACGGAGTAAAATGACTTTTAAACTTCATAAACACGATGGCTTAACATATCCTGAAATCGCTGAGGTCATGGATATTTCTTTGAAAACGGTAGAATCACAGATGACCCGGGCGATGAAAATTCTGCGGGACCAACTTGCTTATTTAATGCCTTTCTTACTAATAGCAGTGACTACTATATAATCGAACACCTGATAAAGTCAACTGCAAGATCTATAGCTTCCAAAGCCTCTCAAGCAAAATATAACCTCTATTTTAAAAGCGTCTCATGATGAGGCAGGTTATAAGTCTATTCAACCCACTATGTGATATTTATATCTCCTGTAAATTTATTTTATAAATATTACAGGGTACTAGTTTTTTCAATTGCTTTAAAAGTAACACAACGAAGAAATACTTAAAACTGATGAAAATTAGATGATAGATCGGCAAACTTGGAAGTTAATTCAGCGATATGTAACCGGCAATGCTAATGCTGAAGAACAAAGGCAGTTAAATATTTGGCTGGACCAACATCCTGACAACAGTAAAATGGTTCAGGAAATAAAAAAGATTTGGAAAATGACACCTGAAGAAGATTTTGACATTAATGTTGAAGGTGCCTGGGAGCAATTCCAGGAGCAGAGAATGAAAAAAGTGGGAATGCACGCTGTCGATCATACTGCCCGTAAGCCATATGACAATATGCTTTATATATTCAGAGTGGCTGCGGTAATTCTGGTTACCTTATTTACCGGTTATTTGATGCAGCAGTTTACTGCAGATAATAGTTCTGACGAAACAGTAGCAGAATTCCCTGTAATGGAAAATATGGAAACAGGTTATGGTGAAAAAGCAAGAGTTAGTTTTTCCGACGGGACTGAAGTTACCTTAAATTCAGCGAGTTCCGTGCGATTCCCTCAGAAATTTAATGGTTCAAAACGAGAAATCTATTTGGATGGGGAAGCTTATTTTAAAGTGGCGCACGATTCGAATCGTCCTTTTATTGTTCATACACAAGACGCGCGTGTGCAAGTACTTGGTACTGAATTTAATATACGGGGTTGGGCACAAGACCCCAGCGTAGAGGTTGTGGTTCGAGATGGGAAAGTATCTGTGAATTCATCCGAACTTGAAAAGTCTGAAGATGTGATATTGACCAAAGGATACTCTACAAACGTAAGAAGGGGTGAAAATCCTCTTCCACCACAAAAAGTTGACATCAGGAACAATATATTGTGGCTCAGTGGTGGCTTTCATTTCGATAACAAACCTCTCAACCAGGTTATCACGGATATAGAAAGAAGATTTAATGTGCAAGTATCAGTTGCATCCACTGAGCTTTTGGAAGTTCCATATACGGGTACTTTTCAATATGCCGAGCTAGATGAGATTTTATCGGTTATAGCTTCCTCAATGGATATAGGGTATAGGCGTGATGGTTCAAAAGTTGAATTTGATTAACGAAATAAGGAAACCATAGATTTCATAAAAATCTTAAAAAGCGCTTTTCACTATGGTGATTTAGGCCCTATATATTTTAACACAAACATAAATCTTAATAAGTATTTGCTACTATGAAAACTAAAAGAAGGAGAATAGTATGAGAATAAAGGTACTACTTCAAAAGGTTCTCTTATCCATGCTTTTGTTAACGTTATTGGGATTCTTTTCTGGAACAGCACGAGCATTGCAGTTTCAGCAGAATTTCACTACCGCAGAGTTTGACAAATCATCAATGGCTGATTTATTCTATAAAGTTAATGTTGGCAAGAAAATTAGTGTTGATTTTGAAGATGAAACAGTTGAGCAAGCCCTGAAACAGATATCTGAGGAGGCAGGTTTAAGGTTAACATATCGCACAGATATTATAAGTGGCAAAAGGGTTACTCTGAAAGCTAAGGAGATAAGTGTGAGTGATGCCCTTGCAGATGTTTTAGGGGGGACAGGACTTGAGCCTAGGTTTTCAAGACATGGGTATTTACTCATTGCTGAGGTGAATAGAAAAGTGAGTAAAAAGTTCATTCAGGAAACAGTTCGTGGAACTGTTTCGGATGCAACAAGTGAAGATCCGCTACCAGGAGTAAACATTATAGTTAAAGGAGGTTCTACCGGTTTAAGTTCAAATCTACAAGGTGAATATGAGCTAACAGTACCATCGCTTAATGATACTTTGGTCTTTTCGTATATTGGATATCAGACCGTAGAAATTCCTATAGATGGCCGAACTGAAATAGATATAGCATTGGAAGTTGAAGTATTTGGAGTAGATGACTTAGTAGTAGTTGGTTATGGTACCCAAAGAAGAAGCAATGTAACAGGTTCGATTTCAAGAGCAACTGCTGCAGAGCTTCAACAAGTTCAAGAACAGCCTTTAACTAATGTAATGCAAGGTTTGGCAGGTCGATTTGCCGGTGTTCAAGTTCAACAAACTGGACATGCCCCAGGGAATGAGGGGATATCGGTAAGAATACGGGGTACCGGTTCCATTACAGCAGGAAATGAACCACTGTATGTATTAGATGGATTTCCTTTAGAGGGCGGGGCTAGTGCAATGAGCATGATAAGTCCAAATGATATTTCATCTGTTGAAATATTAAAAGATGCTTCATCAACTGCTATTTATGGTTCACGGGGTGGAAATGGAGTAGTTTTGATTACAACAAAGAGTGGAGAATCGGGAGAACCTAGAATTGAACTAAGCACTTACTCTGGAATGCAGCAGATAGCTCATAAACCTGAAATGATGAATACTCGCGATTATGTAGAATGGTTCATCGATGGACACAATAACGCCTGGATTCAAGCTGGTGGAAGTGCAGATGATCCAAACGAAGATCGTACTGAAAGTTACTATATGATACCCGATGCGTATCGGAATCCAGAAAATTTGCCGAATGTTAACTGGGCAGATGAACTTTTCAGAAATGCACATACACAAAATTACCAAGGTTCAGTTTCTGGAGGAACTGAAAATATCAAGTATTCTTTTGGTGGTGGATATTCCAATCAGCAGGGGATAATGATTGGGTCAGATTTTGAAAAAATGAATATTCGTGCAGCCGTTTCAGGAACAGTAAGAAATCGGTTAGATTTAGGACTTAACGTTAATGCTTCTCATTCTAATAGCAATAATGCGACAGAAGGTAGAGATGGACCTGCTGATTTTTCATTAAGAGCACCACCGGTTAACCCAGTTTGGAATGATAACCTTAATCAGTATGGTATGGCACTGAACTCTGAATATTTTGTCGGTGATGATGCCAGTCCGATCGAAGCAGCAGTTGGTAGTGATGATACAAGTACAAATTTAAAAACTTTGTGGAGGGGATATGCCGACTTGAATTTAGGCGCCGGGTTAAATTTGAATACAAGTCTGGGTGGAATATTCAATAACAATAGAAATTCTTATTACAGGCCTTCTTATGTTTCGTATGATTCCAATTTGGCTCCAAACCCAGTTGCTGCAAACTCTGGCACAAGTGCCAATATTAATTGGTTATGGGAAAACACGCTTAATTATAGTAGAGTTTTCAACCAGAATGAATTAAATGCTGTAGCAGGATTTACTCATCAAACACAATCAAATGAAAACAATCTGGTTCAAGCATCTAACTTCCCAAATGATGATGTTCAAACACTTAATGCAGGACAAATAACAGGAGGTAATTCTTTTCATGAAGAATTTTCACTGGCCTCCTATCTCGCTCGAATAATTTATTCATTTGATGACAGGTATCTTTTATCAGCTACGGCACGTACAGATGGGTCTTCAAGGTTTGGAAGAAATAACAAGTGGGGTTTTTTCCCTTCTGGTTCCTTGGGGTGGAGAATTTCTCAAGAAGATTTCATGCAAACTGCAGGTTTTCTCAGTGAACTAAAACTTCGCTTTAGTCTCGGATTAACAGGTAATAATGCTATACCTAATTATGGTTCAATCGGCCTTTTACAATCTGTTAATAATGTGACTGGTGCAGGTACTGGTGCCGTAACAACTGGCATAGCACCTAATACTATTTCTAACCCAGACTTATCCTGGGAAAAAACAAAGCAGGCTGACGTTGGATTAGAGTTAGGCTTGTTTGAAAATAGAGTGTATTTGGAATTGGATTTGTACAGGTCGATTACAAATGATTTATTGCTGAATGTACCTATTTCAACCATAACAGGATATACACATCAGCTCCAGAATTTAGGTAAAGTTAAAAATCAGGGGTTAGAGTTTTCTCTTCATACCAGAAATATTCAATCCACACAAGCTACTTGGAATTCTAGCTTTAATATTTCTTTTAATAAAAACATTGTTTTGGCTACTGGACCGGGAGATGAACCTATTTATGGAAGCACTAATAACGCACCAAATGCATGGGTAACAACTGTCGGAGAACCAATTGCCTCCTTTTATGGATATGATTTTATAGGAGTATTTCAAACAGAGGAAGATCTAAACAATAATCCACATTTATCAACAGACGGTTTAGGAGATCCAATAATACGTGATGTAAATGGTGATGGCAATATAGATGCTGATGATCGAACCATAATTGGAAATAACCAACCTGATTTTTTGTACGGATTTAGTAATGACTTTTCTTACCGAAATTTTGATTTGGGGATACAAATTACTGGTTCATATGGAGCAGATGTTTTTAATATAACATCGAGGTTTAACAAGTGGTTTCATGGGGACCGAAACGCTAGGAAAGATATGGTAAATCGTTATAGATCTCCAGAAGAGCCAGGAGATGGTTATCACTTCATTGCCAACAGGCTTTATCAAGGCCTGCAAAGAGAAGCGTCTAGTTACTGGGTTGAAGATGGTAGTTATTTACGGATTCAAAATGTCACTCTAGGCTATAATATTCAACAGGTAAAAAATTTACCACTTAGATCAGCTCGTGTGTATGCATCAGCTCATAATCTATTTACCTTCACAAATTACTGGGGATATGATCCTGAAGCAAGTACATCCGGGAGTGGTTTGGCCCGCGGTGGTGACTGGGGGAGTTATCCACCTGCAAGGGTTTTTACCGTAGGACTTAATGTTTCCATATAATTTAAAATATTTAATCTTATGAAGAAGTTAACATTTATAACAATATATATCATAGCGATTGTGGCCATATCATGTACCGATCTGAGTTTGGCTCCTCACTCACAAATCAACGAACAAAACTATTACCGAAACGCAGATGACATGAATAATGCAGTTCATGCTGCTTATGCTTCTCTACGTCATACAGGTGTATATAGTTCGGGTATGATCAGAACTGGCGAGCAACGTTCAGACAATACTGCAACTACTTGGACACCAGGTAATGCTTTTGATATTGATAGTTTTTACACATTTACTATGAATAGCCAAAATACGCATATCCAAAATGTTTGGGATGATCACTTTAATGGAATAATGCGCAGTAATGTTGTTTTAGATCGCATAGAATCGGTAGAAATGGATTCATCCTTAAAAGAACAATATAGAGGAGAGGCAAGTTTTTTGAGAGGTCTTTTGTATTTTAATCTTGTTCGAATTTTTGGTGATGTTCCTATAGTAGTCACTCAGATAAGTTCTGAAGAGGCAAATCAAAGAGAACGTGATCCAATAGAAAGTGTTTATAATCAAATTATAGAAGATCTTGAATATGCAGAAGTTGCCTTACTATCAGCTTCATATACCTCAAATGATATAGGCAGAGCAACTAGCAGTGCTGCAACCGGTCTATTAGCTAAAGTTTTCCTTACGCAGCACAATTATGAAAATGCAAGAGAAAAGCTGGAAATAGTTATTAACTCAGGTAATTACGACTTATTACCTGATTATGGATCTCTCTGGGATAATTCATCTCCGAATAGTCGAGAATCATTATTTGAGGTCCAATATAAAAAAGGTGGCACGGGTACTGGAAGTGGATTTGCTAATTCATTTGCACCAAGATTTTCGGATCCATATGTAGCTCAAACAGGATCAGGTGGTGGTTTCAATTCTCCTACAGCTGATATGGAGGCTGCTTATGAAGCAGGGGATTTGCGAAAAGAACTTTCAATGCAACCTGGATATACAAACGGGGATGGGGAATTTATAGATGATAGATATGTGATAAAATACCATGATGTTCCAACGGAAAGTGGAGGCTCTGATGACAATTGGCCAGTACTTCGTTACGCTGACATACTTTTAATGTATGCTGAGGTTCTGAATGAAATAGCATATGAAACAGATGGTCTTGCTTTTAACAACCTAAACTTGGTCAGAGAAAGAGCTGGCTTACCTAATAAGTTATCAAGTGGTTCTGATCCTGATTTGATAATAAGTAACCAAGAAGAATTTAGACTAGCTGTTGAACAAGAGCGAAGAGTTGAATTGGCATTCGAAAATCATAGGTGGTTTGATCTGGTTCGAACTGGAAGAGCATTAACAGTAATGAATTCAAAAAGGAATTTATTTGCACGACCGATACCAAATGAAATTCAGCCACATCAATTGCTTTTTCCTATACCACGTCAAGTACTCGAAGCTAGTCCCAACATGGAGCAAAATACAGGTTATTAATTCTTAATAGACAATTCAGTAAAGGAGCATAAGATGATAAATAAAGAAAATACAAGAAGGGATTTTATAAAAAAAGCTGCCTTAGGATCTGCAGGTATAACTTTTGGCTTGAGCCCAAGAAGCTATAGCAATGTTATTGGTGCTAATGAGAAAATAAATGTAGCAGTTATGGGAGTGAATGGGCGGGGTAGCTCTTTAGCTAAGAATTTTTCACGTCAGGATAATGCTCGTGTAATCAGCATCTGTGATGTTGAAGAAGATGCATTAGCTAAGGGAGTAGACTCAGTATTTCAAATTACTAATAATGAACCAGAAGCAATTATTGATATACATGAAGTTATGGATGATAAAAATGTGGACGCAGTAGTGATTGCAGCACCTGATCATTGGCATGCCCCCGCTTCTATATTAGCTTGCCAGGCAGGTAAGCATGTATATGTTGAAAAACCCTTAGGTCATAATCCCCGAGAAGGTGAGCTACTAATAGAAGCGGCTCAAAAATATAACAGAATTGTACAGGTCGGTAGTCAACGTCGATCTTGGCCTCGCATGATCCAGTGTATGGAGGAAATCAAAAGTGGCATTATTGGTCGCGTTTATTTTGCTAATGGGTGGTATGCAAATACGCGAAGTTCGATTGGTATCGGTAATCAAATTCAAGTACCTTCAAATTTGAATTACGGGCTATGGCAAGGTCCTGCTCCACGATTGCCTTATCAAGATAATCTTATACACTATAATTGGCATTGGTTCTGGAACTGGGGCACAGGTGAGGCTTTAAATAACGGAAATCATGAAATGGACCTTATGCGATGGGGGTTAGAAGTTGACTATCCGACCAGAGTGAATTCAACTGGAGGTATATATCATTATAAGGATGATTGGCAAACAGCAGATACCCAAATAATCGGATATGATTTTGAAGGAAAAAAATCAATGGTTTGGGAAGGAAGAAGCCGAAATGGAAGACCAATTGAGGGGAGTGGCCGTGGAGTAAAATTTCATGGTGAAAATGGCACCATCGTTATAACTGGTGGCGATTCCTATATAGTTTATGATAATAATAATAAAATTGTAAAAGAAGTACAAGATAGTAGCCAAAGTTCAAATGCAATGGATACTACAGGCCCTGGAGATAGGCTAGACTCATATCATATTGCTAATTTTTTGGAAAGTATCAGTAATAATTCAAACCCTACGGCTGAAGTCGGAATAGGACATAAAAGTGTTTTATTAGGTCATTTAGGCAATATTGCCCACAGAATTGGACGGTCGCTTCAATGTGATCCTAAAGATGGTAGAATTTTAGGAGATTCTGAAGCAATGAAATTGTGGGGTAGAGAATATGAAAAAGGCTGGGAGCCTTCTGTCTGACATAAAAATATCTGAAACTATAAATAATAAGGTTATGCACAATAATAAGCGTAGAGCATTCTTAAAAAAAACAGCACTTTCAGTTTTTGGTACTTCATTGGTTCTACCAGAAGCTATGAATATAAAAAAAGTTTTTGCAAATGATGGTTTACCATCATTGAATTCAAAGGAAAAGCTTAAGCTTGGCGTGGCAACTTATTCGCTAAGAAATTTTAGCCGACCTGAAGCAATAAGCATGATCAGAGAGATCGGGGCAGAATATGTAAATATAAAGTCATTTCATCTTCCGATGGAATATACACCAGAAGAATTACTTGCTGGCTGTCAAGAGTTTAAGCAAGGCGGATTGGAAATAATAGGTGGAGGCACAATAAGTATGAAAGGTGATGATGACAAGAGTATTCGAAGTTGTTTTGAATACGCTCGCATCTGTAGTATGCCAATGATGGTGATTGCTACGACTCCAGAAACATTACCTCGAATTGAAAAATACGTTAAAGAATATGATATAAAAGTAGCTATTCATAATCATGGTCCAGAAGATCCGTATTTCCCTGCACCCAAAGATGTTTTGGGAGTTATAGAAAATATGGACTCTAGGGTCGGCATTTGTAATGATTTGGGCCATACGGCAAGAACAGGTGCGAATATACTTGAATCTATAACCGAATCCGGAAGTCGATTGTTTGACATACATTTAAAGGATCTTACAGATTTGGAAGATAATGAAACTCAGTGCAGCATTGGAGAAGGTAAAATGCCTGTGGCGGAAATATTTTATCAATTGGCTCTAATGAGGTATCAGGGTTATATAAATCTTGAATATGAAATAGAAGCCGAAAATCCACTAGAAGGAATGAAACGATCATATGCTTATATGAAAGGTGTAGTCGATGGCATAAAAATATAAAAGCATGTAAATATTAAATATATATCAAATATATATCAAACATATATCAAACATAATTATAAAACTCATGAATACAGTAACAGTAAATTCCCTTCTCAAAATCAGTACATTTGCTTTTTTTATATTCATTTGTGCAATGCAGGCCAATGATAATAATATTTTTGCAGACCCTGATGAGGCCAATAATTATCCTGGGTATACATTTCAGGGAGAATATATTGGTCAAATGTATTTTGAAGATGAAACTATAAAGGAAAATGTTGGGCTTCAAATTGCCATTTATGGAGATAAAGAGATTGGGGCAATCTTATATGAAAAGGGGTTACCAAATGAGCAAATTAATTCTATAGAAGATATTGGCATGCATAAAATAAAGGGGAAATATGAGGATTCCGCCCTTTTACTTGAAGGTGAATTCCCTATTAGACTTCAACATGCTCATGGACGTCTAACCGCTCTTGACGAAGACAACAATTATTTAGGACATTTTAGTAAAATAAAACGGAAAAGTCCTACTTTAGGGAAAGTACCTCCCAAGGGTGCAACCATTTTGTTTGACGGTACAAATTTAGACCATTTTATTAATGAATCACAGATGACTGGTAGTAAATTACTAAAACAAGGAGCAAGAACATCCAATGAATTTGGAGATATGTATTTGCACCTTGAAGCCAGACTTGGTTTCATGCCCGAACATAGAGGTGAACAGCGTGCTAATAGTGGTATTTATATACAAAATAGATATGAAGTTCAAATTCTTGACTCTTTCACAAAGCCTTCTTTTAACTTTGGTAATGCAGCACTTTATAACACAGTTGCTCCTAGAGTCAATGCAAGTTATCCACCACTTACATGGCAGACTTACGACATCTACTTTCAAGCCCCTAGGTTTAATGATGATGGTACAAAAATGGAAAATGCTCGAGTCACAGTGTATCTGAATGGTATTCTTGTACATAAGGATATTGAACTTGAATCAGGTACAGGAGCAGGTGCTAGTCGCGAAGAAGTACCTAAAGCTGAACTATATCTTCAAGACCACGGTGGTGATCCTATTCATTTTCGTAATGTTTGGCTAATTGAGGATGATTTGGAACTCCCAAGTGTAATTAATCTTAGTTCACGTTAAATACATTAAAATCAGAGTCAATATTTTAGGCAGTACCATCATAGCGTTTGTAATGGCTTAGTAAATGTCTAGTTCTGTGCAACTGTTAAACATCTGTAGGGCATTGGTGGGAATCGCATTAGCCAAATGGTAGTTTTGCCTAATTATTACGATCATGAATCCATTTTGATCAGCAGCTTTGGCAGGTGGTAGTAGCGTAGAATAAAACCAGAAATCTAAGACCCAATAACTCCTGCCCCACTATACCCCCTGAAAAAATCAACCCCAGAAGATTTCGGCTTTCCCTCCAGTTGAACGGTTTTTAATGATACAGCCCCCGGATTGCAACCAATCAGAACCTCTTCCTTGCAGATATGCAACTCGTAGGGTTTTAAGTTTGCTTCCGGATGGGGCCTTGTTTCAAAAATTTTTAGGAGCTTTTCGTCAAGATAGGTCCGAGCTGCGGGGAAAGGGCTCAAGCCCCGAACGAAATTATGAACCTGGGCTGCCGGCTGGTTAAAATCGATCGGGCAATCATCGGCAAATATTTTGGGCGCGGACGATGCTTCTTCTTCCTTTTGCTTTAAGAGAGTATAATTTTCTTCAGCTATTTTATTGACCGATTCCAGCAATAAGTCAGCCCCTGTTTTCATCATCCGTTCGTATACGCTGCCGGTGGTTTCGTTGGGCCCGATCAAGATTTCCTTTTGGCCAAGGATTTGTCCGGTATCCACTTTTTTATCCAGAAAAAAAATAGTGCACCCCGTTTTTGTCTCCCCGTGCATTACGGCCCGGTGGATGGGCGCGGCACCGCGGTACTTGGGCAGCAGCGATCCGTGTAGGTTGATCGAGCCGATTCGCGGGATGCTCAGAAGCTGTTCCGGCAACACCCGGAAAGCAACCACTACAAACAAATCCGCCCCTAATTCTTTTAGCTTTCCGGCAAAATCAGCACTTTTCAGGTCCTGCACTTCGATCACTGGCAAGCCCAGTTCCAGCGCTTTTTGTTTGACCGGCGTGGGAGAGGTGGTTTTCCCTCTTCCGCGGCGTTTGTCTATGCCGGTAACAACACCCGTAATTTCATGATGACTTTCATGCAAAGACATAAGTCCTGGAATAGCGAATTCCGGACTGCCCATAAATACAATCTTTAATGACAAATCATCACTCTTTTAAGGCAAGCGGATACTCTGCCGGCAGATCACCGGCGTTAATTTGATTTAGTTTACCACGCAGCAACCTTCTTCTGAATGAACCGAGATGATCGATAAACAAAATTCCCTCAATATGGTCGTATTCATGCTGAACGACCCGTGCCATCCAATCAGAGAACACCATTTCTTTGCGGTGAAAGTCGCGGTCCAAAAACTTTGCCCGGATTTTGCCGGGGCGAGTTACCCGGTCCCTTAACTCAGGCAGACTAAGGCAACCCTCTTCCATTTCTACAAATTCACTTTTTACTTCAGACAGCTCCGGGTTAATAAAAACCATAGGGCCGTGTAAGATCTTTTGTTCGTCGTCTTCGGCCATCACATCGGCATCCACAACAAAAAGGCGAAGGGTTTCGCCCACCTGGGGCGCCGCCAGCCCAACACCGTTGGCGTTGTACATGGTTTCGAACATATCATCAATGAGATCCTGAAGTTCATCGGTATCTGCCTCTATGGGGTCAGCTTTTTTTCTCAGAACCGGATCATCATAGGTTACAATAGGTAGTACAGGCATTATTATTTTTGGTCCAAATAGTTTTGTAATAGTACAGCAGCGGCCACTGCATCAACAAGTTTCTTATCGCGGCGTTTTTTCTTTGTTGCTCCCGACTCGATAATGGATTGTTTGGCCACTTTAGAAGTAAAACGTTCGTCAAGCTTAATTACTTCAATATTTGGCGCTTTTTTTTTAAGTAAAGCGATAAAGTTGGTAACCATTTGGGTTGACTTCCCTTCATGCCCCTTCAGGGAAACAGGCCAGCCGATTACGGCCTTTTCTACCTCTCCCCTGGCAACAGCTCCGCTTATTAATTTTATGGCCTCAGACGGAGAATAGGTGCCAACCGGACTGGCAATAATAGCCAATGCATCCGATTGGGCTATTCCTACTTTTTTCAGGCCAACATCTATCCCGTATATACGCTTAATATTAATCTACCGTTTCATGTTCAGCAGTTTCGCCAAGTGGTTGACGCAGAAACCTCTTAAGCATCTTGCTAGGCTTAAAATGGGTTTTTCGGTGCTCCGGAACGTAAATTACTTCGTTGGTTTTTGGATTGCGGGCTTTTGGCTTGGCTTTGGTAACTTTGACTTCAAAAACGCCAAAATCCCGGATTTCAATCCTGCAGGTTGGATTGGCATCCATCATCGTATCACGTAATGCATTTATGACGTCATCAACCCAAGGTTCAACCTGAACCTTCGGCAGACCTTTTTTATCTGATATGTTGCGTACAATGTCTCGTTTGGTATAGGTCATGAGAAATTTTAGTAATTATTATTTATTGTTAGCAATAAACGTATAATTGGAATAAAATCAAACGCTTATTCGCCTTGCACGCCAAAGTTTACGCAAATTGCATTACAATTTTAATATTATAATGAGGTAATAGCTTGTTTATTAAGCTTTTATAAAGTAAGGAAAACTTTATAAAGCTAAAAGAAAAATGAATATAAAATTCTTTTACTCATATCTATAGGCTAACTTTACACCTGCCACTTTCTGAAGTTTTTTTATGGCCTTCTCCAAATGACTGATATCATCGACCATTAATATAAGAATCCCTTCAAACATACCGCTATCGCTGCTCACGTTGATGCTTTTCATGTTGGTTTTTAGGGACTTGGAAACCACGTTGGTAATATCACTTACCATCCCTACACGATCTTCACCAATTATTTTTACTGCGCCCACAAACTGCCGTCCGCTTTGCCGGGCCCATCCAACTTCTATAATTCGTTCGCCATCCGTTTTAATAAGATGTTTGGTATTTTTGCAGTTAACCCGGTGGATCTTTACTTCACCCTCACGGCTGTTGAACCCGATCACATCATCACCAGCAATTGGATTGCAGCATTTAGCATACGAGTATTTTACATCCGTGAATTGTCCGTTAATAATAAGACCTTTGCGTTCATCGCTTTTCAGGTTATCATCATAATATATTTCATAATAACCGTCGGTGTCTATAGTTTTTTCAGGATTTTCTTCACTATTATCAATCTTTCCCGTCGTTTGGTAATTTTTGACAGCTTTTAGTAAAGTACTGGTATCGAAAGACTCAGAACCAATTTCATAGAACACTTTTTGTATGGATGAAAATTTAAGCTTTCTCACCACTTTGGCCAATTCCTGATCTGTTATTTTTATATGGGTTTTTCCCGCTTTTTTTTCCCAGATCTCACGACCTTTGTCTATAACAGAGCGTTCTTTCTGTTTTATGAATTGCTTGATCCTGGAACGGGCCTTGTGGGTTACGACATCATTTATCCAATCAAGATTTAAATTGATCTGTTTGCCCGTAATAATTTCTACCTGATCGCCACTATTCAGTTTCTGCCGGAGCGGTACAATTTTGCCATTAACTTTTGCCGCCAGCGCACGTTCCCCAATTTCACTGTGGATGTCGAAGGCCAGATCTATGGGCGTGGCATTTTTGGGTAATGTCCGTAATTCACCATTTGGAGTGAACACGCAAATCTCATCCGTATATAAATTGAGCTGGAAATCTTCTACAAATTCAGTCGCTGCCTCGGGGCGCGGATTAGCCAGAACTTCCCGCACCCAATGAACGAAACGTTCAATGTCGCGGTCGGCCTCATTTCCTTCTTTATATTTCCAGTGTGCCGCCAATCCTTTTTCGGCAATTTCATCCATTTTACGTGTCCGTATCTGCACCTCTACTTTACGCCCGGTATTGGTAATCACCGTTGTGTGCAGAGACTGGTACCCGTTGGTTTTCGGAACAGAGATAAAATCACGGAACCTTTCGGATATCGGGGTGTATAGATCGGTAATGAATGAATAGACCCTCCAGCAATCTTCTTTAGTGTGAGGACCTTCCAAAATGATGCGGATAGCAAACAGGTCATAAACCTCTTCAAAAGGTTTTTGCTGCATCATCATTTTCCGGTAAATGGAATAAATGTGTTTAGGACGCCCTTTGATCTCAAAGCTGAATCCGCTATTCGATAGCTGATTCTGAATAGGTTCCATAAACTGATCGATGAAGACTTCCCGGGATTCTTTCTTTTCACGTAATTTGCGGCTGATGAAATTGTAACCCGTCGGGTCCATTACCTTAAAGCTCAAATCTTCCAGCTCACTTTTGATTCGATACAAGCCAAACCTGTGCGCAAGGGGAGCATATAGTTCCATTGTCTCAGTTGCAATAGCCAGCTGTTTCTTGCGGGGCACATGCTGAATGGTGCGCATGTTATGCAGCCGGTCAGCAAATTTTATGAGGACTACCCTGAGATCTTGCGCCATCGAAAGCAACAGCTTCAGGAAAGTTTCCGCCTGTTTTACGCTTTTTTTTATGACGCCGGAAATTTTGGTCAAGCCATCGATGAGGTATGCCACCGATGATCCGAATTCCTGCTCTATATCCTCCAGCTTTACGCTTGTATCTTCAACCGTATCGTGCAAAAGAGCTGTGGCTACCGATACGTCATCCATCCCGATCTCGCGTACCACAATGGTGGCAACCTCCAGGGGATGCAAGTAATATGGCTCACCCGAAGCTCTGGTGACGTGTTGATGGGAGATGAACGTAAGCTTGAAGGCTCTTGTAATTAAATCTTCATTACATTGTTTCAGATGCACATGGCAGAGTTTAATCAGGTTAGCGCACTCTTCCTGCTGCTTTTCACCAAGGGTGAAAGCGTCCAGATCAAACTTCGTTCTTATTTTTGCCTCTGCCATAATACTAAAAACCCTTTACTGCACCTTATATTAAAATAGATATAACCAATATTATACTAAAGGTAACTATTTGCTTTTATCTCTGTTAGTTTAAAAATTGCTCATATCTATTTTAACAGTTTTGTTCCAGTTATATTATTGATTCTTTATTAATTAAAAATCAAAAACAATAATATCAACTATTTAAAACCTTAGCGCCACGCCAAACATCAGCCTCTTCTGAGAATCAGCGATTTCATCTCGATTATTAAAACCTGAATACCGCAGTTCAATAAACGGCTGAATAATTGGAAGCACGTTTAAGCCTACGCCGCCCATGACCTGGTAGTAAAATTCATTTTCATTGGGGGTATAGTTTTCAATATCGCCTCCACTTCTTGAATAATCTTCAAGACCGACACCGAAACCGGCATACGGGCTGAACAAAGCAATATTGGCACCTAGTATTGCCCCTACTCCAAAGTCATAACTGCTTACCTGGTCAAACTGTACCCCCTCCAGACTAGGCCGGTTGGAGTCGGTAAAATAGCTGTAATGAGCGCGGGTGCGAAGGAAGATCAGGGGTATAGGGAAACTCATATCCCTCTCCAGCTGTATGCCGAATCCATTGCTGGCCATGCCATTAGTAGACGCATTTTGTTTATTCTCGTAAGTAGCGCCAATGCTTAACTGGGCCTGGCTTTCACTGACCACACAAAATGTGGCGATAACGAAAACCAGTAATACTTTCATACAAATTGGGCGAAACATAATAAATGGGGGTTGGTTTAAAATTCTAGCTTTATGGAATACGGGGTGTATTCCACCGTAATAATTAAAAAAAGTTAACTAATAAACAATGGGAAGTCGTTAACTTTTTTAAATTAGTTAAGAAGTGATTAAGGGCAGCTAAAAGGTTGGATACGAAATTGCCCACTGACCTATGATATGCAAATTACCAGGGATTATACCTTGGATAGCCTGTATTCATCTGCTCCATCAGCCGTACTGGTTCTTTACGAGGAGAAAAAGCCCTGAAGATCTTACGGGAGGCATCCAAAGCTGTTTCAACCAGATTGACTTGCAGCAACTGCATATGATAGAGGACCAGGACCATAATATCTCCCTGAAAGTGCTTGCCCTGCTTCTCAAAGGTTTTTCAAAGTGATTCAGGAAGAAGCAAAATATAAAATAAGCGGAGTAATATATGAACTATCAAAAACCTATATAATGCACCCACACAAAGCAGCAGGCTGGCTTTTACATAGTTTCACCTTTGGTGGAAATTATGTTCGTGAAATTCTTAAAACTATATTCTTGCATAAAATGTTCTTTAGAAGATGTAGTATTCAAAAAAACTACATCTTCCTTACTTGTATCGCATAAGCCTGAGAAGGATTAATCACAAGTAGCTGGCGAATATCTTCTTCGGTAAAACCATTGTTTTGTAATTCCGGGATGAGGTGATCAAAAATATCCGTATAGCCTCGAAAGGTTCCTCCATTCTTT
>JBBDMU010000013.1:0-1029 GCA_040878085.1 Balneolales bacterium
ACATTGTGCGTTGCTTGGTAGATATCCAAATACGGCTCATCGTTCCATCCGTAGTTTTTTCTAGCGGCATTTCTGGCCGAGGTAAAATACAAACTACTTCCGTGAAGCACCGCTCCAAAGTCTGATTTATCACTGTTGATCTCCAAAGGCTTGATGTCGTATCGTTTTTGTTTGTCTAAAAGCGATGGTAAATAATTTGGATTGGCTTTGAAGTCTTTGGCTCTTTGGTCATTTGGAGCCTTGGCTGCAAACTTTTGCATTTGCTTGTTGGCCTCTTCATATTTCCCTTGAGCTTTTAGCATTTGTGCATAACGGTAATACGTTTCTGCCCCTTGCTCTACCTCGGTAGCCTTGGCATACCATTTGGTTGCCTCAGCAGGATTGAAGGTATTGAAATACCCATCGGCTAGTTGTTTATAAACATACGCATCCCCTTTACCGTTGTCAACTAATTTTAAATATTCGTCAGTAGCATCTACATATTCAAACCTATTGAAATGTTTGTCTGCTTTTTGGGTGTCTTTATTCTGTGCTGTTAGTGTTGCAGTTCCGAAAACCACTAAACTTAACAAGGATATATATACTTTTTTCATTGTTTAGGCTTCTTTTAGGTTAGAAAAATCGTGGTGAACGGGATACTTTTTTCGGGAAGTTCAAATCGAACAACAACATAATCTCGTGAGAGGATGGTGTGGTAACATTCAAATCCGATACAACGTGGTCATAGGCATATCCTACACGAAGATTGGGAGTAATGGCATAATTGACCATGGCTCCAAAACTGTCTTCCAAGCGGTAGGTTGCTCCAATTTCAAACTTCTCATAGAATAAAAAGTTAGCCGATACATCCAAAGAAGGTGTTACATCCATGGCCGATTTTAACATCGCCGATGGTTTGAATTTTGTATTGGCACTCAAATCAAACACATAACCCCCTGTTAAGAAATAATGTAGGGTTTCGGTTCCGTATTCTACGCCGTTGAAATCTAAATAGGTGGAGCGAATCATGTTTGGAACCGACAAGGCTAC
>JBBDMU010000014.1:0-364623 GCA_040878085.1 Balneolales bacterium
TAGGTGATGTATTTACATTGACCTGTTCGGCGGCACAGAGGTAATCAAGGGCCCTCAGATAATCTTTGTTTTGCGGGGAAAGTTCCTGCTGCTTCCAGCCGGGAAAAACGGAATTCGTCCACGGCAGGATTTCCAGGGTTTGTTTCCAGAGCCCAATTTCAGGTTCTTCAGGTTCAAAATTTGCATTATGCAGCAAGCCTGACTCCATAAAGATCTCCTTATGATGTTCTTTCAAAGCAATCAAATTCATCAGGTAGGAATCCCCTCCCGCTTGCGCGTCATAGGGTGTTAGCAGGCCCGGGCCGGGAACATATTCATACAACCAATAGCCTTTTTCATTCAGCTGTTGAATAGTTTTGGCGCTCCCAAAACCGCCTTCTCCCATCGCGAATAAAATTACCGGAGAGGTTTCAGCCAGCAGGTTCTCCGCGCCCGACAGTGCTTTGAACTCAAGACCATTGACATCCAGCTTGATAAAATCCACACCCGGGCGCCCTTCGAATTCCCACCAGGCATCGAGTGTGGTGGCGGAAACTTCTTCGCCTCCTTTTTCATCCAGCTTATTTAGCTCCGGGGTTTCGGCTGTTAAATAATTTGCCTTCGCTGATGTATCGGAGGCCGCCTTTCCAATTACTTCCAGATTGGCAAAATTGTTCTCCAGTTTGCTCATTTCCAGATGCTGACGAGCAACGGAACCCGGTTCAAAGGCGAAAACTTTTCCTTGATCTCCAACCTGCCTGGCTATCGGCAGGGCATAGGCCCCAAACCCCGCTCCAACATCCAGAATAGTCATTCCGGGCTTCAGGTAGTCCCGTGCAAAGGCCAGTTCCGGTTCAAACCACTCTTCCTGTTCTAATAATACGTAAGGAGTGAGCAGCTTAAGGTCTCCCGGTGTGCAAATGGTTACATGATCTTTGGTTTTAATTTTAAAGGTATTTGGCAAACCTGGACCGCTTCCGTTTTTCCCGTTTTGAGAATATGCGGCAGGTTTTGTGGCTCCGTTGGGTTGAAGTCCGTTTGCAGGAGGGTTTTGTGGACTCCCTTCAGTTTGTTTGTCAGAGCGAACTTCCTTTTTAGGTTCAGCGGTTTCTATATTCTTCTCATTCAAACTTTCATCCAAAAAAGAAGAATCAAAAATAAGATTATCATCTTCAGCCACAGGTTCGGACGCATGTGCAGCCGCTTCGATTTCTTCTTCAGACAGTGCCTTTACCTCAATATGGTTCTGCCACTCACCCTCAGGCAGATTCTGCTCATATCCATTCACCCGCTGTTTCCACATCTCACGAAGCGCGATGGAAAGGTGTGCCCCGAAGCGTTTCCCATCACACACGGGCGAGTTTGCTACCTGTTCCCGCATGTCCGCGCGAATTTTAGCGAGCCTGTCGGTGTCTGTTGCCAGACTGACGGCTTTTTCAATATACTCCTCCCAGGTTTCAGTGATCCATTCCGGGTATCCGGCATTCGCCAGGTGCGTGGTTGAATGCCGCCCCGCGAATGTAGGGCCGGGTATCGTTATCACTGGCACGCCCATCCAAAGCGCCTCGCAGGTGGTTAGGCCGCCGGAATAGGGCCAGGGATCAAGCGCGATATCCACCTGGTTATAACACGCTAGAAGTTCCTCATGCCGCGAATGCCCTTCAAACAGAAGCCGGTTTTCATCAATACCACATGACTCCATCTTTTCAATAATTCGTTTCCGCAGGGCTTCCGTATCATATTGCTTGCTTTTAAGAAAGATGCGGCTTCCGGAAACGCGGCCCATAATAACCGCCCATTGGTCAAGAATATCGTTGTTTACTTTTGTGGGATTGTTGAAACAGCCAAAGGTGATAATTCCATTTTCTTTGGCCGGCAGAGGCTTTACCTCGGGGGCATATTCCGGTGGAGTATAACAAATATAGTCATCCGGCATCCGAACCAGTTTTTCGGTGTAGTATGGCTCTTCCCCTTTGGGCGTTTCTTGCCAGTCGGTAATCAAGTAATCGATGGATTCCAGGCCGGTCGTATTGAAAAGTCCCCCCACCCATTTCACGATCACGGGAGCCGGTTCCATTGCAACCGCTTTCAGGCGGTTATCACCCGAATGACCGGAAAGTTCCACCAGAATATCTATTTCATCCTCAAGGATCATTTTTGAGAGGATTTCATTTTTATAATCAGCGACGGGCCGCCATTGGTCCGCCGTTTGAATAATTTTATGGGTAATAAAATCCCCGGCCAAATAGGTTGAATAGCAATAAATCTCAAATTGGCTTTTGGGTAAATTCTCCAATCCTCCCGTGATCATCCACCCAACAGGATGGCGCATGAACCCACCTGAAACAAATCCAATTCGAAGCTTTTTATTCTTCTCTTTGCTCAACGGTACCGGGCGTTGTGGGCGCTCTTCCGGAGCATAATGCTGGTCCCACAGCTTGTGTGCTTCAAAAATTTCTCCTTTTGTCCGTTTCGGATTGTAATGCAATCCCATCAGATAGTTTGAAAGAGATTCTAAAATCTGTGGTTGATTTTTTAACGCCTTTAGATAATTTGCTTCTGATTCATCAAATAGCCCCAAATCTTGCTGGCATAAAGCATAGTTATTTCGTACGTAAGCTTTGGGATATTCATCCACCAACCGCTGATAAAGTTCCATCGCTTTTTTATATTTTCCCTGATATTTGTATAGCTCCGCAAGCGCGACCCGTGCCGCCAAATGGCGTGGTTTCTTGTTCAACACCGTATTCAGACCATTTTCCGCTTCCGCGAATTTCCGCTGTTTTTTTAAGATATCCGCTTTGGAAATTTGCGCGGCAATATGAAAAGGTTCTCTATTCAGGACAAAGTTATAAAGCCCCAGTGCTTTTTTGGGATTTCCCTGTGTTTTAAAGATATCCGCAATTTGACAGGCCACTGTTATATTTTCGGGATCAATTTGGTTTGCTTTTTTAAAGCATCTGATGGCCTCATTTAAATTGGCCTGCGCTCTATAGATCATCCCCAGGTGCAGCCAGCCGTTAAAAAAATCATCCTTTCTTTTCAATGCCTTTTCTTCAAAGTCCACTGCTTTATCAAAAGTATCCAGATTAAAATAACAAACCGAGATGGAATGATCGGTATCCAGCTCATCCGCTCCCCGTTTAACGGACTCACTTAAGAACTCCAGGGCCGTTTTGTAATCTTTTTTCTGCATGAACGCGACCCCCATATAGTGGAAGACAGGCCAGGGAGCATTTTTCTTTTTCACCAAAGGCCTCAGCACTTTTATAACCAGGTCGGGTTTGGTTTTTTTTTGATTTAACAAAGCCTGGGCTCGTGCGAGTTGTAATTTCAAAACAGGGTTTTTCCATATTATTCAATATTGACCGTTTCAAAAAAAGATTTGCAAATATAGTGCCGGTGACGTTTTAAGAAACTTGTTTACTTTTTATTCTATAAGGCCCGGATTGAAATGACGCTTCTTTTTCAAGTACAGCTGGTTTTGTATAGATGGGCTTGTTTTTAAATATTTCCAAAAAAAATTCCGCGAAGAGGTTAAAATTTCCGCTCTCGGGTAATATTTTTCCCTTTCTATAAGAAGCCATAAAATTGATAGGTGCGATCCAGCTTCTGTTAAACATATCGTTTCTAACGGAACGGGTTGCGGGGGAGAGATCGCTTTTTTCTACAAATATCCAGTCCCATGGGAATGTTGGAAGGTGAAAAGCCACAAATTCACCAATTCACAAATTTACCAATCACCAATCACCAATTCACAAATTAAAAAAGGGCACCAGTATCACCGGCGCCCTTTTGATCGTGTGAATATAAGGGGTTATGCTTGTGTTGCTTATTGCAGGAATCCGAGTACGGACTGCGCACTGGAGTTAGCCTGGGCAAGCGATGAAATTGCCGTTTGCTGCAGGATCTGCAAGCGAATGGACTCACTTTGCGCGCTGGCAAAATCGGCATCCTGGATACGGCTACGGGCCGCGCTGGAACTGGTGATGGACTGGTCAAGGTTTTCTTCACGGATAGACAGCTTGGTCTGGTCCATACCGATTTGGTTGAAATTACCGGCCAGATCTTCAATAGCGCCGTCAATAACATCGATGAAATTGTTGAACCCCTGGGTATCATCACTGGTAAGAGCACCAAGGCCTGCAGCAATAGAAGTTTCCTGAGCGTTACCGTCGGTATCCGTATAGGTACCTCCCAGTTCATTCATATCAAGTTTAGACAGCTCTATGCTAAGTTGATCTACAGCTCTTTCACCAACTTGAAAGTCTAATTCAAGCGGTTGTGAAGCGTTATATGTAATGTAAACTTCGTCACCATCACCATCTACAATTGCATCCCCGTTCTCATCAAATGCTTGAACTGCGTCAGCAGAACCTCCGTCAACAAAAATAGCTTCACCATCTTCATTAAGGAGTTCGTCATGACTAGTTATGGCCGTTCCACCAGCAGTTCCAATAGTTAAATCAGTGATATCAGTTGTAGGCGCGCCACCATCATCTTCTATAACTACTCCCCATGCATCTGTACTTAATTCCACAAAAGCATTATTTCCAGTATTAGCAGCATCCACTAACTCTTCACCGTCACTGGTATGGAGTTGAACTAACCCATCATCATTAACAGCATCAAGGATATCTGTTATAGAATAGGCACTACCATTAGAATTATAAATCTCTGATACACTTTCAGAAAAATCATATCCTTCACCAGCAGTAGTCTCCAGATCTGTTACTACAGTAGTTCCATCAGATTGATATACTCCTTCTACTACCGGATCAATAGCCTCACCACTCAATAAATCCATACCCTGAAAAGTTGTTGCACCGGCAATGGAATTAATCTCACCACCCAGGGCTTTAAGCTGCTCCATAATAAAACCACGCTCTTCTTCACCAAGCGTATCATTGGAAGCCTGTACGGCTTTTCCTTTCATGTCAACCAGAATGTCCATAATGGAGTTCATTCCCGTTTCGGCAATATCGAGTACCGATTTAGCATCGCCCACATTTCGTATGGACTGATCGAGGCCTTCAATACGGCTGGTCAGTTTGGAAGCAATAGAAAAACCGGCGGCATCGTCTTCCGCTCTGTTGATTCGCAACCCGGTAGAGAGTTGTTGCTGGGTATTTCCCAGTCTGTTGTTGATTTTGTTCAACGAAGACTGTGCAGTCATGGACTGCAAGTTCGTGTTAATTCTGTTCATTGACATAATAAAATCCTTTTCAATGTTTTTGTTTATGGCATGTCTTTCACGCGTTGCAGTACTTATCGCAGCGAAATCTCCGTTTCTTAAGTTTTTTTTAATATTTCTTTCAAAAGCGTCCGTATCCGCCCCGTTCACTGGCTTAAGAGGTGGTATCGTAAAGTAAGGTTCATCCATAAAGCATAAATTATTGGTCACACTCCGGCGGTTATCACAGCTGCGGTGATTGGTGGCGGCAGCCGTTGTTCTTCTGGTGTGGAAGACCGTTACCACCAACAACAGCGAGCGAACAGCCAACAAAAAAGAATTTTCAAAGTTTAAAATTATTTTGTACAATATTAATAATTTTTAATAAATACAATTGTAGTAGGGGAACAATGAAATTATTACCATTTGCTGCTGCCGGGCCCAACCCGGCACGCCACCGCTATGTGCCGGAAAAGACACGGCGGCAGGAAGACCGGATACAGGCATCCCGGCAATTTTATAGCCTGTTGCCGGAAAACGTAACCCTTAACCTAAAGGCAAAGGCCCGGGAACTGCAGGCCCGGTGGATCGGGGTCTATATTGCCACCGAACAGAGCCACCTGATCGCGGAGTCAGGGAGGCGGAAATGGCGCCAACCATTGCCGGATAAAACACTGCGTCGCCTGCTCAATGGCATCCCGACACAGCATGAGCATGGCTTTGCGTTCCCCATGGTCATTAATGACCATGCCGTCGGGTATTTGGATATAGAAAAAGAGGTCCGCCATAATGAGCCTTATTCGTTGGATTTGCTGATGGCCCACGCCGAGCTTATCACGAAAGAGCTCGATAATAACGTGAACAAGCGCCTGGCGGAAGCCTATTCCAGAAGACTTGACCTGGAAGAAAGCCGCACCCGCAAAATTGAGAAACATTGTTCCATCATCATGGATATGGCCGCCCACGATATCACCTCACCATTGAGCGCCATCCGCGGGTATCTGGAAATGATAGAAAAAAATCCCATAGGGGATGACGTCACGGCATTAAAAAACTATTTTGGGAAAATATCCCTGGGCATTAATGAAATATCAGGTATCCTCACCCAGTTTGAGGACGTCAAGGTTTTGGCCGATGGGGATAAAGTGATGGAGCCTATCGCCGCCAACCTGGCCTGGATTGCCCAGGACATCACCGAGCTGTTCCAGGCGAAGGCGAAGAACCAGCATGTGGAGTTAAGCTATTCCTGCCCCGAATACCCGGCGTTCGTGCTGGCCGATGTGATCAAGCTGAAGCGTGCGATCATGAACCTGGTATCCAACGCGATCAAATTCTCAAAGTCCACCGGCTTCGTGAAAGTAGAGGTTGACACCGACGGCCCGGACGCCATCATCCGTGTAATCGACAACGGCATTGGCATCCGCAAAGAAAAGCAGGACGAGGTATTCAAGCCGTTCATCCAGGCCTCCGGGATGCATAAAGATGACCCCAGCTCCGTAGGCCTCGGCCTCTACATCACCACCCACTTCATCCACCAAATGAACGGATGCCTGGACCTGGAAAGCGAGACTGGAGTAGGCAGTTGTTTTACGATAACGTTGCCCTTACTGGCAGACTGAACATAAAATTGAGGACCCCTCACCTCCCGCTATCACTTGTAAAGAAGCGGCCTCTGTTGATGATAAAAATTTCCTTTTATCACATAAAAATAAAAAAGATTTAAGTTACTCCTTAGCCTGCCGATAATGATGATGTAACCAGAATTTTTGCATCAAATTCAAAATGAATAAACCACATTTAGAATACCAACGACAGTCCGTAATGCAGTCTTCTCCGGAAGAGTTGATCGGCAAACTGTATGAAATGGCCATTCAGGCATGTTATCAAAAGGATACTGAAAGGGCTAAGGAAATACTGACTACGCTGATCAAGTCGCTGAATTTTGATTACGAGATCTCTAACACGCTCTACCAGCTTTACGAATACTGCCGCACTGTATTAGACCAGGAAAAATATGACGAGGTGATTAACCTGATTACCCCTCTGAGGCAAGCCTGGGATGAGGGCGTTATAAAGAAACAACAGAATTCACCTTCAACAACAAAATCAAATGGGTTCCTCGCATGATTTCAGTAGCCGATCTTATAAAACAAAATAGTCCCTGGGAATCGCAAATTCAGCAGATGCTGCAGCTTGACGGCCTGAAGCGAGCTCATCTTAAGGCGGATGTACAGTCTTTTGAGTCTAAAAAAACGGCATTGAGCGACATTGGAAAGACCTTTTCTTCCATGCAAAAAGCGATGAATAGCCTTTCCGATCAAGCTGACTCGCCTTTTAATACGATGCGGGCGTCGGCTACGTCTGATGCTTTGAGCATTGTTTCTACCGACGACTCAGCGCAGCTTGGTAATATGGATATTGAGATCGGGCAGGTGGCGCGCCATGACACGCATACCTCTGCCGCGTTAGGCATGGAAGGCCAGGAGTTTAGTGGCGGCATTATATCAATGGATCTTCATATGGGTGGTGATTCCGTTACTATTTCAGTCGATACCAATGGGTTGAATAATGACGAGGTGCTGGCGAAAATCAGCGAGGAGATCAACAGCCAGGAAGATTTAGGGGTATCGGCCTCGCGCATACAAGTGAGCGATACGGAATCCGCTCTCAGTATTAAAAGCGCCGAGACCGGATTGGTCAATAAGATCACGATCGATAATTTCCAGGATGATAGCGGCGATGGTCTGGACCTGGAAAACACCCTTAACCTAGCCTCCCGGTTTGCTGATAATGAGCTTGACGCCGAATTTACAATCGACGGTGTTTCCATGACCCGCTCTTCCAACCGTATTGAAAATGCTATAGACGGGGTGACTTTCGATATAAACAGTGAGACCAACGGTGAAGAAGGAATATCCGTAACACGGGATACAAGCACCGGCAGAAAAGCCATCGAGTCATTTATAAAATCATTCAACGAGTTGAACTCGGAATTAAGAAGCAATACCCGCATTAATGCGGAAACCGGTGAGATGGGCATCCTGAATCGGGAAAGGTCATTGCGCAACCTAAGCATGACTATGAGGCAAAGCGTCATCATGCCTGTAGGGGATAATGGAAATACTTTAGATGACTTAGGTATCGCTATCGCCCAAGACGGCACCTTAAGCATAGATGACAGCGGCAAGCTCAATACGCTTCTCAATGAGGACCCGGAAATGGTTGAGAATTTTTTCAATAATGAAACCTCCGGCATCGTGCAGAACCTCCAGAACAATGTTGAGACCTCCTTGTCCGGCAGTTATAATATGCTTGATTCGCTTGAAGAGCGTTTTGATACCCAAATAGACCGGACCAATACCCGGATAGAGCGTGAAGATGCCTATCTTGAGCGCCGTGAAGAAGGCCTGAGGGCCGAATTCAACCAGCTTCAGCAGATCATTGAAGATGGTGAAGCACAGTTTAACCAAATCATGAGCTTTCAGGGTTCGCTGGGCTTTTAATTCAAAGGAAGGGGCTATATTATGAATACTATTTTAGACCAATTTGAAGACATACTCAATACAGGCTATACAATTTTGATGGAGCTTGAAAATGAGGAGCCTGATTTTGTTATGGTTAAAGAACTGTACACAAGACGTTTTTCCCTTCTAAAGGATGTCGATGAAAGCTGGAGAGATCAGGCGCCCAGGGTAGCTGATATGGAACAAAATGAAGCGAAAGTTTTCAGGAATACCTTCGCCCGTCTTAACTTGCTGGAGAAAAGCCTCAATCGAAACCTAAGAGCGTTTAAAATTAAGAAATCAGACCTCCTGGGGAAAATTGACAGCTTCCGCCATGCCAGGTCAAGTTATAACATGGAAGCGGAGGATGGTTCAACTTCTTTATTTTTGGATTTGAAATCAGAAGAATAAACTAAAAATGTCCCTCAAAAACATACAGCCAACCGGTATACCGGATAAAAATATACGCGGCACCAGGAGTAATGGCCCTGTAATCGGCAACAACGCCACCCAAACCACTGGATCTGGAAGCATTTCACCCGGCAGGCAGGACAGCCTGCAGATTACTTCAAAGAAATTTGTGCATGATCATGATTTTGCCCAATATATTTTGACAAAACTGGAAGAGGAGGGCACTGAGAGTTTGGGCCAGATCAGGAAAAACATAGATGCCGGCGCCTATAATACTGAAAGCATTGATGAGCAGGTTAGCGTCATGATAGGTAATAATCTGACCGGCTACGAGCCTGCACCATCCCCGGGTGATATAAAAGAAGGTCCGGTTGAATCTATTTCTATACCCAGAGAGAAAATGGATTATTTGACAAAAAATGATGGCGTTACGGATGCCATTGCCGAAAAATTAGTTGAAGATTTGTCTCGATTATAAGCACCGGAAGCTTATGTGTCTTATCTCCGAGCCTCTCAAATGAAATCTGCTTTTTATAAAAATGGGTTGGTAATATCCGGGAGCTGGAAATTTTTTTTTACCGGGCAATAGTCTGAATTTCCCGATGCAACTTGACGATTTTACTCCATTAAACTTGATGTGATCCCCCCGTGAGGCGGGTCTTTTTCTAAAGCTCTCCCGAGAAGGCTGACCCGATGGGTTCCTGGTGGCGGATTTGATTGTGGGAGTAGGTGTTCGCGTAGGTGGAATGAAAGGCTGCCGATTTTCGCATTTTAAAAGAGTACGGGATCTGATCACTCACCCTTACCTCTTTTCTAAGTTTACTAAGAAGTGAAATCAACGCCTTCTTCATATCATGATGTTTGCTCAACAGCTTAATCATGTCAGAATCCTGTAACATCATTTCCATAATCTGCTCAAAGAAAAGCTCTTGACCGGAAATCTCATCTGATTTGTGATCTTTTTTCTTATTCCGCTTCTTCAGCTTCTGCTGTATGTCGCGGTAAAAATCATCCAGCACTTCCGCACGATGCGCCTTCTCCTTTGGGCCAGCCTTTTTTACAGCCAAAGAAGGCTCTGCACGAGTTATGGCTTGGATGTCTGTTTGGGTATTGTTCATAAAGTGTCTTTTAGATAACACTCTACTTATCGGCTCAACAAGCAAAACCTTAAGCGCTCCCGGGAAATTGCCGGACCATCAGTAGGAACATCCCCAAAACCCGCCACCGAAGCGTCAAGGGAACCTGAGTACCCCCCCGGGATTACGGTAATTCCTTTAATTACCTAACTTTATTGGCAACCATGGCCATTTAGCTAGTTTGTTAAATCTGCTCTGGGAGCCGTAAACTCTCCGGTTATGGATACTGTTTCAGTATTCTCATTCGTACAAAAATAGGCTTCAAAATCAAAACTGCCGCTCACAAGCTCAGGTGTTGAAGTTTCGATTGTTAACGTACCTGTATGAGAATATTCATCTTCCATACCGCACATTTCAGCTCCATGAGAAAAATAACCAGAAGCATCCTCAACCCTGGCGTAGCTCGCGGAAAATACCGGAGAATCAGGACTTTCTGCTGATGCTGACGAGCCTATGGGATATTCACCGGGCTCCGGCCGGCTTACGTCTTCATCAGGATAAAGAAAAATAAAATCGAGGCGGAATGTTAGTACACCGGGGTCTGGATAGTGCTCATCACTGGTTAATAATTGCCATGAATGCCCATTATCGTTGTTAAAACTACTCTCTCCGGCACCCCAAAAAGTTGCATTTCCGTTTTTTTCGATCTCATAATCACCTGTGATCGCAAAAGACACGGTACCCTTTGTATTTTCTTCCTTTTCCTCAAGTTCCGGATCTGTCGATACATCTGAACAAGACATTAAACCGAAAAGCAGCAATATTATAGATAAAGTTGTTTTCATAGTATTTTTTTCATTTTTAATTTGGACTTATTATAGCGAATATCAAACAAATATACTACTGCATGCCATAAAGAAGTATCAAATAAAGGGTGACTTCGTAAAATGTAATCGTGGATGACTATTTTACCTATAGCGGACAATAATGATAATAAGTGAGACCTTTTCGAATTTTAATATGTTTAAACGTTTATGATCAAAACACCCTATTTACTATTTCTGGGAGATGCACACGACCAATTAGCGGTAAAGGTGGCCAGGGGAATTCGTGACTGGCGGCCTGAATACGCTCTGGGGCAGCTGCGCCTCCCCAATTGTCAGGCTGACTTAGGTCTCCCTGACATGACTCTTGCGGAAGCCCGGGAGGCCGGTGTCAAAACAATGATAATTGGAGTAGCCAACCGGGGAGGGGTGATATCGGAATCCTGGAAGAGGATAATGATACAAGCGTTGGAAACCGGTTTCGATCTTGCCTCGGGGCTTCATAACCTGCTTCGCAATGATCCAACCCTTGTTGCCGCAGCAAAGAAACATGGCCGGCAGCTGTTTGATGTTCGTGTGCCGCAACATGAATTTCCGATTGCCAATGGTTTAAAGAGATCCGGCAAGCGCTGCCTGCCTGTTGGCACCGACTGTTCGGTGGGTAAAATGTACACGGGTCTGGCTATGGAACAGGAGATGAAGGCTAGAGAGATGAAAGTTAGTTTCCGTGCTACCGGGCAGACCGGAATTCTCATTACCGGCGAAGGTGTTCCGGTGGATGCTGTAGCTGCGGATTTTATGGCGGGTTCCATCGAATGGCTCACCCCCGACAATGATCCGGACCACTGGGATCTCATTGAAGGCCAGGGATCCCTGTTCCATGTTTCATTTTCGGGGGTCACTCTGGCGCTGATTCACGGGGGCCAGCCGGATGCGCTTATTCTCTGTCATGAACCTACACGTACACATATGCGTGGAGTACCCGGTTTTCAGTTGCCGTCTCTGGAGGCATTGCGGGATCTTTCTTTGCAAATGGCTCAAATGGTAAACCAGTACTGCCAGGTTGTAGGAATTTCGGTGAATACAGAAGCGCTGTCTGAGGCAGAGGCGGGAAAATACCTCTCTGAAATGGAAGACCGCATGGGACTGCCCACAGTAGATCCATACCGGCATGGTACTGCCCGACTGGTGGATGCACTTGAGGCGATTACATGAAGGACCTGCAGTTAGACATCCGAATGGAATCTTTTCGTCTTGCCGAGGTATTCACCATCGCCAGGGGTTCGCGGAACCATGCTCAGGTATTGACGGTACGGTTAACACATGAGGGTAATACCGGCTGGGGTGAATGTGTTCCATACGACCGGTATGGTGAGACGCCGGAAAGCGTGAAAAAACAAATCAAATCACTGCCACCTGATTTTAGCCGGGCTTCGCTTCAGCAACTCCTGCCGGCCGGGGCCGCCCGCAATGCCGTTGACTGTGCTCTGTGGGACCTGGAAGCGAAAAGTAAAAAGAAACGCGTTTGGGAATTAGCAGGGTTGCCCGAGCCTGAACCGGTACTCACCGCCTTCACTCTTTCCCTGGATACCCCGGGACGAATGCAAGCCGCGGCAGCTCGCAATGCCCATCGTCCGCTGCTTAAAATAAAGCTTGGCACGCCGGATGATATGGAGCGCTTGGAAGCTGTTCGCACAGGTGCGCCCGATTCACGCATTATTGTGGATGCCAACGAAGGCTGGACGGCAGAAATTTACCAGGAGCTGGCCTCTCACCTGCTCAGGCTGGGGGTCGCGGTGGTGGAACAGCCGCTTCCAGCTGGCGACGATGCCTTGCTGGAAGAGATTGGGCGTCCTCTGCCGGTTTGTGCGGATGAGTCCTGCCACGATCGCCAAACATTGAATGCATTAAAAGGACGATACGATATGATCAATATCAAACTTGATAAAACAGGGGGCTTAACCGAGGCACTCGCATTGCGGGATGCAGCCCGAGCGGAGGGTTTTGATATTATGGCAGGCTGTATGGTAGGATCTTCACTGGCCATGGCACCGGCCGTAGTGGTAGCGCAAGGGGCGGACATTGTTGACCTGGACGGGCCGCTGTTGCTGGCAGAGGATCGTGATACTCCCCTTAAGTATGACGAGGCCGGAATCCATCCATCCTTGCCTGAGCTCTGGGGTTAATTAACCTTACTAATAAAGAATTGGCAATTAAATTCGTTTTCAATAAATTGGATTAAGCAAAATATTCCAGAGTTGGGAAAGCTCAATGAAGCTTGTTTTTTAGCAAATAATATTATGCTACTCTAATTATGAAGCTACAAACTTTACCTGCCCTTGCCGTTATTGTAATCCTTTTAACCGGCTGTGATATTACGGACAGTGGTGATCCTGATAAAGTGTTTGAGTATGATTTTAGAGAGTCTGAGGCTTCCTGGGAGCTTTTTTTTAGCGACTATAATGGGGGCTGGGGAGAGCGGATGGAGTTGACCTCGTTTAGTACCCGTAGTTTTTAACAAACAGGTCGTTTTCCCTCCATTTTTCCCGCACCTTAACGAAGAGTTTTAGATTAACTTTTTTGTCTAAAAAGGCCTCAATATCTTTACGCGATTCGATACCCAGCTTTTTTATAGCGGCACCTTTTTTCCCGATAATCATCCCTTTCTGGGAGTCCCGGTTGACAACTATCTCTGCGTCTATTTGATCTTTGCCTTCCGTTTCGGTGTAATCAATGATATTTACTGTGCAGGAATATGGAATCTCTTGCTTAAACTGAAGGAAAAGCTTCTCACGGATTATTTCTGAAATGAAAAAACGCTCAGGGTGGTCGCTCAACTGATCTTTGGGGTAGTAGGGCGGCCCTTCCGGCATTAAGCCTTTAATAAGATTTAAAAGTTCATTTACCCCTTTTCCTTGTAGCGCCGACACCTTTATAAAATGGTTATAATCTATTTCACCGGTCAATTCACTGATAATTTTATCGGCATCTTTATCCGGTATGAGGTCACTTTTGTTGATAACCAGAAGCTTTGTTTGTTTAAGATCCTTCAATGCCTTCCTGATTTCCGGTGATGCGGGTTTATCTTTGGGATCAATCAGGTGTATGATGACATCGGCATCACGCTCAGCTTTATCAACGGCGGCCATCATCGCTTCCTGCAGTTTGTACTTAGGATCAATAATACCCGGAGTGTCCAGAAAAATGATTTGAGAATCATCGTCCGAGTGTATTCCGGTAATTCGGTGACGGGTAGTTTGTGCCTTAGGCGTTATAATAGAAAGTTTCTGGCCCAGAAAAGCATTAAGCAGTGTTGATTTTCCAGCGTTAGGCAGGCCAATAATGGCCGCGTAGCCGGATTTATGAGAAAGTTGTTCTTTTTGCATTCATCAATATACAGGGAAGCGCATAAAAAAGGGGGCTGTATCAAAAGTTTTAAAGCTGCTCGGGGCTGTCTCAAAAAGTCTGCTACGGCAAGCGTTCACGCTCGCTGTGAATGCACTCGTGCATCCTGAGTGCATTCATCGCGAGGCGAGGACGCCTCACGGAGCGGCTTTAGACCTTTGGATACAAAGACAGCCTCTTTTTTACCGGTTTATAAATTTTAAATAGTGTTGTCACCATTTAAATCGCCGCAGCCTATAATGGTTCCCAGATCGTCTGCAGACAGGTGTACATTGATGTGGTAATTGCCATCCTCGCTTAGACCTGTACCAATAATTGTGGCCGTCGCTTCCGCACTGCCTTCATCGGAGACTTCCAGCAGAGCATATTCATCGGGTGGCCCTACAATACCCCCTCCTGTAGCACAAGTTCCTTCATGGACGTGCCAGGGGTGTTCGCTATCCGGCTCAGCGCCATTTATGGTTACATTGGCAGTAAATTCATTATTTAAACTGATGACATTACCCTCACCTGATAGTTCGGGAAAATTCTCTGTGCCGGTTATTGTGGTGCTGAGTTCAATTTCGCCCTGGCCACTATTATCATCATCATCACTTTCGCATCCGATAAAACTAGTGCCAATAAAAACAAGCATTATGAATAGGCTTAATTTTAAATCTCTCATTTTTCCCTCTTTATGATTAGTAAATGCAGTAACTGATTGTTCTCATATAAAGGTAATATTTATTTATTGCATTATCACCATATCAGATAATAAGTGGAAATCATTTAATCAAAGCTACCATACGTGAAACCGAATTGCTTAAACCATTGAAAATTGCATCACTAAGAAGGGCATGACCGATACTGATATCATTAAGGTGAGGAACATTCTGTAAAATCGGTCTAATATTTTCAAAATTTAATCCATGTCCGGCATTTACTTTCATTCCTTTATCGTGGGCATTGACAGCCGCGAGACGTAGACGGTCCAGTTCATATTTTTGTTGCTGTTCGTCTTTTGCGTTAGCATAAGTTCCGGTATGCAACTCCACAGCCTCAGAACCCAGCCGGTGGGCCAGCTCAATGGATTGTTCATCGGGATCAATAAACAAACTTATTTCTATTCCAGAGTTTTTTAAAGGGGGGATGACCCGTTTCTGGTAATCATCAAATACGGCTTCCATATCGAGTCCACCCTCGGTAGTAAGTTCTTGACGACTTTCAGGGACGAGAGTACATACGTGCGGATTTAGCTTAAGACAAATCGAAAGCATTTCGTCAGTAGCTGCCATTTCAAAATCCACAAGGCCTGTTATTGCTTTTGAAAGCCTCCATACATCCTCATCATGAATATGGCGGCGGTCTTCTCGTAAATGAAAAACAATACCGGCAGCCCCAGCTTTCTCGCTGATAATGGCGCCCTCAATCGGGTCGGGAACTCCTTCTCCCCGGGCATTTCGAAGGGTAGCAATGTGGTCAATGTTAACTAGCAGGTTCATGGAAATAGCTTCATGTAGATTCAGTATTAAACATATAAAATAAGGATAAAAGTAATATGAAAAAGCGGGGGAGGGCAGAATTCCATGTGAAGAATTTAATATGCTCAAATTTTTCGTAATTCGTTGGTTATATAAAGTTTATCTAAAATAAATATCATCAGATGAGAATTGCTCAGGTTTCCTCTTTATACCAAAGAGTGCCTCCGGAATCCTACGGCGGCACTGAACGTGTTGTATCATATTTAACCGAAGAACTTGTACGACAAGGCCACGAAGTGACATTATTTGCCTCCGGAGATTCAAAAACCAATGCACGGCTGATCGCTCCCTGTGAGCGGTCTTTAAGGTCGATGAAAAGCCAGGATCCTATAGCCCATCATTTCGTGGAAATGCAAATGGTTCAGGACCGGATAAATGATTTTGACATCATTCATTACCATATCGACTATCTTCATTTCCCGTTCTCGAAACTGGGAGGCACGCCAAATGTGACGACTTTGCACTGGCGTCTTGACCAGCCGGACCTTAAGAAGCTGTATGAAGTATTTGATGATATCCCGGTGATTTCTATATCCAATGCTCAGCGAAAGCCACAGCCTCATATCTACTGGGTATCGACGGTATATCATGGTTTCCCTGATGATTTGTACAACTACTGCCCCGATGGAGGGGATTATTTAGCCTTTGTAGGACGCTTATCGCCGGTAAAACGGGTTGACAGGGCCATCAAGATTGCAAAAAGAACCGGTATAAAGCTGAAGATCGCCGGGAATATTAATCCCGAAGATGAGAACTACTTCAATAACCACATTGCCTGGCAGCTAGATGACCCTCTGGTAGAGTATATTGGTGAGGTCAACGAAGAGCAAAAGGCTGAATTCCTGGGGAATGCCCTGTGCATGCTGTTCCCTATAGATTGGCCCGAACCGTTTGGAATGGTAATGGCGGAGTCATTGGCTTGCGGTACGCCGGTGATAGCCTTTAAAAATGGGTCTGTTGAAGAGCTTATCATGCACGGCCGCAATGGTTATGTAGTCAATACTATAGATGAGGCTGTGGCAGCCGTGGAGAATATTGATCAAATATCCAGGCTGGAGTGCCGCGAATACTTTGAAATGAACTTTACCGTGAGCAGGATGGCTGATAATTATTTGGAAGCTTATGAAACTCTTATAGACAGAGCGGCCTCCAGAGTGATATCATTATAAATAATTTTGAAAGCGAATATGAATAAAATTGCAGGTACAGCCGAACTAATCCGCAACAAAAAATACACAACTACTGAATCCGTTTTGACCGATGACCGGGTTCGTACCTTAAACGCATCCGACACCTTTGTTGTGTTTGACCGGTGGGGAGATATCCGGCAGCATGAAACACCCACACATGGTCTTTTTCATGAAGGTACACGATTTATATCACTGTCACGATTTAGGTTGTTTGATGAACAGCCGGCATTGCTTAATTCATCAATTTCTGTAGAAAACGATGTGCTGAGTGTGGATCTGACCAATAATGAAATATACTTAGACGACGAACTTTATGTAGCCAGAGCAAAAGTTCATATGGAGCGAATCAAGTTCGTCCAAAATGGTATTTGTTATGAAAAGGTCTTGTTCTTTAATCATAGCAAATTCAAGATCGATATGAAAATCTCTTTTGAAGTGGGCTCTGATTTTAAAGATATATTTGAGGTACGAGGTTACAAGAGAGCAAAAAGAGGTAAAATTTTTGATGGTGAAGATGGCAGCCCTGAAAAGATATCGCTGAATTACAAGGGGCTTGATGGAGTTTACCGAAAGACTGTTATCAGTTTTGAACCGCAGCCTGATGAAAGGAGCGATAATAAGGTTTTTTATTATTTTTCACTGGAACCCAATCAGAAGTATTTTATTAGTAATACGATTAAATGCCTGGTTGGCGATAAAGAACTTTATACTCCTGGTTTTAATAACAGATACAGCCAGATTCTTGCAGAGCAGGCTTATGCCAGGGAGAGTATGGCATCTATTGAGTCTTCCCATGAAAGCTTTAACCGATGGGTAAGAAGATCTGAAACAGATTTGATTGCTTTGACCGCCGAAACCCCCTATGGAAAATATCCCTATGCGGGTGTCCCTTGGTTTAATACCGCATTCGGCAGGGATGGTATCATAACAGCTTATGAAACTTTATGGGCGGCACCTGATATAGCAAGAGGAGTATTGAATTTTTTGGCAGACCGACAATCGAAGCATACCGACGATTTTGATGATGCCGAACCCGGAAAGATTATGCATGAAGCCCGCTCGGGTGAAATGGCTGATTTAAAGGAAGTGCCTTATAAACTTTATTACGGTACTGTTGACGCTACTCCTCTATTTATTATTCTTGCCGGTGCTTATTATAAACGAACTGCCGACATAAAATTCATAAAAAATCTCTGGCCTAATATAGAGGCCGCTTTAAATTGGATTGATAATTATGGTGATTCTGATAATGACGGTTTTGTTGAATATCACCATAAATCAAAAACAGGTTTGCTTAATCAGGGCTGGAAAGATGCTGATAATGCAATTCATCATGCTGATGGCAGACTGGCTGAATCGCCCATTGCACTATGCGAGGTTCAGGGTTACGTATATGATGCCAAAGTGAAGGCTGCCGGTCTGGCCCAGGCAATGGGATTAAGCGATATTTCTGTAAAGCTTGAAAGTGAAGCTCATATTCTTAAGGAAAGATTCAATAAAACCTTTTGGGATGATGAATTAAAAACCTATATACTGGCTCTGGATAAAGATAAGAACCCGTGCCGGGTAAAAACTTCCAATGCCGGGCAATGTTTATTTTCAGGCATTGTAGATAAGAAATATGCTTCTGCCCTGGCCGATACCTTGTTAAGTGATACAATGGCCTCCGGCTGGGGAATCCGTACGCTGGCCACCGATGCACGACGATATAACCCTATGTCGTACCACAATGGCACTATATGGCCTCATGATAATGCCTTAATTGCATTTGGACTGGCAAAATATGGATTTCGGGAAAAGGTTTTAGATGTAATGGCAAGAATGTTTGAAGCTACATTATATCTTGAACTCCAGCGCCTGCCGGAATTATACTGCGGCTTTGATTTGCGCAGAGGACAAGGCCCCACACCTTATCCGGTTGCTTGTTCACCGCAAGCCTGGTCGGTCGCCGTTATTTATATGATGGTTCAATCTTGTTTAAACCTGGAGATCAACGCCCTGGAAAAAAAAGTATATATGATCCGCCCCTTGCTGCCTCCGTTCACGGATTATCTTGAAATAAAGAATCTACGGATCGGAAATTCACATTTAGTTCTCAAACTTTATCGCTATAAAGCTGATGTTGGAATTGACGTAATTGAGAAAGATAAGAATTGGGAAGTTATTGTCGTTAAGTGATTAATTTGGTTAATTTAGTAATGGAACCTTAAGCGGCCCGGTTCCATTGTGTGCATAGTGCAATTGATGTAGAGTTTCAAATTGTTCATGGTACAGATTTATATTACATTGAATGATGTTAATCTAAAATTAAAAGAGTAATTCATCATAATGAAAGTTACTGAGCATTATAACAAAGCTACTGAACCACTAATTTCCTTTGAAATCATCCCCCCAAAAAGAGGAGGGGCAATTTCCAAGGTATTCGATACGCTTGACGAACTTAATCGTTTCAAACCGCCATTTATTGATGTAACATCCCACGCAGCCGAAGAGTATTACGAAGAGTTGCCCAACCAGGCGGTAAAACGTCATATTAAGCGTAAGCGCCCCGGTACTATTGGTTTATGTGCCGCAATCAAGCACCGGTATAACGTTGACCCTGTTCCTCATTTGATTTGCAAAGGGTTTACAAAAGAAGAAACTGAAGATGCCTTAATTGAATTAAATTATTTAGGCATAGAAAACGTATTGGCTATTCGTGGTGACAATAATGGTGCCCCTAAGCCTCATAATAAGGCTAAGCAGACAAATGAATATGCTGTAGATCTTGTGGGGCAAATTCGACAGATGAACAACGGCGACTATTTGGAAAAACTAATAGATGCAGACCCTACCGATTTTTGTATTGGTGTAGGCGGTTATCCGGAAAAGCATTTTGAGGCCCCAAATTTGAGCTGGGATATAAAACTATTAAAAGATAAGGTGGATGCGGGCGCCGATTATATTGTGAGCCAGATGTTTTACGACAACAACGCATACTTTGACTTCGTTGATAAATGCCGGGCAGCCGGGATCACTGTTCCCATAATTCCAGGATTAAAAATACTTACCTTGGAAAAGCATTTGACTTCTTTGCCCAGTATATTTTACTTGAACATACCAGACGAGTTATCCGAGTCTATTCAAAAGAACCCCGAACATACCCGTGATATTGGAATTGAATGGTCAATCCGCCAATGTATGGAATTGCTTGAGGCAGGTGTCCCCGGTTTGCATTTTTACGTAATGGGAAATCCTAAGCCTGCAGTTCAAGTGATAGAGAATTTGCCGCTTGGTCAAAGTCTCAAGGTTACCTAAGCTTAACCTTTTGGATCTTGTATACCTGAGCCTGATAATGTTACGAAATTCATTCAAATATAAATTGAATACATTAAAGGATTGGTTTAATTGATCTGGCTTATAGTGAATCATCTAAAGTTATTTATGCATAAAAATAATAGCCGGTATGGTGGCATATCGCTTATTTTTTTATGCATATTTTTGGGGGCCTGTGTAACTATCAGTCCTCAAAAAAAACTGGCAGACAGCTACCATGAGTGGAAAGGAACTCCTTATATATTAGGAGGGGCAGGTAAAAATGGCATAGATTGTTCAGCTTTCGTTCAGATAGTGATGGATGATCAATTTGGAATAGAATTGCCCAGGGTAACTACTGATCAAATCAGGTCCGGGCGAAGGATCCGCAAAGGAAGGGCCGCCACGGGTGATCTTGTGTTTTTCCAAACCGGCCGGCGAACTTTACATGTGGGCATAATGATAGACCAAAATCGGTTCATGCACGCATCGACTTCTCAGGGAGTTACCATTTCCTCTATAAACCAGTCATATTGGAGCGATAAATACATTCGGGCGAGAAGGCTATATTAACTGTTACTCTTCCAGAAACAGTTCTCTTAATCCGGCTGAGGGAATTCTGCATTCATTTTGTATACCGAACCATTTGTACCGGTTTCTGGCTATGATGTCATAAACAAGATTACGGATAAAAGGCGGTACTAGGATAAAGCCATATAGCAATGGCCACGGAAAATCCAATAATCGTGCAATTTTTAATGCAGCCGTAGACTTTCTGTAAATGTGTTTGTTTTCAATAAGAATTATGCTGCTCAGTTCCTGCGCATTAAAATCTAAATCACTCATCAGCTGCTTGCCTTTTAGGGATTGCAGGGCTGCATAGCGAAAGCGGCGGTTGGGGTCTCGATCAATCACAAAGTTGATGCTTGAATTGCAAAGGTTGCAAACGCCGTCGAATAAAATAATGGCAGGCTTTGTACTCATATAGAGGTAATAAAGAAAAAAAGGCTGCTTAAAAACAGCCTTTTTTTGTTATGATTTGTCTACTACTTCAATTTCAAAGGTTAGATCCTCACCTGCTAAAGGATGATTGGCATCCAGTGTTACATGAGTATCTGAGATATCTGCAATAACAACAGGAATGGCTTTGCCATCTTGCTGTTGAATTTGAAGCTGTTGTCCAAGCTCAGGTGTTAAGTCTTCAGGTAGTTTCTCTTTTTCTACGCTGACGTTCATGTCGTCTCTTCTTTCACCGTAAGCTTCCGCGGATGGGATTTTAATGGTGTTTTTATCACCAATGTTCATACCTACTACAGCTTGTTCAAATCCTGGAATGAGCTTTCCCTCACCGATTTTAAACTCCATAGGTTCTTTATCAGCCGAGCTGTCAAACTCTGAACCATCTGCGAGTTTACCTGTATAGTGAACTTTGACTGTATCGCCATCTTTTACTTGTGACAAGATATATTCTCCTTAGTTTTCTATAAATGGTTATTTTTCATCGAATTTTTTTCGAATTTCCTTAAACTTTGGAATCAATTATCCTAACGGGCATTGAACGTTATTCTTATAATAAATCTTAAAATACGGTTTATCTTAATATTTAAGATCAATATTTAATACCATTTTTTTTAAAACCCCGCTTATGTGCCTTATAAAATATATGTGTCCGACGAAATCAATACTGATTCTTTTAACATTCGTCATAATAGCTTGCGCTGGCACGCCTTCACATGATGATATTGAAGAAAAAATAGCTCAAATGCTGATAGTGGGTTTTCGGGGGTATGAACTGACAGATGATGTGACTATTGTCGAAGATATCCGTGAGCGAAATCTGGGGGGTGTTATTTTGTTCGACTATGATGTTCCAGCCGGTATTCCTGAAAGGAATATTCAATCACCAGAGCAAGTTCAGTCATTGAATAAATCTTTACAAAATCTGACTGATGAAACTTTGATTATTGCTGTCGATCAGGAAGGTGGTAAGGTAAATCGCCTTAAAGAGCAGTATGGATTCCCGCCAACAGTATCACATCAGGCTCTGGGGGAATATGATGATTTGGATTCAACCCGTGCGTTTTCATCAAAAATGGCTGCTACATTGGCCGATTTGGGATTCAATCTGAATTTTGCCCCCTCTGTTGATGTTAATACAAATCCGGACAACCCGGTAATTGGAAGTCTTGAACGTAGCTTTTCCGATGATCCTGCCAAAGTAGCACTCCATTCTGAAGCTTTCATAAAGGGCCATCGTGAGAATGGAGTTTACGCAACCATTAAGCATTTCCCAGGCCATGGTAGTTCCAGGGATGATTCTCACCTTGGAATGGTTGATGTAACCGAAACGTGGGATAAACTTGAACTGGAACCTTACAGGTATTTAATCGAAAAGGAGGTGGTTGACGTAATTATGACAGCTCATATTATTAATAACCATCTCGATACCGACATTCCAGCCACATTATCTCAAAAGGTGCTAACAGGGATGTTGAGAAGTGAGTTAGGCTATGACGGCATTATTGTATCCGATGACATGCAAATGGGGGCTATCGCTGATCATTATGGTTTGGAACAAGCTCTAAAAGCCTCCATAAATGCAGGAGTAGACATGCTCATTTTTGCCAATAATTCAGTTTATGAAGAAGACATTACCCAAAGGGCCATAGGCATAATCACTGGTCTGGTTGAAAGTGGAGAAATCCCGCGCCAGCGTATTGAGGAATCCTATCAGCGAATTCAAAAATTGAAGCAACAATTTGCCCAACATCCCGATAGTGCTGTACTACATGAGGCTCAAACTACTATTCTGCCTTTTAAGGCAGAATAGTCCAAGCCCTGATCCCTTCGCTCGCTCTAAATAACGTTCACCACTTAAGGTGTTCCACGCAAACAGCCGGCCGTATCCCGCAAAAGCTATGAGTTCCGGAGAACCCGAATCAGTTATATCCTGAATAAGAATTTTATGGTTTTCGTCACAGGGCTGGCCCATACTTTGGGTCATGCGGGATTGTGCACCTTGTCCGGCTTCGCCCTGAGATGCGGTTTGCTCCGGCGAGCGAGATAATTAAATTACATACCGGCCTGGAGGCCGGACCAAAAATACCGGCTTTAAATATTGCCATAATGGTTGAGGCTGAGGTAAAGGTTTAGGTTGAGATTGAAGCTTGTACTAAGATGTATCAACAACATATCATAACCGTATCAAGGCCGTAAATATACAGTGTTGATACGGCGTTGATACAGTGTTGATATAGCGTTGATTAAACGAAGATCGGAGAATGATAAAAAAAATATAGATCAGGGTTTGTATCTGTGCAGGGATTTCTTATTCTGTCAGAGACTTGCAAAAATTACCCTTATGCCTGTGACGCACAAGGTAAAGCTGTGGGTAGGAGGGGTGTTGGATGTTGTGCTTTTTTGTTTACTGCAACCGATCTAAGGGGCTTTTCACGGCATGCCCGCCCATTTTGAGGACATGGGTGTAGATCATCGTGGTGGAAACATCTTTGTGGCCTAAAAGATCCTGCACGGTGCGGATGTCGTAGCCGTTTTGCAGGAGGTGCGTCGCAAACGAATGACGGAAGGTATGGGAAGAAACCTGCTTGCGGATGCCGGCTTTATGCACAGCGAAACGAATTTTCCGGGAAACAAACGAATTGGAAATATGATAACGATGACGATATCCTGAGCGTGGGTCTTTGCCAATATTGGTAGAAGGAAACAGATACTGCCATTTGAATTCGGTAATCGCTTGTGGATATTTGCGGTCCAATGACCCCGACTTCAGTGGCAGAAAGGACAATAGGTACTTTCTGAGGTTTTTTGGCACGCTGGAGCTTGTCGAGTTCAGGCATAGGAGTTTTGAGCACTTGCTTATACAAAAATACAATAGCACATAAAGCCTGGTTTTGTGTATTGGGAGCTACATTCCGTTCATTGGCCAGATAATTCAGGTAAGCCACGATTTCCTCTGGTGTGATCTCATTCGGATGTTTTAGCTTGTTAAAACGAATCATCCGTACGATCCAGGAGGTATAGGACTGCTCGGTACGATAACTATACCCCCGGCGTCTGATTTCCTCCCTGACATTTTGCAAGAGTTTGGATTTTGCCATATACAATTTATTTGTTACCGTTTATATACAGATACTCCAGGATGCAAAGCCTTGCGGTAATCTCAATAAAAAAATTATGTTAAGGTATTATTGGGCGTGTTATTGGGATGAGGAGTACTCAATTTACCTGCAAGATATTGTGGTATATGAGAGAAGCTTTATATTGGTTAGGATTTATGAAATTCAGGTGTTATAATAAATACATGTTATATTTTTGAACCTCTAGACTACAAAAGGATTCATTTTGTCAAACACAAAGTGGAAAAACGGACTACTAAAAACTGGCCTACCACTTGAATACGTAGCTGCAAATATTTTAAATGACCTTGAGCATAATATATTTGGAGAATATCCATACATCCGGCCAGATGAAACAGGAAGTTCAAAAGAGTTTTCTATAGATATACGTACTCATAAGTGCATAGACTCTGAGGACCGTCTTTTTGTTCTTGATATGTTAGTAGAGTGTAAGTATCGCCAACCAGAAACTAATTGGATATTTTCTCCCTATCCAAGCGATACTATGCCTATTGGCTTAATACATTCTACAGAAGATCTAGTTCCAATAAGGTTGCATGGTGAATCTGTATGGGAATTTGAAGAAAGCATTGGATATTGTGTTAATGGGATTGAATTAGTTAATAACGGAAGTGGCAATAAAAAAGGAGCAATGCATGGGGTATTTCAATTACGTTATGGTATGCCAACACTTTTGAAAAATAACTACGAACATACCATCGATCATACGTGGTCAAATGGGAGAGATTTAGATTTTTTATGCCCAATCTTAGTTACAACTGCAGATCTTCGTGTCATCAAACCTAGCTTGGAACTAGAAAATTTTACACTTGCATCTGAATTAGATGATATTACAGAAATTCGTGAAGCTGTTATTCTAAATGAAAGACCCGGACCTCAACTTCAGGAATTTGCCAACTCATTAGCCGAAGAGTTCATTAATAACAGGCCATATTTGCAAGATAGGTTGCAAGCCTTAGACAAATTTCTGGTCGGAAAAGAATGGGAATCCCGCCAAGCCCCTGATATTGACACTATAACCCGCAGTTTTGAAAATTGTACAGAGCGTGTACTAATTATTAATTATAATTCGCTAAAGAGTGTTTTGAAAAAGCTTGAGGGAGCTTTAATCAAAGATATTAGCACTGAAAAAGTCTATGCGAAAGCCGAGGGCAGAAAAGAGAATTTTACTTTAGTTAAATTAGATAGCTAGTAAGCCATTTTAAAATATAACAATGCAAATCAAGCGGACACGTATGCGTTTAGTTGCTTACATTCAAGTAGTTAGCCGTGCCGCTTATTTGCCGAACCGTTATAGGGCTTGAAATATGCCGATGTTAATCACTATTAAAAACTGAGATGAAGTTTGCTCCATTAATGGAAGAGTACGTTAAGAAGAACCCAGTTGATGATTGGGAAGACGATTGCAATCGATACATTGGATTCATTGATATTATGGGGTTTAAAAACCTAGTGGCTAGAAGACCACATAGTGAAATAAAACATATGTTATTACAAATGAATCAAACTCGAACTATCTTATTAAAATTGTTGGATAAGGGCAAAAAATCTGATTCAAAGACTTCCGATAGTAGAGTCAGGTCAATCTCATTTTCAGATTCGGTCGTCTTCGTTACAAAATCAGATACCTCGGAAGATTTTTCTAATTTATCTATTGCACTTAGAATTTGCCAAGAAGCAACAATTCAAAGTGGATTACCAACAAAAGGAGCGATCTCATATGGAAATCTGACTGTTGATTTTGATCGTTCAATATTCTTTGGCCAACCCTTAATTGATGCATATCAATTACAAGAAGAGTTACTCTATTATGGGATAGTAATTGACAATAATGCAGAAACTAGATTAAAACATCTTATTCAACAATCATCAAATGACTTTCCAAACGATAATTTTGTGAATGTCCCTACTCCATTCAAGGGCGGAAAAGTTAATCACTTTAATATTAGTTTGGGAAATATTCAAGATGATCAATTAGACTACCTCTATAATAGCGTTTCTGGGTCAGTAAGAAAATATGTGGACAACACAATAGAAATGTATCGTGTAATGGAGCAAAATAGAAACAAAGATAGATGACAAATAACTGCACATAAAAAAGACTCGAAAACCTGCAGCTTTGTGTCAGCTTTTTATAGTCAAAACCGTAAAATTTTTCTGACATTCACATTTTATTATCTACGCTGTCTGAATTAATATGGAAAAATATTCACAATTTAAGCTTACACACAGTCATTTTTTCTCCCATTATAAAAGTGAAGAAATATTAAGTGATATCAATACCGAGTCTGAACTTGGTGAATCTTTTAAACACAATCTTGGGTCTGTAATATCTACTTTAAGACTTCCTATCACACTTTCAGTCAGCAGAACCAAATTACATCTCTTTGATAAGTTCCATGGGTCTGAATTAATATTAAATGCCCCAATGCCTAAAGACTTATACGATTCAATCGAAGATTTCAAAACTGCGCAAACCGAAGGTAAAAAGAAAGCTTTAGATAATGCCCAAAAAAAGTTCTTTGAAGAATTAGAAAGTAAAGAAGGCGCAGAACGTTTTTGGAATATTACATTTCAGTTTTTAGAAAATTGTCTGAAACAAAATCAAGAACTTCAATTAGCATCAAGAGAAGTTTTAAAACAGTCCACGGTTTTATTGTGGACTTCATTTGAAGTTTTAGCAAGAGATTTAGTAATCAAAGTATTTAATCGTCATAGTGATAAATTTAAATATCTCAATGTTAAATCCATTCCAACTGACATTCTAGAGAAATATGATTACAACATAAAAGACCATTTGGGTGAAATATATGCAGAACAACGTGATTGGAGTAATCTCAAAAAAATTCAGGAATCAATAAAACAGATTTGGCCAGAAAAAGATGATTTGCATAGTGAGCTTAAAGACGAAATCCTTTATAAAATAAATCAACGTAGACATCTAATTGTTCACAAGAAGGGTTTAGTTGATGATCAGTACAATCGTACAACGAGTGATAATTATGAAATAGGTAAAGAAATTCCTATTAAACCGAAGGATTTAAAGGATGGTTTAGAAAACATTAAAAAAATAGGCCAAAAACTCCTCAGAAAATTTAATAGCGAAATGAAAACTAGCTAGTTACCCCCTATAACAAGGCGTTTTAAATCGGACGCGGACGGGGTTCGATCAAACTTGTTTCTAAGAAATTAATTTCGCTACTTCTAAAAAATCATAATTCCCGCGCCGTTTAAACGCTGGGTCGTTAAGTAGCTATAATAGAATGACTATGGATAAACAGAAAATTTGTGAAAAGGTAACCAAATCAATCTATCGAGTTAAGGCTTATCAAGACGATGAAATAATCAGTGTTGGGAGTGCATTCTGTTTCAATGATGCGGGTAGTTTAATAACCGCTGCCCACGTATTGGATAATGATAAACCGTTTAAAGAAAATGAAATAGTAGAGAAAAATATTTCATTTACTGCTCAAAGAAAAAATGAAATCCCCGCTTTATACAAAGCCAATATTTGTGGAATTAAAATAGATTGGCCTGATGGTCCTGTCAATCAAATAATAATTGATTTAGCCATGTTGAGTCCAAAAGAGCCAAAGCAAAATGTTCCTTACTTAAATATTAATATGGACAAACGTTTTATTGGTCAAGAAGTTATTATGGCAGGGTTCCCTGATGAAATAGAGTTTCCACTTTTATTGGACAAAAAATTGAACCGTGAATATCTAAAGGATAAGCAGTCAGACACAGAAATAGATGACAATTTGGATCAACTTCAATCCTTGTTACTAATGCAAAAATCGGGAATGATTGGATTTACTGATGATATCATTATAGATCCAGGTCTCAGAGACGACTTCAAATTAATTGTTGGTGTTGACTACATAGATAATGTAATGCATAGTGGGGCAAGTGGTGGACCAGTGGTTAATGAGAATGGCGAAGTAATTGGGGTAGTTTCAAAGAGAGCTGTCACTAAAGTATCGTCATCAAATAAGGCTATTCCTACTCATGAAGTTCCTTCGGGGTCAACGCTATCCATTTCACCGAGAACTATTATTGATTTTACCAATTACATGATTTCTAAAGGAAATTATTCTAAATGAGCTACCTAACAAAGCAAATCAAGCGGACGCGTTTGTGTTTAGTTGCTTACATTCTGGGACATAGCCGCGCCGCTTATTTGCCAAACCGTTATATGCTAATCATTCACAATCATGTCTTCATTTCATCAAATAAAATTCCGGAACTCAGCGAAGCAAACACTGCGTCAGATTTATGGCGTGATTTTCTATTTGAATAAAGGATTCAATCACATTGAAGCTATAAAAAAGGCCGTTCATGATTTCCCTTCTGTTAATGATTATCAGACTATTTCCGACAAATGCGCAAGGAGATTTGCTGGTAATGTTCCCTCTTTTCTTGAATGGTATCGCCATGGATTAATTCTAAATCGGCTAAAAAGTAAATTCAATTTAAATGACGAAGATTATCTCCATTTTCAAAAGTTATTAAGTAGTAATAGTAATGAAACTTTAAATAATGAAAGCTCTAAGGAGAATATTGGTGCTGGTTTTGGTAACCCCGAAACCAATAAGGATGTAGAAAAAGCTGCAATTGAGAAAGTCACAAAACTTTACGAAAACAAAGGCTGGTCTGTCGAATCTGTTGAGAGTGAAAATCTTGGATTTGATTTAATCTGTACAACGGATATTTCTGTGTTAAATGTGGAGGTAAAAGGAATATCTGGACTCCAAGAATCATTTATTCTAACTAGAAATGAGTTTAACCAAATTGGTAAAAATGAAAACTTTCTACTTTGCATAGTTTTAAACGCCCTAAGCGATAATCCTAAAGTAGTCGAATATGATCAACATAAATTGAAGGAACTCTTTCATTTCGAGCCATTACAATATCATGTACGCAAAAAGTAACAACGCATATAACACCCAAATCAAGCGGACTAAGCCACGTAAGGCATGATTTCGCGTTTCAGCCTTGTTAAAATTCAAAGTTTTCCTCACATTAAGTGCATCAATGGCTTAGCCGTTTATTTGGCAAAACGTTATTGAGCCATATAAAAATTCAGCTAAGCCAAATTAATAAAAAAAGTTTGACAACTGGTGACAACATGCCGTCACTCACAATGATTACTTTACCATGAAATAATACTCAACACCCAAACAATAGAATATGAAAATTGGTGCAATATTGGCAAAAAGAAAATGTCATTGATTTGTTTAAGGATTACTTAGACAAAAGAGCCGTTAATTAACTCATAATCTCCGCGCCCGTTATGCGCTGGGTCGTTATGCCTTTACAAAACAATTTCGTTGCATGGATACCGTTAATCCATTAAATTAAAGAATGATCAAATCGTTCGCAGATAAAGCAACATCAGACCTGTTTCATGGAATTTCGAGCAGCAAGGTTCGTAAGCTTCCCACTCAAATTCTTGATTCAGCCATCTATAAATTGGATATACTGAATGCGGGTACATCTTTGGATGATTTACGATCACCTCCTGGCAACAGAGTAGAAGCAATGCGTGGAGACTATAAAGGTTATCATAGTATTCGAATTAACGCACAATGGAGAATCGTTTTTCGTTGGCAAGATTCCAGTGCTTTTGATGTAGCCATTGTTGATTATCATTAAAAAAGGTAAAAACCATGATTCCACAAAACAGAATCACTACACATCCCGGTACGATTTTACTGAAAGAATATCTTGAGCCAATGGAATTAACTCAGAAAGAATTAGCTGATCATCTTGATATTCCCATTCAACGCATCAATGAAATTGTTCGGGGAAAAAGAGGAATTTCTTCTGACACGGCTTGGTTGTTTTCCAGGGCTTTTAATACATCTCCAGAGTTTTGGTTAAATCTGCAATCGATATATGATCTATCCTCTAACCGCCCGAGCAAAGAAATTGCTCCACTAAAAACGGTTCAGGAATAACCAGCAAATCAACAACTTATCGGCGACGCTTATTTGCCAGACCGCTATACCCCTATGAATAAAATTACCTGATATGAATTTATATACCTGACCAGCGCAGCTACAGCAACTTAGTTTTTACTCCAACATAATTAATGCTAATAACAAAAATAAAACGAACATAAATATGTGTGATTGATAGGAGAAATAACAGCCAAAGCTGACCAACGAGGAGAAACTAATTAATATCTTGTTCTTAACCGGATATTCTCATGAAAACAATAACTACGATCTTGCTGGCCGCATACTTATTAAGCAGCTTTAGCTGCACAAGGTCAGACTCAACCTCAGAGACTATAAATATGAAACAGCAGGTTTACACACTCGGCGTTTGGCACGTCGAGGATGGCAAACAGCTAGAATTTATCACCGCCTGGAAGGGGCTTGGGGAGATCTTTGAAGCACTGCCCGATCCTCCAGGTAAAGGAATTCTAATTCAAAGCACTTTAGATTCCACTCAGTTCTATTCATTTGGTCCGTGGGATAGTATGGAGGCAATTGAAACTATGCGCAATAACCAACATGCGCAGAAGGGAATCCAAAAATTGATAGATCTTTGTACTGAAGCGACTCCCGGTTCATTTCACGTCGTCGCTGAATCACCAGAGCCAGGCGGATAGTTATGAAATGTATAACAAAGCAAATCAAGCGGATGGGTAAGCGTTTTCTTGTTCGACTTTAATATTCCAGCCCCTTTTAGAACCTTGCGGAAAACAGGAAAGGCTCAACTACTATTCTGCCTATTACGGCAGAATAGTCCAGGCCCTGATCCCTTCGCGTGTTTTGGCGATAAGTTCGGTGTGTCCGTCACCATAAATATCGGCGAAAACAGGATATTTCATTGCGGATGTAGGCAGATCTAAATAACGTTCTCCACTTAGGGTGTTCCACGCAAACAGCCGGCCGTATCCTGCAAGAGCTATCAGTTCGGGAGAACCCGAATCAGTTATATCCTGAATAAGAATTTTGTGGTTTTCGTCACTGGGCTGGCCCATACTTTGGGTCATGCGTAATTGTCCTAGAGTATTAAAGGCAAAAACTGAACCATTCATACTTTGTATGATGAACATTTCTTCACTGCTGCTCTCGCCCTCCTCCTGTTCAATTCTCAAAGTATTAATTAAAGGGGTATTCACCAAAGAAGTATTAGAGACGTGAATACTTTTGATGTTGTTCGAGTCCTCATTATCCTCAATGGACGCCGTTTCAATCCTGGGTTCCCGGCTTAGGCTATCGGCAAAGATTTCAGTTTCCCCTATAGAATATAGGTTTCCATCAGCCGCAGCGGCAATGATATTACCGTTATAAAACAAAGGTTCGCCCATAAATGAAGACTCAATAAATATGGGATAGTCTTCTAATAATCGCCCATTGGTGTTCCAGGCAAACAATCCATTTCCAGCGTATGCCCATAATGACCAGTTATCGTCTTCTTCTTTGAAAACCGGTTGTGAATCAATGGGGGAATTGGTTGTCTGGGGCCAACCGGTAATATTATCGCCCCGGGCATCTAATACATTTATTCTGCGATCGGCTGTGGCTACTATTAATTCCACACTTCCATTACGGGATACATCACCAAGTTGGAGAGGAGCAGTTATTTGCTCATCCATTTCTATGGGAAAATTTGGAAGGGCACCACCACGGTTATTCCAGGCATAAATTTTGTTTCCGGCAGCGATTAATACAGCATTTTGATTATTTCCGTACCAGTCATAAATCACTGGTTGACCAATAGGCAAATCTACACCGGTATCGGCTTCAAAGAAGGGGCTGCCATCGGGTGCGAGGCCAAAGACACGGCTGTTAGTTGTTGCAAATACGATTTCCCGGCGGTTATTGCCGCTTAAACTGGCAACAACCGGAGCGCCGGTAAGGTCAGTATCATCAAGAGGAAATACCCAGCGGTCTCTATAAGGCTGTTCACTTTCTTCCGTGCGAAATGTTTTAAGATTGAAATCCAGATTTCCGCCGGAGCTGTCCAGATTGAGGCTTAGTGCTGAAACATCAAACCGCGAAGATATTGCCGCTGTATAATTATTGATTCCCAGAACCGGCTCCAGGTAATTTAAATACTCACTGCTTTTTCCGTAAAAAAAAGCGCTAAGGTCATCAGGGAATTCTGCGCGTATGTTTGTGTAATTATCATCATAAAACATTACCCGGCGGCGGTTGCGGTCGGAATTGACCCTGCTGGTAAGACCAGGGCGTTGTGAGAAAGCAACGCCATTATTCGTAATGGAAAGGCTGAAATAATCATAATCACTTAGCGAACTCCCCAGCATATCGGAGAATATGCGGCTTTCAAAAGTATAAGTACCGTTGCTACGCTCCGCGAAACCATCCCTTTCAAAACGTTGTATGATGTTACTGAATTCGTCAGCATCGGAAAGTTGGCGGATATATAGATTTTCACCAACAGATAAAAAGCCCGATGCCCCAAAGGCTACATAGGCAAAAGAAGGATGAAGCGTTTCTGCAATTTCACGATAAAGGTCAGTATTGTTCAATAACAGTGAATCCAGAGAAGTTTCTGAAGGGATTTCTTTGGAAGGGTACGTTTCCGGAGCAGAGTTAAATATACCGAAGGCGGCTGCATCGGTCGGAATATAACGATCGAGCACTGTTTCGTGATTCGATTCAGAAACGGATCTTATAAAATTGGTTTTATCACCATCTAACGGCAATGAACCTGTTATGGAGATATTATCAGATCCGTTCGCCCCCGAACTTATAGAAAATATGCCGGCTTTGGTACCCTTGAATACATCTTTAATAAGTGGCCGGTAACGCGGCGCACCCGACTGAGCCAGCCAGCGGTCAAAGAATGGAGCATTCATCACCAGGGTATTGGGCTGGATTTTTGAAGACTCAAGATCAATAGCCGGCTTATCATTTAAATATGTTCTTAAAGCCTCCTCAACGGCATAACTGCTTTCGGAGATCAAAATCCATTCATTTACCTGGGTGGCATATAAATTTTGTTCACCGGTATATAGGATCTGAATTTTACCTTGGTTAAAATCATATTCATTTTCCGCAAATTCTTTATTGAAATGCGGTGTGATTTTACTCAATAGATTTTTATCGGCTTCCGCAATCCAGAGTGGCTTCCAGTCGTCGGCTTCTGTGGGGAATATTGCCATGCCTTTAAGCAATATGGAAATTTCAGGCACGTTTTCGACTTCGGATATCAACGATATGCTCGATGTGCTTATATCTTCAAAAAACGGCAAATATTCCGATCGCATTACAGTCGAAATGTTTGCATTTTGCCCGGGTACCATAATGGCCGGAACGTATTCAGGGACGGCTTTAAGCCAGTGTTTTTCAGGAATACTGTTGCAGCTGATGGCTAAAAAAAGCAGTAAACAAACAGGGGCAATTTTTGAGATACAGTATTTGGATGAGGCGATACGCATAAGCTGTATGAAGGAGAAGGTTATTAATTTAACTTAATTTAGGGCTTTTTTCTGTCGGTTTCATCAAGAAAAGTGTAAACACGCAATGAGAATAACGAAGTTTTATTGGAATGTTTTATAAATCTTTGAAAAGCATTTTAGAAGCAATATACTATATTAAATTGATCACCTTTTGAATTTCCTAAACCCTTTCTTATTAATTGGTTTACTGGCAATTGCCATTCCCATTATCCTGCATTTCATCAATCTCAGGAAACCCCGCCAGGTCGCGTTCTCTACGATAGCATTTTTCTCAGAACTGCAAAAAAGTACCTTAAAGCGGATTAATATAAAAAGGCTTTTGCTGCTGGCTGTCCGTTTGCTGGCATTGATTTTTCTAACTCTTGCCCTGGCGCGGCCATTTTTGCCTGCTGAACTTAGTGGGTTAAGTTCAAATCGAAACCCGGTTTTATATGGTATGTTGATCGATAACAGCCCGGGGATGAATCAGGTGGATGAGAATGGGCCTTATATTAACCAGGCAAAAGAATTTGCGGAAAAAGTGATATCCGGTGCAAAAAATAATGACCAGTTTATGATCATTGCCACCCACGGAGAGCAGGGGCATGGAAGAGCGGTAAACCGTCAGGAAGCTGAACGGTTGCTGGAAAATATTGAAGTGGAAAATAAAGGAAGGTATACTTCCGAACAACTTAAGCTTATCGCCCGGCAGCTCTCCCAGGATAATGCAGCCTCCGGTATGATGTGCTGGATTTCTCACGGGCAAAAAACACATGTTAATTCGCTTGAGCAGTTAATGCTGGAAGAGGAGGGGATTCAAAAAGAATTCGCACCGGTTCAGTTTGTTAAAATTGGCAATCAATCCGACGGGAATACAGCAGTTACGGCCATACGTACGGGCAACAGGATTATCAGCAGGGATATGCCTTTTGCTGTGGAGGTGGAAGTCAGGAACTTTGGTGATGAACCTGTGTACAATCAATTTCTCAGCCTCGATATCGAAGGGAGTTCTGTAGGAGAATATCGGGTTGAGCTTGACGCGGGCCAAACCGAAAGCTTTGTATTTGAAGTTGTGCCCCAACAAACCGGCGACCTGAAAGGTCTGGCCCGGCTGGAGGGGGATACCTATACATTTGATAATAAAAGGTACTTTTCGGTCAATGTGCCTGAATCGAGGAGTATATTGCTTGTGCGGGAAAATAAAAACCGCTCATATCTTAAGCCGGTATTGGAAGCTGCCAGTGAAACCAGCTCCCGAATCAGATATCGGGAGCTTACGGTCGACCAGCTAAATGAAGAAAATATTGAAGACTACGATGCAGTTATTCTAGATGGGCTAACCGACATTCCTGATTATGCGTTTCATGATCTTCAGCGATTTGTGCAACAGGGAAAAGGTCTGATTTTATTCCCCTCAGAAGATTCAAATATTGCGTCTTACAATTCGTTTTTTGAGCACCTTAATGCTGGCCGGTTCTCCGGGTTGCGCGGAAACTACGGCCGTTTTGAACAAGTAGCCAGTATGCAGCCTCTTGTAGAAGGGCATCCTGTTTTAGATGAAATATTTGAAAAACAAGAAGATGAAGAAATCAGGATCACCATGCCGGATCTTTTTTATTACTGGGTCTACAATACCGACAGCCGTTCCCGGGGCAATACGATTTTAAGCTCAAACCTGGATGAACCTCTGCTTACGGAACACCGTTATGGGGAAGGTTTAATGATGGTATCTTCTATGGGAGCAGGCCCCGGTTGGTCAAACTTCCCTGCAAATCCACTTTTTGCCCCGGTTTATTTTCGTATGGCCTTATATGCGGTATCCTTTGAAGACAGCGGAATGGAGGAACACATACTGGGTCGTCCATTTGATCGGGGATATGATTTTTCTAATCTGAATATTGAAATTAAAATTAATGATGTAGGTATCCGACCGGAAGCGGCAATGACCGCAGAGGACGTGCAAATTCATTATGATGCAAGAGATTGGGAACCCGGATGGGCTGAAGTTGGAGACGGGGAATCACAAAGGGTACTGGCAGTTAATCAAGATGTATCAGAATCAGATTTTAATGCGTTTACTACAGTAGAGTTAAAAGAAAAGATAAGCAAGCATTTACACCTGCTAGACGTTGTTAATACATATAGCATGTCGGTTGACGAGATGAACATATCGATAGAGGCTGCCGGGTTCGGCAGAGAAGTTTGGAATTGGTTTATTTGGTTGGCGCTTGTTTTATTAGTGACAGAGTGCGTAATTACTAGAAAGTATAAAGCGGAAAGATTATCATAATATGGATTTAAGTTTTATACATATGGGAACAATTCACATCATACTGCTTGGTTTCTTTACCATCGCAACTACAGTGCTTGCGTTGGTAACTTTATCTAATTCCCTAAGGTTACGTAATGTACTTCAAACCTGGAAAGGGGGCAAGTTAGGCGGGTTCCCATTGTTTTCCAGCCTGTTCCTTGGTTTTTTGCTTTTTCTTACGATTACTATCTGGAATGCCGGGATGACCCAGTATAATACGGCAATGTTCAGTTATGTCTGGATTGGTCTCAATTGGTTTGTTTCCAGTCATTTGATGATGAAAAGATTTATAACCGATCACGGCATTGTGAAAAATATTAACGACCCCTCACAAACTATTTCTTGGCATGAAATAATCGATTATGCAGAACGCAAAGAAGGCTCCAGCTACCGATTTACCTTTATTTATAACAGCGCAGAAATTCGAAGCCGTAGAAAAGAAGCTTTAAAGCTGGAGTTGAATGTTCCGGAAGTTGAACTTGAAGGTTTTAGAAAAATATTAAAGAAAAAATTAGACCGTCGTTTTAATCCGCCTTTTGTCGTACCGGATAATATTGAAGAAATTATTAAAAAACATAGCAACTAAACCCTGATTTTTTATTTGAATACTACCCAAAAAACAAAGGAACGTGTATTATTAGTAGGGCTTTTCGGTCAGAATATAGACCGGTTGGAAGCCGAAGAATACATAAATGAATTGGAATTGCTCGCAGATACTGCCGGAGGAATTGCCGTTCATAAGCTGCTTCAAAATAAAGCACAGCCCGATCCCGGAACTTATTTAGGCAAAGGGAAACTGGTAGAGTTAAAGGAACTCGTGAAGTCGGAAAATATTGATGCAGTTATATTCGATGATGATCTTAGTGCAACGCAAGCCCGTAATATAGAGAGAACCCTGGAGATCAAAATCCTGGACAGGAGCGGTCTTATTTTAGATATATTTGCATCCCGTGCGAAAACGGCAGCTTCAAAGACGCAGGTAGAACTCGCTCAGTTACAATATTTGTTGCCCAGGTTAACCCGATATTGGACTCACCTTTCCAGGCAAAAAGGTGGTATAGGCACTAAGGGTCCTGGTGAAACACAGATAGAGACTGACCGCCGGCTTATTGCACAGCGTATTTCCACATTAAAAGAGAAACTGGGGAAATTAGAATCACAAAGGAAGGTGCAACGCAAGAGCCGTTCCGATACCGTTAGAGCAGCTTTGGTCGGGTATACGAATGCGGGTAAATCATCTTTGATGAATGCTATAACCGATACCAACGTCTTTGCCGAAAACCGGCTATTCGCCACGCTTGACCCAACAGTGCGGAGATTTACAGTTAATAAAGAAGATGTTTTACTTTCTGATACGGTAGGTTTTATTCGTAAACTCCCGCATAATCTTATTGAAAGTTTTAAATCAACACTCGATGAAATCAGGGAAGCCGATGTATTATTACACGTTGCTGACGCATCTTCGCCTGTTTTACATGATTATATCGATACGGTTAATAAAACTCTTATTGAAATAGAAGCCGAATCCAAACCGGTAATTCTAATACTGAACAAGATTGATAAGATTGAGGCTCAACACCTGACTGCACTTAAGACGGAATACCCCGAAGCGGTACTGGTATCGGCAGTGCGGGGAATTGGTCTTGAAGACATCAACGACCGCCTGGTTTCAATACTTGAGAAAAATTATATCTACCAGAATATTAAAATTCCTATTAGCAACTCAAGGGTTGTCTCCTATATTCATGATGTGGCTGAGATTGAAAGAAAAGAATATGGCGAGCATGAGGTTTTTTTGTCGTTTAAGATTAACAAAAAACATTTGGGTAATCTTGATCGTCTTTTAAACAAAGGCGAAAATCATCAAAGTTTCGTTTAATATATTTGATGCTTAACGCAGGATTTGTTATTTATAAACTATGCTTGTACTCGAAATCATAAATACCGACATTTTGCCACTTCGGGTGGCTGACTCTGCCGAAACCGCCCTTTCTTCTATGAAAGAGTATAAGGTTGACGAGTTGCCGATTGTGGATCACACTACCCGGAAGCTGATTGGTATAGTTACAAAACAAAGCCTGATGGATAATGAATCGGGGAAGGTTAGTCTTTTTGCGGTACGCCGGAGGCAGCCAATAACCACATCACCCGATGAGCATGTTTTCGATGTTGCTAAAGTAATGATGGAAAATAAGCTGAAGTTGATTCCTGTGGTTGATGAAAAAGAGAATTTCCTGGGAGTTGTATTAAGGAGCGAATTATTTAAGGCGCTATCGGGCATGTTGAATGTATCGGAACATGGTTCCGTTATTACAATTGAGCAGCAGGAACAAGATTTTTCTTTATCAGAGGTGGTGCGTATCATAGAATCCGAGAATGCGAAGATTTTGGGGATTGCCGTGCAGTCTCCCAATAAAATTAATGAGCATTTCCGCCTGTCTATAAAATTAAATCTAACGGATCTGAAACGGGTGAATGCCGCCTTATCCCGGTATGGTTTTATCATCACACAGGAGTCGGGCAGCCCTGAAACAAATACCGCTGAATATGAAGACCGCGCCGATGAATTTTTGCGCTTCCTGGATCTATAAAAGCTAAAGCTTTGTGCTGAAAAGTATACTCGTGTCTCTTACCCCATTGAAATAATTTGTCAAAAACAGGGAACCTGAGCCCTATACTTAGTATATTATTGCCAATCTGAATTTTCCAAATTAACTAAGTTGTGGTTTTGAAACACCTGTATTATTTCATATTTGCAGCCTTCCTATTTGTCATATTCGGGCTCCCATCTAACATTACTGCTCAGGAAATCCCGAAAGCCGTTAATGAAGACTATCATGAGGCTTTGCGGTTGTATGATGATGGGCTTTTTGAAAGCGCTTATGAGTACTTTAACCGCTTTATAAATAAATATCCCGAAAGTTCGCTGAATGAGAATGCACGTTATCATCTGGCGCTGTCTAACGCGCAGATGGATGAAGATAACAAAGACATTTATTTCGAAGAATTTATAAGACATTACCCTCTGGGTTTCCGGGCTGTTGAGTTGCTTACGAAGTGGGCGAATAATAAATATGAAGGCCGTGAATTCGGCGATGCCATGGTTTATTATGGCCGGGCTTTTGACCTTAATAAAAATGCCGGTACCGAAGCACGGCTTTATTATCGAATGGCAGAAGCCTCAGTAGAATTGGGCAACATCAGGGCGGCCTCACAGTACTATCTTGATCTAGCCGAAAATCACCCGAATGACGATCTTGCCCCTGCCGCTCTTTATGCCCGTGGACGGTTATACCTGAATGAAGAAAGATATCAAGCATCTACAGATGCTTTTGAATTGCTGCGGGAAAATTATCCAAACCATGACCTGACCCGACGTGTGGGTACCGCTTTGGGAGAATCTTATTTTCAGCAAGGCCGCTATGAAGAAGCCATAGCATCACTTGAAAATGCCATTCAATATCTGGAAGGGGAATCAGAATCAAAAGCTATATTATTAATTGCTGAAAGTTACAATTACCTTGATCAGCTTCAGCGGGCAATTTCCTATTATCGCCGCTATATCAATTTAAATAAAGGCAATGGCAAGGCGGCGCTAGCACATTACGGGCTGGGCTGGGTCTATCATAAACAACAAGTTTATCATTGGGCGGCAGAATCATATGGGAATGCTGCCACTGGTAATGACGATGAGATTTCAAGGAAAGCATTATATTATAAAGCCGTAAATGAAAAGCTGAGCAGCCGGTATGATCTTGCTATGGAGACGTTTCAAGAATTTGGTGATCTGTATCAGGATGGTTTCTGGGTGGAGGAGGCTTATTACGAATGGGCGGTTACCGCTTTTGAAATGAGCAATCATGTGAAATCTCTTGAGGTATTGCTTAGCTTGATCCGCAGTGATGTTGAACTTGATAGTGCGGGTGAAGTATTGACTTTACTAGGCGAATCATATTTTGCCAATAACGAATTTACCAGAGCCATACAAGCTTTTGAAGAAGCAGAAAAATTAGGAGATGCAAGCCCCGGTATTCAGCGGCAGGCTAAATTTCAACGGGCATGGGTTCAATACCAAAATCAAGCTTATGATGCGGCTCAACCTACTTTTCAAACATTATACGAAGAAAGCTCCTCCAGTGAACTTTCCGGAGAAGCTCTTTTCTGGAGTGCCGATTCCTATTACAATATGGAAAACTGGTCTCGTGCCAGCAATCAATTTGACCGATTTTTAAGGGAATACCCCAATCATGAATTTACCGGAGCCGCCCGATATTCGCTGGGATGGAGTTATTTCAAATTGGGGAGTTATGATCAGGCGGTTGGCCCCCTCGTTGCTTTCCTGAATGATTACGAGCCCCCTCCAATAGCTCTTTATCCCTATGATGTAGATACCAGGCTGCGCGTTGCAGATTCCCATTTTGCTCTTAGCAATTATGATGAAGCCATATCGTATTATGAAGAGGCGGTCGGTGAAGAATCCGGTGGGGATTACGCTTTATTCCAGATCGGGAACAGTTACCACAGGGACGAACAAACCTTTGAAGCGGTAAGCACATTTCGCCGGCTTATCCGCATTTTTCCATTCAGCCAGCTTCGCGTACAGGCGCATTATAACATAGGTTATATTTATTTCTTAACAGGCAACTATACGCAGGCAATCGAAGAGTTTAACTCATTAATTGACAATTTCCCAAACTCGTCATGGGCCGCACGTTCTCAGTATAATATTGGGGATGCCTACTATAATGCCGCTGATTATGAAGATGCCATTGTGGCATATAGAAACGTGCTCGAAGATTATCCGCGGAGTGACTATATAATAGAGTCAATTAATGGCATCCAGTTTTCTCAATCAGCAGCCGGAGAAGATGACAGCAGTCGGGAAGTAATGGAAGATTTTTTGGATAATCATCCTCAGGCAGGCACAGCCGATCGGTTACGCTATCAACTTGCCCAAAATCAAATGCAGTCTGGGAATCACGAAGATGCAATTTCTTCCTTTCGTAATTATATGAGAACTACCAATTCAGATCAGCTTATTTCTGAAGCTCAATTTAATATTGGGGAAGCCTATGAACGCCTGAATGATGAAAGTTCAGCTATCCGTGAGTATCAACGTTTGATAGGCGATTATCCTGATTCCGATCGTGCCGGGGAAGCTTTGCTGAACCTGGGACGCCTGTACCAAGAAAGGGAAGAGTTCAGGTTGTCGGCAAGTTCTTACGATGCCCTGATAAATCATTCACCTGCACTGCGGCTGGAAGCACTTGCGGGTGCAGGAAATGCATATATAGGCCTTGGAGAAAACGATAGAGCTCAAGAACGTTTTATGAATGCTCTTAACCAGGATTCAAATCATGAGGATTCCCAATTAGGAATAGGAAAAGTGGCCCTTGCCAAACGCAATTACAATGAAGCCGAACGCATTTTTCGTGAAATTGCCGATGTAAGTTCCGCAAGTGCAGGGGCCGAAGCACAATACCATCTCGGCTTGGTTCACCAGGAACAAGGCAATTATAATGAAGCATTAAGAGCATTCTCCAATGTTCGCATCCTTTTTGAAGGATATGATGATTGGGATTCCAAGTCCCTGCTTCAAACGGCGGAATGTCATATCGCTTTAGGTGCTAGAAATGAAGCGCAAAATGTGCTGCAGCAGATTATCGACAGTTACCCCGACAGTAAAGCTGCAACGGAAGCAAGTTCATTATTAAATAATAATCAGTGATCGTATTTAAACAGTCATAGCCTTGATAAAAACAGTACTCCCCGCACAATCTTTTAATGGCTCCATTCAGGTTCCCCCTGATAAATCAATTGCGCATCGTTCCGCCCTTTTTGCTGCACTTGGCGATGGAACTTCAAGAATTAAAAACTATTCTCAAGCTGCCGATCCACAAACCACCCTGAGATGCATAAATCAACTTGGTGTGCAAGTAGAGGAAGACGGCGAAGAGGTACTTGTACATGGCAGTGGACGTTTGGGGCTGATGTCGCCGAAATCTGAAGTCGATTGCGGCAATTCCGGTACAACAATGAGGTTGCTTAGCGGCATTATAGCAGGCGCAGGGATAAACGCCACTTTAATTGGCGATGACTCGCTATCAAAACGAACAATGAAGCGAATTATCGACCCCTTACGGATGATGGGAGCCAACATTCGTGCCGATAACGATGTTGCACCTTTACACTTTGAAGGTCATAGTGGTTTAAAAGCTGTTCAGTATGAGCTTCCCATAGCCAGTGCACAGTTAAAATCATGCGTATTGCTGGCCGGGTTATTTGGTACTGATGAAACTACGGTAATTGAACGAACTCAAAGCAGAAACCATACGGAAGAGCTTCTTCAGCTAAAAACGGAATATCGTGATGGGGCTAAATTTATCTATAGTAGTTCATCCTCAGAATTACCGTTGCAGAGTTACACAGTACCTGGAGATTTTTCGGCAGCCGCGTTTTGGATGGTTGCTGCCAGTATTCATAAGAATACCCGTATTATACTTCCATCGGTAGGGATAAACCCTAGCAGAACTGCCATATTACATATATTGCAGCAAATGGGAGCGGATATCAATCTGCGCAACCAACGCACTCAGGGCAGTGAACCTATAGCAGATATCGAAGTTGTTTCCTCACAATTGAAGGGCATTACCCTTTCAGCAGACGAAATACCCAATTGTATTGACGAACTGCCGATTTTAGCTGTAGCAATGTTATTTGCTGAAGGGGAATCTAGTTTCCGCGGAGCTTCGGAGCTCAGGCATAAAGAATGCGACAGGTTAAACGCTGTGGCGGCGATGCTTGGCAAGGTGCAGGCTAATTATTATGAGCACGAAGATGGTCTAACCATTCAGGGTAACCCTGAATCTACACCACAAGGGGCTAATTTCATGACCTGGCATGATCATAGAATTGCTATGTCAGCGGCAGTACTTGCTACACGATGTTCTACGCCATCTCAAATAGAGAATGCCGAATGTACGGCTATTTCCTATCCCGGCTTTTTTGAGGATTTAAATAGCGTATTATAGCCCCTGCCACTTTAATTATTCATTGCTGAATCGCTGTTGCAGTAATTATAAAATTTCTTGCAACTCTACTTCGGATAAATCTTCATCTACTTCTTCCAAAACTACCGCCGGCTCCAGGGCGCTCACTTTCACACGGTCTCCGGTTTTAAAAGAGTTACGGTTATCGGTATGGACAAGACATTCCCTTGTTTTAATGCGGACACTATAAGTAATATCATGTCCTTTAAAATCTCTGGAAAGAATTTCTCCGGGTACACCAGGGTTATCATCATCAGCAAAATTTAAGGTAAGATGCTCAGGTCTGATGGAAATTAGCACTTTCCCCCGGGCCGGACGGTCAAGATGCAAGAGTCCGATATCGGTATGGGCTTCTGTGCCCTGAGCTTCGGCTGGTATAAGGTTAGTTGTACCTAAAAATTTGGCTACAAATTGAGTTCGGGGCCTGTAATATACTTCTTCTGGGGTACCGACTTGTTCAATCCGCCCCTCATTCATTACAGCTACACGGTCGGCAAATGATAGTGCCTCTTCCTGATCATGAGTAACGAGTAAAGCGCTCATATTCGCTTTTTTTAATAGAAGTCGTACTTCGTCTCTGGTGGATTGCCTTAAAACGGCATCCAAATTCGAAAAAGGTTCATCAAGTAAGAGTAATTCGGGCATGGGCCCAATAGCCCGTGCCAGGGCCACTCGCTGCTGTTGGCCACCCGAGAGTTCATGGGGCTTGCGATGCATATAATCACGCAACCCCATCATACATACCAATTCAACGGCATATTCTTCACGTTGACGCCGGGGTATATGCCTCATCCCGAATTGTACATTTTTAATGACGCTTAAGTGAGGAAATAACGCATAATCCTGAAAAACAAAACCTATGCCACGATCTTCCGGGGTAGTATATTTTTCGGGCGATGATAAAAGTTTTCCGTTTAACTGTACGCTGCCCCGATCTGAGGTTTCAAAACCGGCAATGATGCGTAATGTAGTAGTTTTTCCGCAGCCGCTCGGGCCGAGTAAGGCAAAAATCTCATGCTTGTCCATGGTAAAGCCTACATCATCTACAACATTGCAGTTATCAGGTTTAAAGCATTTAGTAAGTCCTTCAACATTAAGAAGTTCACTCATGTTCTTTTCCATTCTTTAGCAAATAATAATCCAACAAAAATTGATGAAAATAGTAATATGGTCAATGCATATGGGGCTGCCTGAGCATACATAGCTTCTGAGGAGTAGCTCCATACATTAACTGCAAGTGTTTCAAAACCTATTGGGGATAATAAAAAGGTTATCGGAAGTTCTTTCATAGCCGAAAGAAAAACAAATACAGCGGCAACAATCAACCCGCCCCGCATGAGGGGAAAAGTAGATTTAAAAAAAGCGAAAAAACGATTGTATCCCAAAGATCTTGCGGCTTCTTCTAAGCGGGGTGAGGCCTGATACAAAGCACTGCGTACAGGTCCGACAGCTTCGGCTAGAAAATGAAGCGTATAAGCTAAGATTAGAAGCAGTAACGTTTGATACATAATCGGCGCCGCACTTAAAGTGAAAAAGATTAAAGCTAGTGCCAGGGCCAGCGGGGGTGTGGCGTAACCAAGGTAAGAGACGCGTTCCAATGCTCGTGTGATTTTAGTCGGACAGCGAACGCTGATATAAGCTATGGGGATGGCAAGGGCAGTTGTTAATATTGCCGCAGGTGCCGATGCTAAGAGGGAACCTTTTAAAGCATTCAAGAAACCGAAATCAAAGAACGAGCCGGGATATTGAATTATCCAGTGGAAAATAGTCAAAACCGGCAGGGCAATGGATGCAAATAAGATAACTCCTATAAACAATAAGGATGGATATTTCCATGAACCCAAATTGACAGGCCGTGCGAGTTTTTCACTGCCGGTACCGGTTCTGGAGAAAAACAAACCCCGAAGCAGGCGATATTCCATAATGAGAACAGATACTGTAATGCCCAGAAGCATCAGGGCCAGCCATGCAGCATAAATACGATCATAAGAGGCGGCATACTGAAGGTAAATGGCATAACTGAAGGTCTCGAAGCGCATGAGGGAAACGGCACCGAAATCGCCCAACACATACAGGCCTATAATAAGGCAGCCAGCATACAAGGCTGGCCGTAACTGCGGCAATATTACGTAAAAAAACACCTGTACAGGACGGTAACCCAATGATCGGGAAACTTCTTCCATGGATGGATCCAAACCCAGTAGTCCGGATCGCAGGTTTAAAAACAGATAAGGGTAGGTGTATAAGCTAATGGCCAATAACGAGCCCCAGTACCCGCTAATGCGCGGAAGTTCTATTCCGAATAGCTGAGCAAGGGTACCGTTAACACCGGTAAATCCCAACAGGGCATAGGCCATAACATAACCAGGGATAGCTAAAGGCATCACCCCAAGCAATGTCAGGATCTTTTTACCAGGTATAGAAGTGCGGGTAGTGATCCATGCCAGGGGGATAGATATAAGCAATGTGGCAACAAGAACACCTCCTGTAAGCAACAATGTGTTCTTCAACAGAATCAGGTTACGATCCCTGAATATTAAATTCATCGAAACCTCAGGGTCTGCCTCCAAAGCACGGACCAGAAGGTAGGTGAAAGGGATAAGTATTCCGAGGCAGATGATCACCGCCGGTAGAATAAAATACCATGGCGCAGAATTGCCATATTTAAACTTGCCTATAATAGCCCGGCCTCCCTAAGCATATCCAGGGTAGTATCCAGGTCGCCCAGCTCTTCAAGATCTATATCCGGACTAAGATCAGCCGGGTTTTCATGACGAAGGCTACCGGTAACATTTGGAATAACGGGATACTCGAATACCTCTTCTGTAAAGTACTCCTGAGAAGGAGTAGAAAGCAAGAAATCTATAAATCGAACGGCACCATCTTTGTTAGTAGCTGAATTTAATATCCCAATACCTGAAACATTAACAAGATTTCCTGTGTCGCCAGCCTCGAAAAAAGTTTGATCAACCGGGAAATCCGGATCATTTTCCAGGAAACGGTATAAATAATAATGATTTACCAACCCCAGATCTACTTCTCCGGCAGCAATAGCCTGCACAATAGAGGTGTTATTGGAATAACTTTCAACACCATTATTTTTTATATCTAACAGCCAGTCCAGGGTTTGATCATTCCCATGAGTTTTTCTCATAGCGGTTAGAAAAGATTGAAATGAACCATTGGCTGGAGCCCATCCTATACGATTTTCCCAGCGGGAATTATCCAGATCAAATACACTTTCCGGAAGTTGGGATGGGTCTACCCGTGAAGTGGAATAAGCAAGAACCCGAGCCCTGCCACTGGTGGCAATCCATTTGTCATTTTGACCCCGGTATTGGGAGGGTACAGATGTAAGTGTATTTTGTGGAAGATTATCAAATAACCCTTCAGCGTTTATGGCTCCTAGAGCCCCGGCATCCTGAGCCCAAAAAATATCAGCCGGACTCCTGTTTCCTTCTTCAAGTATTGCCACGGCCAGTTGTGTGGTGCCGCCATAACGTACTCGAACGTCAATGCCAGTCTCGGCTTCAAATTGGTTAATAATGGGTTCCACTAAGGCTTTGCTTCTACCCGAATAAACGGTAATGCTTTGGGCAGGCAGTATCAGTGGAAGGAGCAGTAGTGAAAAAAATGCGGATAAAGAAAGTAATGATTTCAAATTCATAATGGTTTTTATGTTTAATAAGATTGAATCTAAATAAAGATAAGAGATTTTGATGAGAAATCATTGTAAAAAAGGCAGGCCGGGTTGGGATAGATTATAATAAGCGGAAATTATATCGTAGAATTTTAAACTTTAATCCTCTTACAATTACTTTTTAAGAAGTGTGTGAGTTCTTTCTTATCTATTTTTTGACGGGTGAGTGCAATAATATTTAAATACAATTCTTTGGGATCACAGCTTAAATGCCATCCATTCATATAAAGGAAAGTGTACATCGAAACCAGGGTAATACGTTTATTTCCATTCATAAAGGGTTGGTCCAGGCCAATATGGTAGCCATAGGTGGCGGCCATTTCAAATACATCTTTGCAGAGGTATTGCCCTCCGAAACTCATACGTGGCTGGCCCAGGGCTGATTCAAGCAGGTTTTTATCTAATATTCCTTCACTTCCCCCATATTTCGCTAGTTGATCTTCATGAAAATAAAGTAATATTTTTTTTGTCAGAAACTTCATTCTTTCGCCAATTCAGTCAGTACTTCTTTATATTCAGCATTGGCCTTACGATAAGCTCTGATCCAAAGGGAAAAATCGGGATCTTGTAGGTTAAGATATATCCCCTCATCCTGTTCTTCTATTACCAAAGTATCATCTTCCTTAAGATGATACTTTTCTATTAATTTGTACGGAAGAATGATACCGAGGCCATTTTTTATTCTTTGGAGTTTAATTAGCATGGCATTTTCAAAGTTAGATCAAAGAAACCAACCGTGTAACTTTGTTTTTTCGCCCGTATTACTTTTTTTAAATTTTTTAATTACTCCTGATTTGGTAGATGGATCAACGAATTTTCTCTTTTAGCCACTCACAGATGAGATCGATCGCAATTACAACATTGCCGCATTGGGTATTCAGGAAATTTAGATCAGCTTTTCCATTGGAGTAGTTGTATTTGAAGTTTTTCAACACAAGTTCTCCATCAAAATCTACATAAGCTATGCGTGCGGTAAGCTCAGATTCCGGTCGTCCGAATACGCTGCCCGGCAGCATAGCTACTCCGGTATCTTCTAATAATTGTTCACAAAGAGAGATGCTTCCGCTTATACCTTTTCTCAAAAGGGCTTCTTCAAAGGGAGAAAAATCTGGAAACAAATAAAATCCCCCTTCGGGATTACCGACTTTTATTCCCGTTTCCTGAAGCCGGCTCGCAATATGGTTGCCTAGGGAGGAAAGTAATGCGCGTGATTTGGAGAGATAATCTTCCAAATCGGCGCCTCCTTCAAAGGCTTTTACAGCAGCATATTGTATTGGAGCACAGGTGGATGTATAGGTTTCACTAGCAACCACGGCCATTGCATTTTGCAACTTCCTCAGAGTTTTTGGAAATGTGAAAGTACCTAGCCTCCAGCCACCCGCTCCGCACCATTTACTCAATCCTCCACTAACTATTGTTCCTTCAGGATAGTATCTGGCGATGGATTTATGGTCACCTTTATGATGCAGTTCACCATAGATTTCATCCGATAACAAAATTAACTGGTATTCACGTGCAATAGCTGCCAGCGCTTCAAGTTCTTCTTCATTATAGGTAAATCCGGTTGGATTGGAAGGGTAATTTAATATGACAATTCGGGCGCGATCGGTATCTTGTTTGCAAAGTTTTTCAAGCTCGTCAGGGCTTAATCTCCACCCATTATCAGGGTTTGTTGCCAGCCAGCGCACTGGCCGTCCGGCGATATGGGCTTGGGGAGCATAAGAAACCCAGCTTGGAGTTGGAATAACCAAGTCGCCGTAATAAACCATTTGAAGCAAAAACATGAGTTCTTTAGAACCTGGTGCGATCATTACATCATCTCCGGTACAGTCTACTCCCTGTTTACGGTAATGATAGTCGGCTACAGCATCACGAAGTTTTCGAAGCCCTTTTACCGGCAAATAATCTTTTTGATGAACATTTCGTCTAAGTTCTTCCTGCACAATTTCAGGAACGGGAAACGGCGACTGACCAAGACCTAATTTATAAATTTTTTGTCCCTCTTGCCTTAGCTCATGGCAGCGTTCATTTATAGCGAGGGTTGCTGAAAGCGGAAGTCCGCGAATGTTTAAATTCAGATGGTTGGCGTGCTCAGGTACCGATTCGGTAAACATATATATAATATTTATTCAAATAAATACGTAGTTAATCGTGATGTGGTGTATTATAAAATGATAAAATAAATATGATAAATACACGAACTAGATTAATTTTGCTGCATTTTTATTCCTAATAGTTATACATTATTAAAAGTCTTTCATTTTAGTTGGATGTAATTATTACTATATTTTAGCATTATATGAATTGATATATATTCAAACTTATTCAATACATGAAATTATTTTTTGCTATCCCTTTACTTATGTCTTTGTTTTATATAACAAATAAGCTAAGCTATGGATATTTAAAGAGAAGAATCTTAGAGAGGCAGAAATGGGATTTAAATATATGTTGTGGTAAAACCGATGGCGGCGGGATAAATGCCGATATTTATGAGCATGATTCCATTCCCAATTTCGTGCTGACCGAAAATATATATGATTTACCTTTTAAAGATAAGCAGTTCAAATCCATATTATGCTCCCATACCATCGAGCATGTTGATGATCCTTACCGTTTTTATCAGGAATTAAACAGGATCGGTGAAAATGTGGTATTAGTTATCCCTCCTTTATGGGATATTTCTGCTGTATTTAATGCTTTGGAGCACAGGTGGATTTTTCTAAGCTTCAAAAAAGAGCACAAAACACTCCCACCTCATATACGGCTCCCTTTTTCGCAGTCTGTTCATAAACGTTTTGGGCAAAAAATCAGATCTTGAAGGTAACCACAACGGTCACTAGAGTCACAAAGGGGTGTAAATAAACTTTTAGTAAACGTTGTGCACTTTGTGCTCTCGTGGTTTATCTCTTCATTGTGCAATGGTTTTGAGTAAATTCCGTTTGGCCTATATTATTAGGACAATCTTATTTTGAAAAATATCTCACCCCATATATTTAATAAAGCGGTTATTCGTGAAGAAATAGATTTGAAAGCACTCAACAGCTTTCAAGTGGCGACCTCAGCCCGCTACTTTGCGGATGTTAATGACGTGGAACAACTTAAATTGCTTATGCAGCAATCGGTTGCTCGTGATCATAAAACTTTAATCCTGGGCGGTGGCAGTAATATTCTGTTCAGTAGTTATTTTAATGGCCTGGTAACTAAGGTGTCAATACCCGGTATTGAACTCGTCAGTGAAGATGATAAATATGTGTGGGTAAAAGCAGGAGCTGGCGTAAACTGGCATGCATTTGTTCAGTTTTGCCTCAAGCAAAACTATGCCGGGGTAGAAAACCTCTCTTTAATTCCCGGCAGTGTGGGTGCCGCGCCGATACAAAATATTGGCGCTTATGGAATTGAAGTAGAACAGGTTTTCTCCCAATTAGAGGCACTTGACAGAAACTCTGGCAAGCTGCGCCAGTTTGACAAGAAAGACTGCAGATTCGCTTACCGCGATAGCGTGTTTAAAAATGAATTAAAGAATCAGTTTATAATCACGTCGGTCACTTTGAAATTAAATAAAACCCCCGAGCTAAACCTGAACTATGGTGCCATTAATCAAACTCTGGATGAGATGAATGTTAAGAATCCAACCATACAGGATGTTAGTGAAGCCGTTTGCCGAATTCGCATGAGCAAGCTGCCCGACCCTGCTGTTTTAGGCAATTCGGGAAGTTTTTTTAAAAATCCGGTTATACATGGATCGGATTTTCAGGCACTAAACAAAAAATTTCCCAAAATGCCTCATTATGAATTAGATGATGGTCGTATAAAAATTCCAGCCGGCTGGCTCATCGAAAAGGTGGGCTGGAAAGGGAGAACAATTGGCAAAACCGGAACTCATAAAAAACAAGCCTTGGTAATCGTTAACTATGGTGGGGCAACGGGAAAGGAGATTTACGACTTTGCAATGCAGGTGCAGCAGGCGATTAAGGAAAAATTTGGTATAACACTGATGCCTGAAGTGAATGTGGTTTAATTAATTCAGGTTTTGACAGCTTATATCTACAACGGCAGGTTATCATGTTTTTTCCGTGGTACACTATCAACTTTATTTTGTATCATCTCCATAGCCCGAATAAGCTTTTGCCGGGTTTCCTCGGGATATATTACATCATCAATATAACCACGGGCTGCCGCTCGATAGGGGTTAGCAAAAATTTTCTCGTACTCTTTTTCGAGTTCTTCTTGCCTGCCATTCCCGTCATCCGCAGTACCGATTTCTTTTTTGAAGATGATCTCAACAGCCCCTTTAGTACCCATTACCGCAATTTCCGCAGTGGGCCAGGCAACATTATAGTCGGCACGGATATGTTTGGAGTTCATCACATCATAAGCGCCACCATAGGCTTTTCTAGTGATTACTGTCATCTTGGGTACCGTAGCCTCACAGAAAGCATAGAGGAGTTTAGCGCCATGTTTAATGATGCCTCCCCATTCCTGGTCGGTACCGGGTAGAAAACCCGGTACATCTTCGAAGACCAGCAATGGTATATTGAAGGCATCGCAGAAACGTACAAAACGCGCCCCTTTTATGGAAGCGTCAATATCCAAACAGCCTGCAAGGGAAAGTGGCTGATTGGCTACTATGCCCATGCTGCGTCCATCCAGCCGGGCGAAGCCAACAACCAGGTTGTCAGCATAATGCTCGTGGACTTCCATAAACGAGTCCTGGTCCATTACCCCCTCTATCACATCTTTGATATCGTAGGGTTTGTTAGGATTAAGCGGCACCAGGTCGCTAAGTTGTGCTGCTTTATCAGGCCGAGGTGCTTTGGATGGTCGGGCTGGCGTTTTTTCCTCGCAATTCTGTGGTATATAGGTGATGATGTCGCGAATCTGGTTAAGGCAGTGTGCATCATTTTCGGCTGCAAAGTGGGCAACACCCGATTTGGAATTATGTGCTAAGGCCCCGCCAAGATCTTCTGAGGTAACTTCTTCCTGGGTTACCGTTTTTACTACATTGGGTCCAGTCACAAACATAAAGCTGGTGTTTTTGACCATAAATATAAAATCGGTAATGGCCGGACTATAAACAGCTCCGCCGGCACAAGGTCCCATTACAGCAGATATTTGTGGTACTACACCTGAGGCCATGCTGTTGCGCCAAAAAACTTCAGCGTATCCTCCAAGAGAAGCCACACCCTCTTGTATTCGCGCTCCGCCTGAATCATTAAGCCCTATTACCGGCACACCGTTTTTAACGGCAAGGTCCATGATCTTGCAGATTTTCTCAGCATGAGCCTCCGAAAGTGAGCCTCCGAAAACTGTAAAATCCTGACTGTATACGTAGACCGGGCGCCCGTTTATTTTACCATATCCGGTTACAACCCCATCTCCGGGATAACTTTGTTTGTCAATTCCGAAGTCGGTGCCACGATGCCTGACAAAAGCGTCAATCTCCTCAAAGCTGTTTTTGTCAAGAAGGATTTCGAGACGTTCACGGGCGGTAAGTTTCCCCGACTCGTGCTGTTTTTCTACGCGTTTTTCCCCACCACCTAATTGTGCTTCCTGCCTGAGTTGTTTAAGAGCTTCGGTTTTGTCTTTAGCCATAGGATAGGGTGTAGATCTTTGTGGTTATTTATTCTGAAAATAACTCTGCAGCGCGTCGGTAAAATCGACAGCAGGCTCGGAGTAGATATCAATAAAATTTCTGCGAAAAACATCTTCCGTTAGAAATTGAACAGCGTCTTTCCATTCCTTGCAGTTCCTCAGGTCTTCCAGTACTTCATTGAAGATGTCTTCATCGCCGCCGAATAAATTTTCTACATAGTAATCTTTATCTTCTGTGACATATTGAAAAATATTCATTTCAGAACCTTTGCTGCCTTCTGCTTCTTCCGTTCTTGCAGTATAAAGTTTGTTAATACCGGAAGTATTATTTTTCATTTCCTCCACGCGGGCTTCTACGCCATTTCCTGGCGCCGATCCATTCAATTCAGTGAGATTATTACTTTGGTTCGCTTCGGCCTCTTCAAGTTCTTCTTTTTCTTCTGTTTCAGTTTCGTCATCATCGTCAGGTTCGTAAGAAATAAATTGTTTCCATATGGGATTTACTTCTTCTTTATCACCGGCCGTATCTTCTTCATCATTTCCTTTAAATCGGTTGATCAGGGCATTGTCATCTTCATTACGGCCTCCATTTATATTTTCTGAAGCTAAAGTATGCTCCTGATCCGTATATTCCCGGCGAGCTTTGGCAACTATTGAGTTCTCCTCAAAATCCTGAGTATCCTTAACGGCCCCCACTATGGTTTCTTCCGATATATTTTCTTTGAGTCGTACTTGTTTCTTCTGGTTGTTAGCTGGCGCTGATTCTGTTTTATCATTCGCAGTGGTTTCTAACGCAGTGGTTTCTAAGTTTTCAGGCCGTGCAATTATTTGTAGGATTTGATGCAGCGGCAACGGATTAGTTTCCCTCCCGAAGGAGTTGGCAATCTGCTTTTCATTTTTATCATTAAAAAACTGCTGTAATAACTGCGGGTTTAACTCAGCACCCATCAGCACAAACCAGGGCTCAAACACCTTCTCCCAATTGCCAGATGTATATCGGGCAATAAGCTTTTCATCGAGTGCGGTTATAAAGTGTGAACATTGTTCTTTAGACATTACCGTAAGGTTCTTCTTTTCCATAAACCGGGGAAGGGCACTGCCAAAGTGGCGATAAACGGGAATAGACTCGCTGCTGTTAACGACTTTTTTTGGGGAAAGGGTGTTAGCATTAGAAAAAATAAATTCGGCAAGGCTGGCCCGAGGTTCTACAAGCATTAAAAGAACATCAGCTACGGCTTTTTGAATTACTTTACGGGCATAACTCATAGGAAGGTGCACGCGCGAATCGACTTCTTCAATAAATCGATTCCATGCATCTTTTACCGCATCATCTTCTATATCAAGCCATTCGTTCTTATGCAAGTTTAAAGATGCTGATACAAAAACATCCAGTTCAAGACGGATTCTTTTAACTAAAAAATCTGGAAAACCTGCATTTAAAAGTTCTCCTGTTGTTAAATAGTCGACATTTTCGGGTAATTTACCCATCAGTATGGTGGTGACTTGCTCGGTGGTCTGCTGCATAATTCGTTCGATTATCTGTGTTCAAGGAATAGAATGTGTCTTCAAAATATTCGTATCATAACGCTAATCCAACGTGATTTTTTTAGTTTAGTTGTTTTAAGTCTAAAGCTCAATGGTTTAGCTTATATAAATTAATATTTCTTGCTGAAAGGCTATAAAACCTGACTGTCTGTTGATTTAACAAAAGTTCAATGATTACCCTGAAAACACATAATCTTGCTAAACGATTTGGAGAAAAAGCTGTCTTCTCAAATGTTGAAATCAACTTCAAGGGTTCGGTGCTTGGTATTGGCGGGCCGAACGGCAGTGGCAAGTCTACGCTTTTAAAGAGCCTGGCGGGGCTTCTGCGGCCTTCGGCCGGAAAAATGGTATGGGAGGTAGGCGGCGATAAAATCGAGGGCACCTTGGCGCGGAAAGAAATTGGATATGCCGCTCCCTATATCAATCATTACGCAGAGCTAACTGTAATGGATAACCTGGTATTTATCAGTCGCCTGCGTTTTCTTAAAAATGCCCATGAAAGAATTCTAGATTTAATCAGGATTCTAAAGATCGCCCACCAAAAAGATGTGCCCTACGGACTGTTATCATCCGGACAACAGCAAAGAGTCAAATTAGTTGCAGCCCTTCTTGACCAACCCCATGTTTTGTTCCTGGATGAACCGGGTACCAATCTCGACAAAGCCGGCGGCGATATTGTAAAAACAATAATTAAAGAATTCGTTGTTAACGGCGGATCGGTTCTTTTGGCTTCAAACAACGAAAACGAGTTGGAACTTTGTGAAGACATATATTATCTGGAATGAGAATAGTAACAAAACCCCTTCTTATTCTATCTCAAAGTAGCACCTTCCTTTATCTCATAATTAAACTCAATGTACATCTATTCCCCGCCCTCTATCTGGCCCTGATTTTCGCACTTACAATTACAGCCTCAGCTTGTAATACGGAAACTAACAATCAAAACAAAAATGCAGGGCATTTTTGTGGCTCATGGACCGGGTTTTGCGGAGAATCAAATCATAACGGCGTTTTAGTCTGTGCACATTTATGAAGCTATGTGTTATTTACTGGGGCTGAATCCGGCGCCGAATGATGGAGATTTAAATGCGCTTTCACCAATTTTGCAGTAATTTGAATTGCATTTGAGCAACCATACCGATAATTTCCTACTGATATGGAAGAATTTGCTTTTATAACATGAAAATTTAAGGAACATATAAATGGCTTACGTAGTAACTGAACCCTGCATTAACTGTAAATATACCAATTGCGCTTCTGTCTGCCCGGTAGATGCTTTTAGAGAAGGTCCAAACTTTCTTACCATTTCACCGGATGATTGTATAGATTGTGACGCTTGTGTAGCAGAATGCCCTGTTGAAGCTATTTATCCTGATGATGAAGTTCCGGAAAAGTGGGAGCATTATATCGACTGGAACGAACGTCTGGCTGAAAAATGGGATGATAATGTGATCAACGAAACAAAAGATCCATTACCTGATGCCGAAGATTGGGAATCCAAAGAAAAAACCGAAGACGATATCATTGAAGAGTAATCATTTGTAAGTATTTTGGTCATTTATAAAGGTATCGTTTTAAGGCTAATCTCTGCTGCATATGTATTAACTGCTACAGCTGAAACTTTATGTCGTAAATCAGAAACCCTTTTATAACTGATCATTGAAGCATCCTGACTATTCTACACCTATGGTAATGGGTGTACTTAATGTTACTCCAGATTCCTTCTCGGATGGCGGCACCTATATAAACTCAGATACTGCTTGCCATAGGGTTGAAGCAATGATTTGTGAAGGCGCATCCATTATTGATATAGGTGGGGAATCCACGAGTCCCGGATCTGACTTGATTACTAAAAAAGAGGAATTGGAAAGGGTGACCCCGGTTTTAAAAGCTGTGGTCTCCCGATTCCCCGATACTTTTTTTTCTATAGATACGACTAAATATGAAGTGGGAAAAGCCGCATTGGATCATGGCGTTCATATAGTAAATGACGTCAGCGGACTTCAAAAAGAACCCGGACTGGCGAAATTATGCGCTGAATATGATGCCACTCTGGTGATAATGCATTCACAGGGAAATCCCAAAACAATGCAAAAGAGTCCTTTTTATAAGGACGTTGTACAAGAGGTAAATGCTTTTTTCGCCAAACAGGCAGCCCAGGCACAGCAGGATGGATGCAAGAAGATAGTTTTGGATCCCGGAATTGGATTTGGGAAGAAACTTCATCATAATATCACTCTGCTAGCTAACTTGGATAAATTCCATGTCCATGGGCTGCCCCTGATGATAGGTGCCTCCCGCAAAGCATCCATAGGGCAAATATTAAACGATCGTGCTGTGGAAGGCCGCCTGGCGGGTACCCTGGCGGTGCATTATGACGCCATGATAAAAGGTTGTAAAATTATCCGCGTTCACGATGTTAAAGAAGCATTTGATACAATTTTAATTTATAATGCTATACATTCGTTAAACAATTAATTTACCGGTTTTGTGGAGTTATTCCCTATTGGTTTTCTGGATTTTGGTCTTAAAGACCTGATCGAAACACTCATTATAGCATCGATATTGTTTTATCTATATCGGTGGACCAGAGGTTCATTTGCCGTTCCGGCATTTGTAGGTATTCTTATTGTTTTTTTAGTAAACGCGATGGTAAGTGCTTTAGGCCTTTCTACCATAAACTTCGTGATGAGCCGTATTCTCGACGTTGGAGTGCTGGCTGTAATTATCCTCTTTCAGCCTGAACTCAGGAAATTGCTTTACAGTATCGGGCTTAATACAAACTTCGATCGCTTTTTTGGCAAAAGTGGATCGCCTGATGTTATTGATGAAGTAATTGAAGCTGTAAAATCATTATCCAGAAAAAAAACCGGTGCCCTGATTGTTTTTTCCAAGCGTTCAGCGTTAAATGATTTAATTGAAGTCGGCGTTAAAATTGATGCCGTAGTTACCAGCCAATTGCTCATGACTATCTTCAATAAAGAAGCGCCATTGCATGACGGTGCCGTTATAATCAGAAATAACAAAATTGTTGCCGCAAGTTCTTATTTGCCTATCAGTCAAAATCCCAATATATCTACGGTATTTGGTACCCGTCATCGGGCAGCGGTTGGGGTTACCGAAATAAATAATGTGTTCGTAGTTATCGTTTCGGAAGAAACCGGGAGAATATCAATCGCACGTCATGGAGCATTGACAAGCGGGCTTACAATTCAAAAGTTGCGCCATGAAATGCAGGAAGCTCTTAGCGATGAATATGTTAAAGAAGAGGAGACAGGCTTTTCAAAAGCTGAAATTGATTAACGCCCATTCTTTGCAAGAGCCTCATCATAATCCATTTTCATTTTAAAAACCCCGCCTTCTTTAGCCAACTGCAAGGAATGGAATTGGCTACTATATTGATCCAGTTTTTGTTTAGTATTTTCTAAAATCTCGTCGGTAGAATCAGGATCGTGGTGCGTTAAAAAGACATTCTTCACACCACATTCCGCACACATTTCAACAACTTCTTCCCAGGCAGAATGCCCCCAGTGTTTTTTTGATAAATAGCCTTCCCTGTCGTATTGCCCATCATGAATGACCACATCGGCATCTTGTATATACTCCCGAAGCAAGTCCCGGAAAGAGTTCTTTTCATCATTTTTTTCAGGTATCAACTCGTTATCCGGACAATAGATAATTACTTTCCCATTGATGTAGATTTTATAGATGGCCGTGGCTACCGGATGGTTAGACAGCATAAATTCAATCTTATAGTCACCATAATTCTGTAAACGTGGTTTCAGGGTATGATACTGCAACTTAGCCTGTAGCATATCTGGTGTGACGGGAAAATAGGTATAATTCATCTGCCCCGATAAAACATCTTTAGCGCCCCCCGATAACTGGGCCGGTAAATAAATGTCAAATTTGTTCTGAGGGAGGTAAAGGGGTTTAAAAAACGGAAATCCCTGAATATGATCCCAATGTGCATGTGTGATAAAAATACGACCATTTATAAGCTTTTGTGGGGAAAAAATACGATTACCCAAATTACGAATCCCGGAACCACTATCAAATATGAGCATTTCATCGGTATCTGGTATGACGATCTGCATACAGGATGTGTTCCCCCCATATTCCATATTCTCCTGGTTCGCAGAAGGAGTGGAACCCCGGACTCCCCAGAATTTTATATCTATTGTAGGCGATAATGCATCTTCAATCTGAGCTATGAAAGTTTTCAAATCAAGGGGCTTCTGATAAAAAGCCGAAACCCCGGCTTTCCCGGCCATTTCACGTTCTATGGAAAACTCACGTGTAGTAAGCATATATATGGGAACATCAGCAACTTTGCTGCTTTCCCGTATATCTCTGGTCAGATGAATACCGCTTCCGTCGGGAAGGTGCAAGTCAAGAAGGATTAAATCGGGGCAGTTTTTTTCGATATATTCCAAAGCACCTTCCATCCGGTTCTGACTTTCGAACTGAAACCCTTTTTTTTTAATGGCCTGACCTAAGAAATCGCACATAGCGATATCATCGTCAACCATAAATACCCTTTCAGTTTTATTATTAATCATATAATACCGGAAGTATTATCAGGAAGCCGGTAACGGCAAGGTATAGAGCTGCCCAGAGGGTCATGCATCATCTTCAACCTTATCCAGCTCCCTTCTAAGGTCTTCGATTCGTTGTTGTTTGCCTTCAAGCTTTTCCCGGGCCGAATCAATTTTATCCTGGATCTGATCACGTAGCTGATTACCTTTCTTGCTGGGTTTCACAAAAGTTATATAATCATCAAAATGCAGGATCTCATCATTCAACTTATCGCATTCTTTTTTAAGCTTATGGATTTCACTGCCTAATTTTCGGGTGGTGTTGCTTTCCTGGGGTTTTGCAAATTTAGCCGATTTCGGTTCACTACCTTTTGATTCGCTTCGTGCACGATCGTAGACTACATCACAGGCTTGTTTAAATTCTTTGTAAATGGAATCTTTCTTCTTGATAGGTACAAAGCCAATCTTATTGAACTTTTCCTGAAGAGGTTTTACCAGGTTTACTGCCTCTCCGGCATTTTCATGCTCCGCCAGCTGATTTATTTCCTCAATAACCTTCTTCTTATCTTCATAGTTTTTCTTTTGATCTTCCCTTTGCTCTTTGAAGAAACTTCGCCGTTTTTTGTAGAAAACATCCATGGCTTTTTTAAATCGCCGCCATATTTTACCTGATTTGTTTTTGGGAACAGGGCCAACTTCTTTCCATTGGCTCATTAGGGCATCCATTTCACGAGCGCCCTTTATCAGATCATCGGTCTCGCTAAGAGTTTCAGCCTGTTCACAAAGCGCCTTCTTTGTTTCGTAGTTGGTTTTTTCCTGGTCACGAAGCACATCAATATTCTCTTCTTTACGCTTGTTGAATTCATCAGATGCAGTCTTGAAGCGATCCCACAAGGGTTGGTTATGTTCCTGAGGAACCGGACCTATTTTTTTCCATTTCTTATGTAGGATGTTAACCTGCCGGGCAGCCAGAGCTATGTCTTTTTCTTCTTTAAGCTTTTCGGTTTCTACACATATGGCCAGCATCTTCTGGTAGTTGCGCTCGAGCTCTTTTTTGTATGCAGGGTTAAATTCAAGTTTCCTAACAAAGTATTCGTCTTTCGACGTTCGAAACTTGTCCCACACTTGGTTGGATTGCTCTTTGGGAGCAGAACCAATTTTTTTCCATTGCCTGGATAACTCTTCGACCTGATGGTCCAGCGCATCCCAATTTTTAGTTTCCGGGTTTACTTCCGAGAGTATTAAAGTTAGTTTATCAATGATCGCCAGTTTACCAGACAGGTTATCTTCCTCTTTCTGGCGTGTTTGAACCAGGTACTCTACTTTGTTTTTATCAAAAACACCCAGTAGTTCTTCAAACTTAACATCCTGCTTTTTTGCTTCGTCGGCGGGTAGTTTCTTTATAGATTCCCATCTGCGCTGAATACTCTTGACCTCGTCGGTGGCCTGCCACTTTTTGTTATCAACAAGTTTTTGAAACTTATCAAGGATCAGCTGCCTTTTTTCCAGATTCATTTGCCGCTTTTCTCGCTGCTGATTTTGATACTCGGTTCTGCGCCGGTAATAAGTATCCTCGGCAGCTTTAAATTTACCCCAAAGTTTACTTAAAGCGTCTTTCTGCTCGGGAACAGGGAGTTTTTCCCATTTTAATCGCAAATTATCAAACTCCAGCCCGGTATACTGCCAATCGGATCCTGCACTAAGCGATTCCGCTTTAGTTACGATTTCCTCAAATTCGGGCATGGGTGGCAGTTCATCCCGCTCGTCTGCTGTTGGTATGGATGCCGGGTCTGCCGGTTTTTCTGAGGGTGTTCCATCTGCATTGGCAAAATTTGCTGAAATAGTTTCTTTACGCCCGGTAACTTTCCCAAGCAAAGTATCGAAATCACCAAGGGCGTCACTTTGGGTGATTTCTTGTTTCAAAACCTCTAACTTGTTCAACTGACCTTGCTTATCGGATGATGCGTCAATTATTTTCAATACTTTGTCTACGTAACCATTCAGTTGTTCGAATGATTGTTTGAAATATTCCATGGCCTCTTCAACCTTCGCAGGGTTAACTTTTCCTAATTCTCTACCTTTAAAAAAGGTGTTATCTTTTTGGACGAGCCGGTTCTCGTCATTTATATAGCCGGATTCGTTTTCAAACAAGTTCTATGGGATTTTACTATTTTGATTCAACACAAAATCGGTGCTGCCAAAAGCTTTATTTTCTTTTCGCTTTGTCTTGCAAGGTGTAGATTTTGTGTAGGAGTTAAGATATAGATGCTAAAATAACATTTTTTCGGAGAGCAACACAAAGGATATAAATTATCAACAAAAACTAGCCGTAGGTTTTTATTTGAAATGGTTCTAAAACGATAAAATACGGAGTTTAGTGAATTTCTTTTAGGTTCCAGTGCGTGCAAAATTTTTGTTAAAACTAATAGTTTTATGTATGGATAACCATTATAGATTTTTAATAAGTAGGTGATGTCGGTAACTCAAAAACTTATAAGGGATAAACTAGTTATTTATCCCTTATAAGTTTTTGTTATTAGTGATTTTAATAATAAAAAAGGTGTATATCCTAACAACACTATTAAATATTGAGCAGCAATATAGATGAAAAATAATAAAAACATTGCATCAGGATCTCGATTAAAATTTAATGAGCAGGAGGAGTCAGGTTGGCGAACAGCAGATAAAAAAAAACCACTGAACATTCACCAAAAAGTTTCGCACAATGGTATTGGCCGGTCGGCCGGAGACCGTAAAACAAAGAAGGTACAGGCGAGACACCTGTACCGGCGTAAAAGTCCCTTGTTAAATATCTCGCTTAGCAGAAATTGCACTTGATTTAATCAGTACGATCGCGCACAATGCCGTAGCATCTTTTGAGACAGCCCCGTATTATTTTATGACCCTTTCTTCAAAGTCAAAAGAGAAATCTCCGGCTTGATCATGCGGTAAGGAATGCCAACCATCCCTACCCCTACATTTACATACAGTTTTCGATCATTCTGCTGATAGAGCCCGTGTGTGTAGTTGTAAATCAGTTTAATCGGATAAAACGGAATTCCCATAAAATCCATACCAATCTGTCCGCCATGGGTATGCCCGGAAAGGGTGAGGTCGATATTCTGTTGGTGGGCCACATCAAAGAGTTCCGGCCTGTGGGAAAGCAGCACCTTAAAGGTATCCCGATCAACATTACGCAGAGCATTATCAAGACGGGCATGATTATGATTGCCCGAACCAAAATCATCTACCCCAAGCAGCGCCAGTTTTTCACCATTTATTTGTAATACATCATTACGGTTTACAAGCATATTGATGCCGCGATCTTCCATTGCGGCGCTTACAGTAGGTCCCGATGCATAATGATCGTGGTTCCCGAGGCAGCCAAAGGTGCCAAAATCCGATTTAAGTTCCCTAACTGTATTATACAGGGCAGGAATTTGCTTTTTAGAAGAATCAACAAAATCACCGGTTATCGTTACCAGATTAGGATGCAGGCTGTTGGTTACTTCAAAAATCTCGTGAATCTGGTGTTGGGTCATATAACTGCCGGAGTGAATATCACTAATCTGAGCAATTTTCAAACCATCCAGGCCGGACGGCAGATTATCAAAATAAAGATCTTTTCTAGTAACGTTGTAGTCCCGGGTGGGAGCGGCTGCCCTTGCGGGAACCTTTTTTATAGGGGCGGCAGCTTTGAGAGGAATCTTATTCACAGGGGCAGGGGCCACGGCCGGTACTGCTGCTTTTAGATAATGCTGATTACCGCCGCCGTCTGGCGCTGCGGCGGCATTTCGGGCTGTTGATAAATACCTGTGCGTTGCAGCATATAAACTAAAGGATAATACAATAGGGATGATGGCTAAAATAATATACTCCTTGGTAAGCCATTTCGGCATTGCAAAGCTTTTTTTAGTTATACAATCTCGAAATGGGGATAGGGTAACGGTTTTAATTGAGGTTAAAATCTATTAACCCTAAAACGCTTATATAATTTTAAAATTTCCTCATAATTAGGAAAAATTTCATATAACGGCAACAGGTTTCTCAAGCGGTAGAGTAATAATAAGTTAGAAATTCAAGAAATTTAAGCAACATAATAAGAATATTGTTTCTTGATTTATATGCAGCATTATCACCTAATTATTCCAATCTTTAAGTACTCTTATTTTGCCTTGAAAGCTGTATTTGTTTATACTGTTTTCTTTTTCTAACCAAACGGATGCCATTCTGGAACAGACACTGCAATCAATAGAAGATTTTTTTGTCGCCTTTGCCAATTTTACATGGGGGTTGCCTTTGGTTATTCTGCTTGCCGGAGGTGGTTTTTTTTTCCTCCTCTATTCCCGGTTTATACCGTACAGGCACTTGGGTCACAGTGTGGAAGTGCTTACAGGGAAATATGTAGACCATGATGCACCCGGCGATATCACCCCGATTCAGGCGTTATCCAGTGCCCTGGCGGCAACGGTGGGTATGGGTAATATTGGCGGGGTTGCCATTGCGATTGTGGTTGGCGGCCCGGGGGCCTTGTTCTGGATGTGGATTAGCGCCCTTGTTGGCATGGCCACTAAGTTTTTCACCTGCACACTTTCCATCATGTACAGGGGTAAAGACAGCATGGGAAAACTTCAGGGCGGACCCATGTACTATATTACAGAAGGTTTGGGCCCTAAATGGCGGCCATTAGGGGCTTTTTTCAGTGTTTGCGGTCTGCTGGGCTGCGTGCCGATGTTCCAGGCCAATCAGCTAACTCAAATCATACGTGATGATTTTCTAATTCCCGGGGGGCTCGCCTCGCCAGATTCACATCTGGGTGCCGATTTTATAGTAGGCCTAATTTTGGTTGTTATCGTATCGCTGGTGATTTTTGGCGGTATTAAACGCATTGGGCAGGTGGCGTCAAGTCTGGTACCGGTTATGGTACTGGTTTACGTGGGCGCGGTGCTTTATATCATTTCCCTTCATTATTCGGAAATACCTTATTACCTGAACCTCATAGTCACGGATGCCTTTACCGGGCAAGCCGCTGCCGGTGGCGCTGTTGGTGCCGTCATTGTGACAGGTTTCCGGCGGGCTGCATTCTCTAATGAGGCCGGTATCGGTACAGAAGCAATGGCTCACGGGGCAGCCAAAAACAACGAACCCGTACGGGAGGGCCTGGTTGGAATGCTTGAACCCGCCATTGATACCCTAATTGTTTGTACTATGACGGCCCTGGCAATCCTGATGACAGGCGTCTGGCAAACATCAGATGCCGATGGCATTACCTTAACTTCCGAAGCATTTTCTACAGCTATGCCGGCCATAGGAACTTATTTGCTGCTATTTTGCGTGATAGTTTTTAGCATTACAACTATGTTTACGTATTCTTACTACGGAACAAAATGCCTTGGCTTCCTTATTGGGGCCGAACGTCAGCATTACTATAACTACTTTTACATCTTCTCAATCTTGTTTGGCTCAGTTGCTTCTATTACGGCTGTTATCAGCATGATAGACGGGATGTTCGCATTGATGGCCGTACCAACCATGCTTTCCACACTTCTGCTTTCGCCAAAAGTTTATCAGGCTGCTGTTGAATATTTTGAAAAAAAGGAAAAAAAATAAAGAAGCCGAAATTTGACGAGGGTGGTCTAATCCCCATCCGGCAGCTTGTTTATATGTACCATCGTGGCTCCCCAACTTCCTGAACCGGGTCCGGCAAGGTAATAATTTTCCACATAATCTAGCTGGCTCAGAACCGAGTGCACGGTGCGGCGTAACGTACCGGTGCCTTTTCCGTGAATGATGCGGATCGTGTATATTCCTTTTTCACGGCAGGCTTCCAGGTACTCTGGCACCAAATCTTTCACTTCATTCGGCTTGAAGATGTGAAGATCAAGCGTACCGTTAATCGGAAATTCCTGAGGTTCGTCGTGGTTCATACCTGGTGCATTTGGAAAATGTGTTGATTTATAATTCGTAAAATATAATTTTTGGCTTTAAAATATGTGGGGGAGTATTAACAGTTTTTAAAAGCTGAACATCTGCTAAAATCGGGTTGATCAAGTCTTGACCAACTCCGTACCAAGTCCATATCAACTCCCACTGGCAGTAAGCCATGAGCAAGTCTTGAGCGGGCCTTGATTCGGGTGTGCAAACCCTGGTTTGTATAGGGGGAACAAGCCATCCAAAAAAGATAAGTTAACGTTTCTTTAATACCCTGCCATGAAGTTCCCCTGTAGGTTCACCGTTTGATAAAGCAGCTTTGCCGCGAACCAATACATGCACCATCCCTTCGGACAAATGATGGGGATCAGTATAGGTAGCCACATCTTTTATTTCGGCCAGGTCAAATATGGCAATATCGGCAATGGCGCCCGGTCTGATAACTCCACGATCTTGCAGCCGGAATACGGACGCTGGAAGCGAGGTCATGCTCCGGATGGCTGTCTCCAGATTGATAACCTCATCTTCCAGCACGTATTTTCGTATTTTTCTGGGAAACGGACCAAAGCTTCGGGGATGCGGAACACCCGCACCTATACCTACTAAAACGCCGTCTGAAGAAGTCATGGTCCAGGATTGCTGCATTAGGAGGTTTATATCATCATTGTGCATATTAAAGGAGATAATGGATGGGCTGCCCGCTATCATGATTTCAATGGTAAGATCTATGGGATTGGTTCCAAGGCTATCTGAAACCATTTGCAAAGTTTTGCCCTCGAGACTTCTATCTTGTACATAACCCTGGATCATTATACGGTCTGCCCCTCCTCGTCGGTCAAGGTTCTCTGTTATCCCGTCACGAATCCATTTTAGGCTACTTTCATCGTGGAGGCGGGTGCGCAGAGCATTTATGCCCCCCTTACGGGCGGCCGGCGGAATAAGCGCGGCCGACAGGCTGGTGACCGATGCTGAATAAGGATATTGATCGGCATAAACCTCAATGCCCCTTTCCCGGGCAGCATTTATTCTTTGAATCAGGACGGTTGAAAGCCCCCATACCCTGGGCCCCAGATTTTTTATATGGGAAATTACACCGGGCAGGCCTGCTGCTTCAGAGATAGCGATAATTTCATCTACCGCGGCGACTACTCCGATGCTGTAATCGGCTTCATCACGGATATGGCTGACGTGAATGCCATCGTATTTAGCAACCACTTTGGCTAGTTCAATGATCTCACTGGTATCAGAAAAATTACCTGGAACATAAAACAGCCCTGTAGAGAGGCCAAAAGCTCCGTAATCCATTCCCTTTCTAACAAGGGCTTTCATCTGGTCAAGTTCTGACGCTGATGGGCTACGGTCTGAGCTGCCCATAATTTGACTGCGGATAGAACCATGCGGCACCATTTGGATGGTATTCACCCCAAGGCCATGTTCTAGTAACCTTTTCTCCTGCCCGGCAAGGTCTGCCGGGCCTCCGCCATCATGATTGATAACTACTGAGGTTATGCCTTGTTCAAGTAAGGGTTTGGCCAGACTTAATTCTCTACTTTGCAACCCGTTAGCAGCGTGGGTATGCGCGTCAATAAAACCGGGTGACACGTATAGGCCTCCGGCATTTATAACCTTCTGCGCCGAAGCATTTTTCAGATTGCCGACAGAATCGATCCTTTCACCTTTAATCCCTATATCAGCTCGGATCCAGGGGCTCCCCATCCCGTCGAAGACACGGCCATTGAGGATGAGTAAATCATAATCATTGGCTTCTGCATATATTGAAGAAGCAATTTTAAATATGAGAAAGAGGCATACTAGTATTAACCGAAGCATGTTTATAATGTGGTAAGGCTTTCTAATTTGTTTAAGAGATCTAATTTATCACTTTATATATATCGCATGAAATACACGCATATGGCCAGGCAGGATATTAAAACACCCCGGCCAAAAATGATAATGGTCTCGTTTTTCCTTATCCTTTGTTTATAAACCACTCTTTCTCTCAAATTGTTTCAATGAAGTACGCGCTTCTTTTATTTTTGTCTGTTTTTATTCTTGCGTTAGGCTCAAAACCGAATGGAACGTATGATATCATCATAAAAAACGGGACTGTGTATAACGGGTCAGGTGAGGAGCCTTTTATCGGAGACATCGCCATTCGTGGTGAGAAAATTGTAAAAATAGGGGGTTTGGACAATGCCTATGCTCCTAAAGTAATCGATGCATCCGGGAGAGCCGTCTCACCGGGATTCATAAATGTACTTAGCTGGGCGCCCAATTCCCTTCTGTTAGACGGGCGTTCCATGAGCGATATCAAGCAGGGGGTGACACTGGAGGTATTTGGGGAAGGCACATCAATGGGGCCAGTTTCGGGGAACAACCTGGAATGGAATACCCTTGATGAGTTTTTAGTCCATTTAACCGACAAAGGGGTTTCAACAAATATAGCTTCTTTTGTTGGGGCAACTACAGTACGCCAGTATGTTTTGGGCCACGCAGATCGGGAGCCGAACGAATTTGAACTGGATAAAATGCGCGGGTTGGTCAGGCAAGCTATGGAAGACGGTGCCCTTGGGCTGAGCACTTCCTTAATTTACGCTCCGGCATTTTTTGCCGGCACCGATGAACTGATTGCACTTTCAAGAGTTGCTGCTGAGTTTGATGGTTTGTATATATCACACCTCCGAAGCGAGGGCAACAGCTTTGAAGAATCAGTGGATGAACTCATAGAAATATCCAGAAAAGCCGGCATTCGCGCAGAAATATTTCATCTGAAAGCCGCCGGTGAGCCTAACTGGTACAAACTCAATAGGGTAATCAGCAAAATCGAGGCTGCCCGTATTATTGAGGGACTGGAAATAAGCGCTAATATGTATACCTATACAGCCGCTTCCACCAGCCTTGCCGCTATTATGCCACCCTGGACCAACGAAGGCGGACACCGGGCCTGGATCAATAGGTTAAAGAATCCCGAGATCAGAAAACAAATTGTGGAAGAAATAAAAACCGATTCGAATGATTGGGAAAATTTTTATCTGGCGGCAGGCACCCCTGAGAATATTATAATTACAGGATTAAAAGACAGCAACTTAAAGCATTATAACGGACAAAGCCTTGCGCAAATAGCCATGCACAGAGGCACCCATCCCATTGAAACGGCCATTGATCTGACCATTGAGGATAATCGGCGAATAGGAGCAGTTTATTTTTTAATGTCAGACGAAAACGTAGAAAGGCAGATTCGGCTGCCCTGGATGAGTTTTGGCTCAGACGGGGGGTCATTTTCAGATCAAATGGGTGTTATGGTCCATCCCAGAGCATTTGGGAACTTTGCCAGATTGCTGGGCAAATATGTGCGTGAAGAGCAAATTATTCCACTAGAAGAGGCCATATACAGATTGACAGCCTTGCCTGCAAAGAACCTCAGGATTGACGGACGTGGCCAGCTAGAAGTCGGTTACCAGGCGGATATCGTTATCTTTGACCCGGAAACCATTAAAGATCAGGCTACTTATGAAAATCCCCATCAGTACGCTCTGGGCGTGGATCATGTTTTCGTGAATGGCGTGCAGGTTCTGGACCATGGCAGGCATACCCAGGCGCGTCCGGGGCAGGTTGTACGCCGTAGCAAGAAATGATTAATTGCTGGATGTAAATTGCAGGAGTTAGAATTACCTGTTGTTTACGATCCCGCTGTTTTGAATTAAATGAATATTAATCTTATGTTGCCACTGCTTATAAAATTATTTTACCAGCATATACCCTCTACAAGAAAAACTATTCTATATAAATTTAAATTTTACACATGAGTAAGTACAAATTTTTTAAAGATGTAAATAACAATTTTGACAGAGCCGCAAAATATACCGAATTCGACGACGGCATCTTAAATCAAATTAAAATTTGCAACAGCACCTATCACGTCACCTTTCCTGTTAAAATGGACAATGGCAGCATTGAGACCATTCATGGCTGGAGGGCGCAGCACAGCCACCATAAGCTGCCAACCAAGGGCGGGATCAGGTACAGTATTAATGTGAATGAAGATGAAGTAACTGCCTTGGCTGCTTTGATGACCTACAAATGTGCGGTTGTGGATGTGCCTTTTGGCGGCGGAAAGGGTGGCATTAAAATTGACAGAAGTAAATATTCGATCCATGAGCTCGAGCGTATCACACGGCGGTATGCTTTTGAACTTATTCAGAAAAACTTTATGGGACCCGGATTGGATGTACCGGCACCTGATTATGGTACGGGCGAGCAGGAGATGGCCTGGATTATGGACACCTACCGTGCTGTGAATCCCTCAATAGATGCTGCCGGATGTGTTACGGGGAAACCTATCCATCAATCGGGAATCCGGGGGCGCACAGAGGCGACCGGGCGCGGGGTTTATTTTGGTGTAAGGGAAGCGTGTTCAAACGTTGCCGATATGAAAGCCCTTGGTTTGCAGACCGGCCTGGATGGCAAGAAAGTGATTGTACAAGGACTGGGGAATGTAGGCTACCACTCTGCAAAAAACTTGCAGGAAGCCGGTGCTGTACTGATTGGATTTGCCGAGGCCCAGGGGGCTATCCATAACCCTAAAGGAATGGATGTAGACAAAGTGATGGCACACTGGAAAGAGACAGGGTCTATAATGAATTTCCCCGGTGCTGAGAATATTTCTGAATCCAGTAAAGCGCTAGAATTGCCCTGCGATATATTAGTGCCTGCGGCCCTCGAAAATCAAATAAATGAAGAAAATGCCCATAATATAAAAACTAAAATAATTGCAGAAGCTGCAAACGGGCCGACAACAAGCAAAGCCCATACTATTTTGAAGAAACGGGATGTGTTAATCATACCGGATAACTATCTGAATGCCGGCGGTGTGACCGTTTCCTTTTTTGAATGGCTAAAGAATCTTTCGCATGTCAGATTTGGCCGTATGGACAGACGTTATGAAGAAAGTGCGGTAAAAAAACTACTAGCCGCAGTAGAAACGGTATCCACCAATAAATTCTCTCAGAAAATCATTGATGAGCTCGTTCAGGGAGCGGATGAGAGGGCTATTGTAGATTCAGGGCTAGAGGACACCATGATGATTGCTTATAATGAAATCCGGGAAATCAGAAACGAGCATAAAATAGATCTTCGAACCGCTGCGTTTGCTAGCGCTATTAATAAAATTGGTTTATCATATCAGCAATTGGGAATTTTTCCGTAATTTGCCAGTTACATGGAATGACTGGTAATGGATTAGGCCAGCAACGTTTCTCATTTCACCACATTAAAAATTTTAAGTTATACCTTAATGGGTTTTTTCGACAATCTCGGTTTTAAAAAAAAAGAAGAGGATCTAAAACAAGGGCTTGAAAAAAGCCGAAGTGGAATGCTAGGTAAGCTGGGAAAAGCCTTTGCAGGAAAAGATACCGTTGACGATGAGGTGCTGGATGACCTGGAAGAAGTGCTTATAACATCGGATGTGGGTGTTGCCACAACTCTTGAGGTCATAAAAAGAATAGAAAAGCGGGTAGCCCGGGATAAATATGTCGGCAGCGGAGAGCTTCAGCAAATTCTCCGGGAAGAGATAATCGGGCTGCTCAAAGAAAGCGGCACCGATAAACCCGCTGAGTTCGGTGCAGCCTTGCCCAACAAACCTCATGTAGTGCTTATTGTGGGTGTCAATGGCGTGGGTAAAACAACAAGTATAGGAAAACTAGCCTTTCATTATAAAGAAGCCGGGAAATCAGTATTGCTAGGCGCTGCAGATACCTTCAGGGCAGCAGCAGTAAATCAGCTTAAAATCTGGAGCGAACGTGCCAATGTGCCTATTATTCAGCAGGGTCAGAATGCAGATCCGGCAGCAGTGGCCTATGATACGGTAGCATCAGCTAAAGCGCGGGGTACGGATGTAGCCCTTATCGATACCGCAGGACGACTGCATAACAAACGTGCTTTAATGGATGAACTTACCAAAATTAAGCGGGTGATGGACAGAATCGTACCGGGGGCTCCACATGAAGTTCTATTGGTTTTGGATGCATCCACCGGGCAAAATGCCATGCAGCAAGCAAAAGCATTCACGGAAGCCGTGGATATAACCGGCCTCATATTAACCAAATTGGATGGCACGGCCAAAGGCGGGATTGTTATAGGGATTTCTTCTGAGCTTGATGTGCCGGTTAAATATATAGGAGTCGGGGAGAAAATTCATCAATTGCAGGTTTTTGACCGTGTGAATTTTGTTAATGCCTTGTTTGGCTAACATCATGAGATATAAAAGTTTTCATTACCAGGAAAACTGGAATTGCTGCATATTATAAGCATCTGGCAGGTAGCTTTTTAATTGCCTACTTTACCCATACTTAATCATTAATTCAAATTGATGAAGACTGTATGGATGTTTACAAAATCGTATGCTTAAAACTGGCGCTGTGCCTTTTTATCAGTATAGAAGTTGAAGCACAAATAGCTGCAAAAGCAGATTCTCTGCACGATGCCGCGAGAGCATTACATTTGGATAACAGCTTAAATGAGAGCAGAGAACTATATAATCAAGCCCTTGATATCTACATCAGCCGCAATGACACGGTCAGTCAGGTAAAGACGCTTGAACACTTGAACAGTGTAAACTGGAGGCTTGGTAAGCATGAAGAAGCTTTAGAGTTAGCAAAAAAAGGTCTGGAATTGGCCGGATTATTAGGCGATATGCAGAGCACCACAATGTTTTTGACAGACCTGGGAACCATTCGAAGCAGACAGGGGTACTATGATGAGGCCGTTGATTATTTATCACAAGCCCTAGAATTAGCAAATGAGGCTGATGATTCAGATAGCGCCAGTCTTATCCTCAACAATTACGCCAATTTGAATAGGCGTATGGGAAATTTGCAAGAGTCCATCAGGCAGTTTAAACTCTCCCTGGAGTTAATTGAAGATACGGGTGATTTATTAGGTGTTGCTATTACTCTCAACAGCCTTGGGGTATCGTACCTTGATTACGGTATGGTTCAACAAGCTCTCGAAAGCTTTGAGCAAAGCCTGAAAATCCGATTGGAAGAAGAACTCTTTGGTAATATGGCGATTATGTATAATAACATTGGCATGACTCACCGCCGGTTAGGGAATAATTTGTTGGCTTTGGACTACCTCGACAAAAGTCTGGAAAACTACCGGGATAATGAAAATGAATATGGATCAGCCGCTACTTTAAGGAACATAGGAATCATTCATGCACAGCAAAACGACCTTGAAAGGGCCGAGTATTACCACCTTCAAAGTTATGAAATCTATTCGGAATCTGACGATCCTTCCAGTTTAAGTACCAGTATGAATGCATTGGGGAGGCTGTATATTAGATTAAACGATTATAAAAAAGCTTTTTCTTTCTTTGAACAAAGGTTGGAGCTTGAAGAAAAAATCGGTGATTTACGTTCGATTGGAAGTGCCTATCGGGATATGGGTTATTATTATAACAGCACTGGCGAATACGAAAAAGCCCTTTCGTATTATACAAAAGCATATAGTATTAGCAGCCCTTTTGAGAGCAAATCCTTACATGTAGACTTCCTTTCCAACATAGGAACTACACATGTCAATATGCAATCATACGACATGGCGCTGGAGCATCTTAACCGAGCCTATGAGATAGGAATAAGGATAAACCCTGATTTACCCAACCTGCATTTAACAATGGAAATTGCTGAGCTCCACCATGCAATGGGCTCAGACAGTTCTTTTTATTATGCAGAAATACTATATGATGCCATTGAGAACCAGCGTGTACAAATAGGTGCTGCCGGAAGCGCCAAAGCGAACTTCTTTTCATCATTTGCTTCTTTTTATATCGAAGTAGCTTCGTGGTATCTGAACGATAATAATCAAACCGAACAGGCTTTTCGATGGACCGAAGCCGCTAAAGCGCGTGCTTTTATTGATGATCTGGCAGAGGCTTCCTACAAACTAGACGCTCAACTGGATCCCGAACTTTTAGATGAAAAGGTCCAAAAATCAAAGCGGGTAGTTGAACTAACAGCGGAACTGGAACAAATTACTGATGATATTCAGCGGAAAAAGACATTGGATGAATTAAGGAGTGCTGAATTGAAATATGATGGATTTTTGAGCCGGCTGCGTATATCTAATCCTGTGTATTCTCGATTTGATTATCCGGACCCTCTATCGCTGAAACAAGCTAAGGCGAAAGTGGGGCTTAATACATTGTATCTGGGATATTCCTTTTCAGACTCACAATTGGTGAGTTTCGCAATATCGAATAATAAAACTATAGGTTGGGCGATTGAAAATCCAATTTTGGAAGACAATGAGCATTCTAAAATTGATAAGCTGGTTATAGAATATCGTGATGCCATTATAAATAAGCGATCTGAGAGGGAGGTTAAGAAAAAAGCAGGTAATTTAGCTGAAATATTACTGGGTCCTGCCCGGGAGATGTTAGAGAATGCGGATAAATTAATTATTGTAGCGGAGGGGATGCTAACTTATTTACCATACGAGGCATTGGTTTGGAATAAAGATTATATGATTCAGAATTATCAAATAAAATATTCCCCATCCATTACTGCATTAGATCTAATTCGTGAACCCCAGCAGGAATATGATAAGGATATGCTTCAGGTGGTGAATCCAGAATTTGGCGGATCGCAGTTGAATCCTAACGGAATTACCTATACTTCGTTACCATCAAGTACACTTGAAGCCAGAGCCATTTCACCGCATTACAAAAATGTTACGCTGCTACAAGGAGAAAATGCTACAGAAAATAATATAAAAAACCATGATCTAGACCAGTACCGGTATTTACACTTTGCCACCCATGGGCTGCTTAATGAGAAAAGTTCTGAGTTGAGTGGATTGGTACTTGCTCAGGGTGAGAGTAATAAAACGTCTCTTATACAAGAGGATGGGTTTTTAAGAAGTGCAGAAATATATGCTCTTTCTATTAATGCAGATATAGTAGTTTTAAGTGCCTGTGAAACGGGGCTTGGAAAATTAGTAAGGGGTGAAGGAGTTTTGGGGCTGCAAAGGGCCTTTTTCAATGCTGGTGCTTCTACGGTTGTTGTAAGCCTATGGCCTGTTTACGATCGAAGCACTTCCGTTCTAATGGAAAACTTTTATAAAGAACTTATTCAACTCGATAGAAAATGGAGCAGTTGGACTTCTACATTCCAGCGGTGGGTTGGCTGGGATACGGATTCTTATGGCTATAAAGCAGGTGCAATGAGAAATGCTAAGCTGGCATTACTGGATAGCCACGAGTATAGCCATCCAGTACATTGGGCACCGTTTATTGTAGTTGGAAAGTAACTCAACTACCTTATAATCAACACTGACGCAGCATAATATTTAATTTGACGATTGTTTATTAAGCTTAACCAAGTGATTTATTTAGCCGTAGGCAGCTATTTGGTTTAAAAGTTCTTCATTACTCTCTGTACGATTAAGAACCTGGAGAAGGCTTATCATGGACTCTTTCGATGACTTTTTAAGTAAATAACGCCTTACCATATTTCTCTCTTCCATTGAGTCATCAATGAATTTATCTTCATTACGGGTACCCGATGAAGCAATATTTATTGCAGGAAAGACTCTGTCGTTAGCAAGTTCGCGATCCAGGACCAGTTCCATGTTACCGGTACCCTTAAATTCTTCAAAAATTAAGTCGTCCATCCTGGAATTGGTTTCTACAAGACAGGTTGCGATAATTGTTAAAGAACCGCCGTTTTCAATTTTCCGGGCGGAGCCAAATATTTTTTTGGGAATCTCCAGCGCACGTATATCCAGACCTCCTGAAAGAGTACGGCCGCTATTAGTTTGGGCGGCATTATAGGCACGCCCCATTCTAGTTAAAGAATCAATAAGGAGTACAGAATCTTTACCCATTTCAGCCAATCGTTTAACATATCCTAATGCCAATTCAGAAATGCGGGTGTGACTTTGAGTGGGTTTGTCGTTAGATGATGCAAATACTTGTCCCTTGGTGGTGCGCATAAAATCTGTCACCTCTTCCGGACGTTCATCAACCAATAGGATAGCCAGATGAATATCTTCGTCAGATTCATCAATAGACTTTGCTATTTTCTTTAGAAGAACAGTTTTTCCTGTTCTTGGAGGTGCAACAATAAGAGCTCGCTGGCCTTTGCCGATTGGTGCTATTAAGTCAATTACTCGTTGCTCAATTTCATCAGACTTCTTGGAGAGCTTGATTTGATCTACCGGCATAATAGGTGTTTGCAGCTCAAATCGATCAGCTAAAACCCATTGATCAGGGCTTTGCCCGTTTACGGTATGTACCTCACTAACCCTTTGATTGCCTTTTTGATCTTGTTCTAAATAAACACGAAGGACCAATCCTGGTTTGATGTTATAGTAGCGGACCTGATCTTGTGTTAAAAAAGGGTCTTTTTGGGAGGCTGTGAATTCATGGTCGAGTTTTCTAAGGAAACCGTAACCTTTTTCATTCAATTCAATGACACCTGTATATTCACCAGCGGGTTTGACATGTTCATTATCCAGAAAATAAGGGGTTAATGCCTGATTGCCACCCTTTTTTTTCTTAAAACGACCGCCACCGCCACCGCCTTTTTTTTTCTTTTGCTTGCGCTTGTTTTGGTTTTTGTCTCGATAATTATTCATAGTGCAGCATTAAATAATGCGTGTGTAATTTAGATCGATTCTTTGATTAAACCGACCATTTTTATTAATAGGGTACCTTGAAAAGCTATTGAGGCTATTAAAAGATAAATCAATTATGGGATGTACAGAAGGTAGGTTTTGATGCTAATAAAGTCTAATGCACTGGAATGCGTAATTATAGAATTTATAAAGCTTAATAAAGTATCTAATCCATCCTAACTGAGGGACATCATTTGATGGATAAAGATACTTTATTTTAAAAAACAGTATTTCAATTATAAAAATATTACTAACAGTGCCGGTTATTTACCGAGCTGTCGTTTCTTCATTAATCCAGGCGTAGCAACTTTTCAATGATCCATTTACTGCTATTTGATCACCACTTTCCCAATCCTGGTAAAACATATCTTCCCGCGTGGGTGTCACATCCTGGAAAGCAGAATAGAGTCTGTTGACGGTACGGGAAGTATTTGAATCGGTATCCCGTGCCTTGTCAAGATAATCCAGAACTAACCAATAAACAACTTTATCCTGACGGCTCATGTCGCCACCTGCACAACTACTTACAGCTTGACCATAGATTTCGGCAATTTGGATATAAGGTTGCCCCCAGTTGGGATCGTAATTCATAGCCTCATTTGCATAATCCCTGGCCTGTTCGAGGTTACGAAGATTTAAGTAATTATCCGAGATTTGAAGCGCTGCGGCTTTTTTCTCATTAGAGTCATCGGTTTTACTAATGGACTCTTTTAAAAATTCAATAGATTCTTCATATTCTGCATTTGAAAGAGCATCGTCGGCCAACCGCATGATGTTATCGTAAGTAGGGTTCAACTCATAGAGTTGAACGGCATACTGCTTTGCTTTTGCATCATTATCAACTTCCGTATATAATTCCATCAACTCCTCAACTAACGCCAGATCGTTGGGATTCTGTTCTTTTTGTTCTTCAAGGAAAACAATTCTTTCTTCCGGATCATCAAATAAAGAGTTCCGGGTCTCATCAAAGAAAGATAACAGTTCGGAACTTGCATATGGTTCGGCTTCTTCTATCATTTGAAGCGCTTTTTCCTGTTCACCTTTTTGTTCCAGATTGGCCAGAGTAATTTGCACATAATAACCACCCGCAGATTCCGTAGCTCTTTGAGCATCTAACTGAAACATTGTATAATATTGCTCGTATGCTTTAGCATATCCATCATCAATATGAGAAGCATTTTCCTGAAGAAAACGACCACGGCGTTGGTGCCAGGTATAATAATCTACTTCTCCATCTTCATAATGTTCAAATATCAAATCAAACATTAGCTGAACGGAATCCAGATGTGCAGACCGAACGGTGGGATCATTCGCTTCTTTAGCTTTGTGAGAATAGATATCGATCATTTTTCTGATGTTTCTGTCACCCCGGTAATTTCCGCTGTAACTAGGCATTTCTTTGGGATGTGCCAAAACCAAATACCGGCCCCACTGAAGAGCATTTTCGTAATCTTTGTTACGATGATCTTCAGTAAATAACGATTGGATTATCTGAGGTTCGTAGCCAAAAGGCGGTTCAGGCGCATCTTGAGCTACTAATATATTTGTGCTCAATAAGAAAAGCGTTCCGATGAAGATAGTTGATTTAAGCATGGTGTTTTTAAAATTTAATCAAGTCGTCTTTGAAGAAACATGAGCTCTGATAAGTTAAACGACACTCTAAGGCCATATATTCTTTCCGCTACAAGTTCACTTGCTCCAGCGCCACGTATTCCAAAGTCGAAGTTAAGGTCAATAGATGATCCGGTTCTACGAGAAGGAATTCCCAGACCAGCTGACAACATTAAAGTTTCTATTTGTGTATCATTAATTTCAAGATTGCCTGTATCATAAGATACACCAGCCCTGTAATTAAATCTTGTAAAAAAACCACCTGGCGAGTTTCGTCTGGCGGCATTGTATTGTGCACCAAAGCCGGCTTTCAAGCGATCCGTGAAGAGTTCCTCATTTCTGCCCTGGTAATCCGACCAGTTTTGGTATACCAGATCTGATGAAATAAGCCACTGTTGGTTAAATTCATAAGTAATACCGATGGCACTTTCCATTGGCATTCTTATATCCTGTTCACCAAACTCATTGGCGGGGAGAAGGTCCATACTTCCTGCACCCGTGTTTGTTTCTATACTGCTTTCAGAAACAAGGTTTACCGGAAGGTTGAAAGTTATCCCTAATGACGTTCTGTCATTACTTCCAATCAAATCTCGCTGTGTTAAATATAAACCAAAACGATTACCAAATCCATAATTTGAATTAATTTCAGAAAAATTAATATTATTATAATTAGAATCACTGAAATTATAGATGGTTTCATTCTCTAAAACACCAAAAACAAGAGATGGGGCATACCCGAATGAAACTCCCTCGAAAAGCTCAATGCCAAAACCTAGTTCCAATCGGTTTAAACCGCCTGTACCTGTATTGGTAACGGCATAATCAAGGTCTACGGCGGTATTACTTAAATCTCCAGAGTTTCTTTGTATTTGAAATTTGGATTCGGTAATAGGACTCAAAGATAAAGAAACACCTATTCTTTCCCGGTCAATTGGGAAAACCATTTGAAATTGACTTGCCTGAAGTATTGAGTTGGTCCTGGAACCGAAATTGTCGGAAGCTTTAAAGGTCCGCAGTGAAAATCCACCGCTAACGTTGGAGTAATAGGATTGAGACCAAATAGCAGGGTTGGCTATATTCGAGATCCGGAAATCTTGCACCGCTACTCCCTGTAGCCCCATGGATGACGCCGAAGGGGATGATACATCTACCGGTAAGCCCATGCCAAAATAGGTGTAAAAGGATCCATTATTTAATTGGCTTTGACTTTGCTGAGCATAAAGTGAAGTGGATATCAATAATCCTGTTAGTGCTAATAAAGCTATTTTTTTCATTACTTCTCGGGGTTGACGCTGGTGATTATAATTCTTGGTTTTCGGTCTTCGGAGGTTTCATTTTGGATGAATGTGGGAATTATACGGCCGTCGTTACTTCTCACGATGACATACAAATCCCGCTCGTCCATCGTCCCTGCTAAATTTGAATTGATATAGGAGGTTAGATTTAACCGAAATGAGTTGTCTTCTTCTTCTCTCAGCATCTCATAACTTGGATCCTTTAAAACCGCCCGCTCTGTTTCATTCTCGTCTAGCAGATAAACATACAAGGCCTTCGCCTCAGGACGGGTGTGTCCGGCCGGTAGATTTTGCAGGGCCAGAGTATCTTCATATAAGACCAATTCTGCCCTCGAGACATTCTTTGAACCTATAAATTCCTCGGTGGCATCAAAACTTAATCGAAGTGTATTTTCAAAGGTATTGTAAAGGGCAGTATTTTGCCCCTGTGGCGGTATGAATTCGCGATTAACACTATAGGCAGTGGCTCTCATAAACTGTGTGTATATCCCGGGCTCTTCATCATCTTCGCCATTTTCATCATCATCTTCCGATGTTTCTTGATTATCAATAATCAATTCTGTATTCCCGGAACCAAAACTTATAATCTTAGCCTGATTTTTTGGTACGAGAGCTAAACCAAACATTTCCTGTCTGTACAAGGAGTCTCTGGCGGCAGTTGTATTAAAAGATTCAACATATCGGCCAAACCATTCATCACTCAGGGGAATTTCAAGGGAATCCTGATCTGTTATATCAAATGACGCTACAACATTATTAGTAAGTTCAGGAATCGAGTCATGACGCCATGCCGGTGCACGCCATCTGCGGCCTATTTCAACCAGATCAAAAGAAGCGGTCGCATTTTGATCGCCATAGACTTCTTCTATATGCAGTTTCAAGTATCCCTTAGCATCGACTTCGATATCATTAATACCTTGTCTGCTTAAGGAGGGGTTAACCATTCCGGTAATCTGTTGTTCACCGAAACTGTTGTCATTATACCAACCTGCAGAGAAGTAATTTTCATTACCACTAAATGCAGTTATCGGAATGCCCTCAGTTAAAGGAATATCTACAGTATCTGAATTAATAGATGGTGGCTCGTCAACAAGGTCTGAACCGACAATTCCAGAATCCTCACAAGAAGAAACTGCTATAAGTAAAGAAAATAGTGCTAGGGAAAAAAGGAGGTGGGGTTGGCCTTTTCGCAAGAAAAACGTATTCAAAGAAGCTTCCGGTCTAAATATTGTTATTTACCTGTAATGCGGTGATAATAATCTGCAAACAAGCTGGATATATCCTGTGGGGAACCTTGTATCTTATCACGCTTTATCTTCAGCTCCTTTATGAGGTCGTCCAGTTCGTCGTCTATATGATTACCTGTAACTACATGGTCAGAATAAGCCAAACCAGCTTTTAAAAAATTAACCTTATCTCCGGTCATAACCGTTGATCGGTCAAAATCAGCAGGCAATTTCATGATATCAAGTATACTTTCATCAAAAAGGCCTTCGTTGGTCGGGTTGTGTATGTTATAGATAACCTTTGTTTTGCTGAAATTATCAAAATCCTTATACAGTGTTTTTAAGAAAACGGGTATGAATCCGGCAGCCCAATCATGGCAATGTATGATGTCAGGCTGCCACCCGAGCTTTTTAACGGTCTCTAAAACACCCTTATTGTAAAATATCAATCGTTCATCGTTGTCCTTGTAATATTTCCCGGTCTTAGGATCGGTAAACATCCCCTTTCTCTTGTAATAGGTGTCGTTGTCAAGGAAGTAGACCTGAAGTTTGGCATTCGGTATACTGGCCACCTTGATTTTCATGCTCTCTTCGTTATCTCCTACCTCTACTTTAATACCCGCCAGTCGAATAACCTCATGCAACCGGTTCCGGCGGTCGTGTATCGAGCCATACTTGGGTAGCAGGAGGCGTATTTCAAAGCCTTTATCTTGCAGCGAGGCTGGCAAATATCGTAACAAATCGGCGGTGTTAGACATTTTGGCAAAAGGAGAAATCTCCGCGGCGGCGTAGAGTATTTTCATGAAATTATTATTTCTTGTATGAGATCTTTTCTGTCAGCCCAGCACTGCATAAGATCATTTGATGGGTTGTCCGACCCCGTTCTGGGGAATATAAAAATCAAAAAGTGTATCTCCGCGCAAGCCCAGCCGGAGCGTCTCCAGTGTAATGACTTCGTTTGGAGCTATATTGGCGAGATTTGCGTTGGCACCAAATTTTTTAAGGAACCAGATTTGTTGATCTTTTTGGGGGGCTTCAAAAAGAAGATCATTTGAAGGGATATGATGCGTGATTTCTTCAATAAGTTCAGAGCGTACTTCTCCATTGGGTAAAAACATGCCCACAGTTCCACTTTCCCTGGCCTCACATATCACCTTCCACGCCCCTGCATCCAGCTCAGATTTTATCATGTCAACCCACTGATACGGTGCCAAAATGTTCTCCGGATTTTTGCTGCCTACTTCACTTAAAACCGTGAAGTTCTTGCAAAGATCAGCAATCAGGTCTAATTTCCGTTTTTGTGACAATCTGATCGTGCCATCAGAAACTTCTATAAAACCTATATCATGATGATCAAGATACCGTAGATAATCATCGAGCTGGTTCCGGAGCAGGCAAATTTCAAATAATGTCCCGCCCATATATACCGGTATGCCGGCGTTACGGTAGGCTGCTAGTTTATTCTCTAGATTCGTACTTACATAGCTTGTACCCCATCCCAGTTTCACGATATCGGTATACGGTTCGCTAGTTTCAAGAAAATCTTCTGTTTGCCTGATACTGTAACCTTTATCTATTGCCAGGGTAATACCACTGCTGCGATTCTTTTTAGTTCGCGTTGGCAGGCCGTTTAATTCAAATGTCATAAATAATATTTTAAAGGGTATTAATCTTTATATAATACGGATTATTATAGTTTTATTAAAGCTCAGTAAGGTTCATGAGCGTAGGATCTGTTTTTAAGCTATAGATAGTAACACTATAAGGACAAGTAATCAATTGATCATCATCCGTTTTTTCAGGATTTTACCAACAGTTATTGAGCGTCCTGGGTTTTTATTTCGCTTTAATGGGCTTCTATTTCACCATTTCCTGGAATCCGGTTTGTCATTTCCGCGTATTTTATAATTCTCTGCTTATTCACTTGCTGCAGCATCTCGGGGGTATATCTCCATATCCAATTCCCTTCTATGGTTCCCGGAAAATTCATTCTATGCTCACTGGGAAGGCCCATCAGATCCTGTAGTGTGAAGATGGCTTGATTGGCTACGGAAAACATCGCCAGACGTATTAAGTCCCAGTTTATTTCGCTGCCATCGGTATTCATGTATTCCCGCGCTGTGTGTTTTTCGATGTCAGGAGCCTGTTCATACCAGCCGATCGACGTGTCATTGTCATGGGTGCCGGTATAGACAATGGAATTGTCTGTTTTATAGTTGTGTGGCAAGAAGTCATTAGCCCGATCCCCGGAAAAAGAAAACTGGAGGATTTTCATGCCCGGAAAATCAAACTTATCCCGCAGGGCAATCACATCTTTGGTGATAACTCCCAAATCTTCGGCTATAATTGGTAAATAACCCAGTTTCTCACGAATCACCTTAAATAGTTTCTTCCCGGGCCTTTCACCCAACGCCCGAATTGGGCGGTCTCGGAATCGGCTTTTACTTCCCAAAAAGCATCAAAACCCCGGAAGTGATCTACCCTTATGGCATCAAATAAAGTAAACATCTGTGAAAAACGCTCAACCCACCACGAGTAGCCGTCTTTCTCCATTTTTTTCCATTTGTAGAGCGGATTTCCCCACAGTTGACCCGTTTCGCTGAAGTAATCTGGTGGCACCCCGGATACCAAAATGCGATTGCCGGATTCATCCACCTCAAATAGTTGCGACTTTGACCAGACATCAGAACTGTTGTGATCTACAAAAATGGGAATATCACCAATCACTTTAACTTGCCGCTCATTGGCATAGGCCCTTAGCTTAAACCACTGATCAAAAAACTCGAACTGCAACCAGTAGTGCAGGTCAATAGAAGAGGCTAGTTTTTTCCTGTAATGATTTAGGGTTTTATCGTCACGTTTAGCCAAGCCTTCATCCCAGGTATTCCAGGGGCGGTTGTCAAAGTGGTGCAGGCAAGCCATGAACAGCACGTAATCATCAAGCCAGTTCTCGTTCTCGGTCTTGAAGTTTTCAAATTCAACTAAGGTGGGGGCGTCGGCATCGGCGTAAAAACGGTTGCAGGCTTTTTGAAAGATACTATCTTTAAATGCATAAGCATCATTGTAGTTCACCCGCGTGGCCGGCTCCCTTCTGCCGGGAGTAAGATCTTCCGGGTCAAGCAAGCCTTTATCAACTAATATATCCGGACTTATTAAATAATGGTTTCCGGCGAAAGCGGAATAAGAGGCATAAGGCGATTCCCCATATCCGGTAGGCCCCAGGGGCAGTACCTGCCAAATCGATTGCCTGGTCTCCACCAGAAAGTCTATGAAATTCTTTGCTTCTCCACCTAAATCGCCAATATCATACGGAGATGGGAAGGAGGTCGGATGCACTAGTGTGCCGCAGGATCTTTCAAATTTCATTATAGCTTATTCTCTTTCAGGGCTGATTGTGTTGTACTTTGTTTCACTGATCGGATTTCAACCTGATCAACATTCCTGATAAAGGTGGAATACTTAATGACAGATGCGCAGGCTGATTATGCCACTTGCCGGTTAGAGCGTTCATGTCATGATTCTCAACATTGCTCCCGCAATAAAAATGAGAATCGCTGTTTACCAGTATTTCGTATGCACCGGCCTTGGGTACCCCAAATTTATAGTTATAATGAACCTGGGGTGTAAAATTAAATATGCATACCACAAATTCTTCTTTGCCTTTATTGTACCGGAGAAAGGATAGAATGCTGTTGTCAACATCCGAAGCATCAATCCATTCGAAGCCCTGCCACTCGAAATCAACCTCATGCAGAGCCGATTGCTCTTTATAATGGTGATTCAAATCTTTCACCAAAGCCTGTACCCCTTTATGGTTGTCATAATTTAAGAGGTGCCAGTCTAGTTCCTTATCGCTGCTCCATTCGCTCCACTGTGCTAATTCATTTCCCATAAAAAGGATTTTTTTGCCGGGATGGGCGTACATATAGGTATACAGAAGCCGCAGGTTGGCGAACTTCTGCCAGTTATCGCCCGGCATTTTGGAGATCATGGATTTCTTGCCATGAACTACCTCGTCATGCGAGAAAGGCAGCGCAAAATTTTCGGTGAAGGCATAGATCATCGAAAAGGTGATCTGGTTGTGATGGTACCGCCTGAATAGCGGATCCACTTCAAAATACTTAAGTGTGTCGTTCATCCATCCCATATTCCACTTGTAGTCGAACCCAAGTCCGCCCAGATAGGTGGGCCGGGATACCATCGGCCAGTTAGTCGATTCCTCGGCCATGGTAATAACGCCCTCAAACTCCTGGTTGAGCACCTCGTTCGTGCGCTTTAGAAAATTGACGGCTTCCAGATTTTCATTGCCCCCGTATTTGTTGGGTATCCATTCGCCTTCTTCCCGGGAGTAGTCCAGGTAGATCATAGAGGCTACAGCGTCGGCGCGTATGCCGTCGATGTGGTACTTGTCGCACCAGAACATAGCATTGGAAAGCAAAAAGTTAATGACCTCTGTGCGGCCGAAGTTAAATATATGCGTGCCCCAGTCTTTATGTTCGCCCTGGCGCGGGTCGGCATGTTCGTACAAATGTGTACCGTCGAATAGTCTTAAACCATGATCGTCTTTGGCAAAGTGAGCCGGAACCCAATCAACCAATACACCGAGGTTGTTTCTGTGACATTCGTTAATCAGGTACATTAATCCATCGGGCGACCCAAAACGGCTTGTTGCCGAATAGTAACCGGTAGTTTGATACCCCCAGGACAAATCATAGGGGTGCTCCGAGATGGGCAAAAGCTCGATATGGGTGTATCCAAGTGATGTTACATAAGGGATTAAATCATCGGCAATCTGGCGGTAACTCAGAAAATCGTTGGTTTTATGGTCTCGTTTCCAGGAGCCGAGGTGCAGCTCATATACGGCCAGCGGCTTGTCAAAGTTTTTGGAACGCCCGGTCATCCAATCCTCATCAGACCAGGTGAAGTTCTCAAGGTTATGCACTATGGATGCTGTTGCAGGGCGTTTTTCAGTATAAAACCCATAAGGATCGGACTTTTTCAAAGGGAGATCAAAATTATGCGACTTTATTTCGTACTTGTACTTATCTCCCTGGCCAACACCTGGCAAAAATATTTCCCATACCCCCTGCTCATGGTGTTTCCTCATCGGATGGCGCCGGCCATCCCAGTCGTTAAACGAACCTATTACACTTACCCGGAACGCATCGGGGGCGGAGACAACAAAATGCGTTCCCGGCACATCATCAACTTTTCGGGGGTGGGCGCCCATTATATTGTAAGCCCTGATGTGATTTCCTTCTCCCCAGAGCTGGAGGTCAAAGTCGGTTAATAAGGAAGGGAAAGCATAGGCGTCAATTTGCGTGTAAATCTGCCCTTCAAAAGGTTCAATTTCGTAGTAATATGAGAAGGATTCTTTTTTATCAGGTATGGTTGTTTCAAAAATGCCCGAATCAGAAATCCGGTTCATCCTAACAGATTCCTGGCCTTTATTGTATTTTACATCAATGCTTTTCGCATGGGGCTGCATGGTGCGTATTACAACTTGTTTTCTACCATCAGCCTTTTCTGAATGAAGACCCAAAATGGAAAAGGGATCATTGCAAGTACCTGATCCTAAAGCTTCTATATCGCTCTTAGCTAATATTTTTTTCACGTGATCATTTTTTTATTTAAGCTGTGGCATAAATATTCTGAGACTTATTATGCGTAATTTGTTTTGCACTATAACATAGGAAGTATATTAAAGGTAAAAACAAATATTCACTATGTGAAATTTTAGACAAAAGTAGATAAAAACAAAGTTGAGAACGGTTGTCGGTATTCATATTTGTAGCATCTTAATCTATAGCAATGTCAAACTCTGTAGGTAAGCAGTAACTTGATAAATTTACATATACCCCGTATTCTTTTATACGAAAAAGAGATGTACTCTCTTGTAGTCATAAAAGACATATAATCTTTTAGCCTTTTTTCATTAAAGTCAACGGCTGCTATGACCTTATATTAGGATAGAAAAGGATCAGAAAAACTTAAGCAGGCATGTTTGTTATATAGCGTAATCTTTGTGTATTATCAGGTAGTTCCTGTCCATAAGCATCGGAGAATAGACACTGTAACATAATAGCTACAGCTAATTTTATAAGTTTTTATATGAAACGAATCTTAAATGTGGAAAATGACAGAATTCTGTCTTTCCTGCTGGAAAAACAAATCAAACGCCTTGAATACAAAGTAGTGGGCAGGGTCGTTTCTGGTGCCAGTGCTATAGATTCGGTAGAAGAACTTGACCCCGATTTCATCCTGATGGACATAAAGCTCGAGGGGGATATGGATGAGATACAGGCTACGAAAACAGTTTGTACCTTTTCAAATGCCCCCTTTGTATACCAAACCGGAAATTCTGACAGTAATACCCGGCAAAGGGCAAAAGAAACAAAACCATTTAAATATTTTTTAAAGCCCATCGATTCAGGAGTACTGGGCCAGGTGCTGTCTTCGGCTCTTGCCAAAGCGAGTTAAAGATCATTTATCAGGTTCTAAGCAATAACTATTCTTTTTAATGGGTTGATTAATGTAATATTTTTTAATGTACATTACATGAACCATATATCTCCACGATAATTTATTCCCCTGCCTGATGAAACCTAAACAAACAATCTTGTTAGTCGAAGACGAGCAGGAACCGGCCGAAATGCTATCCAATTTTCTGGAGATGCATGACTACCGGATCTTGCTGGCCAGCGATGGTTATCAGGCGATAAACATTCTGAAATCTGAAGCCGGAAACATTAACCTTGCTGTTCTCGATATCATGGTGCCGGGAAAAGATGGCCGGGAAGTCTGCCGCTTTATCCGCAAACATCCGGTAACACAAGAAATACCCGTTATTTTCCTTACCGCTCGCGACCAGGAAAAAGATGAAATAGACGGGCTTTCTCTGGGCGCCGATGATTATATACCCAAACCTGCCAGTTTGAACCTGATACGCGCTCATATAGAATCCCTGCTCCGCCGCCAGCCGACCGGAAGCAGTAACTGGATCAACTTCCGGAGTGTATTTTTAAATGTTGAAAGCATGGAGGTTTACCTGGAAGAAAAGAAACTGGATTTCACCCAGACCGAATTTAAGATACTGAAGCTGTTTTTTGAAAATCCCCGGCGCGTCTATTCCCGACAGAACATTCTGGAGCTGATTAGTGACGAAGAAAAGTATGTCTTTGACCGTACCGTAGATGCTCACATAAAGAATATAAGGCTGAAGCTGGAAGTCGACGGCGAACTTATTAAAACCTACCGCGGCAGCGGCTACGGATTGAATAAAGACCTGGTTTATACATGAATATTCGCGGCAAATTATCACTCACATTTATCCTGCTGCTCATATTTGGTGTAACAGCCGTAAGCAGCTACTCCATCCTTTTTATCAGGGCTTTTTTACTGGATGAGGGCATCCGGCAAATGGAAGAAGATGCCCGCTGGATGATTCAGACCATTCACAATCTGCCGGAGGGCAACGATTTCGAGCAGCGCTTGAGCCAGGTGGAACAGGGAGTCCGTTATAATCTGGTACTGTTTGACGAACACGGAGCGGTGCTGGATTTCTCCCCCTATAGGCCGGACAATCTTGTTAACGGAGTTATGCACGATACTTTAAAACAAGAGTTGTCCGAAGGGGGGAGTCCGGTTGTTGTCATCAACGAAAAAGGGGACCCCTCTCTTTATGCCTTTGCTCACTTGCCACGAAGCGTTAACCAGGCACAGTTTCTTCAGATCAGTCAAGCTAAAGACAAAATATATGAACCCATCACCACCATCCGCTACATCATTTATTCGGGCATGTTTATCTCTATTGGTCTGATATTCATCGTCAGCACGATATTTTCGCGCTACCTTTCCAAGCCCATCGTATCGCTTAGTAATGCGGCAAAAAGAATTGCATCAGGTGATGTGGATTATAACATCAATCTTAAGCGGAAAGATGAATTCGGTGAGCTGTCCGATTCCATCAATCAAATGGCGCTAAAACTTCGTGAAGACAATGAGCAGCTCCAGTATATCAATGAAAAGCAGCGCCAGTTTTTCGGGGATATTGCTCATGAAGTGCGTAACCCACTGCATACGATTATGGGTTCTCTTGAAATGATGGAGATGGACAAGCTGGAACCCGCCAAACGGCAGAAATATATAAAAAATGCCGTTAGTCAGGCCGACAGGCTCAGTCGCCTGTTCAGCGACCTGATGACCCTCCAGCGGTACGATTCAGATGAAAACTTCATCCAGCAAAAGGAATTCGATATCTCAGGAATCACTCGTAAAATTTATGATTGGTATAGCGACCAGGCCGAAAACAAAGGAGTTAACCTTTCGGTAGACCAGCACCCGGTGCTGGTAAAAGCTGATCCTGGGAAAATCGAGCAGGTGCTGGAAAACCTGGTATCCAACGCTTTTAAATTCACCACCCAGGGCACCATTTGCCTTTCTTATGAACAGGAAAATGAGATGGTTCTGATAAAGGTATCAGACACCGGGTCGGGAATTCCTGACCAACATCTAAACAAATTATTCGATCGTTTTTATCGCATGGACAAAGCCCGTTCCCGGCGCCAGGGCGGTACAGGCCTCGGATTAGCCATTGTTAAAAGCATCCTCAATGCTCATGGGCAGGAGATACAGGTAGAAAGCCGGGAAGGAAAAGGAAGCACCTTTTCCTTCCGGCTAAAAAAGGCCTAAAACCAGCGTTTATTCCACGCGTGACGAGGACGCATTCGCGGAGCAGTTTTAAATCTTTTGAGACAGCACCGGCGGGGTCCGCGTCAGAGTTTTCAGTAAGTTCTTTTTTCTCCGTCTCTCTTCATCACAGCGCTTTTAGTCCACTTCGTTCACTTAGTTCCCTTCATTCCCTTAGGCCACTTACAACCTACAATAGCGCCAGCATGCAAACTTCTCCTTTCACCGCCCGTTCATGCCCGATTCATGGCCTGTACAACTCCTGCTGCCAGTCGGGTCTGAGTAAGGCTTTTGTTGGACTTGGTATGGAGTTGGTATGGACTTGGTCCATAAATTCCCACACATTCGGAGTGACCAAATACGCAGCCCGGAGAACAACTCCATTGCAAGCATTCCTAACTAATCACCTAAAAGATATCAACATTTATGATTGTGAAACCGTAAATTGTTTATAACTTTTTATACAGCCTAAATTTTATTTTTTGTTAAACACCAATTTACCAGTAGCATTTATTCAAGTCTGCCTGTAAATAGTTGCCACTAATAATAAACTTAGATCATAGCGGGAATGAAACAATTATTGGGGTATATAACGATCGTTTCTCTGCTGCTGAGTAATGGGCATGAAGTTTCTGAAGGACCAATTCTGACTGGAAATCAATCGGATGCGACTATTGTTCTTGATGCATCTGATTTTCTTGACCGGCTGCCCAGAGATCATTACCTCACGAACGCGGGAGAAATGGGTGTGTCCAGGGTTTTTAATAATACGGCACTGGTTATGGGATCACGTTCCCAGTATGTCAAGAAAATCGAGATTCCTGAGGATGGGATATATCACCTATTTGCCCGGACCCATGGGAATGACAATAGTTATTTTCGGGTAGCCGTCGATGATCAGTTAAATGCATCTTATTTAGGAAATCAGTCTCTACACTGGGAACATGCGGGCACATTTGACCTGAAGCAGGGAACCTCAGCCTTGCGCCTGATGCAGATTATGCCCGATCCGGTACTTGATGTACTGGTTCTAACCAAGAACGAAAATTTTGGCGAACAAGACCTCGCGGCCTATGAGTTACATCCGGATGTGGAACTGCTGAAATCTTATGATATCCCCCACTCCGGTGCGGTAAAGTTTGGGGATCTGACCGGTGACGGATTAACGGACTTCGTTGTATTGACCCGGGATTATTCATTACACGCATTTAATAATGCAGGTGATGAATTATGGTCATGGGAATCTCCGGAAGAATATGCCGATGCCAGAGCTTCATTCGAGGCGCCTGGACTGGTTTGGGACCTGGACCAGGATGGATCTGCCGAGGCGATATATTGGCGTTATGAAGACGATAAGGAGTGGCTAGTGGTATCAGACGGGCAAACAGGAGATATTAAATATCAGACCGAATGGCCCACAAAACCTTTGCCGCACGTCTATAATAATTTCCGCCTTGCAGTAGGCAATTTGGATGGTGGTTATCCGGATAATATTATTGCATTTACTGATATGGGCGGTCAAATGAATATTACGGCCTATGATAATGAACTTCAAAACCTGTGGCAGCATGAAGAAACCAGGAGCAAAGATCACCTTGGCCATTATGTTTATCCGTTAGACCTGACAGGCGACGGAATGGATGAAATTGCTATAGGATCTCTGCTTTTGAATGCTCATGGTGAAGAGATCTGGAATCGTTTCGATTTCTTTTATAACAACCGTGATCATGTTGACAGTTACCGTTTCGCCGACCTTACAGGAGATGGCAGAAAAGAACTTGTTGCTGCTCATAGTGAGGTAGGTGTAGTGGCCTATGATGCCGAAGCAGGAGATCTGGTTTGGCAGAATATGGCTGAGCATACGCAGCAATTGGAGGTCGGTGATTTTATATCCGGCGTGGAGAGCCCCCAGGTAATTGTCGGGGCGCGGACGTATGGTAACCGGAGTGCGGGAGAAAGTTATTTGTGGTCGCAGGTGCAATGGTTTACGCCACAGGGAGAACTTGCAGGACTCTGGCCGGAGAGGCCTTTAAACGGGAATCCTGTATTTGTAAGAGGGAACTGGGATGGCCATGGGGAAGATGAATTGTTCTGGTATAAGTTTAAAATAGGGAAAAACGGGAAAGGAAGGCTGCATTTTAGTGAGCCTGTTTTCCATATGTTTGATTTTGTTGGAAACGGTGTTGATGAAGTTATTACGCTGGGCAACGGAGTGCTGCGTGTTTACGGAAACCGGAACGCTAACCAGGCCGCAAGGCCTGACCGGAAAACAGACCCGGAATATTTGCGCCGGAATGTAGCCAACCATACACACTATTAAGCTATGGATAAAAAGGGAATTGCAGTTTAGCGCCATAATCTTTGAAAATGGTATTTGATGATGATCTTTTGCAAAATAGGGAGCCTCAGCGTGAAGTTGATGTGATTAACCTAATGATCAATCGGAATAATTATAGATTCGATATCTTAACTTTTATAAAAAAAATGAGTAAATAAGCTTCAGGTAATACTCTTTAAAGGAAACAAGATAAAACCGTGCTGCTTTCAGTTTTGCTAAAATAAACATCTCTATCGAATGCTAGATAAGTTCAAACAAAAGTTAAACAGGAGATTAGACTCAATAGATGAGTATGAACGTGAACCGGTACCTAAAGAAAAGCAAAAAGGCTGGAAAGGATTTTTAGGCATGTATGCCGGCGAGCATACTGCCGGGACAGAATTTGTTATCGGCCCTTTATTTGTGCTTCATGGAGTTACCGCATATGATTTGATTTGGGGGCTGGTTATAGGGAATGTTCTGGCTGTTTTGAGCTGGGCTTTTTTATGTGCTCCTGTAGCTGTAAAAACAAAACTGACGCTGTACTGGCAACTGCGTAAAATATGCGGCTCGAAACTCGCCTCGATTTATAATGTTGTAAATGCCCTGATGTTCTGTTTCCTGGCCGGGGCTATGATTGCTGTAGCGGCTACTGCTGTTGGTCTGCCTTTTGGCATACCGATGCCCGCACTGGGTGATTGGCTGCCCACCAGTATAGGATGGGTCATTACTGTTTTTGTAATAGGAACCGTGATTACCATTGTGGCGATTCTCGGTTACGAGTATATAGCGCGGTTTGCAAATATTGCTTTCCCGTGGATGATGCTTATCTTTGTGGCTGCTGGCCTTGCTGTGTTACCTTCTTTGGGAGTGACATCACTATCTGAATTTTGGGGTATTGCCCAGGAAAGAATATGGACTGGGGTTCCCGCAGAAGGGGCCAGTCAATTTACATTTTGGCACGTGATGTTCTTTGCATGGTTCGCTAATATGGCTATGCATATTGGAATGGCAGATATGTCTATCCTGCGTTATGCAAAAAAATGGCAGCATGGTTTTTCATCGGGAGCAGGTATGTTTTTCGGACACTTTCTGGCATGGATGGCTTCGGGCATTTTAACTGCGGCCGCAGCGGGCGCCATTGCACCGGGTATCATTGCCTACAACAGTGCGGGCATAGCCGGTGCCGTTTGTGTGGTTATTGCAGGCTGGACAACCGCCAACCCGACCATTTACCGTGCTGGATTAGCTTTTCAATCCGTATCACCCGATTGGAAACGATGGAAAGTAACACTTTTAACAGGCTTGCTAACCACCGTTGTCGCCTGTTTTCCGGGCGTGGTGATGAAGTTACTTGATTTCGTTGCACTATATGGTTTGGTTTTAATGCCTATGGGAGCCGTCATCTTTTTGGATGTCATAGTATTTCCTAAAATCGGGATGAGATCCAACTTTGCTGACTTCACCGGAAGCAACTTTAACTGGGCAGCAGGATTAACATGGTTTGTCACCCTCTTCTTCTGCTTAATACTATATCTTTTTGCAGGTATAGAGATTTTCTTTCTAGGGTTACCAGGGTGGTTTGTCGCTTGCCTGCTTTATATCGGCCTTAGTAAAGCTTATCAAAAGATTTATACACCTGCACCAGCGTACGAAACACTTTAAATAAACAAATAAATAATAAAAACAGATATGCAAAATCCATTTACACGAAAAACAAATACAGCCACCCAAGAAGAAAGCCAAACGCCTGGTATCGTAAACAGGTATTTCAGGCAGGTAGAAAGTCAGTGGGACGATAAGGTAGCTGATAAGATGGATCCTTTGGAGCGCTTGGTTTATCGATCCAACTTGCTTGGGAGCGATTCATATATCAATAATACCGGCGGCGGGAATACTTCCAGCAAATTAATGGAAAAAGATCCAATAACCGGAGAGGAAGTTGAGGTCATGTGGGTCAAAGGCTCCGGGGGCGATTTGCGTACTGCCCAAAAAGCGAATTTTGCATCTTTATATCAGGAAAAGGTACTTCGGCTTCAAGAAGTATACGGCAAATTCGAGCACAAGGGCATTAAATCACCTGAAGAAGATTCAATGGTCGGGATGTATGCCCACAGCACGTTTAATTTAAATCCCAGAGCACCGTCTATTGATACTCCACTGCATAGCTTCATACCGTACAAATATATTGATCACACACACCCCGTATCGTGTATTGCTATTGCTACAGCAGAGAATGGAAAAGAGCTGACTAAAAAAGTATATGGAAAAGACGTGGAATGGGTTGACTGGATGCGCCCGGGGTTTGAGCTTGGCTTGAAACTTCAGGAGGTAGTTCAGAATAACCCGGGAATACGTGGTATCATATTGGGTGGCCATGGCCTGATCAATTGGGCAGAAGATGATAAAAAATGTTATGAACTCAGTCTTGAGCTTATTAATAAGGCATCCAGCTTTTTGGATGATCATGAGAAAGGAAAAGAGTCATTTGGCGGATCTAAATATGAATCCCTACCGGAAGATAAACGAAATGAAGTTCTTGCAGGCGTGCTTCCTTATCTGCGTGGCCAGGTGAGCCAGCAAAAACGATTTATCGGTACGGTTGACGATAATGATGTTGCTTTGCAGTTTATCAATTCAAATGATGCACTGGCTCTTTCAGAATTGGGCACCTCTTGTCCGGATCACTTTCTGCGAACCAAAATAAAACCTTTGCTGGTAGACTGGAATCCACAGGAAGGAACTGTTGAGGGTTTGAAGACCAAGATAAAATCAGGTCTGGCGCAGTACCGCAAGGATTATGAAACCTATTACAACGACCATAAAAAGCAGGATTCTCCGGATATGCGTGATCCCAATCCGACGGTAATCCTGGTACCGGGCCTGGGAATGATTACCTGGGGGAAGAACAAAAGTGAATCCAGGGTCACCGCAGAATTTTATAATGCCGCTATTGGTGTAATGCGAGGTGCCGAAACGGTGGGCAAATATACTGCGCTGCCCAAGCAAGAAGCCTTTGATATTGAATATTGGGCTTTAGAGGAAGCGAAGCTGCAACGAATGCCCCCTGAAAAAGAGCTATCCCGAAAAATCATTACGGTAATTGGGGCAGGAAGCGGCATAGGAAAGGCCCTGGTTTCAAAACTGATCAAAGAAGGCGCTACGGTAGCTGCCCTTGACTTGAACGAAGATCTTGCCAGGGAAACCGCAGACGAAACCCTTGAACAGATCGGCATGGGCATTGGAGTTGCCGGAACAGGCATTAGTGGTTCCGGTGATGTAATCGGCCTTGGCTGTAACATCACCAATCGTGAATCCATCCGCAAAGCTCTGGACAAAGTAATACTGGCTTATGGAGGGCTAGACTGTGTAGCTTCTACTGCCGGAATATTTGTAACTCCATCCCGAAACGGACAGACAGCCGATGATGGCTGGGACAAAAGTTTTGCCGTTAATGTGAAAGGACAATATTTGGCAGCAAGTGAAGCCAGCCGGGTATGGAAGGAACAGGGATTGCGGGGGCAACTAGCCATCACAACAAGTGTGAATGCTGTAGTACCTAAAAATGGCAGTATAGCTTATGACACCAGCAAGGCAGCTGCGAATCACCTGATTCGGGAGTTGGCCATTAATTTGGCGCCTTTGGTAAATGTAAATGGGATTGCACCAGCTACGGTAGTGGAAGGCAGCAGCATGTTTCCGCGGGATAGGGTTCTGTCATCACTTACAAAGTATAAAGTTGATTTTTCAGAAGAAGAAGAGACTGAAGAATTACGGTCTCGGCTTGCGAAATTCTATTCCAGCCGTACACTTTTAGAGAAGCCAATAACACTTGAGCAGCAAACAGATGCTTTATTTCTCTTACTTGGGTCCAGACTTGAAAATACCACCGGTAATATCATATCTGTTGATGGAGGACTTGTAGAGGCTTTCCTTCGATAATACCTGGTGTAACTTTATAAACCTATTATAGCCATGAAAAACCTACTCATAATTTTGTCATTAGTTGGACTGGTTCTCACAGTAGTGCCATCCATTCTCGTCTTTGGTCAGCACATAACCCTGGAGGTGCATAAACAATTAATGCTTGCAGGGATGCTGCTTTGGTTTTTTACCGCTCCTTTTTGGATGAAAGAGCAGGTATTATGATGAGAGATAATTTTTGAGAAGGTTTTTTTGATGGCTTTCGGGGGAAACAAAACAGAATGAGAATCACTAAACAAAACATTCACGACCATAACAAAGAAGAGGAAAAAGCGCATAAGGCTTCATATATTCCTCTGGCTGAGGGTTTAACCGATGCCGGTCATGATATAGATTTTCTAATCCGGACTATAGGTTCCTTTCAAATCGCAATACCCAGTTGGGCACTGGGGGCAGGCGGAACACGCTTCGGGCGGTTTTCCTGTGGAGGCGAGCCGGGCAATCTGGAAGAAAAAATAAGTGACGTGGGCTTGCTGCATGCCCTTAATCGGTCAAGTGAGGCTATTTCTATACATATACCGTGGGATGTACCTGGAGATGCAGCAGCTATTAAATCACTGGCTGCTGAATATGACCTGAGATTTGATGCTGTCAATTCAAACACCTTCGAAGATCAGAGTAATCAGGAGCATTCCTACAAGTATGGGTCGCTTTCCCATACGGATGAATCGGTAAGGCGGCAGGCAGTAGATCATAATGTAGAGGTGATCCGGCAGGGAATAACATTGGGATCAAAAGCATTAACGGTATGGCTGGCAGACGGGTCTTCCTTTCCCGGTCAGCATAACTTCAGAAAAGCATTTAATCGCACGCTGCAATCATTGCAAACCATCTATAGCAATTTGCCGGACGACTGGACCATGCTGGTTGAGTACAAGCCCTATGAGCCTAATTTTTATTCCATGGTGATCCCCGACTGGGGAACTTCATATATGCTTGCCTCCAAACTTGGCGCCAAAGCAAATACTTTGGTAGATCTGGGGCATCATTTGCCGAATACCAATATTGAACAAATTGTTTCCATATTAAGCATGGAAAAGAAACTGGGTGGTTTCCATTTCAACGACTCCAGTTACGGAGATGATGATTTAACTGCAGGCTCTGTTAGACCATATCAGCTCTTTCTGATTTTTAATGAACTCATAGAAAGTGCGAGTGAATTTGACCAAGCGGGCCCGGACCTGGCCTGGATGATCGACGCCAGCCATAATATAAAAGATCCCCTGGAAGATTTGCTGCAATCAGTGGAAGCTATAAAAATGGCTTACGCAAGAGCATTATTAATAGATAGAAATAAACTGGAAGAAGCCCGGGAATCGAATGACCCAGCTTTAGCCCAGGAAATTTTGCAAGAAGCATTTAACACGGATGTTCGTCCTTTGCTTAGAGAGGCCCGGATTATAAACAATGCGGCAGCCAATCCAATCAAACTTTTCCGGGACCTGAAAGTCAGGGAAAAACTAATAGAAAAGAGAGGCACAGAAACTGTAGCCACAGGACTTTGATTCACTTCCGGGTATGCAATTAACACAATATTAAAATAATATGGAAGCACCTAAAGAAGTTACAGTCATTTTTGATATTGGCAAGACCAATAAAAAGCTCATTGTCTTTGACAAAAACTATTCTGTTTTGCAAATACATGAAAGGAGTTTTGATGAAATTGTTGATGATGACGGCTATCCATGTGATAATTTAGAACTCCTGGTAGACTGGATAAAAAAATCTTTTAGAGATATTCTCAAAGACCCGCAGTTCAAAGTAGATTCATTAAACTTTTCAGCCTATGGAGCTACTCTTGTTCACCTTGATGAAAATGGAAAAGTTGTTACTCCACTGTATAATTATCTGAAACCCTACCCGGAAGAGCTTGAGCAAAACCTCTATAAAACCTACGGCGGCAAAGAAGCCTTTATGCAGAAAACCGCTTCCCCATCTTTGGGTATGTTAAATTCCGTTTTGCAGCTGTATTGGATTAAACATGAAAAGCCAGCTCTTTTTAAGAAAATACACCATACTCTTCATTTTCCACAGTATCTGAGCTTCTTGTTTACCGGAAAGTACACCACAGAGAAAACCAGCATAGGATGCCATACCGCTGCATGGGATTTTGAAAGTCATGATTACCATGATTGGATAAAAGAGGAAGGTTTACGTGACTTGTTTCCGGATATCCAGTCGGTTACCCAATCTTACGAGTGCACCTTTGAAGGTTCAACGTTCCAATGCGGAATTGGAATCCATGACAGCTCAGCTGCCCTGGCTCCCTATTTATACACCCTCGAGGAACCGTTTTTGCTTACCTCGACCGGAACATGGTGCATTACGTTTAACCCTTTTGACAGCTCTCAGTTAACCACGCAGGATTTGGAAAAAGACTGCATGTACTATATGAATATATTTGGGAATCGGGTAAAAGCATCACGTTTATTTTTAGGGAATGAATACCGGCACCAGAAGGAGAAGCTTGACCAGCATTTTTCAAGATCAATATCAGGTAATGAAGTTGAGCTCAATGAGGAATTGCTAAGGAAACTGATTTATTCAGAAGATCCTTCTTTAAAAATGGAACCGGAAACTTTATACCGGTCAGATCATAAAGAGGTTGATAAGCCGGGCAATTGGAACCTGAATAAATTTTCTTCGTACGAAGAAGCTTATCACCAGCTGATGATTGATTTGGTTTCCCATCAGGCTGAATCAATCGAATTATCACAAGGGGCTGATGAAATTAACAAGCTTATAATTACCGGTGGTTTCAGTAAAAACAATATTTATCTTAGATTACTAGCCAGTCGGTTTCCTGATAAAAAGGTATATACAGTTTCACAATCGCATATATCAGCCTTGGGCGCGGCTCTGGTGTGTGATGTAGATTACCGGTCTAGGGGTTCAATTAAACCTATAAATAATCTCCGGCATCATGATCCTGTTCCAAATTCAGGAATAGATGCATACAGTAGCAGGGTTGGTTGATTTTATTTACTGGTTCAGAGGTGGTAATAAATTGATATATTTGTCAGAGGCCTTCCCGGTTATATTTTTATATTCTATTACTACGACAACCTAATAATTACTCTTTAGCCGACTTTGTAATCATGATAATCTCGTTCTTACTTATGCTATCCCTGTCAATGACGGGGGCCAACCTGCAATCGGACCCGGAAACCTATACCGTTACAGTATCTGCCGGGGCATTCGACCGCACCGACGCCATCGTTTCTTTCCCATTCCCCCACCCGGTAGACGATGGGGTATATGTAATGGAAAACAATTCGAATGATCAGGTTTGTGTGCAAGTGTCTGACAATGAGGGGCAATTTATACTAAAAAGTTTAAACGCGGGAACTTCCAGTGCTTATAAATTTGTCAATCAACCTGTTTCCGGAGAACTGGCTGGTTCAGAGGTTTCAAATCAAATTAATACACGGGATATCGCCTTTCAATCCGGGGGCAAGGATGTACTTAGTTATTTCCACAGCAAAAATGAGCTTCCCGATGGAATCGATCAAGTTTATCAACGTGGTGGTTATATTCATCCGGTTTATACACCACAGGGAACCAGGGTGACAAATCATATGAGTCCCGGGCGGGAGCATCACTATGGGATCTGGTCGGCCTGGCCCAATACCGAATTTCAGGGGCGCACTCCTGATTTTTGGAATGTTCAGTCAGGTACAGGCCATGTAATTGCAGATTCGCTTGATCAGGCCTGGGAAGGACCGGTACACGGCGGTTTTCGCGCCAGACATCAATTCATTGATGTATCGGCACCTGAACCTACGGTAGCACTAAATGAACACTGGAAAGTGAATGTATATGCATCCCCTGAGGATGAAAGCTATAATTTGTTTGATCTGGCCCTTACTCAAACCGCAAATACCGGGAATCCACTACTGCTACCCGAATATCGCTACGGTGGTATGGCCTTTCGGGGGCATGGCGACTGGAATGAAGAAGGCAATCGATTTTTTTTTACCTCTGAAGGATATATCGGCCACGATGGTGATGGCACCCTCGCCAGATGGACCCATATGGGCGGTTACGTTGACGGGGAACTAGCCGGATTTGCCGTATTGGGGCATCCCGGTAATTACAGGAGTCCGCAACCTGCCCGTATTCCACCGGGAGAACCCTATTTCACATACAGCCCTGTACGTCTTGGTGATATTACTATCTCACCGGGCGAACCCTATACCGCCCGCTTTCGGATTATCACATACGATGGAGAACCTGATCCGCAAAAGCTGGATCGCCTATGGAACGACTATGCATATCCACCAGGAGTAACAGTTACTGAGTAAGCTAACTCAGGTGGGTTTAATGTCGCATTTGGCCCTTAAATTTGCCTTTATAAGTTCTGAACTTCACAAAATCTTCACATTAGATACTTATCTTTTAGAGATTTTTAATAATTGACGGATTATGAGCGGAAAACAAAATAAAATCGGTGTTGTTTTGATGAATCTGGGCGGTCCGACTTCGGTTGAGGCGGTTCGTACTTTTTTAGAAAACCTATTTGGCGATCAGGACATCATTAACATCGGGGGCGGAAAATTTCAAAAACGGCTTGCAAAAACCATAGCGAAATATCGTTACAAAGGCGTTTCTGAAAAATACAAAGAGATCAGTGGCTGCCCCAACGGGTGCAACGGAAGCAAATACTGCACGAATCGGCAGAATAAAGTAGTTTCAGACTGCTGCTCTCCTATTAACAGCCTGACCGAACTTCAGAGGCGCACCCTGGAGAAAAAGCTGAAAGCGGAATGGCCGCAACAATCTGTAAAAGTTTACACCGCCATGCGCTATTGGCTGCCCTTTGATTACGATGTGATCAAAGAAATCTATGAAGATGAGATTGACCATCTGGTGCTGCTCCCTCTATATCCCCATTTTTCATTCACTACCAGCGGCAGCAGCTTCAGAAACTGGGAAGACATCCGCAGCGCCCAGGAAAAGCCGGCGCCCTGGGAAGAATACATCATCAACAACTATCATTTAAACAAAAACTACCTGGCCAGTATAAACGACCGGATCGATGAAGGTTTAAAAGAAAACTTCGATGAATCAGAACGAAATAAAGTTCATATAGTCTTTACAGCCCACGGAACTCCGTTGAGCGAGGTTGACAAAGGAGACCCATACAGCCAGCATATTCGCGAGACGGTGGAAGGGGTAATGAACCTGCGAGAGCAGAAAGAATCGTACTGGTTGAGTTATCAATCCCGTGTTGGCCCTTCGAAATGGACGCAGCCGAATACGGAAAACCTGGTATTCCGCCTCCTCGACTATGGGGTGAAGTATATTATGATGGTACCAGTGGCTTTTGTGACAGACCACATCGAAACACTTCATGAATTGAATATTGAGCTCAGAGAAGAGATTGAAGGCCGTGACTATAAGAAACTGGCCGTCACTAGAGGATTAAATGATCACCCCTTGTTTATGCAGGCTTTGCAGGATGAAGTCAGCTTGAAATTAAATCATATTTTAACTGACAAGCCGGCATCCAAAGAAAACATAAGTGTTTCCTGAACTTAATGAAGAAAGAGCATAACTTTATTAACGATTTTATATCTATTGGCATCAACCATTGGAAAGCCTCGGTACCCGTACGTGAAAAATTCAGCCTGACCTTTGAAGAAAAACGCCCATTTCTTGCCGATGCGAAATCATGTGGTTTAAAAGATGTTATTATTCTTTCCACATGCAATCGTACTGAGATACTGGCACGGTGTGAAAGTGAAGATATGCTTGTAGAACTATTGGTCAGGCATACCAATGGCAGCATTAAAGATTTTAAGGAATCAGGTTTTGTTATTAAAGGAGAAGATGCTGTAAGACAATTTTTTCGCGTATCAGTGGGGCTGGACGCGCAGATACTGGGAGATTTACAAATCATCAAGCAGGTTAAGGAAGCCTACGAGCTTGCCCTGGAGATGGATATGGTAGATAGTCTGTTGAACAGACTGATGCAATTTATATTCCGTGCCCACAAACGGTCTCGTTCCGAGACGGATCTTGCAACGGGAGCAGCAACCACGGCCTACGCTGCCGTTAAATTTGCCCGCCAGCGAATGGGATCTTTATCAGGCAAGAAAATAGTATTGGTTGGAACCGGTAAAATCGGAAAAGTTACCTGCAAAAACCTTGTTGCCCTCGGCGCCCGGGAAGTAACACTAATCAATCGGAATCAGGATCGAGCCGAATTGCTGGGTGAACGTTTTGACCTACCCTCTGACGGGCTTCAGAATATTGCGAAACATATAGCAGGGGCCGATTTGGTAATAGTAGCTACGGGGGCGGATAAGCCTGTGATCACCAAAGAGCATATTTCAGAACAAGCCGAGAATAAGAAAAAGGTGCTGCTCGATTTATCGGTGCCCCGGAATATTGACCCTGAAATAGCGGGTTATCCGGGTATTGAGCTGGTAAATATGGATATGCTTAACGACACCACTGATGAAGCCTTCCGCAAACGAAAAGATAATGTACCGTTGGTTGAGGCCATTATAGAAGAAGAGCTCCAAAGCTATCAAAAATGGCTGGCCGAACAGAAGATTGTTCCAACCATTGTTGCCCTTAACGATAAAATGGAAGAGATTCGGAAAGCCGAAATGACCCGTTATCAAAAGCGCGCCGGTGGAGAAGATATTGCCGATATTGAGCAGCTAACACGCCGTATTATCAACAAAATTGTTGCGCACCCCATCGACCACCTTAAAGAAAATCACGAAACGACAGGCCTTGTTGATGCTATCAACTCAATTTTCAGGTTATCTCGCAACGGGAAATAAAACAAGTTCTCCAGCCCAATGCCCAAAACATTTATTATAGGAACGCGTGATAGCAAACTTGCCACATGGCAAGCCGAATGGGTTGCGAAGCGCCTCGGTGAAACTGGACAAAAATCACAGCTTAAATATATCAAGACCGAAGGGGATTTGGTACTGGACACCCCCTTGCCCATGATGGGCGGCAAGGGAGTATTCACCAAAGCCCTGGATGATGCTTTGTTATCCGGCAAAATCGACCTTGCCGTGCATTCATTTAAAGATATACCAACCCGGCTGCCCGAAGGATTAAAAATAGCTGCCATTGCTTCCAGGGAAGATCACCGTGATGTTCTGGTAACCCGAAAGGGGCTGGGTTTTTTAGAAATACCCGGATATAATGCTGTCATAGCCAGCAGCAGCCTGCGCAGGATGAGCCAGTGGCTATACCGATATCCTGGCCATACCATGTCTGATATCAGGGGCAATGTTCAAACCCGGCTGCGCAAACTAAAAGAAAGCGACTGGGACGGAGCTATTTTCGCCGCTGCCGGTTTAATACGGCTGGAGATGCAGGATGTAGCCGATCAGTTTCTGGATTGGATGGTTCCGGCGCCCGCCCAGGGAGCCATGGCTGTGATGGTGCGCGATGGCGACACAGCTACTGAACAAGCCCTTACCCCGGTGCATCATCCCGAAACAGCTTTATGTACCAGTATTGAACGCGACTACCTCAACGAGCTCGAGGGTGGATGCAGCGCACCTATTGCTGCTCTTGCGACTATAGAAGACGGCAAAGTATTTTTAAAAGCAACAATTTCAAATCCCGACGGCACGGGCCGAATAGATACTGAACTATCGCAACCTATGGACCAGGCTCGCGATCTTGGCAGGCAAGCGGCCAGGATTGCCATTGAAAAGGGAGCCGGTGAAATTGTGTCCCGCATTAAAGGTTAAGCCATAAAGACCTTATGCAAATTCTATCAACCAGGAAAACCACTGAAGAGGAAGAGCAACTGGCCCGCAGGATGGGTTTTCAGCTTATAAGCTATCCTCTGTTAAAATTTGAGTACATTAAGCCCAATGATGCCGAATTAGATGATCTTTGGGAAATGTCTGCTCATTGCTGGGTATTTACCAGTAAAAACGGCGTAGAAGGGTTTGCCCGGTTATTTGAACAAGGAATGGTGCCCGTAAAGCCGAAGAAAGTATTTGCAGTGGGCAAGAAGACTGCTATTAAGCTGCGTGAATTGGAGTTTTATGCAGAGGTGCCTGAAGTTAATAATGGTTCAGCTTTGGCGGAGCTTATTGTTGAAGATGGCACTGTGAAATCAGTTATTCATTTTTGCGGGAATTTAAGGAGAAGGGAGCTTTCTGAAATACTCGGTCGGAATCATATAAAAGTTAAAGATCTGGTGGTTTATAAAACCATCCGGGAGAAACCGCAAAATAATTATCCGAAAGATATAGATGCTGTTTTAATTTACAGTCCCAGTGCGGTTGAAGCATACAAAGAGCTTTTTGGAAAACTTGAAGAACTGCCCACTGTTGCCATCGGTGCAACAACTGCTGCGGCCTTACGTGAAATGAATTGCAAAAAAGTAATAGAGGCTGAAGATGCTACTACCAAATCTATGTTGGCAGCATTAAAACAATATTTTAGAAACAGCAATAATGGAACATAATTTTCCAAATCTTAAGAACGACCTTTTGTTAAAAGCACTTGCCGGCGAGCCAGTCGAACGTCCTCCTGTGTGGATGATGCGGCAGGCCGGGCGTTATTTGCCCGATTACATGAAGCTTCGGGATAAATATACCTTTTTTGAACGTGTTGAAAAGCCTGAACTTGCTGCTGAGATTACAATTATGCCCATTGAACAAGTGGGAAGCGATGCGGCCATACTTTTTTCTGACATACTTGTTGTCCCTCAGGCTCTTGGTTTTGAAGTGACTATGAACGCCGGTGAAGGGCCTCGATTGCCTGAACCAATACGAAACGCTGAGCAAGCATTAGCCCTATCCGTGCCGGATGTTGAGGAACGCCTTCATTATGTGATGGATGCTTTAACTTTAACCAGACATGAACTAAACGGCCGTGTGCCATTAATCGGTTTTGCTGGCGCGCCGTGGACCCTTTTGTGTTATATGATTGAAGGCCAAGGTTCAAAAGACTTTTCCAAAGCTAAAGAATTTTGCTACAAGCATCCCAAAGCCGCGGCTCATGTTTTGGATGTGATAACCGAAACTACCATCAAGTATTTAAATGCACAGGTTCGTGCGGGTGCTCAGGCAGTACAGGTATTTGATAGCTGGTCAGGCCTTCTCAGCCCGGAAGACTTTTCAGAATTTTCGCTGCCCTATTTGGAAAGGATCAGCAAAGCAGTGGAAGATGTGCCTGTAATTGTGTTTGCCAAAGGAAGCTGGTATGCTTTGGAACGGCTGGCATACCGCACTAAGGCATCGGCTCTCTCATTGGATTGGACCATAAGTCCTGAATATGCGCGTGAGTCGGCGGGAAACATTACATTACAAGGTAACTTTGACCCGAGTCGATTACTTTCACCTATACCTGAAATTAAGCGCCAGGTAACCCGGATGATTGATCGTTTCGGCAAAGACCGGTATATCGTCAATCTCGGCCACGGCATATTGCCACACATTCCTGTAGATCACGCCAAAGCATTTGTGGATGCCGTAAAAGAATATGGGAATAAAAAATAAAGATGGTACATTTTAAGAGTGATATAATGACTGGGGAATCGTCAGTTAAATTAATGGATACACGGGGCTGCTTGATATATGCTGAACAATAATAAAATCCAGTTCATCATGCCTGAAAGTATTAAACAAGATTTCCGTCAATTTATATTGAAGTTGCAGGATCAGATTTGCGATAAGCTTGAAGAGGTTGATGGCGAGGCGCAGTTTCAGGAAGACCTCTGGGAGCGTGAGGGTGGCGGCGGGGGGATAACCCGGGTGATGGAACGTGGTGGAGTTTTTGAAAAAGGCGGGGTAAGTACCTCCGAAGTTTACGGAGAATTGCCCGAGCCAATCCGCGAACGTTTTGATGTTGAACAGGGATGGTTTTATGCTACAGGCCTATCCCTGGTGATTCATCCTAAAAGCCCAATGATACCCACCGTTCACGCCAACTTTCGGTACTTCGAATTATTTGACAAGGAAGGAGGTACTCGCGTGGATGCTTGGTTTGGGGGTGGTGCTGATTTGACACCTTATTATCTATGGGATGAAGATGCTGTTCATTTTCACAAGGTGTTTAAAGATACATGTGATAGGTTTGATGAGGAGCTTTATTCTCAATTTAAAGAAAAATGTGATACCTATTTTTTTAATACACATCGTGGCGAGTCCCGTGGGGTTGGTGGAATCTTTTTTGATTATCTGAGAGAACAACCAGACCGGACCATATCATTTTGGTTGGATATGGTGAAATCACTAAGCATATCTTTTTTACCGGCCTATATCCCAATAGTTGATCGTAGGAGAAACGAAAGTTATAACGAAAAACAGCGTTATTTTCAGGAGATTCGCAGGGGGCGGTATGTGGAATTTAACCTTATCCATGACCGGGGCACCTTATTCGGATTAAAAACGGGTGGAAGAACTGAATCTATCCTTATGAGCCTGCCTCCCCGCACCCGATGGGACTATAATTATCAGATAAAAGAAGGAAGTAAAGAAGATTATACTATCCAGATATTAAAAAATCCCAAAAGATGGGTATAAATATTTGCCGATTGGAGCGGCTGAGAAGCATTTTGTTAGATTAATTAGTAAAAATATAAAATTTTTTACAATTATTATTAAAATCTATATATATATTGACTGCTGATCTGCGTTAGTATAATCTAATATATCTGACAAATTCTCTTATTTGATAGCACCCTATGGATGTCCTTAAAATACATAGCAATATAAATTCGCGAAATATAAACCCGGTTGAGAGATTTATTTCTGTCAATAGGCTGGTCTATCTTTATAGAAATTTATGGAATGCAACTGATTCTCAGCAGAACAATGGGGAGTCAATATATTTATTTACTAAAGAAAATAATCTGCAAGAAACTGTACAAGAGTTGGTTACTATTGGACTTCATCATATAAATGGGTATTTTAAAATTAATGACTATGTAGAATACACAATAAAAGGCGGAGATATCAGTATTACAGTGCAGAATGATTTAAAGAAAAGTAATATCCGCGAAATAGAATTTAAAGGCTATATATCCAATTGGGTAGGCGTTCCTCATACTCGTCTGCCAATACATTTATTGAATAGAACGAAATTTAAAAAGAAATTTGCGCACCGCCTGTCCGGCGCGCGCGCAACCTTATCTTCCAAGCTGTGGAAACTTTATGGTACGATAGCGACAAGAAATCAGTTTACCAGCAAGGAAAATGCCGGACATAAAATGTTAACTCTTAACACACGTTAAACTCATAAAATTCAGAACATATGTTTATGGGCTGGGCTTTTACTGAGATTTTAATCTAATTATTTATATACCTAAAATACCCTTATGGCTTACAGAGAAAACGTCTCAAACGACTTAGAAAATTATGCAAATATTCTAAAAGCAATTGCTCACCCATTGAGAATTGCGATTATTGAATTGCTTGATGAAAAAGATGGCATGTCAGTTACCAGTATCTATGAAAAACTAGGTATTGAACAGGCTGTTGCTTCACATCATTTAGGAATTCTAAAGAATAAAGGTGTTCTTGTGTCTTCCCGTGCCGGTAAGAACATGATTTACCAGCTCAGGCACAAGCAAATATCTCAAGTATTGAGTTCATTAGAAAAATTTGTCGACTAATTGTTTAGTCGTCTATTTATCAACGAAGAAAATAAGGGCAAAATGATTGCCCTTATTTTTCTTTGTGGAATCCACCGATGCTTGATTAATGGTATGGCATAACAAGAATATTCGGTTAATGCCGTATAATAGCTTGTTGCATTAACTACTATTGAATCAATTTTACAATGGATTTATTTAACCCCAATGGGTCAGAAGGATCGGGAAAAAAGGCCAGTAATCCTCATCAGCCCCTTGCAACCCGAATGCGTCCTCAAAGGCTGGACGAATTTACCGGACAGAGTCACATTCTGGGAGAAGGGAAACTTCTTCGGAGAATGATTGAAAGTGGTATAATAGGCTCCTTAATCTTTTACGGGCCTCCAAGCTCCGGTAAAACAACATTGGCTCACGTTATCTCAAAAGAGGTTAAAGCGCAGTTCGTGATTCTAAACGCTGTGCTTGATGGCATCAAAGACCTGCGTGAAGTTGTAAAAAAAGCTGAGGATCAGCTAAAAGTCAATCGCGGGAAGACCATTTTATTTGTGGATGAAATCCACCGCTGGAATAAAGCCCAGCAGGATGCTCTGTTGCCCCATATCGAATCAGGTTTGCTCACGCTTATTGGAGCAACCACTGAAAATCCTTTCTACTCGCTTGTTGGCCCCCTTCTTTCCCGCTGCCAACTTTTCGAGATGTTTCCTTTCACAACAGAAGAAATTAAAATCTTAATGGATCGCGCAATTCGCGATGAAGAGCGTGGCCTGGGAAAACTCGACATAGACTATTCTAATGAAGCGCTTAACCATTTGGCTGAATATGCCGGCGGAGACATAAGGAACTCATTGAATGCACTAGAAATGGCAGCCGTCACCTCAACAGGAGAGGACGGAAAACGACGAATCGATTTGGATGTAGCCCGCGAGTCTATCCAAAAAAGGGTGGTGCGTTATGCCAGGAGCGGAGATGAGCATTATCATTATGCATCAGCGTTTATTAAATCAATGCGAGGCTCCGACCCTGATGCCGCTCTGTATTGGATGGCTGCAATGCTGGAAGGTGGCGAAGATCCTATCTTTATCTTCAGGCGCATGCTTATTTTTGCATCCGAAGATGTGGGATTGGCAAATCCACAAGCACTAACAATGGTTAACAGTGCACAGGAATCTTTTGTTAAATGTGGTATGCCCGAGGGATTATACTTCCTTAGTCACGCCTGCCTTTATCTTGCTCTTGCCCCAAAAAGCAACAGCACATCAGCTGTATTTTCCATAGTATCAGAAATAAAAGAAAAAGGCATCCAAGACGTGCCGGCCCATTTAAAAGATAAAACGGCAAATAAACTACAAGCCCGTTACCTGGATGTTGAAAATGCGTCGAAAGATTATAAATATCCGCATAGTTTTGAGGGGCATTGGGTCGAACAGGATTATCTCCCTGATGCTTTGAATAAAAAGAGCTGGTATAATCCGGGCGATCGCGGTGTTGAAAAGCAGCTCTGGGAGAAATTGCAGCAAATAAAAGACAAAAAAAGAACCACCCGGTAAATTCAATCAACGGGTGGGTTAAGGACAATCACACAAGGGTATAAACCAGCATGATTAGATAATAATTTAATAGTAGGTTAAAGACTGATCCCGACAAGGAAGAAAGCATTCTCATCGTAGAAATTCATGATAGCCGTGGAAGTTAGCGTGAAGCTAAAGGTATCGGATACCTGGATTTCTCTGCCGGTACTTATACCTGAATTAATCAGGCCAGCTTTATTGGTTCCATACATTTCTGCTTCATGAGGAGTGAATCCCACAAACACATCAAAAGCTGAAATAGGATAAGCAATTTCGGCGTACATGGAATTATCATCATCATTGGTCACAAATACACCCGCTGATAGACTTATTGGAAAACTTTCAGGGCCCGTATATCCGGCTCCAAGTTCTACAAAGTGAGCTTCTGACTCAAAGTAGCCGGTTGTAGGATCATCCGGGAAGGTATAGTCGGTAACTGAAAGGGCAAAACTGCTGCTTTTCCCCAGATCAAAGCTATAAGATGCAAACCAGTCAATTTCGGAACCATCAGGTGAGCCGGTGGTAGCGAAAGCAGCCCAGCCTCCGATCTCAAAGTTGCCTGCCGCGTAAGATACGCCAGGCTGAATGCTCGGCGAACTGCCGAAATCTGTTCCTCTCCAGACATAGCGGCTTGCTATGTCCAGATCAATGGCTGTTTGTGCTTTTGCTTCTGCTGTTGCAATAGAAACAATGCTTAGTAATATAATGGCTGTTTTATAGATAGATTTCATGTTATTAATTTTAAGGTTTAGATTTATTTAATAATTTTTAAGCCGGAGTGACTGGCTTTTCTGTGGTATTACCATTTGTGCCAGCAACGACACCGACAAAGTCTGGGTAAGCATGGTTTCCATGTTCGGAGGCATCAAGGCCGTGATATTCGATTTCTTCGGTTACCCGTACTCCCATAGTAGCTTTAAGCAGACCAAATACAGCAAATGAGAACAACAGGGTAAATCCTATAATGGATGCACTGCCAATAAGCTGAATCATAAAACTTGCCTCTGCAGAGAAAATGCCAACGGCCAGAGTTCCCCATATGCCGCAAATCCCATGTACTGAAATGGCGCCTACTGGATCATCAATTCTAACTTTATCCAGAGCAGCAATGGCAACAACAACAAGTCCACCGGCTAATAAACCAATGATGACAGCACTGACCGGTGATACAACATCTGCACCTGCAGTAATTCCTACCAGGCCGGCAAGTATGCCATTTAAGGCCATTGGAGCATCATTATGCTTCATTAATACATTTGTAACAATCATGGAACCAAGAGCTCCGGCAGAAGCAGCCAGTGCGGTTGTAACAAAAACATAGGAAACGGCAATTGGGTCTGCACTCAAAACGGAAGCCCCGTTAAATCCAAACCAGCCGAACCACAGTAAATATACACCTACTGTTGCTAACGGGATATTATGACCGGGTATTAATTTCACTTTTCCATTTTCATACTTGCCTTTTCTTGCACCTAAAAGTATTACACAGGCAAGGCCAGCAAAACCACCAACAGCATGAACTAATGTGGATCCTGCAAAGTCATAGAATCCCATTTCGGCTAACCAGCCGCCACCCCATAACCAGCTACCGGTAATCGGGTAAGAGATAGCAACAAGCAGTGTACCAAAAATCATAAAAGCAGAGAGTTTTACCCGGCCCGTTACACAACCTGATACGATAGTTGCAGCGGTCGCGGCAAACATGCCCTGAAATATAAAGTCAGACCAGATGGTCATTTCCATTCCGTAGGCTGGGGTGAGGTAGTTAAAAGCATCATTGGGATCAAATCCGATACCGAAACCCCCAAAGCCAAAGAACCCATTAAAATTACCGGGATACATTATTTGAAAGCCTATTACAGCGTAGGTAATGATACCAATACAAAGAATGTAGACGTTTTTATAAATAACGTTTACTGTATTCTTAGCTGGTGTGAGTCCACTCTCCACCGAGGCGAAACCAAGGTGCATAATAAAAACCAAAATGGCTCCAATTAATACCCAGAGGTTATCGACAATAAATTTAGCGTATTCGGGAGAAGCCTGGAATTCTTCGACGGAATTGTAAGATTCTGTGGCTTCAATTTGCGCCAAGGTATAAGAAGCTCTATGAACCACATTCTCGGATACTGCATCTCCTGTGGCAGCATTTTCCAGTAATGCTGGCTCCGCCAACGCAGTAGTGGATAGCAGAAACAGGAACAGTAATAATATAAAGGATTGTGCGTAAATTCTCATTATTTATTTAGGTTTAATTGATAAATGACGTTAAAATTTAATCCTTTTATATTTAAAGTCAAAATATTTTAGGAAAATATATTGCTTAGGTTCATTTATTAATGAAAATACTTGAAAAAACCGCTTTTAATAAGGCAAAAAATTGTTAGTGAAATTTCGGTTATCTTCCCTGTTCATCTTATATTATTTGCAAATAAAGAAAAAAAACAGTTATTACATGATTAAACTTGCAGTTATTAGCGGTACAGATCGCCCAGGTTCTAATGCTTTAAAAGTAGCCGCACACGTATGTAACAGGTATCGCGCATATAATGCAGATGCCTATGTTGTTGACTTGTGCAATTTCCCCCTTGCCGATGCAGCCGGAGGTCATTATAGTGCAAAGGATGTTCCATCTATTAAACAATTCAATGAAAACATATTATCTGCCGACGGGCTGGTGTTTGTAGTCCCTGAGTATAATGGCTCATTTCCTGGCATTCTGAAGCTGTTCATTGATTACTTGCCTTTTCCCAGGGCGCTCTCAAAGGTTCCGGTGTGTTTTATAGGGGAATCGGATGGGAAATTCGGCGCCCTTAGAAGTGTAGAACAGCTCCAGCATACGTGCGGGTACCGCTACTCGTTCAACTTTCCCGAACGGGTGTTCATTAACAAAGTGAGCAAAACGTTTGATAAAGACGAGGGGCATCAGGATGACTTCACCAACAAACTGATCGACTCTCAGGTGAAGAACTTTATTCGCTTTGTTGATGTACTGAATAAAGCTGATTTGACAAAGAAAAAAGTTCCGGAGTAATTGTCTTACAATTTTGTGAAAATATTATGCTTTCTTATCTAATATAGGATCTTATGAGAATTGTAAGCCTGGTGCCAAGTCTTACGGAGATGCTGTTTGATTTCGATCTTCAGGATCAACTCATTGGCAGAACCAGGTTTTGTAAGCGTCCGGCGAATAAAGTGAAAGGTATACCGGTTATCGGAGGTACAAAAAATCCGAATATCGATAAAATCAAGCTGTTACAGCCTGATTTTGTTCTTGCAAATAAAGAAGAAAATCGCAAAGAAGACATTGAAGAGCTTCAGTCCATCGCTCAAGTTTACGTAACTGATATAAAAACAGTGGATGATGCTATGGCTTCCATTCATCAACTGGGAAAGGTCCTGGAGCGGGAAAAGCAGGCTGAGAAAATCCTTACTGATATAAAGGCGGAAATCGAAAATATTTCCTCAGCAAAACCGGTAAGCGCAGCTTATTTTATCTGGCGCAATCCCTGGATGAGTATCGGTGGCGATACATATATTAGTGATGTGATGAGGCGGTGGGGTCTGGTAAACGTATTTGCTTCTGAACAGCGTTATCCGCAGGTTAACCTGGAAGAACTTAAAGGGGCCGCCCCGGAGTATATTCTATTAAGTTCCGAACCGTTTCCTTTTAAACAGAAACATGTACAGGAGATGCGTGAAATATTCCCTGGTTCTAACGTTGTATTAGTTGATGGGCAGGTGTTCAGCTGGTACGGCTCACGAATGGCAGAAGCTTTTCATTCATTAAACCAATGGCGAAAAAATGTAAGAGGAAGAACTATTCATTTAATTCCTTAATTTTGTTAAATCGCACGAATAACGAGTGTATGGCGTTTATAGTTCTTACCTTTAGCATTACGATTAAGTTTTACTTCTGAAATAATTATAATGAAAGTCCTTACAGTTGCTTTATTCTCTTGCTTAGCGTTTGCTTCCTGTTCAGCAAGCGGCGAGGCGTTGCAAAACAATGGCAACCAATATACGGATACCTCTAAAGATAGTGTTGAAAATAATCACCAGCAAATTTCTCCCGAGGCTCGAATCAAGGCCCGTTCCTTATATATAAAGGGTATTACTCATTTTGAAATGGAAGAGCATGAACGCGCTCTGGATGATCTTGAATCAGCCAATGCCCTTCACCCGGGCAGCTCCGGAATAAACTTTGCCCTGATGGACGCCCACCTTGAGTTGAATGATATATCCAATGCTATTTATTATGGGGAGAAAGCCATAGAAATTGAGCCTGATAATAAATGGAGCCGGCTCAAGTTATCCGAAGCATTCCGCCAGATTGGCCAAATAGGAAAGGCTCTCAGCCAACTCGATGCTATTCTTGAATTTAATCCTAATGATCTGGATATCCTTTTTTTGATTGCTTCGGTGCAATCCAACCAGGGGCGCTATCAGGAATCTAATGAAACCTACGGCAGGATTCTCCAGATAAGAGGAACGGACCGCTCGGTGCATTACCAGCGTTTCCAGAATTTCACTAATCTGGGCAATTCCCAAGCAGCCATAGCCGAACTGGAACAAATCCGCAAGATATCACCGGGCAACCTGAATACACTTCATACGCTTAGCCAGTTTTACCTGGAAAACGCCCAGCCCGAACAGGCCAAACAGGTGCTCGAAGATGCGTTGGAAAGAAATCCACGTGACCCTGAGACGCTTATTAGCTTGTCTGATATTTATATCAATGAAGGAGACTGGGAAAGCGGCGGGGAAATACTAAATACCATTGTAGCCGATACTTTGGTCAGCGCTGAGAACAAAGTTGAACTTGTTCAATATATGCTGAGCCGGTTTTCCTACGAACAGGGTAATGAAGAATATTATGAAACCGCTCAATCTATGGTAGATACCATGGTTGCCGAGAATACGGATTTCGGTTTGAGTCACGCCCTGGCCGCAGAATTTTACAGCAAAATTGAAGACTATAACCGTGCTCTCGTTCATTTGGAAACAACAACAGAGCTGATGCCAGATAATAAAGCTGCCTGGCGCCAGCGTCTGCAACTTCTTCAAATGCAAAGCCGTTACGATGAAACAATAGAAGTAGGGCTAAAAGCCGATGAAAGTGTACCCGACGATGCTTTTATACAATTTCTGTTGGGGGGCGCATACTTTCTGTTAAATGATTCTCAAAATGCTATCAAATGGCTGGAAAGTGCCTCGCAAATGCCGGCAAGGGCCGCATTAAAATCGGTTATTTTAGGAACCCTGGGTGACTCCTATGCTTCCGTTGATGATTGGGAGCTTGCAAACGAAAACTACGCAGATGCTATTCGATATGATTCGGAAAATGATGTAACGCTGAATAATTATGCCTATCATTTGGCTGAACAGGATAAACAATTTGAGGAAGCCAGGGAAATGGCTGAAAAGGCAATATCAATTCAACCTGAAAACTCTGCTTACCTGGATACGCTGGGCTGGATTTATTTTAAGCTGGGTGAGTATGAAAAAGCCAGGGAATATATAGAATCATCATTAAACACCGGAACAGCCAGTGCCAGTGTGATGGAGCATATGGGCGATGTTTATGAAAAGCTGGGCGATCAGGAAAAAGCTGAAAACTGGTGGAAAAAAGCCCTGGAAAAAGACGACACTCGAACTCATTTGCAAGATAAAGTCAACTAATTTGATTCCCTCTATATCTGACGCAGGCAAAAGCATCACGCCTATATTATTCCTATTGATAGCCTTATTGTTCAGTGGCTGCGCTTCGCCTGGCGTGATTGTAGATGATGAACAGTTCACGCCGGCTAATATTGAGGCCGAAGAACTGTTTGCACAAATGCCTAACAATGATCCACAACTAAATGCCGTGGACGGAAAGGCCCGTGCACAAATCAGCCGCCCCGGCGAGAGCGAACGTGCTACCGTATATTTCACTTCCAACCGGGACACCAGCATCCTGCGCGTGCGCAATCAATTGGGTATAGAAGGCGGTCGTGTATTAACCAAAGGAGATTCCGTTACCCTTTACAACCGCATCGATGAATACGCCCATCGCTTTTCTAAAGACGAAGCTGCCTATCATTACCTGAGCGGCATCACGGCCATGAACCTGTTGGATATTATGAATCCGCAGATCAGCAGCTATGAAACCGAACAAGTTCATGTGAGTGCTAACAATTATCTGATAGTGATGAAAAATGGCACCCGTTTTCATTTAGATCGTGATGAATTGTTTATAACTCGCATAGAATACCCTGCAGAAACGCCGGAATCTTTTTCTATATTTATCTTTCAAGATCATGTACAGATCGAAGGGTATATGCTGCCCCGCCGAATTCAAATATTGAGTTCAGACCAGGAATCCAATATCTTTTTACTGATCCGTTCGTTGGAACCCAACCCTTCGAACCTGGATTTTAATCTTGATATCCCTGATGAAATGCGGATTGAACGTATATGAAATTACTCTACTATTTAAGTCTGGTATGCTTCCTGGTCATCCTGTTTAATATTGATGCCGGCGCGCAGAATTATAACCATGAGCGCCAAGAGTTACAGGAAGAGCAGCAAAAAGCCAGATCGAATATCAATTCGCTGAGAGAGCAGATAAGAAATGTGGAGCAACAGATCAGCCGCGTAGATGATGAATACACCCGGGCTTATCAGGAGTATCAAAACCTGGAAAGAGAAATTTCATTACGGGTTGATGTTATTTCCAATTTGGAAGAAGAGGGGAGCCATCTTGCAACAGAGATTGAGCTGAATCAGCAGTCTATTGAAGAACTTGAGGATGATCTTGACAGGCTAATCAGAAATTACCAGAAGACGCTCACTTATTTATACAAAAACGGCCGTACGCCTGATGTAGCGTTGCTTCTGACGGCTGGATCCATAAACCAGATGCTCATTCGCTCTTATTATCTTAATCGATTCGACAGCTACCGGCAAAATCAGGCCGATCAAATTAAGGCCGCCCGGCAAGAGCTCGAAGATACCAAGGGTGATTTGATTGCCAACAGGGAGAAAAATGATGCGCTGTTGAGGGAAAAGCAGATGGAGCAGCAAAATCAGCGCAACAGTATTACTAAACAAGAAGGAATTGTTCAGGATACCCGCCGCAATCGCCAGATGTGGAGAGAAAGGTTGGCTTCTTACGAATCGGAAGTCAAGGAACTGGAAAATACTTTAAATACACTGATCGCGGACGAAATTAAAGTGCGTGAAGCCGAAAGCAACCGTTTACGCATTATAGAAGCGGAGCGCATAAGAAGGCTTGAAGCGGCTGAAGACGCCGGTGATGAAGAAGCTATTGCCCGTTATTCTTCGCCATCCCGATCCGCCGGCCCATCAGATGAAGAGCTGGTAACTGTGGAAGAGTCGTTCAGCCTTGCCAAAGGCGAACTGCCCTGGCCCGTTGAGTATGGTGCTATCTCAGCCCCATTTGGCAATAAAGTCAATCCGCTTTATGGCACAGAAGTAAACAATCCGGGTGTGGAAATTGCCGCCGAGGCCAAAACCCCCGTCCGCGTGGTGCATGAAGGATATGTTTTTGATGTGCTAACCCTTCCGGGTTTCGGAACCTGTATATTTGTTAACCATGGCCGCTATATAACCGTATATGGCAACTTAAGCGAAGTCAGGGTACGAAAAAATGCACATCTGCGCACGGGTGATGTGATAGCCTTGTCAGGTGATGACAATTCATTGAAAGGCCAGTCGTTATTCTTCATGGTAAGGGAAGGCAATACCAATCTTGATCCCGAACAATGGATTACAGCTAATTAATATCAGAATTAGGAAAACAGTCATTAATACAAACATCATTTATCAGAGTACATATGGATAGTATGCCAAGAGCTTTTGCCTTTACGAGTACAGCTATGCTGCTCGGTGTGGTCATATACATGTTCACTCAGAATATAGCTCACTTTATTAATGAACCCGGGGTAACCGGCGTTGTGTTTTCTTTGGGATTCCTGCTTTTTTATCTCAACATAAATTACTTTCTAAGCAAACGATTTGCCAGAAAAACCATTTATCTGGTAAACTTCCCCTACATTATAGCCGCCCTTATTATCTTGCCGGCAGCCATCCTCTCTTCTATGACCGGACAATTTGCCATGATTACGCAGCAGGTTATATACGTGGTAATCATACTGATGGGTAGCCTGCTCGGAGCCTCGCTAGGCATTAAAAAAGGCCTCAAGATCAGAAAAGCATACTTTGAGAAAACCGCCAACGACCAACCCGACATCCCCGAAGATCTCCGCCGCGCCAGCGAAAAATTTAGTAATAATTAATGAGTTGGTTTCCAGTTTCAAGTTGCTGGTCTCCGGTTTACAAACTTGAGACTTGAAACCACAGACCAGAAACTTGAAACCAGAAACTTGAGACCAGAAACTTGAGACCAGAAACCATAAATCCAAAACCCCTCCCCCATGTCCAGTCTTGAGCTCAGGCCCCTTGAAAAATCCGACTACAAAGCACTAAAATCACTGCAGCTAAAATGCTTTCCTGATATGAAGCCGTATACTCAGGCCCAGTTCCGCTCTCAGATAAAACATTTTCAGGAAGGGCAGTTTGGGGTATTTTATGGCGAGGATCTCATAGGATCGGCGAGCAGCCTGATTCTGGACCTGGATGAATATTCCAAAGATCATACCTGGGATGAAATTGCCGATGAAGGATATATAAAAAATCACGATGAAGAAGGGGATACGCTCTATGGCATTGAGGTGATGGTAGATCCGGAATACCGGGAGATGAAAATCGGACGAAGGATCTACGATGCGCGAAAGGATTTGTGTGTGCGTAAGAATCTCAAGCGCATACTGATTGGCGGAAGAGTGCCCAATTACCACCAATATCAGAATGAAATGAGCGTATACGAATACGTTCGTTCGGTTGCCAGCAAAAAAATCTATGATCCGGTACTTACGTTTCAGCTTCAAAACGGATTGGTTGTTAAGCGAATAATCTCCAATTATTTGCAGGAAGATCATGATTCATGTGGTTATGCTACGCTCATGGAATGGGTGAACCTGGAGTATCAGCAGCAGGCCCCGAAAAGAAAAATCACCTCACTGCCGGTGAGGATATGCTGCATCCAGTACCAGATGCGCAAGATCAGCAGCTTTGATGATTTCACTACCCAGGTCGAGTACTTTGTGGATGTAGCTTCCGAATATAAAAGTGACTTCGCACTGTTTCCGGAACTGCTTACTACTCAGCTGCTAAGTTATGAAGATGAAAAACGCCCCGGTCAGGCGGCGCGGGAGCTGGCTAAGTATACCGACAAGTATGTCGAATTCTTCACCGATATGGCCATCAGCTATAATGTGAATATTATCGGAGGCTCGCACTTTACCCTCGAAGAAGATAACGTATTCAACGTTTCTTACCTGTTTCGCCGCGATGGCACTGTGGATAAGCAGTACAAACTTCACGTAACGCCCAGCGAAAGTCTCTGGTGGGGCGTTCAGCCGGGTTCCATCCCTAAAGTATTCGACACCGACCGGGGCAAGATTGCCATCAATATATGTTATGATGTGGAGTTTCCGGAACTTGCCCGTTACGCTGTAGATAATGGGGCGCAGATCCTTTTTGTTCCCTACTGCACAGATGAACGTCATGGCTTCACCAGGGTGCGGACCTGCGCGCAGGCCCGGGCCATAGAAAACCAGCTTTATGTAGCCATGGCCGGAACTACCGGAAATATTCCCTCCGTGGAAAATATGGCCATCCAATATGCCCAGTCGGCCATCTTTACTCCGTCAGATTTTAATTTCTCCCGTGATGGCATTGCTGCAGTAGCCGAAGAAAATGCAGAGATGGTTGTTATTGCTGACGTAGACCTTGAAGTCTTGCGCCGGGCACGACATTCCGGTACCGTAACTCCATTAAAAGACCGCCGCACAGATCTTTATTCTCTAAAATTTGAGGATAAGGAGGAGTACGCTATGGTGCTGAAAGAGTTGGGTGATGAAGCTGCCGATTCTGGAAATATGAATGTTACTGGATAGGTGGTTGGTTGTTGGTGGTGGGTTGTACGCCCGGCTGGTGGCCTAAGGTGTGGCGAATTTCTTCAAGTTAATTATATATGAGGCCTTTTGCATAGTGGTCAACCCCCACCCAACTCTTATACATCTCCTACTACCAGCCGGTGTTTAGTAGGAGTTGGTATGGAGTTGGTCAGGACTTGATCAGGCTTTTGTTGAGTAAATCGTTCTAATCGTAGAACATTTCTGAGGCAAGCGTCCAGTTCTCAAAAGGCTGCTACATAAGGCTGCTGAAGCAAGCGCCCACGCTTGCCGGGAGTGCACTCGTGTATTCTGAGTGCAATCACACGTGTGGACTTCCTCACGGAGCAGTTTTAGCATCTCTCAAAGCAGTTTTAGACCTTTTGTGCCATCCCCGGTTGTTTTTTAATTATTACGCAGGCGATCTAATACTCCGCGGACGGCGTCCCTGCCTTCATCTTCAGCTCGACTCCTTAGGTAATCGGCGACTAAATCTTCTATTCTGCCCTGGTCGAGTGAAGGTTCAGGATCTTCGGAGGTACCGCCAATGGCGAATGGAATCACCATTAATCCATTGTCGGATTTAAGGGCTTCGGCGCCCTGGCTGGTAATAAGTCTTCCCAGGCTATCAGCAAAACGTTCCGGCAAAGATAGTTGGGCCGAAAAATTTATGGAGTCTGATTCCAGGTTATGGGTGCCGGCCATGGTCAGACCAATGTCCCGGCTGGTAATATTTACATTATCAAGAGAAAGGATGCTTTCGTCTATGCTGTAGTTGGCTGTCCATTCATCCAGGGACAGATCCTGAAATTCTTCAATATTCAACAGTGATGATACAGCCAGTTGTATCGGGTGATTTTGAATTTCAGCTTCATCCATACCGAAAAAGCCGGTTGCCTCTGTTGAGGGAACAACTGGATTTAAGTATACGTCTAGGTCGGTATAGTAATCGGTTTCTGCGTTGAAACTGCCATTTGCGTATTCGTGAAGTTGGATTCGTCCGCCTAGTTGATACTCTTGGAAAAACTCTTCGGCTCTTAAATTAGTCAAGCTTCCCTGAAATGTGATGTTGGTATTTTCAGGATCAGGAATATCCCAGACAAATGATCCGGATATGGAGCCACCAAACATGTCTAGCGAACCCTCGGGCATTCGGATGCTTGCAGGGTCTGACTCTGCCCGGCCATTGATGTTTGTGGCCGTCATTCCCATAAATACCATCGTGTCAATAGAAGCTGTAAGATCCGTTACCAGGTTAGGAAGCTCAATAGGAAATGGTTCTTCTGATTCATCGGTCTCATCGTAGAGCTCGTCGAGGTTAAGTTTATTGCTATGGTAGGTGCCCGAAAGTACAGCGGGTTCTGCCTGACCGACTTCTGCTGTTAGGGACATATAATTATTGAGAACGGCATCAAATTCGAAATCTGACTCACCCATAAACATGGTAAACTCTTCAAGGTTGGCCTGGTTATCACTGAAAACCAGGGTAGCATGTAAATCGGTGATGGGTTGCATCAATTCGCCACCGGATGCCTGAAAATCGACAAGGTTCATGTTGCCTGTTAAAACGATATCTTCAGTGTAACTGATCGGGCCAGCCACATGGATATCCGCCAGCAGGTTGCCTGCTATTGTGAGCTGCAGCTCCTCCATATCGTAATATGCGCTTGCATCAGCCAAATTAAATTCTGTTTGCACCGACAGGTCTACAGCGGGGTTATCATCCATATAACTATTGATTCGCCCCGATGCAGCAAAGCTGTTACCATTCGATTGTAGTGAAGCCTGGGTAATATCAATATAATTGTGATTTACCCTGGATTCTAATTCCAGATCTTCAATGGGATGCGGCAGGTCACGGTGATGAATATATCCGTTTGCCAGATTAACCTGGAAATCAGTAGCCGCATTTTCAGCATCGTTCACGTTTCCCTGCGCCGTACCGGATGCCGTAAGCTGCCCGCGAAGCATGAGCGTGTCTTCATCCATGGGATAAAACTCTTTGATGGTTGCCAGGTCCAGATCAAGGTTAGCAAATAAGTTGAAACTTGTCTGTTCCTGAACGAGCGGGTCCTGGATAGTACCGTTCATATCCAGCACGTTGCCGGCGGCACGTGCAGAAAAGGATTGAATTTCAGCCACCGCCTGGCTCATCAGCATGGCAATATTGACATCATGGACAGGTTCATTGGCATCCGGCATCTGAACATACCCGTCGGAAAGATTGATCTCGGCATCAAAATCCGCATTTTCGGGATCATTCAGGAGGCCTTCACCTACGGCATGTACATTAAGTATGCCTGCAAGTTCGATTCCTTCTTCCTCCAGAGGATAAAAATTCCGGACCGTTGACAAGTCTACCTCTATATCCATATTGAGACCGAATCGGGAATTGTCATCGAGTGGCTGGAGCAATTCGCCGAAGGCTGATATTTGATTGACTCCCGCTAGAGCGCCAAAGCGTTGCAAACGAATTAGTTCATTGGTGGCCTCGATTTGGAAAGTGATTTCTTCTATAGGTTCTTCTACGTCGGGATATTGCAGATAACCATCATCTACCGAGACCACAAACTGGAATGCAGGTATCGCCTCGCTTCCTGCCGGACCCGTTACGGTTCCAACTATTGAAAGTTCACCGTCCGTTTCTACCCCTCTTAGTTGTTCGTCGTATGCTTCAGGAGCCAGGTCAAGCAAGGCTTCGAAATCATCTGACTCCGAAGCAAAAGTTAAATCAACCATCATGTTCTCGGCGTTCCACTCGGAAATGGATCCTGTTAAAGTGAGAGCCAAGCCCGCCAGATTGAGATTGCCAGACTCAATAGTAAAAGTTTCTTCATCAAAGTTTATTTCAGTATCAGATTCGAAAAGGATGGCGAGTCCGCTTACCATTTCTTTTTCTTGCTGCATAAATGAAACATTTTGAATATCCAGGTTTATGCTGGTCTGGAGCTGCTCGGCAAAGCGTATGGCCGTTTCGGCATTGAGATTGCCCAGGGTGACACGGTTCCCTGTCATGAGGTCATCATAGGAAAGGCGGGCGTTATTGATAAACATGCGCTGCAAATCAAAGGCAACAGGTTCTTCCTCAACCGATTCTTCTTCGGCCTCAAATTGGGCAAGAAGCTGGTCTATATTCGTGGTGCCGTCTTCGTAGACGATGTACATCATTTCTGGCTGATCCAGGTCAAGGCGGGTGATGCGGACCTCATTATTAGTGAAGTAGGGGAAGATGTTTACGGCAATGACCATTTGTTCAAGAGTAGCCAGTGTGCCTCCCTGATCGTCCGGCACCTGAATGTTGTCGGCAACCAGCCCGAAGTTGGGAAAAGTGCGGAAGAAGGAGAATGACATGTTCTCAACGGTCACTTCCCGTCCGGCTGTTTCTTCAAGCTGGGGCACGATCATGTTTTGAAGGCGTTCATCGGAGAGGTAAATGTTCAAAGCAATAAAGGCTATTAAAAAAATGCCAGCTATAACTCCTGCAATCCAAAGGAAAATCTTCATATATCGTGCCCGGGCTTTAATTTATGTACGGTACCTCTCTTATTATGATTAAATTTAAATACAATGAATCGGATTTACAAAAATTGATTAATTAATTTGTGGGAAGTGGGGGGATGGGGAGGATGATGGTATTGAGGGGGTAATAAAGATTATAATCATGACAAACAATAGTTAATTACTTTGTACGTAAGTAACGGGAGAGGTTATCATTAAAACTATTCATTATGGATAAACTAAAAAACATACATCCCGGCGAAATTCTTAACGATGAGTTTTTAAAACCTTTAGGCATTTCAGCTTATAAATTGTCGAAAGAAACCTTTATGCCTCAAACGAGGCTGAGCGAAATCATCAAAGGAAACCGGAGAATAACCGCCGATACCGCCTTACGGTTGTCTCGTTTTTTTGGGACTAGTGCCCGTTTTTGGCTGGGCTTGCAGGATGATTATGACCTTGAAGAAGAACAAAGCCGCAAACAGGATGAGTTAAATGCCATCAAGAAATTAGAGAACAACGAAGTGTAGTTTCATATAAAAGCTTACCCTGGAGTTTCAATGAGCTATTCATCAGGTAACCTTTCAGCCCATCCCAGGCTATATCGGCTTCATACTTGTCATAATTACTTCAATATTAACTTTGCCAGCCTCTTAATATTTTATAAAATGTCGTTTAATGGGCTGAAATGCAAGATCTTAGTTCATTCAGGGGAACATGTGCTTCTTCATCCTTAAGAGGAAGAAAGGGCTCGCGAATAAGGTGTCAGTAAAAGCAGCACTTGTTAAGGTAAGCGTCCCGCCAGTGAGAGGTTCAGTAGTTAAAAGAAGCTGATAGATTCTTTACCCTTATTTATGTAAACCTTTACTTATAAATTCCTGGAATTGATATTGCAGTACATATTATGGCAACTGTAAATTGCCATAAAGTAGGGTATAGGGAGGGTGAATTGACGTAACTATGGGACCTGTAATATTCTGAAATATATGCTATAGGCCTCTTAAAAACATGTAGCAGGCTATACTGCGAATAAAATAATCTCGAATAATCCAAAAACAATTTGACATTGTAGAAAAATATCTCCTATTTAACTTTATCTATGATAACGTTTTCACAAAAAAAAGGCCGATAACATTTACGGTAGATATCCAGCTCGCTTTCTTTCGCCCGGCCATTTTATAGCCGCTGGCCGGGGAAGCGATTTTAAAAACATTAATAACCATGAAAATGGTAAATGGACATTTAATTCATGAAACTATGAGACGAACCTTAAAACCAAATAAGAACTTGCTAAAACTAGCTTGCCTGACGCTTGGTTTTTGCGTTTTTGCAGGCATAGCACAAGCACAGAGTGTAAGTGGTAGTGTAACCGACTCTGAAACGGGAGAAGCCCTGCCGGGTGTAAATATTGTAGTACAGGGTACACAGACAGGTACTGCAACTGGTTCGGATGGGCAGTATGAGATGGCGGTGCCCTCTCTGGAGGCGACCCTTGTATTTTCTTATGTCGGGTATACCGAACAAATTATCGCCATTGATGGAAGGGCTTCCATTGATGTTGAGATGGTCACACAGCAACTGGGTGAGGAACTTGTAGTTGTGGGGTATGGAACTCAGAGGAGATCTGATGTAACCGGTTCAATTGGTTCGGTGTCAAGTGAAGATTTTAACCGGGGTCAAACATCTACCCCTGAGCAGCTTCTACAGGGAAAAGTTGCTGGTGTAAACGTAACAGCCTCGGGTGGGCAACCGGGATCTCCACAGAAAGTTACCATTCGTGGTCCGGGTACAGTACGAAGTGGGAGTGGGCCATTATATGTTATAGATGGCGTTGCAATTGATAATAATGCAGCTACTTCTTCTGCAGGTGAGAGTTTTGGAGTTGGTTCTGCATCTGCAACTAACCCGCTGTCTTTTTTAAATTCTGAAGACATTGAGTCAATTTCAGTTTTAAAAGATGCTTCGGCCACGGCAATTTACGGATCACGTGGATCTGAAGGTGTTATTCTTATAACCACAAAAAGTGGGGTAAGGGGTCAGTCTGAATTAAATTATCAGGGCAGCGTCACCTCTTCCAGAATAGCCAATCGAATTGATATGCTGAGTCCGGATGAATTTGCCGATTTTCACAACACTCATGGTGACCCAAGTGTGGTGAATGATTCCCGAACGGTTTGGTTTGATGAAATTTTAGAGGATGGTCTTGCCAATAATCATTCCTTGTCTTTTAGTAACGGCACCGAATCGTCTGATTTTCTTGGGTCAATGAATTACTCAGATCAGCAGGGGATTATGATAGGCAGTAAACTTGAAAGTGTTGGTGGCCGGTTACGTGGTAACCAGCGTTTTCTGGACAATCATCTGAAGTTGGGAGTAAATTTGATGGCAAACCGGACGCGAACGGATTTTGCGCCTATTGCAGATTCTCCGTCTACAAATGGTGGTGATATGATAACCAATGCCTTAACACAAAATCCTACAAATCCGGTGCGTAATGCGGATGGTTCGCTCTTTCCAATTACCCAGGAAGGGTTTAATCCACTTCGGGGCCCTGAGATCTTAACAAACTTTTCAAACGTAACCCGGGTTTTGGGAAACTTTAATGCCGAAATGGAATTTATGGAAGGTTTGGTATACCGGGGTAACCTTGCAGTTGATAATTCACATGGAGCAACGACTTCACAAGTAACAGCACATGGGATTAATCGAATATCAAATCCTCAGGGAAAACTTGTTGACGCTAATGTAGAAAACACTACTTTTCAGACGGAGAGTACTCTGAATTATATGACCAGCCTGAGAGGGGCTCATAATTTTGATTTGCTTGCAGGTTATTCCTGGCAGACATTTACACGTCAGGGGAAAACTTTTAGCGTTGATAACTTTACAACTACAGAGATTGATGCTTACCGTAATCCGGGCATTGGATCGGAATTATCAATATCGGAAAATCAACCAACCGGTTACCATCAGCAAAATCAGCTGCAATCTTACTTTGGCCGGACCAACTATAATTACATGAACCGTTACTTCTTAACGGCCACAGTTAGGGCCGATGGTTCTTCCCGGTTTGGGGGAAGTAATCGTTATGGTATATTCCCGTCATTTTCGGGTGCATGGCAACTTAACGATGAAGGATTCTTTAATGTAGATGCAATAAGCAGTCTAAGGTTACGACTTGGCTGGGGACAAAGTGGAAATCAGGATATTCCCAACGGCATCACGCAACAGCGTATTACCGTTAGCTCGGGGTCGGGGGCAGGCTATGTATTAGCACCCGGTATAGTTACACCCGGTATTACGTTCGTCAGAACACAGAACGAAGATATAAAATGGGAAGTCAGTACACAGACTAACGCCGGTATTGATTTTGGCTTTTTGGGAGATGCACTTAGTGGTACTATTGATGTTTTTCACAAAGTATCAAGTGATATTCTCTTCGAACAAACAACAGGTGTAGATCCAATCAACCCGACCAATTCGTTTTGGAACAACTATGATATGGAGATCATCAACCAGGGAGTTGAAGCGGCACTGAATTTCCGGAAACAAATTGGAAATGAATTTAATTTTGATCTGGGCGGTAACATTGCTTTTCTGGATAACGAAGTTCAAAATATGCCTGTTCAGGTTATCCGTACCGGTGGTCTTACGGGTCGGGGGCTTTCGGGTGAGACCGTACAAGCTTATAAAGATGGCCTACCATTTGGGGCCTTCTATCTGTATGAATTTGCCGGCCTCAATGAAGATGGCGCCAATACCTTCATAGATGCTAGTGGTAATGTCACCACTGATGTTACTTCTGAGGATTTGAAATATGCCGGTGGTGCACTTCCGGATGTAACCTATGGAATATCAACGTTTTTTGGATACCGGAATTTCGATCTTTCCTTTAATTTCAACGGCGTTTCGGGGAATAAGATCTACTGGAATGATCATAATGGCCTTCATAATATGGCCCAGCTTTATGCCGGCAATAATATAGCAAGAGTTGGTTTTGATCCAAACGAATCCGCTACCAATTCTGCTACAGCATCTACACGTTTCTTGTATGATGGAAGCTTCTTTCGGTTGAATAATGCTACCCTTGGTTACCAAATCAATGCAGCTAATCTGCCCATAAGGGGCCTCCGCTTGGCCGTCACCGGACAGAATCTTTTCACTATTACAAACTATCCGGGATTTGATCCAGAAGTGGATATGCCGAGAGCCGTAGGTGGGTTTCAATCATTGGGTATTGACAGTTCGAGATACCCAACGGCCCGGTCTATTACTTTTAGCATCAATGTGAATATCTAATCTTATAAAGAACATAGTTATGAAAAATCTAATATTACTGACAACAGTTTTACTCTTTTTGTCGGGTGTGTTATATTCTTGTGCCGATCTTACAGATTCGGTTACGGATACAGCGCTCGGAAATGAGGTGTTTGATAACCCCGGAGCCGGGGAGCAGTCTTTGGCCCCATCTTACGCCATGATGCAAAGTATGTTGGGCGCCCATAACTGGTTAAACAACCTACAGGGTGTTTCTTCTATCGAGCAGATAGTACCTAATCGTGGTGGAACTGACTGGTTTGATAGTGGCAGGTTCTTTGAGATGCACCAGCATACCTGGTCACCGCAACACGTAACAATTATTGACGTCTGGGGAAGTACGGCTCAGGGTATAGGCCGTGCAGCAATTGCGGAGAAAACCCTAGAGGATGTGGGTGCATCCGATGCTTTAAAAGCTGAAGCCAGAGGCCTCAAAGCGGTTTATAATTGGTGGTTGCTTGATCTCTGGGATATTGCCTTTGAAAAAAGTCCGGAAGATGTAGGAACCACTAACCTATCAACTGTTTTTACTGGTGAAGAAGCCGCTGATTATTTGTTAAGTGAACTGGATGAGATAGAAAATCAACTGCCAACAGTTAGTCAGGTAGGGGAAACCCGTTTTACCCAATCGGCCGCAAAAGCTTTAAAAGCCCGCATATTGATCAATAAAGCTGTTTATGCAGATCGGTACGGAGATAACCGGACTCATGACACTTCTGATATGCAATCTGTGATAGATTATACCACTGAGCTTATAGATGACGGACAGTTTCAGCTTGAAAATGAGAATTATTTCTATTTATTTGGAAAAGAAAATGATGGGAATCCAGAGGTTATATTCTCATTTGATCAGGACTCGCGAACAGGAGGTATCCGCAACATGGCGTATTTCCATGCTTCCAGAGATCGACATGGTTCATTAATACATAATAAAACGGGATCTGATGGTGGTGCATTAACTCAGGAGTTTTACGACTTATGGGAAGGGTGGCGTGATGATCCTCGTTTCTTTCATCGTTACCTCCCTGATGGCGGTACTGTGACTGACGAAGAATTCAGGTGGAACCGTGGAGTTCAGATTGGCCAGCAATATGGAATTATTCGTGTCCCTGGTAGTGCCATTGAGTATGAGCGAGACGAAAACGGAGATCTGTTGATCCTTCCTTTAGTAGACCACTCAAGAAGCGGTGACGACATGATTTATACCCGTGAGGTTGGTCTTGAATCTGACAATGGACACGTTGCGGGAACACGTTCACTTAAATGGGATATGGATAGAACTTCACCTGGTGGCTCCTCAGAAATAAATATATCATTGTTCCGGTTGGGTGAAATGTATCTAATGCGCGCAGAAGCAAATGCCAGACTTGGAAACTGGGACGAAGCTTTGAGTGATTTAAACGAATTGCGTGATGCCCGTGGGGCAAGGCCACTTCTTTCGGAAGAATTAGACACCTTCGAAGAGCTGGAAAGGGAATATATATTTGAAATGTATCAGGAACATCTGACAAGAACCGTCCAGATTCGTTACAATTCGTGGGAAGACTCCTGGCGAGATAAGACCAGTACCGATGTAAATAAAAGAGTTTTTCCTATTCCCCAGCGAGCAATTGATGCTGGCAATGGTTTCCTGACTCAAAATCGAGGTTACTAAATCCTTGAAAGTGTAATATAAGCTGTTCTGAGAGCATCTAATCCAAATTGTTGGCCCGGATGCTTTCAGAACAGCTCTTTTTATTTTAATATGACTTGGTTTGTTATGAAAAACTCGTTTTCAGTCTTGTAAGCATTCTGTATTTGTTTCTCTTACAGGTACAAGCGCAAAATAAAACTGCTAAATGGGAACCTTCCCACACCGAAATTTGGGAACTGTGACTAAGCAGATAGGTGCAAAAGGCAATCAAGGACCGACCATTCTTACGGGTTTGCCAAAATATAAGAGTCACCCTGAGAAATTACCTGTTTTCATACAGGGTTCACATCACAAGCTGAATTTCAGGAATATTTGGGTGCGTGAACTGTGAAGGATACTTAATCATCTGAGTTAACCCTCAACAGTTCTTCTTTTGTCCACCAAATATCCCGACCCTCGGTATCTAATCTGATTTGCTTGATGGTACCGGCAGAAATAGGACTCGCATCATTTCCCCAGTCGCTCCGAATATAAGAGAGTACATCAGCGAGTTCTTCGTCGGTAAATGCTCCGGTACTAAGAGAGGTTTTTTTTTAAAAAGCCACGTCTTGAGATGCCTTTAAGGATTTGTTTGTCATTTATATTCATTATTTCCCTTTTTTGTTTACACCTGACATTGAGAATATGGGTTATAATAATTAATTTCTATTTTTGAAAACGTTATCATAATCTTTAATAATATTTTATTGGTTTAAACACGTCCCTATAGTTCATCAGGTGGTATCGGATGACGCCGATCAAGTTTAAGAAAGCCCAGCGGCGCAATTTTCGTGGCGTTTTATGTGCCTATATAAAACTATTTGTAGGCTATATCAAAACCGTATCAACACTGTAAATATACAGTGTTGATATAGTGTTGATACAGTGTTGACTTGGCTTTGATATACTTTTGTTAAGGTCTTAGCATCTAAATTCTAACCGGACACCACTGATAATTTTTATGAAAAAAAAAGGTCAGGTCTAAAGGGAGATTTACATCAGCTATAATATATACAGTATAATCAGGATTAAGTCCATGCGAATTGAATAAATAATGGTGTGGACATTAGGAAATAACAGGTAATATCAATAAATATTTGACATTATCAGCAAATTGTAAGTACTTATTTGTGATAACGTTTTCACAATGTGCAAGAGCTTAGTACTGAGTCGAAATCTTTAATTTCAAGTTTATGTAGTTATGAATAGAAGCGATTTCATTAAAAATACGTTAAGTGCGTCTGTTGGTGCTTTTACTTATGGCAAATCACCATATAAAAGTAATAGTATAAAGAAACAAAATATACTTGCCGGTATATGTGGGGCAAATGACCAGCGGGTTAAAGAATTATTAAATAATTTGAATCATCTAACCCAGACCGGCCGTAACCGGTCGATGAGTCATTTTATACTAACTTTATCAGCGGCATTTCAATGTCAGGAGTCGAATTATTATCATAATGCGGCCCTTATTGCACCTATGGAGGAAATCGCACAACAACTACTGCAAAATCAGCATCCAAATGGTACGTTTGATAGCGGGAATCTGAAATCGCCTCCTGATTCGGCATTCATGGTGGAACAGTTTTGGCGTGCTCAGGCTCTTTTACTCAAAGATGAGCTCAATGTTACAAGCACTTTAAGAAAATCTGTTGAAACAATAATAATGAATGCTGGAGAGGCACTGGTAAAAGGCGGTATACACACCCCTAACCATAGATGGGCAATATGTGCAGCACTAGCCGGTGTTCATACGCTTTATCCTGATCAAAGGTATATTAACAGAATTGATGACTGGTTGGAAGAAGGCATTGGTCAGGATGAAGATGGGCAGCACCCTGAACGGAGTCCTAATTACGATTCAGCCGTTAATAACCAGGGCCTGCTGGATGTTGCAATTTTATTAGATCGTCTGGAGCTGTTAGAATACGTGCGAAAGAACCTGGAACTGACCATTTATTTAATGGAGGCAAATGGGGACGTGGAAACGGTAGCTTCAAGGCGCCAGGATCAGGCTCAAGGCAGTTCGATCAAGAATCATCTTTATTATCTTCCTTATCGTTATCTGGCAATTAAAGATCAAAATCCCCGATTTGCGGAGGTGACTCATCAAATTGAAGAGAATCATTTGTCATCTTTGGGTGGATATCTGCCTGATTTTATCTTCATTCCGAACTACTTGATTCAGTTCATAAAGGACAACTACCGGATCAATTTTCTAAGCATATTCCCAATTCGGGATTAGTTAGAATAAAAAGAGGGCGAAAAACGGCTACCGTTTTTGGTGGTAATGATTGGCACCTCGGGCATGGTGCCTGGTCAGGATTATCAATCAATCCTACCTTTTTTAAATTAAGAAATGGAAATGCAATTTTAGATTCTGTACGTATGTCGCCTAATTTCTTTTCAACAGGGCCTTTTATGAGTGAGGGTTTAACAGCAGAAGGCAATGTTTTTCATATGCGGGAAGATCGTCAGGTTCCTTATCATCAGCCATTGCCTGATCGGCACAGGAACAATAACGGAGATTATTTATTGTCACCTGACGGACGCTTTTATAGCAAAATGGATTTTGCAAACCGTCCGAAAGACTATCTTGAACTGCGCTCCCTTATAAATGTAACAGAATTGACGGAGAGCGGCTCTTATGAGATAGAGTTTGTTGTAGACCGGACAGATAAAGTGGATGTAACAATTGAATTATGCTTTAGAAAAGGAGGAGAGTTTTCGGGAGTGACTGCCAGAGAAAATGATACAGATGGATTTTATTTAAGCAGTGGGTATGGATCGTACAGGGTGGACAACGATATAATCGAATTTGGGCCTGGGAGAAAAGAACATACAAGAAGCATTCAGGCCAATGAGCAATACTCGGTGCATAACGGTGGGATACATCTGGATGGCTATCGTGTCTATATAACAGGACAAACCCCTTTTCGTCACACTTTGAAGATATTATAAGTGAAAAAGTGGTAAAATTAACAGCACTCTGTGCTTTAGCGTAATTAAAATTGAAGTTATTCAATACTAGAGAGGATGTTTTATGATAAATTATTACAGGTTTAACTTGCCTATTGTACTGTTGTCTCTTGCTATATATTCTTGCACATATAACAGGGCCGATGAATATCCTGAAGATTGCAACAATCTTACTCATGAAAATGTTGATGATTGCATCCGCATGAATCAAATTCAGGTGCTGGGTACCCATAATAGTTATAAACTTAGTCCTCATGAGGATCTAATAAATTTATTAAATGCTGAAAAGCCCGGGTGGGCAGAGAATATTAGTTATGAACATCGCCCCTTGAAAGAGCAGCTTGGCGATTTGGGTATTAGGCAAATAGAACTGGATATATTTGCCGACCCTCAAGGTGGTTTATATTCAGAGCCGGAAGGAGCATTAAAAATCGGTGAGGAGGATTATATTCTTGCGGATGAAATGATGAAACCGGGCTTTAAAGTAATACATGTTCAGGATGTTGATTATAGAACAACTTGTCTGACGTTCAAGTCATGTATAAAGGAGGTAAGGGATTGGTCACTAGAAAACCCTAATCATCTGCCTATATTAGTTCTTGTGGAAGCAAAAGAAGGTGTTCGTGAGGATGAGGGTTCTGTAGCATATACCACTCCTGTACAATTTACAGAATCACTGATGGATGAAATAGATAAGGAGATTTGGGATGTGTTTTCAGAAGATCATGTTATTACACCGGATGAAGTCCGGGGTGATTACGAAACATTGGAAAAGGCAATTCTCTCAAGTGGTTGGCCAACTATAGCCCAGGGGCGGGGTCGAGTTTTCTTTGCCTTGGATAATACCAATCATATTAAGGATCTATATCTTTCTAAGTCATCAATATTAGAAGGCCGGGCTTTATTTGTCAGTGCTGGCCCTGGGGAAAAGGCCGGCGCTTTTATTAAAATGAATAATTCTATTGAGAGCGAGGAGTCAATTCGTGATCGTGTTGAGTCTGGATTTATCGTACGGTCACGCTCAGATATACCCGGTAATGAAAGTATAACAGGTGATACAACACGTAGAGAGGCTGCATTGAACAGTGGTGCTCAATTCATTAGTACCGATTTTCCGGAATTTAGCCCCTCCGGTTCCGGATATAAAGTAACATTACCTAAAGCTTACAGCGCCGGGCGATGTAACCCAGTTAGCGCCCCCACTAATTGTGATAGTATACTGATAACTGAGTAAAAACTTAGGAATAGTATCTATATCATAAAGTTGACAAAGTCTATGAATATTTTTATTGTATGAAAACGTTTTCAATGACTTTGCTTTATTTTTTATATATATGATTAAAATTCTTGCCATAGTGGGTCAGGCTTCTTTAGGATGTAACCTCCAAATAACTCTCCGGGAAAAATATGGACAGTGATATCATTTTAAGCATGTCAGATATCCGTAAGGAGTTTCCGGGGGTCGTGGCATTAGACGATGTAAGTTTTGAACTGCGAAAGGGCGAGGTTCACATCTTGCTAGGAGAAAATGGTGCCGGAAAATCAACCCTGATGAAAATTCTTAGCGGAGCCTATCAAAAAGATCAGGGACAAATACATTTGAATGGAAAGGAAATTCAAATTTTGAATCCTAAACATGCTCAGGACTTAGGCATTGGGATTATATATCAGGAGTTTAATCTTAACCCCCATATGACCGTTGCCGAAAATATCTTTTTGGGTCGTGAACCAGTGAATCGGTTTGGCATAATAGATGAGAAGAAGCTATACCATTCAGCCAGGGCCATCATACAGGATATTGGGGTAGAGATTGGTTTAAATAAAGTAGTAAGCGAAATAGGCATAGCTCAACAGCAAATGGTTGAGGTAGCAAAAGCGCTTTCTTTGAATGCACGTGTTTTAATTATGGATGAACCATCCGCTCCTCTCACAAAACATGAAATTACCCAGCTTTTTGAGATGATCCGGAGATTAACCAAGCAAGGAGTTTCCATAGTTTATATATCCCATCGCATGTCTGAACTTTATGAAATTGGGGATAAAGTAACAGTGTTGCGAGATGGGAAATACATTGGCACCAAAAAAATATCAGATATTAATCGCCAGGACCTCATAAAAATGATGGTCAACCGGGATTTAGATGAACAATATCCCGCCAGAAATCCTAAAATTTCGGAGGAGGTACTGCGCGTAGAGGGATTGGAAAGAAAGGGGGTACTTTCTAACATAAACTTTAAGCTTCATCGTGGTGAAATACTGGGAATAGCCGGTTTGATGGGGTCAGGACGTACGGAATTGGCTCGTGCTATATATGGAGTTGATAAAATCTCAGCGGGTAAAATATTTGTCAGAAATAAGCTTCAAAACATAAATTCACCAAGAAAAGCTATTAAGCTTGGAATGGGATTTTTGACGGAAGATAGAAAATCAGAAGGTCTTGTGCTGGTACTAACTGTTAAAAAGAATATAACTCTGTCCAGTATAGATAAATATTTAAGGTTTGGAGTCCTGAATTATAAAGATGAGCTAAAGAAGGTTAACCATTATATCGAAAGTCTGCGGGTAAAAACTCCCGGTCCCAACCAAAAAGTGCTAAACCTAAGTGGTGGTAATCAGCAAAAAGTTGTCTTGAGTAAGTGGTTATGCTGCCATTCAGACATCTTTATTTTTGATGAGCCAACAAGAGGAATTGATATAGGTGCTAAAGCCGAAATTTACAACCTAATGAGTACGCTAACTCAAAAAGGAGTGGCTATCATAATGATTTCATCAGAGCTTCCGGAAATACTAGGTATGAGCGATAGGATTTTAGTCATGAATAAAGGAACGATTGCCGGTGAATTGACCCGTGAACAAGCAAACCAGGAAAAAATCATGGAATATGCGATCGGAGAACCAGGTAATTATAATTAATAGATGATGCAGATTCAAAATATAAGGCAATTTGGTACATTCATTGGCCTTCTGGTCCTGTGTTTATTATTCTGGATATTATCCCCCTACTTTTTTACAGTATCTAATCTGTTGAATATTGCCCAGCAAACATCAATTATCGCTATAATTTCTGTGGGCATGACTTTTGTAATTATTACCGCCGGTATTGATCTTTCAATAGGTTCTGTACTTGCATTCTCTGGTGTGGTAATGGCTAGCGCTTTACATGCCGGTGTACCTATTCCTCTTTCTATTTTAGTCGGGTTCAGTGTTGGGTATGTATCGGGAACTATAAATGGTTTATTGATATCCTATGGAAAGTTGCCACCCTTTATAGCCACACTGGGCATGATGAGCATAGCACGGGGTTCCGCTTTGTGGTACACAAATGGCCGCCCAATTTCAGGGTTCTCAGATAGCTTTCGCTTTCTGGCAACCGGCGATATTCTTTTCATTCCTACCTCCGTGTGGATAATGGCTATAGTCTATATTATCGCCCACTTTGTCTTAACCAAAACAAAACTGGGCCGGTATACTTATGCAATAGGAGGCAACGAAAAGGCGGCAATTCTTTCTGGTATCAATGTAAACAGGTACAAAAACATAATATATGGAGTATCAGGATTGCTTGGTGGGCTAGGTGCAGTCATTTTAACGGCTCGTTTAAATTCTGCACAGCCCATTGCCGGAGTTATGTATGAGCTGGATGCCATTGCAGCCACAGTTATTGGAGGAACCAGTCTGATGGGCGGTGAGGGTACTATATATGGGACGTTGATAGGGGCATTGATCATCGGCGTTCTGAGAAATGGACTCAACCTGCTGGGAGTTCCTTCATTTATTCAGCAGATTGTCATTGGGGCAGTTATAATTGGAGCCATCCTGCTGGATACTCAGTTGAAAAAACAAAAAGAGTAAATCCTAAACAAAAAATCATCATGAAAAAATTTCTGATTATTCTGTTATCAAGCATATTGCTGCCTGTTTTCTGGGGATGTAATCGGGAGCAATATTCAGGGGAGCCGACTGTAGCCCTGGTTGTCAAAACGCTGAACAACCCCTTCTTTATGGAAATGCAACGTGGTGCTGAAGATGCGGCTAAAGAATTAGAACTTAACCTTGTTATACAAGCTGCCGAACGGGAAGTGGATGTGGAGCAGCAAATGCAAATTATAGAAAATCTCATCCAGCGTAAAGTTGATGTAATTGCGGTAACTCCCAGTGGTTCCAGAGAACTTATCCCTGTTATAAGCCGGGCAAATCAGGCCAATATTCCAGTGATCATTGTAGATACCCGTCTTGATGAGAAACTTTTAAAAAGTGACGGAGCACAAATATCTACCTTTATCGGCTCAGATAATTTTGAAGGTGGACGACTGGCGGGTATTTACATAGGAGAAAGATTAAACGGAAGCGGGAAAGTGGCTATCCTTGAAGGTATTCCGGGTCATGAAACTGGTGATTCGAGAAGAATGGGTTTTCTGAAGGGATTAGAAGAAAGTCCGGATATACAAATTGTAACTTCGCAGACAGCAAATTGGGAAAGAAGCTTAGGTTATAATGTGTTTGAAAATATTCTGCAATCGTATTCCGATGTTCAGGCTGTTTTTGCAGCCAATGACCTTATGGCTTTAGGGGCACTAGAAGCCTTGTCATCAAACAGAGAAGCGGAAAACGAAGTTATAGTAGTTGGTTTTGATGCGCACGAAGAAGCCATTGAAGCCATACGCAATGGGGCAATGGCAGCGACTATTGCGCAACATCCTTATGAGATGGGTAGAATGGCAGTTGAAAATGCCAGTAGAATATTAAAAGGAGAAGAGGTGCCAGACGAAATACCGGTTCAGATTGAGCTGATAACGAAAGCTTCGCTTCCTGATCTTTAGATCCGGAAAAACGTCTTAGAATTAGTTTACATTAACAAATGCAGAAAAAATATGAACAAAAAAATCAACGTAGGGATCATTGGTCTAGGCAGACTTGGTAGTACCTATTCCAATTATTTTGCTCACCGAATTCCCAATGCAAATTTATTAGCTATATCGGATGTACGTGAAGCTACACTTAATGATGTTGCTGCAAATTACGATATAAAAAAAAGCTATTTAGATTATCATGATCTCATTGCAGATAAGGAAATTGATGCAGTAATTATAACCACTCCCACAAATACTCACCTTGAGGTGGTCTTAGAATGTGCCAAAAATAATAAAGCTGTTTTTTGTGAGAAGCCCTTGTCAATTTCTTTGAATGAAGCTCTTTTGATGCAGGAGGCAGTGGAAAGCAGTGGAATATTTTTCCATATGGGTTTCATGAGGAGATTTGACTCGGGATATGCGGCAGCAAAAAAGAAAATTGAAGAAGGTATTATAGGAAAACCGGTAGTTTTTAAGTCTACCTCAAGAGATCCGTATCGCCCCAGCCTGGAATATGCCAAGGGAAGCGGCGGACTTGTCGCCGACATGGGCATTCATGATTTTGATCTTGCACGCTGGTATATGGGTGATGTTAAAAGTGTATTCAGCACCGGTGGAGTTCTCGCATATCCGGAAATGAAAAAAATAAATGATATCGACAATGCTATCATCAATCTGAATTTCGATAGTGACGCTCTAGGAGTAATTGATTTGAGCCGAAATGGCATTTATGGATATGATATCCGAACGGAGATTCTGGGAACCAAAGGAACTCTTCAGATCGGTTATCTTCGGGAAACCCCCATTAGAGTCATGCTTAAAGATGGTATTACCCATGATGCCGTGCCATACTTTATGGAGAGGTTTGAAAATGCTTACATCACTCAGTTGCAAAATTTTATAAATAACATTATTGACGGGAATGAACCTTCCATAAAGGTAGCGGATGGTGTTGCTACTTTATTTATCAGTATTTCAGCAAATAATTCATTCAAAAAAAATAAACCAATGGAAATTGCCGCAGCCAAATCAAGTGTCGGCGCATGATTAATAAACTAAACCAAAGGTAATATGATTAAAGAAAAAACAATAGTATCCGATACGGCATCTAAACCGGGACGTACACTGTTTATTACTCCGGAAAATTCCTCCTTGAATGGGCTTGCTTACGGCCGAATTATCCTGAATGGCCAGGTCAATGAAATATCTTATGAAACCGAAGACCGGGAAATGTCGCTTATTTGCCTGCATGGTAGCGGAACGGTTAGTGCGGGAAAAGAAAATTTCATAATGGGAAGCTATGATACAGTTTATATCCCCCCCCATACATCAGTTCAAGTCCAAACCGATGGAGCGTTTGACCTGGTAGAAAGTTCGGCGCCGTCAGATCATCAGGGCGAACCAGAATTTGTGGCCTTTGAGGATGTTAAAAAAGATGCTACCCTTCACATGGATTTAGGAACCCCCGCCTGCAAACGAAAGATTTACCGGCTCATTGACGATAACGTAAAAGCTTCCCGGTTGCTTTGTGGCCTAATTTTCAGCGAAGATGGCAACTGGACCAGCTGGGCACCGCATGAGCATGCTGAAACTAAAGAGGAAATCTATCTTTATTTTGATATGCCAGCTCCTGGTTTCGGTTTGCAAATGATTTATGAAGATTTAAAAAAACCCGAACTGGTAGCCCCTGTCTTTGAAAATGATGCCGTAGTAATTAAAAAAGGATATCATCCCAATGTAGCTATACCAGGTCACCCTATGAATTTTGTGTGGATGATGGCTACCAATGAACCTTCCATGAAACGTTCTTGGGCCGATGTAAATACACAACCGGAATTTAAATAATAGTACATGAACGACCGAAAATATGATATACTGACAATGGGCAGAAGTTCCATTGATCTTTATTCGAATGATGTAGGCAGCCCTTTTGTAGATATTAAAAGTTTCGGGGCTTTCGTAGGTGGATGTCCCACAAACATCAGTGTGGGCACCAGAAGGCTCGGTTTGCAATCTGCTTTGCTTACGGCTGTGGGGGAAGATCCCGTGGGTGACTTTATAATTAATTTTCTGCAGAAAGAGACGGTGGAAACCAGTTTCATCCCTAGAAAAGCAGGAAAAAGAAGTAGTGCGGTTGTACTGGGCATTGAGCCGCCCGATAAATTCCCTCTGGTATATTACCGTGAAAACTGCGCCGATAATGCCTTAAACATTGATGATGTTCTGGCGGCGCCCATTGGAGATAGCAAAATACTTTTAATTTCCGGTACCGGGTTGAGTCAGGAACCCAGCCGGAGCGCTACTTTATTCGCTGCGGAGCGAGCCAAATCTTTAGGTACAAAGGTTTTTCTTGATGTAGATTTCCGCCCCGACCAATGGGACAGTCCTCTTATTTTCGGAGCCACCGTACGATCCGTTCTGCCTAATGTGGATATCGTTTTAGGCACAGAAGATGAATTGAAAGCAGCTGCTATTACCGAGAAAGATCAACTGACGATAAGCCATTCACAAGTATCCGAATCAAAGATCAAAGGCAACCTGAATCTTGCTATTAAAATGGTTATGGATGCCGGACCGGAAGCATTAATCCTCAAAAATGGCGCAGATGGCAGTACTGTTTATCTATCAGACGGACAGCAAATTAAAGCTCACGGTTTCCCTGTTGATGTATATAACGTACTGGGTGCCGGCGATGCCTTTGCCAGTGGTTTTATATACGGTTACACCAAAGGGTTCGATTGGTACAAAGCAGCCAGAATGGGTAACGCCTGCGGAGCGATTGTTGTTACAAAACATGGCTGTGCTAATTTTAATCCCTATGAGCAGGAAGCGCTTGATTTCATAGACTCACATGGAGGCTTTTAAAGTGGCCAACTTCTTTTCAGAAGACATTCTCCCCGTTTCAGTCTATCAACAGATTACTGAAATCCGTGTAGACGATCCTGGTCGTTCTCTCAGAGAGGCATTAAAACGTAATAAACGTGATAAACTGACGAAAAACGGCAAGCTGAATATGCTTGCCATTGATCATCCGGCCCGTAGAAGCAATGCCGTGGGGGTGGAACCAATGCGGATGGCTGACAGAAGAGATCTTCTGGCCCGAATTATGCGCGTGCTGTTAAGCAAACGAGTCGATGGAATTATGGCCACTATGGATATTCTGGAAGAACTATTTATTCTGGATTCCATAACTAAAGGGACAAGTCTGTTTCAGGATAAGCTTGTTATGACCAGCATGAACAGGGGTGGGTTATCCGGGGTAGCCTGGGAAATGGATGATCCCATGACAGGTCCATCTCCAAAAACCTGCGAGCAATGGAATCTAGACGGCGCAAAGATTCTGCTTCGAGTTCATGATCAGGATCCCGATTCTTTAAAAACACTTCTTGCAAGTTCAAAGGCAATTTCTGAAATGAATGTATTGGCTTTACCAACATTCCTTGAGCCTTTGCCCGTAATAAAGAAAAATGGGAAATATCCAGTAGTTAAAGATCCGGATGTTCTGGCTAATATAGTCGGAGTAGCATCGGCCTTGGGAGATAGCAGTCGATATTTATGGCTAAAATTACCCTATTGTGAACAATTTGAAAAAGTAGCCGGGGCTACAACATTGCCAATTTTATTGCTTGGTGGTGATACGACGGATGATAAAAGAGCTTTGTTAAAGATATTATACAACGGGATGAAAGCGGGCAACAATGTTCGTGGAGCGATGATAGGACGAAATGTGCTATATCCTGCGGATCAGGATCCATTTTCTGTTGCAGAAGCTGTAGGGGGCATTATCCATGAGGGTTGGACAGTGGAAGAGGCATACCAGGTTCAAAAACAGCAGACCAATAACAATCTGAAGATTTAGGGAAATCAGACTATGAATACACAAAGATTAACTACAGCACAGGCTTTAATTTTATTCTTAAAAAACCAATACGTTAATCGGGATGGAACCGAGTCTTCTTTTTTTGCAGGAGCATGGGGAATTTTCGGCCATGGTAATGTTGCTGGTATAGGTCAGGCATTACAACAAAATAAGGATTTTCCTTATTATCTGGCGCGAAGTGAACAGGGAATGACTCATATAGCTACGGCGTTTACTAAGATGAACAATCGCCTGCGCACGTTTGCCTGCACAAGCTCCATCGGACCGGGAGCTACAAATATGATCACAGGAGCGGCAACGGCAACAGTAAACAGACTACCCCTATTGCTCCTTCCTGGCGACATCTTTGCCCGCCGAAATGTGGCCCCTGTACTGCAACAAATTGAATCGGATCATAGCCAGGATTCATCAGTAAATGATGCCTTCAAGAGCGTATCGAAATATTGGGATCGTATTAATAGACCTGACCAGCTGCCGTACTCACTGTTGGAGGCGATGAGAGTTCTGACATCTCCGGCAAATACGGGTGCCGTAACTCTGGCCCTTCCACAAGATGTTCAAACCGAAGCATGGGATTACCCGGATGAATTATTTAAAAAAAGAATATGGACAATCGCCAGATCAAGGGCTGATTTATCACAGTTAAAAAAAGCTGCTCAGATGATTCGGTCGTCAAAAAAACCATTTATAGTTTCAGGGGGTGGCACAATTTACAGTGAGGCAACTCAAGCATTGGATGATTTTGTTACAAAAACAGGTATTCCTGTTGGGGAAACTCACGCGGGTAAAGGATCCCTACTTTATGATCATCCTCAAAATCTGGATGCTGTAGGTGTAACAGGAACTCCCGGGTCAAATATAATTGCGCGTGAAGCTGATCTGGTGATTTGCGTGGGAACAAGGTTGAGTGATTTTACCACAGCTTCTAAGACGGCATTTCAAAATCCGGACGTTAAATTTATAAGTATTAATGTGGCAGAATTTGATGCCTTTAAACAAGGTTCTCTTCCCTTAGTGGCTGATGCCAAAGTGACTCTTGAAGAGCTTGTAGATCTTTTAGAAGATTATCAGGTAGATTCATCGTATTCCAGCAAAATCTCAGAATTTAAAGATAATTGGGAAACAGAAGTGACAAAGCTGACCAGTCAAAATGGTCAGGACAAAATCAGGCAAAGTGAAATAATAAGAACAGTAAACGAATTCTCTCAACCGGAAGATATAATGGTCAATGCGGCAGGCAGTCTGCCGGGTGACCTGCATAAGCTGTGGCGCACAAAAAATACAAAAGGATATCATATGGAATACGGCAACTCCTGCATGGGATACGAAATTGCAGGAGGTCTGGGGGTGAAGATGGCCGATCCGTCACGGGAGGTTTATGTGATGGTTGGTGATGGCTCATATCTGATGTTATCCTCAGAAATATTAACGTCAATTCAGGAAGGTTATAAACTCAATATTGTGCTAATTAATAACCATGGTTTCAGTAGCATTGGTGGATTATCAAAATCAATTGGATCAGAAGGATTTGGTACAAATTATCGCTATCGTGATACGGGGACACAACAATTGGATGGTAATCAGTTGCCTGTCGATTTTGCTAAGAATGCCGAAAGCCTAGGGGCGTTGGTCATTGAAGCAAAAACGGTAAACGAACTTCAAAAAGCTCTTGTTACATCAAAACAAGCGGACCGAACAACAGTAATTGTTCTGGAGACAGACAAAGATGATAAAGTACCGGGTTTTGAATCTTGGTGGGATGTACCCATTGCCGAAGTTTCTGATAATGCAGCTATACAGGATGCCCGTAAAGAGTATGAAAAATCAATACTAAAAGAAAAAAACTATCTCTAAACCAAGAATCAAATATGTACTCAACAGAGCTGGAAACAGCTAAACAGGCTGCACATGCAGCAGCTGATATAGTTCGGTCATATGAAGATGAAAACAAAAGTCTGGATATAAGTTTCAAAGGTAAAAATGATATAGTTACTAATGCAGACAAGGCTGCGGAAGAAATTATCATCAATACCATTAAGAAAGCTTTCCCTGATGATCTGTTTCTGGCCGAAGAAAGTCACGATTCTCTGACATTATCAGACAAAAGAACCTGGATAATTGATCCGATAGATGGAACTACGAACTTTGCCCATGGCTTTCCCATATACTGTGTTTCAATAGCATTATGGGAAAATAAAAAAGCTAAGGTTGGGGTAATACTGGATATCTGCCGTAATGAATTGTTTTCTGCTCAAACGGGTATGGGAGCTTTTGTAGATAATAAACCGATAAAAGTATCACAACTTCAGCAACCTCAGAACTCGCTGATATTAACAAGCTTTCCTTCTCCGAAAATCGATTTCTTAAAAGAATCTATGGACCTTTTTTGTAACCTGATGGAAGAGACCCAGGGGCCGCGGCGTCCCGGGAGTGCCGCTTACGATCTGATCAGCATTGCATCCGGCCGGTGTGACGGCTATTATGTATATGGATTGTCACCCTGGGATGTGGCTGCCGGCGGATTGATCATTCAGGAAGCCGGAGGCCTTGTGACTGATTGGTCGGGAAATGATGACTGGCTTTTCGGTAAACGACTTGTTGCCGGAAATGCAATGATGCATAAGTTCCTGGTTAATAAGCTTAAAGCATATATTCCCGCGAAACATTTGGCATAAAAATCTTACCGTCTTAAACTCCAATTGCTTTTAAATAATCACGATTTCTTTGAGCACTCTCACTGGGCTGACCCATGCCAGGAAGGATATCTTGTTCTACCACTATCCAGTCCTGATAATGGCTTTTATTTAGCTGGGCAAGGATAGTGGAAAAATCGACTTCACCCTGACCCAGTTCGCAAAATATTCCCTCCCCGACAGATTGAAAATAGTCCCATTTATGTATTACTGATTGATTCAAAATGCCAGGATGACAGTCCTTGAAATGGACATGCTTAATTCGATCGCCAAACTTATTTAAACCTTCTACCGGATCACCGCCACCAAAACGATAATGACCGGTATCAAAACAAAGTCCTACCAGATCAGGGGCAGTTAACGAAAGCATCCTGTCAATTTCATCCGGTGTTTCTATGTATCCGGCGCAATGGTGATGAAATACAGTTTTAAGACCAGTTTCATCTAATACACTGGAAGCAATTCTATGAACACCGTCAGCAAAAGTTCTCCATTCGGAGTCTGTTAAACCATCAGAGGCCTTAATTCGCCCTGCTTTTTTTGTGCGGTTATTATTAGTACCATTATCATCAGCCAAAACTATAAAGGCTTCCCTGGAGGCCTCGGCCATTAATTTTGCTGTTTGCAGAGCTTTAGTAATTCCCGCTTCATGATTTTTAGCTTTGGATAAAGCTACAGGAACAAATCCACCTACAAGTTCAAGTTGTTGCCCAGCCAAAACCTCCTTTAATTCTTTGGGGTCGGTGGGCATAAACCCCCAGTCCCCTAATTCGGTTCCGGTATATCCTGTTGCTCTCATTTCACTTAGAACCTGAGGGTATTCGTAAGAGTCACCCTCCAAACCGAATTCCAGAACTCCCCAGGAACAGGGAGCATTAGCTACTTTTATCATAATTATATTAGAATTGCCGGTTCCAGTCTTTAGGCCAGCGTTCAACAACAACTTTCTTTTGAGTGAAAAATTCAATGGCATCACGGCCCTGCCCGTGTAGATCTCCAAAGAAGCTATCTTTCCACCCACTAAAGGGGAATTGAGCCATGGGAGCCGCTACACCAATATTGACACCGATGTTTCCTGCATTTGCTTCATATCGAAACTTACGGGCATTGGCACCGCTGCTGGTAAACAAACAGGCCATATTTCCATACGCTCCATTATTGATAAGAGCAATGGCATCATCAATGGTCTCTACGTGAAGCAAACCGAGTACGGGGCCAAAGATCTCTGTTTTAGCGATTAAACCTTCCCGCCTCAGATTGCTTAATACGGTTGGCCTTAAAAAATTCCCTTTATTGGAATTTTGATTTCCCTTCTTACGACCATCAACCAAAACTTTTGTCCCCTCTGATTCCCCTTTGCTAATGATTTCCTCAATGCGGGATTTGCTTTGAGAGGTTATCACCGGCCCCATTTTTACACCGTCATCAAGACCGTACCCCACTTTAAGAGTTGATGCGGTTTCACTGATAGTCTCAGCAAATTGATCACCGCTTTCACCAACAGTGATGGCCAGAGAAGCGGCCAGACATCGCTGCCCTGCACAGCCGAAAGCACTATCGGCCACTATTTTTGTGGTCATATCCAAATCAGCATCGGGCAAAATAATTACAGGATTCTTCGCTCCACCGGAGCATTGTGCCCGTTTCCCGTTAGCAGTTGCTCTTCCATACACATATTTGGCAACGGGTGTAGATCCCACAAAACTAATGGCTTTGATTAAGGGGTGATCCAGAATAGCATCTACCGTTTCTTTTGATCCATTAACCAAATTAACAACACCTTTAGGGAAACCTGCTTCTTCAATAAGGGCGAAAATTTTTTGCATGGTTACCGGCACCTTCTCCGAAGGTTTAACGAGATAGGTATTGCCGCAGGCTAAGGCGTACGGCATAAACCAAAAGGGAATCATTGCCGGAAAGTTAAATGGTGCAATAACAGCCGCCACACCCACCGGCTGCCGAATCATGATTTCGTCAATGCCACGGGCTATATCTTCGGAATTATACCCTTGCATTAAAATAGGGGTACCACAGGCTACCTCTACATTTTCAATAGCCCTGCGCATTTCACCTCTGGATTCAGCCAATGTTTTGCCACTTTCCCTGGTGATGGTGGCAGCCAAATCTTCTATATTATCTTCAAGCAGACTCTTAAGCTTGAATAAATACTGAATTCGCGACCCCGCGGGAACCTGTCTCCATTCTTTAAAAGCATCATGTGCTAATTGTGCAGCAGAGTCAATATCCTTTTTGCTTGAGAGGGGGACTTTGGCAAGTACTTCAGCCGTTGCAGGATTCAATACATCCAGATTTTGCTCTGTATCCGGTTGAATCCATTCACCGTTTATATAGTTTTTTAACATGTTGTTTTTTTTATAATCATACAATACTATTCCGGTATTCATTGACCTATGAACCGGCAAAATATATCCATTGAAATGTATAATAACAAATATCTCATGTAAACGATACCAGTAATTATGCGAAAACTGTACTCTTAGATGAAAAAAAGACTAAATATCACATTAGTTATTGCAGTGCATTACGATAAGCTAATTATGAAGAGAATTGGCTAATGATTTTTCCTTAAGTTAATATTATATTACCTAAATATTGTTTGTTTATTAAGAAATCGTTTCCAATTATTGCCATATGGCAATATTGCTTATTATTAGAAAATTAGATGGTATCATTACATGAAGTTGCGAAAAAGGCTGGGGTCTCAATAGCCACCGTCTCTCGGGTTTTGAATAATTCAACTAAGGTGAATATTGAAACCCGTAAAAAAGTTCAGGATGCTGTAAATGAACTGGGCTACCAGCCTAGCAGAGTGGCCCAGAGAATGCGTTATCAAAAAGGGCATTCAAAACTTCTCGGTCTGATCATTCCTGATATTCAAAATGCCTATTACTCGAGCATCGTTCGTGGGGTTGAGGATGTAGCGTACAAAAAAAACTATGCCCTTATCCTGTGCAATTCGGATGAGGATGCAGCCAAAGAGAAGTTTTATCTTGAAGTATTGAAATCGGAATCTGCTGATGGTGTCATTCTTCCACCCATTCATGAACAAGGAAAGCTGATCGGGGAACTCGTTAAAAATGGCCTGCCTATTATTTGTGTTGATCGTCGTTTGGCTAATCTTATTGTTGATACCGTTGTAGTCGATAATCATAAAGGGGCCTACGATGCGACCAGTGAACTGATTAAACTCGGACACCGGAGAATTGGCTTTATATCCAGTATGCCGCATTTCTCTTCATTTAAAGAGCGTAGGCGGGGTTATGAGGATGCATTAACTGCTCATGGCATACCGGTAAACGAAGATTATATTCGCCTGGGTGATCAAAGGAAACCGGAAAGCGGAAGAATTTTTGCACATGAGTTGCTGAAGCTGAAACAAAAGCCTACAGCTTTTTTTGTATCCAACAACCTGATGACCCTGGGAGCTATAGAGGCCATTCATCAAAAGAATTTAAAAATACCTGATGATATCTCTATTATCGGATTTGATGATTTGCCCTGGGCTAAGTCAATAAATCCTCCATTGACGGTAGTCAGGCAGCCGGGGTATGAAATGGGCCGCCGTGCTGCTGAAATGTTTTTTCAACGTATTGATGAACCCGACAGGGAGTTGGCAATGGTTCTATTGGAGCCGAAATTGGTAGTACGCGATTCGTGCAAGGCCATTCCTGCTACTGATCCCATAACTCAGCCCTGATCAAATCCGCGCTCCGGGTGTGAAGAATGTATTCCATCCGCAGCCTTTTATTCTCGGGAATCTGTTTTTCGATAAGTGATGCGCAGGCAGGCGTATAGATCACAACGTCTACCTCGCGGACCAGCAAGGGCAATGAATTGCCATAGGTGGAACCGGCCATGATGGAACCCTGGAACTTTAGGTTCAGCTTTAGTTCATCAATCAGGTAGGGGATAGTCTCCTCTTCGGCAGTCACTACACCTATAGTCTGGATATCCTGTCTTTCAATCACCGACAGCAGCAGGTCGGAATCGATATTGTAGAAGATGGGCAGCAGCAGAATATCTTCGGTATTCTCCCTAAAGCTACGGAAGTACTGTATGGGCACAAAAAGGGCATCGTAATTTACCGCTTTATTCATTTGGTCGATAGTGATCACGGTACTTTTTACCCCAACCTGTTGGTGTATAGCACGTGAAAGGATCTGCCCATGCTCTTTGGTGCTCCCGACCGTAGCGCAGCTTTCCAGCCGCCCCGGCCACTCCATAAACCGTAACTGCTCCTGGAACAGACTTTCCACTTCGTCTTCATCAAGCCCATAACCGATAAGTTCCTCAAGCAAACCCCGCATTTGTTCCGCACCTTTATCCAGCCTTTCAGACTTGTCAAGGCTGCTATTCTGCCGGTTTACAATATAACCCTTTCCCCTTTCGCTCCGAAGCAGGCCTTCATCAGCAAGCATTTTATACGCTTTACGTACCGTATGGAAGCTGGTATCCAGCTGCTTACCTAGCTGCCGCGTAGAGGGCAGAACATCATCGATCTGAAACTGCTTGGTAGCAATAAAAAGTCGTACCCGGTCGGCAATATATTTCGCTGTTTTCATGAAGAAATAGAAGTAATTGTGCTCTTTGTGGTGAGAAAATTACCTTTCGTACCCATTGCGGTTAAATCGTTCAAGAAATGACAAATAGTCCCCCGCTTCCCCGCTGCCTTCTTTGGGTGCCCAATCGGCGAAGGTTTTATCGGTTTCGGGATCATAAGGCCCACGTTTAACCTCAAATATGATGGTGTCGGGTTTGGTGACAATAAAATTGTGCCAGATGCGCGGTTCCATATCCAGTAGGCACGTGCCTTTTTTGATGTCCAGGTTATATTGATTGTCAACATTTCCTTCATCATCAAACGTGAAAAAGGTGAGCGCCCCCTGCACCAGCAGGATGCTCTCCACGGCGTGGTCCAGTGGATGAAGATGAGGCTGAATATAAGTGCCCGGCTGAAGGAAATTGATCATCCGCTGCACCTTCGCATCCTGCGTTCGGTGAAGCGGAAGGATCATTCTCAAACGTTTACTTTCCCTGGAGGCTTCCAGCCCCGCCTCTATGGTTTTTTCATCAAGATTAAAAACCGGTCCGGTAATATTAGGAAGGGCCTGGCTCAAAAGTTCAGATTACTTAATATCCAGGGCCAATGCGGCCATAATTGACACTCCGGTTAACATGCTGTCTTCATCCGCATTGTATTTCGGATGATGCCAGGGGTAAACCGATTCTGTTTCATCACCTCCGCTGCCCAAAAAGAAAAATGTACCCGGAAAATGCTGCTGATAAAAAGCAAAATCTTCGCCGGCCATAACCGGCCTCTCCAGTTCGACAAGCTCAGTTCCGGGAAAGTATTTTGCGGTTTCAATAACCTTTTTGGCCGTCTCCGGGGTATTGATGACCGCGGGGTATCCTTCATTATAATCAAATTCGTACTCACCTCCGGCTGCTTGCGTTATGCCCGATGCAATGCTGTCTATCCGTTTGCAGATCAACTTGGATACGTCTTCGTCAAACGTTCGAATGGTTCCGATCATGGAAACTTTCTCAGAAATTACATTATGGGCTGTACCTCCTTCGATTTTACCGACGGTAACCACAGCAGGTTCGGTAGGGTCAATCGAACGGCTTACGATGGTTTGGATAGCCAACACAATTTGAGAGGCCATAACTATAGGATCGATCGTATTATGAGGGGCCGCCGCATGGCCGCCTTTACCAATTACCGTAATCTTAAATTCATCGGGCCGCGCCATCAGGGGTCCTTCTTTCAAGGCGATTTGCCCCGGCTTGAAACGAGGGTCGGTATGCAGGCCATATATAGCCTGAATCCCCAGATCCTGAAGCGCACCAGTTTCGGAAAGCAAGCGTCCGCCACCAGGCAGCTTCTCCTCGCCCGCCTGAAAGATCAAAATAACCTTTCCTTCAATTTCATCTTTTAGTTCTGTCAGGACTTTAGCCGTTCCCAGCATGTTTGCCGTGTGAATATCATGGCCGCAGCAATGTGCCACGCCCTGATTTTGTGACTTAAACGGAGTTTTATAATCCCCCTGCTCATCAATGGGAAGAGCATCAATATCGGCGCGAAGCCCGATCACCCTGTCGGATTTTTTACCACCTTCGATAACAGCCAGGCACCCCGTCTCCATCGGACGAATGACCTCCAGGCCCAGCTCTTCCAAATAACCCACTATAAATTTAGTGGTGTTATGCTCATGGAAACTTAATTCGGGGTTCTGGTGCAACCGTCGGCGGATTTGTACCAGTTCGGGATGAATCTGTTTGGTGAGTTCTTTTATTTTTTCAGCAAGCATTATAAATATATCAAGAAACGGAAATTGTCAATGAGGAGATGGTGTCACGGGCAATATTATTACGTATAAGGGTAAATAATATAAGGAAGTTGTGCGCATCAAAGAGGAAAGATATAAAGTCTTCGTGTGTGATAAAAAGAAAAAGAAATTTTGTGCTATGAAATTTAGAAGTGGACCCTTTTATGACTTGTTAATTTGACCATCGGTTCGATTGTTAAGTAAGAGTGCTAAAAAAATCGCCGCCTAATTTACTTAGGATAATTGCCAAATATACAGTTATCCGCAATTTGCTGTATCGCTACATGATCTGGAATAAAAAAAGGAAAAACGCTGTTTAGAGCTAATGCGAATGACCCGGCCATGCAGGGACCAAGTCCCATACAACTCCTATACAACTCTTACACAACCCCTGCTGGGAGTAAAGGATGTGCAGGAGTTGCATAGGTTTTGATGTAAAGAAAACAAGGGCTTTATTTATTAAGGGGAAAGGTGGTTTTGGCTGTTCCACCCGACTTCGTTTGCTTTTTCCTGATCAAGAAGCCGTACAAGCCAAATGTTAGTATCTAATAAATATATTTATTTTATTATACGCCAGGAAACGCCTTTCTCCTGCAGTTCTAAGGAGGTATAAGTTTTCCTATACTTTTTTAATCCTCCCGCCCAGTCCTGCCGAAGTGTATTAGTATTACTTTTTTTCCGTTTTTCAATTAAAAAATCTATAAAATCTTTTACTTTTTGATGCAGCTCAGGAGGTACCTTTCGACGTATTCTTTTAACGTTTCCATATCCTAACAAAATATTAAATGTTAAAAATGACAAACAAAATTCATGTTTGACCAGTCACTTAATCGCTATATAACTAATGCAAAGAACTAGTGAAAATAATATTGGTTCTGTTATAATTGGATGTCGCAATTATAAGTATAATTAACTGTCTCTACACTTTAAATTTCAGCAGATTCTCTTCCCCTACAGCCTCAACGGCCTGGTCCAAAGCATAGTTGCTGTCGAATAGCACTATCGGGTTTCCCTCGATATCAAAAGTAACGTGGGTTGAATAGCTTTCTTCAAGCTTTTTGAGAACGTCCGGTTTGTCGGGCAGCCAGCGGGCGGCGATGTAGGAGGTGGGCGACAGGGAGATGTCGACTTTATACTCGGATTTCATGCGGTGCTGTACCACCTCAAACTGAAGCACGCCCACCGTGCCGAGCAGAAGCTCGTTGCCAACGCCTCCGGGCACTTCAAATACATTGACTACGCCTTCTTCAGAAAGTTGCTGAAGTCCCTGGCGCAACTGTTTGCGCTTGAATGGATCGTTGGAGTTCGCCTTGCGAAAGTGCTCAGGCGAGAATAACGGGATTACGTCGTAGTCAACTTTATTTCGCTGCGACAGTGTACTGCCAATCCTGAAATCACCGGGATTAAATAACGCTACAATATCGCCGGGATAGGCGGTTTCAAGCAGGTTGCGCTCTTCGCCCATCAAGCTGTGGGGGGTGGTCATCCTAATTTTTTTATCGCTGCCGGAGAGAATTACTTCCATGCTGCGTTTAAAGACTCCCGAGGCGACGCGAACAAAAGCGGTGCAGTCACGGTGCTCAGGGTTCATGTTGGCCTGCATTTTAAATATAAAGCCGGTGAAGTCATCATCCAATGATACCTGTTTGCCCTCTTTGGCCGTGTAAGGCTGCGGACTTGGGGCCAGCCCCGAAAAGTATTTCAGAAATACATCGAGGCCGAAGTTGCTTAATGCTGATCCGAAGAATACGGGTGTCGCTTCGCCGCGTTTAAATTTTTCAGTATCCATATTATCAAACTCGTCGGCAATCAGTTCGATTTCTTCGGCATATTCCTCTTTGTAATTATCGGCCAGCGTGCTTTCTGCTAACCCTTCTTTGAGGTTAAAGATATCGGCATCGGCTTTCTGAGCACCATGTTTAAATTTGGTATATAGATGGAGCTCCTTTCCGATTAGATCATAAACGCCCTGAAAATCGGAGGCGTAGCCTAAAGGCCAGGTGGCCGGTACGGCGTCAATATTGAACTTTTCCTCGATATTGCTGAGCACCTCAAGAGGGTCCATGCCCGGTCTGTCCCATTTATTTACAAAGGTGATGACCGGTATTTTCCTTAGCCGGCAGACTTCAAACAGCTTCTCGGTCTGCTCCTCGACGCCCTTTGCCGAGTCAATAACCATTAGGGCGCAATCGGCAGCAATCAATGTGCGGAAGGTATCTTCGGAAAAATCCTTGTGCCCGGGAGTATCCAGCAGATTGTATTTAACCCCATTTTGCTCAAAGCGCATCACAGAAGAGGTAACCGAAATACCGCGCTCCTGTTCTATGGCCATCCAATCGGATGCGGCATGGCGGGCGGCTTTACGTTGTTTTATGGATCCCGCTTCATGAAGGGCGCCTCCATAAAGAAGCAGCTTTTCAGTTAGGGTTGTTTTCCCCGCATCGGGGTGGGAGATTATGGCAAAGGTTCTTCGCTTTTGGCTTTCTTTGAGCACGTCTTGCGATTCTGCCGTTTCTGTATCGGACATTCGGTAAATTTCAGTTTAATTATAGTACACTAATATATAAATTACGAAAAACACGGATGAATATTTGTTTGAGCACGGTTAAATTTGCCGTAGAAAGCATCAGGTGGCTTTAGTCCTGCCGAGAAAAATCGTGCCCGTGCCCGATGTGTTTCATTTCTGCATTCCACGGTCGGCACCGTATGTCTTGCCGTTTATGCTATTAAAAAATTCTGAGGCAAAAGGCACTTCAGGTTTAATGATTAAATTTCCACAACCTGCTTTTCAGGATTTCCCAACTGAAGGGCAATCTGTTTAGTTGGGAAACACGCTAACCGTTTGTGCAGCCATATATATGTTTAGGCTGCTCCAGTTGCTTAAATCCTCCCGGGGTTATTGCTTCACCATGGAATCAACAAAGCCCAGCAAACGCTGCAGCTTATTAACTTTCTTTTCGTCTTTAGCTTTTTCAAAGCCGTTGATGAGGTTTCGGATGGTGCGGGAGAGCATTTCCACATTGCTTGCGGCATCAAAATGGGATGCAGAAGGTTTTATGCCGCTTTTTTTTAGAAAGAACAGGCACTGGTCTACACTGATCACGCTGCCGTCGTTAAAGGGGTCGATGTAGATCTTCTCGCCTTCCATATCAAATTTAAGTAAAAAGTGCATGGGCATATTGACGCCCTCGAAGGGCAGTTTTAAGCGATTCGCCACAAACAAAACTACAAGCGCCAGGCTGATTGGAATACCTTTTTTGCGGTCAATGACCTTATGGATAAAAGAATTGGCGGGGTCAAAAAATTCGTCGGTGGATCCTGTAAATTTCTTTTTCTCAAAGATCAGCTTCAGCAAGATCTTCATCTGATCCCGGGGACTGGCGGCAAATTGAACATCATTTTCAATTTGGGAAGCCAGCCGGTCGAGTTTGCGCTTATACAGGTCAATCCGCAGGGTGGGGTTATCAAAGCGGGAAAGGAGCAATATTCCGTTTTCGAGATCGCTCAGCGTTTCCACGCCGCCTTCGAGATAGTTAATGAATTCATGTTCCAGGCTGCCGAAGGTAATGGAATGGATAAGCTCCTGAAACCTCTCTTTTACCTGCTCGTCGGTAGTTGTACTTTGCACTTCGTCTAACAGAGGCACACTGCTTTCGCCAAGCTCCATCAAGCGTTCTTCAACCTTTTCGCGGACATAAATATCCGTATCTTCGTATAAATAAACCAGTGCTTCAAGTTCGCTGCGATTTGTCACGTTAACTTCCCTATATTTCGTACTGAACTGATGTTGTCCAGCATACTTATTTTTACTGACTCCCGTAATAAATTACAAAGAAATTAATTACGGATATTCGTCACTTTGCTCCATTTGTAAATTTTTTCTACAGGCTTTCTATGAATATAAATATTAATACTGAAACGAACAGGCTAAATGCAGTAATTGTTCATACTCCCGGCAACGAAGTTTCACTTGTAAACCCTGCTACTAAAGACGAACTACTCTTTGATGATATTATCTACGAGGCTGATGCCAGGAAAGAACATTTAGGCATGCTTGAGATCTTCAAGACCGCCATGCCGGATCGCAAGGGGGTATTGGAGATCACCGACTTACTTGCAGAGTGCCTTAAAAACGGCGATGCCCGAAAGTTTCTTGTCCGGCAACTTGTTGATTACCATCCGGAATTGAACTTGCGCGCTGTGCAAAAAGACTTGGAGAGGCTGGACTCGGTGTCTCTGCTTGAGTTTGTCATTTCGGGAACGACTTCGGCAATTCCCGATTTTATTCTTAATCCATCGCCAAATTTATTATTTACCCGCGATTTGGCCGCCGTGATACCTAATGGCATTATTATTTCACGCACTGCAAAAAAAGCGCGGCTGCGCGAGTCGCTGATGCTGGAAACGCTGGTGAAATATCATCCGCTATTTGCTTCCGTGAAAGACAATGCCATTTACATTGGCCTGGAAGACAGTGTTGAGGGGGGTGATATTTTAGTGGTTTCACCCGATCTGGTGATGATCGGCATGAGCGAGCGCACCACCTTCAGCGGCATCATGAGCGTGGCGGAGCAGCTGTTGAACCGCGGTATTAAAGATGTGATGGTTGTGGATATTGCCAAGCAACGTTCTTCCATGCACCTTGATACCATATTCACATTCTGCGGACCCGAGGAATGCATTGCATATCCACCGGCAATTATGGAGAGAAAGGATAACGTGGTTATCTTGTCTAAACATAATGGAGATTTGATCACCAGGAGAATGGGGGATGTTCAAACGGCACTGGAAACGGTGTTACACCGTGAATTCAATTTCATTAAATGCGGAGGTGAAGACCTGACGAATCAACATCGTGAGCAATGGACGGACGGAGCAAACGTTTTTGCACTCGCGCCCGGTATCATTGTTGGTTACGGGAGAAACTCTCATACCTTTGATGCGCTGAGCAAGAATGGTTATACTGTCATGAACCAGTACGATTTTATAGAAAAATACCGCGATATACCTTTTGACCCGAAATTTGGTGAGAGAATTGCCATTTCTTTTGATGGGGCCGAATTATGTCGGGGAAGAGGAGGGGCAAGATGTATGACTTTGCCAATTTCGCGGGATTAGAACAGTTATTTTGTTTTACCCTAAAAAATAATATTTAAAAAGGCTATCTGCAGCCAGCAAATAAACTTAAATCATTGAAAGAAGAAAACTCTTACGAAGTACAGAATCATCAAGAAATTCAAGCTGAAGAAAAGCCTGAAAGCAGTTCTACTAAAAATTATGTGAGGCATATTCTGCTATTTGCCCTGACTTTTGCATCCGTTTCCTGGACAGTGGGGATTATGTTTGTAGGTCATTCCGCTGGCATGGAAGGCATTATGGATCTTGTGGTTTGGGAAGGCGTGATCTTCGCTGCCCTGTTGCTTGGATTTTTGGGGGTGCATGAGTTTGGACATTATTTTGCCTCGGTATATCATAAAGTCACAACAACACTACCCTACTTTATCCCCTTGCCCCACATATCGCCCATAGGTACAATGGGCGCGGTGATCCGGATCAAAGACCGGATTGAAGACAGCAAGAAACTTTTTGACATAGGCATTGCCGGCCCCCTGGCAGGTTTTGTGGTATCGCTGGTGATTCTGCTAATTGGTTTTTCAACCTTGCCTGAACCAGACTATCTTTATAATTTTGAAGGTCATGAAAACCTGAATGAGTACATTTCTCAAAACAATGCTTTTCCTGACGCGCCTATTGCCGAAAGCCAGGGCGGGGACGTGCTCATGGTTGGCAACACCCTGTTGTTTGATTTCATAGCGTCATTTTATGATAACGTCCCGCCCATGTGGGAAATGTACCACTATCCCTTCTTGTTTGCCGGATGGCTGGGGCTGTTTTTTACCGCTTTAAATTTGATGCCGGTGGGCCAGCTTGACGGCGGGCATATCATATATTCGCTGATTGGTTACAAGAAGCACCGTATCTTTGCCCGGATATTTTTTGTAACCCTCGTCACTCTAGCTGGAGCCGGCTTGGTGCCTCTGCTGCATATGATGTTTGAGGCTTATGATAATCCCTATGCTACAATGTCCTGGGGATTATGGGCCTTTACACTTTTTTGGATGTTAAGAAGAGCCTTCCGGGGCAACTTGTTCTGGACATTAGTTGGCAGCGTGGCATCCCTTGTATTGTCTGCCGTATTGATCTATGGCGTGTTCGGTCCGGACGGAACAGCCAGGTTTATGCTATGGGCAATTTGGTCATTGTTCATTTTATTTCTGGTTGGCATTGAACATCCACCAGTTCTAAATGAAGAACCTTTAAGTCCGGGTAGAAAAGTTTTGGGATGGTTGAGTATATTGATCTTCATACTATGTATTAGTCCGAATCCTTTTTATATGCTCTAAATTCAGGAAACACCCTCATTTATATTTTTTTAAATTAACTTCGATTATGTCTTATTTCCGCTTAACCTTCATATTATCCATCTTCATCATCCTAAGTGCCTGTTCTGGGCAGGAACCGGCTTCACTGACCGATAGAGTACAGAACCTGAACATGCAGGACGAATACGAAGAGGCCCTGGACATTCTGCACGAACGCGATCAGGATGAGAATGAAGTGCAGCAACTGCTTATTGCCACCCACATGAATTACGCTCTTTATCTCACCCACGAATCTGATGCGGCGATGAGAGAGCGCATGCCATCTGCCCTTAGGCATTTTCGCAGGGTACTTGAACTGGATCCGACAAACAGCAGAGCCCGGGCGGAAGCCGATCAGATTGAATCTGTTTACCGAAGCTTGGGACGTGACATACCGGAAGGAGTAGCATCTTAAGTGGCTCGTAAAAAAGATAAAAAGACTAAAGAAAAAAGGCCTGTTTCAATAAAAAACAGGAAGGCCCGGTTTGACTATTACATCGAAGACTCCTTTGAAGTAGGTATTGTGCTCCAGGGTACAGAAGTTAAATCTATTCGCGAGGGCAATGCCAGCTTCACTGATACCTTCGCTTATATCCACCATGGTGAGATCTGGTTGAAAGACCTGTATATTAAAGAGTTTAACCAGGGCTCATACAATAACCACGACCCCAGAAGAGACCGAAAGCTGCTGCTTAAGAAAGATGAAATCCGCAAGATCGACCGTGCCATCAATCAAAAAGGATACACGCTGGTCCCTCTTAAGTTGTATTTTGCACGCGGCAATGCTAAAATCGAGCTGGCCCTGGGCCGCGGTAAAAAGCAATTTGATAAACGCGCTTCGATTGCTGAGAAAGACCTGAAAAGAGATATGGACCGGAATATTAAAGGCAAGTATAAGGTCTAATGTTATTTTAATAAATTAACATCCCACACATGAAAAAGCTTTACTATCTATTTTTCCATTATTGCTGATTGGCCTTTCTGTTCAGGCACAGGATATCAACCATGATTACTACCCACCCGACGATGTCACTTATGACGAGTCTATCCATACCCCTGAGTCCGTGTTGGGCTTTGAACCTGGGGAGTAGCACTGTAATTAGGATAATCCATCAGTTCGCCTTGCCATGGCACCTTAAGCCATAGCCCTGCTGTTCTCGTACAGCAAGGCGTACTGACGGGAGAACTCCTCGATAGAAATGGGTGTTGTATTTTCAGGTGTGCGCTCTATGTTTTCAAATATCCTTCCTTCATTGATGCTCCTGATAAACTCAATATGCGCGTCGGCCACACTTTCACTCATTCCGGAACGAACCAGAGAGGTGCGGGTGTTTTCATAAGACGTTTGGGAGTAGGCGATGTCTTTCATCCCAATCACTTTCCCTAATATTTGAGTTACTTCGGAAAACGATACATCACGCTGGCCCAGAACATACTTGATTTCCTTGCCTGCGAAATCAAGATCAAGCAGCTTTTGAACGGCAACCTTGGCAACATCCCTTTTGCCCACCATCGGAAACTTCAGTTTCGGGTTAAAAGGTAATGCCACTTTATCGGATGATTTAACCATTTCAATGGTGTGAAACAGGTTTTCCATGAAATATGTGCCCCGGACATGTATTACGTTCAGGGATTCAATTTGATTCAGGCACTGTTCCATGTAACCCAGCCCCTGAGCCACCCCAGCCTTCTCGGGCAGGTCTGCGCCCACAGAACTTAAAGTAACGGCATATTTAACATCATTTTGTTCAATAGCCGCGGCTTGATTTTCGGCAACCCTGACCTGGTATTCATAAAAGTTATCAGCTTCAAGATTAGGAGGTATCATAACATAGGCAGCATTAGCACCACGAAAAGCCTGTATTACAAAGTCTTTATCTTCTAGATTCCCGGAGACGATTCGCGCCCCCTGCACTTCCAGATCATGCAACTTATCTCTGTTTCTGGCAATAGCCCTGACTTTCTTGCCGTAGTTAAGTAATATGTTCGTTACAATTCGGCCGGTTCTACCGGTTGCCCCGGTTACAACATACATGATTTTCTCCTCTTACCTTTTTATTAAAAATTTTCTAACACAGTACTTGAGGTGCAAAATGCGTGTGAACAAAGCATTATGCTTTTCCCTACCTGTTAACGATGAAGGGTTTTAAATAATCTTGATAAAAACACTATTTTCTGTTAGTTAGGATTAGTATTTTTTAAATATTCAATCATCAAACCTAATCGTATTCATCTTGTTTTTCTCTCTTTCGCTACTGCTGTTCTCAGCTTCCTTGCTTTTCAGTCCCAATCCTGTTCAACCAGAAACAGCTGCCGATTCGTTGTTTCTGAATATAATTGTTCCCAATGCAGACACTATTGGAACGTCTGGAAGGCGGTACCGGGTAGGCGCGAACACCACCCCCGGAGCCCGTGCCTATATAGATGGAAACGAAGTGAAGGTGCATTCCAATGGTGTTTTTGTAGGAATGATTTATCCTGATACGGGTATTAATACTTACCGGATCACCACAATTTCTCCTGCAGGAGATTCTCTGCACAAAGATGTTGTCTTTAACCGCACCCTCCCGGACTCCACATCTCCCCGTGACCCGATGGTATTTGAAGGCACTGGTATGAAACCCTCCGATAATCTTTGGCTGGATGAAAACGATATATTGGAAGTCCGTTTTAAAGGCAGTCCGGGTTATGAGGCCACATTCAGTATAGGCAATGTGGTTAGTAACCGGGAAATGCGCGAATTACCCCCGGAGCAAGCTGATGGCCTTGAAGGTATTTATATTGGCCGGTATAAAATAAAAGCGACCGATTATGCCGACGAAGTGCCTGTGGAATTTAAACTTCGCAAAAGCTTATGGACGAGTGAGAGCAAGTTTTCCGAGGCAAAAATATCCATAACTCCGCAAGATTTACCCCGCATAGTGGAAACGACGGGTTCACGGCCTTATCTAAGGGCAGGCAGCGGCACCGACAGGCTGGGCGGGGCTAAACTGGGTTATATTGACGAGGGCATACGGTTGAAGGTGACAGGTGAAAAAGGGGGGATGTACAGAATTAAACTTTCTGATTCTATGGAAGGCTGGCTGCCCACTTACTTTGGAAGGCTGCTCCCGATAGAAACACCACAGCCTAATGGATTAGCCGGATCAATATCGGCTACGGGCGGACTTACAAGTGATGTCATAACAATAGCTCTTAATGAACGGTTACCGTACGTTAGCCGTCAGCTTAATAATCCCGGCCGCATTGAACTGGATATATTCGGAGCAAGATCTAATACCAATTGGATCACACATCATCTTGCTGCCAAGGGGGTTGATAATGTTACCTGGGAACAGGTAGAGGGTAACCAATACCGGTTAACAATAAAGCTTAACTATGATAACCACTGGGGGTACGAAATTGGTTACGGAAATGGCAGCAGCCTGAGGATTCGGATAAACCGTCCGCCCGTTGTTGTTGAAGATCGGATTCTTGACGGTCTGACTATAGCTCTTGATGCCGGCCATGGTGGTGGCAACCATGGAGCAATAGGCGCGAGCGGTGCTACGGAAAAAGAGGTTACTTTGGCCGTTACCCGTAAAGTTGAAATGCTCCTCCGCAGGAAAGGGGCCAACGTAGTGATGACGAGAACCGATAACAGTAATATAGCCATGCATCAACGGGTGGATATGCTAAAATCATCAGGAGCCCATGTTCTTCTGAGTATCCATGCGAATTCCATCGGTACGTCCGTAAATCCTGATAATGTTAGAGGCACCAGCATTTATTACCGCCACATCGGATCCCGGCCCCTTGCTGATATCATGTATTCCAATATGCTGAAGCTGGGCTTCAGAGAGTTTGGAGTGATTGGCAGTTTTAACTTCTCTTTAAATGCCATTACCGAAATGCCAAATGTGTTGGTCGAAACAGGTTTTATTTCTCATCCTGAAGAGGAGATGAACTTACTGGACGAAGAATTCCAACAGAAAATGGCGGCGCAGATTGTAACCGGACTTGAAGAGTATTTCGAAACCTACGGCGACTTCCAGAGCACCGAAAGTGAATATCTGGAAGCCGGAGGCTGATATTTAATTAACTGTAGTTTCAATTTTAAACTTCCCGAAGACACTGAGGTTTATATAATCTTCAGCTCTAAGTTTTATTTGATCTTGCGAATGGGACTGAAAATCACCGATAAGAATCATATTCTGGGTCTGGTTAAGTTGTTTTAACTGTTCCCTGGTTAGTTGAATTTCAATGATGCCATTATTGGGCGTCGAAGAAAACCGGGTTTCGGAAGCCACTTCAGAAGAGCCAATTTTAATTTGCTGATCATCTGTGGCGCCACTTTCAGGCACCCTGGCAATAAGATTCATATTGGCATCGAGGAACTCAAGCGATAAAGAAACATCGAAAGGCATGCCGTTCTCATAGATGATCTTTAAAGAAGAACTGGAAATCATATTGTCATCATTTGCAGAAGGAAGGTCTGAAAGATCTACCTCAAGTGTATCTTCAAAGACGGCGGGAGTTTCAGTAGCCAGGTTTAGCGGTATATCCACACCCATACTGGTCGTAAATTCTATGGGATCGGATATATCTCCAACTCCGCCCTCCTCATTTACAATGGCTTTCCCAATAAAGCGTATTTCTTCCGGAAGATTATTAAAAAAGCTTTCAATGGTTGAATTTTCATGATCAAACACGATAACCTTTGAAACGGAATTACCGTCAGATGCTTTTTCTATTTGAAACTTGATCAGGTTTTCTGCAGCAATATCCTGCCCGTTTGCTTTCAATCCGGTAATATTATCATTCGGCGACACTTGTTTGCTGCTGGCATTGCTGCCTGATAAATACACCTGCTCGCCATCTTCACTTACGCCCAGTATCGCCCCATATACAGTGGCCCCTACTCCTAAATTGGTTTCATAAAACAGGTTTAAACTAGGCTCAAAGAATGAAAGTGATACTCCGGATAGGATATCCAGGCCGTCCATCGCTGTTTTTTGCACCTCATTTTCATTGAATAGATCCAGGATATCTTCACCGTTGCCGGAGTCATCATCGCTCAAAAGTATTGTGCGTGGCTGCACCAGTCCTTTAGCTAAGGCTATTTCAAGATCCTGTATATCAACGCTGGCTAGAATTTTATCGGTAGCGTTTACCGTTCGGATGCTGTCTCCCTGAGGGTGGTTCCTGGTATTTTCGGTTACCGCCTTAACATTGTATTTGAGGATATTATCAGGGGCAAATAATCGGGCGCCTTCTAATGAGGTTGAAAAAGCATCTCCGGTCGTGGAGGAGCGTACAATCTTATTGTCACCGGCTAGCAAGATCACCAGGGAGTCCTGGGGCTGGTACATGCCTGTACGAATGCCGGGAAAGGAGATCTGCAGGGTATCAATATCCAGGTCAATGTCATTGACTACATCCATAATGCGCAAGTCACCCGATTTGAGCTGAACGAAATGATCTTCGTTTTGAATTACAAAATACTCATCATCAATGACTAGTTCGCCGGATTCGGAGAATTCTTGAGTGCCCAGCACGGCGGTTGCAGAATTAAGCTTAATGCTTCCGTCAAGATTGATATTAATGAGATCGCTTGATTTTATTTCCACAGATTCAGTAGTACCCGGCGTGGATGCAGTTCCTTCATAGCTGATTTCATTGGAAATGCCTTTCCCTGATATATCAATTGCCTCTTCTATAGATGTTCCAGCTGGAATGTTCAAGTCGTTTAGCTGCCCAATTTCCGAGCCCGTAGCAAATGTCTGCCCAGTGTTTTTGGCGACGAAAGCTTTGCTGTTAAAGATCCGCAGATCATCAATCATCAAAGGTATTTGGGTATCATTGGTGAAGGTAAGAACCAATTCGCCTTGCTCGACCTCGGCATTCACGAAGTCACCCTCTACATTGGCGGTATCATCAAGAGATATATCTTCCTGAGCTTCCACATCCGAAACGGCTTCTGTAAAATTAAGGTTTCCGGTCGTCGAAGATATTTGAAAAAAGTCCGTTGATGCTATGGTCAGGCCATTGCCCCCCGGTGTTCCCGTATCAAGATCAAAGGTCAACTCCCGGGTGAGGGTTTGGTTGCGAAGATCAAAGGTCACCTGACCGGTTTCATTTGGCCCCAAACTGCCTGCTCCTTGATTTGTGATATTGCTTATTGATCTTTTTGTATCGAGTTGATCACCAATACTATTGCTTAAAGACAGTTCCGGCATCCCGTTCATGGCCGAATTGGTTATGAGCAACCCCGTATTGTTGCGGATTTCTATGGTGATGTCGTTTTCTCCGGCTATCTGTAGTCCGGAATCTTCAACAATGGCATACTCGAAATTCGGGTTATCTATAACCAGTTCAGGAGAAGAAGGTTCAAGGGCTTGTGCAGGAATATCGGATTGTGCTTTTCTAACTTTCAAATCCTCGTCTGCGGCATTAACCTCAAGATCGCCGGCATTGGCTTTTGTTGTCTGACTTTCCCAGTCAAGGTGTACTTCAATTGTTAAATCCGTTTCAACAAGCTCGCCGGTAGCAAACTCAATAACTCCGGATTTTGTATCTCCTGTTTGAACATCCTGCAAAACTAAAGGTGTCCCGGCAGCGCTGGCTTTGGAGAGTAGGGTGGCTTCCATGTTATCAATATCAAAGCCCAGGTTGTTGGTGAAGGATATTCGGATACCGCCCTCCTCGACTTCTGCGCTTACAAAACTTCCCGCATCCAGATCGATTGTTACATCGGCGTTATCTTGTGGTATTGAAGTTCCCGCCGGAACGCTCGTAGCAGGCTGTCCGGTTACGTCTTCAAAACTTGATGAACCCGCACCGGAAAAGGAGACTTCAAAAACGCCAAGTTCTACGTTTTCCTCTCCAGTGCTTTCCGATTCTTTGGATAAGGTACCCACCTCAGATTCAAAACTGGAGCTAAAATCATCAACCTCGATAATACCAATCTCGGAGTCAATCTCCACTTTGTCCATATCAATAGAGGGTATAGCATCTCCAAAGTCTCCAAAATCAAAGTCCATCTCAGAGGCTATGCTCATTAACCCATCAGGTTTTCTGGTAAAAAGGGTATCAAACCCAGCCTTATTGGTTGTATCAATTAGGGCCATGCCCCCCCCCATAATGGTAATTTTCTGATTGCTTAATAACGGAATATCAAGGGCATGTTCGGTTGAAAAATCCGGGCTACCAGGTTGCTCGCATGCTACCATTGTAGTAAGTAGCAAAAGAAGGGTAAGTACTAGCAGATAAGGGGGGTTTTGCATAATTCTATTTATTAAAGGTTATTTATTGTAAATAATATAAATATTTACCATGAAAAAAAGCTAATAAATTAAATCTCTAATGAGACAGATAATCATTTGAGCAGCATCATCTTTTTTGTTTTAATGCCGCCGGGGGTTTGCAAACGGTAAATATAGATTCCACTGGAAAGGTGGCCGGAATTAAAGGTAAAGGAATGGGAACCGGCAGAGTAGGTGCCATCAGCCAGGGGGGCAACCTCTCGTCCGGTTATATCATAAATCGTCAGGTTGGCATGCTGAGCTTCAGGCAGCGAAAACGTAATATTGGTGGAAGGATTGAAGGGATTGGGATAATTTTGATTGAGCCGGACGGTAACGGGAAGTTCTTCTTCGGGAACGGAAACCGGCTCCCTGGGGCCTACCAAAACCGAATCGGTGCCTTGATAGGTAAATGATAAAGAGGTTTCATCCAGCCGGGCCAGGCGGATTGACGCATGAACGGTACTATCTTCTTGCTGGGGAACAAAACGCACAGTTATAATTTCACCCGAACCATAAGAACCGGCCTGCGCCAAAGCAATTTTAAGCACTTTATCCTGATTGTTGATTTTAACGAAAGCCTCAGGGTTTTGTGAATCTTCAAGTATAACCTCCTTGAACTCCATAAAATCGGAATATTCGATTTCCAGATAAGCAGATGAAAAGCTTAACCCCGTATCCGGTAGACTGACGGCGATATCCAAATCATTATTTACTGTAACATCTTCAGACAAGATGTCCATTGTAAGGGTTACCGGGAGGGAGTCGCTGGATGTTTTCCCGAATTTCGCCAATGCAGGCTCGTCGGATTGAGCGGAAAAGGGTACAAAGTTTTCATATTCGGGTCCGAAGCCAGTTCCGCTTAGGTCGACTGGAAAGGGGTTATTATCAGCCAAGTGCTTCATGATCAAAGCGGCATCGTAAGCGGATATATTTCCATTACCGGATACATCGGCCACCAGTCGAGTGGCAGCAAAATAGGGGTTATTCAGCGCTACAACATTTCCGAGGACCCCTTCTATATCGTCATGACTTATTGCGCCATTCTCCAGTATATCCCCATATCGCATCTTTTCTATGGCCTCCCCGCTGCCAGCAAGCAATCGGGTATTTGCTTTACTTGAAGCATCATAATTGACAGTCACCAGTACTAGCTTCTCCAATTCCTCCCATTTCCAGTCGGTTTTGACCAACGACATGCCGGTGCCGTTGGACTCGGGGATGATCTCTGCAATAGTGCTATCCTTATGGAAAGCCAGCAGTCCCAGGCCTGTATTGGGTTCGTCATAAAAAAGAGCGGCTAAAACTTCACCGAAATCATCCTCATTTGAGCTGATTTCGTGAAAGCGAGCAGCCTGATTATAAACATCAAATTGATTTCCCAAATACGATGGTATAGTATTGACATTGGTGGCTGTAGTGACATTAGGATAAAATTCACGTTCATTAAACCCATAATTTGATCTAGTATTTGAGTTACCGGAAGCATAATGCCACAAATAGTTACGGATAAATTCCTGAGTAAAACTTTCATTTCTTTCTTCCAAAGTTGTACGAATAGCATTTATCATGGATTTCGAATTATCAGCACCTATTTTATCCCAAACATCAACCCAGAACTGCATGCCAAATCGTTCAGTAAAATATATTGATATTGTAACATGAGCATATGGGAAGATTTGGTTTGGTATACTAATATTCGGATTTTTGAAAACAGATTCCGCAGAGGGTAAATAATTATGATAATCGTTAACCTTAGGGAATACTTCTTCTTCCATCATAGTAGCGTCCAGTTCTTGCCAAGCCGACATATCTACATCATTATTCCAACTTTTAGTTGTGGCATATTGAATGGCGTGTTTCATTTCATGAGCAATTGTTGCTTTTAAAGCCCCAAGTTTATCACCTTCGGGATCATCGTTAAGAGGAAAATTTTCAAATGTTGAATGAACAACAAATTCAGTTGTGCCATCACTTCTGTACGTATAGCCATAATCACCGGAAGAAAGCCTTTTTAAGAATATTGAATAAGGCTTATCATCCTTTAAAAAATCATGAAATCCGAGGGTATTAACCTGATGATACCAAGATGAATCGGCATATAAAGCAGCTTTTTCAACATAGTCAGGTATCCCGCTATTGTTAGAATCGATAACCGAAACTGAATCGATACCCGACGTGGTGAACAATAGTTTAAATTGGCCTGATGGTGATAAAATAGAATCTACCTTTGCTGAGGTAGTAAGGTAAGTAGATATTTTTTTGTTTGTAGAATTTGAAAGTAGCTCTTTCTGTTGGTCATATTCTATCAGCAAAGGCGTAAGGCATTTAATACCCCCTCTTTCTCTTTGATACTCCGCCCCCAACTTCTCCGGCTCAAAGGCATAATAGAACTTGTTCACCAACCCCTCTTCCTGGGTCAGCCTGCCCGATTGAACATCCCTGTCAATGCTCCGGAACGCTTCATAGCCGCCGTCAGTCCTTAAATGCTCCCGGTTATGCTGGGCGATGGCTGTAATTTGCCACAAGCAAAAAACAAATAGAAAGGATATTTTAACAGTAGTTTTATTTTTCATTACTGATTATAAAAATAAAAAGCATATTGTGCGTTCCATATGCAACGGGTTAAAGTACGTTAATTAAATATAGTTTTCACCGGCAATTAATAATAGATATGTACAGGGTTATTCTTTACTACAATTTTACGAACATCCAGGATGTCCTGGCGTTCATTGAGCAGCATAAAACCAAATGTCGGGAACTCGGCCTGTTAGGCAGGGTATACATTTCTGAAGAAGGGATCAATGGCACACTGGCCGGTGAAGATGATCGGGTTAAGGAGTATGAGGCTTATTTGAGGAGCCTCAAAGGTTTTGAAGATACCGGGTTTAAGGCGGATGAGTCTGATTCTGTCCCCTTTGCCAAACTCATTGTGAAAGAACGTCCCGAGATTGTATCGCTTAAAGCTCCCGACAGGCTTGATCCCAAAGAAGGCGGGCGATACCTAAGCCCCGCAGAATGGCGCAAGGTCCTGGAAAACGAAAAGGATTATGTGCTGATTGATGTGCGCAACAATTATGAGTCCAAAATAGGTCATTTTGAGGGAGCCCTGCTTCCCGACCTGAAGAATTTTTACGACTTCCCCGACTGGCTCGACCATGCCGGTATAGATAAAGAAAAGAAAGTGATGATGTACTGTACCGGCGGCATCCGGTGCGAGAAGTTCTCCGTACTGATGAAGCAAAAGGGCTGGGATGATGTGAACCAACTGCATGGGGGCATTCTGGAGTATGGCAAACAGGAAGGCGGCGCGCACTACAAAGGAAAATGCTTTGTGTTTGATGACCGCCTGGCCGTGCCGGTAAACCCTGACGAAGAAGAACCTATCAGCCATTGTGAAATCAGCGGCGTGCCCTGCGATATGTATATTAACTGCGCTAACATGGAGTGCAACAGGCTGTTCATCTGCTCTCCCGAAGCGGCTGATCAGATGGAAGGCTGCTGCACTGATGAATGCAAAAATCACCCGCGCCGCCGGCCTTTTAACCCCGAAAAGGCCGGCGCGCCTTTCCGGAAATGGTACCACTATTTTAAACCTGACTTTAAAGACAGGAAACCAGCTTGAATCAGCGGCAAATGATAACTTTTGTAAAATATAAGGCCGCTGCACTGCTGCTTTTATGTATGACGATGGCTGCATGCAGTGTATTTGAAACCCGTGAACCCGAACCCCCGGGCCGCGGAGACGGATCAGCTTTTATCCAGCCCGATCAGGCAACTGATGTCATTGATAACCTGAAAAATGCCATTGCAAGCCTCAATCATGCAAACTACCTGCGGTGCCTGTCTGATGATCGCTTTGAATATACCCCTTCCGGCCAGGCCCAAAACACAGACCCCGATCTATGGCAAGGCTGGTCAAAAGATGATGAATCAGTTTATTTTAACAATATGCGTGCATCCTCAGAAAGCTTTACAGGACACCAGCTACAGGTTGAAAATGAAAATCCCGATTTCAATCCTGATGATACTCAGCAATATTCAGCAGATTACACGCTTACCGTAGACAATAACGAAGATATACCCAAAGTAGCTACCGGAACCATGCGCCTGACGCTAAAAGCAGGCGATGACGGGCTCTGGAGCATTGTAGAATGGGTAGACTCTCAAGATTCAGGCTCATTCTCCTGGAGCGATATACGGGCAAGTTACAGATGATGCTAATCTTCTTGGGTATCAGTAGTTTCAGCACTACCGGTTTTCCGTTCCGATCGTTTCCTGTATTCGTTTGATATAAGTCCTGCCACAAATAGAAAAGCTTCCCCGACCAAAAACCATAATCTGGAGGCTAGCGAAATAGTGGTAGCTTCAGCAAAACTTACCCCCGTAAAGGTTAAATAGCCAACAATTATCGCTTCCCTAACGCCAAGCCCTCCCGGGGCAAAAATAGCCATAATGCCAATATTGGTTGCCAAAGCATAACTTAACCCCGCCGATGGTGAAACCGGGGTGTCGGTAAGGCTGAGAATGAGGAAATAGAAACCGGCTGACCATAACAACCAATTTGCCAGGTTCCACGGAATAAGTTTTACTACTGTATGGCCATCAAGAGGCGAAAATTGAGTTTTTTTTTTAGCACTTTCCTTACAAGCTTGTCAGCCCAACCAGCCAATGTTTTACTGAACAATACAGGTGAAACAATAAGGAAAAGTGCCATGGCGGCAAGGCTATGAAGGCTAAAACTGCTGGCGATCATGAACCCTGTGAGTCCGATAAACAGCCCGATAACTATGCTGATTAACTGGGCTTTAAAAGACAGCAAAGTTCCCTCACCCATCCCCACGCCAAAATGTTTGTTGATATAAGCCGATCTGCCAAGCAGTACCCACACTTTGCCGGGGATGTATTTTCCAAATACAGACAGTCCATTGCCCGCCAAATGCGAACTGAAGCCAACCCGGATGTTATTGATCTTAAGTATTTTATCCCAACATGCTACATAAGCCAGATATCCTGCAAATAGCAGGATAAATGAGATCAACAAGTTCACGTGAGAATATATTCTGGGGATCACCAGGTAATCTGCCGTATATAACGCGATAACCAGAAAAACCAGAGAGATATAGATCAGAATGTTAAAGAGCTTATTCTTCATTCGGTCTCTGCGTCGTAGAAAGGGTTTTTGTCATACACATCTTTTTGCTGATAAGCCCTGCTATATTTTATATAATTATCAGAATATTCGGAAAGAGATGTTAGTTCCTCCCCGGTAAGCTTTCGCACAGGTTTGGCAGGAGATCCCATACAGAGATATCCCGACGGCATTATTTTTCCCGGAGGCACCAGGCTGCCGGCAGCAATGATGCAGTAGGATTCAACTACAGCACCATCCAGAATAACAGATTTTATGCCAATCAGCACCCGGTCATGAATCGTGCAACCGTGGAGCATGGCGCTATGGCCTATGGTAACCTCATCGCCAATAATTGTTGGGTTGGTCACATTGGTGACATGGATACAGGTATTATCCTGCACATTAGATCGTGCGCCTATTCTGATGCGGTTAACGTCCCCGCGGATCGTGACATTAAACCAAACGCTGCTTTCTTCGCCAAACTCGACATCCCCTATGATGTCGGCGCTCGGGGCTATAAAATTGGATTCGTTAAATAAAGGTTTCTTTCCGAGAAATTCGTAGATCATACTCCGTTTCTATTTGAATGTGGTTAGCCACCAATATACGATTCGCGGGATAAAATTTTGCATGGAAAAAATCTATCAGGTGGAAGCGTATGGTTAACGTTGCTACATGACATGAATTCCATGCAAAAAAAAAACCGGAGCAGACCCGGCGAAATGCGTATCAAGTCCTGACCAAGTCCGTACCAACTCTTACTAAAGCCCGTCTGGTAGTAGGAGATGTATAGGAGTTGGTATGGTGGGGTGGAGGGGGGAAGGATAACTAAGAAACAGTAAATAATTTCTAATATGAATTGTTTTTAAGAATACTAAATGTCTTAAATGGTCTTAAAACAAAATTTTACAAATCAGGGTATGTAACTATAGAGTATCGCGTGTTTACGAGTTAAAGATCTATTTAATTCTTATAAACCCCTATTTTATAGTTTATTTACAATTTGTTAATATGTAAAAAAGAATAGCAAATTCATCAAAGGTCTTTTTTTGAGATGCATAAGAAAATGTACAATTAACTTTGCTTAATATTTTGTTATACTATAGTAAAAGCGCTTCTATTAACGAGGATTAATTATTTAATGTCTATGAAAATATACAGTACAATATGTCATAAATTCAGGTATGGCCGCTCATTATTTACCACACTTTTTGTTTGGTGTGTGATGATTGGTTTTGGCACAGGCTATGGCTTTGCCCATACTGTGCAGGATGATATTGCCGGCACGGTTACCGATGCTACTACAGGGGAAACTCTGCCCGGTGTGAATGTGATGCTAAAAGGCTCTACGCAAGGAACATCTACAGATATTGATGGCAGGTACAGTTTCGCTGTTTCCACATCACAGGATACTCTTATCTTTTCTTACATTGGGTATATTACCCAAGAGGTGCCGATAGAAGGGCGGGGGCAACTGGATGTCTCACTTGTTTCAGAGGTAATATCAGGTGGAGAACTTGTGGTTGTGGGGTATGGCTCTATGCGAAGAGAGGATATAACATCCTCTGTATCATCGGTAAGTGTAGAGGAGTTTAATGCAGGCATAGCTGGAAGTCCTTTAGATATGATTCAGGGAAAGGTTGCCGGACTTACCATTTCAAGATCCGGTTTCGACCCGAATGCATCAGCGGGAATACAATTAAGAGGGGTATCTTCTGTTAATGCAGGCAGCGGTCCCTTAATTATTGTAGATGGTGTTCCGGGAGCTGACCTGCAAAATATTTCTCAAAATGAAATCGAATCCATTGATGTTCTTAAAGATGGTTCAGCTGCTGCTATTTACGGTACCCGTGGTACAAACGGAGTGATAATTATTACAACTAAATCCGGAAATCGTGGAGAAACACAGTTTGACTATGAATCATCTGTGCAAACCGAAGCGGTGTTGAGCCGATTAGAAGTTTTATCAGCTAGCCAGTATCGAGGCCTTATTGCAGATGGATTAATAGCTGAAACTCAGGATTTAGGACACAGTACTGATTGGCACGACGAAATTACGCAAACCCCATTCACACAAAATCATAACTTTGCAATTTCAGGTGGCAGTGAAAATACCCGGTACAGGGCAAATGTCAATTACAGAGATGCCAGTCCAATTATGATAGAAACCTCCCGAAGATCATATGGGGGAAGAGTGAATATTGATCATACAGGATTTAATGATAGGCTGAATGTTCAACTTAATTTGCAAAATACCATTGTACATAATCAATATGGTACAAACGCCGCCTCTGAACAGGCTGTAATCAGAAACCCTACGGCTCCCGTTTATGATCCTGATAATCCGGGAAGTTATTATGATCCACTGGGGCAGTATAACCAGCAAAATCCTGTGGCCCGGTTGAAGCAACATGATAATGGTGCGGAGCGAAACTTACTTTTAGGGAGCATCCGAAATACCTTAACCATTACGAATTGGTTAGAGGCATCGTTATTTTATGCATACGAGAATAATATGATTAAAGATCATAATTATGTTACACTGGAGTCCTTTCAATCAAGAGATAGTGATTATGAAGGCCTTGCAAGTCGTCAAGATCGATTCTGGAAAAATAATACTCTGGAATTAATGCTTGAATCGGAAAAGGAATATGGAGCGCATCGACTCAGCGCTTTGGGCGGATATAGCTATCAAGATTTCTCTTATGACAATTTATCAACGGAAAATCGTGATTTTCTCTCAGATGCTACCAGCTGGTATGATATGGGTGCAGGTAGTTTTCTTACCGACGGTCGTGCCAGTATGGGTACATACAAAGATTTTAGTAAACTAATTGGTTTCTTCGGCCGGGTAAATTATTCGTATGATAATAGATATTTGCTGATGGCCAGCGCCCGGCGGGAAGGTTCATCCAAATTTGGGGTAGATAATAAATGGGGGTTATTCCCAGCCGTTTCTGTTGGATGGAGAGTAAGTAATGAAGATTTTATGAATAATATCGGTCTAATCGATAACCTGATGGTTCGTTTGGGTTATGGTGAAACTGGTAATCAGGACTTTTCACCGTACCAATCTCTTACCACTCTTCAATCTTATGGTGACTATTATAATCATGAAAGCGATAGCTGGATTAGCGGATGGGGGCCTGCACAAAACCCGAATCCCAATCTGCGGTGGGAAACTAAAAAGGAAGTCAATTTAGGCATTGATTATGCATTACTGAATGGAAGATTGTCTGGTGCAATAGATTTATATACCAGGACCACAGAAGATCTTTTATTTAACTATGACGCCCCTCAGCCACCCAGCGTCCAAAACAGCATATTTACAAATGTCGGCACCATTGATAATAAAGGAATAGAGGTATTTGCAGATTTCCAGGTATTCAATTCGAACAATTTTAACTGGACCTCAACCCTTAACTGGTCGTATTTGCATAATGAAGTTGGATCGCTCTCTGATGAAGTTTATAAACAAGGCTATATCGAAATGGCAAATTTGCCGGCACCCGGTTCTTTAGGCCCAGCAATGCGTCTTGATGAAGGCAGGCGTGTGGGAAGTTTTTATGGTTATCGGCATGCGGGTTTTACTGATGACGGTAATTGGCTGTTCTATAAAGAAGATGGTTCAACATCTACCCCTGATGGCATGTCTTTAGATGACCGCGAATATATTGGTAATGGTTTGCCAAAAATGAATGGAGGGTGGAATAATCGTATTTCTTATCACAAGTGGGATTTAAATATCTTCCTAAGGGGAGAATTTCTCTACGATATATTAAACATGATCCCCATGTATTATGCAAACTCAACAGTTCTTGCCAGTTATAATCAATTGGAAAGTGTTCTGGATGAATATGCACACATCGATGCTGCAACCCAATATTCAGACTACTATTTAGAAAAAGGGGACTATGTTAAGCTTGATAACTTAAGCCTTGGGTATAATTTCGATCTTAGCAGATATGATATACGCAATCTAAGAGTTTACGCCACTGCTCGAAACCTTATTACCATAACCAACTATTCAGGTCTTGATCCCGAGGTTGGCACTGTAGGTTTGACTCCAGGAATGGGCGGGCGAACTTTTTACCCTCGTACAACAACTTTCTCACTAGGCTTTAATCTTGGTTTTTAAAATAGGTTTACAATGAAAAAACAAATTTTAGTATTAATACTTTTATTTACAGTAGGCTCATGTACAGATTTGGAAGAAGAACTGTATAGTGGAGTGGATAGAAATAATTTCTATAACAACAAAGAAGAAGTAACTGCTGGTTTACTTCGCGTATATGAACACGGTGCCTGGTTCTACCGAAATTGGGACCTGTTTGTGCTGGAGGAATTACCTGCTGACCAATTGGTAATTACACAAAAAGGAGGTCACTGGTTTGACCAGGGCAAATTCATCCGATATCACCGTCATGAATGGACTTCCGAAGAACCGGAAATCTATGGTGCATGGAGCGGGGCCTGGATTGGTATTTCGTTAGCAAATACACTAATAGAAGAGTTAGCAGAACTCAACTACTCTGAAATTCCCGGGGGGTTAACAGTAGAAGACCAGGAACAGCATATAGCAGAAATGCATGTTCTAAGAGCTACTTATTATTATCACCTACTGAGTTTGTTTGGTGATGTCCCTATTTCAGAGTCTGCTCATGGTGATCCCCCTGATCCATCCTCCAGAGCAGAGGTTTTTGACTGGGTGACACAGGACCTAGAAGAATCACTTGAAAAATTACCCCGTGAAACGTATAAAAGTGCCCGCGGCAGATTGAATCAGGGGGCAGCACAGCACCTGTTGGCACGGTTTTATTTAAATTCTGAAGTATGGACGGGGGAACCTCGTTATGCGGAAGTTGAACAAATAACAAGAAGTTTAGTTAATGGTGAATTTGGTAATTTTGAACTGGATGATACCTTCTACGGGCCCTTTGTCCATAATAATGGAGAAAACTCAAATGAGATTCTGTTTGGTTTTCCCCGCGATCGCGTTTATACGGGAAGTGGGTTATTACAAGAACGATTTTATCATTATCAGACTCCTCAAATTTTCGGTACAGGGAGCGGTGGTAATAATGGGATTCATTTACAACCTTCCCGTATGGCACCTGAAGCGGGAACCCATTACACGCAGCGTACGTCACAGCCGTATTACATCCCTGAAGAAGATTACGAACCAGAGGAACTTGATCATTATCAATGGGAAAAAGGCTTAGGAAGCCCCTATGAACAATTTCATGATGATGATTTAAGGAAAAAGGATTTTAATTTTGGAGGCGATGTCGGTATTGATAATAAAGATTTTGATATTGTAGAGGGTATGTTTCTGCACGGTATTCAAGATTCGCCGATAACGGGTGAGTTAGCTACGAGTACAGAGGAATATACAGGAGAAACACTGGTACATGTTGATTTTGTAGCTCGGGCTGCCAGTGGCAATTCTAACTCGGCAACTTCAGAAGGTGAAGAAAATACGGGAGTTCGGTTAGTGAAATACCCCGTTTATCCTGAGGTGTTTGATGGATCTTCGAATAACGATTGGGTGGAATACCGGCTGGCAGAAGCCTATTACATGCTTGCAGAGAGCCTTATCCGGCAGAATAAGCCAGGAGCCGCTGAATATGTTAATGAAGTTAAGCAGCGTAACTATGATGATTATTCATCGCATGCATATAGTGATGCGGAATTAGACCTCCCTGAAATGTTGGCAGAATGGGGAAGAGAATTCTTAGGCGAACATCGCCGAAGAACGGATCTTATTCGCTTTAATAAACTTACTGCGGAGTGGTGGGACAAAGATAGTTCACAAGATCATCGAAAGCTTTACCCGTATCCGTCCCGAGTTTTAAATTCTAACCCGAATCTTGAACAGAATACTGGTTATTAATAGCAGGCGATCCCGTAAACTTTTAAAAAGTTTACGGGATCTATTGTGTTGGCACATCCCTTGTCACTACTTTTGAGTTAAGTCATTACTCAAACAAACTTAGTGGGCATAAAGATATTTATTTAGAGGTTGAAGCATTTTTGAAAGATTACATTGCACTATAATTATTTCGCCAATCTCCTATGCCAATGCCGTCAATCCCGGCTGGGTTCCTACTAAAATGGGCGGCCACGGGGCTACGTATGACATCCAGAAAGGATTCGAGACGCAGGCATGGCTGGCGGTAAGTAACGACGATAAAGCGAGAGTCAGCGGCCGTTATTTATACCACAAAAAAGAAGCGCGCGCGCACCCTGAAACCGATAATACGGCACTACAGGAAGAATTCCTTGCTCCCTGCGAGCAAATCACTGGAGTTCGTCTTTCCGAAGAACATCATAAGGACTCAGTATGAAAGCCGATCTGGTAAACGTTTTTTAGTCTGTAAACCAGTAAACCGAAAGACTGCTCTACACCGACGACGAACAAAAAGCCAATGCACCCCAGCATTCATATTCTAAAAATATATTTGTATCATAAACAGGTAATAAATAAATACAATGGAGGCAAATGATGAATATCTTAAAAAAGATTTGGAAATACACCCGCTTTGCCGAAAAAGATAACCGGGACTATGTTACAAGCGTACCCAACGGCGGCTTTCATCTGGATATTGATAAATACTACCAGATAGAGGAAAACCGAAAAAAACTGAAAGAAATTACCGACTCTGAGTTTGCTAAATCGTTTCGCAGAAAGAAAAAAGAAATGGAAAGCAGTACTTTAGATACAGCCAATGCCCGGAATTGATATTTTCCTCATACCCATATTTGTTGCTTCCTTTTCATCAAGTATTGCAACCTTACGAAGTATAGATCGATACGGGATAATGGTTATTATCCGAAAAAACAATGATGGGTATCTTTTCCAACCAACTCCAGAAATTCTCCTAGAGAATTAACGATTGGCGAAGGTGAATAAGCATGCCATTTAAGATCAGCTTGCTTCCAGTAAACCTTCCAGTGCTGCCTGGCCCGGATGAAAGTAGCTCTGGCCACAGGGTGTTCAACTATTTCTTCCTTATTATTCCAGCGTGGCCTGATCTCCTGAATCTCCACACTTTGGTCCTGTACTTGGAAGCCCAAATCAAGCTGAGGGCGTATATGAGGTGGAGGTCGATGCTTCTCAATGAAATCGCCAGCTATTTTCCCCACCTGTTTTTGCTCATTATTATCAAATGCCATAGGGTTTGCTTTTTTGTTGAGAGTAGTAAAACAGTTTAATTAATTTCTATTTAAGATCGTAATGAACTCATTATAATTCATTTGAATTCTTCATTCCACCCATCTTCCCGGCACAGCGCCACAAGCCGGTTGCGAAGGGGCAGGTATTTATCCAGTGTTTGCTTGAATTCCGCATCATCCGGGGAAACAATACCGTAATTGCGTTCGGCATCCAGAAGGCGCTGCGGGTATGACGTTTGACCGTTGATTTCCTTTTTGCGAATCCTTGAAAATTCCAGATAATTGCTGATACTGCTTTCCATGAGCTGCAGCACACCGGGGGGAGGCCGGTGTGTTTTCTTAGCGGTTCCTAATATGAATGAGGTATCTGATAAGAGCAGAACTGCCCTGGCTGGAGATAAATCGGCGCTTCCAGCATGAAAATACTTCAGGATGGGGTAGGCAAGGTGCTTGAGTGACTGGTGGTCCATCTCGGAAGACAAGCTCAGAACATGAGTTTTGAGGGTTTCCTCTGGATCACTTAGCCGGGCCCGCTCAATGATCTCAGGAACTGTTTTACCCATGCTGAAGATGCCTTGAGCAAGTTTTCTTTTTGTGACTACCGCTGAAACCACTGACAAAACGTACGATAGTGAAATGGTGAGTATAATAGTAGCTGCCAGAGTAGACAGCGTAGCAATTAATGTCCACGGAAACCTTGATGGTACCCAATCGCCATATCCCAGGCTGGAAATTGTGTTACTAACAAAATATAGTTTTTCTGTGAGGCCAGCTAGTTCACCGGTGCTGTCGTTAATGACTGAGTCGGGATTCGCGGCGAAGGCTATAAATACACCTATCCCCAACAGTAGATACCATAGTATAATACTGGAAATAAGTATGAAGGGCCCCGCAAATGTAAGGAGCCTGTGGATGGGCCAGCTCTTATGAATGAAGAGCAGGGCATCCCATGGATAAATCCAAAGCCTGGTCAGAGGCCCTGCACCCTTCATACTGAAAACGGTTATGAATACATCCAGAAGGGTGATGAAAATCACCAAAGCCGATGCAATGTACAAGATTATCTGCATGGTATTAACGGTAATAAATTAAGGCGAGAACAGCATAATGCATTAATGAACCTTAATCCTTATTCTGCAAGAATGATCGAGGAGTCCCTGGTGGTCAGGCATATGATAAAAAAAATGTTGCTGGACGATGGATGATAAATCGTGCATAGATTGCAAAATTTAAGTAACCTAAAAGGTGTTGGGCAAAACCATCTGAAACACATATCAAAAGTGTATCAAAGCCTTAAATATATAGAGATGATATGGCCTTGTTATGGCCCGGATTACATACAGAAGACCTTAAAATTTCGGCATTGTGTTACTTTTCTATCATTTATAGTAATGATATTTCACCCCCATCTTTGATCTTCAAAACAGTTTCGGGTCTTTCCCCTTATTTCCATAAACTATAATGTGGCAATAGTTAAGTATTTTATCAGCCAGATTTGGAGGTTTCGATAACTTCCTATGTATTCAGTGAAATATACTTTTCGAGCGGTTTATACAAGCAATTTTTTACTAGATAAACCACAAATACTCTTTATGGTTTATGTGACGAGTATGTTTATTTAGGTAGAGTAGCTGCACTAGTTAATAAATAAATCATATAATCCCTTAATTCAGAAAATAGTTAACATAATTTGCTTTTTTATATTTTTCAAAAGAATCTGAGAAAAAAGATGGTTTTATTCTCGCTATTTAACATATTTAAAAAAAGTTAATATTAAGGTGATGAATCTGTATAAGATTTCAAGTTTTATTTTAACTTACGTGCTGAATTAAACATATGGATTTGTATGAACCATCTAAGTGACTCTTGTTTAGCCCAAAAGATTAAAAAAGGAAATGAAACAGCCTTTGAAATGCTGTTTGACCGGTACAATAAACCACTATTTTTCCTGGCTAAAAAATACCTGAAAGAAAATGGTCTTGCCGAAGATGCTGTCCAGGATGTGTTTGTGAAGTTCTGGGAGAAAAGAAGCAACCTTGATGTTTCAAAATCTATAAAAGGGCTTTTATTTACTATATTAAAAAACCACCTCCTGAATACGATCCGTAAGCAGAAGAGCAGAATCGTATCAGAATTTGAGGTAAACGATGATATTCAGCCGGGGCATGACCAGACTGAAGATGTAGTAATTTATGCTGAATATGAAGATATTGTTAAAAATGGACTTGGCGAGCTTTCCGACGGCAAAAGAGTGGTATTTGAGCTGAAGGTTTATGAAGGTTTGTCTAACGAGCAAATAGCGGAAAAGCTTTTGGTAACAATACACACCGTTAAATCCCACTATTATCACGGATCAAAGTTTATGCGCACTTATTTAAAGAAACATGCCGATATTGACTCCTGATTGCAGTGCTTAATCTGGCAACAAATAAAGTTCTTGTCTCATACTTTCAGCTTTCGGCGGTGTACTAACATAGGTGGAAATACTATAGATTGTAGCGCCGGCAGATAAAACAACCCTTTTCTAATAATAATTAAAGTTTAATATTGAATGAGTATTGAAAATAAATCTTCCACTAAAGAATATGATGTAGTTATTGTTGGTTCAGGGGCTGGAGGCGGCATGTCTGCTAAAGTGCTTTCTGCGGCTGGTTTATCCGTTGCTGTAATGGAGGCTGGCGGTGATTTTGATCCTGCGAAAGAGGAGTATCGCACCCAGATGAGGATGCCCTGGGAGTCGCCCCGCAGAGGTGCCGGCACCAAAAGGGCCTTTGGCGATTTCGATGCTGCCTGGGGCGGCTGGGAAATTGACGGGGAGCCTTATACAAATGCCAATGGCACACAATTCGACTGGTTCCGGTCCCGCATGCTGGGCGGACGAACCAACCATTGGGGAAGGATCTCCCTCAGGTTTGGCCCGAAAGATTTTAAACGCAAAGATCAGGACGGGCTGGGCGATAACTGGCCCATCAGCTATAAAGACGTTAAGCCGTATTACGACAAGGTCGATAAGCTGATTGGAGTATTTGGCACCAATGAAGGACTTGAAGATGACCCGGATGGTTTCTTTCTTCCGCCCCCCAAGCCCCGGCTTCATGAGCTCTACATTAAAAAAGGAGGCGAAAAGGCGAATATTCCGGTAATTCCTATGAGGAAATCGGTACTTACCCGGCCTGTGAACAACGAGCGAGGAGTCTGCTTCTACTGTAGCCAGTGCAACAGGGCTTGCAGCGCTTACGCTGATTTCTCATCGGGAACTTGTCTTGTGCAGCCGGCCATGAAGAAAGGCAATGTTGATCTTTATACCTTTGCGATGGTGAGGGAAGTGACCACCAACGAGCAGGGTTTGGCAACAGGTGTCTCTTATATCAGCAAGACAGACTTGCAAGAATATAAAATAAAAGCCAGAACGGTAGTTTTGGGTGCGTCGGCGTGTGAAACGGCACGATTGATGCTGAATTCGAAATCTTCACGACATCCAAACGGGTTGGCTAACGGCAGCGGGATGGTTGGCAGATACCTGCATGATTCTACCGGTGCAGGAAGATCAGCTATTGTGCCGTCATTGCTTGACCGTGACCGGTACAATGAAGATGGAGTAGGCGGCGCTCATGTATACTCCCCCTGGTGGCTGGATAATAAAAAACAGGATTTCCCCAGAGGCTATCACCTTGAATATGGCGGCGGCATGGGCATGCCCTCGTATGGCATTGGCGCCGGCATGGACAGTATGCGCAAATACATTACCGATGAAATGGGCAATCCCGGGCAAAACGGGGGATATGGAGCCGGTTTGAAAAAGGATATCCGCAAGATATACGGATCGACCATTGGCGTTGCCGGCCGGGGAGAAAGCGTGCCCCAATACGACAACTATTGTGAAATTGATCCGAATACTGTAGATAAATATGGTATACCGGTCCTTCGGTTCAACTATAACTGGACCGAACATGAGGTGAAGCAGGCCAAACATATGCAGGATTCATTTGAAGAAATCCTGACAAGTCTGGGCGGAGAACTTTTAGGCGACAAACCGGGAGCAGATTCCAAATATGGCCTTCTGGCCCCGGGTAGGATTATCCATGAGGTGGGCACCACCCGGATGGGGGATGACCCCAACACTTCGGTTCTCAACAAACATGCCCAGGCCCATGAATGTAAAAACCTGTTTGTAGTTGATGCCGGACAGTTTGTTTCCCAGGCGGATAAAAATCCTACCTGGACCATTCTGGCCCTGTCATGGAGAACCTCTGATTATATTGTGGATCAGCTTAAGAAGAGTAATATTTAAACCGTCACGACCTGAAATTGAATCATTGAACGCATAAAGGAACACTATGGATAGAAGAGAACACCTGAAGCTGTTGCTGGCAGGCTCTGTGGGAGCGGGCTTATTTGTAACAACATCATGCAGTGAAGCCGACAGGGCTCAAAGCGAAGAGATCATTAAACAAAATACCTACGGCCGAACACCGGAAGAACTCGCCCTAGACGAAAAGCTAAAGGCTGAGGTATTTTTTACCGAGCAGGAGCGAAAGACCGTTGAGGTATTGTGCGATATTATTATCCCTGCCGATGATGCCTCCGGGAGCGCGACGGAGGCCGGGGTGCCTGAATTTATTGAATTTATGATGAAAGATATCCCTTCATTACAGGTGCCGACCCGGGGTGGACTAATGTGGCTGGATAATTTGGCTAAGACAAGATTGGGGAAATCTTTTGTAGCCGCCTCCGCTTCAGAACGGCTTTCCATAGTCGATGATATTGCCTGGCCCGACACCGCTGCCCCGGAAATGGGATATGGCGTGAGGTTTTTTAACTCCATGCGTAATTTGACGGCAACTGGATATTTCACCTCGGAGATAGGCGTCGAGGATCTGGGCTACCTGGGCAACCAGGCGAACGTCTGGGATGGTGTTCCCGAAGAGGTGCTTAAGAAACACGGTCTTGCTTATGATCAGAAAACCCTGGACGAATGCATCAAAAATGAAGATAGGGGCAGGATTGCGGAATGGGATGATGAGGGGAATATATTGTAAGTGCGAAGGTGGAACGCAAATTAAATCTACAAATCTATCTGTTATATCAAGAGAGCATAGCTCATGGCTGCAGATTAAAGTTGAAGGTTACAGGTTGAAGCAAAGGGCTTGCTAGTCGGGTTATGCGTTGCTTATAGGCTTTAACCTGTAACGGCGAAGCCATACAACCTGTGTGTAGCCGGTTTCATACTTTTTCCCCCGGAGCGTGTATTAGTAATTAAATGGATACCTTTAAAAAATACATGAGTAGTATAGATCGAAGAATTATAGATCGGTATTTTAACAATACCTGCACTCCTGAAGAAGCAAAACAGGTCTTAAAATGGTTTAACACCAAAGAGGGGCAATTATTCCTGGAGTCTAAGCTGGATACAGATATCAGCCAAATGGATGATAATCAAATCAGTTATATGACCCCGGACCTTGATTCCGGGAAAATGATGAGAAATATAAAGCAGAAGGTTAGGAAAGGTGGACCATTCGGCCAAAAGAAGTCACTTTTTGCTTTACGTATTGCAGCAGCCGCAGCCGTGATTATTATAACCGCTTCTCTGACTTATCTCTACTATAGTAATGAAAATAACTCAGGGCTACAGAGTACAGAAGTTGCTTCGACCTATTACGAAACGGACGACGATCAGCAAAAAGTTATCACTTTAAAGGATGGATCACGTGTTCGGATGAACGGTAATTCACAGCTTTGGGTCAGCGGTAATTTTTTGGCAGATAATCGAGAAGTAAAATTAACCGGAGAGGCGTATTTTGATATAGAGCATCAACCATATAAACCTTTTATCGTGGAATCGAAACGAGGTATGATCCAGGTACTGGGGACTTCTTTTAATGTTAAAGCATTGCCTGAAATAGAAAATATTCAGGTTGCAGTAATAGATGGCAGTGTTTCATTAAGCAGTAATGACCCTGAAGAAGACAAGCGGTCGGTTGTGTTGAACAAAGGTCAATTTGGAATTATGGACCCACACGAAATCAATATAGATGATTACGGCGTACAAAATTATCTGATGTGGATGAAAGGCCGCCTTGTATTTGAGAATTTAAAACTCAGTCAGGCTTGTACCCAGCTTTCCCGGTTGTATGGCATCCAATGCCACTTTGCTGATGAAGATCTAAAAGATCTAAGAATCACAACCAACATGTCTGTTGATACACAGGAAAAAGTGTACACTGTAATTTCGAAAACATTGGATGTCGAGTTTCAAAAAGACGGGAAACTTATAACCTGGCTAGAAAGTGAGTAACAGTAGCATTCAAATGCATAGTGATCTATTCAACCATGCGGTTAATAGTAGTCTCCGATTATATGCAATCGCTAATTAATTTTAATAGACCTCATACTTTTTTTGATTTGACGTGTATTCTAAAAAAAAAGCAGATTACTAAAGTATAATAGGAAAGCGCTTTTAGTATACTATACTAATACATATATTTACTATTGCTTGTAATGTGGTAAATTAAACGAATAAATAGATCACGAACTAACCAATAAATCATGTCTATGATAAAAGAAAATACAAAGAAGTTTAGAGCTATAAATTATCGCTCATTAACTGTTTTGATGTTATTTTGGTTGATTACAACCAGTAGTAGCACAAGTTTTGCCTTGGGCACAGCTAATAACTCACAGGAAATTAGCTTCAACCAGGGAATTAATGATCATGCAACAGACGATCAACGGTCTGTAACATTTGGTTCTTCCGAAATGCATCTTTCTTCCGCATTAGAAAAACTTGCAAGGGAAGCCAATGTCGGAATATCATTCAATCCGGATGTTATCCCAGATAAAAAAGTTACGTTTGATTTTAATAATGTTGCCGTAGATCAGGCTTTGTATACATTATTAGATGGATCTGGTCTTGTAGCAACACTGTCACCTTCAAAAGATGTGCTTCTTATAAAAAGCATGGGTGAACATTTTGCCGGCTTAAACATTGGCAATGAAGCTGTTCAGGAAGAAGTAACCGGAACCGTAACTGATGCAAATACCGGGGAAATTTTACCGGGCGTAAATATTACATTACGTGGTACTTCAACAGGAACAACTACTAATATGGATGGCGAATACTCCATTACGGTACCGGATAATGCCGGGGTACTTGTTTTTTCTTATATCGGATACAGGGCTTTGGAAGTACCGGTTGAAGGCAGAGAAGTAGTTGATGTTTCCATGGATTTCAATACCGCCCAGCTGGATGATGATCTTGTAGTTGTAGGGTATGGGGTTCAAAGAAGATCAGAAATAACGGGGTCAGTAGGTATAGCTTCCAGCGAAGATCTGGAACAACCGACTTTTAATGCCCTTCAAAGTTTAAGAGGAAAAGTGGCAGGTGTAAATATATTTTCCAATTCCGGGGCTCCAACTGGTAGTAACCGTGTTATTATCAGAGGAATTGGTTCCATTAATGCTTCATCTGATCCCCTGTATGTTGTTGATGGAGTAGTCATGGAAAATGGAATAGGTATGATGAACCCCAATGATATTCAGAGCATTGAAGTTCTGAAGGATGCTTCTTCAACCGCTATTTACGGTGCTCGCGGTGCCAATGGAGTAATATTAGTGACAACCGAAAGAGGTGGCACCGATGGCGGAGTAACTGTAGGGTATAACACTGATTTCAGCGCAGGCAGAATGCGCGGACGAATGGATGTGATGAATTCTGAGGAATTTATGGCCGTACAGAGAATTGGTGTTGAGAATGCACCATTGTTTAATGATTACGCGCCAGGCACAGAACCGGTATTTGACACATCTGACCCCCGGCTTTTTGATGCACAGGGAAATCCATTGTATGATACAGACTGGCAGTCGGAAGCCACTCGGACGGCTTTGTCTCAAAATCATCAGTTAAGTATTCAATCCGGCGACGATGAATCATCGTTTGGTGCTTTTCTGAATTATACGGACCGGCAAGGGATATTTATAAATTCTTATATGGAGCGCGCTAACCTTAAGCTGGTTTATGACGTGAGCCCGCGAGATTGGCTTAAAATGGGAACGAATCTAACAGTCGGTAAGACCTGGGAGAATTATATACAAGAATCCGGTGGCGGACAGGATGCAAAACGTACTATTATTGAAATGCCTCCTATATTTCCAGTAAGATGGGAAGATGGTACCTATACCAATTCTACTCATGCCGAAGACTTTACCTTTGAAGGTCAGGCTAACCCAGTGCATATGCTCCGGGAGCAGGATCGGTTAAGAGACCGGACACAGATATTTGGGAATACATTTTTAGCCTTTCAAATTAACCCCTATTTGGAATTACGAACACAGGTAGGTGCAGACGTTAATCAGTACGAGGGCAGAGATTACAATCCAAATGATCTGATGAGTGGTGGTTTTCCCAATGGTAGTGCCAGTATCTCTAATAATGAAAGTATCTACTGGCAGAATGAAAACTTCCTCACGTACGTAAGAGATTTTGGTTCACACCGAATCAACTCAGTTCTGGGGGCTAGCTGGCAGCAAAATTTATTCAGAAGTAATGATTTAAGCACTGGTGGCTTTTCAGATAATTTCTTTAGATACAATAATGTAGGAACGGCCACAGATCCAGATGCACCAAGCTCTAATGCGAATGACTGGTCAATGAATTCTTATTTTACACGTGTTAGCTATACCTACGACAATACCTACATGTTGACATTCACTAGTCGCGTCGATGGCTCCTCACGATTTGGTGCCGATAATAAATATGGGTTTTTTCCATCAGCTGGTGCTGCATGGTTGGTGAGCAATGAAGACTTTATGTCTGATATAAATTTTGTTGACCATTTCAGGCTGAGAACATCTTATGGTGTAACAGGTAACACAGAAATCGGTCTGTATAATTCTCTGGCTACAATTGGTTCGGGGACTACATTAATCGGCGGGGACAGGCAGCCAAGCAGCTTTGTGCAGCGTATGCCTAATCCCGAACTGGAATGGGAAAAAACCCATCAGTTTAATATTGGTACTGAACTCAACCTGTTTAACCAGGCAATCTCGCTGGAAGCCGATTATTACTACAAGCTGACGAATGATCTTCTTCTTGATCGTCCGGTACCAACAACTTCCGGATTCACTACAATATTTGACAATATTGGATCGCTTTCTAACCGAGGCGTTGATTTTATGATTACAACCAGAAATCTTCGTTCATCTGATCTGTTTTGGTCAACTACATTGAACTTCAACTATAACAAAAACAGAGTTGAAAGTTTAGGGGCTGAAGACGAGGATATTTTTCCAGGTCCGAACTGGGTTTCGGGCAGTCAGACCATACTTCGTGTAGGTGAGCCTATCGGTAATTTTTATGGCTTCATAAGAGAAGGAACTTGGGGTACCGATGAAGTTGAAGAAGCAGCTGCCGCGGGCAGAATTCCTGGAGAAGCTAAGCGGTCTGAAGATCGTACCATCATCGGTAATGGTTTGCCGGACTGGACAGGTAGCTTTATAAACAGATTTAATTTTAAGAATTTTGATTTTACGGCTGATTTTCAGTTCGTTTTAGGCAGTGAAATCATGCAGCAGTTTTTACATACCGCTGAAGACAGGCAAGCACTGACCAACGGTTTGGCAACTCAGTATTATAATGCATGGACTGAAGACAATCAGAACACCATGTACCAGCGAATACGGCACCAGCCATATTCTGGCCAAAATACACAGGCCGATAGTCACTGGATTGTTGATGGGTCTTACATCAGAGCCAATCTTTTCTCACTTGGCTACACTTTTGATCAAAGTATGCTGACCCGGATGGGCCTGCAACAATTGAGAATTACCGCTAATCTGGAAAATGCCTTTGTCATTCACCATCCTGACTTTAAAGGTTCTGATCCCGAGGCCACGTCATGGGGAGGAAATTTGCATGCACAAAACATTTTCTTCTACCAGTACCCAAGACCCCGTACAATCACCCTTGGTTTGAACCTAAATTTTTAATAAAAAAGAGATTAGTATCATGAAAAAATTAATATTATTTTCACTTGGATTTATGGTATTGACTGCCTGTGAGGATTTCCTGGTAGAAACACCAAAAAACCAAATATCTGTTGATCAGTACTTCTCAACACCAGAAGATGCACGAAGTACTGTAAACTCAATATATCGGGACGGTGCGGGAGCTTTTTACCATGAAGATGGAGGTTTTCGCGGTAGCCGGGCTATGATGGGTGGCTATATGGCAGGCTATTTTGACAATGAAGGAAAAGGGGAGCGTATCGAAGGTCAACTTGCCCAGGACCTGGCAATGGATCCTATAAATATGGGTGGTTTATTAGGTGGAACATGGGAAAGATTGTATAGAGCCATTTCCCGCGCCAATTTAGCTATTACCAGAATTCCTCTAATTGAAACAATATCTGAAACTGAATCTCAACGTTTATTGGCTGAAGCTAGATTTTTCAGAGCGTTTAATTACTTTTATCTGGTAAAAACTTTTGGCGATGTTCCATTGGTTCTCGAACCGGTTGATGGTCCTGGTGATCTTACTGTATCCCGAGACAATTCTGCAACCATATACAATCAAATCGTAGAAGATCTGAATTGGGCTTTAGACAATGGTCTGCCAAGCGCCTCTTTTTCTGAAAATGGTTTCAGGATTACACGTGGTGCAGCCTCAACATTGTTATCCCATGTACATTTGCAAAAGGCAGGATATCCGTTACAAGAATCAGGCAGTTATGCGGATGCTGCAAATGCGGCCAGAGATGTTATAATGGATAATGCCCACAGTTTAACTGAAAATGGAGCAACCGATGAAACCAGTGCTTATAATGCAATGCGCACATCAGATGATTTGGATGAATATATTTATGCCATAGAATATGATTTTGATATTTCTTCAAGTCCCTTGCCTAGAATAACCATACCCGGTGTGATCAGACCGACTGGAATTCAGCATGGCAGAACATTAAATATGTATCGACCCACCAGTCAATTCATGGCTGTTTACGAAGATGAAGATTTAAGAGGGCAAAATCAGCAGATCTTCTATAATTCTTTAGAAAGAGATGGGACCACATACGAATTTAATGAATGGGCACCCTACACCTGGTTTGAAGAACGGGCCATTTTTGATGATAACCGTGGGGATATGAACACGAGTATCTATCGATATGCTCAGGTGTTGCTTATAGCTGCCGAAGCCATTGCACGTAGTGAAGGTGTGACTTCTGAGGCGGTTGGGTATTTGGCTGATGTAAGGTCACGAGCTTACACAAATTCAACCAGAGGCGACATTGAAGCGGAACTTACGGGATTATCTGAAGAGGCATTCGTACAGGAAGTTTGGAAAGAGCGTCTGCGCGAGCTGGCTTTGGAATTTGTTATCTGGCCAGATATTCAACGGACCAGGCAATATCCAGTAACGGATACTGATAATCCTGGTGAAGTTAATTTCGTGAATGTTGTAGGCCAAAACAATAACTGGGGACAAACTTATCAAGAGAAGCATCTTCTGTATCCAATACCAGATACCGAAATGCAGCGTAACCCGTCGCTTACACAGAATGACGGGTATTTAGAATAATGTAAATTTAGGGGTTGTAGATTTTTTATAGTTGCAAGATTAGCTATTATCAATCTACAACCCATTTATTTCTCACTAATATAATTTAGTACAGGCAAATCGTAAAGTTTCTTTACTTTCCAAATAAATATCTATGACCATAAAAATCTTTACTACTCACAGAAATAGAGTCATATTCCTTATGATTCTATTTATATTTTTCGAGAGGGCTTCATTATTACAAGCCCAATCAGAAGAGTTGAATTTTTCACCTCTGGAACTAAACACCCTGGAGCATTTCACATCCCCTACACCAAATTGGACAATAGCCGGCGATGTGCTTATGGATTTAAATATGTCACTTAACGTCCAGCCTAAAAGTGGTACCGGGATACTGGTTAATGGCAGTGGCGCAGATAATCCTCAGGATATTTATACTGCCTGGGAACACGGAGATCTGGACATTGAGCTTGAGTTTATGATGGCCAATGAATCAAACTCCGGAATCTATCTACAGGGGAGATACGAAATCCAGCTCATGGATAGCTGGGGCGTTCAGAATCCCAGGTTTAGTGATTTGGGTGGTATCTATCAGTGGTGGGAAAATGACAAAGGAGTAGGCGGTATTGCGCCACGGTTGAATGTTGCCCGCGCACCAGGTCTTTGGCAAGATCTCTCGATAAAATTCAGAGCTCCCCGTTTCAACGAGAATGGGGAGAAAATAGCCCATGCAAAACTTTCAGAAGTTAGGCTAAATGGAGTAATGATACATGAAAATGTTACTCTCATTCACCCAACGGGCGGAGCCATTAGTAATGAAGAAGCAGAAACCGGTCCTTTAAGATTCCAGGGCGATCATGGCCCCGTAGCTTTCAAAAATATAAAATACAAAAAGTATGAACAGCCATTAGATAATAATTCTGAGCTTCCGGAACGGTATCAGAATAGTTCTCAAATGGTTAAAATTGGTAATGAACCTGAAGTTCTGCATGGTTTTATGAAACTTGGTGACCGTATTTTTCCACATAGTGCGGCAGTAGGCTACCCCGGAGGTATAAATTATGCCCTGGATTTAAACAGCGGAAGTTTGCTTAAAATCTGGAAAGGTGAATTTATTAACGCCTCGCCAATGTGGCGTGGCAGGGGAGGGGGCAATTTAGGAATAAGTGAGGCGGCAATTACCATATCCGTATCTCCTACTGTAGCTTATTTGGATGGAGAAAACTCGGTTTGGCCAGATTCCGTGCAGCAAAGTGACAACTATACGTTTAAAAACTTCAGGTATGAAGATAAAGGTACCGTAGTATTCAATTACCAGTTGGGTGAAATTGCAATACAAGATCGTGTAGCCCCTCGAAATAATAACAGGGAATTAACCAGAAACTTAAGGTTTCATTCAGAAATCCCACCGGAAGGTTTACATGTCTTGCTAGCAAGCGGAAAAAGTATTTCAAGAGTATCGCATGGCTTCTATGAGATTGATGATAAAACGTATTATGTCAGCTTAAGTGATAAGTCAGGGAATAAGGCCCGGATACGTTCGACAGCGTCTGGGCAGGAGCTCGTAGTACCCGTTATGAAAGCTAATGCATCGTCACTTAGCTATTCCCTAATTTGGTAAAATTACTATTTGAATTATGAAGCATCAAATGAGAATCTCTTTAGAAAAGAATATGATAAATTTAACATCCCAATTGAAAGCACTATTTGGCATTATTTCATTGGCTCTGTTTTCCCTGGTATCAGTTGAAAGCACATCGGCTGTTGCACAGCAGGCATCATCGCCAGAAACTTCCCCGGAAATAAGCACGGAGGATTATTATCAGGTGATCTCTCTTAGAACTCCCGACGACCTGGTTCTGGAGGTAGGTGGCCTTGTAAAACTACCCAATGGGAAACTGGCAGTAACCACTCGCCGGGGTGAAGTATGGATAATCGGCAATCCTGAAATGGAGGGTGGCCGCGCACCCTATTATACGAGATTTGCACGGGGACTATATGAACCGCTAGGATTAAAATACAAGGATGGTTCTTTCTATACTTCTCAGCGCGGAGAACTTACCAAGCTGACCGATACCAGTGGAGATGGCAAGGCTGATCTTTACGAACGGGTAAGCGACTGGCCGATATCATCCCATTACCATGAGTATTCTTTTGGCCCGGCCTTTTTACCGGACGGAGACATGGTTGTAACCGGCAATGTTGCCTTTGGGGGTGACACCGGAGATAAATGGTGGGAAGCCACAAGTTTTGTGCCCTGGCGGGGCTGGGCTATGATAATATCACCCGAGGGAGAGTTAAAGCCTTTTGCCACTGGTTTGCGATCACCCAGTGGTATCATGGTTAATGATCAGGGGGATGTGCTTTATACAGAAAATCAAGGTGACTGGATAGGATCAGGGCATATCACTCATCTGGAAGAGGGCGATTTTGCAGGCAATCCTGCCGGTCTGGTCTGGGCAGATCATCCAGATTCACCTGTTACTGTTCGCAAAGAAGAAATAATAGACAGCGAACGGCCTATGTTTGAATCGGCTGAAAAAGTACCGGGTATGAAATTGCCCGCTGTCTGGATACCACATACTTTGATGGGTATATCAACATCGGATCTGATTCAGGATGTGGATGGCACATTTAGCCCGTATAAAGGACAGTATTTTGTCGGTGATCAGGGGCATGCACGGATCAACCGCGTATTCATGGAGAAAGTGGGTGGTGAATATCAGGGTGCTACTTTTCCATTCCTGGAAGATTTTGATTCAGGCGTTTTAAGAATGGCTTGGGGCGGTGATAAATCAATGTATGTTGGTATGACTGACCGGGGCTGGAATTCAACCGGAGATAACAGTTATGGATTGCAGCGTGTTGTTTGGAATGGTAAGATACCCTTTGAAATGAAGACCATTACAGCGGAGCCTGATGGATTTCGAATTGAATTTACGGAGCCTGTTAATAAAACGATGGCGGCTAATCCTGCCTTATATAACATAACCAACTTTACCTACATGTACCGATATGAATACGGAAGTCCGGTTATTAATCAGGAAAATGCTCCGGTGAAGGGAATACAAGTAGCTGATGATGGGTTAAGCGTCAGACTGGTAGTGGATAATCTTCGTAAGTACCACGTTCATGAAGTTCGATTGGGCGATATTCGTTCGGCATCCGGTACTCGTCTGCTTCATGATGTGGGCTATTATACGCTTAACAATATTCCTTCGGGAGCACTTCTTAGTTCTAATGAATATCATTCGGTGGATTGGGAAAACAATGAATTGCCTGTAATTACTTCTTTGGTATCTATGGAGCCAGAATTGGAAGAAGAAACCGGTGAAGAAGCTGAGGCCCCTGCTATTAAGCGGATGACAGAAATGCCCCTATCCTGGGAAAACGGCCCTGATGAATCCGTCCGCCTCGGAACGGAACCCGGTTTGAAGTATGATATGGAACGTATCGAAGTTGTAGCGGGCAGCAAAGTGGAACTAACTTTTAGCAATGATGACAACATGCTGCATAATGTGGTAATAGTTAAACCGGAAACAGCCGATAATGTAGGTCAAATGGCTATGAATCTGGGCCTTCAGGGCGGAGAAATGCATTATGTGCCCGATACGGATGAAGTATTGTTTAACACTGCGGTATTGCAACCCAATAGCTCGGAAACCATTTACTTTAATGCACCAGACCAGCCGGGAACTTACACCTATGTTTGCACATTTCCGGGTCATCACCTTGTAATGCGGGGAACTTTGGTGGTAAAATGATAATAGATGCCTATGTAATCTTTCAATTTTGGTGAGGCCTATTTGGAGATGTTATATTAACATAGGTTGACTCAGAAATTATTAATATATTGTTTATTTAAACAATATATTAATAATGAGCTACTGTTATGTGTTATAATCGGAGAAACCTGTTGGGTAATATTTTATGTGTATCATTTGCAGTTATTTTACTCGGATGTTCCCAAGCTAATCAACCTCAAGAAAGCGCTGCCAACGTTCTTATTGTAGGTGGTGGTCAGCATCATGATTTTGAGCAATGGACAAATCTTGCAGATTCCACTACAATTTCAAATACGGGAGCCCAAGTCCGTTATACGGACAACCCGGCTGCTATATTACCGGCGCTTGAAGCCCTTGACATTCTATATTTGAGCAACAATCAGCCCCTTTCGAATCCGGCACTTCGTAGGGGTATTTTTGATTTTGCTGATTCAGGCAAATCATTACTACTGGTTCACTCGGCAATATGGTATAATTGGGGAGATTGGCCGGAATACAACCGGGAACTTGTTGGTGGCGGAGCTTCCAGTCATGGCCCTTTAGGCGAATTCGAGGTTAAAGTAATAGACCCTGACCATCCTTTAATGCAGTCGGTACCAGCCTCATTTAGAGTCACTGACGAGCTTTACCGTTTTGAAACGGATGAAGAGGGCCCTGATATGCACGTATTGGCTGTAGGCATCGAACCTGACACCGGCGATGAATATCCTGTAGCCTGGACGGTAAAGCATGGTGACGGGCGTATTGTAAATATAACTTTAGGTCATGATGGGGATTCTCATGAGCATGAAGCCTACATAGCAATTCTTGAAAATAGTATGGAATGGTTGCACAACAACTGAGTAACGATTCAATATAAACCACAACGAACTGTTTTTTATATGGCCGGTATAGAAGGAAAATTTCTCACAAAAGAAACGACTCTGGTAGAAAAACTGGACAGGGGGGTACATCATTGGTTTTCCAGGCCGGATATTACGGGCAGTGATTCTATGATGGTGACACAGGTAGATGTTGAACCAGGCAATGGACATCCCTTTCATAAACATCCGACCATGGATGAAACGATTTACATTATTGCCGGCAAAGCGGAACAATGGATAAAAAAAGAAGCTCGTACACTTGGGCCCGGTGAAGCTGTTTATATCCCTAAGAATATGGTGCATGCTACCTTCAATTCCGGTAGTGAGACCCTATCTTTTCTTGCTATTCTTTCACCCGCTGCTGATTTAGAAGGCTCTATGGTGTATGTATCGGAAGAAGAACCCTGGAGAAGTTTAAAAGAGCCCTTTTAATATCTGTTAAAAACCTGCAAGCCCTTAACAATGCGAAGAAAAATACTTCTTATCGGGACATTTGATACTAAGGGTGAGGAATATAGTTTTGTCCGTAATTTAATTTTAAATCGTGGACATGAGGTGCTTCTTTTGGATATAAGCATAATGAATGATCCTCCTTTCCCACCTCATATTACTTCTTCAAAAGTTGCTGCTGAAGGAGGTTCAAACTTAAAAGATCTTCGCAATAATGCTGACCGTGGCAAGGCTGTAGAGGTCATGAGTTCTGGTGTGCGAGCGCTGGTACCAAAACTTTTTGTCGAAGGGCGATTTGACGGTGTACTTAGTTTAGGTGGCGGGACGGGAACCAATATTGCAACAGCGGGGATGAGAGAACTGCCGGTTGGGATCCCAAAAGTAATGATATCTTCTATTGCGTCTGCCGATGTGAGTCCGTATGTAGATATAAAAGATATAACCATGATGTATTCGGTGGTTGACATATCGGGGCTAAATAGGTTGTCCCGCCGAATTCTGGCCAATGCAGCTGGGGCAATTTGCGGAATGGTTGAGCAGGATATATCAGATACAGAAGATAAACCATTAATAGCGGCATCCATGTTTGGAGTGACTACACCATGTGTTACAAAAGTCAGACAGAAACTGGAACAGGCGGGATATGAAGTTGTAGTTTTTCATGCAACGGGTACAGGCGGCCGGGCTATGGAAAGCCTTATCCGGGATGGTTACTTTTCCGGCGTTGCTGATATAACCACCACTGAAATATGTGATGAAGTTGTGGGTGGTGTTTTATCGGCCGGCCAGGATAGGTTACATGCAGCCGGGCGAAAAGGACTGCCGCAGGTGATTTCCTGTGGAGCACTTGATATGGTTAATTTCCATGCAAAAGAAACTGTACCTGAACAATTTAAAACCAGGACCTTTATTCAGCATAATCCGAATGTAACGCTGATGCGCACAACACCTGAGGAATGCAGGGAAATCGGCAAGGTGATCGCAAAACGGTTAAACAAATCAAAGGGGCCTGTTTTATTCCTTCTCCCTCTGAGAGGTTTAAGTATGATCGATAAACAAGATCAGCCATTTCATGATCCACAGGCCGATCAGGCACTATTTGAGGCACTCCGCCAATACACGGAGCCTCATATAAAAATACTCGATGCAGATATGCACATCAACGATGCCAGCTTCGCCAGTCTTATAGCCGATGAGCTGATCAGCCTTTTAAAAAAGAAACCAGCAATTTTGAATAACTAACAATACAGATAAAATGCCTTTTATTAGCTACAAAGAATGCCTTACACGCCTGCAAACACAGATAAAAGAAAACAAACCCATTATCGGCACGGGGGCGGGAACCGGAATCTCAGCGAAATTTGCCGAAAAAGGCGGTGTTGATATCATAATCATTTATAATTCAGGCCGATACCGCATGGCGGGCCGGGGAAGTGCCTCAGGACTCATGGCCTATGGTGATGCTAATGCGATTGTAGTAGATATGGCCCGGGAAGTACTGCCTGTGGTGAAAGATACTCCCGTTCTGGCCGGAGTATGCGGTACTGATCCGTTTCGCCTGATGCCGGTGTTTCTCAAACAACTAAAAGAAATGGGGTTTGATGGAGTGCAGAATTTTCCGACAGTAGGGGTTATCGACGGGAATTTTAGACAGATCCTCGAACAGACCGGAATGAGCTATGACCTGGAAATTGAGATGATACGGCTTGCCCATGAAATGGATATGCTAACCTGCCCATACGTATTTGATGTGGATCAGGCGGTTAAAATGACTGAAGCCGGCGCTGATGTGTTGGTTGCTCATCTGAATACTACCGTTAAGGGATCTATTGGAGTAAGCAAAGATCTGGCGCCCTCCCTTGAAGAAAGTGCCGAAAGGGTACAGGCCATGCATGATGCTGCCAAACAGGTTCGTGATGACGTTATTGTATTGTGCCATGGCGGGCCTATTGCCGAGCCAGACGATGCTCAGTATATATTTGAACATACCAAAGGCGTGGCGGGCTTTTTTGGAGCTTCCAGCGTAGAGCGTCTTGCTACCGAGAAAGCTATTGAAACCCAAGCTCGTTCATTCAAAGATCTGAAACTATAAAACCTTCTTTAGGAATAAATTAATCCAGACCCATAGTCAGGCAAAACAGTAACTCCTTGAACAATACAGATAATGAGACTAATTAACATGTTAAAAAAATGGACCTGTGGCTTAATTGTTTTGATACTGATGGTAGCATGCAGTCCGGATTCACAAACATCCGGAGAGCCTGAAAATAAGCGTCTGAAGGTGTTATTTCTGGGAGATGATGAGGGGCACCGGCCAGCTGAACGCCTGCGTGATGTAGCAAGCCCAATGCTCGACCGGGGAATCGAGCTGTTCTATACCAGTGAACTTAATGATTTGAACCTGGAGAACCTGCGCAAATATGACGCCCTTTTATTATATGCTAATTATCATGATCCTCATCACACTGAACTATCCCGGGAGAAAGAAGATGCCCTGTTGGATTATGTGGCAGGCGGCGGCGGGTTTGTCCCGGTACATTCAGCATCCGGAAATTTTCGCAATTCCGAACGCTTCATTGAACTTTTGGGCGGGGCGTTTCTGTCGCATGAGGTTGATTCCTTTAGAACAACCATAACCGCACCGAACCACGAGATCATGCAGGGCTTCGAAGGCTTTGAAAGCTGGGATGAGACGTATGTCCACCAAAAGCACAATGAGGAAAACAGAACGGTACTGAGCTATCGTGATGATGAGCCCTATACCTGGATTCGCACGCACGAGCAAGGCCGGGTATTCTACACAGCCTGGGGGCATGATGAGCGAACGTGGAGCAACCCAGGATTTCTGGATCTTCTGGAGCGGGGCATTCGCTGGGCGGCCGGTCAGGATGTGCAGAGCGAGCTGGCATCGAGGACTATAAGAAATTCATTTAAGTATGAGGTATTGGATGTACCCTTCCCGCCACCTCATGAGCAGCGACTGGAATATGAGAAAACTGTAGGTCCGATGGACAGAGGGGCCAATAATCCAAGGTACTACAAAAAGCAGCTACCTTTGAATGCGGAAGCCGCTATCGACCGGATGATCCTGCCCGCAGGCTTCCACGTCGAACTATTTGCATCCGAGCCGGATATAGTGAACCCTATCGCTATGAACTGGGACGATCAGGGAAGGCTATGGGTAATTGAATCTATGGAATATCCCTATCCTCGTGACTTTTGGCCCGACGGTGGCGGCAAAGATCAAATAAAAATCCTTGAGGATACAAACGGCGATGGACGCGCCGATAAGATCACTGTATTTGCCGAAGGTTTAAATATACCCACTAGCCTTACTTTTTCCGATGGCGGAATAATCGTACATCAGGCGCCGGAAACCTTATTTTTAAAAGACACTACCGGAGACGGTAAAGCCGATGTGAGGCAAGTTCTGTTTGAGGGCTGGGACCAATGGGATACTCATGCCGGCCCTAATAACCTGCATTACGGTTTGGATAACCAAATATGGGGCGTACTTGGTTATGCCGGGATGAATGGGACGGTTGGCGGTGAGCATCACGAATTTCAAATGGGGGTTTACCGGTTTAAAAAGGACGGTTCCAAGCTGGAATTCCTGCGGCGCACCAACAACAATACCTGGGGGTTAGGCTTTAATGAGCAGGGCGGGGCCTTTATTTCCACAGCTAACGGAAATCCCAGTACCTATTTGCCTTTTCCCCGCAAACACTACGATAATTTATCCGGGTTCGATGATTCTGTTACAGAGAACCTAACCCGTACGGCCCGAGTCATTACTTTAACCAATCAGTTTAGGCAAGTTGACTGGGTTGGCGCTTTCACTTCCGCCGCCGGGCATGGAGTGTACACTGCCCGGACTTATCCCAAAGAGTACTGGAACCGCACAGCCTTTGTGACCGAACCCACGGTGCAGCTTATAGCTGAGATGAATTTGGAAGAAAAAGGATCAAGCTACAGAGCAGACTACCCGCGCAACCTGATTGCCAGTGATGATGAGTGGTTCTCACCGGTCGCCGCGGAAGTTGGCCCTGACGGCCATGTCTGGATAGCCGACTGGTATAACTACATCATTCAACATAACGCTGAAAGTGATCGGCAGGAACCCACTCCGGGTAACGCGTATGCTAATCCTTTGCGTGACCGCCAGCATGGACGTATCTACCGTATCGTGTATAATGGAGCGCAACTGGAGGAAAGGATGTCACTTGCAGGGGCTAGCCCGCAACAGTTGGTTCAAACGCTGGGCCACAATAATATGCTTTGGCGCAAGCACGCCCAGCGGCTGCTGGTCGAGCGGGGAGAAAATGATGTTGTCTCGGATCTTATAGAATTAGTGAGTAATCAGAATGTTGATGAGATTGGGCTAAATGCAGCCGCTATTCACGGCCTGTGGACGCTTCACGGTCTAGGGCAGCTGGATGAAAGTAATGAAACGCTCACGGCGGCTCTTGGCGCATTAAAACATCCTTCTGCCGGGGTACGGCGCAATGCCGTTCAGGTATTACCGAAAGAAACATCATCAGCGAGTGCTTTATTGAATAATAATCTTTTACAAGATTCTAATGCTCAAGTGCGCCTGGAAGCTCTGGTGGCCCTGGCGGGTATGCCATCATTGGATGAGGCGGGTAATGCCATTTTTGAAATGCTTAATGATCAATCAAACATAGAAGACCGCTGGATACGCGAAGCGGGGGCACTGGCGGCAGCAGTACACAGCCGAGGATTTTTAAATGCAGCTGATGCTGCTGGTTTACTCATGGGGCTGGATTCGCAGGATGAAGAAACGGAACCGGGTTCAAGTTTGGTCAGTATTATTAAACTGGTTCTGCAGGAGGATCCGGATGCGATTGAAAAGCATATTCGTGAAGAAGAGGCCAGTGATGAATTGCCTGCCGGTATAGATGCCGTATTAGAAATCGGAGTCACGCCTAATGTGATGGAATTTGATACCGAAGAACTGCGGGTACAGGCAGGGCAGACGGTTCGTATTGATTTTACCAACACCGATAATATGGAGCATAACCTGCTATTTATAAATCAGGGCACGCTTCAGGATGTTGGCCGTCTAGCTGACGAAATGATGACTTCAACAACCGGCAGGGAAAAAAACTATGTACCAGATACGGAAGATGTGTTAGCATTTACCCCGGTATTGGAACCCGGACAAAACTACGAACTGGAATTTACAGTGCCATCGGAACCAGGTGAATATCCATTCGTCTGCACTATACCCGGGCACTGGAGGATAATGAATAGTGTACTTATAGTTGAGTAGCTAAGCGTTCTAAATCAGAAAGAAGCAGTCCTGGGCCTTTTGATACAGTCCCGACCATATCATGACTTTGAGAGCCAGACGACAAATCTGTGTTTTCTATTTTCAATTTTCTTTCCCACCATATAACTCCGTATTTTGAAGACTGAATTTTAAAAATAACAAAGATATTTATGTCCAATGTACGTGTGCGCTTTGCACCTTCACCAACTGGTTTGCTTCATATAGGCGGACTGAGAACAGCGCTTTATAACTATTTATTTGCTAAACACCATGGCGGCACCTTTGTGCTGCGCATCGAGGATACAGACCAGAAGCGTTATGTTGAGGAGGCCGAGAAAGATATAATTACCTCGCTGAATTGGGCGGGAATGCCTTTTGATGAAGGACCGGGAAAGGGCGGCGATTTCGGCCCTTATCGCCAAAGTGAGCGCTCCGAGTATTACCAGAAATACTCGGCCCAGCTCATCCAGCAGGACCAGGCCTATTATGCTTTTGATACCACCGAAGAAATCGAGGATATGCGCTCACGCCTGCAGAAGTCGGGCAATCCATCTCCAAAATACGACGCCATAACGCGTATGTCGATGAAAAATAGCCTTACACTTCCTGCTGAAGAGGTGAAGAAAAGGCTGGAAAGCGGCGAAAAGTTTGTGGTGAGGCTAAAAGTGCCCCGCCGGGAGACGATTCGTTTCGAGGATGATATTCGCGGATTCGTTTCCTTTGAAAGCCAGGGCCTGGATGATCAGGTGCTGCTTAAATCAGATGGGCTACCGACTTACCATCTTGCTAATGTGGTAGATGATCACCTGATGGGCATCACTCACGTAATACGCGGCGAAGAGTGGCTCAGTTCTGCTCCCAAGCACATTCTGCTTTATGAATATCTTGGTTGGGAACCACCCCGAATGGCTCATCTCCCGCTCATTATGTCGCCCAAGGGCGGCAAGTTGTCTAAGCGAAATGCAGACGCATTGGGCATTCCGGTCAACGTTCGTGATTATGTGAAACAGCACTATGAGCCGGAAGCATTAATCAATTTTCTGGCTTTTCTGGGATGGAGCCCGGGGGATGACCGGGAGGTATTTACAATGGAAGAACTTATAAAAGAATTCTCCCTGGACCGCATCGGTAAAGGCGGTGCCATCTTTAACCATAGTAAATTGATCTGGTATAATGAGCACTTCATGCGCAAAATACCTGAAGAGAAACTTCTTCCAAAAGTAAGGGAGCAAGTCGAAGAAGCCGGCTATACCGGATATTCGGATGAATATCTTAAGGAGTTCATCCGCCTGATGAAAGAACGCGCCTCTTTGGTTACTGATTTTGTAACCTATGGTCAGTACTTTTTTGAAGAGCCCAAGGTATATGATGAGAAAACGGTAAAGAAAGCCTGGAAGCCCGCCACTCCAACACTTGTGGATAAATTTAGAAATGATATTGCCGAACTGGATGAAGAATCATTTAATGCAGTTATCTTAAAGCAAAAGCTATCTGATATTGTTGAGGATGAGGGTATTGGATTTGGCAAACTGATGCAGCCCGTTAGACTTGCAGTGACGGGAATGGGATTTGGCCCGGATTTGTTTGAAACCCTACAATTACTTGGCAAAAAACGGGTGGTAAGCCGATTAGATAAAGCGGTTCAGGTTCTTTAGTTTCCACTAAGGTCTTTATTTGTTGTAAGAATGCTTAGGTTTAGGGATAAAAATAATCCATCCCGTATCCGGCGGTTAATTGTACCCGGTCATAAATATACAGACGGCTGGGACCAATATCTGAATAGAAAAAGCGTTATTTAATTCTATTAATAAAATAAAGCAATTTATGAAAACACTACTTTTCCCGCTTATGATTGGGTTATTGATGTTAACCCAACTCTCATGTGCGGAGACTTCCGATACTCCTGAGGTTTTGGAAATTTCAGATGAAAAAGCTGAAGTCATTGAAAATGCAGTATTCACCGACCTGGAAGGAAATGAATTGACAATTTCTGACTTTGCAGGCAAAACAGTGCTTATAGATGTCTGGGAAACCTGGTGTGCCCCATGTATTGCAAGTATGCCTACACTTCATCAATTGGCCGAAGATTATCCCGATGATTTTGTGGTCGTAGCTTTGTCGCCTAAAATCATGGATTCTCCCGAGCAGGTGGAGGAATTTGAGGCGGATCATGATTACAATTTTACGTATGTTTATGGTCGCCAGTTTGCTATTGATTTTGAAGTTCAAAGCATCCCGCATAAAATCTATGTGGGGCCTGATGGGAAATATCTTACAACCATAGAGGGCAGCCATGGTCCGGAACAGGATTATGAAAATACAAAAGAGATAATTGAGGCAAACCGGAATTAAACAGGAATAGAACGTATTTATAAAAGGGATGAGCCGGAGAGGTTTTCATTTGCCACTTCGCCTTTACTTAATGCTCTAAAATTTTATCTTAATCAAGCATAATTAATTAAAAATTCATCAAAATAATCTATGATAGAAGAAAAATTAGCTTATAAAGTAAAAGATATCAGCCTGGCCGATTGGGGCAGGAAAGAAATTACTGTTGCCGAATCTGAGATGCCGGGCCTTATGTCCCTGCGCGAAGAGTATGGGGAATCCAAGCCTTTAAAAGGCGCTCGCATTGCTGGTTGCCTTCACATGACCGTTCAGACGGCCGTTCTAATCGAAACACTGATTGAACTGGGGGCGGAAGTTACCTGGTCATCCTGCAATATATTCTCTACACAGGATCATGCAGCCGCTGCTATGGCTAAGGCCGGTGTTGCCGTTTATGCCTGGAAAGGCTTATCCGAAGAAGAGTTTAACTGGTGTATTGAGCAAACTCTGATCTTCCCCGATGGCAAACCATTGAACATGATTTTGGATGACGGTGGTGATTTAACCACCATGGCCCATGAGGAGTATCCGGAATTGCTGAAAGATGTTCGTGGACTTTCCGAAGAAACAACAACCGGTGTTCACCGTCTGTACCACATGGCCAAACTTGGCACATTAAAGGTACCAGCGATTAATGTTAACGACTCGGTAACCAAGTCTAAGTTTGATAACCTTTATGGATGCCGCGAATCATTGGTTGACGGTATTAAGCGCGCCACGGATGTGATGGTAGCTGGTAAGGTTGCTGTGGTTGCGGGATATGGGGATGTTGGTAAAGGATGTGCCGCTACCTTGAAAAGCTACGGCGCCCGTGTTATTGTGACTGAGGTTGATCCAATTTGTGCACTTCAGGCTGCTATGGACGGATTTGAAGTGAAGAAAATGGATGATGCCGCCAAAGAAGGAAACATCTTTGTTACCGCTACCGGCTGTAAGGATGTCATTCGTTCTGAGCATTTTGCAATGATGAAAAGTGAGGCTATTGTGTGTAACATTGGTCACTTTGATTCTGAAATTCAGGTTAGCTGGCTCGAGCAAAATGGTGAAAAAGATACGATTAAGGATCAGGTTGATGCATATGTATTGCCAAATGGGAATAAAATTTATCTGCTCGCCGAAGGTCGCCTGGTGAATCTCGGGTGTGCAACAGGTCACCCATCGTTTGTGATGTCTAACAGCTTCACTAATCAGGTACTTGCTCAGATCGCTCTATGGAACCGAGCTGATGAGTTCGATCTTGGCGTCCATGTTCTGCCTAAAGATCTGGATGAGCGTGTGGCATTCCTGCACCTTAAAAAGATCGGAGTTGATCTGGAAGAATTAAGCGAAGACCAGGCCGAATACCTCGGCGTACCGAAGGAAGGGCCGTTCAAACCTGACTATTACCGGTATTAGGAAGTCGGTTGTTGGTTGTACGCTCGCTGGTTGTGGGTTAAGTGATTGATCCACAACCAGGTGAGGCAGTCATTTTTTGGAGAACAGATTCGGCTTGTTCTTCAAAGTATGACTGGCAATCAGCTATAAAATTCCGTAATATAAGAGACTATTCAGCTTAAGATATCAGTAATTAAAAATTACTGTTGAATGTTAGCTGAAATGCACCCGTAGCTCAACTGGATAGAGTACCTGACTACGAATCAGGCGGTTCCAGGTTCGAATCCTGGCGGGTGTACCTATTTACCCTGTTTGATTAAGTTCAGGCAGGGTTTTTTTATGTCTGGACCAGAAAATTCTTCTTTCTGTCTCGTCTACTTTACTGAACTACCGCCGTCTACGGTCAGTATCGATCCCGTCATCCACGATGAATCTTCGCATGCCAAAAATAAGGCTTTGGCGGCGATATCGGCAGGGGTTCCGGTACGGCCCAGGGGCAGTGATCCCGGCACACTGTCCAATACGGTTTCGGGATCAGGGAAGGCTGCCGCCGAAGAAGTAAAAAGACCGGTGAGCACCGGTCCGGGTTGGATGATGTTAATGCGGATTTTCGGGGCATAATCAACGGCCACTTGTCTGGCAAGAGATTGCACAGCCCCTTTGCTCGCGCAATAAGCGGCGTGATTGGGAAAGCCTTTGTGGGCGGCTATGGATCCTATCACTACTATTTGGCCCCCACTTTGCTGCATATGAGGGATGCCGGCGCGAAGCAAATAAAACAGAGAGTTCAAATTAGCATCGAGGGTATCCTTCCAGGTATTTAAAGGCACTTCAGTAACGGAGCCAAGTCCCAGAACCCCGGCATTGGATACCAGAATATCCAATGAATGATACATTTCTACGGCGGTATCTACTAAACGGGTATTTTCCTCGGGAGTGCGTATATCGGCTGGGATAAACACGGCCTCGCCGCCTTTCTTCTTTATCCCGTCAACTACCTGTTCCCCGAGAACCTTATTACGGCCATTTACAACAACTTTCGCGCCTTCCTCCGCATAAAGTTCGGCAGTGGCCCGGCCAATTCCTTGTGTGGCCCCCGTTACGATTGCAACTTTACCGTCTAGTTTTCCCATTTTTATGATGAAGATAATGAAACTATAAGCTACTTCGTATATTTTGTATAATAATTTGAAGTATCCAAAAGCAGATAATATCGTCATCATACAGGATGCAAATGAAAAAAGCAAATACCGGAAATCACCATAGAAAATATCTCTGACCATTGATCTTCAAAAGGGTGACCAGTCCTGCCACTTTGTAAAAGGACAAGGCACTAATTCCGATTTCTCATCCTAAACCGTGGTGGCTTTCTACAAGATCAGAGTTATTGCAAGTATGCCCCCAATGGCAGAAGCCCCCCCTGAAAATTATAGTTGCCAGAAAGATCCACCATGCAGCAGCGGAGGCCGTTCTTCGGATGGCTTCTGCTTGCCATTAAGCCTCATCTTTAACCTGTTGAGTCTTTTCTGCTACGGCTCTTTCTATTTGATCTGTTTTATTCAGAACTTCGTCCCGCGCCTCCTCTATTTTATCCGCATATTGCTCAGCTTGCTCGTGGCTTATTTTTTTGTTGTTACTCACCAAGGTAACCAAACTTTCTCTGTTCATATGGCTTAATTGCTTCTTCAGTACAGAAGGAGCGGTTTTAGGATCATCCATAATACGTCTAGCCGCATTTTTAAAAGTATTATATTCAAGCTCCGGTCTGTTCATGCGATCGAACCATTGCTGAATGGCTTGCTCGGCTTTGCCTTGCTGCTCGGCAGCCGATTCACCATCACTGCCATCTGCAATCTGCTCACCTTGCCGCCGTGTGCTTTCCCGGGTTTCATTGGCTTTTGATCTTATGCTCTCGAGAAACTCTTCCGCTTTATTCAGATACTGTTCAGCCTTCTCGTCTGTCATTCCTTCTTTGGTAGTGAGCATTGACTTTAATGATGATTTGTCAATTTTGCTGGCTCTTGCCTGAAGCACCTCGGGTGCCGCTTGAGGATTATTGAGGATTTTATCCAGATCTTCTTTAAGATGATCTGGATGCAATTCCTCCTCTTTTGTATGAACAAAAATAATGCACATAATTTTGTTTATATTTTATTATCACTAACTTCATAACCATGAAAAAATATCATTCACATTAAATTCATAATAGCCACTTAAAAATGATTAGTCGTCGCGACATGTTACGAAATGCTGCATCATTTTCAGCAACTGCAGTGACGGGAATGATACTCCCGGAAAAGGCACTGGCCTCACTAAGTCAGAATGGAAAGAAAGCCGTTCAAAGCGGCCGCATAAAACAAGTGTTGACATCCTGGCCTTTTATGAACCGTGCAGAATTCTGGAGCTTAGAACAACTCTGTCAGGCCGCCGTCGATCTGGGATGTGAAGGTATTGAACTGGTAGGACCGGAAGAATGGCCGGTTATGCAAAGGTACGGACTAATCTGTGGCATGTCCACCAATGGTATGCCCGAACCTCCGTTTGTAAAGGGATTAAACAATCCCCGTTATCAAAAAGAAGTTGTTGCAACTACTAAAAGACGGATTGAGGCTTGTTCTGATGCCAATGTGCCTTCTGTTATTGCCTTTAACGGCTATAAATACCTGGATGTCGACAACCCGGAGAAGGGGGAAATATCACTTGATGAAGGTGCAGACAATACCGTTGAAGGATTGAAAGAACTCGCACGGCACGCCGAAAAGTATGGTGTAAACGTATGCCTGGAACATCTGAATACCCGCGTGCCCGATCCCCATCTTTTTGGAACTCCCGGCTATCAGGGTGATGATATAGATTATTGTGCTGATATCATCCGGCGTGTAGGCTCACCTAGGGTGAAGTTATTGTTTGATATTTATCACGTGCAAATCATGAACGGCGATGTAATCGCCCGAATCCGTGAATACGGTTCAGATCTGATTGGTCATATTCATACTGCCGGTGTGCCCGGGCGCGGTGAGCTCGATAAAAATCAGGAGCTATACTACCCTCCGATAATGGAGGCTCTGCTGGAGATAGGCTACAAGGGATACGTTGGCCAGGAGTTTGTTCCCACACGAAATCCTATGGAAGGACTGCACAAAGCCGTCTCTCTTTGTGATGTTTGAGCTTTTGAAAGTATTTGTCAGACAAATTTAATATTCTACCGTCCAATTAAGCTATTCTCATTGCTGTCAAGAGGCAATTAAATTGTTATTACCCTGCGGGCAATTTTCCTCTGCAGAATTAAGTGCCCATACCACCTATGAGGTTCTGCAAAGAATGATGTCGGTATTCGTTCTATCGCATAACAATTGTTATAGTATAAGGTAATTTTAATTATAATTTTCAAGATCAATAAGCTACTTTAGTATATAATAAACTAATTAAAAATATCAAAAAGTATAATTGATACTTTATATAAGCACAGTAATCAGGATATATGCTTTCAGGTTATTTAATGTGGTAGCCTGAATCCAGGTGCAGTGATATCCGGAAATGTTTCCATAGGTGAAGGGACGGAAATTGGAACAGGTACCAGTATTGTGAATAATGTTTCCATTGGTCGTCATTGTTTGATTGGAGCCGGAAGTGTTGTCACTAAAGATATACCGGATGGTGTAGTAGCTTATGGTAATCCCTGCAAAATAATTCGCAATAATGAGCGCTGGGAAAAAGCATTAAAAATTGACCTGATAAAAAGGAATGGTAATGAAAAAATATCATCGATTAATTTCAATTGAGACCCAGAATGAATGGGAGAGCTGCCTTGAGGGAATCCCGCATACTTTTGGACATACCTGGGAACATTGTTATGCAATGTATTTAAATTCTGGTCTCCCAACATTTCTGTATTGTTTTGAAAAAGATGATATTCGAGTCGTTTGCCCGATCGTTGAACGTAATTTTGGTGGATATAAGGATATTACAAAACCTTTCGGTTTTTCCGGTTTTGTCGCCAATAAAGATTGTCCGGATTTTTCGGTGTATTGGCAAGATTTCGTCCGAAGTAGAGGGTACGTTTGCGGTTATTTAGGACTTAACCCAATATTTGACTATGGCAGCCTATTTGAGTCGTCTGAAATACATGCTTATAATAATGCGTATGTCCTAGATTTGAAATTATCTGTCAACGAACTTTTGGCAGGAATGGCCACTAAAAGAAGACAGCAGTTCAACAACTGGGATGAAACAGTATCAAATTTTATTCTCGACAAGAGTGAACTGATCAATTTTTTTCATGAACAGTATGATGCCTTTCTCCTCCGTAAAAATGCATCAGCCTTCTATTATTTTGCACCCAAAACCCTGACTTATTTATCTGGCTTGAATAACGTAATACTTGTTGGGGTAAAGCTATCGGGAAAGATCGTTGCAGCTACATTATTCGCCTACACTAAGCATATGGGTGATGCTCTTTATCATGCATCACTTCCTGGCTGTCAAAAACATTCTGCACCGCTTCTCTGGTATGGCGCTTTACAGCTAAAATCGTTGAAAGTACCGGCTCTAAATTTAGGGGGAGGCAGCGGTGGTATTGCGGATTTTAAACGCCGCTTTGGCGCTCAAAAAAGACCACTAAGGTGCTTAAAACAAGTATATAGAGAAGATATTAATGAAAAATTATGTGAAGGGGTCAATGTAGATCCAACAGATATTTCAGGCTTTTTCCCTGCCTATAGACATTTGGTAGCATGAGAATACATACTTAATTGATGAATCAAATAATAGCATAGAGAGTAAGATGTCGATATTAGGGGACTTTCATTATATATATCACAGGCATTTGGGAAAGATGGTTTTTATAACAGAAAACGTAAACTAGCATATGCATAAGCTTAAAACCATCCACCTTCACAGTGACGTTAAGTTTATTGATGACACAAGAAGTTTTGAGAATGATCGCTTTGCCAATACAGTCATTATTCTAGGTGAAAAAGGTACATATAAGGGGTATTATGAAAAAAATGCCCTCTACTATAGGTTTTCGTTCAAACAATTAAGAAAGATAATTAACTATTGTAAATCAGCTGATTTAGTAATTTTATATAATCTGGATTTCAGTAAGAGTTTTATTGCAAACAGGCTTCCAGGTACGGTAAAAGTTGCATGGCGTTTCTTTGGACTGGAATTATATAGCAAAATACCCGATGAAGTATTTAGTTCACTATCAGTAATGCATTTAGAACCAAGTAATACAACTTGGTTTTCTTACCTAATAAAACAAATGGGTCCTTTCAAATTTAAGCAGCTAATAAAAAGGTTGGAATTTATAAGGGCCATAAATCGAATTGATAGTTTCTGGGGAGTATCAGACTATGAGTATGCTGCGTTGAAGCGAAAATGGCCACGCCTGCCAGAATTTGTTCAGTTACCATTTCATGAAAAAGAGACGAAGTATTTTACTATCAATAAAAAAAAGAATGAGATTATAATTGGAAACAGTCGGAATAGGTATAATAATCATCTTGATATCATTAAAATTATTACGAAATGCAGGAATAAGGATAAATACGACTATTTTGTCTTTTTTAGCTACGGTCCATTAAATAATTATACCAAAGCTGTACGAGAAACAGCAGCTGATGTTAAAAAAGTAAAGTTCATTGATGAGTTCTTATCCGATGAAGAATTCAGAGAGGTTTACAGGAATGCATCAGCATTTGTAATGAATAGTTACCGGCAAATGGCAATGGGCAATATCTTTACAGCATTTCGAAATGGTGTAAAGGTGTATTTGAACAAGAGAAATATTATTTATGATTGGCTCATAAAAGAAGGGTTTATGATTTATAGCGTTGAAGACTTTACAGCTGATATTGAAGATAACAACATTACATTAAGTTCAGAAGATATGAAATACAATATAAACCAATATCATAAAATGACTCGTATATATAATATTTTAGATTTTCAATCTAAAATATATAATAGCAACAGAGTTGACAACTCAACTTTATAAGGCATTATTTAGTTGTACCCTGTTCAGCTTGTAAACAAAGATTTCAAAAACTTTTGATACCGCTCCGGGTTCTTCTGAATAAACAGAGGGATACCAAATGCATAATCTACAAGCCTATCGGTAAAATCATGCCCCATTAAGTTAGGCAGCTTCTTGGCTTTTGAGCTCACGATGATTAAATCCGCCTGATCGTTTATAGCCTGCTCATATACGGCATCCTCAAAGGAGCCGTCGTTCTGTAAAGTTATCGCAAAATTTATATCTGAAGAAATATCATATTTCTTGATGAAGGTTTCTTTCTTCTTATTTATTTCTCTGTCCGCTTCTTGTTTCTCCCGGTCAGATAAAACATAAGGGAAAAATTGAGCCCGATATCGGTATATATGCTGGGCGGTCACCCCTCCCTTTTTATTTTCAACGAGCTGCATTGCCGTTTTTACGCCTTTTCCAGACTGTTCTGAAAAATCTACAGGAACCAAAATTTTCTGCAGGCTGTACCGGCAGTTTTCGGGAACAAGTAAAATGGAGACGGGAACATATTTCAGTATCTTCTTTGGAATGACACCTTCACCCGCATAACCAATTTTTTTTCCCATCACCAACAGATCCGGTTTTAAAGTGTTAACAGCATCTATAATTTGTTCTGTAGCCCGGCCTTCCCGAATAACAATATGGGTTGCAATTGATGATTCATGAAAATGGGCTTCGATTTTCTCATGTATGATACTCCTGAGTAGTTTTTCGAATTCTTCTTTGTTTTCCAGTTCCGGAAACTGTTCAATTAAATCACGAGCAGTTGGTCCTGATTCAATTACATGTAAGAATGTAATTGTTTTGGGGCTTATTATAGACGTAAAAAAGGATGTGTATTCGGCAAGTATATTATCCATTTTGGTCAGATCTAGTGAGATGAGCCAGTGTTCCTTATTATTCATAAATCCTCAGCAATCTATTTTTTCTGTTTTTTTATCACGTTTGCTACAATATCTGAATAAGATTCGCGCTCCTTAGCTTTGTGCTTTTCCATCATCTCGTTATATTCCTTGTGCAGACCTTTATTTAAGCTGTAGCACATGATGAGCAGTACAATAACAAAAGGAAGTCCTGTGCTGATAGCACCTGCCTGAAGTGCACTTAATCCACCTCCCAACAAAAGTACTGCGGCTACTATTCCCTCGGTTGTAGCCCAGAAAATACGCTGGCCTACAGGAGATTCCAACTTGCCCCCGCTTGTTAACCCGTCGATGACCAATGAACCGGAATCGGAAGAGGTGACAAAAAAGCTAAGGACCAGTATAATGGCGAGAAAGGAAGTGATTAAAGCAAGTGGAAGCTGGTCAAGAAGTACAAACAAGGAAGTGGTTTCATCAGCCTCTACAGCAGCAGCGATTTCAGCAACTCCGCCTAACTCCAAAAAGAGTGCACTTCCCCCAAAACTAGTCATCCATAAGAAGGTGATCAATGTGGGAACTATTAGCACCCCCAGTACGAATTCTTTTATGGTTCGCCCTTTTGATATCCTGGCGATAAACATTCCTACATAGGGAGACCATGATATCCACCAGGCCCAGTAAAAGATGGTCCAGGTGGTCATAAATGTCCCTTCTTCATAAGTTTGAGTCCATAAGGCATAAGTTGGAAAGTATTGCAAATAATGTCCAATATTTTGAAGAAATGATCCCAAGATATAAATTGTAGGACCGGCTATCAGGATGAAAGTAAGAAACAGTGCGGCCAAACCTATGTTAAACTGACTCAATATTTTAACCCCTTTATCAATTCCCAGAACAACCGATACGACAGCAACTGACGTAACACCAAAAATTATGATTACCTGCAGGTTGATGGTATTTGATATTCCGAATACGTATTCCATTCCGGCCCCAGCTTGTGCAGCTCCAAGTCCCAGCGATGTTGCCAGCCCAAAAAGTGTAGCCAGCACAGCCAGTATATCAATTAAATCTCCCCTCCAGCCATCAATTTGATCACCCAAAATCGGATAGAAAACCGACCGGAAAGAGAGGGGCAACTTCCGGTTAAATGCAAAAAAGGCGAGTGCCAGTGCTACCACGGCATAAATAGCCCATGCGTGCAAGCCCCAGTGCAGGAAGGTGACCCCCATCGAATCTCTGATCGATGCTATACTACCAGGTTCTGAGTGGGGTGGGTACATAAGGTGCCACATGGGCTCGGCAACGGCATAAAACATTAATCCTATACCCATGCCCGCGCTGAATAACATTGCAAACCATGAAAGAGTGCTAAATTCCGGCCTGGCCTTGTCGCCACCTAACCGGATGGATCCGAATTTGCTGAAGGCAAAATAGAGCGCAAACCCAATGAATATATTCACGCTTGCTACAAACAGCCAGCTTGCATAGGTCGTGATTCCCGTTCTTAAGGTGTCAAATATATATTCTGCGGTTTCCGGGGCAAACAGAGTTCCGATAATCAGGATAGTGATTAAGAATACGGATGGCCAGAAGACAGGGTTGTGAATGTCGAAATATTTATTACCGGAAGATTTTTCAGTCTTTGGTTTTCTTACTTCTCTTTCTTTATGAGCCATAAATTAGCTGGATTTTACAAAATGAGATGTTAACCTATTTCTTCTATTGTAATCTCCACATTAAGGATACTTTGAATCTCTCCAGGAAAAAAAAGTTAATTATAAGAGACCAATTTAAGTAAAGCATTTTAAACATATTTGCCATACTTGTTGGTCCAAATAGGAAAGATATGGGGAGTGATTTTATTGATAATTATATAAGGCTAAAATGTACATGGATTTATTAAACCATGCAAATTAAGACAAACCGGCTGTCTCAAAAGGTTGCTACGGCAAAGCGTCCACTCCTTGCGAGGAATGCACTCATGCATCCTGAGTGCATTCCTCGCGAGGCGTGGACGCCTCACGGAGCAGTTTTGGAGCTTTTGATACACTCCGACTATTTTTTTCATGGATCTATTTTATTGCCAGCTACATGATCGGCATGATAACCACCTCGTTCTCCCATAGGTTTATCTTCACCCACCGTAGTGTCAGCATACGTTTGGTGCTCCATTTCAGAATTGATTTCAGCCCCCAGCAAGATGATATATGCCGTTAGAAAAAACCACAGCATAAGAATGATTACCGCAGCAAAACTCCCATAGGTTTCGCCGTAATTACCAAAATTATCTATATACAGGCTAAACAGAACGGAACCCACTAACCATAATACAGTTGCTATTACGGCTCCTACACTTACCCATTGGAACTGCGGATTGTCACGGTCCGGTGCTATTTTATAAACCAGCCCCAGCCCCACTATGATGAGTAAAGCTAATAACGGCCACCGCAGCCATTCAATGAGGGTCTGCAAAATGGAAGGCAGATTCAAAGTTCCGACAAGAGCGGGGAAAACGACTACAAGAACTGTGCATATAATGCCTGTGAGTATCCCGACCAAAGTAAAAAGAAGTACGATAGCTTTTTGTTTGATCATGCCTCTTTCATCAATTTCGTTGTAAGCAATATTAACACCCTCAAATACAGCGCTCGTGCCCTGTTGGGCACTCCAGAGGCTGAAAAGCAAGCTGATTACCAGCCCCCAGCCCAGAGCCTGCTCTGTTTGTCCTGCCACACTTTGCAGAATGCCCGACATCATTTGAGCGGCCTGTTCCGGTAAGATACCCGTAAGCTGATTCATTTGTTGCTCCACCTGCGCCGGGTCCATAACCAATCCATAAATGGAGATGGCTGCTATAAGGGCGGGAAATAAAGCAAGGAAAAAATAATACGCCACACCCGCCGATACGATAGTAATATGATCTACAGTAAGTTGATTGCTAACGCGCTTGCCAATTTCTTTCCAGCCTTTCTGCGTGACCTGAGTGGGCTTTTTAGCACTGTTACCCTGGTTACCAGAAGTTTCTTTTTCTTGACCCATGATGCAATAGTTGTTAAGTAAAAAGCCGGGTTTGATAATCAATAGGAAGCGGTGACGGATCAATAAATAGTCTAAGTAAATGCTTCCATTTATAACTTAACTCATTTGTTACATTTCTGTTCTGTTAGGGTAAATTCATTTTTTACAAACGATATCTTATAAATTGGTAGAGAAGTTGCAAAAAAATATATATAAATTATGCCTCGAACTAACGATCACTTATTTTTTAGATATTCAACAAATAAGGAATGATGAATAAAATTTATTTAATACCAAAAAGCCTGACGCTCTCTTTATTATGTATTCTAGTGGGTGTTGATTGTTTATATAGTCAATCTACCGGCTGGCAAGAACTAAAAGCAGAAGGTAACGCCAGTGAGCGCCATGAAAATGCATTTGTACGTGCTGGTGATACATTTATCTTATTGGGTGGTAGAGGGCTGAAATCAGTCGACTTATATGACACCCAAACAAAAGAGTGGACTCAAGGTGCACAGCCACCATTCGAAATTCATCATATACAGGCGGTGGAGTTCGAGGGATTGGTTTATGTAATTGGTGCTTTTACAGGCGGATGGCCATTTGAAACACCTTTACCCAATATATTAATTTATGATCCACTATTGGATGCCTGGGCTATTGGTCCTGAAATTCCGGCTGATCGTCGTAGGGGAGCAGGAGGAACTGTTATCTACAATGATAAAATTTATGTTGTTGGCGGAATAATTAATGGGCACACCTCCGGTTGGGTCAATTGGCTGGATGAGTTTGATCCGGCTACGAATAAGTGGCGGAAACTAGCAGATGCCCCACGGGCCCGTGACCATTTTCATAGTGCAGTAATTGGAGATAAACTTTATGTAGCCGGAGGGAGGCGTTCGGGATTTGCATCGGAAGGTTTCACCCAGACTGTTAAAGAAACAAATATCTATGATTTCAATAATCAGGAATGGATCGAATTACCTTCACCTGAAGGTGATATACCCACCGAACGAGCAGGGACAGGGGCAGCAGAATATGAAGGTAATTTTGTGGTACTCGGTGGGGAAAGCGGCAGCCAGGAACAAGCGCATAATCAAGTTGAGATGCTGAATACAGCATCAGAAACCTGGAGTTCCCTGATGCCTTTGGAGAGAGGCAGGCATGGAACCCAAGCAATTTACTTTGACAATAAAATATTTATTGGAGCCGGAAGCGGCAATCGCGGTGGAGGTCCGGAGTTAAATTCATTTGAATTTTTCGCACCTGAGGGTAATCCGGAAATCCCTGCAAAGCCATTAACAAAAGCTGATATTATTGCATCAACAGATCATATAAGGTTTTCAGGGGATCAACAAGACAATAGGATACAATTTACAATTGAAAGCCGGGATGGCAATCAAGCCAGTTTGATAAGTTATGTGCAGGTAGATAATGCAGATTTCGATATTCGTATGCCCATCCAGGCACCATTTGCACTCAGCCCCGGTCAAAAAGTGCCTGTAACCGTGGTTCTGAAAGAAAACGCACAAAATAATAAAGAAGCTAATTTGCTTATCAAAGCAATAGGGAATTCAGAACCACTTAATGTGAAACTGAGCGTGGAGAATTGAGTGTATGAAATAAAGAGAGGCCACATCCTGGGCTACGTAGGGTAAGTTATGGCGGAAGAGAGACCTGACATCAACCAGAAAATCGAGCACGAACGCCTGGCTTTACTGGGTAAAGTAAACGAGGTTTTGGAAACTCCCATGGTGATTCTGGCCTTCGTATGGTTGGCCTTATTCGTGGCGGAAGTGATTTGGGGGCTCACTCCGTTTCTCGAAGGAGCCGGTTACTTAATTTGGTTTTTCTTTCTACTGGATTTCGCAATAAGCTTCACTCTGGCACCCCGTAAGCTCACCTACCTCAGGTCAAACTGGCTGAAGGCCATTTCTCTGCTTGTCCCTGCATTGCGGATTTTCCGTATTATTAGGGTTTTACGAATAGCGCGTTTAGCAAGAGCAACACGAGGGCTGAGATTGCTGCGGCTGATCAGTTCTGTGAACCGGGGCATGCGCGCGCTTGGGTCAACAATGAGGAGACGGGCATTTGGATATGTAGTGGTGCTTACAGTGATAGTAGCCATTGTCGGTGGAGCCGGGATGTATAGCTTTGAGCGGGATGTGCCAAACGGACAGGGTTTTGAAACCTACTGGTCGGCCCTCTGGTGGACGGCAATGCTTTTAACGACCATAGGGTCCGAGTTCTGGCCGCAAACCGGATCAGGACGTGCCTTAAGCTTTCTGCTGGCCATCTACAGCCTGGGAGTTCTTGGTTACATTACGGCCATCCTGGCCACATTCTTTCTTGGACGTGATGCCGAAGATGAAGAGACTGAACTGGCAAGCTCAAAATCAGTTAAAGATCTCAAGTCCGAGATCACGGCTCTGCGCGAAGAGCTGCGGGGTAAATAAGTTTTACTAAGCTCTTTCCCATAAATCTCTAAGTGCCGTAAGATCTTTTTTCATCGCCCCATAAATGACATCTTCACTTTCTGTTATTTGTGTTGCTCCGTGTTCAACCCCGCCCAGAGGATACTCATAATGTAATGAAGCAGGAACATTGATATTATAGGTTTTCAACAGGGAAAAGTACCGCTGGAAATCTACCATCCCTTCACCAATAGGTGTGTTGATAACTTTCCATTGTCCATCAACCTGTCCCCATTTATAATCCTTCAAGGCTATGGTTTTAATGCGTGGGTGAATGAGCCTGAGTGCGGTTTCCCATGATAAACCTCCCTCAACAAGAGCGTGTCTGATGTCGTATTGCGATCCCATATTAGTGGTACCCGCCTTTGAGAGCATTTGGTCTATTTCCCAAATTGATGCACCGGCAAAATGCCCAGCGTGATTTTGATAACAGCCAATTAGCCCCAACTCCTTATTTAGCTCACTTATTTCTTTTATTGATGTCTGAAAGTCGGCCATAGAATCCATCACCGAATTATCTTCGTCATAATGCAGGTAACCCATTCGGTAAAATTCTATGCCTGAGTCAGAAGCCGTTTTTAAGACCCTTTGGGAAGTTTTATCTTGTGCATCTGTTACGGCGGTAGTCATCATGCTGCTTTTTAACCCTGCCTTCCAGATAGCCTGAGTTGCTTTGGGCAAATCTGTAGATACGTTTTCCGGGGCTACATGTCCACCCGGGCGAACCGTCAGGTCAACCCCGTCGAATCCTATTTCGGCGGCAGCTTTAGCCATATTGCCGTAATCCAAAAACTGCAGGTGTTTTGAGAAAAGATGGATTTCCAAAGGTGGTTTCTGTAGGCTGGCCTTCATAAGGCCATGAGGTAAAAATGATGAAAGACCAACCATAGCTGATTGCTTCAAAAAGTCTCTGCGCGAAGATCCTGAATTTCTCATTTTATTTTTTTAGAATTATTTTTGCACATCATTGTTCATGATATCTATTTCCCTTCATCCTTTATTTGATGGATTGTCGTGTATTTAACTAATACTCAAATAAATATACAGTTCGGATTAAGATGTTATAAATTACTTTAAAAAGAATTAGTTGTACGCGTAGTAAAAATCACCTATACCGACCCATACCAAGTCCTATACAACTCCTACACCACGTCGGTGTTTAGCAAGCCTTGAGTAGGAGTTGTATAGGACTTGGTACGGACTTGACCTTTAAGCAGAACATGCCGGGAAAGGCGTCTCGCCTGTCCCAATCTTTGTTCCCCGGCCTCCGGCCGTACCCCCCGGTTGCCGCTTTCGAATATACCGATTGCAAGTAAATAGCCGGTTCTTAATAAAGTTCGGATATCCAGTTAAATACACGCCCTGCCGGCCAAAGGCCGTAAGACAAAGAAGGTACAAGCGAGACGCCTGTACTGGCGGTATCGCTTAGCGAGGAATGCACTCATAGAGAACCGTATGCATCGGGACTAGTACTTTATGTGTAATTTATAATTCTACCTCCGCCGTATCTTTTCCTCTTTTTCTTTTAACTCCTTCCGCAATCCCAATTAATACAAGGAATGCAAATAATGCGCCGAGTCCCCAGGGGCCGCCGCTGGTCCACAACATGTATAAGCTGGCTGAGGTTATTAACAGGATTGAAAGGATCATCAGGGTATTCCAGGTTATCCTGCTTTTGCCCACGGGCATATGAGTGCCCATCAGTTTTTTGTTATTCATCATCAAAAAGAAGGTGATGTAGGCGATGGGGAGTAGTAGCAGGGTGATAATGGATGTCGGGATGGCCAGCCAGAAGTAGGCCTGACTCCAGAAGAAAGGACCCAGAATACCCAGGCCCGGAATTAATGCACCCAAGCGGAAAGCCCACTTGGATTGTGGTTTGTCGAGTATTTCACACATTACAAATCCGGAGATGATCATCATTAATGTGATGCTGGATAGGGCCATGCCTAATACCCCGAGTCCAAAAATGTAGTGGCCGAATACGGATCCCAGCAGGGGCTCCAATGAAAAAGAAAGATCAAAAGCATCACGGGTTATTAATGTAGCCGCCATTATCTGATCTTCTCTGCCTAATGCGGCAACTTGCCCGGCTATTTGTTGCTGGGTCAGGTCGGTGCCGGCAGCTTCATGCAGCACGCGCCCTTCAAGCAGGCCGTTGTACTCGGTGACTTGTTTCTGGTTGACTTCCCCGCCTGAGGTATATTCTTCAATGAGGCCGGGTTGAGGTACCGTATGAAACTGGCTGGCTGCGGCAATCATCACGCAGGTTGTTGCCAGCATAAATGGGATAAGCATGCCGAAACTCAGATCGAATTTCATTAACCCTTGGTACTCGGCACCCCAGCGGCGGCGGAGCATAGAGTAGGCAAACAGGAAGGTCATATTAATACCCACAGCACTGGATAGTGCTGCGGCCATTACATCTTGCTGCCGGGCAACAATTAAAGCAGACCAGTAATCCCTGGAAGTTTGTGTAAGCCCTTCCAGCAGCGGCAAAAAGCCTTCGGCCGGGCGAAAGAATAAAGCCGGGTTGGGTATCAGGCCCTTGCCCAGGTCAGCCCAGTTGATAGATCCCGTTACAAACATGAGCCGAACAACCACACCCATAAAGGCCAGTACAATGAGGGCAACTACCCCTTTAAGTATCATTTCGTATATGCGGATGCCTGTCCTGCCGCGGTCATAATTCCATGAAATGGTAAGGGTGATCACCAAAATCACCACAGAGACGATCAGCATTCCAAAAACGCCGCCCAAAGCTCCGTTCTCGCCAAAAGTGGCAGGCATCAGGTTCTGCTGCATCACGCTGTTAGCCAGAGAAAACTGCGGTAATGCCCATACAACACTTGCCAGCAGGGCAGCAAGTGCCCATCCCCATCCCAGAACGGGATTGACGTGCTGATTGATGGCCTTAAAAGGCCGTTCATTGGTAACCAGGGTGATGTAGCCTAGGGCACTAAGCATGATAATGCCAAGAAGCATGGCGATCGGCTGCAGCCAAAGCATACTGTAGCCGGTTAATACCCCTAAATACAGGCTGCTTGCAAGGGAACCGCCACCAAGCGACAGTGCACTTTGCAGAAACCCGGGCCCGGATAGCCGAAAGTAGGTTTTAATTCGAACCGGCAGGCTTTCGTTTTCAACAGCCTTTAGAAGGTTAGCTTCCTCTTTGCTTCTGGTATCATCATTCATAAAAAATTATTTTGACGTAATGGGGGTGAGCACTTAAAATGGCTAAAATTAATTCGTTTGCAAGTTATTTTTATTCTTCCAGAATGGACATATAATGTGAAGAATCTTCAAAAATCCCACCGCCCCGGGCATAAAAATCTTCATCTAGTGTAAAAACACCATTACGAGACTTTATCCATGAAGCATCGGGGTTGGGATGGTAGGTTTTCATCCGATCCCAATGTTTGTAATTTTGATGGCCGTTGGTTTCGAGCAGACCCACATCAAAACCGGGCATGGGGGCAAGACGCGCCGCCACATTTTTATTCCATTCAACCAGAACAGGATTTACCGTCAGGTCAGCACAAAAGCAGGGGATGGAATGTTTATGGGCAGCATGAGCCATTTTGATGGTCATGCTCAGGGTTTTGGCTACGGCTTTAAGGGCGATGGCCCTGTATCCCAACGCTATACGCTCCTCTACGTTTTTAGCCGTATGTGCGCTTTCGTCGGCCGCTATGATTACACCCAGATCGCTAACATCTACTTTATAATCTTCGGGGAAGGGCTCTTCTATAATTTTGATTTGATCTATAGCTCCGATCTTTCTGGCATGGTCAAGCAGCTTCTGAAGGGTTTCTTTATTTTCATACCGTCCGTTTGCATCAAAATAATAGGGGATTTTACCGTCTTCGGTATGGCTTACTTCAGTATCACCTATGGCCTGATGTATTTCTTCAATTCGTGACATGTCGTTTTCCAGCATCTCCTGTTGTGTGCCCGGTGAACCCAGTTTGAACTTGAGAATGAAATAACCATCTTGTTCAACCAGCTTTCGAACCTCGTCAAGTGACATACCATAGGATGCTATGGGGATGCTTCCAACTTTATCGTGGCGGTGTGAAAAGGCTGCACGATAGTCGGTTGGAATCATACTGTCGAAGTTTGTTAGCCCGTTCTTGCGGGTATAGACAATCCAGGCGGCATTATCGACAGGGACCAGTGCATTCAGGGCAAAGGTCTCGTTCAGATGGGGCTGTCCGGTAATTTTTTTAGCATAACTGAATACCTCATCAAATATCTGATCCTGGAGGTCTATCGGATTTTCAAACGTTCGTCCTTTGATGAGTTGAAGCGCGTAAGCTGTAATGGCAAACATCAGGCAATTGCCCCCGCTTTCTGAAGTGGATGCAAACACCCTTTTGTCGGACCAGAGAACATTTTGGGTGCCCAGCCCTAAGCCTTGGACGCCATCATCGGTCTCCATCAAAGCAGCTACCTGCCAAATGCGATTCATATAACCGCCTTTAAACCCGAAAGGCCGAATTAAAGATTCCCGTTCAAACTGACAATTGACATCGCGGATTTGTATAGACATGGAGTATATTTATTTGCTAATTAGTTGGGGGTAGTTGATAATTTCAATTACTAATTTGCCTGTTTCTTTGACATGGGTTATAAATTTATTAGGTACGGAAATGTAGGGTTTCGAATTAAAAAAACAAATAAGATTTATCCAATTTGGTTTCTCATCAGAAATTAGTAAAATCAAGCACTAATTGAACTTGTATTATTTTTAATCAATATATATGCATAGTAACGATCACCACCTTTTTACAAAGTTTAGTTTCTTTTTTTGTATATCGATAGGTCTTGTAACAGCAGGATGCACAGAAAATTCCTGGCCTCCGGGCCTTCAGGATGTTCCTGATGAATCTCCGGTACTATCACCCGAAGAGGCCATGGAATCGTTTTATTTGCCCCCTGGCTATGACATAGAGCTTGTAGCCGGTGAGCCGATGGTTGAAGATCCTATTGCCATGGATTTTGATGCCGATGGCCGGTTATGGGTAGCTGAAATGCGGAGCTACATGCCCAATATAGATGCCGAAGGCGAACAGGAACCGACGGGTAAAATTGTGGTCTTGGAGGATACAACCGGCGATGGATTCATGGACAAAAGAACTGTTTATATGGACGATCTTGTTCTTCCCCGTGCCCTTAAAGTTTTGGATTCTGGTGTTCTTGTAGCCGCACCACCTTATTTGTGGATGACGCAGGATACAACAGGGAATCTTAAGGCTGACGTAGTGGAGGTTGTTAGAGATGATTATGGCGACCCTGATGTAAATCCGGAACATAACTCAAACGGGCTAATGTGGGGTATGGACAACTGGATTCATAACACCAACTATTCCGGCCGGTTCCGCTATGAGAATGGACAAATTGTGTATCAAAATGCACCCCATCTTGGCCAATGGGGCATTACTATGGATGATTATGGACGTATTTATCGCAACAGCAATTCCAATCCTTTGGCCGTAGATTATATACCCTCTCATTACCTTTTGCGTAATAATAATCTAAAGCGGCGGCGCGGAATATATCAGGCAATATATGATAATAAAAAAGTGTGGCCGGTCCGCGTAACAACCGGAGTAAACCGCGGTTACCAGGAGCATGTATTGCGTGATGACAGTACCCTTGCGGAGTATACCTCAGCTAGCGGACTTACCGTCTACAGGGGTGATAAACTCCCCGAGGAGCTGCGCAGTAATGTATTTGTACCCGAGCCTGCAGGAAATCTGGTACAGCGATACGAAATTACTGAGAACGAAGATGGTTCTCTCCTTGCTCGTAACCCTTATGAAGATCTGGAAGCCGATTTCTTAACTTCTACTGATGAGCGCTTTCGCCCGGTTAACATATATTCCGCTCCTGACGGTACTTTGTACATAGTGGATATGTACCGTGGCATCCTCCAGCATCATTATTACCTGACTGATTATCTTAAAAATGAGATTCGTCAAAGGGGGCTTGAAAATCCTATTGGATATGGCCGGATTTATAGAATTGTGCATAACTCGAAAGATCCTGGTGAAGATCATAAACTGTCTTTAAGAACGCCTGAGGAGCTTGTTGCGTATCTTGATCATCCAAACGGATGGCATCGGGATAAAGCCCAACAGCTTCTCGTGGAGCGTCAGGCAAATTCGGTGGCACCTGAACTTAAAAGGCTCGTTCAGGAAGGGGAGAAAGATTATACCCGCCTTCATGCCTTATGGATACTTGATGGGTTGAATGAAACCGATTCTAATATATTGGAACAGGCCCTGGCCGATGAGTCGCCTCATTTAAGAGCTGCCGCAATTAGAATTGCCGAACCTGAACTGGCCTATTTTGAAAACTTAATTAGCGGTGCCGTTTTGGGATTAATTAATGATGATCATCCAATTGTGAGGCGGCAATTAGCAGCATCGGCGGGGGAGCTTCCTTCACCAGACCGGGAGGAAGCGCTTCACTCGATTATTGATCGCCATGGTGATGATCCGATTGTGGTAAGCCTTGTAGTGAGTGCTTTAAACGGGCAGGAATATGTATTTCTTGAACGCCTGCTTGAAACATCACTTGACGAGACGGGGGTATCTCATAAAGATGATATTATAGAAACATTAGTGGTAACTGTTTTGAGAACTGAAAATAGTGATAATATCCGGTCTATGATAAGCTGGATTGGCGATGATTATAGACCAGAATGGCAGCGTCTATCAATTCTTGAGGGTATTGAGGATGAGGCACCACGTCCGTCACCAACACGGGTACGATGGCTTGAGCTTGATCATAAACCAACAGCAATATTAAATGTTGCTGATTCCGGTCAGCAACAATTAAGTGATAAGGCAGAAAAGGTCGCTGACCGGCTTGGATGGCCTGACAAGCCAAGGCCAGATTTGCCTTCGGTGGCCCCTCTCTCCACGGAACAACAGGAAAGGTTTGAGGAGGGCGAAAAGCTGTTTAAAACCACCTGTGCCTCTTGCCATGGGGAAGATGGGCTGGGAATAGATGGAATGGCGCCATCCCTTCACGATTCGGAGTGGGTATTAGGCAGCCGACACAGGCTATTACGGATCTTGTTGCATGGAATGGAAGGTGAGCAGCTTATGCCGGCAGCCTCATATCTTTCAGATGAAGAGATAGCAGCCATATCAACTTATATCCGGCGGGAATGGGGTCATGAAGCCGATCCTGTAAGCCCGTCTAATGTATTCGAAATACGAGGAGTAACAACCGGACGTGATCGTCCATGGACTAAAGAAGAATTAAATACAATACGTTAACCTAATTCATATAATGAACAAGCAAATACTTTTATTTACTACTATAATATTAATTACAATAGGATGTTCTGCGCCAAATGAAGGTGATTGGAACGCCGATCCGGAAATAATCAGCGAAAGGGAGGAGCAGCGGCCGGAACATCTTTGGCATGAAAATGAAGTTCCTTCTTACAGGCTGCCTGAATTGCTGCAAACTTCAGATGGGTCCATTGTTCGTTCTACTGAAGAATGGCCACAGAAACGCATGGAGACCCTTGAGCTGTTTCGCAATTATATGTATGGCCGTCGTCCGGGCAGCCCTGATCAACTGACTTTTGATATCGTTGAGGAAGATGAAGCGGCGATGGAAGGTGCGGCGACTTTACGGCGTATTAATGTTCAAAGCGCCCATCAGGGGAGAAGCCATCAGTTCGAGGTGATCTTATTCCTTCCGAATGAGGTCAGCGAACCGGCGCCTGTATTTTTGCTGCTTAATAACCGTAGTAAAGATAATACGGATCCAACGCGGGAGATAAAATCCGATTTCTGGCCCGCCGAACAAGTTATTGAGCGAGGTTACGGTATAGCGGTGCTTCAGAACGAAGATTTGGCGCCAGATAATACTGAGACACATAAAGAAGGGGTCATTCAACTTTTTGAAGGAGAAACCGATGCTGGTGAACGGCCCTCTGATGCCTGGGAAGCACTTGCAGCCTGGGGTTGGGGAGCCAGCCGGGTAATGGATTATTTTGAAACGGACTCCCGTATAGACGAATCCCAGGTTGCGGTTCTGGGCCATTCGCGAGGCGGCAAGGCTTCTTTATGGGCAGGGGCTGAAGACGAACGGTTTTCCATTGTTATTTCAAATGAATCCGGAAGTGGTGGAGCGGCATTAAGCCGGCGCCGTTTTGGCGAGACCGTTAAGGATGTAAATCGTTTTACTCACTGGTTTGCCGAGAACTATAATACTTATAATGATAATGAAGGTGAATTGCCTTTCGATCAGCATATGCTCATTTCGCTGATTGCTCCGCGTGCGGTTTATGTTGCAAGTGCGAATGGTGATCTTTGGGCCGATCCCAAAGGAGAATTCCTTTCCCTGGCCCATGCTTCGCCGGTTTATGAACTGTGGGGCCATGAATCAATTGCCCCCGCCGATATGCCTGCATTGAATACCCCGCTGATGGTTGGTCCGCGGGGCTATCACGTTCGAGAGGGAAACCATAATCTGACCGCTTACGATTGGCATAATTTTATGGACTTCGCCGATAGCCTATGGAGATAGTGAGGGTCTGAAATGGCGTAGCAAACAATAATAAAACTTTTCTATGATGAGAAAGAACTTATATACCACAACAAAAAAACAGGCTGTTTTATGCACTATTTCTTGTTGTGGGTATAATAATTTATACCACTCAAGAAGAATGCCGGTTTTTTCCCCTTATACTAGAATATAAATAGGGAGAAGAAAAGTGGCCGCCCCGCCTGGACGAGGTTTATTATCAAATTGCTATTGCTCATAATGTGGAATATATTGCTTATCTAAATGTAAGCGCTATTGAAGAAAATTCTCACATTTCCACGTGTAAATTACAATTTAACTATAAATAAAATGAAAAAAGCCACCTCCACTACCATGCTTACTATAGCAAGTGCATTGATATTATGCATTGGTCTCATATCCTGTTCGCCCCGTACCACGGAAGTTAATTCAATCCAGATGGAAATTCCGGATGAATACAGAACAGGAGGGGTGGCTGTAGGTTTACAAGCATATACTTTTAATAGGTTTTCAGTTATGGAAGCTATTGAAAAAACAGCGAGTGCCGGGGGTAAACTGATTGAATTTTATTCCGGTCAGAGACTGGATGCCGATAACGAAACTATTTTCAGCCATAACTCTTCGGATGAGGATATTGAAAGAGTTAAGGCAAAACTGGATGAACATAGCATCATGGCTATTAATTATGGAGTTGTGGATTTGTCTGATGCAGATGAAAGTCATAAGATATTCGAATTTGCAAACGAGATGGGCATGCAGGCGGTAACATCTGAACCGACGATGGATGATATGGATCGGCTGGAAGAGCTTGTTAAACAGTATGATGTTATGCTGGCTATACATAATCATCCTCCCCGTCCTGATAATCCGGATTACCGGGTCTGGGATCCTGAGTATGTATTGTCAATGGTTGAAGGCCGTGATCATCGTTTGGGTGCCAGTGCCGATGTGGGTCATTGGGCAAGATCAGGAATAACACCCGTAGATGGTTTAAAAATACTGGAAGGCCGCCTCATCAGCTTGCATATGGCGGATGTTGACAAGCTCGATAGGGATGGAACGGATGTTGTGCATGGTTATGGCGTCGGGAATATGGGTGGCGTATTGAATGAGTTGAAGCGGCAGAATTTCGGCGGCCATATTTCCCTGGAATACGAGACTAACTGGGATGCCAATGTAACCGATGTTGCTCAAAACATTGGTTACATCTACGGTTGGACGCAATCCCAGCAAGACAATAATTAATTGAAACATCCGAAGGATACGGGAACAAATTTAGCATTATCATTAAGCAACTAAAACTTTAAATGAGACGGGGTCTCGAAGGGAAATTACATGAACACAAAATATATTTTGAACAGAATCATCGCTGTATTACTGTTAGTGACGGTGGTATCGTGCGCTACACCAGAAGAAAATGAGACGCCGAAAAATATCATCCTGTTAATAGGTGATGGGATGGGTTTTCCGCAGATTACGGCTACGGAGTATGCACATGGGAATTTAAATCTCACGAATATGCCTTATTCAGGCACCATATTTACACATTCTGCTGATGGAAGAGTAACTGATTCAGCCTCAAGTGCCACTGCTCTTGCTGCCGGACATAAAACTGACAACGGAATGCTGGGCATGTTGCCTGATGAAACGCCCGTGCAAAGTATTGCACAGTATGCAACCGAATTAGGTAAAGCAACAGCCCTTGTAGCAACCAGCCAGATCACACATGCTACTCCTGCCGGTTTTGGAATACATCATCCTGCCCGTGGGGATGAGTTTATTATAGCAGAAAAATATGTAGACTCAGGAATAGATATGCTGCTCGGTGCAGGATATGGTTACTTCCTCCCGGAGAGCGAAGGTGGGAACCGTCCTGATGATCGTAACCTGATCATTGAAATGAATGAGAAGGGTTATGTATATATAGATAATGTAAATGATTTAGACCAGATGGCTGGTCAGGAAAAAGTTATCGCTTTCCTGGAGAGCAACGCTCTTAAAACCTACCCGGAACGGGGTGATCAAATGAGCAAACTTACCCAGGCGGCGCTTGGCCAGCTTTCACAAGATCCGGAGGGATTCTTCATGATGATTGAAGGCTCACAAATTGATTGGGAAGGACATGCCAACGAGGCAGAGGCAATGATTCAGGAGATGATAGATTTTGACAACGTTATAGGTGAGGTGCTTGAATTCGCCAAAAATGATGGCAACACCCTGGTAGTTGTTACCGCCGATCATGAAACAGGCGGACTTACCTTGCATGGTGGTGAAACTGCTGTTGATGTCAGTTATGAATTTTCAACGGGTGGACATACAGGGGTACAGGTACCGGTTTATAGTTTTGGTCCATCGGGTGAGATCTTTACCGGTCAGTACGATAATACTGAAATTGCCAGGAAGCTGTTCTCTATTTGGGGAAAACCCAATGTGGACGATTCTCTTTAACGGCACTTTCCTTCTTAAAAAACCCTTCTTAATGTATATTAGCAAGGGTTTTTTAATGGATCCCAAATTGTGGGCTTCATGCGATCCTGCACAGCGATTGAAATGGTTTTTTTATCTTTAATGATTGAGTAAACCATACCGGGCAACTTTTATATTATGAATTTCTTTGAGCATGCGCCTTAAACTCGCAACACACTCGTTCGTTGTGAATTTGACAGGTCTGCCCATAAAATATTAAGAGTGGGGGATGGGATATGATTCCATCAGGTGCGGCAGAATTATAGATTTATAAAATTCTATTTATTTAAAGGAATTAAGTGCATCCTCCCGTCAATAACTAAAAAGTCCCTGCCAGTGAATTTGCCCAAGAAGTTCCATCAACTCATTTTTTTGATAAATTTGGGGTACCGAAGGGTTATTTGTTTGCCCTTCTACTAAAGGAAAATTCAGCAATTGCATAAGTCTTCCGGCTTTTGAAACGGTAAGTTCTTTCTGGGAAGTACTTAAATGGTGGTCCCAATTCTCGTATTTTCCCGTTTGCAGGTGTTTTGGGCTTATTCTTTTCATTGCAAGAAATGTAACCGACCTGCTTATTTCCTCCTGTTGCTCTTTTGATAAAGTAATCTCCAAATAGTTTAATAGTGATTGCAATTCACGTTCAAAATCTAATAATAGCCTTTCGTAGAATATAAAATGAATATCTAGCTCATCTTTATAAAGAAGATAATTTCCCACATGCCAGACCCATTGTTCCAAAAGCCGTTCATATTCATTCATAAGATATTCATCAGGGCTTGAATAGACGGAAGGGTAGTACTGTTGCATATAAGGGTTGAAGGCAAAGCGGGCCGATGATAATGCCCTGTCTCTTGGATCGCGAACTATATATATTTTCTTGTCAAACAGTGGAAAAGCTTCAAAACTATTGGTGCAGAAACTGGAATGGGTCCAGACCACGCTAGATGATTTTATGTAATGATTCAAATCTGTCAATCTCTTTTTGACCACAGAACTTATTCTGTAGTAACAGCCTTCATCTTCAATATCCAGCATATCTACACCCGGCTGTCCTTCAAAGCTCAATGGTTGATCTTTCAAACGTACGTATTCAGGTTGATGGCGGATGAAGGAGTTCGGCTTTATTCCTTTCTTTTCTAGAATCTGGATGAGAATAGTGTACAACCAATAACTTCCTGATTTTGGAACACTTATTTGTAGTATGTTCATATCGGTAAGATCAATAAAGATTTAATAAAACTGATTAAAAATTATTAATCAAAATGAATATATTGACGTATCTTCTACAGTCCGCAATAAAGAAATATTGTATGAAAAAAACACCAGGAAATATTCTAATAGTTTTATTTATCACCCCTCTGCTGGTTTACTGTTTCCAAACGGGTAAGAATTTTAATCACTAGCCTTAACTTTTGAACAAATGGACTTTTCTCTAATAGACTTTATTGTATTCTTCGGTTATTGTTTTCTTATTCTGGGGCTGGGTGTGTGGATAGCAAGACGAAAAGGCACTGAAGATTCAAAAGGGTATTTTTTAGCAAGTAAATCTCTGCCATGGTGGGCCATTGGTACGTCTTTGATAGCAGCCAATATCTCTGCAGAACAAATGATTGGAATGTCCGGGTCAGGTTTTGCTATCGGCCTGGCAATTGCCAGTTATGAATGGATGGCAGCGCTTACACTCATCCTGGTTGCCAAATTCATGCTCCCGATCTTTATTAAAAAGAATATCTACACCATGCCCCAGTTTCTCGAATCCCGTTTCGATGGCCGGGTTCGGGTGAGCCTGGCCCTATTCTGGATCATGGTTTACGTTTTTGTGAATCTTACATCAGTACTTTACCTCGGGGCCCTTAGCTTAAAAACAATAATGGGGGTAGAACTGATCTACGGAATTATTGGTCTGGCCACCTTTTCTGCCATATACACCGTTTACGGAGGCCTTAAAGCCGTGGCGTGGACCGATGTTATTCAGGTCTCATTTTTGGTGGGAGGCGGCCTGCTTACCACCTACCTGGCCTTGAATGCATTTGGTGATGGTGCCGGGGCTTTTGCCGGTTTTAGCAGCTTAATGCAAGAGGCCCCTGAAAAATTTAATATGATCCTGGACCGCACCGACCCCAATTATTTCGAATTGCCCGGCCTGAGCGTGTTAATTGGCGGTTTATGGGTAGCCAATATAAGTTATTGGGGCTTTAATCAATTTATAATCCAAAGAGCGCTGGCAGCCAAAAGCATAGGGGAAGCCCAAAAAGGACTTATGTTTGCCGGATACCTGAAAATTCTTATGCCCCTTATTGTTGTAGTGCCTGGTATTGCCGCATACGGCCTGGGTGCCGATATAAGTCGTCCGGATGAGGCTTACCCCTGGCTGCTCAATAACTTTGTGATAAGCGGATTAAGAGGACTCGCCTTTGCGGCATTAATAGCGGCCATCGCATCCTCATTAAGCTCAATGACCAACAGTACATCAACCATTTTTACTCTGGATATTTATAAAACTTATTTTAATAAAGGTGCCTCAGAGAAAAACCTGGTACTGACAGGCAGGGTAGTAAGTTTCATCGCAATTTTCATTGCTGTTTTGGTAGCACCGCTTTTAAGCACTCTGGATCAGGCCTTTCAATTTATCCAGGAATTCACCGGATTTATAAGTCCGGGAGTGGTGGCCATTTTCCTACTGGGCCTGTTTTGGAAGAAGGCCACGGCCAATGGCGCTTTATGGGCAGCCATTCTTACCATACCTCTTTCCTTCCTATTTAAATGGCTAACTCCGACACTGCCGTTTCTGGATCGTATGAGCCTGGTTTTCATCATCCTTTGCGCCGTGATTGTAGTAATCTCGCTTATTGAAGGCAAACAACGGGAAGAGACCCTGCCGGATGATTCTGAAGAAGATGGCGGTGTTCAGGTTATTACGGATACCAAGGCCGACCCTAAAGCTATCTATTATGAAAAGAGCTGGTTTCATACCGAAACCTCATTTAATATTGGTTCTATAGGCATTTGCGCCATTCTGGCCGTACTCTACATATTGTTCTGGTAAAATGGATTTAACTATAAAGAACATAACCGAAGTCTTCCAAACCAGGTTTTCTGCAGAACCTTTGTTTATCCGCTCTCCGGGCAGAGTGAATCTGATCGGGGAGCATACCGACTACAATAGCGGGTTTGTACTCCCGGCTGCCATTGATAAATCAATAGTTTTGGCGATTGCCCCTAATACAAGGAATAAGATCAGGTTGCATGCGGTGGATGTGGATCAAGGTGCTTTCGAAACGGAGATCTCCGGTAACTATGAACGATCCGATTCCCCATGGGCCAATTACATTCTGGGAGTGGTGGATGAGCTAAACAAGGCAGGTCGAACCATTAGCGGGTTCGATTGTGCTTTTGGCGGAAATATACCAATTGGAGCCGGACTTTCTTCATCGGCTGCTCTGGAAGGCGGGGTGATCTATGGGTTATCTAAACTTTTTGATCTGAATCTAACCCCAATGCAAATGACTTTGTTAGCACAAAAAGCCGAAAATCGATTTGTTGGTGTACAGTGTGGTATCATGGATCAATTTGCAAACCTGTTGGGGAAAGAGAATCACGTTATGAAGCTCGATTGCCGATCGCTGGATTACCAATATGTTCCCTTCGCAAACAGCAGTATCAATATTGTTTTGTGTGATACCAACGTGAGAAGGGAACTGGCCACTTCCGAATACAACGTCAGACGCAGCCAATGCGAACAAGCCGTAGGTATCATGCAAAAATCTATGCCGTTTATACAAAGCCTACGTGACGTTTCGGCCTCCCTTTTAGAAACATTCAAAGCTGAACTGGATCAGGTGGTTTATAAGAGATGCCTCTATGTTATTGAAGAGAACCAGCGTGTTTTGGATGCTTGCGATGATCTTAGAGGCAATGATATGATTTCTTTTGGAAAGAAGATGTATCAGTCCCATTACGGCTTGCGCGATCAGTACGAAGTGAGTTGCAAAGAATTGGACATTTTGGTTGAAGCAACAGAAAACCTTGAGGGGGTGCTTGGTTCCCGCATGATGGGAGGAGGTTTCGGCGGATGCTCAATCAATTTAGTCTTGCAGGAAAATATGGATCAGGTACTAAAGGAATTAAAAAAAGAGTATTTCGAGAAAACAGAACTGGAACTGACAACCCATACCGCCAAAATTGGAGAAGGCACGCACTCTTTCTCTTTAGGCAATGAGGTTTTGGATGATAAATAGTGACGAGCTGAGTCTGTCTAAGCAGCCCCACAGAAGGCTAAACATTCTTACCGGCGAATGGATACAGGTTTCTCCCCACCGCACCCGGCGGCCCTGGCAGGGCAAGCAGGAGGAGGTCGCATCAGAGGTAAAGCCTGAATACGATCCGGAATGTTATCTTTGTCCGGGAAATTCCAGAGCGGGCGGAGAAATAAATGCCGATTACCCTTCAACTTTTGTCTTTGATAATGATTTCGGCGCTTTAGTTAAAGATACCCCTACATCCGAATTGAATAGCAATGATCTGCTGATTGCAAGATCGGAGAAAGGAATATGCCGGGTGGTCTGTTTTTCCCCGAAGCATAACCTGACCCTACCCGAGATGAGTCGCCAGGAAATTCGCACCGTGGTGAACCTTTGGACAGATCAGTACGCAGAGTTAGGGGCCATGCCATTTGTCAATTACGTGCAGATCTTTGAAAACAAAGGTGAGATTATGGGTTGCAGTAATCCCCATCCGCATGGACAGATATGGGCACAGGAAAGCATTCCTGAAGAACCGGCCAAAGAGCTTCGCGAGCAAAAAGCATACTACCAGCGCCACGGATCAACAATGTTGGGTGACTATCTTGATCATGAATTAAAAGAGGATGAACGTATTGTCGCTCAAAATGATCATTTTGTAGTGCTGGTTCCCTTCTGGGCATTTTGGCCATTTGAAACCATAGTAATTAGCCGGCGTGCATTTGCAGGTTTTGATGATATGACCGATAATGAAAAAGATGCGCTGGCCGATATCATTAAACAGGTAACAACCATTTACGACAACATATTTAATATTTCATTTCCATATTCAGCAGGATTTCATCCTGCCCCTACCGATGGACAGCCTCATCCGGAATGGCATTTCCACATGCATTTTTATCCCCCGTTATTGCGATCTGCCACCGTAAAAAAATTCAGTGTAGGCTATGAAATGCTGGGCAATGCCCAGCGGGATATTACTGCGGAATCAAGTGCCCAATTAATGAAATCTTTACCGGATGTGCACTATAAAGTTAGAAAGGAAACAAAATGAATTAGGGAAAAAAATTCCGTATGCTAAGGCTTAGTGCTAACATCCTGACTTTTCTTAATAATTAATTAGATCAAATGCGTATTTCGCTTTTCATAACCTGTTTCAACGACATGCTTTACCCGGAAACTGGAAAAGCTGTGGTCCGGTTGTTAGAAAGACTGGGTCATGAAGTTGAATTCCTGCCGGACCAAACTTGTTGCGGTCAAATGCATTTTAACTCCGGGTATCATTCCGAGTCTCTTCCACTTGCACGTCGATTCGTGCAAACTTTTGAAGATGCTGAGGTTATTGTTTCCCCATCGGCCTCATGTGTGGGCATGGTAAGAGATTCTTACAGCAGTTTAGCTGATCAAGCAGGTGATAAAGACTTTAAGTCTCAGATTGATAAGATTACCCCACGCATCTTTGAATTATCGGAATTCCTTGTTAATAAATTGGGTGTGACCGATGTGGGCGCATATTACCCGCACAAGGTTACTTATCATCCCACATGTCATTCACTTCGGATGCTTAAAGTTGGTGATGCACCACTGAAACTGTTAAGGGCTGTCCGCGGTATTGAGTTGATAGAACTTGAAGCTGCCGAAGAATGTTGTGGTTTCGGGGGCACCTTTGCCGTTAAAAATGCAGACACATCCATGGCCATGCTCGGAGATAAGATCCGTCATATTTCCAATACCGGGGCCCGCGTCTGTACATCTGGCGACAATTCTTGCCTGATGAATATAGGGGGCGGTCTGCAACGGCAAAATGCCGGCATAGAGACCGTTCATCTTGCAGAAATACTAGCTTCTACTGAAAATGATTAGATGATATGGCAAACGTAAAACCTGGCAAAAACGACATCATGTTCGAAGAGTCAGCCCCAAAATTTCTGGCTGATACCCAATTGCGAAGCAATTTGAAAAATGCCACCCACTCGATTCGGGGAAAGAGAGATCTGGTTGTGGGCGAGATGCCGGATTGGGAAGAGCTTCGCGAGGCAGGCCGGACCATCAAAGAAAAAGTTATGCGCCATCTGGATACCTACTTGCTCCAGTTGGAAGCTTCGGTCAACCGGGCAGGCGGAAAAGTCCATTGGGCAAATGACGCAGATGATGCCAACCGGATTATATCAGGTATCGTAAAAGGGCATGAAGTTTCAGAAGTCGTTAAGGTGAAGTCAATTACCACCGATGAAATAGGTCTGAATGATGCCCTGGCCGAACAAGGCGTCAAGGCTGTTGAAACCGATCTGGCGGAGTTAATCATACAGCTCGCAGGAGAGACATCGTCTCATATTCTGGTCCCGGCAATCCATAAAAACCGGTCGGAGATCAGGGAGTTATTTCGCAAAACAATAGGCACCAAGGATCTCTCCGATAAACCGGAAGATTTGGCTGAAGCAGCCAGGCTGTACCTGCGCCGTAAATTTATGGAAACGAAAGTAGGCATAAGCGGGGCCAATTTTGCAGTGGCTGACACCGGAACTGTTGCTGTAGTGGAATCAGAAGGAAACGGAAGAATGTGCACCACTTTGCCTGATGTCCTGGTTAGCGTGGTAGGCATAGAGAAAATTGTCCCCGATTGGCGGGACCTGGAAGTATTCATGCAACTGCTGCCGCGCTCATCAACTGCCGAGCGAATGAATCCCTACAACTCGTTCTGGACAGGAGTCACCGAGGGCGATGGCCCTCAAGAGTTCCATCTTGTCCTGCTGGATAATGGCCGCACGAAGGTCCTTGCTGATGAAGTAGGCCGGCAGACGCTGCATTGCATCCGGTGCAGTGCATGCCTGAACGTATGCCCTGTGTACGAACGCACAGGGGGGCATGCTTACCATTCCGTTTATCCCGGGCCGATCGGGGCTATCCTGACTCCGCAGCTTGAAGGGATTGATAAACGCGGCCCGGCATCGTTGCCTTTTGCATCGAGCTTGTGCGGAGCCTGTTACGAAGTGTGTCCGGTGAAGATCAACATTCCGGAGGTGCTGCAGCATTTGAGAGGAAAAGTTGTCAGGGATAAGCAGGAGAATAAAAAATTCAGGAAGGAAAGAGATCCTGAAAACATGGTCATGAAACTGCTCGCCTGGTCTTTCTCCAGCCGGCGCAAGTACGAGAGGATCCCCAAATTTGCAAGGAGAGCTCAAAAACCTTTTGTCCGAAATGGGACAATCAACCGATTGCCGGGCAAGCTTTCGGGATGGTCTAAAATGCGGGACCTAAAGCCATTGCCCGATGAATCATTTAGAGATTGGTGGAGGGACAGGAAATGAGTACTACAAAACAGCAAATGCTGAATACAATACGCAATGCACTAAAAGATGTTCCCGAAGATGAACATCCGGAAAACTTATCTGTAGAGCGTAATTACAGACAGTCAGGCCAGGCATCCGAAAAAGAGCGTACGAAATTATTTGCAGAGCGCGTGGACGAGTTTAAGGCAACTGTGGATATTATCAGTGAAGGTCAGCTTGCAGTGGCAATTGAAGAAGCCTGTACGCGCAATCAAATAAAAAAACTCATTGTTCCCCCCGAAACCCCGGAAGAATGGTTGCCGGCCCCGGTAGAGCTGTTTTATGACAAAGATAAACCTCTTTCCCACGAAGAACTTAATCTTTGTGATGGGGTAATTACCGGATGCAGTGTAGCCATTGCTGAAACCGGCACCATCGCCCTGGTCGGCGGCCCGGCACAAGGGAGAAGAGTATTAACGCTGCTTCCTGATTATCATATCTGTGTAGTCCGGTCGTCTCAGATAGTGGAAACCGTAAGCGAAGCTTTTGCACAGATAAAACCGCAAACTCCCATCACCTTAATTTCGGGCCCATCAGCTACCTCCGATATTGAGTTGAACCGTGTTGAAGGCGTTCACGGGCCGCGCAATCTGGAAGTCTTGATTGTGCAATAAATAGCACAATCTTTTGAAGGTTACTTCTTCTTAATAATTTGATATATTTTTTCATGGTACTTTGTCTGCACAAAAAAGATAACATCACTATTACCTTGCAATATTGGAAAAGGGAACTGAGATGAAGTGTCGGGAAAGCTATGCAGGTGGTGGAAGTGCTAATTGGTAATAAATTTATATAAATGATATGTTCAGTCTTAATAACAAACAAGCAGTAGTAACAGGAGCAGGCAGTGGAATTGGCAAAACGATTGCCCGGATATTTGCCAAACAAGGTGCAAAAGTTTTCATCCTTGACCTGAATAAAGAAGCCGGGAGTAAACTGGTAGATGAGATAACGGCCGATGGCGGCAAAGCTGAAGCTTTTTCTTGTAATGTGGCGGTGCAGAGTGAGGTTAAAAGCATATTTGAACAGATACACCAAAGCGGAAAGATCGATATATTGGTAAATAATGCCGGCATTGCCCATATTGGCGATGCCCTGACCACTACTGAAGAAGATCTTGACAAGATCTACCAAGTCAACGTAAAAGGGGTGTATAACTGCCTTCAGGCCGGGCTGAATTACATGACTAAAGATGGCGGCGGAGTGATTCTCAATATGGCCTCTGTTGCTTCTTGTGTGGGGGTAAAAGATCGCTTCGCTTACTCAATGAGCAAAGGAGCCGTGCTGACAATGACCCTGTCGGTGGCCAAAGACTTCATCGATAAAAACATCCGGTGCAATTGCATATCACCCGGCAGAGTGCACACGCCTTTTGTCGATGGTTTCCTAAAAGACAATTATCCCGGTAAAGAGCAGGAGATGTTCGAAACATTATCAAAAACCCAGCCCATTGGGCGCATGGGCACTCCCGAAGAAATTGCCCATACTGCTCTTTATCTTTGCTCGGATGAAGCGGGCTTTATCACCGGATCAAATTATCTGATAGACGGTGGCTTTGTAACTTTAAACACTTAAAAACTTCATTAATTTAAAATTTGTATGAAACTTATTAGATTTGGAAATACCGGAAACGAGAAGCCCGGCCTTTTGCTTGATGACGGCCGGAGAATTGACGTTTCTCATGTAGTGGCAGATTATGATGAAGACTTTTTTGCTCAGGAAGGGCTGAAAAAACTTGAAGACTATCTAAAATCAGGGGTTGAATATAAGAGCATCAGTGAAAATGAGCGTTTGGCTGCCCCCGTACGCAAACCAGGCAAGATCATTTGTATCGGCCTCAATTACTCCGATCATGCCAAAGAAAGTGGTATGGACCTGCCCAGCGAACCCATTATATTTTTTAAGGCATCGTCAGCGATTTCTGGTCCTGATGACCCCGTCATTATTCCTAGAAACAGCAGCAAGACCGACTGGGAAGTTGAACTGGGCGTAGTAATCGGCAAGAAAGCCAGTTATGTCAGCGAAGCTGAAGCTTTAGATTATGTGGCGGGTTATGTATTGCATAACGACTATAGCGAAAGGGAGTTTCAGCTTGAAAGAGGCGGGCAATGGGTAAAAGGGAAAAGTTGCGACACTTTTGCTCCATTAGGGCCCTTCATTGCTACCAAAGATGAGATTCGGGATGTGGATAACCTCAGGCTATGGCTTTCGGTAAACGGTGAAATGAAACAGGATGGCAATACCAGTAACCTTGTGTTCAAAATCCCTTTTATAATTAGTTATCTGAGCCGTTTTATGTCTCTGGTACCCGGGGATGTGATTTCCACAGGCACCCCGGCAGGTGTGGGTCTCGGATTTAAACCGCCTCAATTCCTGAAAGCCGGTGATGTAGTAGAACTGGGCATTGATGGACTTGGCGCAGCTAAGCAGAAGATGATCAACCTAAATCAAACCTAATACTCATGAAAAACCTATCCAGACGTAATTTCCTGAAGTTGTCTTTAAGTGCAACCGCCATAACTCCGCTCACTAGCATTTCCAGTTTCTCATCAAGGGGAGCCGTACAAAACATCCCTTTGGGGCTACAGCTTTATTCGGTTCGTAATGAATTGTCTGAAGATTTTCCCGGCACCATTGCTAAGCTTGCCGATATGGGTTTTGAAGGAGTGGAGTTTGCCGAATACTTTGGCTATTCGGCAGATGAGCTGAAGAAGATTCTAGATGATAACAGCCTGCAGTGCTGCGGGACACACATTATGCTGGATGTTCTTCGTGAAGACTCTTTTGAAGAAACAGTTGCTTTCAATCAGGCTCTCGGCAACGATACGTTTATCATTCGGTATATTCCGCCTGAAGATCGAGATTCGCGCGAAACATTTTTAAAGACTATAGACGAATATAATGCTATTTCGCAGCGCCTTGCTCCTCTTGGCATGCGCCTGGGCTATCACAATCATGATTACATATTTGAGAAGTTTGGAGAGGAATTCCTTTGGGATATCCTGGCCACCAATACCGACGAGCGCTTTATTATGCAACTGGATACCGGTCATGCGGCAGGCATGGGCCAGGATCCTGTAAAACTGATACGCCGCCACCCCGGCCGGACCATCTCCATCCACGCAAAAGCTTATTCAGCTGCAAATGAAGAGGCCGTAGTTGGTGATGATGAACTTGACTGGCCCGGCATTATTGCTGCATCTGCAGAGGTGGGAGGTATTGAATGGTATATCCTGGAGTACGAGATTGAAGGGGTACCCCCATTGGAAGCCATGAATGAAAGTATTGATAACTTTCGGGTAATTCGAGGTAGTTAAACGTTTTGCAATCGTCACGAATTTGATATGATTCGTAGCTTGCATATCGGTCGCTTGTCCTGAAACGATTCAGGATTCTTAACAGCGCACTATTGCAAACGGCAATTTGTTTACTTTTATAATAAGCTTTATCAGATCACCAGGATTTGATTAATCAATATAGCCCAGGAGTAAGGATGTATAAATTCATGGGCGAATTGCGAGACTTTGAGGGGATTCCCGGCGGGATTCGTTTGAATGATACTAACGGATCTGCCTGAAAAATAGAATATCTTTCAGGCTGTGAGGAAAAACATACTGCATTTCCAAATTAATGGGAACCGGTTATCTTCACGGATTAATAAAAAATACCACGTAAACCTTTTCCTCTGGTTCACAATTAATATCACAGGATGAAGTATAGGTTAATAAATTTACTAAGCACAAAGCCATCAAGGGCAATACGATTGGTCATTATTCATATTATAATGATTGCCTTCGTATCCAATTGCGGAACGGTAGCCCCCCTGCAGCCACAGCCAGTCTGGTATGATTATGAGGTAGTGGAAACATATCCTCATGATCGTGAGGCGTTTACTCAGGGATTAATCTTCCATGATAAATATCTTTATGAAAGTACCGGGCGCTTCGGTTCTTCAAGCCTGAGGAAGGTTCGTCTTGAAACGGGCGAAGTGTTTCAACAGCATAATGTAAGTGACGATTATTTCGCCGAAGGGTTAGCCTTTTGGAAGGGGCAGTTATTTCAATTAACGCTAGACTCCGGGACCGGTTTTATTTATGATCTCCATTCATTTCAGGAAGAACAGACTTTCAGCTACTCAGGAAAAGGCTGGGGACTCACAAATAATAACAGCCATTTCATTTTAAGTGACGGTTCATCAGATCTTCGTTTCCTAGATACAGAAACCTTTCAACAGACGAGCCGGATAACCGTCACAGAACACGGGCAGCCGGTAGATAACCTAAACGAACTGGAAATGGTAGAGGGCAGGATTTTCGCTAACGTTTTGTTTGAGGATTATATCGTTATTATAAATCCTGAAACCGGCCACGTTGAGGGGCGCGTTGATTTGCAGGGAATTCTTTCTGCATCCGACCGTGAACCTCCGGTCAATGTTCTCAATGGCATCGCCTATGATGCTGAGACCGGCCGCCTGTTTGTAACCGGCAAGTTGTGGCCAAAACTATTTGAAATTAGAGTGATTGCAAGGGAGTAAAGAACTAGCCGGGATTATCTCCTGGAGGAAATCAGAGTAGGGGGCCGATTAAACAATCTTCTAATTTTAAATTGATTTATTTAACTTATTTCCCCATTATGTTTCCTCAGTATCCATTTAATGATAATTTAACCTGGAAAAAATGAATAGAACTTTAATTGCTCTATCTGTGTCCACTATTTTACTTGTTGGATGTACACAATCCGACATTGTAGAAAAACCAAAACGAACGATAACTATTGAAATAGCCAACTCAGAGGTTGTTCTGTTGGATGGCAAAGAAATTCACGTTTCTTTACTTAAGGAACAGGTAGCTAATCTGGCTCAGTCATATCAGTTGACTTCAGAACTCAAAATCGCTGCAGATGCTAAACTAGGCATTATTAATGATGTACAGCAAGCAGTTCTTCAACACAGCCCAAGGATATCTCACCTAGAAGCCTAATATGGGGAGCATGTACCCATAGTTTTTTTACTAGCTAAATTTAACGGGACGCATTAGAGTTTTACCTTCAGCTAAACCATTTAATCCATTTTAAATTGAGATATTCTCCTGTTGGTCAGAACTTCCGCTTATTTATTGCAGCAAATTTACTCTTACTTGTCTCTTGTGCCGGTGAAGAAGCAAGCCCGGAAATTCAACTACTAAATAGTTTCTCCACTAGCGTAGACACTTTGTATGTGCCGGATAACATATTGACCGGCTAGGTTTTTAGTCTGCTAAAAGATTCTAATGGAGAATTCATATTTAATGATTTTCCACCTAGCGGAATTTTTCGTATAAAATCTTCAGAAAAAGTGATAGAACAATTATCACGAAAGGGCAGGGGACCTGGAGAATATCAGATGCCTCTCTTTATAACCCAAATTGAAGGTGATAAAATTGCATTTTCGGAGCCTTCAAGTATGGATATTACTGTTCTTGATGCTGATGGGAAGCATGTCCGTACGATATATCATGAGTACGGAGGTGGAGCTAAATTCATCTATTCAGACGAAAAGATCTACGTGCAAGGCAAAAACAATGGTTACCAGGTCCACATCCTTGACGAAGAAGGAAATCATATTCGTGATATGATTCCATTCAAAGAGGGCTATGAGGAAAGAGCAAAAAGTTTTAATGGCGGCGGCATCGTGAACATAAGTAATACCTACTACGCTATGAACAGCCTGGAACCGGTGATATATACGTTTAAGGATGGCGAAGAAACCGCAAATGAAATTACACCACCGGAATGGGAAAAGTTTACTTACAATTTCGACTTGGAATACCTGAATAACAATTCACCCAGAGAACTAGGTGATGAAAACAACCTAATTATATTTACGAATTTGCATAAGATGCAAATCGGGAACGAACCTTATCTTGCAGTAAGCGGTAATTCTACAGAGAGAATTTTATACTTGTTTACTCAGGATTTAGATTTAAAATACATTTATAAACCTGAGATGTCCATTATTGGAATCCATAATAATCAAATTTTTGAAATGGACAGAGATGCTATAGAGGCTGCGGTTTACATTGTTAGTTTCTAAAGTCGGCATTAATACTTGACAAAAAGATATTTTGAACTGCCACGAATATGGGCTGCAAAGCAGCGAAAAACTTTTGATTCCTTATTGCTTAACGCTTTTTACCATTCCCCTCCCATATCCCCATCAATAACAACAAAAACACCGTACTCGATGCCAGTCCCCAGCAAACAATGGTAGCCAATGTCTGCCAGAAGTCGCTGGAATCGAGCAGCACGAGGGGCAGCAGGCCACTAAGGGTAGTAAACGTTGTAATAAGTACCGGTCGCATTTTGCCGCGGTACACGTACAGCCAGCTTCGGTGGCCGTGGATGCCGGCTTTGCGCATACGTTCTTTGCCGTGCATCAGCAGAATAGAATTATTCACCACCACTCCTATGGCCAGCAGGCTCCCGGCTATGGCACTCTGGTCGAAATTGAGCCCATGGAATAGGGCACCATACATGATCCCGATGGCGCTCAGGGGCACGGCGAGCAGCACAACGAGCGGGTCCATCCAATTCTCAAGCAAGGCGGATACAATCATCCATACACTTAAAAGGGCCAGACCAAAAACGAGCAGCAAGTTATACGTGCTGTCGGAGCTGCCGAAACCAAACCACTGACTGCCAAATTCAACCGAGGCACCCACAGGCACCGGAAAGGCATCAATAACGTCCTCGGTGAAATCACGGCCAAACCGGTAGGGACCCAGGAAATCAAAACTGACTACCCTGGAATAAGATTGGTTCTCCCGGCGGATATCGCTCATTACACTTTCCCTGCCCAGAGTTGCCACTTCGGTAACATCAAATAAAACATTATTCTGCACGCGCTTTTGCTTTTCAAAATCCTTCCGATACCCCCCCTGATCTATATTGCCCGCCAGCAGATACATGTTCTGGCCCTGAAACTCAACCTGGCCTAAGGTATTCGTGGGATTAATGTCCATCTGCAATGAATTCAGCACCTCTTGCCGGTCCAGGCCTTTGGCAAAAAGCTGGTCATCGTCGGGACGTAATACATACTGATACAAATCATCGCGGCTGTTATAAGCCGTCCGGGAAATATTAACATCACTGACCCTGCGATTTTCTTCCAGGCGGCGTTGCAGGTCCTCGGCCAACTCTTCAAGCTCATCATAAGAGTAACCGGACAGGGATATCCTGAAGCTAGAGGTGGAGCCGCCGAAACCTGTAGAAAAGCTGTCCCCGAAACCTGAAACTGATATAGCTGAGTTTCCCGTGCGGGCGGCAAGGTAAGAAGCCTCGGATAGCAGGCGGTAAGGCTCAGGCTGCACGTAGTATTCCTCCTTAATATGAAACTGTACGCGTCCTCCCCAAAGCTCAGACAGTTCCGTTTCAAAAAAGTGCATTGCATGGCGGTAGGGTTGAGCGATCTGCTCAAAGTTTTGCATGATTTTATCAATCTCTTCAAGCGGGGTACCCATGGGCGTTCTTACAGTAACCGTAATGATCTCACTGGATGATCTCATCCAGCTTTCTCCGAAATAGGTTTCTTCAGTAAAACGATATGAGAGCCCACCAATCCAGGGATCGATACTACTGCGGTTGTCAAAATAGGTGGAGGTTATTTTGCTCCAGCGGGTCTCCTCTTCGTTTGAATCGTTATCGGGTTCGGGTATCATAAACACGGGGATACCGATGAGCAGGATCAATCCGACATAGAATATCCACCGCAAGCGGTGACGCCATTGAAAGACTCTCAGCAGTAAGCGGTTCAACGAAAAGAATGGCCTGACGCTGAAAAATGCAATAATCGTCTTTCCGAGGAATCCAGGTGAATGGTTTGGTTTATTACCGGCGATTTTAGCAGAAGAAGGAACCAGCCAAATCAGGGCATAGGGTATCCAGGTCAGGGAAATTAATACCGAGGATACCAGCGTCAGGGTCAGGGCCAGGCCAAGGGGAAGAAGCAACAAGCGAACTTCTTCGATGGCGAACAGCAGGGGCAGAAAGATGCCCACGGTCGTCAGGGTGCTCCCCAGAACCGGAACGATCACATACGGAAGCTCCTTTTTTATATGGTCAAAACGCTTTTCCCTCTCATAGGGGAGTTTCGGGTTGAGCTGTTCAAAAACTACAACGGCATTGTCTATGATCATGCCAAGAGATATCGTCAGTCCGGCAAGGGTTACCACATTCAGCGTGAAATCCATAAGGTAAAGCAGGATAGCACCCGATAAAATGGAAAAGATGATGCTCCCTAATATTACCAAAGGTGCCCTGAACCTGCGGATGAACAGCAGTAATACTAAGAAAACGCAAAGCAGGCTGACCAGCGCCTGGTACTCCAGAGAAGTAAGCTGTTCGCGGAGATCACGTGTAGAATCCTGTTCCAATTGCAGGGTTACGCCCTCGGGCATTCCCGCCTGGATTTCCTCCATACGCTGATTGATCATTTCAGCCAGGCCCATCGCGTCGGAGCCGCCTTCTTTTATAAAATGTATGGTCAGGGCGGGATTCCCGTTGATCCTGTGGATCTGCTTGATAGGGTAATCTCGAATGGATACATCGGCTACATCTGAAATTAGAATCCTGCGATCTGATTCCTCAAGGGAAATAGGCATCGTCCGGATATCATCCAGGGACTTCAGGCTGGGCGGCACCATCATGCTCATCCGGCCATCGGCTTCATCCCGGTATCCTGCCGACCGCCAGTCCAAATTGCCCCTGATCCGTTGCATGATCCTATTGGTCGATAACCCTAAGCGTTCCACCGCGTCAATGTCAAAATCAATTGATAAGGCAGGGTCACTTGCCCCGCTCAAATCAATACCGGATAAGCCTTCGAGACCCATCAAAGGGGTCTGTATACGATTGCGGGTCATTGCCAGCAGATCATACTGATTCATCTCTCCACTGATGGAGTAGACCAAAAAGGTCTGCATATCACTCAGCTCCTGTGGCACCCGCCGGCTGACCCGCGCCTGACTCAAACTAGCCGGCAGAGATTCACGCAATCCGTGCAGATACTCCTGAAGCTCCACCACCCGAAAATCTATGGGAGCATCTTTCTGAAACCCTATCGTCACAATAGACGAGCCCTCACTGGTCACCGAACTGATATCAGTGACATCCCGGAGCTGCCGTGCAATTTGCTCCACCCTCCGCGTAACATCCTGCTCCATCACCTCCGGCGAGGTCCGCCCCCAGCTATGCGAAACCGTAACAGATGGCAACTGCAAATCAGGAGCCATCTCCACCGGCAACCGCAACCACACCAACACCCCGACAGTAATAACCATCATGTAAAAAAGCGAAATCAAATATCGGCGGCGGAAAATCTTCATAGCTAGTTCCCAAAAAATCCCCTCTCGAGAGGGGAACGGTTTTCCAAAGGAAAACCAAGGGGTGTGTAGAAGGCACCCAAATCTCCATACCTACATCTCGAGATAATCACAAATACCATATAAATCACAAATACCATGTAAGTCTCCAATATTATTCCATTCCCATGACTCAAAACTTCCCAACTTTTATCCTTCAACCTCATATTTCTATAACCTTCCTATCATAATGTTCCATTATCCAATCCTCAATAATTTCCAAAACACGACCCATCACCCTCTTCACCTCCAAATCATCAAACCTTAAAAATTCAAGCCCTAACTGCTCCAGTCGATTCTGCCTGATTAAATCTTCCTGCTCACGAGTCCTGTGGCTCTCCCCGTCAATTTCAATAACCAGCATGAGATCGTGGCAGAAGAAATCAACAATAAATTGATCCAAAGGCTTTTGACGGTGGAAGTCATAACCCAGCATCTGCTTACCCTTCAAATGTTTCCAAAGCAGTATTTCCGAAGGTGCAGAATTATTACGCAAAAAACGCGCCTTCTCCTTAAGATGCTTTGCATAAGGAATAAATGACTTTTTCATAAGTGATTAATTATAAAAAATATCCCCTCTAGAGAGGGGAATGTATTCCCGCAGGGAATGCGAGGGGTGTGTAGAATGCACTCATATGTACTCATTAAACGCTGTTTTAATTAATTTATATTCTAATTAGTTGATACACGACGAACAAATACACCAATTACTTTTAGTTAAATTCCATTTAACCAATCCATTTAACTAATCTATTTACCTGATGGTTAAAGCTGATGTTTAATTAACCATACTCAAATTAGCTAATCCTCCATTTAAATCTTTAACTACTATATTTTTTGAGCATTAAAATAATTAATATTGATATTTTAATACTAATTATAGATAATGCTCATTCCCCTTATCAAGTTAGCTTATGCTATATTCAGTTTTAATTAACTTATCTTAAATAAAGCTAAATCATTTTGCTCCAATTATAAATAGTGCATTTCACACCTCCTGCATTACACACCCCTGGATTTCCTTCGGAAATCCTTCCCCTCTCTAGAGGGGATTTCTACAAAATACATTTCGAGTTAACTCCACCTACCATCACCACATACCATCTCCACCTACCTCATTCTCACCTGCACTTCCTGCAAGTGGCTTATTGCAAAGTGCTGATCTACCGCCAGGGTATCGCCGGGCGAGAGTTCTTCTTCATTTAGCATTATCCATTGTGTTGTTACCGCGACCGGCTCTATATAGACCCATTCTACCGCGCCCTCATTTAATTTGAAGATCAGTGGCCGGCCGTCGCGTTCCAGCATGGCCGCGCGTGGCGCTCTTGTTTTTCCTGGTACGCTTTCGGTGAGGATACTGCCATCGACGGTCATGCCCGATCGCAGGTGTCCGTTTTCGTTGGGGAAGCGGGCGATGATCTGGCCGGTTCTGCTTTCCGGGTCTACGATGGGGGAGATGGTCTCCACGGTGCCGGTTACGGATTCATCGAAACTGGTGGTGAGGGTTACTTCCATGCCCCTGCGGATTTGGGTTATCTCGGATTCCAACAGGTCAAATCGGACGAGAACTTCACTGTGATCGACCAATTTCCCTAGTTCTGTCCCGGCGGAAATATACTCGCCTGCCGATAAGTTCCTTTTCGTATGTACGCTGCCGGAAAAGGGGGCGGCGAGATTGGCGTAACTGAGGTTCAGTTCCGCCTGTCGTTTTCTAATTTGCGCCTGAGTGTATCCCTGCTGGTTTTGCAGCATACGCAGGTTGTTTGCGCTCAGTGTGTCAGCCTGGAGTTCCCGGAGGCGGCTATTTCTCTCGATCAGGTAAACCGATTCCACCTTAGCCAGCTCGCTTTCGGCCTCTTCCAGGGCAAGCTGCCACTCATCGTCAACAAGTGACAATAAATTTTCTCCCATATTTACCTGCTGGCCCTCTTTTATATTATGACTTTCAATATAACCGCTGGTTCTCGTTTGCAGGGTGAGCTGCTGTAGCGGTTCCACCGTGCCCTGGGTTTCTACATAGTAACTGAGGGGCTGGTCATCGGCTACCGAAAAGATCACCACCGGCCGAATTTCTTCGCTCTCGATGCTGTCGCGGTCGACTTCCTCTGAATCGGATCCGGAACAGGCAGTAAAAACCAATGCCGTAAATAACAAAGTCAAGACCCAAAGCGCCTGGGTTAATGAATATGTTTTGCAGTTATAATAGAAAATCTGATTCATATCAATTGTTTATTGCCGCTTCAGGTTTTTGTTGTTCCTTGTGGACCCATCCGAAAATCATAGGGATGAGAAATAAGGTGAGCGAGGTGCTGGTAATCATCCCGCCCATAAGAGCCAGGGCCAGGGCCTGGCGGAATTCGTAGCCGTCCCCGATGGGAATGATCATGGGAAGCAATCCCAGAATGGTAGTCAGCGAAGTCATCACCACCGGGCGGAAACGATGCCGGCCTGCTTTGTGGATGGCTTCTTCTACATTGCCGGTCTCTTCGTAGTAGCGCCTCATGAAATCAACTTTCAATATGGCATCGTTCACGGCAATCCCAGTCAGGATCAGAATGCCCATGAAGGACAGGATATTCAGCCCTACCCCGAATATCCATAACACAAGAAAAGAGCCAATCCAGGCGAAAGGAACCGAAACCAGGATGATGAGCGGGTACTTCAGGTTCTCATATTGAATGGCCAGGATGATATAGATCAATACCAGACTGATCATCAGAAGGCGTGCCATATCGCTCAACAGGCTCTCGATCTGAATGGCGGTTCCCGATATCATCACCTCCAGCCCGCTTTCCATGGTGAATTCGTCGATTACTTCGCGGACCTTATTGCGGTTCCATGACCATTCGGCCATGGTGATGCCGCTTAAATAGCTCAATACCGGTGTCTGGTCCACCCTTTCCAGTTGCTCCGGCTCGGCAACCCGCTCTATTCCGGCTAGTTCGCTTAGAGTGATGCCCCGCCCACGGCTTGGAATGACGATCTCATCCGGCGAAAAGGTTTGCCTGCCCTGGGCGAACATGCGGATTTCAATGGAATCATCGTCGCGGTTCCACTCGGTGAGCAGGCTGCCCCGCGCTGTGGATTCCATATAATTGATCACCTCTGTTTCGGTGATTCCATAAAATAGCAGCCGGTCTTGCCGGAAATTCAGGTGATAGGTGTCTACCTGTTCGCCATGGTGAAGATCGAGTGTCCAGTTTTTATTCAGCTCTTGCAGGCTCTCGCGAAGCCGTTCAGCCTGACGGGCGCTGTTATCCCGTTCGAGGCCGATAATCTGAATGACAACAGGCGCCGGACTCTGCCCAAGCAGGTTCTCAAACAGAGGCATGGCATTCAGAGGTTCAACATTCCAATCGGGCTGCTCATCACTGATCGCGGACATTCTCTCTCTCACGCGCTGCGCATGGGCGGGTGAGGATACCGGTATTTCCATAGTGAACCGGTTTAAACCTTCCTCTGAAAGGCGGGTCAGGTTAGTTTCGTCGGTATAACCGCCCAATACCATGACGTTACTAACATCGCCAGCGGACTGTAGCTGATCACCCATCGATATAGCGGTCTGCCGGCTACTCATTAAAGCTGTATTTCCCGGTAAAGTTATGCGGTAGCGCAGCTTCTGCTCTTCCGTGGCGGGAATCAGCTCTTTCGGAATAAAAAGAAAAGCCATGGCGGCCAAGGCGGCGGCAATAAGAAAGCAGCCCAGTACGGGATAGGGATTTCTCAGCGAATAACTTAACAAGCTCTCGTAAGTTTTTAGGGCGCTTTCCATGCCACGGGTGAAAAGGGTAGAGGATGATCTTTGCTTCTCCGGAGAATTGCTTTTGAACTTAAGCACCAGTACAGGCAGGATCATCAGGGCGACCAGCAGCGAAGCCAGCAAGCTGATGGACAGGGTCAGGGCCTGGTCGCGGAAAAAAGCCCCTTCGAAGCCGCCGAGGAATACCAAAGGCAGAAAAACAGATATAGTGGTGAACGTAGAAGCTGTAACTGCCAGGGAGATTTCTTTGGTGCCCATAGCCGCCGCATCGAACAGGCTGCGCTTGCCGGTCTTGTGACGGTTGATGTTCTCCAGCACTACAATAGCATTGTCCACAAGCAGACCTATGCCGAGAGTGAGCCCGCTGAGGGATATGATGTTGAGCTGAATTCCGGCCAGATACATCACAAAAAAGGTGAGGAAAATACTGACCGGAATGGCGATGCCGATGGTAAAGGGCATGCGCGGGTCGTTTAGGAAGAAAAACAGGACCAGGAAAGCCAGTATACCCCCAAGCAGCAGGGTCTGCAAAAGATTGCTGATGGAGTTGTCGATAAAGGTGGCGTTCTCGCTAAGCACGTTCATGTCGATACCCGGATATTGCTCGCTTAGCTGGTCTAATACAGGCAGCATCTGTTTGTATACCTGCACCAGATTGCTGTTATAATCCTTCTTCACCAGCACGGTGAGAACCTCATTCCCGTCGACAAGAGAGAACGAAGTCGGATCCTCCTCATCCATGGTCACTTCGGCTACATCGCTCAGCCGCAGTATTTTCTCCCCGCCCAGCTTTTTTAAAGGCAGACGGTTCAGGTCATCCAGAGAATTGATGCGGCTCTCAATCTTCAGGGAATAGCGGTACCAGCCATCCTGCAGCTCCCCCGAAGCGGTAAACAAATTGGCATCCTGAACTGTTCTTTGAATCTCGCTGATGGAAAGACCGTACTGGTCGGCCAGCTTGGCGTCATAATGAATATGGACCTGAGGAATCAGCGCTCCCACCACCACCGCCTGGGCAATTCCATCTTCCTGCTCCAGCCGGCGGGATAGGATCTGATCAGCCCAGTTCTTCAGGGCCAGCCGCGTTTCATAATCAGGCTCCGCCTGATCGCCGGCCGTCACGCTTAATACGGCTACGGGTTCGTCGGAAGGGTTGGAATAAACCAGCGTGGGGCGCCCGGCCTGCTCGGGCAGGGCATAACGCACCTGGTCGAGCTTCTCCCTGGCGTTCAGGAAAGCCAGGTTCATATCGTGGCCCCATTCAAACTCTAAAGCTATAAATCCCAGTCCCTGCCGTGCATTGCTTCGCGTTCCCGATAATTTAGGGACCGAACTAAGGGCCGCCTCCAGCGGCTCGTTAATCCGCGTCTCAATCTCCCGCGCCGAGGCTCCGCTCCATTCAGCCCGGACCAGTAAGGTAGGGGCATCCACATCCGGAAGCAGATCCACGGAAAGCTCCGTGAGGGCCACATACCCGAAGATGAAGGTGGCGATCACGAGCATAATGGCAGTTATGGGCCGTTTTAGGAGCAAAGACGATTCTGGATTATTTAAGTGTTAGCTACTATTCCCTTTAGCTTTGTGTTCAATCTCATTAATAATATAGTAGTTTTATAAAATGTAAAAACCAAAGTTAAAAAAATAAGGGTCTTCTAAAAATCCAAAATATAATATTAATTAGCCCAATTGGTTGCTATCAGAGACTAAATTTGTGGATATTTCGTGAGGGATGAACATTTTTCCCAAGATAGAAAACAATACTTCAATTTTCCCTTTTAACAAACTCATTTTCATTCATGGCACGATTGTAATACTGCATATTAGCTTTAAGAGTTTTTAGCATCATATCCGGAATTTCTGCTTGTTGAAATAACAAATTATTCTGCATCAAAGAATCCTTTCGATGATTGTATAAAGAAATTATTTGCTCTCCATCATACTGTAAGAAGAAAGTATCATCTGAGATCTGAAAAAGTCGATTGTAGTATTGATAGACAAATCTATTATCAACAGGATCAAATACACTCTTACCCATACTTGAAAAAGTTACGTCCTGATTTAAATAATCCATAACAGAAGGTAAAATATCGATATGCTGAACAGGTTCATGGTTAACTCCGGTTAAATCGCTGCCGGGCTTATAAAAAATTAATGGTATACGGTGAGCTCCCAATGGTGTGGAATAATAGGCTGTATGGTTATTGGTGTTGGATTTATGATCCGCCGTGATCACAAATAGTGTGTTATTGAACCAAGGCATCTTTTGTATTTTCTCAAAAAACATGTTTAAAGAATGATCAGTATATCGGATTGTTTTCAAGATCGGATGGTCTCCGGCTTCTTCCAAATTATCCTGATAATCGGGTGGTGTTAAGAAAGGATGATGGGAGGATAAGGACCACAGGCTGGCCATAAAAGGCTGTTCCATTTCATCTAATTTCTCTGCCGTGAAGCGAAAAAACCGATCGTCATAGATACCCCAGGCACCGTCGTAATCAGTATTATTGTTATATTCAGACTTTCCAAAGTATTCCTCAAATCCAGCTCTTTTAGTAAAAAAATCATACCCAAATAGACCATTTGGACTACCCATAAAAAAAGCAGAATTATATCCTTTGCCACCGAGTAGTGAAGCAATTCCATTCATGTCGTTGTATTTATATCTGGAAGTAATCATCGGCTGCCTCATCAAAGCAGGAATTGAGGTATAAATAGATGAAATAGCTTCATTCGAGTAATTTCCATTGGCAAAAGCATTGGTAAATACAAAGCTTTTATTGTAAAGTGAGTCGATAAAAGGCGTGTGACTTTGGCCTTCCTGGAAATAACCAATGTATTGCTTTGAAAAGCTTTCCAGCACAATGATCATTACATTAAAAGAATTCTCCGATTTTTCCGGCCGATGATAATTCTTTTGAATTTTCAGGATATCTTCTGCTTCGCCTGGTTTAAAAAAAGAATGCTCCGGTAGATTTTGATCGTTCAGTAGTGAACCACTCGTAAACATATCATTGATAAGAATAAAAGGAGTATTTGTGGCTGCAGCTGTTGTGTTTGTCGGAAACTTGTTTGTAATCTTTGAAGCAACCAGAAAAATAATAGGTGCAAATAATATAAGAAGCAGAAACTGGATACTGTACGTGGTGTTCTCCTTTACATCTTCCTCAATCTTTCGATCTACCCAATAAAGAATGATTATAATTAGTATAAAGAACAGCAGTGCATACCAGTATTCCACAGAATACCGATAGAAAAGAAGCCAAAAACCATCGAGCACCCCGAAAATTGCTCCGGAAGCTCGTTCCATAGCGTGCTGGTAATAAATAATGTCAGCGATTCCTATAAAAATGAATATTGCATTTATGGTGATAAATGCAATTCTCAGCACCGATGGATAAGCTGAATACTTCCTCCAGGGAGAGGGCATCAAATGGGTAATTATGATTGGTATATTGATGAATATGATCACGATCAGATCAAAATTAGTGCCTGTAAAGAAGATCCAAAAAATATTCTCAGTCGTCACAGTGAAATAGACGGTCTGAAATGCTTCCCAATGAACCGCTAAAAAGACGACTCGTAAAATAAAGTAAATAAATAGAATCAGGGACAACCGAACTAACAATTGACGGACAAAGAACAATTCATCGAAAGAAAATACCTTTGAAAAGAAAGAAGAAGTGAAAATGTTATTATTTAACATAAATAATAATGAAATAGATTAAACTACAATATACTATAGTGATACCTGTTGTCTACTAAAAGGATGTGGAATTAACATATTGTCTGGATATGTACAATATGTAATATATTGGTTTAATGAATTGAGTTAAAAAATGAGGTCATGCGCTTATAAAAGTTACTACTTTTTTCCTTGTTACCAACCTCTGCCACATAAATATTTTGAACCATTCCATTGGAGTCTGTTAAAATTGCTACCGGATTGTCAAAATTAAGTTCCTCATCAAGGATAGTCTCGTTCGGGTTGATTACTTTTAAAGGGAAATTTACTTCATAGAGGCTGGTAAATGACTCGTTGCTGCTTAACAAGTAGGCTTGTATGTTTTGAGGATGCTTATTGTAAAAATCTTGTAAGTTAAGAATTTCGGATTCGATGCAACTCGGACAACCGCGATCGGTAAAAAATACCAACAAAGACATTCCTGAATCTCTTAGTTTGATTCCGGAATGGGTGATTCTAGCATTATTAACCACACTGGAATAACTCTGATATTCCAGCGCTTCTTGAAACTGGACTTGAGAGTACAGTTGTTCAATATGTTTCCGGTAATCAGCATTGGTATATAAAAGGAATATGTTGAATATCGATACACATAATATAGCTATTATATAAGGATAACTTTTTTTTAAAAAAAAACTTAAACTTGAATTTATCATAATATTTTGGCAGTAATAAAAATTTCCGTTTGTTAATGCAAATTTTATGATCGAGTAAACAGATAGACGCAATTGGTAAATGCAGATTAAGCCTTAATGTTGAAAACCAGTCTTTGCTGGCTTCCATACTTTCCCCTTCACCAACTCTATTTATTTGTCGGTATCACAATAATAGAGTTGCACTGATTCAATAGTTCACTTTGTGTTTGATCAAATTCCGCTGTTACTAATGTCCGATATTCATGGCTAATTAATGACGTCATAAAAACCGATTGTGTAATTGATCGGATCATCATTTTCTTCAACCAAAAGATTATTATTGTAGATTCCCAAGAACCGTCCGGGAAGAGAAAATTCACGGGGATTATCCAGATTAGGAAGATCGTATATTACCCCATAGACATCTAAACTCGTGTAGTCAGAGTTATTATCATAAAATTCATCTGTATAATTAAACCATACTACAACTAACTGATCTTCAATTATGGCCATACCATTGATGTTCGTGGTATCTAAACCATACATTCTGGCAGATTCTCTGGTCGGTTGAGATTGTCGATCAACAGGAATAGATCGTTGGCGCATTTTTTGAGGTTTATAGCTGCTAGCAACAAAAGTTGTATCTTTCGCTATATCATATTTCATGATCGTATAATCAGAACGAAAAGCATAATAAATGATTTCGGATACATCATCAAAATAAATATACGGATATTTGCCATATGAATCCAATTTGTCAATAGTTGGAGACATCATGCCATGTTTGGTCAATGTATTGTCATCCAAATTAAGGAAAGCCAGAGGCTTGGCTTGGTCAATATTCATTGCCTGAAGTTCTTCATGATCTTCAATAGCGGTTATAATGTGGTTGTTCCAATAAAAACCGTATGAGTTCCGGTTCCAGATATTATGTTCCATGTAACCGGGTATTTTGCCAATAATCTCATCATTAACAAAATGTGCGAACATGTCCTGCCTGGCATCGTAAACATAAAATTCCGTATCACTCTTCATTATTAATTGTATAGGAAAAGAGAGTTCCTGAGGGCCCCTACCCACTGAGCTCAAAAAGGTTAAACTTTCTGACTCAAGTGAAAGCTTAAATAAATGATGGCTTCGCAGATCCAGCCCGTATGCGATATGTGAATCGTCAAAAACCTGCAGTCCTATTTGTACATGCTCCGCTTGATCAATGCTATTGTTGATAGTTATGCCTCCAATCCTGTTGGTCTGATTATAGACTGTATCGGGTTTCGGGTCGGTACGATTGCAAAATAATAACAGGGATGCTAAAAAAAGCAACCCTGTTGATAATTTAATATTCATATTTATAATTAATAATTAGTTAGTACAGTTAATGCAACCTGCTCCATTAGCCTCGCAATTAGTAGGATCATCTGCATCTTCTTGATTCCAATTTTTTTCTACTGGGTCAGTACTTTCATCACAAGTAGTTCCACTAGCTAGCGCTGCCATGCCACCTAAGCTAAAATCTAAACTATTTGTTGTTGTTGTAATATTAAATGATAATAATGCTACAAACATACACGCACTAATCATTTTAAGAATTGTCTTTTTCATTTTATTTTTCCTTTTTATGTTAATAGCAAGTTTTTACTCACTATATATTAGATAAACATGTTACAGATTATCTGTAGCGTGTTTATTTACCCATCATTGGATAAAACTTTTTACATTGGATTATTTTCATACAAATCAAATTCTCCTGTATGTTTTTCTATCACCTGCCTCACACTCTCATTTAAGGTTTCCATATTTTCCCACGCTTTACTCCGTTCATGTGTATAGCTTGCCAACACCAAGAGATACAAACTTCCGGCAACCATGAGAGATTTTTGGGCGAATGTTCCATGATTTGATAGCCATTGTGCAAGTGCAACAGTCACAATCATAAAAAAGCCTATAGCGCTTAAATAGATGTACCGATCGGCAATAATGGCTGCTCTCGGCATGGGGATTAAATGGAGTACAACGACTATGTTAATTAAGAAAAAGAGTCCGCCAAATAAGTATAAATTATTGATGTGGTGCTTATACTCAAAAAATATCCAACAAAAAATTAGGCTTACAAAAGGATAGAACCAGAACCGGAGTGGCAGAATTTCTCCCGGATCCATGGGGAAAAAATAAAAGTGGGAAAGGTTGTGAGGTGCAATCAGCTTTATCAGGTATTCCCAAAAACTGTAGTTGCCAAAAATAATTCGCTGCCATATCGGATAAGCCTCACCAGAGCCAATCATTCCCGGTATTGTTAAAGTAAACCAGCCAAAACACAATGCTATAATAAAAAAAGGGATTTTCTCCAGCCAAATATTAAACTGCAGTAGGCTTATTTTTGAGTGGATGACCAAATCTATTGCAATTAATGAAAAAACAAATACCACTGCCTGCTCTTTAGTGAACAAGGAAAAGAGGAAACATAACAACACCATCCCTAACCATATGTACTTCCCTGACTGCTTAAATATGAGGTAAAACCATAGTCCCATTAAATAAAAAAAACTGTATAATAAAATCTTAGAAGCGCTGATCCATACCACAGATTCCACTTGTAAAGGATGAATGGCAAACAGGAATGCAGTACCCCAGGCAATCCATTTAATCGCAACTTTTGTAAAATTATGATTTGGAACCAAATTCAACAACTTTTTGAGTAGCAAACCAATCAATAAAAAATTGGCAAGGTGAACCAGCAGGCCAAATAGATGAAAAGCAATTGCTTCATTTCCGGCAACGTGAATTATAGCCAAGTAGGACAGCATTATAAGCGGAGAGTATTGCCCTAAGTAAGATTCCGTAAATAATGAAAGAACTGTATTTAAACTAAGTTTGGTATGATACATACTTTCCGGTAACATAAACTGATCATCCCAACGAGTCAGGAAATCGTGGCTCAGCATAGGGAAATAAATCACAATAATAGCTAAAGTCATGGCTATGACTCCGTATATTTCTGCTTTTTTATTGTGGTAAATTTTCTTAACCATTTTTCGTATTTACAGCTCATTAAGTAATTAATTGCTATTGAGAATATTCATAATCTTTTAAATTATATCAATAAATAATTTTAGTCATTAATATCAATCAATTATTTTATTCATTAACTGGCGCAACTCTTTATCAGTCATGTCTTTAATTTCAGTAGGGGAACAACCGAAATAATACTTTATAAAACCATACAAAGCATTTTCATCCCTGAGGCTGTGATTTAAGGCTACTTCTAGATTAGATGCATTTCTGTTTCTTAAATCTTTTATGATACTTTTCTGTCTTATTACCTTTAGTATTTTGCCTGGCTTTTTCTTAAAATGCCAAAGAAAGTGTCTGGAAAATTTATTTACGTCTTGGTAGCCAATTAACTTCGCCCATTCAGATACTTGGGCAACTTTATCAAGATTGGCTTCTAATTTTTTAATCGCTTCCCTTATCACTCGAGGTTTTGTTGTACTTTTCATATTGCTCTCCTGGGTTTATACACATTTCACTGATGGAATAAGTCGATGAAAAATATTTACTTCGACAAACTTTAGATACTCGATAGGCCAAGCTCTACTTTGAGCATATGTTTGGTTTCTAGTAATGTATTAGTTTTATTAAGAAATACATATTTTTTATAAAGATCAACGTTTTCGTCTATATTAAAGAAGAAAGGAAAAGGATAAGCTCAAGGGGCTAATTAATCAATAGTCTATAACCCCAGAAACGGTTCAGTCCTCCTTTATGAGACAGTTGCCTCTGTTATCGCGGAAATAAATGCCAACCTGGATACCCTCAGAACGATTGAAATTGAATTATTACCCGAGGCATTATCCAGCGAGGAACGCCGGGATGTTCAGGATGAGTCCAGCAGTGATCAATGGCGAACCATGAGAGGTTTACTCCCTGATGAAAAAACACCAGTAGAAAATATGATGATCGATCATAAAGGCAGGATTTGGCTACAACTAACCTATACGGCTGATAGTCAGCAATGGCTGATTATAACTGCGGATGGAACCAAAGAGAAAATTGTTAATCTGCCAAAGGATACGATGCTTACTCATATCTCGTCACATCATCTCGGTGTTCGCCTTGATGATGTGACGATGGCATTGTTTGAACCAATATTATAATGAATTAAGACCTCATTTCGGAGCAATGGGCTGTTTTTCTACTTCAGAATTAACTCTAAATTTATTTCTGAGGGCTTGGAGCAAGGTACATCTTTTGTACATTTTGGGTTCTACTACCGCTATCATCTTCAAACGTATAGTGTTTAATTACTTCTCGTTTTTTAAGATCAATAATAAAAATACGTCTGTCCAAATCGCTGACAATGGCAAATCGTTCTTTAGCAGTCAAATAAATTCGTTCGGTCCGATTTCGAATACCTTTCACTTTTACGTCAATATGCCCGGAAATATCTTTAGTTTGAAAATCGTAAATATAAACTTTGCCTGATGGAACTGTCTCATCTCGATCACTACCAGGATCGGTTATATAAACTTCCTTATTATCTTCACGGACAGCTATCCAGCTAAGTTGCCACATAGGAAGATACCCAACGATTTTTTCACTTTCCAAATCAAGGATCGGGCCTCCGGGAAAGTATAATTTCTGTCCGTCATTTGATAAAACAAAATGAGTAGTGGATTCAAAATCAAAATCCTCAAATAGGTATTCGGTTTCTTTATTTTTATAATCACGTCTATAAAGTTTGTCATTCTCATCCAAAGCGTATAAAAATGGATCATCACTGTCAATTCCAATTAAACTATCTTCAAACCAGGAACCGTCTGCTATATTGATGGCATCTATATGAGTCACAGAACCGTTATCCGGATCAATGGAACCAAAAATTCGTTTGGGTGTAGTCCTGAGCTTTCTAAGAAAAAAGAGGTCTCCTTTTTGGTTCGTTAACAGGTGTGAAGCGTTTTTATCAATGACCCTGGAATCCCACGTAGTCGTATTGACCTCATAAATGAAACCAGGATTGCTTCCCGAATGCGCCGTTGCTGTGGCCACATACAATCGGGTTCCATCCTTATTGGTTACTACCGATTGAATACTTTTAAAATTATTGATGGTATGAATAATTTCACCAGAGGCTGGATTTATTACACTCAAGGTATCTTTATATATACCAAAAGAATAAATTACATAATCGTTCAGATCTTCTTCGTGCCAGTCAATTGTAGTACTAGCTGTTTCCATATTACCACAGGCCTGACAAAAAATAAGTATTAGAACTATTTTATAATAATATATCTTCACTCAGTATGTGTCCTTTCATAAAATCTGATATGCAGGTTTAGATAATTTATTTATTTGGCTGGCTGGACGTCTGCAAGGGCTATAAATGATGCTTGATAAATGTTCTTATTGCAGTTACCTCGTCTCCCAATCAACCTCAAACTTGCTAAGTTTGGGTTCATTTCTGTTATCAGCAATATAAATATAACCTGATGGATCTATCCAAACTGGCCTTTGTTCATAGGGGGTGGCAAATTCGTCTATTATTGCATGTTTTAATAGTTCCTGGTTATTAAATATTTCCAAAACCAAATGTTGTTCGTCTGTATTATCAGTAACATCGATCAAAGATAAGTGGGCAAATCCTCCATCGTTTAGAGGAAACAAACCCAGCGACCAGGAATGAAATTCGTAATTAAGGTAGCCTGTTCCCTTAGGATGTATGCTGATAATATTTACACCGTCTTCATATGGTTCGGAGGTTTCGTGAATGGTAAATGCCTTATTAATATTTCTGTAGCCAGGTATATTTTTCCCGGCAACCCATCCCTGATCACTTTTATGGTAGCTATGGATCTTGCCATTGTAATAATCAGGTGCATACACGATTTGATCGTCTGACAAAGCCAGTGCTGAACCTCTACCCACTTTCAGCATGTCTATTTCATATTCCTCATTGGATTGCAGTACATCATCAGTAGAGATGAGGCTTGCAGTCATTTCCTGTTGGTCAAGGTTATAAATGTGAATAATATGACCATCCTGATAATGGGGTAATATTAGCTCATTTGTTGATTTTGACCGGATGTTAAACAGAGCATTTGAATAGTTCATCTTGATGATCTCATAGTCACTTCCATCAGAATCAAAAATGGTGGCTTGGTGGGACATATAATCGTAAACCAACAGCTTATTACTGCCTGTAACAATCATGCTATATACCGATTGAAACTCACCGGGTCCACGTCCCTCACCCCCTATAGTATGAATGAAATTACCCTCTTCATCAAACTTGAAGATGATATTTTGCCGCCCATCCAGAGTATAAATATGGCCAAGTTGATCTGTTACAGTTAAATAAAGCGAACTGAAAAATAGGTCATCTTCAAGTTCACCACTTATAATAGAAGACCTCTCATTGATTTCAACCGGCAGTGCCTCAATAGCTGTATTAGGTGGCTCGTCAGTACTACAAGACAGCAACAAAAAAAACATCAGCAAATTTGTGAATAAAAGGTAGATTTTATAAGACATGATGCTATTGATTTAAAATAAATATCATTAACTGTTTGATTGTAGCATTAAAGTATTTATTTATTATTAAGGATGCTTAAATTTATAACTAATCAGTATTATCCGGTATTTTATATCCTTCAATATAGTACTAATTTCTTAACAGGGCAAATAGTGATACTATAGTAACATCATGAAAACTGAACTCGTCATGACCCTAAAACATCAATCTAAAAAAATACTTGATGAGCTCCATCAGGCCATAGAGCCCGTTTTGATCACCGAACGCGGCAAACCTTCAACCTGGCTAGTTGATATGGGTCATTTTGGGCAAGTAGTTCTTTATATGTCCAAATGCATACCATTCAACCCAAACAATATTCCCAGTATCCTTATCCTTTTGCTTTTTGCCACAGCACTGGTTAACTGTAATGCCAACAAGCAAAACCCAGACAAGCTGCACTATGATTCCCTGCAGCTTCTTGAGCTCACTAAGGAAGTTGAAATTACGGAAACAAAGGATTTTATAGCGGTATACCTAAATGGATTTTTTGTCGCGGAAGACGGGCATTTATTGCTTGCTGAACGGACTCCCCCCTCACTCCACCAATTTACCCCCGACGGCAGCTATTCCAGGCAGGTTGCCCGTGACGGGAGGGGGCCGGGGGAGTTAACATCTGGATTTCAATCTACTTTACGTGGGAATGCATTAATAACCAGCAATAATCCCGGCCACATGACGACAATTTTTAAGCAGGAAGAGAACGGCGATTTCCACTTTTCTGAATCTTTGAACTATGAATATCCGGGGTCATTCCGCGGATTCCGTAGCAGTGATAATTACAACCTTTTTTATGTATCTGAAAATGCAGGCTTGCAAACCTTTGCCGCTCCGGATGAATTTACCACCGCCCGTATTCATGCTGTAGAAGTTATCAACGACAGTATGTCCGTTAAGGAATCCATCTATAGTTTGGCTGTGCATTCCGCTTATATGGATATATCTGAAAACAGCATCAGCATCTATACACTGCCCTATCGCTATACTGACCCTTTTAAACCATTAGATGATGGACGAGCGCTAACAGCACGGGCAGACAGCCAGATCGTGCGTATCCTGGATAAGGATTTCAAAATTGAACACGAAATACACCTTAATGTTGCTAACAGGGATGTCACCACTGAAGATTTAGACTTCCATATTGGCCAAATTGACAATCCCGTACAACAAAAAATGCGCGAGCTGATTAAAGACAGCAAACCTGCTTTCATGGACATTCAGCTAGACGACTCGAACCGGTTCTGGCTGTGGACAGATGATTCCGGATCAGGTCGGGAATACGTGGTTCTGGATTATTTTGGTGATCCACTTGGCAAAGTTCTGCTTCCTCAGCATCAACAAATAGAGATGGTGAAAGGAAACCGGTTGTATGTACTGAACCGTCCGCATGATGATGCACATACGGCAGTTGTCTATCACGTTGATATAGAGTAAAAAGGATATAAAATTACAGTAAAAACAAAAATTTTCTATCACTTTTTGTAACAGATCTCCAGAGGTCAGGGCCGTACCAAGTCCGTACCAACTCCTACTAAAGGCCTGCCCAACCCCGACTGGCAGTAGGAGATGTATAGGCCCCGGCCCGGGCCTGAAGGGGCGGAGTTTAGAACTGGTCAAAACATAGAATACACCGAAAATAGATGTACTGCCGGCACCTGAGGGGGCGGCATGTAACCATGAGGTGAAAAAGCAAGTACGCGCCGGGAAAGGTGTCTCGCCTGTCCCAATCTTTGTTTTTCGGCCTCCGGCCGTCCCCCCGGTTACCGATTTCAAATGTAGTGCTGCAAGATAAAAGGGCAGGATTTTATATAGGGCAGAGCTCAGAAATAGGATATAACATTGTAAGTAGCTACACGTCTGGTCGGCCAGAGGCCGTAAGACAAAGAGGACAAGCGAGACGCCTGTACCAGCGGGTAAGGAGTTGTCTTGGGAGTGCATTTCGAGGCTGTTTCAAACTTGCCCCCGTAGTTCGAAGTGGTTGGTTCCCCACGAGTCGTAAAGGTGACACTTACTGAATTATTAGCTATTATTGATCAAAGAATTCCACGATCATAATAATTTTTTTTTGAAACCTGAAGAGCTTCACGATAATCTTGGCCGGTATATAAAAATTTCGCTTGAGGAAACCGCCTATTTTCTGTCCCTTCTCGAGAAGAAAGAAATACCCAACCGGAAATTTTTGCTGGCTCAGGGAGAACCATGCACCTATTTTAGCCTGGTAGATAAAGGGTGCCTGATCAACTATTTCACAGACGATGCCGGCGACGACCATGTGTTGCAGTTTGCCACCCGGATGTGGTGGACAGCCGATCTGGATAGCCTTTTCCGTGGAATTCCGGCTGAATACAATATACGCGCGATGGGGGACAGTACGGTATATCAGCTAAGCAAGGACGTCTGGATGAAGCTTAACAATGAACTGCCTCAGTTCGAGCGCTACTTCCGGATCATCTTTCAAAATGCCCTGGTAGCTCACCAGAAGCGCATCATCCAGAACATTTCAGATACCGCCGATCAGCGCTACCTGAAATTCCAAAAAGCCTACCCTGAGGTGATCCGGTCGGTTCCGCTTAAATACGTCGCCTCCTATCTCGGCATCACTCCTGAGTTTTTAAGCAAGATCCGAAGAGATCTAACAACGCGGTAATTTTTCTTAATCTGGATTAAGAAAATGCGGGTATGGGCATGCGGGGAAACTTACCCCACCAGTTTCCGGTTACAGAACCATCATTATGGATTTTGATCCATTCAACATTTTAGGAAACCTAGATAAAGGAAAAAATAGTATGTCATCTACAGAAACACTGCAAAAATGGGCAATTGACCCCACTCATACCGAAGTACAATTAAAAGTGAAGCACCTTGTGATCTCAACGGTCACGGGATCTTTTAATGTATTTGACGGCGAAGTGAAAACCGAGGGCGACGATTTTAAGGGAGCTGCTGTGGAGTTCACCATCGACGCCTCCAGCGTTGACACCAACAATACCGACCGTGACGCGCACCTGAGATCAGACGATTTCTTTGGCGTGGAAAAATACCCCGAAATCAAATTTACCGACGGCAAGCTGGAGGAAGTTTCGGGTAGCGAGTATAAACTGACAGGTAATCTAACCATCAGAGATGTAACCAAAGAAGTTACCCTCGATGTAGATTACGGCGGAATCATCAAAGATCCCTGGGGTAACAACAGGGCCGGGTTTGAAGTAGAGGGCAAGATTAACCGCAAAGACTTTGGACTTACCTGGAACGCAGCAACCGAAGCCGGCGGAGTGATGGTCAGCGATAATGTTCGTTTACTGATCAATGTGCAGGTAGTAGCGGCGTAAGCAAAATACCATCTACCGGGCAGGCGGTGTAAAATATAAACGATTTACTTTAATAAAGGGATTGCAAGCAGGTAAAAGTGCCATTTCTTTAGATCAGATATTGGGTTATTATATTTACACAACCTGCTGCGGTACATTGGTAAGAGTTAAGGCACTCTAAATTTGTTTTATTGATATTAAATCACGTACTTAAAAAGGGCAATTACAAAAATTAATAATAACTAACGGAGTTGTAGAATGAATAAATCAGAAATTACAAAATATCAGGATCTAGCTTTTCTATTCTTGCGCATTGGCGTCGCCTTGATATTTATATATGCCGGATGGGGCAAGCTCACCGGTATTGAAGGGGTTGCAGGCTTTTTTGGAAGTCTGGGCATTCCATTGGCGGGTTTAATGGCCTGGATAGTGGCGATATTAGAATTTTTTGGTGGGCTGATGATTTTGGCCGGAGCCTATACTCGTATTCCGGCTCCATTTTTAGCTTTTATCATGGTAGTCGCTTTATTTACCACAAAGCTTGGTGGTGATTTTAGTTCCGCACGTCTTGATCTATTGCTGTTATTTGCCACAATGGCTGTTGGAATCCTCGGCAGCGGAAAGTATTCGGTTGATCAAATTTTGGCCGGAAAAGAATCGGAATCTGCGAATAAGGCCGTGGCCTAAGACCTTTTTTGCAGTATCAGTTTTGATGATGCTGTTATATCAGCATTATCGCATAAAATTAAAGCCCGGAGAATTGTTTTTCGGGCTTTTTATGTTATAAGAACAGGATTATTAAAGTAGAGTCAATTACCCATCCGATCGTCACTTGTGGGGCGGAGGATTTTTAGTCCCCGATGCTTTTAGTGATAGCATCTTAAAAGAACTCGTATCTTTGTTTTACAATGTAAATGGCACTGCTACAAATGGAGTTAAGCTATGAATCAATCTGAGTTAAACAAATACCATGACCTTGCTATACTTTTACTTCGCTTAGGTGTCGGAGTGATATTTATATTGGCCGGTTGGGGCAAACTAACAGGGATTACAGGGCCACAAGCCATGTTTGCCGATCTTGGCATCCCCGCGTCCGGAATAATGGCTTGGGTAGTGGCCATTATTGAGTTCTTCGGAGGCCTAATGGTACTTACTGGCACGTATATTCGCTTTCCCACCCCATTATTATCGGTTATTATGGTAGTTGCCATCATAACGGTAAAGCTGCCCCTGGGCTTTAACGCCATGCGCATTGACTTGATGCTGCTGGTAGCGGCATTAGCGCTATTTATTATGGGAAGCGGCCGGTATTCAGTAGATTATGTGCTGGGCAAAAGATCCTCGCCGAACCATTGAGGGGCAACTAATTAAGCAGCCCTTAGTACAGTTCTGATATTTACATGATACACGCTCGGCCGGCCAGAGGCCGTAAGACAAAGAAGGTACAGGCGAGACGCCTGTACCGGCGGGATTATGTGCTGGGCAAAAGATCTTCGTCGAACCGGTGAGGGGGAACTAAATAAGCAGCCCTTAGTACAGTTTTGATATTTAGCATGATACACACCCGGCCGGCCAGAGGCCGTAAGACAAAGAAGGTACAGGCGAGACGCTTGTACCGGCGGGATTATGTGCTGGGCAAAAGATCCTCGCCGAACCGTTGAGGGGCAACTAAATATGCGTCCTTAGTACAGTTCTGATATTTAGCATGATACACGCCCGGCCGGCCAGAGGCCGTAAGACAAAGAAGGTACAGGCGAGACGCCTGTACCGGCGGGAGCAGAGACGGCTGTACAGGGGCTACCTTCTTAATTTAAATCTTGTTTTTCCTTTGTGCTCTTCGTGCCCTTTGCGGTGAAATACTATTTCAATGTTGTTAGAAATTCAACAAGGTCACGGATGTCACGTGTAGACAGGATATTGCTCATATCCGGCATCGTGGATGGAGAGTTCGTTCGCTCAGCTATATTGCTGTTCTGAACAACTTTACTATCTCCACCACCTGTTCTCACCGTAACCGATGACCGCGTTTCTTCCTGAAGGATACCCTGAACGGTTTCACCGTTTTCCAGTTCCAGTGTAACGGTGCCGTATCCAGGTGCCAGTCTGGCTCCCGGGGCTACGAGTGATTCTAATATCTGCTCGCGGGATAAATTTGCCCCGGAGTGGGTTAAATCAGGGCCGACTTCACCACCTTGCTCGTTCACGGCATGGCAGCGCACGCACTGGGCGCTATCATTTCGATAAAATATTCTTTGGCCTGCTTCAGCGCTGCCACCAGCGAGGGAGGCGCTATAATTAGCTAAGGCATCATCTGCTGGTTTTGCAGCCTGGTATTGTTCAAGAGTAGCGTTTAAACTGCTAATATCCACTTGTTCAACAGCCTCAATTAATTCGAGCTCTATTTCAGCGGCCAATTCACCCTCTTGCAGAAGTTCAAGCTGGTTGCTCAACACTTCCCGTGCGGCGTCACCGTTTACGGATCCAAGGGTTTTTAAAGCTGTTTGCTGCTCGGTAACCGTTCCGTTTTCCAGAACGGCAAGCAGCATATTAACAATACTCTCTTCAGGTAGATCGATTTCCGGGATCATAGCCAATGCAATCATTCGTACACTTGATTGGCTATCTTCAAGGGCCAGGGCCACCGCTTCATCAATTTTGTTGTAATTCATATTCTGCAAGGTCTTCAAGGAAGCGATTCTTACCTCTGCTGAAGGCTCATCTTGCAGAAAAGCAAACACGGCAGGAAGAGCAGCCTCATAGCCTAATGATGCAATAGCTTCTATAGCGGCAATTTTTATCGGATCTTTCATAGCCTGTAGTTGGTCGGCTACAGGTTTAAAAGCATCCCGTGCAACATCAGGATCATTGTTCAACTCACCCCGGTGGCGTCCTGTTACACGATCGAATATAGAGGCGTCAGGCCAGGATGCAAGCGTATTCAGGGCTTCGACTCTCATGGCTTCAGGTGCATTTGACCTGAGTGCATAAGAAGCAAGCCTGCTGGCATTTTCTGGCGTACCGTTATATAAATTGGCGTTTATGGCCCGGCGAATTAACTGCTCGTTTACATATTGCTCCTCATCCAGAATGGCGGCTAGGGCGGGTAGGGCTTCATCTATATAAAGATCATCACCAATGGCCCTTGCGGCATTGGTAACTATATATTCATCCTCATCCTGAAGGAAACGCGCTACGCCCGGACTCTCCATTCTTTTAAGAGCGACAACGGCAGCAACACGCACAGCTCGGGATGAATGATCTGCCAAAGAGGTGACCGCTTCGGTATCATCCAATCGTGATAATGCTATGGCGCCGGCATGACGGAGGTATACATCCTCATCATTATTATGTTCCAGCATCTCAACAATAGGCTGCAGGGCCGGTTGATGTCCAATTCGTCCTAATGCTTCGGCAGCAAAAAAGCGTACGCGAGGATGTTCATCACCCAGAAGGGGGATGATGGATTCGCCCGCAGGTTGATAACGAACATCACCCAGCATTTTGGCGCTTTGTGCCCTGATTTCAGAATCACTATCGGTTAGTAGTTGTATTAAAGGTTCAACGGCATCAATATTTGCGCGGCCTATTTGTGCGAGTCCCCAAATGCCATGAATCCGTGCCAGTTGCTGATTACTGCTTTCAGTGGCGGAAAGAAGTGATTCGGTATCTTCTCTTTCGGCAAGTTCAAATTGGGCCTTCTGGCGTACACGCATATCGGCGTGACCCATGAGGTTTACCAGATCTTCTGCGTTGCGTTCGGTATAATCCTCTGCTAAAAGGTTTTTGGTTTCATTTCGCATTTCAGAACCGGTCTCGTCAGGATCATCAAGTTTCCAAATTCTCCCTTCCCCTTTTGTGCCCCAACCTTGTAACCAATCCGTCATATAAAGAGCTCCATCCGGACCGAAATCCATCCCAACGGCTAATAGGCCACCCAGTACTTCCTGATCGGTATCGAGTTCAAAAGAAGCACCTTTTTCTTTAAGGGTAAAACCAAAGATGGCAGAGTTTTCTGGCGAGCCTCTAAATGACATCACAAAAAAGTGGTCGTTATAATCGTCATTCAATGCTGTTCCGGGATTATAAGCAAAACCTGTAGGCCCGGAATGATAAGGGGCTAGTGGTGGAAGAACATGAGCGGCTTGATCTTCAAAATGAGGCTGGTAGTATTCTTCATCCATCCAGACTTTATAGTCGTTATTTTTGGGATCGGTATATTTGCCAAACTGCCAGTTGATGCGCCAGCCGCTATCCGAGCCGTTCACCAAATAGACAAGGCGTTCATGCTCTCCGGCATGGTCGCCATCGTTATCCACTGTTATTAAATTACCGTATTTGTCGAATGAGAATTCGTGGGTATTCCGAACACCGGCTGCATAGACTTCAAAGTTGCTCCCATCGGGTTCTGAACGCAGAATGGCACCATTATTAGGATGAGACCATTCCTTGCCGTCTTTATCGACAACATTCAGGCCCATATCGCCAATGCCCCAGTAGATTCTGCCGTCAGGGCCTACCGTAGCGCCCGACATACCGTGCCCACTGAACCCAATATGAACATTATAACCATGGCTGATGGATTCTTTCCAGTCGGCCATACCGTCATTATTATTATCTTTGATTCTCCACATGTCGGGACCTACGCCCAGAAAAACATCATCGTTATGTTGAACTACAGCACCCGCTACATCTGTTATTTCTTCATTAAAGTCCCGGATAAACAACTGAGACTGGTTTGCCATCCCGTTTCCGGTTAAATCCTCTATTCGATGTATTTCTTCTTTTTGAACGGTAAGATCGCGCCAGTCATGGGAGCCGTCTTCATTAAAATCGGGTACAAACGTATTTGTTTCACTGCGTTCGGGAGCCAGTTCCTCGCGTAAGAATGCTCTGCGATCTTCGACATTCTCCCACGTCATGGATGCTCTTAACCAATTTTCTTCCAGGCCACGTACATCAAACTCGGAGTCTGTGCTCCTATTGGTTGTGGTAATTAAAGCCCGGCCCTGATCATCCATATCAAGAGCAATCATATCGCCCAGCAGTTTTTCTGAAGCCCACAGTGAAATATCGAGATCATCTGCCAGAGTCACTGAAAGATTCTCCCGGAATTCACGGGCATCCTGATCCATTTCTTCATCAGAGACATTTTTTATCTCAGGTTCTGGCGGAGGTTCAGGAGTATTTTGAGTGCAACCCGGGGTTATAATTAATAACCATAACAAGAGAATGGGCGTTGACAGATAAATAATAGTGGAGATATTTCGGGATAAAAAATTCTTAGCCATTAGTTTAGCATTATGTTTTTCTGTTTTTATTGTAAAGGCTGTCTATAGGTCAGGGAGTCATTTATAATTCTTGCTAAACGAATGCCTTAAAATTGACCTGCCACAGGGCCATCTTTGATGAAAAGGGTTTTGTAGTTGCTAGCAGTTTCATCCATACAGCCGCAATCTGTTCCCCAACAAAGCGGTATTCAACTTTCAAGCGGTAGTGAGAAAAGGGCTTTTTATAAAAAATGTGTCCAAAACGGTCTTCGTACTGATCAAACCGGACTTTCAAAAGTTTATCTTCCACACGGAAGGTGTTTCCGAAATTAACAGTAAGTTCATAACCTGTGAGCTTAAGATCCCAACCATCAAGATTTTCCTGATTAAACAGATCTTCCCATACTTCTTCTGAAGCTGTTTCAGGAACAGTTGTATTGCATCCAATTGTAATAGTTATGAATCCTATGATGAGCGGGAGCCATAGTTTTGCCATAATAACAAAGAAAAGAAGTATTGCTCTAAATTTTATAAATTCCTGTTAATGTAATGCATGAAATATTAATATCAAACTCGTTTCTGCTGTTGATTAAGCTTTATATTATCATTTATGTTTGATCAAAACTTTCTTTACAAGCTTGTGCAGGCCCGAATGCCCTTTGGAAAATATAAGGGCTGGCATATAACAAACCTTCCACTGCATTACCTCGAATGGTTTAACCGGGAAGGATTCCCTGCCGGAAGTCTCGGTCAGTACATATCCACAATGTATGAGATCAAAACTAATGGATTGGAGTCGCTGCTTGATCGTGTAAAGCGGGAGGTCTAATTATGAATAAGTAGTCTTATTTTAAAATAGCCCGGAAGTAATAGCAGGTTCTGTATATGCGCCACCCTTACAATAGAAGAAGGAGCCACTGGTAATATTGATTGTTCAATGAGTTCGATACCAGTTAAAAAATCAGCAACTGTACCTGATAAACCATCTGCTAATAAACAAAAGGAAAAGGCTTTACCATAAAGATGTTTTACGAAATGCTCAAAACGGGACATCACATAGCACCGGGTATTGGTAAAACTTGTATAATAGGATGGATAGGCTTACCTGTTGTAGAAAAAGTTATTAGAAATGGATTATTTGAAAAAAAAAATATATGTTGCAACTCTTATCTCACCATTTTATCAATCATACATTATCAATATTCTATGGATGCTTCAAATGATCAAATTAACCGCAAGAAGCTCTTTAGCGGTATTTGTCTCGCACTATTACCCACGGCTTTTTCTTTTGTATTAGTAAGTAACATACTCCAGCAGTTAAAAACTGAATTCATACTTACCAATGCACATGTTGGTTATATTGGAGGCGCCGCTTTATGGGGTATGGCCATTGGTTTGCTGGTTTTTGGCCCTTTTTTAGAGAAAATTGGATTGAAAAATACCACAAAAGGTGCATTTATTGGTCACCTTTCCGGGGTAACCCTGTTTCTGCTGGCTTATCCTTTTGCAGGTGACCCTATAGGGTTTTGGATATTATTTCTTGGTGCAATAGGATTTGGCGCGGGTAACGGTTTGATTGAGGTTGCAGGTAATCCTTTAACGGCAGCGCTTTTTCCCGATAATAAAACGACTAAGTTAAATCACTTTCACGCCTTTTTTCCCGGCGGCATGGTTTTGGGTGGGATAATTGGTTGGCTGATGGTACAGATTGGTGCTATAGGCCCACTTAATATAGGACATTGGACATTCCAGATGGCGATTGTTTATATCCCCATATTAACTTATGGAGCCATGGTTTTGCCAGAGAAATTCCCGAAAACGGAACTGGCGGAAGCAGGTATTCCAATTAAGGAAATGTTTACTTATACCTTCTCTCATCCACTCGTATGGGGATTGATTTTATTGAAAATGATATCTTTGTCAATGGAAATGGGCCCTATGAGATGGATTCCCGAAGTTCTTGGGGCTGCAGGCCTTCATGGTATCCTTGTTTTGGTGTGGATTAGCGGTTTAATGATGGTGCTTCGTTTGTTTGCCGGCCCATTTGTGCAAAAATTCTCTCCTCCCGGTATGTTATTGGGTGCATCGATACTGACCGGTACCGGTCTCTTTATGTTCAGCATTTTTGAATCTGGAACCCTTCCTTTAATGATATCGGCAACGATATTTGCCGCAGGTATTGCCTTCTTTTTCCCTACACTTGTAGGCTTGATGAGTGAGCGGTTTCCGAAGGCAGGTTCTTTGGGAATTGTACTAATGATTGGGATGGGCTTTTTTGCCGCCGGAGGTTCTAATGCGATTATGGGTGGAATTGCCGATAGTTATCTACCGTATGAACTCGATGAAGCTGAAACTGTAAGTATTTTAGAGCAGGTAGAAAATCGCTTCCCAGGTTATGCAGCCGAAGCGGATGCCGTTGAAGGCAACCCTGAAGAATTATTACTTTTGGGATATCAGGCTGTAGATGTTCGGAATGTATTAACTGCCAGTGAACAGGCATTGGATTTTTATCGATCTAATGGTGAATTTGATGGCAAATATACGGGTAATGCACTCAGAGCCTTACTGGATAGTGGGCTGCAGCAGGAAGAAATATTAATACAAGAGGCGTTTGCTGTTCTTCGACCCGCAGATAATTACGGCGGCAGGATGTCCTTTTTATGGGTAGCCCCCCTGGCATTTTTAGTGGGTATCGTCTTCCTGGTTATGTATATCAGTGACAGGAAAAAAGGTGGCTATCAAGTGGTTAAACTTGAAAAGCAAAAAGAAATTTGATGTTTCATAGCATAAATTATGGATACCCTTAACCGATTGGGTCTTTGAAGGTCAAGTCGGGCTTCCTGGTATTGAATCTCTGGCTGTTGATCCGCAAACCCTGGCACGGTGTACATGCTGGCCGGGGTAGATTGTTCCAATAATGGAAACACTGCCATATTGCGTTCTGACGACTACGGTGAACCTATAAATGTCATCAATGTTACCTATCCATTTAAAGCACATAGTAACGGGATGGGCAGGCAGACTGGAGAACGCCTGGCTGTTGATCCCCAACAACAGTAATATCCTGTTTACCGGTACCCGACGCGATGGTCTGTTTGAAAGTACCGATAAGGGCGACACCTGGCCCCACATCAGTTCCCTGATGGTACCGTTTGATTTTGAAATCAGTGATGGGTGACAGGGGAGTATATTTTACAGGCTCTGGTATAAGTTACAAATTATAGTTATGCTATTTATAACATGAATTGCCATTTATAATTAAATAACCTACAAAATGAACATATACAACGTTAGCTTATTTCTGATATCCCTGCTTTTTTCTACAGCGTTTTCAGGATTTAGCACTATGAATGCACAGGAGGCCGATCCTATTCAAGTCACAGTTATGTCTTATAATATCCGAATGAATACGGAAAGTGATGGCATTAACGCATGGCCTCACCGAAAAGATCATGTAGCCGAAATGATTGGGTCGAAATACCTACCCGGTGTTGCGGGGCTTCAGGAAGTTCTAAAAGGGCAATTGGATGATCTCCAGGAGCGGTTACCTGAATATGCCTGGGTGGGGCAGGGACGCGATGATGGTAAAGAGGCGGGGGAGTTTTCGCCCATCTTTTATAACACAAACAAGTTTGAGGTCATTGAAGATCAGACCTTTTGGCTTTCTGAAACGCCCGAAGTGCCCGGCAGTATTTCATGGGATGCTGCTATCACCAGAGTGGTGACAAGCGCGCGCTTGAAAGACAGAGATACCGGTCGTGAGTTCTATTTCCTGAATACCCATTTTGACCATCGCGGGGAGCAGGCAAGAATTGAAAGTGCAAAGGTAATGGTCGATTATATATCTACGTTACCTGAAGATATACCCATAATTGTTACCGGTGATTTTAACGTGCCGGAAACTTCCGAAGCATATGCCGTCATGATGGGCGCTCCAAACCTTTTCGATGCACGTTACGCTTCTGAAACGGAACATCAAGGTCCAACGGCAACCACTAATAACTGGGAAGAGATGCGTCCGCCTGAGTCAAGGATCGACTATATTTTTATTCGGGAGGGGGTGCGTGTTTTAAACCACCGCATTCTGGATGATCGTTATGATGAAAGATTCCCATCGGATCATTTGCCGGTTATAGCGGATGTAGAGCTGCGGTAGGAGTTGCTAAATAATAAAACAATCGTTCGCAAAAAGAAATTTGAAGTAGTGGCCCCCTAAAAACAAAAGAAGCCCAGCAACTATAAATCGCTGGGCTTCAATAGGGTGGGTGATACAGGACTCGAACCTGTGACCCCCTGCTTGTAAGGCAGGTGCTCTAAACCAACTGAGCTAATCACCCGAATTGTGCTTCAATTTCTGTTAGGAAGATTCCAAAGATACGGGCTTTTTGTCATGGAAACAATTATAAATTTGCTGTTTTGGAAAAAAAGCTTCAATACCCTTACAATAACCCGGGAATGCTATTCCACAATACCCCTTTCTTTAATAAGCAGATGCTATATAAATGCTCACTTGGGGGAATGAACAATCCAAACAAGTGGTTTGTTTAAGAGTATTCAAAGAAAATCAAATATATAATATGGGCAGCATACTTTATTATAGAATGCTATGGGAATCCTGAGCTTTTTTAAAAATTTAAAAGAAGAGGGACAGGCTTTAAAAGGAAAACCTGCAAAAGACAAACGCTTTGCCAGCGAGCATGAATATCAGGATAGTAAGACGGCCAAAAAGGATTTTAAAAGTTCTCAGGAAAAGTTGTTCAACGTGGATGAATGGTCAGGCATGCCTGGTATTACTTCAAGGTTTGAGCTGCATGATGAGCATGGAAAACGTTTGCCTAATGCCAAGGTTAAAGAGAACCATTATATCAGGATCATTATGCCGGGCCCTGCTCCTGAAAATTGGGTAAAAGTAGTTAAGGTCCGAAATCATAAGAATGTTGCCTATTTCATAGCGAGCCCGAGCGAAGATCCTACGGATCAGAGTGATGATAATATTGAACATTTTTTCGTCAAGGAAGCTACCAGTACCTTTAAGGTTGAATTGAAAGACAACAAAATTTGCGCTTTTGAGATAGGGAGGAATGAAGGGGTCAATATGGGAGATTACGCCGGTAAGCGGGATATTATAAATACTTTATTGTCAGTTGGCGGATGGGCAGGTTTTCAGCGCCTTCAATGGAAAAACCTAACGAATTTCCTGGTTCATATCGATAAGTAATATAATCACATCATTTAAACCTGTTATTATGATCGAAAGGTATTTGTCCGAGCCAAACCAGCCCGGTCTGGTTGTAATTACCGGAGCCTCGGCCGGTATTGGGAGGGCCTGTGTGCGTATGTTTGCCAAAAATGGATATGATGTGGCCATGATTGCCCGGGGCAAGGAAGCGCTGGAAGCGGCGAAAAAGGAGGTTGAAGCTCTGGGCCGGCATGCCGTTTTCCATATAGTAGATATAGCCGACGCGGGGGCAGTGGATAAAGCCGCCGCCGAAATCGAGCAGGAGCTCGGCCCTATTGACGTCTGGGTCAATAATGCTATGAACAGTGTTTTTAGTCCGGTTAAGGAAATGCTTCCTGAAGAATACAAACGGGTGACGGAAGTAACTTATTTAGGTCAAGTATACGGAGCTCTGGCAGCGCTGAAAAGGATGCTGCCCAGAAACAGGGGGAAAATAGTCTTTGTTGGCTCCGCACTTGCATTCCGTGGTATCCCTCTTCAATCCGCCTACTGCGCCTCAAAACATGCTATCGAGGGATTTTATGATTCTCTGCGCACCGAACTTATTCATGATAAAAGTAAGGTGCAAATATTAACGGTTCATTTGCCCGCTCTTAATACTACTCAGTTTGGCTTTGTTAAAAGTCGCTTATCTAGAAAAGCCAGACCAATGGGCACTATATTTCAGCCGGAAGTTGCCGCAGAAGCAATATTATACGGAGCTCAATCAAACCGGAGGTCTATATATGTAACCTGGTCCACTATACAGGTGATTATTGCCAGTAGACTATTTCCAAACCTGGTAGACTACGTGCTTGCCCGCACTGGATATGAAGGCCAGCAAACTAATGATCCTGAAAACCCTAATCGGAAACATAACTTATGGGACCCTGTACCTGGCGCCCACGGTGCACATGGCGAGTTCGATGAACAGGCAAGTGGTACAAGCCCTCAATTATGGTTAACCAAGAACAGAGGGTATGTGGCCAGCGGCGTAGCACTTGCGCTTGTTGGTTTTTTATTTGGGAAAAACGGCGCGTGATTTCCGGGTACTCCCTATAACAATCATGATACCCAATCCTCATCATCCGAAGATAAGCCGCTTAAAAACTCCTCATCCAATAAGCTGCTGTCATCATATTTCTTTTTGTGGTTTTTCTTGAATTTCCCAATAGGATAAATCATAATACCCTGTGGCTTAATTATGATTTCCACATTCTCTGTTATTCCAGTTTGAGCTAGAATGGATGGCGGTAGTTCTATGGCTTTGGAGTTGCCGAGATCGATTAGTCTTGTTTTCATAGTATGATATGTTAAGCTGACATAATTGCATATGACACTTGTAACGTCTTGTTATATCAAAACTTTCGTTATGAATATATCATTTTGATTTTCATTATCTTTATAGGGAAACCAATCAGTGGTTTCCTAATAGGCTGAATAAAAGAAGGGTATGAAGCCACAGACAATAAAGGGAAGGCAGTTGCGGTTGTCGTTGTTGAACAAATTATAAACTTCTAACTACCTCGCCGCAATTCAGCATTTTATCGCCAAAGTAGGGGTTTTCTATTTCATCGGAACCGCTAAGCCAGTGGGCGGAGCCATTACCGAACATAGGGCAGCTTTGCTGATAAACGGCATTATCAAAAGGTCCGAAAGCTTCCATGCTTTGGATCAGCGCCATAGATAAAGGATCAAAAGCAATCCGTTGTTCTTCTATGTCGGTTGTATTGGTAATCAGTACACTTTTTTCTATAAGCGTTTCATTATAATAACTCCAGATAGAATCGGCTTCGGCGGAGAGATTATCTCCGGCTACTTCATTTAATGATTCCTGAAAAGCCTGTGAAAAAAAAGCGGCTTTCTTCGCATCAGATTCAACCATAGCATCTTTAAGATCAAGATAGCTTTCAACAAGAGAACTCGCCTGCTGCCTGAATTCGGCAGGTGTTTCATAGGCTGGGTTATCAGTTTCAGAATTCATACTTTGAGGGTTGCCTTGTTGATGATCGTCTCCGGAACAGGCAAAGAAAGAAAAAAAGAGAGCGAACAGGGCAAGATGAATTGTAGATCTCATAACTAAACAGAAGTTGTGGGTTGGTGTAGGCTTCTTAATCATTTATATAAAACTGCCAAAGCCGCATTTGAAGTTAATGCTCTGTCAGGTAACTTGAAACCAACTTACTTATTTTAACATCTTGACCCGCAGAAAATGCAGCTTCATTTAATCCAATTTCTAAAATCGTGTATTTACAGCCACAATCACTGTACTTAACGACATTAGCACGGCGCCTACGGTAGGGCTTAAAATAATGCCATAAGTAGATAGTACACCTACTGCCAGAGGGATGGCAAAAATATTATACCCGGTAGCCCAGCCAGGGGCCCGCAAATTTATTCAATAATGACTTCGATTGCCCTAATTCATATGAATCCGCAGAGTAGAAGTACAAAGAGATCCGCTGCAAATCTGCGTTAATTTACAGGTTCAATCTTATAACCGGCCTTTTCTACAGCCTCTTTTACTTGTGATCCTCCATGGGTGTCGCTCTTCAACGGTGAGAATCCTATCAGGATTTTCGAGATCAACATCCCAATTGCCGATTCCCGCTTCGTCTAAATGCGGCTTGACTTTAACAATGCAGTCGTCACATTTGATATTGGTTTTGAATTTCAGGTGTCCATAATAATACTGTATTTTTAATTTTATGTGTTTTGGGATTGGCACGTACAATCCAGGCAACCATGCTTGGAGCAGGTTCTGCAGGTTTCTTTCAGCCTTTGTCGAAGCTGCTGCCGGGCCCGTAATCGTTTCACTTTTAGATTGTTTTGAGTGATGCCCATTTTCTCAGCAAGTGTAGCAGGGTCTTCTTTACCGAGCTCCAGCAAACGGATAATTTCGGCATAATCAGGTTTTAAAGTAGGAATTAGTCCGATAAAGCACTTGCAGACAGCAGCTTCTTCTTCATCATTCGGCTCATGCTCCATCTCCTGGACATACTGCTCCAAAAACCGGCTTTGTTTACCTTGTTTTCTGTATACATCGTAAATGGCGTTCCGGATAATCTGATAAAACCAGGAAACGAGCTTTTCTTCATCCCGTAACTCCCCGGCCCCTTCCAAAGCTTTCAACAGTGATCCCTGCAGGATATCCTCCGCCACTCCGGGATCATCTATCCTGGAGGCAATATACCCTAATAGTTTCCCCCGGTTATTCCCAAGGTACGTTTCCAGCTTGGTTTGTGAGGTTTCGGGCATGATCTATAAGTTTGGGATCTTTGTAATCATAGACGCTGATTATTCCTGAGGTTACACTAAAATATAACTTATTTACCCGATGATATTTCCGCAGACATGGGCGGTTTAAACCTTTTAAGCCTGAGCGCATTGGTCAGTACGCAGACGCTTGAGGCTGCCATGGCCAGCGCGGCAATCACCGGTGACAAAAGGATGCCCCAGAGGGGATATAAAACTCCGGCTGCAACAGGTATAAGGCTGGCATTATAGCCGAAGGCCCAGAAGAGGTTCTGCCGGATATTGCTTATGGTTGCTTTCGATAGGGCGATAGCATTAGGCACATTACGTAAATCGCCCGACATTAATACCACTCCGGCGCTTTCTATGGCCACATCCGTACCAGTACCAATTGCAATACCCGAATCAGCCTGGGCAAGGGCCGGGGCGTCATTAATGCCGTCGCCCACAAATGCCACTTTTTTACCATCTTCTTGCAGGGATCTTACCGCGTCCACTTTGCCATCAGGTAATACTTCAGCAATGACTTCATCAATTCCCAGTCGGTTGGCTATAGCCTGTGCGGTTTGGATATTGTCGCCGGTAATCATGGCAATGCGCAGCCCGAGCTTATGAAGTTCTTTGATGGCCTGAGGGGTCGAATCTTTAATAGGATCAGCTACGGCAACAACGGCAGCCAATTTGCCGTCTATAGCGACATAAAGAGGCGACTTCCCATCCTTCGCCAGGCGATTGGCTGTTTCGCCGAAGATATTTATATCCAGGCCGATTTTTTTCATAAAACGATCGGCGCCAATTTGAACTTTCTGCTCGCCTGCTTCGGCTTCTACGCCATACCCCACAATGGCTGAAAAATTTGATACTTCCGTTATTTCCAAATTGCCTTCGCCGGCCGCTTGCACAATAGCCTCGCCAATAGGATGCTCGGAAAGCTTTTCAACAGAGGCCATCAATTGCAGCACTTCATTTTCTGTATACACATTTGAGGCTTCAATATCGGTAAGCTCCGGACGTCCTTTTGTAAGGGTGCCCGTTTTATCGATGGCAATGGTATCCACATCCCGCAGCGTTTGAAGGGCTTCTCCGCGGCGGAATAAAATACCTAATTCCGCTGCTTTTCCGGTACCAACCATAATGGATGTTGGTGTAGCCAGCCCCATCGCGCAAGGACATGCTATAATCAAAACTGCCACCGCATTTACCAGTGCAAAAGTCAACGCCGGAGAAGGGCCAAATGCCAGCCAGACGCCCAGTGCAAAGATAGCGACTCCCATTACTACAGGAACAAAAACACCGGTTACACGATCTACCATAGACTGTATAGGCAATTTAGAGCCCTGTGCTTCTTCCACCATTTTTACTATCCGGGCGAGCATGGTTTCCGAGCCAATTTTTGTTGCCTGAAAATGGAAGCTCCCGCTCTTGTTTATTGTGCCGCCAACCACTTCGTCATCCTTGCTTTTGCTTACCGGCACCGGCTCACCGGTTATCATGGATTCGTCAACATAAGAAGCACCATCAACAACAATACCATCAACGGGTACTTTTTCGCCGGGCTTTACCATCACAATATCCCCTTTCTCTACTTCACCGATGGGAATTTCAATATCCTGCCCGTCCCGAATCACCCGCGCTTTTTTAGCCTGCATTCCCAATAGTCGTTTTATGGCCTCACTGCTTCGCCCTCTGGCAATAGTTTCCAGATACCGCCCGGCCAAAATAAGCGTAACAATTACGGCGGAGGCTTCATAATACACATGAACCGTCCCGGCCGGCAGCAGTCCCGGAAAGAAGGTGGCGACCACCGAATACCCGTAAGCCGCCGAGGTGCCTAGCATCACCAACGAGTTCATATCCGGTGTTCCTCGCAGCAGGGAAGGCCACCCTTTCTTGTAAAACCGAAGACCCGGCCCGAACTGTACAACCGAGGCCAGGGCAAAATAAAAGAAGAACAGGTTTTGGGTACTGGTTAAACCCTGCAGCCATTGCTGAAAGGGGGGGATGAGGTGCGAGCCCATATCCAAAATAAAAATGGGCAAGGTGAACGCGGCGGCGATATACAACGATCTTTTAAGTGAGTTTAGCTCACTATCCCGCTCTTCGGATGCCGCGTTCTGATCGGTTACATCGGTAATTAACCGGCCTTCATACCCCGATTTATTGATTGCAGTGATAATATCGTCTGCCCCGACAACTCCTGATGCAACGCGAACCACAGCTTTTTCCGATGCGAGATTCACCGAAACACCCTCTACGCCCGGTACCTTTTGCACCGCACCTTCAACACCGCTCACGCAAGAGGCACAAGACATGCCCTTGACACTAAAACTAAGCGTTTCATAAGCAGGTTCATATCCGGCTCCGGTGATAGCGGCTAGAATGCTGTTTATATCTGCATTTCCATTATCACTGTACACCCGGGCCTGTTCGGTGGCCAGGTTGACCGATACCTTTTTAACACCTTCAACATCCCAGATGGCTTTTTCAGCGCTGCTCACACACGAAGCACACGACATGCCTTTTATATTAAAAGTTAAAGGTTTGCCTGACGGCTCCAACAGAGTGTTTAAGGAGGTTTGTTTGGTTTTACTCATATGAATATTCTAACGTAATGTATTGGAAATTAGCTTACGGTTATATAGACGCACTTTTTAGCCGGGGTTACAGTTTTTTTGAAAATAATGTGATTAACCAAAATTAATATTATTATCGCTACTTATTTTCTTCATACCGTAATGATCAGACTGTTTATTTAAATTAGATCTTACTGTATTAAATCCTGGGTACCATCTCAAGCCTTTTATGAACTGACAACTTTTTGACAGGTTTACAAAAGCCGCACCAGGGCCTGCACACCTCCTACTGCCCGCCGGGCTTTAGTAGGAGTTGGTATGGACTTGGTACGGACTTGGTCAGACAAGAATTACCTGAGAGGGTGTTCCGTGAACTGTGCCTGTGGTGAACTTACTAGCTATGGCTAGGTAAAGTAATTCTTGAAGCTTTCGGTCAGTATTGCTGCTGATGATTGATATTGTTATGCTTATATACCTGTTTATTATAAATATAAACCCCAATTAAATTTGCTTTATATTGCCCCTCTTTCAAACTGGGAATAGTATGTCCTGCCTCGCAGGGCATTATAGCTTTTTTGCTTGCAAATTTAGATCAGCCTGATCCTCAATAAATCCCACAGGAACACTTACACAAAGCATTTTTTCCAATCGGTAAATTTGTGAAGTTTTTTTAATGATGCGAGGCCATAGGAGTGACTTGCGGGAAAGTAAGTTAAGGTTAAACTCATCATAATGTAAATCTTATGAAAGGAATTTATAATAAATTTCTTATTGATTTGTTATGCAAAACCAATATTATAGACCTTTAATAATCAATCAAATCCTGAATACCCCATTTCCGATGCATCATGAAGCAACCCTCGCTTAGCTTATGGCCTTATTTCTGGGTCATAAGCTAAGCGCAATTGATGTAGTGGAAAAACCCAAATTTAATTCAAAAGTGTTATGAGTATGAATAGAAAAGAAGCAATAAAACGATCAGCCTTGTTAATGGGCGGATGTGCATTGGTACCCGGAGCAATGGGCTTGCTAAATGGCTGCACCCCTGGCTCACCTGGTGATATTTCCGGTATAGGTGATGGCAGCGGCAATGATATTATAGATGATGGCAGTGCTTTATTTAGTAGTGTAGCTGCGTTAAGAGCTACAAGAGGTGAGATTGGAGAAACCGCGATTCTGGCAGGCTATTTTGTAGCTGAAGATGGCGGCGGTTCGGAAATCTTCTGGGACGATGAATCAACAGAGGATGATGATAACGGTTTGATCTTTAAGGTGGATGATGTTTCTAAAGGCCGATGGAAAAGAAAAGAGGAAGACTATGTAAATGTTAAATGGTTTGGGGTAAAAGGGGACGGTAATTACAGTTCAGAAACGGTAGATATTTTTAACCAATGTTTTGGTCTTGTAGCTGCAGGTCTTACCAAAAGGATATATGTGCCATCCGGAGTATATGTGATTAAACAAGCGTTCGCACAGCTAGATGCTGAGCTTCATAATGGTCTTGAGTTATATGGGGATGGGCCTGATAAGTCTGAAATTAAATTTTGGGATGATATATCGGTCAGCGGGAGTGATAACGACAGAAGGATGTTGCGATGGCACAGCAGCCAAAAAGTTGCGATAGAAGATGTACATATTCATGATCTGAAGTTTAATGCAAACAGGGAAAAATATGACGCTTATAGTGTTTGTTTGCTTCTTTATCCAAATGGCAGCCTTTCTCCTAATGCAAGAAATATTCTGATTGAGAATGTTCATACCACGGGTGCAAATCAAACTGGTATTGCCATCAGAACAGATAATACAACAATAAGAAATTGCAAATCATATAATAACGGAGGGCATGGCTGCTCTACCGGTAATGCTCCGGATAATGTTTCGGTTGAAAATTATGAAGCCTGGGAGTGTGGTTTAAATAAAGATGGATCATCATCAGGGTTTTATGGCCTGGATTTCTCCGATGGAACTAATTTCCGTGCCGAGAATTTTGAAATCCGTGACTGCGGGAATGGGTTTAAAACATCTGCTGGTATAATCGGACCGGTTGTTCTATCTAAAGGATCCATTAAGAACAGTGTTGACCGAAATATACGCCAGACGGGCGAAGGCCATCCTGACAATACACTAACACTTAATGAAGTGACTACCGAGAACGGTGGTAATGATGGGCTCAGATTTACTGATTTAAAGAAAATCACCATCAATAACTGTAAATGTATTGATGAACCTAGTCCGGCAATTTACTTTACAAGCCGTACCCGTGATGTTGAAATAAACGGTCTGGAGATTACGGGCTCCGGCAGCACAGCTATACTAAATAAAGCCAGCGGAAGTGTGGAGATTAGTGGCTTGGTGGTTTCCGGATATAGTACTGAAATTGATTAAAGATTGCTGAGGCGGCCAGTTTGACGGAGCAGTTGCAAAACGTTGCAAGGCTGTCTCAAAAGGCTGCTACGGCGAAGCGTCCACGCTTGCCGGGAGTGCACTCGTGCATCCTGAGTGCAATCCCGCGAGGCGTGGACACCTCACGGAGCAGTTGCAAACCGTTGCAAAGGCTGTCACAAAAGGCTGCTACGGCGAAGCGTCCACGCTTGCCGGGAGTGCACTCGTGCATCCTGAGTGCAATCCCGTGAGGCGTGGACGCCTCACGGAGCAGTTTTGGCCATCAGATCTTTCATGGATTGTTTTAAGATCCTGCCTTTAGCGGGATCTCCTCTTAACAGGGCTGCCCAATAGTTTTTGGCCTGCTCAAATTTAATATGAGGTGGCAGTGGCGGTACTTCCGGGTCGGTTACTGCTTCAATGATAACCGGGCGGTCAGCGCTGAAGGCTGAATTGTAAGCATCCTGAATGTGTTCGGGTTTGTCGATCTTAAAACCTTCAAAGCCCAGGGATTCTGCGTAACGGGCATAGGAGAAATCCGGCAATACCTGTGAGTCTTCAAATTTAGGATCACCTTCAAGTACCCGTTGTTCCCAGGTAACCTGGTTCAGGTCTCCATTGTTAAGTACCAGCACAATAAGGCGCGGATCACTCCAGTCCTGCCAGTATTTTTTGATGGTGATAAGCCCGTTGATGCCGTTCATCTGCATGGCGCCGTCTCCTTCAAGTGCAATTACAACTTTTTCGGGATAGGCGAATTTGGCCGCAATGGCATAGGGTACAGCGGGGCCCATTGTGGCAAGTGAACCTGAAAGGGATGCCCTCATGCCGCTTCTTATTTTCAAGTCCCGTGCATACCAGTTGGTTGAGGAGCCTGAATCGGCGCAGATGATGCAGTTGTCAGGAAGCATAGGGGAGAGGTCCCAGAATACGCGCTGGGGGTTTAACGGATTTGCGGCTTTCATAGCGCGCGCTTCGAGCACCTTCCACCAATCCTTAACTTCTTCCTCGATTTTCTGTTGCCAGCTCTTGTCTTGCTTTTTCTCCAACAGGGGCATCAGCGCCTGCAAAGTCATTTTGCTGTCACCAACCAGGTTAACATCCATAGGGTACCTGATGGAGAGCATTTTGCCGTCGATATCTATTTGGACAGCTTTGGCCTGACCTTCTTCAGGCAAGAATTCAGAGTAGGGGAAGGTGCTTCCGATCATAAACAAGGTGTCGCATTCCTGCATCATCGTATAGCTGGGTTTGGTGCCCAGCAGGCCGATGGAACCGGTTACGAAAGGTAGGTCGTCAGGCAGCACATCTTTGCCCAGTAGAGCTTTCGCGACCCCGGCGCCTAGTTTTTCAGCCAGTTGAATAACTTCGCTTGCGGCATTACGGGCACCTGCTCCTATTAAGACAGCAATTTTGTTGCCTTCATTCAATACATCGGCAGCTCTTTTCAGCTCTTCCTGCGCGGGAGCGACTGCAAGTGAAGTGGTGCCGATTCCGGTATGCACGGTGCCATGTTCGTGAGGGGGAATTTCCACGGCCTGTTCATTCTGAAGATCATTTGGAATAATAATGCAGGTTACCGTTTTTTCTGCCAGCGCTATACGAAAAGCCCTGTCAATGAGGGATCGTATCTGAGATGGAACGGTAGCCATGTGCACAAAATCTTTGGCAACGTCTTTATACAGGCTTACCAAGTCAACTTCCTGCATAAAACTGCCTCCCATAGCAGTTCTCGCCTGCTGGCCCACGATAGCGACCACTGGCTGATGATCCATTTTGGCGTCATACAGACCATTCAGCAAATGGATGGCCCCCGGGCCGGAGGTAGCCAGGCACACCCCCACTTCCCCGGTAAATTTAGCGTGAGCGCAAGCCATAAACGCTGACATCTCTTCATGTCTTGACTGAATAAACTGCACCTTGCCATCGGCACGGTTCAGGGCTCCTGTTATTCCGTTAATCCCGTCTCCGGGATATCCGAAAACACGGTTAACTCCCCAGTCTGAGATACGGGTGATAAGGAAATCACTAACTGTCTGCGACATAAACTCTCTCCATTTTTGATGAATCGGTTATACCAGGCGGATGTATATTTTACCGAATGTGTAAGTCTAATAAAATTAGACAGGTGACAAGCCAGGAACAAGTGATAAAGTGTTAATAGAGTTGGGAGAGTGTTAAAAGGCCGGATTGCAGCGTAAAATAAAATATGTCTATTATTGATATAATTTTTGATGGATGGTTTCTTTGAATTAAATTTATATTTTAATCGAATTAGACAAAAAAGTTTTGAACCATTTTGATCAGCAATTAAAAATTTTAAAAGAAGAAATAAGATAAGAAATGAAGTATTTGATTTTAGCAGTGTTATTTTTGCAAATTTGCAATGCGTCATCGGATCAGCAGCTTCAGCCTCAACATGGAAAGGTTCAGATTGCTAATTTAAGCAGCGGCGACGAAGCCGGATTAAAATCCATTCGGGAGGCCTTCACGGCCCGCAATCCGGGTTATGATTTAAATTATTTAAAGGATATCCGTGAAGTTGGCCCTCAGGCTTATACCCAGGTTATTTTTGTACAGGAAATCGAAGGGGTAACCGACCAGGAAGGGCTGGCACAGGCCACCATTACTGATCATTCCGGCTTTCAAAAAGAATCAGAAGCTATAGTTGGTGATATCTTAATTTTGCATCCCGGGGAAAAAATGCAGGCCGATCCCGAGGTGGGATTGCTGGTATTTCAAGTTCCCGAAGAGCCTGGCGTAGAGCTTCCCTCATTCATCCGCCCGGACTGGGACGATAATATCACCGACATCCCCGGTGGGTGCGCCACAGATATTGATGCTTACCGACGCATTCTGCTAACCTGGAAGAAAGATGTGGGAGAGTATATTTATCATGCACTTAACTCCCACAGGGTGCGCATCAGGGACTCCTTTAGCCATTACCATCCACAAGAGGGAGGATTTGATGAGTTTTATCTTGTTCAGATGGTAGAGCCGGGGGCCAGGATCATTACCAGCGAGCAAACCGAAATTATTACTAATCCGGACACGGTAAATAAATTGCAGGCAAAAGGTCTGATGCAGGAGTATGACCTGGAGGTCGGCGACCTTGTATATCTGCCCCGGGGAGTGGTGCACAGGGGATATGACGGAGTATTGGCCCAGGTGATAACCGTGCCGGGCTTTATTCCCGGCAGTGAAATAGGAGTAGACCATCACTTGCGTGCAATTAATGAGCGTTTGGGCTTGAACGAAGATGAGGCGCTGCCGTTTAATATAGAAGCATCGGCATCGGAGGTAATAAGATAAGAAGGTGGTTGAGTTAGGATGCCAATAACTTTTGTGCTGTGTGGTTATCGACAATAAGTACATCAATTAATTTTCCTTTTAAGGCACCTGCTATTGAATGAAGCTTTTGCGCACCACCGGCAATACCAACCACAGTATCCACTTTCTTGAGCTCTTCCATTGAGATCCCAATTATCAGGTCCTTGAATTTTGTATTTACTTCATCACCATTGGCATTAAAGAAATTGAGGCCAATATCGCCTACAGCATCTGATTTCAAAATTTCCTGCTGTAACTGGGAAGAAATTTCATGGTTATCTTTAATAAGCACAGGATTTGTGTTTAAAGCGCCCAGACCAACATATAGAGTGTTAATTTTACTAAATAGATCTAATGTGGATCTAACACGTCTATCAGATAACAAAACATTTTTTGCTTCAACACTTTCTACAATTCCCGGTGCGGGTAAAAGATTTAACTTGCTTCCCAGAAGGTTCGACAAGCGCCGAGATATATCGGTTGCATGAGCTTTGGCCTCTGGCGGCCCTACTCCCCCTAATGTTTGGATTACATGCAGGTCTTTGGTAGGTTTTGGTTGAACGGAATCTATCATTGCCTGAAGAGTTGTGCCCCAGGTAAGCCCGATCACATCCCCTTCGCTGATAGATCGATGAAGAAAATTTGCAGCGGCCAATCCTAGCTGCCGTTGTATTAAACTTTCCGAAATAGAATTCTCTGAGATACTACTCTCAACAATCACCACTTCTTTCAAATGATATTTTTCTTCCAGTTTTGTTTCCAGCCCTATGAAATTATCATCCGGAAAGGCAATTGATATTTGAACAATTCCCTGATCACGGGCTTGTTTTAAAAGCCTTGATATTTTAAGCCGGGATAATTGCAGACGTTTTGCTATTGCCTGTTGGTTTAAATTCTGATAATAGTATAAAGAGCTTACCTTACTAATTAGACGTAAATCGACGGGATCATTGGGCCTGGGCATGTATGTATCTGTATAGGGATTATGGTAATGAAGCTTTATTTGCCACATTTTCAAAAAAAAGTTGACTTTCTATTTAAGACTTCTAGCTTAAAGGTAAGCATTTGATCATTAATGATCAAATGATCATTAAATAATTTGTTATTGATTTGGGTTTAGCAAAAGCGCTTTTTAAAGATTTTTCTTCATTTGTTTTACCAGCCATAAATAAAAACAAACGAAACATGAATCAGTTCGATCAGATTGTCAGAAAAAGTATTTAGCAGTTAATTGGTTCAAGAAAAAAGCGCTTACACCAGTAGGTTTATCTGATCTCATTGATATAACAGAAACATCACAGTCCGAAACCTAATTAAAAATTAAGGAGATTTATGGTTATTGAAACGAATAGATCAGGGACATGGAGTAATTCTTCAAATAGCAAACCCGGTCAGATTTGGTCGAACATCCAATTGGGTAATAAGGATGCATTCACCCAGCTGTACACTTTATACTACCGCCAGTTATTCAATTACGGTTTCAAAATGACACTTAATGAAGAACTTGTAAAAGATTGCATACAAGAGTTATTTCTGACTATGTGGAATCAGAGAGAAATGGGAAGTGAGATATACTGTATGAAGTCCTATCTTATATGTTCCATGCGGCGCATTGTATTAAGGCAGATAAAAAAGCAAAAGAATTGTTATGAACGGAATCGCCAATACATTGATAGTTTTCTTGATAACCTTTATGGAGTAGAGGATCTGGATGAGCTGGATGAGGTTACTTATAAAAGGCAACAAAAACTGAACAAAGCGATACATTCATTAAGCACACGCCAGAAGGAGGCTGTTTACTTAAAGTATTACGATGGCTTAACGAACAGTGAAATATCATATGTGATGGAGATTAACCTTCAAAGTGTTTACAATCATATATCGGGTGCGGTTCGACAACTACAGGGGCTGGTACAGGGGTAAAAAGATACTATTATAAAATTATGTCCGGTCTATATTTAGTTACCTTTTTATCAGTGATTTTAAGTAAAATATAGTAGGTTCATAAAATGGCTGTCTCTTTTCAAGAAGTATACCTGATTGCCAATTAAAATTAAATAATAATCTCTAAAATGATGATGCTATGAATGATAATAACTATCCGAAGCTACATAATGCTGCATGGCCCGGTGTGGTTGGCAAGGGTTCTGACTCGGAGCCCTTCATCTCATTAGATACGATGTTAGACTTAACCGCCGCCGCTGAGGTAGATGGGCAAAAGTTCGATGGTATAGATTTGTTTCTATATGACCCCCATGTAAATATTGATGTTTCTGATGACGGAGTTAAAGAAATAGCTGATAAAGTTGCAGCACGGAATCTTAAAGTTGGCAGTGTTGTAGCACCGGTTTGGCCTGATATTGGCGGCGGTTCTGCTATGGGCAGCAAAGAAGAGCGTAGTAAATTTCTCGGTCAGGTGCGCAAGGCTTGCCACATTAACAAAACGTTAGATGATTTGGGTGTTCGCTCACAAGGGGTAATTCGCATTGATTCAGCAACAGACCTTGATACATGGGCAAAAAACCCTGAAGATAGAAAACTCATCACCGAAACATTTCGTGAAGCCTGTGATATAGCTTCTGGTTATGGAGAAAAATTAGCGGCTGAAGGGGAAATTTGTTGGGGTGGCATGCAAAGCTGTAAAGAAATGCTGGAAACTCTTGAGTCGATTGACCGGCCGAATATCGGTTTTCAGGCTGATATGTCTCATACACTAATGTACCTCCTCGGTTATAATAAACCGGAAGACAGGATATTAGCTGAAGATTTTGATTGGGAAGATCGTGAAGCCTTTAAAGAGGGGCTCAAGAAGATGACAGATGCATTGCGTCCGTGGACGATTGATTTTCATGTAGCACAAAATGACGGATCTGTTTTTGGCTCAGGTTCCCATGAGAAGACCGGCAGGCATTGTCTTGCAGATGATCCCAATGGAAAGATTGATATTCCGAATGACGCCGGACTATGGCTTCGTGATGAGAATGGAGAAGTGACCAAGGCATTCAAGCATATATGCTGGGACGGCTGCATGTTTCCTAATGAGGTCATGACAAAGCCAAAGATTTGGAATGATATTCTGAGCGCCATGGTAAAGGTGCGTGAATCACACGGATGGTATGAGGCAGAATAACACACAATAAAACTATCACCTAAATTGAGATTTGTATGAATAACAAGAAAGAGTTAAGAATTGGGCTGATTGGCTGTGGATTTATGGGCCGGACTCACACAAATGGTTATAAACGTGTTGGGGATTTCTTTCCGGAAGTGGGTTATAAGCCTGTTCTAAAAGCTGTATGCTCTCGTACAGAAGATAAAGTGAGGGCATTTGCCGACCAATGGGGTTATGAATCAGTTGAAACAGACTGGAAGAAGCTTATTGCACGCGACGATATTGATGCTGTGGATATCTGTACGCCGAATAATATGCACTCAGAGATAGCGATAGCCGCGGCAGAAGCGGGCAAAATGATCCTTTGTGAAAAACCTTTGGCCCGCACAGCGGCTGAAGCGCAGCCCATGGTGGATGCCGTTGAGAAAGCGGGTGTAAAAAATACAGTCTGGTATAATTACCGCCGTATACCGGCGGTTTCGCTGATCAAGAAGATTGTTGAATCTGGTAAACTGGGACGAATATTTCATTATCGAACGAATTTCCTTCAGGATTTTACCATTAGTGCCGATGTACCGCAAGGCGGCGAGGCTTTATGGCGTCTGGATAAAGATTCAGCAGGTTCCGGTGTGACCGGAGACCTTCTTGCGCACTGTATTGATACTGCGATGTGGTTAAATGGCGGGATCAAGGATGTTTCGGCGCTGGCTGAGACATTTATTAAAGAACGGATGCATCAGGACACGGGCAAAATGCAAAGTGTCAGTATAGATGACGCCTGCCTGTTTCATTGCCACTTTGACAACGGATCTTTAGGACTTTTTGAAGCAACCCGATTTGCTCGTGGGCATAAAGCCCTATATACGTTAGAAATCAATGGTGAACATGCTTCTGTACGTTGGGATTTGCATGACTTGAATCGCCTTGAATTCTTTGATCACGGTGATGATTCAGATGTACGTGGATGGCGGTCAATACATGTTACCGATCCCGGGGACCATCCGTATATGGATAAATGGTGGGTACCAGGGCTTTCAATTGGTTACGAGCACACTTTTATCCATCAAGTTGCAGATTTCTTAAAAAGTCTTGAAACGGGTGAACCCTGTTCCCCCACTTTCAAAGAAGCACAGGAAACACAAAAAGTCTGTGAAGCTGTATTAAATTCGGCAGCTTCGAGAAGCTGGGTAGACACTGGAGTAGAATGGCAATTAACAGAAAGCGAAGCATAAGGTAAATAAGGCACTATCATATGTAATATGGTGGTGCCTTATTTTTTATAAGGCAATCTGTTTCATAAACCTTAAATCTATGTAATTTGTATACAAGTCAGGACGGCAACCCACTGATACATTCCGGTCAATGGAAAAATAAAGTAGCAAACCACAATCAATTAGGGGGCATTGAAACCTCGGTTATTGATGATGGCAATGGCAGGGGTACAAGAATTGCCTGGATCAATACCGGAAGCGGGCTGCGCTTTAAAGTTGTTATTGACAGGGGGTTGGATATAGCAGATGCTTTTTATAACCAGCACAATTTAGCCTGGATTAGCCATCTTGGGATAACGCCACCAAACCCCGCAGCAGTTGCGGGTGCTAATTGGTTAAATTCTTTCGGCGGTGGTTTGATTACCACCTGCGGCCTTACTCATGTTGGCGGGCCAGAAAAGGATGAATATGGCGAGAGAGGACAGCATGACAGAATAAGCCATTCGCCGGCTGCACTAGAATCTATCATCCAACCGGATTTAAAAGAGGGCAAGTTAGAAATGAGCCTGACAGGCAAAATGATTCAATCCACGACATTTGGTCCCCATCTGGAGTTGAAAAGAAGGATATCGGCAAAGTTGGGATCACCCGTCATTACAATACATGATGAAGTAACCAATCTGGGTAATACCATAGCACCCCATATGTTATTGTATCACTGCAATTTCGGTTGGCCGTTAATTGATGAAGGATCTGAAATTAGCTGGAATGGTGAATTGCATGTTCCCAATGATGACAGCCGCAAAGTATTCAATCAGGAAAGAGACTATAAAAAGTGTCTGCCGCCTATAGATGATCACAATGGTACTGGTGAAGCTGTGGGTTTCATTGATATAGCATCGAATACTGAGGGTATCTGTGAATGCAGTGTTGTGAATAAGGCAATTGAATTGGGAGTTAACCTCAAGTTTAAGAAGGAGCAGTTTCCCTGGCTAACCAACTGGCAACACTGGGGGAAAGATGAATATGTTATGGCACTAGAACCGGGAACCCATCCACCAATCGGGCAATCCGCCGCCCGTAACGATAATACCTTAATCATGATCGAACCCGGTGATAGTAAGACCTACGAATTAGAGCTGACCGTAATTTAAAAATATAACCTAACGAGATGAGACTATGGAAGAAGTGAAATCAACTACAGCCCAAAAAGCATTAGAACAAGGCCAGGGAATTTTACGATTGGCCCCCAACTGGGTACCCAGGTCATTTTGTGTGCCTGGTAGAAGAATCAAGCTACATCCTGATGATTACTACGCACTCGGCGGAGAGCGTGGAGGAATTGACGAACGCTGGTTTTCTTCAACAACACCTGCTGATAATGGTCCTTTAACCAGTAAGAATGAAGGATTAAGTGAAGTTATCTTTGAAGAAAACGGAACCACAAGCGAGATACTTCTAAAAGACGCCGTTGACGAATTAAAAGGCGACTTGGTAGGCGAAAAGATTTGGAAAGAACACCAAAGCTGGCCTATGTACTCCAAATTCTTTGATAACAAAGGAGCACTGCCCCACCATGTTCACCACCGCGATGAACATGCCCGTCTAACCAACCAGAATGGTAAGCCTGAAGCATATTTTTTCCCGACTCAACTGAACAATCACGGAGGGGATTATCCGTATACGTTTTTTGGACTTAATCCCGGCACTACTAAAGATGAGCTCCTGGAATGCCTGAAGAACTTTACCAAAGGTGACAACAAAATAACCAATCTGTCTTCGGCGCAAAGGCTACAACCGGGAACCGGATGGGATGTACCTCCCGGTCTTCTACACGCGCCCGGCAGCCTTTGTACGTATGAACCTCAAAAAGCATCTGATGTTTTTGCTATGTATCAATCTCTGACGGGAGATACCATAGTTCCCGAGGAACTGCTTTGGAAAGATACTCCAAAAGAACATATAGGGGATTTTGAGTTTCTGCTGGAAATATTAGACTGGGAACTTAATGTTGATCCTAATCAACAAAAGCACCGGTTTATGAATCCTCTTCCTGTTAAGCCTGTTGAAGAAATGAAGGCTGAAGGGTATGTTGAGAATTGGATTTGCTATAAATCACACGATTTTAGCGCCAAAGAGCTAACTATTCTACCGGGTAAATCAGTGACCATAACCGATGCCGCAGCCTATGGATTGATCATGATGCAGGGTCACGGGAAGATGGGTGTATGGGATATTGAGACTCCGGCACTAATCCGTTTCGGGCAACTTACGAATGATGAATATTTTGTAAGCGAGAAAGCGGCCAAAGAAGGCATTCGTATCACGAATCATTCGAGTGCGGATCCCATAGTGATGCTGAAACATTTTGGCCCTGATAATCCTGATCTTGATCTTTAGACTAGATACATGAACCTGTCTCTTCTGAGAAAGGGGCAGGTTCATGTATTTTGGTTAACTCTCATATATATTAATGTCTATTTTAGTTATTTGATCAGCTGGAAAAACTATTTAATGATCCCCACCAGTTTATTTTTTGTTATTTTCCTTTTTTAGACTGAAGGCTATGCAATAGTAGCTATAATCTAGTATATCAACTGATAAAAAATTAAATGAAGCTAGTTTTTCTTGATGCCAAAACCCTGGGGGATGTACCTAACCTGGATCTGATAGACCAGTTTGGGGAAGTTACCTATTATCAAACAACCGACCCTGAGCAAACCCTTGATCGTATAACCGGTGCTGATGTCGTCATTACCAATAAAGTTGTATTAGATAAGGAACTTATTGAGAAAGCCGATAAGCTTAAGCTGATTTGTGTGGCGGCGACGGGCACCAATAATATAGATGTTGCTTCCGCCAAGGAACAGGGCGTATTGGTAAAAAATGTAGCAGGTTATGCATCAAAAAGTGTTGCCCAGGGTACATTCGCCCTGTTGCTGCACCTTTTGCATAATATACCTTATTTTGATAATTATGTTAAAGATGGTTCTTACTCGCAGAGTGAAATATTTACTCATGTTGAGAAAACGTATTGGGAAATAAGTGGTAAACGATTTGGCATTATAGGGTTGGGCAATATCGGCAGGCAAGTAGCTGAAATTGCTGAGGCATTCGGCGCTGAAGTAGTCTATTATTCTGCGTCGGGTAAAAACAAACAACAGCCGTACCAGCGACTGGACCTAGAGGAATTTCTAAACACCTCAGATATTGTCTCCATTCATGCCCCTCTCAATGAATATACCCGTAATCTTTTGACTTACGAACGTTTGCAGCACATGAGAAAGTCAGCCATTATTATCAACACCGGCAGAGGCGGTATTGTAAATGAAGCCGGCCTTGCACAAGCGTTAAATGAAAATTTAATTGCAGGGGCTGGCATTGATGTTTTTGAGCAAGAGCCCATTGATACAGGCAATCCTTTGTTACAGGTTAAAAACAAAGAGAAGTTAGCCCTGACCCCACATATTGCATGGGCAAGTATCGAAGCCCGTACACTTTTGGTTGAGAAAGTGGCACAGAATATTCAGGATTATTTACAAGAGTAGGATTTTAATCGTGCATTTATAGGCATTAATTAATTACTAGTTTAAAGAGCATCAATATTATCTTAATTATTTCATTAGAAGGTGAATAAGCTGCGAATAGGAATAGGTGTTAGCAATAATATGTATAAAAGCTAATTACCTTGTATCTAATGAAGTAAATAAAAATACTGGAGGGTAAAAAGAGACTGAAAAATTTTGGTCTGTTAGTTTATGCTATAGGCAGATAAAAAAGCCCTTCCCCGTTATACACAAGGAAGGGCTTTTTAAAAAAATAAATATGTTACTTTCTAGACTTTATCAGCTTCTTGTTTTTCAAGTTGCTCGATCTGATAACCGCCTTTTCTTTTATCTCTGATATACATAACCAAAAAGATAACAGCTACTGCAAATGTAAATGGCGCAAACCAGAGAAACGACATGCGGCCACCATAGTTATCGGCAGGGCGCAAAATAGCATAAGCCTCGTCAACTAAAGCTTGCTCTTCCTGTACGCCGGCATCCATTAAAGCCCTAAGGGCGTTACCGGTTGCATTGCCATCAAGTTCATTTTGATTACGATAATGTGTAAGCGCTTGTTCCGCGTAATTTACAACGGTCTGAACATCTACTGCACGATATCCCAAAGCTGCTAATGCTTGCGGATCATCGGCAACAGCTTCAGCAGCTGCAACATGATCAGGAAAACGATTGTCAATTTGTTCAAGAATACTAACGGTTTGTGCTTCAGGAAGCGCATCTGGCAAGTAACGGTCGGCAACTTGCCCCATTATACCATTAGAGGTGCCGGCTGCAGCTAACCCTAAACCGATCATAAGCACAATACCCAGAGAACCGGATTTGGGATAACGTTCACTTAAAAGCCCAACCATAGTGGGCATAAAGAATGCAACTCCTAAGGCAAATACGGTTGCAGCAATCATGAGTGCAAATATGCCAGTTTCAATTAAACTGAACATAAAAAGGCCAACACCTGTTAATATAGATGCACCCAGCAACATGCCTGTGGGAGAAAATTTCTCAACAAAGGTTCCGGCGAATAATCGTAGTACCATCATCAATCCGCTGATCCAAACAAGGACTAGGATGCCGTGGACACCTGCTGCTTGCAATACTTCAGGAATCCATCGATTGGGCCCCATTTCGGATGATAGGGTAAACATCATCAATAAAATTAATCCAATAACATAAGGATTTGTAAATGTATACCTGAACATTTCACTCATTGAAATTCCTGCCTCACCGGACTCAGTTTTAGGGAATTTCTCCGGAAGCAACATCACACCATAAATGACTACAGGGATATATACTAGGGCAATTTGAAAAGTCCAGTGTCCTATATTTAAAGGGCCAATAGCTCCTATCTGAACCATCAGGAACCCAATCAAACCACCCAAAACCATTCCCCCGGGGAAGAAAGCATGGAAGTGATTGAGCTTGGTAGTCTTGTTATCCGGAAAAAGGGCGGGCACCAGAGGGTTACCTGCGACTTCAATCAAGCCGTTGCCAATGCCGAATCCTATGGCGCCAAGAAACAAGATCCAAAAACCAATGGGATCACCTGCAAATGGATATGCCGCAAGAAAGAGAGTAATACCAATCATGTGACTGAAAAAAGCACCGGCCGTCGCTTTTTTTATACCAATCTTTTCTAAAAATGGTCCGATGACCAATAAAGAGATGGCCATTCCCCAGAGGGCGGAACCGCCAATATAGCCCACATGGGCATTGGTGAGAATAAATTCCGTTTTCAACTGATAGAGTATGTTACTAACCAGTACAAAAGAGGCACCCGTGGGTATAATCGCCAGACAGACGCCAAAGAATAGCTTCTTTTTGTTAATGTCGTTCGAATTTTCTGATGTGTTCATAGATGAGAGACCTTTGGATTAGATATTTAGAAGCAAATCAATCAACTAAATGAAAATTGAGCGATTGAAATGAGTTAATATTTTTTATTGACATTAAAGAGACAAGAAGACCCTAAATCTACTTTAGATTCCATACCTCATTAATGAGATTGAGCATATAGAATATAATATGCTTTGTGTGCTTATTATAATAAATATTAAGAAGAGATAAAAAAAATAGAAAGTATAATAAAATAATGAGGTTGTATATAATTCTTGTAAAAAATATCAAGTAGATGTGAAAATAAGGTGACTCTTACTAACCAACATCCATTAAAAAATGATCGAAAAACGATTTATGGAGATCTTATAAAAATATTCTTTTTTATAAAGACTGATTAATCAGATAACAAATCATCGACCAAATGTTACCAATTATGAAAAAAAATTGTTACAAAATAAAAGTGCAATTTCTAAGGATATGCTGTGTACTTGGTTTGCAACTTTGTTTCCTAAGTACAATAGCTTTAAGCCAAAGTACCACGGTAAATGGTTCTATTACAGATGAGCAGACCAGTGAAACTTTACCTGGTGTAAACCTCATAGTCAAAAATACAACTACCGGTACCGCTACTAATGCTGATGGAGAATATGAATTAGTGGTGTCATCACTAAACGATACTTTAGTGGTTTCTTATGTTGGATATGAAACTTTAGAAGTTCCTATAAACGGGCGAACCGTAATTGATGTCGAAATGGCTGCTCAGGCAGCCTTTGGAGAGGACTTTATCGTAGTTGGTTATGGCACCCAGCGTAAAGAAACATTAACGGGATCCATAAGTGCGGTGGGTGGCGATGATATGCAAAAAGCACCCTCGCTTAATGTAACAAATTCATTGCAGGGAAGGTTGCCGGGGCTTGTTGCAATTTCACCCACAGGAGAACCTGGAAATGATAATTCCATGTTGCGAATCAGGGGTGGAAATACATTGGGTGATAATTCGCCACTTGTTATTATAGATGGAATATCTAATCGTGATTTGGCTCGTATAGATCCTTCATCCATTGAATCTATAACAGTTCTAAAAGATGCGTCAGCTGCAATTTATGGTTCACAGGCTGCAAATGGAGTTATTCTAGTTACAACCAAGAGGGGTGTTGCGGGTGAGCCTCAAATTACTGTCAATTTGAATCAAGGTTGGAGTACTCCCTCTGTACTTCCAGAAATGGCTGATGCCGCCAGTTATGCACAAATGATTAATGAAATTAAAATGTATAACAATGAAGATCCGGCTTATTCGCAAGAAGATATACAGAAATATGCTGATGGTTCTGCTCCCTGGACTCACCCTAATACTGACTGGTTTGACGAAACAATTAAAAGCCAATCCCCCCAAAGATATGGCAATATTTCTTTAGGTGGTGGATCAGAACGAGTGAATTATTACTCTTCACTGGGATATAGTTACCAAGACGGCATTTTTAAAAAAAGCGCTACCAATTATTCTCAGTTTAATTTACGAACAAATCTCGATGCAGTAGTTACTGATTATATTACTGCAAGTTTAGATGTGGCAGCCCGTAGGGAAGATAGAAATTATCCAGGGTCGACGGGATTAAATGGTTTTGCAACAAATAATTGGTGGGCTCTAAATCGTGCATACCCTTATTTGCCAGCTTACTGGCCAACAGGCGAACCTGGTCCGGATGTTGAGTACGGAACAAATCCTGTAGTAACTACGACAGGCGCGACAGGATATGTGAATAATAAAAGATATGTGTTACAAACTAACCTGAAGTTTGATATAAAAATACCGTGGGTTGAGAATTTACTATTTACAGCAGATGCAAATGTTGATAAGACCTTTGATAATAATAAACAATTTACTCAACCCTGGACAGTGTATACATGGGATGGACAAACAAGAGATGAAAATGATACGCCAGTTGTAGTCCCAGGTTCAAGAGGAGTTTCTGACGCTAGATTATCTCAAAGCATGTTTGATGGCACAAGAACGACATTAAAAGGTCTGCTAAATTACAATACCAGCTTAGGAGACAGGAACAATATTGGTGCATTATTTGGAGCAGAGCGTGTTGAGGGTGATTATATGAACTTTAGTGCTTATCGCAGATATTTCACATCGACGGCTATCGATCAAATGTTTGCTGGAGGAGATGAATTAAAAGATAATTCAGGTTCAGCTGGTCATGATGCTCGACAAAGCTTTTTTGGACGGTTAAATTATGATTATGATTTAAAGTACATGGCCGAGGTAGTATTTAGGTACGATGGTTCGTATATATTTCCTGAAGGAAATAGGTGGGGCTTTTTCCCGAGTCTTTCCTTAGGCTGGGATATGGCTGCTGAGGATTTCTGGAAAGAGAATTTAAGCTTTATCAATCACTTTAAACTGAGGGGCTCGTGGGGACAGACAGGTAATGATCGTGTTGCACCATATCAGTATATGGATACTTATGGTTACAGTGGTACGTACGTATTCAATCAAAGCGAACCCCATAATGCTGTAAATCAAATTCGTACACCTAATCCGGATATAACTTGGGAAGTGGCAGATCAAAAAAATATTGGGGTAGATGGTGAATTACTAAATGGCAAATTTACCTTCTCGGGTGACTACTTCAATAATGTACGTTCCAACATACTTTGGTGGCGAAATGCTTCCATTCCAAATTCTACTGGTTTGTCTTTACCACAAGAAAATTTTGCTGAGGTAGCCAATAGTGGTTTTGAGTTGTTACTTGGGTATAATGAGTATTTGGAAAATTTCAGATATGCCATTTCAGTCAATGGTGCTTATTCTAAAAATGTTATTAATAATTGGGATGAGCCCGATGGAGCACCTGATCATCAAATATCTACTGGTCGCCCAATGGGTTCCCAATTGTATTATAATGCAACGGGTATCTTCAGAGATCAGCAACATGTAGATTCTTACCCTCATATGGCTGGTGCGCGGCCCGGTGATATCATATTTGAAGATGTAAACGGTGATGGAGAGATAAATGGTGATGACCGAATAAGAATGGATAAGTCAGATCTTCCAACATTCACCGGAGGGATGAATATTGATGTAGGTTATAAAGGATTTGACGCCTCTTTTCTTATTCAAGGGGCTGCCGGGGCAGTTAGAGCTTTCCGAGAATTTTCGGGTGAAGCAGGTAACTTCCGTATGGACAACGTCAAAGGACGCTGGACACCTGACAATCCAGATGCTACAAAACCTAGAGCTTGGAATAGAAGTGCAGAATATTGGATGACCGATGGAGCACCTAATAACACATACTGGGTAAGAAACACTGATTATATGAGGCTTAAAAGTGTAAATATTGGCTATTCTTTACCGCAAAGCTTTACTCAAAGAGTGGGAATAGGTTCTTTAAGGGTCTATGCAAGTGGTGAAAACCTTTTGACTTTATCGGGTATAAAAGATTTTGATCCTGAATCCCCCAGTAATGCAGATGATCGGTCCATCTGGGTAAATAGTCAAGTTTATCCATCTAACAAAACTGTGAATTTTGGCATGACATTAACTTTTTAAGGAAATGAAATTATGAAATATATTAAATATACTTTAAAGATTTTGGTAGTAGCATGTGTTGCAACGGCATGTACTGACTTTCTAGAAACGAATCCACCAACTGAATTTACCAGCTCAGATGTGTGGAGCGATCCAGCCTTAGCGGAAGCTTATGTGAATCAGATTTATGGTGAAGTTCCATGGAGTGTTGCCGGGACTGCTGGAAATGTTGATGAATCCCGAAGTCGCCAACAGGCTGGCTTTGATATTAATAATGCACAAATTACACCGGATAATTCAGGATTTGGTAATTGGAATGGAACTTATTCAAGTATAAGAAAAGCTAATAATTTTTTAGCTAATCTTGATGATGTTGATTTTGGTGATGCTGAGTCTGATGGAGTGCTGTTAAGTGATAGGATAACTGGAGAAATCTATTTCTTAAGGGCAATGTTCTATTTTAATTTGGTCAGGCATTTAGGTGGCGTGCCCATAATAACACATGTGTATGAGTTGAATGAGGAATATAATGTACCCCGTGATTCATTTGAAGATGTTATTGATTTCATTGTTAAAGATTTAGATGAAGCAGCAGGTTTATTACCCTTTATTAATTCCGGAAGCAGTGACGGACGTGCCACAAAAGGTGCTGCTATGGCTTTGAAATCGAGGGTACTCCTTTATGCCGCCAGTGATTTGCACAACCCTCAGGAAAATAGTACAATAACGGGTAGCTTTTCCAATCCTGAATTGCTGGGCTATACAAGTGGAGATGGCACAGATAGATGGCAAGCAGCCAAAGATGCTGCAAAAGATGTCATTGATCTGGAGATTTACAGTTTGTATGAACCTAATCCTTCAACGGGAGAAGAAGCAACAGAAAACTATGGTAATTTATTTACCTCTGGTAAAAGTGTAGAGGATATTTTCGTTAGGTATCGTTCAGCCACAATTGGGCAAGGCTATGATGGATGGGCGCTTGCTCCGAATGGGTGGTATGGGAATGCTGGTGTAGGAGCTATCAATGAACTGGTTGAGGATTATAGAATGGCTGATGGAAGCAAATATGATAGAAGCAATCCTGATCATGAAAATGAACCATATAAAGATCGTGATCCAAGATTTTACGCTTCTATTCTTTCAGAGGGAAACACATATAGACAACGTCCGGCCGATTTAGTGAGCCATGACCCAGATGGTGTGGGCCAGTTCGGCAGATGGGAAAAGTGGGATAGTGATAATAATGAAATGGTCTTGACACATGGTTTAGATTCACGAAATAGTATTGCTAATTCCTGGAATGGAAATAGAACTGGTGCCACTATGTTAAAGTTCCTGGATAAATCTGTTGATATTGAGGCAAATGATCAAGATTTGACGTGGCGCTATATTCGATACGGAGAAATATTATTAAATTATGCAGAGGCCTGTATTGAATTAAGAGAAGATGCGGAAGCCCGTAAATATATCAACATGATAAGACAAAGAGCTTATATGCCGGATGTTACTGCTTCTGGAGATGAATTGCGTGAAGAATATCGAAATGAAAGACGAATTGAATTAGTCTATGAAAATCATCGTTTTTTCGATGTTCGCAGGTGGTTAATAGGGCCTGAAGCTTATCATCCGGTTCATGGAGTTGAAATTGTATATGAACTTCAGCCGGATAATACCACCGCTGAGATACCAACCATAACTCCAATACAAATTATGGAGGGCAAGTGGGATGATAGTGGATATTTCTTTCCCATTCCTAGAGATGAGAGGAATCGAAATGATTTGTTAATTCAAAATCCTGGGTATTGAATTTTAGAAAAGCTCGTATTGAAGAAAGCTGCTCTCCTTTTATAGGTGGCAGCTTTTTTTGTGCCCGGCTCGGGCACTTACTCTAGGATGAAAGTCCCGAACATGCCTTAATAACAGGAAGACGGTACTGTATCTTGGTTTAATGGAGACGCGTACGACGCAATATAAAAGTATTGATAAAGCTGAGAGTGGGCAGACGCAACACCCATATCTGGGCGAATTTTATTGATGATTGCGCTTCATGCGTATTTGTAAACCTATTGTAAACCTAATGCCCTTCATTATAAAAAATATATAAACCATCCTTCCCGGCAACAATTATATCATTACGTCCAGTGCCATTGATATCAGCTATTGAGAAATAAATACCCGTCCCTTTCCCTTCTCCTAATGTATCATAAGCAATGATATGTTTAGCAAATGACTCTCCATTCCATTTGTAATAATAAATTCCTATTGGGTCATTAGCTCCTGGGTCACCGCCATTGTGAGCACGGTAACGCTTGCCGGTTATTAATTCTTTTGATCCATCCCCATCCAAATCGGCTATTTCGAGTGTATGAAATTGAGAGTTATCCGGGTCTATAGAATGTTTTTTCCATGCTCTTTCTCCAGATGCATCAGAAGTTTGTTCATACCAGTCCAAGCCGTATCCGTGAGCTTGCCCGACGATCAGGTCATTTTTGCCATCTCTGTTTACATCGATAACTTGTATGGGAATGCTCGCACTTCCTAAATCAAATTCATTATGTAGTGTCCAGGATCCATTATTAATATCGGCGGGGGCTTCCAACCAGCCAGCACTCACGATAAAATCTCCACGTCCATCACCATTTACATCACCAAAACCAAGACCATGCCCCTGTTCATTATATACTGTGACTTTATTGAACTCCCCAATAGATTTGCCATCACTGTTTCGCTCCAATTTATAATATTTAAGGGGGTCATTGGGATTATTGGGAACAATTTCAAGATGCCCGTCACTATCAACATCCCAAGCCCTAATAGTTTCTACATTTCCAGTTTCATCAATAATATGTTCTTGCCATTCATCATGATTTCCCGGGTTTTCGCGCCATACAATACTTTTGCTGAACCAGCCTCCAGTTACATAATCCTCTAAGCCATTTCCATTCATATCAAGTGGTATGGTTGCAAAATCATCCCAATATTGACCATGTCTGCCTTTATTAATAGTGGTATGCCTATCAAGGAATTCGGGACCTTCATACCAGAAAGAACCGGAGATTATATCTAGATTCCCATCGCCGTTAACATCAAAAACCCCAACAGATTCATAGCTTTCCGAGGCTATAAGTTTCTTATTAAACTGTACTGTATTATCAGTATTCTGTCCATAAACAGGAAAACTGATTAGAAAGCTTAATGATATGATAAAAGTCGATTTTGTTATTAGATAATTGCTTTTCATAGAATTAAAAGTTTATATCGAAAGATTAACAGTAATTATTGGAACACAGTTGCTTTATATTTTTAAAGAGGCGCTGACCAGTTATTTATACTCTGTTGATAATTCAAAAACCTTTTGGTTTACATGCTATGAGGTTTATATATAGAAAAAGGAAAAGCTAATTTGGAATCAAATGGTGCTTTTACTCAATTATAAAAGAAAGAGTAGATTACTTATTCATGTGCCTCTTAATGCAAAGTAAATACTATTTCTTCCAATAGACTTTAAAATTACTATCAATTATCGAAGGTATAAATATGGTAAAGTACCATTTCAGATTATTCAGTTTTATTTACTTGACATGTATCACACTCTTACTTAACGAAACTTTCGTTTCAGAAACTGATGAAAATACTGCGCCACAAAAATCATATCAACCACACTTTGAGCTCAAAGACGGTGATAGAGTTGTTTTTCTTGGTAATTCATTAATGGAAAAGGATCTAAAGCATGGTTATCTAGAGGTTGCATTAACATCCCGATGGCCTAATCAGGATATTACATTTCGCAATTTGGGATGGTCTGGAGATACAGTTTTTGGTGATGCCCGTAGTTATTTCACCAATCCCCCCAGTGCGTATGGTCATCTGGTAAATCAATTGAATGAGGCTCAGCCAACAGTAGTCTTTATAGCCTATGGTGCAAATGAAGCGTCGGAGGGAGAAGCTGGAATTCCTGGATTTAGCAAAGGGTTAAATCAGTTGCTTACAGTTATTGAAGATTTGGAAGCAAAGGCTATTTTACTTTCACCGGTCCCACATTTTACAAAAAATGATTCTGATGTCAAACAAAGCCAACTGCAAAATGAGAATTTAAAACGCTATTCAGAAGCTATATCAGAGACAGCTCTTGAACGTGATGTTCGGTTTATTAATCTTTTTCATTCGTTGATAGAAATCGGCAAAAAATTTGATATAACGACCAATGGTATTCATTTAAATGAAACAGGTTATTATTTTCTTTCTTCTATTATTGAAACAGGATTAGGGTTACCATCACGTGAATGGTCTGCTCAAGTGGATGTTTCTGATTTTACGACCTGGGCTAAAGGGGCTACTATTAGTGATGTGAAAAAGGATAAGGATACTGGTAATATTCAATTCAGTATTGATGATCATTATTTACCCTATCCACTACCGGCGCATGAACAAATAACACAAAATCGAGAAATCAAAATGACCGGCTTGAATAAAGGAAGCTATTCTCTTACAGTGGATGGTGAATATTTTATAACAGCAACTTCTTCGGAATGGTCAGAGGGTGTAAAAATCTCCAATGAACCTTCTTATAATCAGGCCAATCATTTACGTGACTTAATAGTTAAAAAAAATGAGCTGTATTTCCATAAATATCGGCCACAGAATAGAACTTATCTGCTTGGATTTCGATCACATGAACAAGGTCATAATGCTGTGGAACTGAATCAGTTTGACAGTCTTATCCAAAAAGCAGAAGATCAAATTGCTAACTATCGCATGCCCAACACGAATAACTACAAGCTGATTCGTCAATAAAAGTAAATAATAGAATGGTTAATATAATACTCCTGCCTGAATTTAAACCCTTTGGCTCAACTAAAAAAAATAGGGAGGGAAGACTGATTTTTTATGCATTCCGCAATGTTCTACATACTATTTGTAAAGTCATCTTATTTATTGCGATGACGTTTACAGCAGTACCCCTGTATGCCCAGGATAACTTGCGAAGTATACCTGAAACTGACCCTCAACATCAACTCGAAATGTTGCATGTAGCTGAAGGTTTTGAAGTAAATCTTTTTGCATCCGAACCGATGCTTGTAAAGCCGATACAAATGAATTGGGATGCTGAGGGTAGGCTCTGGGTAATTGGCAGTGCGACATATCCCCAATTAAAACCAGGAGAGGAACCGGAAGACAAGATATATATTTTAGATGATACGACTGGTGACGGAAAAGCAGATAAATCCACTGTTTTTGCAGATGGTTTGTTAATGCCTACTGGTATTTTACCTGGAGATGGTGGAGCATATGTGGCAAATTCTACTGAACTTTTGCATCTTAAAGATACTAATGGAGACGGAAAAGCCGATGAAAGGAGTGTAGTATTAAATGGATTTGGAACCGCTGACACTCATCATCTGATCAATTCTTTTAAATGGGGCCCGGATGGCAAGCTCTATTTTAATCAGGCTATATACAATCATAGTAATGTTGAGACCCCTTTTGGCCTCAGGCGATTGGAAGGCGGAGGAGTTTGGCAGCTACGTCCTGAAACTCTTGAGCTGGAGGTTTTTGTCAGGGGACTTATTAATCCATGGGGACTGCAGTTTGGCAGGTGGGGTGAGTCATTCATGACAGATGGTGCAGGAGGTGAAGGCTTAAATTATGCGTTTCCCGAAGCTACATTTACCGCCACTCCCGGAGCAGAAAGAGTTTTAAAGGGACTAAACCCCGGACAACCCAAGCATGCCGGTCTTGAAGTTGTATCCGGGAGACATCTACCCGGCTCCTGGGAAGGAGATTATATAACCAACGATTATCGGGCTAACAGAATTAACAGATTCGCCCTTGAAGAACAAGGAAGTGGTTATGTCTCTATTCAGCAAGAAGATTTATTGTGGACGGATCATGTAGCATTCCGTCCTGTTGATGTAACGGTTGGACCAGATGGTGCTTTGTATATTGCAGATTGGTATAATCCTATTATACAGCATGGAGAAGTAGATTTTAGAGATTCTCGCCGTGATAAAAATCATGGACGTATATGGCGTATAACAATGAAGGATCGTCCGTTGGTTGAGCCACCACAATTGGTCGGTGCTGATACCCAAGAGCTACTGAATGCATTGAAGTTGCCTGAAAATTGGACACGGAGTCAGGCAAAACAGATTTTAAAAGAGAGAGGGGCCAAGGAAGTAACACCTGTTCTGGAAGAGTGGATCGAAAATTTAAATAGAGAGGATCTGGATTATGAACACCATTTAACGGAGGCCTTATGGGTTTACCAGGCTGTAAATGTTATCAATGAAGACCTTCTCTCCAAGTTATTAAGTGCAAAAAATCATAATGCCAGAGCTGCTGCTGTCAGAATGATTAATTATTGGCATGGAACAATAGAAAATGTTACGACACTACTCAGAGAAGCGGTAGCAGATAAGCATCCACGTGTGAGGCTTGAGGCGGTAATAGCGCTTCGCAATCAGCAAAATGCGGAGGCTGCAAATATAGCGTTGACAGTGTTAGAGCAAACAATGGATGAATACCTGGATTTTGTTCTTTGGCAGACCATCCGTGAATTAGAACCATATTGGATAGAGGAGTTTAAAGCAGATCCTAATCTTTTTGGTGAACCGGGTAAGACAGCGTTTGCATTGAAATCTGTCAGTAACACTGATGTTATAAAACACCTTGTTAAACTATATGAAAATAATCAGGTTCCGATAGAATATCATGATGATGTATTAAGTGCGGTTTCCGCATGGGGGGGAATTGCAGATTTAAACTCTATATTTGATTTGGCAGTAGGAGATGTTCAAATTCATGAGAATGGCAGAAATGCATACTTTAGTGCATTAGAAGAAGCTATGCGCCGGCAAAGAAAAAAACCGGACCGGGATCTGAATCAAATAGTCCCATTTACAGACGGCGAGGATGTAGCAACAGCTATTGGTGCTGTAGATTTGCTTGGTACTTGGGGAGCTGGGGAATACAGAAGTCAGCTAGCTATATTGGCCAGGGATGATAATGAACTTATGCAAAAAGCTGCGTTAGGTGCATTGTCTGCTATCGGTGGTGATGAAAGTCGTGAGATATTAATTAATATGACAAGCACAACTCAACCAGATAAACTGCGTCTACTGGCCACGGCACATTTGGCATCTTTTAATATTTCTGAGGCGGCAAGGATCGCTATAACAGTTTTGCAGGACATCCCAGAGCATGTTAATGTTTCCGATCTTTTTACACCGTTTATATCACAAGCAGAAGGAACGCGTGCACTTGCTGAGGAGTTGATGAAATCTGAAATTCAGGCAGAGGTAGCTCAGTTGGGAATGCAAGTTATGCAGCGCCAGTTACCATGGCACAGGCATGATGATGATGATGCTGTCGCTTTAAAACAGGCTTTAGAAGCCTCTGGTGGAACGCTTCCCCCTGACCGTATGCCTCAAGAGCTTAGTGATGAGGAAATCAATACACTGGAACGCGAAATCAGAACTACTGCCGATCCCGCTCGTGGAGAAAAGATATACCGCAGGAATGCCTTAATGTGCATGAATTGTCATGCATTAGGAGGGGCAGGCGGTTTGGCTGGTCCGGACCTTAGCAGTCTTGGAACGAGTGCGCCCACCGATAATATAATACGTGCACTTATTGCCCCGAATTTAAATGTAAAGGAAGGATACGAACTTACACAGGTGTTTAGAAATGATGGCAGTGTAGTCATGGGGACAAATATCCGGCAAACATCTTCTGAAGTCGTTTTACGAAATGCTGCTGATCAGGAAATATCAATTTCACAAAACCAAATAGATGTTGTGGAAACTGTTTCAGGATCACTAATGCCACCAGGATTAACTTCTCGTCTTGAAAGGGATGAATTTATTGATTTAATTGGTTTTCTTTCTAAACTAGGTGAGCCCGGAGATTATCGCGGGCCAAGTAATCGTATAGTACGACGTTGGCAAGTATTGAATGAAACACAGGGTACAGTGGAAATGTTGAACGAACATGGTTTGTTTTATCCTGCACGGGATAGTGAGAATTTGAATTGGTCGCAAACTTATAGCAAAGTATCAGGTAATCTGCCTGTAGAGGAGCTTCCTGTTATTAAGCTTGGTTCAGGAAAAAACATTAGTTTTGTAAGATTTGAGGTAGAAGTTCTTGACGAAGGTAAAATTAGCTTGTTATTCAATACGACTGATGGTATCGTAGCTTGGAATGGAGAGGAGGAGCTAAACCTTCTGTCTCAAAATGTAAATGTAGATTTGTCAACAGGTATTCATCAACTTACGGTGGCAATTGATCGGGAATTACATGGAGAAAAAGCTCTTCAGGTTGAACTTAAGGATGCTGATAATTCTTCCGCTCGTGCCAGGCTTGTAATGGGTAAATAAATCAATGGAATGGTTAGTTGAGTCTTCTGTTTAATAAATAATATCAGAAGCTGAAGGACAGGATAAAATATTTTCGATCAGCCATGATCCATCAAACTAATGGGAAAATACCCAAGAGAGCCGGAATTGGGATAACGTTTCTCAACCATAGGCGGCATCAATCATACAACCCATAAGGCGCAATACTATTTCAACAACCAAGAGTAATTCTCCATGGATGAAAGATGAGTGGTTTATCATAGTAGTCTGTTATTAGAAAAAATGAGTGGCACGGGATTTTTATGCAACTTTAATTAAGCGCCTTTTCTAAGCTTTCTAACTGAAAAGTCTATTACAGTAGAGATGGAAAGACTAAAAAATAAGTAGGTTTTTTTTAAAGGTGTCTCTTTTATAATGAGTGCAAATTTACAAATAGATATTTTGAATTTGTAAAAAATTATATGGACTATAACTAAACATCATTATGAAAAAGGAATACTATATAAAAGCGATAGCATCTCAGCCTGCTGCCTTTCTTGTCATTCAGCTCTTATTTTGCTCTATAGCATTAGGTCAAGAAAACACAGTTACAGGTATAGTGACAGATGCTGAATCTGGAGGTGAATTGCCAGGTGTAAATATAACGGTACAAGGTACTACAATTGGTGCAACAACCGACCTGGATGGAGTTTACTCTCTGGAAGTACCTTCTTTAGATGATACTCTCATTTTTTCCTATGTTGGTTATGAGACGCAAGAAGTGGCCATAGGTGGAAGAACAACGGTCAATGTAAGTCTGGGATGGGCTGCAATTGAGAGGGATGACTTGGTGGTCGTTGGGTATGGCGTCATGCAAAGGTCTGATATGACAGGTTCAGTAGGATCTATTAGCGCTGAAGATATACAGGATAGATCTGTTGGGAATGTTGAACAGCAGCTATCAGGTCGAATAGCCGGGGTTGATGTAGCTATCAATTCAGGTAGACCCGGTGGTACTCCCAACATCAGAATCAGGGGAAGTACTTCCGTGAGTAATACCAATGACCCACTTTACGTGGTTGATGGGGTTATGTTAAATGTGGAAAGTCTTCAAAGGGGAACACATGCTATTAGCTCAATAGATCCCGGCAGTATAGAATCCATTGAAGTACTTAAAGATGCTTCTGCTACTGCTATTTATGGAGCAAGGGGAGCTAACGGAGTTGTATTAATAACCACGAAAAAAGGTAACCAAGAAGGTGGTAGAATAACTTATGACAATAATGTTAGCATTAGCCAGGCATCAAAAAAGATAGACGTACTAAACTCAGAAGAGTTCTTAATGGTAGAAGAAATAGCTTATGAAAACTCTTCAAAGTTTGATCCAGAAGGTAACTATGTAGACCCTTTAACAAAAAGAAATGACCCAAGACTTTTTGACGAAAGTGGGAATCCATTATATGATACCGATTGGCAAGATGTAGCTTTTAGAAATGCCGTATCACATAATCATAATCTATCGTTTGCTGGGGGGGATGATAATACAAGCTATGGAGTATATCTGGGATATCGAGATGAAGAAGGGGTAATGGTTGAGTCTTGGTTAAATCGTTATTCTGCTCGTTTTGTATTAGACAGTGAAATCAATGATTGGTTAACCGCTGGTGGATCAATTAGTTATAATAATCAAACAGAAAAAGAGCTTGAGGGATGGTCAATGAGGATGCTTTATGAATCATTGCCTATTATTCCGGTAAAATACCCGGATGGAACCTGGGCAGGCAACGAGGATTATCCAGGTATGGAAGGTGGTCCGAATCAAAGGAGAGTTTCGGAAGAGAATATATATAATTTAGATACGCAAAATTCACTGGCTAATATTTATACTAACATTTTCTTCTCGGAGAAGTTGGATTTAAGGACAATGATTGCTGGGAATATTATAAATCAACGGGTGAATCGATATTCCGGTCGTACTCTACCTTATTTATCGCGTGGAGCAGAAGGCATCGCAAGCATAAATAATTTACGCCGAAATAATTATCAATTTGAAAATCTTCTCAATTATCGAACACAAGTTGAGGAACATTCTTTAACTGCTTTACTTGGTCAGTCAATACAGACAGCGAACAGCTTTAGTGCTTATTCTGAAAGCCAGGGATTTATGGATGATTACTTTCTGTACAACAATTTGGGAGTTGGAAGTAATCCACGTCCAGGCGGATCATCTGCAAGTGAATATACTTTAGCATCCTTCTTTAGTAGGGTCAACTATAACTATAATCAAAAGTATCTACTAACGGTTACTGGACGTGTGGATGGATCATCGAAATTTGGCATTGAAAACCGATACGCCTTCTTTCCTTCTGCGGCGGCGGCATGGACCGTCTCGGAAGAAGAATTCTTACAAGAAAGTTCTTCTGTATCCGATTTGAAGTTGCGCTTTAGTTGGGGACAAACCGGGAACTCAGAAATCTCTAATTATCAGGGAGATGCCGGCCTAGGAAGCTACACATCGATTTTTGGCGGATCCAGAGCAGTTGGGGTAGGAGTAAGCAGACTAGCCAACCCTGACCTGAGGTGGGAAGTTAATACTCAAGTAGACTTTGGTCTTGAAGTAGGATTTTTCGAGAACAGGATCGCGTTAGAAGCGGATATTTATCGTCGAGTATCTGATGATATGCTGCTTAATAGACCTGTGCCTCGAACTAGTGGATATGCAACGGTGACCCAAAATATTGGTAGCATGGAGAATCGTGGAGTTGAACTAGCATTAACTACATTTAATATTAACACACCGGATTATTTTTGGACGACCAATTTCAATGTTTCACTGAATAAGAATGAAGTCCTTAGTTTGCATGGCGGATCTGATATTGTACAAGGTGCTACTATAATACGAGAGGGCTTGCCTGTCAATACTTTTTATGGATATGATCATCTTGGAACATGGAATTCAGATGAAACCGATGCAGCGGCTATATATAATAGACTACCTGGTGATATAAAATATAGAGATGTAGACGGTGATGGTGCTATTAACCAACGGGATCGGGTTCCCCTTGGAAATGGTATGGCCGACGCTTTTGGATCTTTAATTAATACTGTTTCTTATAAAAATGTTGAGCTCATGGTTGACATCCAGTTTAGTGTTGGTAACAATATTATGTGGGCTGCCAAACATTCTACAGAAGATCGGCAAGGAATTGCAAATAGTTTAGGTAGTGTACTAAATGCCTGGACCCCTGATAATCAGGATACCCCTATTGCGCAGTTCAGACCTGTTTCGGCTGGTTATGATACGAATACTGACAGCCATAGAGAGTATGATGGATCTTTCATTAGGGGTAGAAATCTATCACTATCATATAATTTTTCACCTAGAATATTAAACACAATCAATTTAAGCTCACTGAGAGTGTATGCTCAGGCACAAAATTTCTTCACTAGTACTTCTTTTCCAGGTTATGATCCCGAGGTTTCGACCTCAGGAGGGCAATTCACTCAGGGTTATGCACAATACTTTGAATACCCAAAACCAAGAGTGTTTATGTTAGGTACAAGCATTTCTTTATAACAAATTATAAATATAATTTATAATCATATATTATGAAAAATACAAAAAAACAAACGAAGCATTTGATAATCTGCTGGGTGATATTGATTTTCGCATCAGGTTGTGAAGATTTCCTTACCCAAACAGATCCGACTAGTTTTACCATGAATAATTACTACACACAGCCAGAACATGCTGAAAGTGCTGTAAATGCTATTTATCAAGACCTAAGAGCGGTTAGAGGTGGTGGTTTCAATGGCGCAGCATGGATGATGACAGAGTTTCAAACCGGCTTGGCCAATACCGAATTAGGACAGGCAGATAATAGTATTATTATACGTAATCTTCAGAATAATTCTGACAACGGTTACGGAAATAGTTATTGGAACAGCCATTATCAAGGAATAGCCAATGCCAATGTGGCAATTGAAAACATACCTAATGTGGAAATGAATGAAGATCAAAAGAACAGATTGCTAGGTGAGGCTAGGTTTTTGCGTGCTTTATACTATTATAATCTGGTTAGGCTATTTGGTGAAATTCCATTAGTTCTAGAACCTATCAATCTAAACTCCGATGATTTTTATCCGGAGCAAGCATCGATAGCCGATATATATGACGCTATTGTAGCGGATTTGATCTGGTCAGAAACGTCAGGTTTGCCTTCCATCGATGAAAACGGTAAGGTAAGTCTTGGTGCAACAAAATCTTTATTATCCAGCGTGTATCTTACAATGGCGGGATTTCCATTAAATGGTGGCTCAACGTATTATGAACTTGCCAGGGATAAAGCAGAGGAAGTAATGATTTCAGATGATTACTACTTATTTGACTCGTATGCCGATTTGCGTAGTAATGAAACTAAAAATATAGGAGAACATATTTTTATGGTGCAATTTGATCGGAATATTTCTAATCATAATGGTCTGCAATATGTCCTTATACCTTATAATCAAGGAGTTTCTTTATATTCTGCCGAGACAGGCGGAATATTTGCGCAAAGAGAATTTGTTGAATCCTATGAAGAAGGTGATAAGCGAACGGAGGAAAAGCAATTTTACTATAGATCATTTACCACAGTTGCCGACCGTAGTGTAACAATTGATGACCTTGGAGGATGGTATATTTATAAATGGATGGATCCAGAGGCTCATGTCACTACTGCTATGTCTGATCTAAATTGGCCCGAGTTACGTTATGCTGAAATTCTATTAATTTATGCCGAAGCTGCAAATGAAGTAGATGGTCCAACAGGAGCTGCTTATGAGGCGGTTAATGCGGTTAGGACAAGAGCCGAGCTCCCTGATTTGTCGGGGTTAAGCCAAGAAGAATTTAGAGAAGCCATTTGGAAAGAAAGATTTCATGAGCTTAGCTTTGAAAACAAGACTTGGTATGACATGGTTCGTTTAAGAAAGGCACTTAACACAAATACCGGTGAATTTGAGGACTATGTGGGGCATACTTTTGTATATGGTCCAACATTGCAGGAAAGAGAACTGTTATTTCCAATACCAGCAAATGAAATTAGAAATAATGAAAATCTTACCCAAAATCCAGGATATTGATAAGGGTAAACTTGTTGTAAACGGGTGAAGAGAGATTTATATCTCTTCACCTATGGGCAACTATAATTAAGGAGGAATAAAAAATTACAGGCGACACATTTTGGGAAAACAGTGACTATATTAAGATTGTAACTTAGTTTCTCTTAGCATGATGCTTATACAGGTTGATCGATTTAATAATCTTGGTAAAATTCGAGTAGAAAAGAAATATTTAAATCTTTTATAAATGAAACATTTTTTACATGTTTATCTGTAATGAAAAAATTAACCTAAGGAAATAACCTAGTTATCGTAGTAGACATGTCAATAAACCAAATTAAAGATTTGATATTAATTACATTTTGTTAAAACATCTATATAAAAAACGTGATAGACATTAAATATTGAGAGGGTATGTTATATGAAAAAAAAGTTGAATAAAAAACCACAGCAGCCAGTTTTTTTTGATTTGATTTGGGTATGTTTCTTAATCATATTCATGTTAATAAATGTTCAATCTGTAGATGCTCAACAAAAAAAGGAATGGATATCATTTGAACCACTTAATAACCAAGCAGATGGGAAGCATATTGTATTAATTAGTGGCGATGAGGAATATCGTTCAGAAGAAGCCCTTCCAATGCTGGCTAAAATTTTAACCAGCCATCATGGATTTAAAACAACGGTTCTTTTTGCCATAGATCCCGATACCGGTGAAATTGACCCCGATAACCAAACAAATATTCCGGGGTTGGAGAATCTCCAGTCAGCTGATCTTATGATTTTATTTACACGCTTTCGTGAGCTAAAAGATGAGGATATGAGATTCATTTACGAATATGTAAAAGGTGGGAAACCTATAATCGGCATGCGTACATCGACACATGCCTTTAGTTATGAACGGAATACCGATAGCCCTTACGCCAAATATAGTTATAATAGTGATATCGTAGGATGGGAAGGTGGATTCGGAAGGCAAATACTCGGAGAAACCTGGATTAATCATCATGGAGTTCATGGTTCTGAAGGTACAAGGGGCTTAATTGATGGAGTCCTCGAACAGGAGAATCACCCGGTTCTTAATGGAGTTACCGATATTTGGGGCAATACGGATGTTTATGGAGTAAGGGCTCTGGAAGGCAATCCTGATGTCTTAGTGTGGGGCCAATCAACAAACGGAATGACAGCCGAATCAGCAGTAAATTGGAGTAAGTCAATTATGCCTGTAGCCTGGACCAGGCAATATACTAGTGAAAGCGGAAAAACTGGCCGGGTTTTTAATACAACTATGGGTGGATCACAGGATCTCGAAAGCGAGGATCTACGAAGGTTATTGGTGAATTCCTGCTATTGGGCTATGGGTATGGAAGATAATATTCCAGATAGAAGCAATGTGGATATTATCGGCGAATATAATCCGACTATGTTTGGATTTGGTGATTTTCAGAAAGGATTATTTCCTTCAGATTTTGAATAACAACTCATAAATAAAAATAAAATGTCAAAAGTAGGATTTAATTTATTAGCATGGTCGGCTGTTATTTCGGAAGATTTAATGCCAATTACAGATAGATTGAAACAAATAGGATACGAAGGGATTGAATGTTTTGTGGGCACTTCTGAAGAAAGTGCTTATCAACGGCTTGGAGATCATGCAAAAGATTTAGATATGGAAGTGACCTGTGTAATGGGGCTGGGTCCTGATGAGAACCCTATTAGTCCATCTGCGGATGTAAGAAACAATAGCGTTGATCGGATAAAGCAGTTAATTGATCAAACGCATCAAATGAATGCAAAACTGTTGTGTGGTCCGCTTCATTCTGCCTTCGCCACTTTCGCAGATAAAGCTCCGGATGAACAAGAATATGATTGGAGTGCGGAAGTGTTAACAAAAGCTGGTGATTATGCTGCGCAAGCCGATATTATATTAGCTCCGGAAGCTATCAACCGTTTTGAATGTTATTTATGCAATACCATGGACCAATTGGTGGGCTTGATTCAGCGCATTAATCATCCAAACGTTAAAGCTCATTTTGATACACATCATGCTAATATCGAAGAAAAGAATATGGCTGAGGCCATTCGAAAAGTAGCACCTGTCTTGGGGCATGTACATATAAGCGAAAATGATCGGGGAACACCAGGTGAAGGGCAGGTGCTTTGGGATGAAGCTTTTGCAGCTCTTGCAGAAGTAAAATATGACGGATGGCTGACAATAGAAGCTTTCACTCGTAATGATCCCAACTTTGCCAATTCCATCAACGTATGGCGGGAATATTCACAACCTTGGGATATAGCAGAAAAAGGTTTAGCTTTTATTAACGAGATGAGCACTAAACATAATCTTATATAGCGGAGATATGAAAAAAGGTACAAAAGCACTGATTAATTTATTATGTATTGCGGTAGTTGGATTTTGCTCTGTTCAATGCGCCCAATCGGATTCACCGACATTGGGAATAGAAACAGATTCCCGAATCGTACTTATTGGTAATAATCTAGGATCACGAATGATGAACTACGGTCATTTTGAGACCGAGATGCAGCTAAGATACCCTGATAATTCGCTTTTTATCAGGAATATGAGTGATGGTGGAAATACACCCGGTTTCCGCCCCCATGCATCGCGGGAATCACCCTGGGCATTTCCAGGCGCCGAAAAATTTCAAACGGAATTGGCGACTAATTCAGGTAGTCAGGGGCATTTCCCGACCCCAGATGAATGGCTTACGCAGCTCAAGCCCGATATTATCATAGCCTTTTTTGGGTACTCTGAGTCATTTCAGGGAGAAGAGGGGCTGGAAAATTACAAGGCGGAACTTGAAGCATTTATTCAACATACAAAAAGCAAAAATTATAATGGTGTTTCAACAACCCGTCTGGCCATTGTCTCCCCTATTGCTTTTCAAGATCTTTCTGAGAAGTACGACCTCCCCGACGGCAGCCAGCAAAATGAAAACCTTTCATTATATGCAGAAGCTATGCGCGGTGTTGCCGCCGACAACAATGTGCTTTTTGTAGACGCCTTCACGCCAACAAAACAATGGTTTGATGGCAGCGATGAAGAATTGACCATTGATGGTTCCCAGCTCAATGAGGAAGGATATAAGCGATTTTCCAATCTATTAGCCGATCAGGTTTTTGGAAGCGCTACTTCAAAGGCCGAAGATTATCGCGATATTGTTCACGAGGCTGTTCTCGATAAGAATTGGATGTGGCATAATGATTACAAAATCCCCAACGGCGTCCATGCATATGGGCGTCGGTATGATCCATTCGGTCCGGATAATTATCCGGCAGAAATAGACAAGATTCGTGAGATGACTGCAATCAGGGATGAGGCAATCTGGAAAGCGGCAAAAGGTGAGGTTATGGATATAAGCGCTGCCGATCAGCAAACAGCAACACTGCCGCCGGTTGAAACAAATTATAATCCTGATGATCATGGAAGTACGGAATATCTTTATGGACAGGATGCGCTGGATAAGCTTGAGGTTCCAACTGGTTATAAAATCGATTTATTTGCATCCGAAGAAGATTTTAAAGAATTAGCAAATCCCGCCCAGCTAGCCTTTGATAATAAAGGTCGCCTCTGGGTGGCCACCTTGCCGAGTTATCCTCATTATAAACCCGGTGATACTCGTCCTGATGATAAGCTCATAATTCTTGAAGATACCGATGGTGACGGCAAAGCAGACAAACAAACAACCTTTGCGGATGGTCTGCACCTGCCGATTGGTTTTGAAATCGCCCCTGAAGGTGTTTATATATCACAAGGCACGAACCTAATGCTTTACAGTGACACAAATGGAGACGACAAAGCGGATAAAAAAGAGATTTTGCTAAGTGGCTTTGATGATCATGATACCCACCATGCCCACAGTGCTTATACATCAGATCCATCCGGGGCCATATATATGGGCGAGGGAGTATTTCTGCATACCAATGTGGAAACTTCATATGGAACGGTGCGTGCTACCAATGGTGGTTTCTATCGTTATAATCCACAGCAAAGAAAACTTGAACGTACGGCACAGCTTTCGATTCCGAATCCCTGGGGCATTGCCTTTGATGAATGGGGGCAAAACTTTTTTGCTGAAACCTCTGGCCCGGATGTGCTTTGGATGATGCCGGGCACCGTGAAATCCCGCTATGGCGAAGCTACCCGGAAATCCAGGAATCTGATAGAAGATGATCATAGAGTCCGCCCTACCTCAGGACTGGAATTCATATCCAGCCGCCACTTCCCTGATGAAGTGCAGGGTGATATGCTTATCAATAACACCATTGGATTTTTAGGTATGAAACAGCATACACTGGAAGATAATGGAACTGGCTATACAAGCAGGCATCGCCAGGACTTAGTGCAGGGAACTGACAGAAACTTTCGGCCGGTGGATATGGAATTCGCCCCCGACGGTTCACTTTATCTCGTTGATTGGCACAACGTGCTGATTGGCCACATGCAGCATAATGCCCGTGACCCGCTCCGGGATCATGCCCATGGAAGAATATATCGCATCACGTATCCTTCAAGGCCACTGGTAGAGCCAGCCCAAATAGACGGGGCAAGTATTGAGGTTCTTTTAGACAATTTAAAGCTTCCCGAATACCGCACCCGCGACCGAACGCGCCGTGAGCTCAGAGGAAGGAATGCCCCTGACGTATTGGATCATATTTCGAGCTGGACTTCCAATCTCGATGAAAGCGATTCCAAGTACGAACACCACATGCTTGAGGCTTTATGGGTAAGCTGGGGGCTTAACCAGGTAGATGAGGATCTGCTTCGGCAGCTTCTCCAGGCTGAAGACTACCGTGTACGCGCTGCTGCCGTGCGTGTACTTCGTTATGCAGGCCATCAAATAGCTGATCAGGCGGAATTGCTTCTGCAATCAGCTCAGGACGAACATGGGCGTGTACGCCTTGAAACAATTGTAGCAGCTTCGTGGCTTGAGAAAGAGAAGGGGTTGGCCATTGTAAACGCAGCCGGGGAGATGCCAATTGATGATTGGATGATTGATGCACATCAAACAGCCCTGGCACATTTAAATGGTATTTCCGTAGAAGATATAATAGAAGAGGTTGAAGATATTGCACTGCAGGGCAGTGACCGTGAACAATATATAAAGGGAAAAGCCATCTATTCACGCGATGGATTCTGTGGCACCTGCCATCAACCCAATGGTGCCGGCCTTACATCATCCGGGTTCCCGCCACTTATTGGTACGGACTGGGTAACCGGTAGTGAAGAACGGCTTATAAAGCTCACGCTGAAGGGGTTAATGGGACCCATTGAAGTGCTCGGAGAAGAATATCCGGGAGATGTACCAATGACGCCATTCGGCGGCATGCTTGATGACGATGAGGTTGCAGCGGTTCTTACTTACGTGCGAAATGCTTTCGGCAATGAAGCGTCGGTTATCTCGGCAGACCAGGTAAAAGAAGTACGGGAGAATATCGTAAACAAGACCGGATTTTATTCACCTGATGTGTTATTAGAAGAACACCCACTTGAAGACTAACCCGAAAATAAGCTAATTGACCGATCCTGTCACCATTAATACAAAGAAGAAGATCCTTCAAATAAATCTTAAAGTAGGTTTTCTAATTGAGGGTCTCATTAAAGTTATAAACAGAAGAGTGCTCACTATACACGTCAACTAATACAGGTAAATGCATAAGCAAAAAAAGATCTCAAATAAATATGGTACTTCTATAATCATGACGCTAGTTATTTTATTGTTACTTGTAATGAGTGCCCCGTTTAATATTGAAGAAAATACTCTGGAGGGGCAGAAAAATGAAGTAAGCTCAGCATCGGTAAATCAGGATTCTGATTCAACTGAGGTAGAAGTTATATCCGGTTTTGAAGTACAGAAATTATATGATGTACCCCTTGAAGAACAAGGTTCCTGGGTCTCTCTCGGGCTTGATGATCAGGGACATTTAGTTGCTTCTGATCAAGGAGATAAAGGTACTTACCGTATTAAAATTGACGGTGACTGGGATGATCCCGAGGTTAATGTCGAAAAGCTTTTTATGCCTTTATCCGGCGCACAGGGGATGACATGGGCATTTGACCATTTGTATGGTAATGTAAATGGTGTAGGATTATACCGGCTACGCGATAGCCGGGACGCAGGCGATTATACTATGATGGAATTCTTAGGAGGACCTGCAAATGGTGGTGAGCATGGAAATCATACGATTATGGAAACACCTGATGGTAAAGGGTTATATTATGTTGCTGGCAATCATACCCCAGCCCCAACTGAATTTACACGTAATCGTATAGCCAGTTGGGATGAAGATTTGTTATTGCCGCGTCTATGGGATGCCCGTGGACACGCTCGTGGAATTATGGCGCCAGGTGGATGGATAGCACGTATTAATCCTGATGCTAACGAGTGGGAGATGATCAGTGCTGGTTATCGCAATCAATATGATATAGCGCTGAACGAGCATAATGAGCTTTTTACCTATGATGCTGATATGGAATGGGATTTTGGTGCACCTTGGTATCGTCCTACAACTATTGTGCATGTAACGAGTGGCAGCGATTACGGGTGGCGAAGCGGAAGTGGTAAATGGCCCGATTATTTTGAAGACAAATTACCCCCGGTTCTCGAAATAGGCCCGGGATCACCAACTGGATTTATATCCGGTAAAGGTGCCAAATTTCCAGCTAAATACCAGCGTGCCATGTTTGCTCTTGATTGGACCTATGGTACGATGTATACCATACATTTAACAGAGGAGGGGGCTAGTTATAAAGGCGAGGCTGAAGAGTTTCTCTCTGGTATTCCACTCCCGCTGACAAGTGCCGTTATTGGTAAGGATGGGGCTTTGTATTTCACTACTGGTGGGCGTAATCAAGATTCCAAGCTCTATCGTGTAATTTATCGTGGTAACGAATCGACAGCCGTTGCTACTCCTGTTGATAATCCTGACGCTCGCGAAGCACGTGAATTGAGACACCAACTGGAAGCTTTTCATGGCCTCCAAAATCCAGAGGCGGTTAGCGTCTCCTGGCCATATCTTGCCAGCGAAGATCGTATTTTACGTTATGCTGCACGAGTTGCTATCGAAGCACAACCAGTAAATACATGGTCAGAAAAAGCTTTAAATGAAGATCGGACTCAAGCGAAAATCACTGCTTTGGTTGCACTCGCCCGTTCAGCTTCATCAGATCATCGATCTGAAGCAATTGAATCTCTAATGGAGCTTGAATTGTCTGAGCTCTCCCCGGAACATCAATTAGGTTATCTACGCGCGTTATCCCTAATAATTATTCGACTTGGCGACCCGAATGAGCAGGAAAACACGCATATAACTAATGTTTTGCAGCAGCTGCTGCCTAATGATGATAACCGGGTAAATACCGAACTGATCCGTGTATTAGTTCGCTTGAATGATTCCAGAGTGATTGATAAGGCATTAGCCTTAATGAGAAATGAATCGACACCAGTAACACCAAGCTGGGTTGGAATATTAGATCGTAGCGAACGCTATGGAAGTACACTTAAAGAAATGCACGAATCGCCACCTCCAACACAAGAGCTACATTATGCATTTATGCTGCGTAATTTAAGTGATGGCTGGACTATTGACCAACGCCGTGAATATTTCACATTCATCAATAATGCTTCTGATAGAATGGGCGGGGCAAGTTATTCTGGATTTCTCGAAGATATACGTTATGATGCACTAGATAATGCAACCGATGAAGAGCGTTCTGCAGTGGCTGATATTGTTGAGGTAAGTTTGGCCCAAGAGCCCGATTTTGATATCGAACCCATTGAAGGCCCCGGCCGAAATTGGAGTGTAGATGAAGCAATGGGAGAATTATATGGTAATTTAAGCGATGGGAGTAACCGGAATTTTGAACAAGGTCGAAACACATTCTTTGCTGCCGGTTGTGCAAGTTGCCACCGATTTGATGGCTTTGGTGGTGACATTGGTCCGGATCTGGGCACAGTTAGCAGAAGGTTCAATAATTACAGGTTAATTGAAAAGATTATCGATCCAAATATTCTTATTTCAGATCAGTATAATACTTCTGAAGTAACCATGAAAAATGGCGACATAATAGTTGGCTTAATAGCCGAACGAGGTGAGAATCTGGAAATCTATACACGGGATCATAATCAGCCGCCAACAGTAGTACTGCGTGATGATGTAAGTTCAATTAAGGATGTAGAAATATCACAGATGCCACCCGGTTTGATTAACTCACTTAATCCCGATGAGTTACGCGATCTTGTGGCGTATCTAAATTCAGGTGGGGATGAAGATGATGATGTATTTAAAAGCGAAAGTGAAATTAAGAGGTTTCAATCCATCTTTAACGGTGAAGATCTGGACGGTTGGGATGGTGATCCCCGATTTTGGTCTGTTGAAAATGGAATTCTTATAGGTGAAACAACCGAAGAAAACGCTACTGAAGCCAACACTTTCCTTATCTGGGAAGATGATGAACCTGCGAATTTCGAAATTTCTTTCAACTATCGTTTTGTTACAGACAGTAATGAACCTTATGGTAACTCCGGGATACAAATTCGCTCGGAGCGGTTTATAAGTGATGAGACTCCGGATCTAAATTATAGAGTACGTGGTTACCAGCCAGATGCTGCAATCAGTGACTGGATCCCCGGCATATTTTATGATGAAGGTGGCAGGGGGATACTGGCTCGTCGCGGGCAAAAAGTGTTAATTGATGCTGAAGGAAATAGCAGCGAAACACGATTTGCTGAAGAGGATAAATTGGGTGAATTCATTACCCATACCGAATGGAATGACTACCACGTCTATGCCAACGGCGATACCATTCGCACCTCGATTAATGATCAACTCATGCATGAATTAGTTGATCAGTCCCCCGATGCATTACAGGATGGCATTATAGCATTTCAATTACACGCTGGTCCGCCAATGCGAGTGGAGCTGAAGGATATTCAGATTATGATGCTCGATTAACATAACCAGCAGTGTTTAATAGTGGAAAATTTACTACCTATTACTGTTAAAAATAGGTATGTCAATAGGCGTGACCGGATCAGATATTAGCGGATTCGGTCACGCCTATCGACCTGGGAGGGAAATTAACAATCACCAATTATACATATTCTTGAGGCAAATAGTATGTTTTGGAAAAGTTAATAGTGTAGCCATGTTAAAGCCTGAGGCAATTGGCTAGAATTCAAATGTAGCATAGGGCAAAATATCACCGCTGTCAATATCCCCTTTTCTAGATTCCAGTGGAATTTATACCGGCACCCAGCTGGTATGAGAGATGGCTTATGAGCAATAGCCTAAAGTAATATGGTTTAATGACGATCTGCACGAGGTATCATATGCCTGAGATACTAATCCAATCTACTAAACCTGCTCATTAAAGTAGCCCGTGTGGAAGATAATCTTTTATACTATCCTAGAGCTAATTGTAAAAAAAATTAAAATTACTTAAATATATTTTAAAGGTTTGATACGCAATGTATTAAACGTTCTTTTATAATAAATAAAGAAAAATTCATTGAGTAGGTAATTAATAAGTAATGCTCTTTTCAATAAATATGAAAGAAACGTAAACTTTAATTAATTCTTATGACTGACAAATACAAAGGTATATTATATAAAACATTATTATTGAGTGCTTTATTCACCTTGTTGTTGAGTTATTCAGTGAGTGCTCAGGTTGATACTGTAAATGGAACTGTCATGGATGCTCAATCCGATGAGACCTTGCCGGGTGTTAATATTTCCATTAAAGGAACAACTAGCGGTACCTCTACCGATCTTGATGGTACATATTCACTTAATATACAATCTTTAAGTGATACTCTGGTGTTTTCTTATATTGGATATCAAACACTTGAAATTCCTGTGGACGGTCGTACATATATTGATGCAACATTGACTCAGCAAGCTTTTCTAGGTGAAGAGATGGTAGTGGTTGGGTATGGAACTCAACGAAGATCAGATATAACTTCAGCTGTGTCTGTTATCGATATCACAGATGTTGGTGAAAGACCAATCACAACTGCATCAAGTTTACTGCAGGGGCAAGCTGCCGGAGTTGTAGTTAGACAAACTACTGGCACGCCTGGACAGGAGATGGAAATAAACATAAGAGGTATAGGTTCTCTTGGTGCAGGAAGTGAACCTCTTTATGTAATTGATGGATTTCCGGTAGGGACTAGTATGGGACAAAATATAAATCCGACTGATATTGAAAGTATCACTGTATTAAAGGATGCAGCCTCCACGGCAATTTATGGAGCGAGGGGTTCAAACGGAGTTATTCAGATCACGACTAAGTTAGCTGATATGGATGAAGTATCAATTTCTTTTAATGCAACTTCCGGAGTACAGAATATCCCCAATTCAAGAAGAACCCCAATGATGAATGGAGTTGAATTTTCTCAATTTAAAAAAGAAAGTTTTATGGATAAAATAAGGAATTTTGAAGGTCGGGAACCAGATATTGACGAGGTCCCTATGAGCTTTCGATATCCGGAGGAAACTCAATATTCAACGGACTGGATGAATGAAATTCTTAATCAGAATGCCAGTTTTCAGAATTATAATATGACTGTAGGTGCTGGAAGTGGAAGCATCAGATCACTTGTTTCAGTTGGTTATACAAATCAACAAGGAGCCGTTATAGAAACTGGATTTGAACGTTTTAATGCCAGGGCAAACTTAAATGGAGATATAAATGATAATATTTCTGTGGGTTGGAATCTTGCCGGATCTTTTTCAAGGGAAGAGTATGCTCCCACAAGTGGGCGGGATGCTATTATAGGATCAGCTATGTGGGCAGATCCGAGAGAACCGGTTTTTAATGATGACGGCAGCTATAATGCTTATGTCGGGGGAAATGATGGGATATTCGGAACCCCAAATCTCGTAATGGAGTTGACTGAAATGGATAGAAATCGTAATACCGCTGATTTAACGTCCAATGGTTATTTGCAGATTTCTTTCTTAAATAATTTCCAATTCAAGTCGTCCGTAAATGCTAGTATTGTTAATGGCAGGCAAAAAGAGTTTCGTCCTTCTTATTTAGCAGGAAGAGGTTTTGATAGTCCTCCCCCTAGAGAAGCTTACCAAAATGAGTCACATAATGAGACTGTAAAAACTTCAACAGATCAGCTTCTAACCTATACAAAAAGTATTGGGAGTCATGATATTACTACATTGGCTGGATTTTCGGCACAAGAAGAAACTTGGAAAAGGTTATCAGCGTCAGGAAATGAATACCCCGATGATATAGTTCGATTTTTAAATGTTGCTGAGACAGTTGACGCTGGTTCCTCAGAAGAAAGTTGGAGTTTATTAGCTTATTTCGGCAGATTCAACTATGCTTTTCAAGATAAATATTTATTATCCGCAACTTACCGGCAGGAAGGAAGCTCCAGATTTGGTACTAATAATAAGTGGGGTAATTTTCCAGCTGCATCCTTAGGATGGAGGATTTCAGAAGAAACTTTTATTCCGGATTTTACTTGGTTAACTGATTTAATGCTGCGTGGAAGTTGGGGTATAACAGGGAATAATAATATTGGAAATTATACAAGCTTTTCTAGTATGGCTCCTTCCAATTATGTACTCGGTGGAAATTATGTAACGGGTCAGGTTTTAAGTTCTTTTGGTAATCCGGATCTGGGGTGGGAACAATCCAATGAAGTAAATTTTGGCATGGATTTAGCTTTATTTGAAAGCAAAATGACTCTTACAGCAGAATATTACAGGAAAATAACGACTGATATGTTATTACCCGTTCGGATACCAGTTATCTCAGGTTTTCAAAATACCTTTTCAAATATCGGAGAAATCGAAAATAAAGGTTTAGAATTTAACCTTGGTTACAGAACATCCGTAAATAACTTTAACATCCGAACCAATTTTAACATTGGATTTAACAGAAACAAAGTACTTGATATTGGGGGGGATAACGATGAGATCCGCAATGGTGGCCTTTATGGTCCTAATAATGTATCTGTGCCTGGCAGGCCTATTGGTATGCTCCACGGCTTCAAAATGTTAGGTATTTTCAATACACAGGAAGAAATTGATGCAGCTCCAACACAAAGTGGTGCCCATCCGGGTGTTTACATATATGAAGATACTAATGGGGATGGAGAAATTTCATATGATACTGAGGATATGGTTGAAATTGGTAATCCACATCCGAACTTTGTTTGGGGTTTTAATTTAGGTGGAGATTTTAAGAAGTTTGATCTCAGCTTAATGATAACTGGTGCTCAAGGATATGATCTTTACAGACAAATAGAAAAGACCTCACTAAACATGGATGGCGTCTTTAATTTAGCACAGGTTGCTGAGAATCGCTGGAGATCAGCAGATAATCCGGGAAACGGTTATATAGCTACATCCGATGGTTGGCAGTGGCAACGTGAAGCAAACTCACGATATGTCTATGATGCAAGCCATGCTTGGTTGAAGAACTTAACCCTAGGTTATACTTTTTCAGGTACGAACAATATTATGAATGATATCAGACTATATGCCAGTGCCGATAACCTTTTACTTATAACAAGTTACCCTGGAAATAATCCGGAAGTGAATCAATTGGGAGGCATAAATCCTGGGGTTGATGATGAAACATATCCCGTTCCCCGAACACTTTCTCTTGGTGCTGTTATAAATTTTTAAACTTTTAAATGGATAGTCATGAAAAATAATATAATATTATTTAAATTAGCTCTGATGTTAACTTTGATTTCTTGCAGTGATGATTTTCTTGTTAAAACTGACCCCACAAATCTTGTGGAGGATAATTTTTATCAAACCGAAACGCATATAGAACAAGCCGTAAATGGTGTATACTCCCAGTTACAAGGTATAATCAGTAACCAATGGCAGTACAATGAGTTTATTACTGATAATACTACTCTTCATTTTAATATTCCAAATCGTGGACAGGGGCCTGCACTTGAGGCCATTGAATATTGGAATATAAATGCATCAACAGGTAATATAAATAATCTATACAATAGTATTTATCAAGCTATGGTAAATATTAATACTACGCTTGGCCATCTTCAGGATGCAACCTTTGACGAAACGGCAGTCCAAAAATTTGAAAGTGAACTTAAATTTCTGAGAGCCTATTATTACTTTCATCTCGTACAGTATTTTGGGGATGTGATCATTATCACTGAACCCGTTGATTCACCTTCAAGTGCATGGACTTTTGAGAGACAACCAATAGAAGATGTCTATGCTCTTATCGAAAGTGACTTGAAAGATGCTGTTTCTGGAGCGCATGATTATGACGCTCCTGCTGGTCGTGTTACAAAAGGCGCCGCTTTAAGCCTGTTAGGTAAAGTTTATCTTACTAAAAAGGAGTATGACGATGCCATACAGACGCTTGACCAAGTTCTTTTAATGGATTATGAATTATTGATGTCTTATGCAGATGTTTTCGATCCACAAAACAAAAATCATAAAGAATCGATTTTCGATGTCCAGTTTCAAGGTGGCAATGAGCTGGGGGAACATAGCAATTTTATTTACACTTTTGCTCCAAGAGAATCCGTGGGGGCTGTGATTGATTTTTCAGGTGAGAATGGTGGTGGCTGGAATATACCAACCTTGGATATAATAGATTTATACGAAGTAGATGATCTGCGAAAAGAGGTTTCTTTAAATGAAGGTTATACCAGTTTAGATGATGAATGGGTTCCGGTTCCTTATATTACAAAATATCATCACAAACATTCCGAACGGGGACAAACAGATGATAACTGGCCAGTACTTCGATACGCAGATGTACTATTGATGCTTGCAGAAGCAATAAATGAAGAATTAGGACCGACTGTGGATGCTTACGACTATCTGAATCAGGTACGTACGCGTGCCGGACTTGATGATTTAAATAACCTTAACCAAGACACGTTTAGAGATGCAGTACTTCAGGAAAGAAGGATTGAACTGGCATTTGAAAATCACCGGTGGTTTGATTTAAAGCGAACAAATACTCCGGAAGAACTGGCTCAATTCTTGAATGCATACGGGGAAACTGCAAGAAGTAATCCAACTACACCAAGAGGCTCAATACCGTTTGGAGTCTCAGATTATGTATTTCAGCCTCATGAAGCATTATTCCCAATTCCTGCTAACCAGATTTTAATTAACAATGAATTAACTCAAAATCCTGGTTATTAATTTAAAATTATATTATGGTTTTCTATAATTTTAAAAATGAAATTGATATGACTAACTTGATAAATATAAATTATGGGTTTACAGATCTTTTATAAGATCTGTAAATCTAAATTAATATTCCTAATGATGCTCGATACACTCTCAGAATTATGGCTTTGGCAACTACTGAGTCGTTTGCACCCCCTTGTAGTGCATTTCCCGATTGGGGTACTGCTTACAGCATTTTTACTTGAACTGTTTACACTCGGAGGTAAACGTTCTGAGCTCAGACCAGGCATACAATGGCTGGTTTATATAGGTGCTGGAACCTCATTGGTGGCTGCATTTGCAGGCTGGTTACTGGCCTATGGAGCCAATTATTCTGCATCGACTCTTGACTACCATCAATGGAGTGGTATTGCAACTGTTATTTGTGCATTATTAGCAGCCTTCATGCTGCATCGTGCACATTCGAGCGGGCGGGAAAGTGATTTAAATTACTATCGTGGTATTCTTACTTTCAGTGTTTTATTACTGACGGTGGCCGGTCATTTTGGGGCAAGCCTTACTCATGGAGATGAATATCTCACCTCTGTGATGCCATGGAATTATGAAGCCCCTTCCCGGGGGGCACCCAATGAATTGCTGACGGAGCTGGCAGAGCATAGAGAAGTCGGCACTCTGGAAGAGCCACATTTGGATAAGCTTAATGTGGCAGTTAGACGCATTTTTGCTAATAGCTGTTATCAATGCCATGCTTCGGATTCTGATGCAGACGGTGACTTAGAACTTGACAGTAAAGAAGCGATTATGGCAGGTGGCGAAAGCGGGGTTATTATAATTCCAAATCAGCCGGATGATAGTGAACTAATGCGCCGCATACGTCTGCCGCAGGGGCATGATGAAGTTATGCCACAGAAAGGAAAGTCGTTAAGTTCCGCAGAAGTTGAACTCATCAGCACATGGATTGAACTCGGGGCACATTGGAGTGATGGTGATATCGGAATATTTCGTGAGGCCGAAATGGCACTGAACAAACCTACAGTTCCGAACGATAATCCTGATATAGAGCACCCAATTGATCATTTTACAGATGCATATTTTAAAGAACAGGATATTGAGTGGGCGGAGCCCGTGGGCGATAAAGTTTTTATGCGTCGTGTATATATGGATGTGATTGGGTTATTGCCTGCTCCAGAAGAGGTAGAGGCATTTGTAGCGGATACATCTACTGATAAAAGAGATAGGTTAATCGACTCGGTATTAAGTCGTGATCATGATTATGCACAGCACTGGATGAGTTTCTGGAATGATCTGTTGCGTAATGATTATTCCGGTACGGGATTTATTACCGGAGGTAGAAAACAAATTACAGAGTGGTTGTACAACTCCCTGCAGAACAATAAGTCTTATGAACAGATGGTTCGTCAGCTCATTAATCCTAATGAGGATTCAGAAGGATTTATTCGTGGGATCCAGTGGCGTGGAGATTTTAATGCTAGCCAGAGCACAGAAATGCAGGCAGCTCAAAATATATCTCAGTCTATGCTGGGGTTAAACATGAAATGTGCCTCTTGCCACAACAGTTTCACCAGCAATTTGACGTTAGACCAATCCTATTCTTTTGCAGCTGTTTTTGCAGATTCATCGCTGGCAATTGAAAGGTGTGATATCCCCACAGGAGATTATGCCGAGCCGGGTTTTATATATGAAGAACTAGGAGATATAGACGAAAACCTTTCAAAATATGAACGCTTGGTGCAATTGTCAGATATTCTCGCCGATGAGAAAAACGGGCGGTTATATCGAACCATTGCAAATCGATTTTGGGCACGCCTGATGGGCAGAGGTTTAGTAGAACCCACCGATGAGATGGATAATGAACCATGGAACCAGGATTTACTGGATTGGCTTGCAGCCGATTTGATTGATTATGAAACCGACCTTAAGCACCTTCTTTCTACCATATTACATTCGCGCACATACCAATTACCATCTGTTGAGGTAAGTGAAGATGAAGCAGGTGAACAAAATAATTTCGTGTTTACCGGCCCAATGAAGAAAAGATTAAGTGCCGAGCAATTTGCTGATGCGGTTAGTCAAGTTGCTGCTCCTTTTTATCAATCAGTAGCATACGATCCATACGATAGTGATGAGGCAGACGCACAATGGATATGGTATAATTCACAAGAGAATGAACGAGCAAGTTTCCCGGAGCCTGGAAAATACTATTTCCGGCATGCCTTTGATTTGCCCGGCAAAGATAAAATTGAAGAAGCACAACTTTTAATAACTGTCGATGAGTCTTACAGGCTTTTCTTAAATAACAAATTAATGGGCCAGGGCCAGGATTGGCGGATGGTTGAACGAATAAACGTGACAGACCAGTTAATAGCAGGAGATAACCTAATTGCTATCGAAGGTGAGAAAACCGGTTCGGTGCCGAGCCCGGCTGGTATTTTGTTCAACCTCAAAATCAGCTATACTGACGGTGAGAATCTTGTGGTAAGCTCCAACGATCAATGGAAAGTTTCAAATAAGCAACCTGAAACAGGATGGGAATTCCAAGATTTTGATGACAGTGATTGGGAAAATACTCGTGTATTTAAGAATAGCTGGGGTAAATTATTAGATTTTAATCATGGATCAGCCGATAACCATGAACGACTGGAAGTTGCGCGTGCTTCACTGGTGCATAACGATCCTTTTCTAACGGCATTGGGTCGTCCTGCCAGGGAAATTGTAAGCACCAGCCGTGAAACTGAACCAACTTTACTGCAAGCTCTCAATTTAACTAATGGTAAAATATTAAATGAAGTTCTTTCACGCGGTGCAGATCATTGGATGGCTGAATATGGACACGCCCCGAACGAATTGGTTACAAACATTTTTCTCAGTGCCTTTAGCCGTATCCCAACGAAAAGCGAAGCACAGATTGCTGGCAATATGCTGACACAGAATCCAAACAAGGAAACTGTTCAGGATTTATTATGGGCTATAGTTATGCAACCTGAATTTCAATTTATTTACTAGAAATATTAATCCTCCCGCTCGGGGATGGTAGAGAGTTAGGATCAATGTTTAAATGGAGACCTGATGGATACAAAAACAAAGGAGATATATGGGTAATGAAATGAGCCGGCGTGACTTTTTAAAAAAAACTTCAGCGGCTACACTCGCTGCCTCTTTGCCAACAACTGCTTTTTTAAGCGGTTGCCAACCCCAATTTGAATCAACAGCTGACACGGTAATTTTACTATGGATGGCAGGAGGTATGGCACATACGGAAACATTTGATCCTAAAGCGTATACACCGTATGAAAAAGGAGGGAAATCCAATCGTGTATTAAGTACATTCCCTTCCGTCCCCACTGCCGTGGATGATCTGTATTTTTCAAAGGGGCTTGAATCCATAGGCGATGTCATAGACAGGGGAACAGTTATCCGATCATACCGTGCAGCGGATATGGGACACATTTTGCATTCCAGGCATCAATATCATTGGCATACCTGTTACGAACCGCCACAGACAGTGGCTGTGCCCCATATTGGATCATGGATTGCCCGGGAGCGTGGACCGATGAATCCCGTTATCCCACCCTTTGTCAGTATTGGCCAACGATTCGAGGTAGGGGAGGCTGAAGAGCTTAAGGCATATCATACGGCAGGATTTCTAGGCGGCGAATATGGCCCGTTTCTTATCCCCGATCCGTCCTCTGGTTTGGAAAGCGTTCGGCCACCGGTAGGCATGTCGATCGAACGATTTGAGGGAAGAAATAAGCTTTACCGTGATCTGATTGAGCAAAGTACGCTTGGTGAACAGGGTAGTGGTTATCAAAAAGAATCTATGCTCCGAGCTATGGAACAATCTTATGCATTGGTAAAATCGCCGGATTCTGAGGCCTTTGATCTCAGCCAGGAATCATCTGAAACTTTTGATAAATACAATACAAGCCGCTTTGGACAGGGCTGCTTACTTGCAAAACGGCTTGCAGAAGCAGGTACTCGTTTTATTAATGTCACGACTGAATATGAACCATTTATGGGATGGGATACTCATGAAAACGGTCACACTCGTACGGTTAAAATGAAGGAGATGATTGACCGTCCTATTGCTCAGCTGGTTAAAGATCTTGAGCAATCCGGCCGGTTAGACCGTACCTTGATTGTACTGGCAAGTGAATTTAGTCGTGATATGGTACTCGAAGGTCGTCCGGATGCAGCGGTTCAAGACCAGGTAGATGTGCCGGACGTAATGGAAAATCTTTCTCATTATGGTTTACACCGACATTTTACCGATGGATGTTCCATGCTGATGTTCGGAGGTGGAATCAAAAAAGGAAATATCTATGGCAAAACGGCCGATGAACGTCCATGCAAGACGATTGAAAATTCAATAGGGATTGACGAGGTTCATCAGACAATTTATCAGGCGATGGGCATACCACCGGAAACGAATTATGTAATTGAAGGTCGCCCTTTTTACACCACTCCGGATGGTCATGGTGAAGCTGTTCAAGACCTTTTTGCATAAAAATATTATTGTGTATTTGGTCGAATATTATGAATGGCCTTTATAACTAAAAGTGAATTAACCAGATTGTAATACATATCTACATTGAATATGAAAAAGACACGTCGGCATTTCCTTCAACAATTGGCAGTCACTGCTGCTGGGGCAACGATAATCCCACCGGGCATTACTGGAAAAATCAATATCAACATTAAAACCAGAAGTGCTAATTTAGGCAACGAAATTATCGGCCATGGGGACTTCCGCTATCGCGTCGATAAAAGCTGGGGAAATCTTGATTCTACCCGTTTTCCTGTCAAAAATTGCCACGAGATGGTTATGGATCGTCGGGGGCGCCTAATTATGATAACTGATGAAGTTAAAAATAATATCCTAATTTATGACAATAGCGGAAAGTTGCTGGATAGTTGGGGTACAGATTATCCGGGTGGTCATGGATTGACCCATTGGGATGCAGGTGGCGAAGAATTCCTTTATATTACAGATCCCTCTGCAGGGCGTGTCGACAAAACTACATTAGATGGACGCGTTCTTTTTTCACTAGAAGATCCTAGAACGGTTGGTGCGTATGAAGAAGATGCCCGTTTTATGCCGACTGAAACGGCAATCGGTCCGGACGGTTCGATCTATGTTGCCGACGGTTATGGATCTTATTTTATCCTTCGTTACAGCCCTCAAGGCCAGTTCATTGAGAAGTTTGGAGGAAGAGGAGATGCGGACGAACAGCTAATGGAACCGCATGGCCTTGCCGTCGATAGAAGAGGTGGTGGAACTCCAACTTTACTTGTTACCTCAAGACAACACAACAGTTTTAAACGGTATACACTTGAAGGCCAATACCTGGCGACTATTTTCCTGCCAGGGGCATTTGTGTGTCGCCCGGTAATTGATGGTGATAATGTATATGCCGGTGTTTGTTGGTCGCGATTGCGTTATTTGAACCAAACAAGCAATTCCGGTTTCGTAACAATACTTAATGCACAGAACCAGGTGATATCAAATCCGGCCGGAACAGCTCCTGTTTACGATGACGGTGAATTGCAATTAATGGTGCAGGACTCACCAATATTTAATCACTGCCATGATGTGTGCATTGATGAGGATAAAAATATCTATGTCTGCCAATGGAATGCAGGGAATACTTATCCCATCAAATTGCACCGCGTGTAATTATAATCAAAAACTATTCTGCTATTTGAAGGCTAAATTTTTATTCTCGTCTAATTACCAATAGTTTTATATCAGTTACTGCCCTTAAAATGAATATACATACAACTGTAAGTATAATAGCGGTATTGAATCCACCCCAGGCTTTATATTTTTATGATAGGATTAATTGGCCATTATGCAGTAGTTCTTGCTTTTATTTCAGCTATTCTGGCTTGTATTTTTTATTTTCGTGCAGCCCTAAATAATGATTCTAAAGATGAGCAGATTGCTAACATTTTCCTTATAACAAAAGGAGCCTTGATACTTCTGGCTTCGGGAATTTTGGTATATCTTCTCTTCACCCATCAGTTTCAATACTTTTATGTATACAATACCACAAGTCTTGATCTACAGAAGGTATATATTGGGGCTTCTTTTTACAGCGGACAAGAAGGCAGCTTCTTACTTTGGATCTTATTTTCGTTTTTAGTTTGCCTTGCCATCCTGCGCTGGACCCATACTACTTTTCGCGCCCCCGTTTTAGTTTTTCTGTTGCTAAGTCAGGTTTTTCTAATTTCGATGATTGCTGGCATAGATTTTGGCAGCTTCAGTTTAGGCGCTTCTCCATTTCGTACACTGGCACAAGAAATGCCAAATGCCCCTGTATTTCAATCCGATCCAAATTTTATACCCGCCGATGGCAGCGGCTTTAATGATTTACTCCGCAGCCCATGGATAATTATACATCCCCCTGTACTTTTTATGGGGTTCTCTATGATGGCTGTGCCTTTCGCCTTTGCTTTTGCCTCTCTGTGGAAGCGACGGTACCAGGAATGGATTTATCCCGCACTGCCATGGACACTCGGTGCAAACCTTTGCCTGTTAACGGCAATTTTTCTGGGAGGTTACTGGGCTTATGTTACTCTTTCTTTTGGAGGCTATTGGGCATGGGACCCGGTTGAAAATGCTTCTGTTGTACCCTGGATATTCGGCCTTGCCGGAATTCATGCTATGCTTATTCAGCGGAAAAGTGCCATCGCCCAAAAAGCTTCTATACTGTTTGCAATATTGGCTTATATGGCTGTAATCTACTCAACATTCCTGACCCGGTCCGGTATTTTAGGAGATGCCTCTTTCCACAGTTTTGTTGATCTCGGATTGTATAACCAGCTGTTGATGTTTTTGTTGGTGATTACATTTATTGGCCTGGGAATGTTTGGTTATCGATATAAAGAACTGCCATCTCCCGATAAAGAAGCCCCTATTATTAGCCGTGAATTTATAATGTACAGCGGCTCTATGCTTCTGTTTATCAGCGGATGTGTTATAATTCTTGGCACGAGCTCTCCTATTCTCGGGCAACTTTTTATTAATAACCCCACTCCTCCGTCACAAGGGTTTTACAATGAATGGATGCTACCATTTGCCATTATCATTGCTTTTATTTCTGCAATCGCTCAGCACGTATGGTGGAAAAAACATAATAAGGAAACATTAGCCAGAGCTTTGGGTGCTCCCATTTCAATTGCACTAGCGATAACTTTAGCAACTATTTTTATAGATGCTATCAATAGTATAACTTATGCCATTCTCCTGTTCTCCGCCAGCTTCTCTATTGTCGGCAACGGTATCGTAATGATAAGGCTGCTCAGACGGAATCCTAAAATTATTGGTGGTACTATTACTCATATTGGTTTCGCCATTATGCTGATTGGTTTTCTTGGCGCAGCCTTCGACAGGCCTATGTTGGATGAAAGTACTGAAAACTATAATGCCGCCGTCCGTGCCGGTGAAATACATGATGAAGAGGGCTTTCCTGTAAATCAACCCAATGATTATATACAGCTCGAGCTAGACAAACCAAAATTGATTGACGGACGATATTTGATCACCTACAAAGGGGGTGATATTATCGAAGAGAATCGTCCAGGAGAACAAGTTTATCATATTGAATTTGAAGATGTTAATGGCACAGAACAACCTTTTACCATGAACCCGGTGGCTTACCCGATGATGGCGAATTCACCGGAAGGTTCCGTAGAGTGGAGTGTTGACCCTGAAGTTCGTACCGGATGGCTATCGGATTTGTATGTATATATTGCAGGTTCTGCTATGGTAGAGCGTGAGGTTAAAAGAATGGGCAGAGATACTGATAACAACCTGCCATCTATTACCGATATGGACAATACTGAAGAAAATCACGGTGATGTTACGATCAGCCGTGGTTCTCAAACTACCTATGGTGATTATATTGTAAAATTTGATGATTTCATCCATGTTCCCGATGCCGATTTACCGGAAAATTCTGTAGTGGGGGTGAGGGCAAAAATAAGCATTGAACACGAACCTTCCGGTGGAAAAGAAACTGTAAACCCACTGTTTGCCCTTATTGACGACGGCGACGAGCAATTGGTATCTTATTCACTTCCTGTCTCACTTGAGGCATGGCAAGATGCTTCGTTACATATTCTCGGTGTAGACCCCACCACACTAGAAATCGAACTGCATCTTCATGGAATCTCTGCCAACTCTGAACGAGATTGGATCCTGATCTCAGTCGAAAGCAAACCTTTTGTATCGGTAGTATGGCTGGGTACTTTTATATTAATGATTGGTTTTACGATATCCATCTTCCGCCGCTGGATTTCTCAACATAAACGCGACTTAAGAGAGAAACTTAATAAGTCAAGATCCTTTGAGATTGAGGAAGATCTTATATAAAAAAATACCAAATTTGTCCCCATTTCATTAATGCCCGCCATGCTCCCCCTCACTATCATCGTCAATACCTACTTCGTTAGCTGGCATGTCTTCCATACTACCATGATCATGAGTTGGTACCGCATCGCTCCCGGGTTTTCGGTTCATCATGCTAAACCGATCGGCCAGTTGGAACTCTGAATCCAGGCGGAAGGCTCCGTTAGACACAACCTCTTCACCGGCCTCAAGACCACTATGTACAATATAAAAATCACCGGCGCGGCTGCCTAATTCAATTTCACGCGCTTCGAAAACGGGAACATCGGCATGGGGATCTTTCACAAAGGCAACAGAGCGAGGACCCGTCCATAATACCGAACTTACGGGAATCAATTTCCGGGTGCCTTCCTGGCCGCTTGAGGTCACAATGCCTTTTACAAGCATTTCCGGTTTTAAAGAACTATTGCCGTTATCAATATTTGCACGTATCTGCACGGTGCGTTTATTCGGATCCACCACCGGATTTATATAAGCAATGGTGGCATCAAATTGATGACCAGGATTCGAACGGCTGCTGAAGCTTATAGCATCACCTTCTCTTAGCCATGCCAGGTCTTCTTCATAAGCTTCAAAAACTCCCCACACCTGTTCCAAATTGGCAATCTCAAACAGTACGGCCCCCTCTTCAACATGATCTTCCCGGGCAAAATTGCGACTCATTACATAGCCATTCGCAGGGGAGACTATTTCAATATCCTCCCGGACTTCCCCACTCTGTACAATTTCGTTGATTTGCGCGTCGGTCAGTTCCCACTGTCGCAGTTTCGCACGTGCAGATTCAGCCATTGTAGATTGAGGTCCACCACTTCTAATAGCCGTCAGGAGCTCACGTTGAGTAGTTACTAACTGTGGTGAATAAATAGTTGCCATGGCTTCACCTGCCCGAATAGGAGCTCCGGTGAAATTTACAAACAGCTCCTGGATACGGCCGGGAAAATGGGCAGTGATATTTGTAAGGCGGCGTTCATCCACCTTAATGCGACCAGGCAGGCGGATCTCATGCACAGGCACTTCCTCTATAACACGTGTAGTCTGAATATTGGCCAACTGGACGGCCGCTTCCGTCATGACCATGGAATACTCATCATCGCGGGCTTCTGAGGTAACCGGAATAAGTTCCATACCGCATATGGGGCAATCACCCGGTTCATCTTCACGAACCGATGGGTGCATGCTGCATGTGTATACGATGTTACCTTCTTCGTCAGTATGATCTTCCAGGACATGCTGGTCTGTACTTTCGGCTGATACATCGTCATGAGCATTATGAAGGCCTGGAGATGGTCTAAAGATCAGGTATCCAAATAACAGGCCGAGTAACAGCAGCCCTGCTCCGTATATAATTTGTTTTGAAAATGGTTTCATAAGGTATTGTTATTCCAGTATTAGCAGGAAATTATGTTAATGTTAGTTGTTAAATTCAATGTCATCAGAAGATATATTATACATCCCGTAGAGATACTCGAGCTCAGCAATGGCTATATTTCTTTCCACGTATGCCGTATTAAGAAGCATTTCATAGTCCAAATTTTGTTGCTGAAGCTGAATCAATTCCTCAAAACTTCCAGCCTCAGTTGAATATGCTTCTATAGAGATATCCAGTGCCCGATTGATTTTCGGTATCAGATTATTTTCATAAAGGGTGATGCGATACCCAGCATCCCTGTATTCCTGAAGTTGTTTTTCTGCATCAGCCAAAAGGCTGTTGGTAAGCCCCGTTTTCTGCTCTTCTATAGAGCGGATATTTAGCCTTGCCTCTCGCTTTTGGGCATTATATTTCTTTCGGTATAGGGGAACCTTTACAGAGATTCTTCCTACTACGCCAACCCGGTCTCCAGGCATCATAGACATATACATGTAATCGGGAGCCATAACTTCAACACCGATACCGAATGATGGAAGCCCATCTAAATGGGCTTCGTCCAATGCATGTTTAGCCGCCTGGCGCTGATGATCAAGCTGGGATAGGCTGGGATTTTGAGTTCGTATTCTTTGCAAAATCTCATCTGGCTCTATTGTTAAAAAATGACGCTCCATCGGCATAGGTATACTGATTTCTTCATTGGGATCCCTATTTAGTAATGCATTGAAATTAATTTGAAGAGGTTCTAATTTAGCCTCCATTTGTTTAAATCTTGATTCAATTTTATTGATTTCAATTTGTAAACGAATAACCTCTACCTGACTGGATCGTCCGGTTTCATACATTGTTAAAGCTGTCGATTCAAGCATATTCAAAAGTTCAAGGTTTTCCTGAAAAATTCGAATATGATGCCGGACTTCATGCATTTTGAACCAAACCTCTTTTACATCTTTGAATAACTCATTGCGGGCATTAATTAGATTATCTGCCCTTGCTTTGGCTAAATTCTGAACCCTATTTTCCGCTGTTCCTAAGCTCCCAAACCATGGGAATGTCTGGGTAACTGATCCGGTCAGCCGGCTGAAAGGATTTGAATAAGTCTCCGGGTTTATAAAATACATAAACATCATCTCCGGATCGGGAAGGCTGCCAACCTGAAGTGCTTGTTCCAATACCGAACGGTATTCATAGAACAGTCCCTGCAGGTCCGGGTTATTTTGCGCGGCTATTTCCAGGTATTCCTCAAGTTCAGTAGCAAGCTCTATACCCTGGCGCTGATCCTCATCCTGTGCATAAACCGGCACAGCTAAGATGAACATTAAGAGAAGAAGTAAGAATCCCCTCTTGAGAGGGGAATGTGTTTCCCGAAGCGAAGCTTTTGGGAAACATGAGGAGTTTATTTTTAATCTATTCATGCCTTTTCATCTTGTTGTTGGGATTTATGGCTTCGTTCTTTCCATATTACATAAAGCATAGGTATGAGCAGCAGCGTGAGCAGTTGTACAAACATGCCCCCGAAAATGGGAATCGCCATAGGAATCATAATCTCTGATCCTTTGCCCGACGATGTCAGGATAGGCAGCAAAGCCAGCAGCGTGGTACCGGTAGTCATCAAACACGGTCGCACGCGCCTCATACCAGCCTCAATAGCTGTTTTTTGAATTGCCATTATGGAATCCGGTCTCTTGCGTTCGAATAATTGTTCCAGATAAGTTGCCAGAACCACGCCATTATCCACGGCGATGCCGAATAGTGCCAGAAAGCCAACCCATACGGCCACACTCAAATCAATGGTGCCCATTTGCATCAGTTCCCGCATTTCCACACCAAACAGGGAGAAGTTGAAAAACCAGTCCTGCCCGTAAAGCCAGAGCATAATGAATCCTCCTGCCCATACCAATATGATGCCAGAAAAGATCATTATGGTAACCGGGGCAGATCGGAACTGGAAATACATCAGCAAAAAGATAATAATCAGGGTAATGGGCACAACAATCATGAACCGATCAGCCGCACGTTGCTGCTGGCGGTATTCGCCCTCAAATGTATAGCTGATTCCGGCGGGGATTGTTAAGTTGCCATTGTTGATTTGTTCGTCCAGATGTTCACCGGTCCGCTCCACGATATCTACGGGAGCATAGCCCGCCTCTGTATCGAAAGTGACATAAGCGCTTAAGAAGGTATTCTCGCTGCGTATGTTCATCGGCCCCTGTTCAAATTTGATTTCCCCCAGTTGCCCAAGAGGAATCTGATAACCTTCCGGCGTTGGAACCAAAATGCGCCGGATAGCCTCCGGGTTATCACGATACTCCCGGGCGTAGCGTGCCCGCACCGGGTAACGTTCGCGTCCTTCAACCGTAGTGGTGAGTGTTTGCCCGCCTATTGCCGTGGAAATTACATCTTGCACATCTTTAATCTTTAAACCGTGCCTACCGATAGCTTCGCGGTTGATGTCAAATTCCAGATACGGTTTTCCCACAACACGATCAGCAAATACGGAAGCGCTGCGTATGCCTTCAACAGTTCTTAGCTGTTCCTCGATCTGAGTGGCAAAGCCATCGATTACCTCCAGGGTAGGGCCTTCAATTCTTATACCCATATTGGCCCGCATTCCTGTTTGCAGCATGATCAGCCGGGTTTCAATAGGTTGAAGACGGGGTGCCGATGTTATGCCCGGAAGATCAGAAGCTTTAATGATTTCGTTCCAGATATCATCAGACGATTGTATTTCATCCCTCCATTGGCGAAAATAGCGTCCGCTCCGGTCGGGGACCAGGTTGTTATTACTATCCCGAACAAAATCACCATCCTGGCTTACCTGATAACGTATGCGCCGTCCACGATCATCCGTTTTGTACTCGCTTTTATAGGTGATCACGTTTTCAAACATAGAAAGCGGCGCCGGATCAAGGGAGGATTCTACCCGGCCGGCTTTTCCAACAGCCATATTAATTTCGGGAATGGATGCAACGCGCATGTCTATATCCCGCATAATCTGTATGGCCTCTTCACTTCCGGCGTGGGGCATAGCCGTTGGCATAAGCAGGAAGGAACCTTCATTCAGCGTAGGCATAAACTCCTGTCCGAGCCCGAAAAATCTGGTATTTAAGGCAGACCAGGCACCAGTTTCCTGAACCTCTATACCTATAGAATTAAAACCGTCAGCCAGCCAGCGAAAGGTGGTATCATAACCTCGCCAGCTCAATGATCCAAATAAGACAATGATGGCAAGAAGGCTGAAGAATTTTGCCCGGTGTCTCAACAAAATCGCGAGTATCCGCTCGTAATAGTGCATAAAAAGCCAAAATACCCCAAATATGATTCCAACAATTAGTGCGATAAACAGAAGGCTTAGGGAGATTGGGTTTTCCGGACCCAATGGCAGCCAATTAGAGGCCAGGAGCCATCCGATCGCCAGTAGAATAATGCCATTATTGACGTATTGCGCCCAGGGTTTGTATTCTTTTTTATACATCAAACCGGCTATATTGCTCATAGCCAGAGCAATCAAAGCAAGACCCGCCCAGGCAAAATAGGTGAAGGCAATAATAATCCCGACTGCACCCATTAATCCATTCCAGAACCAGAGTGTGGATTCTTTACCTGCTTTACTTGAGAATAACCGGTAAGCAAAAGAAGGGATAAGTGTTATAACAATGATTAGCGCAGCGATCAAAATAAAGGTTTTAGTGAAAGCCAGCGGTCCAAATAGCCTTCCTTCCTCAGCCTGGAGCATAAACACCGGCAGAAAACTGACAATAGTTGTCAATAAAGCGGTAACTACAGCGGGACTAACTTCAGCAACCGAACGGTAAATAACCTCCAACCGGCTCTCATCAGGATGAGCTTCATCCATATGGCGAAGCATATTTTCGGTCAGGATGATCCCCATATCCACTACGGTACCTATAGATATCGCGATCCCGGCAAGGGCCACTACATTGGCGTCTACACCAATGTAACGCATCATGATAAAACTCATCAACACAGCCAGTGGCAGCAAACCGGATATAATGGCCGAAGATCGCAAATGCATAACCATAATGATGATCACAAGAATGGTAATCAGGATCTGAAGGGTAAGAGCCTCTTCCAGTGTGCCAAGTGTTTCATAAATCAGCCCGCTGCGATCATAGAACGGTACGATTTCAACACTGGATACAGTACCGTCGTCCAATGTTTTAGCAGGCAAGCCGACGCTGATGCGTTCGATTTCTTCCTTCACATTATTGATTACCTGCAGTGGGTTTTCACCATACCGGGCAACAACAACGCCCCCTACAGCATCGGCCCCGGCTTTATCCAGCACGCCACGCCGCTGGGCGGGGCCCATATTGACCTGTGCAACATCTCTTATGCGAATTGGCACCTCGTCACGCGAGGTAACAACACTTTCTTTAATATCATCAAGGCTTTCTATATACCCCAAACCTCGAACTACATACTCCGCCCGGTTCATTTCCAATGTGCGTGCTCCCGCATCCATATTACTGGCTCGTATAGCGTCGGCAATTTCTACCACATCAACCCCGTACTCCCGCATCGCATCCGGATCAATATCAATCTGATACTCCTTTACATGCCCTCCTATGCTGGCTACTTCAGCCACTCCACCTACCGAAGACAAAGCATAACGCACCTGATAATCCTGAATGGAACGCAGTTCCTGAGGATCCCACCCCCCCGCCGGATTACCATCACCATCACGGCCTTCTAAAGTATACCAGTATACCTGTCCCAGTGCAGTAGCATCCGGACCCAGGGAAGGCTGCACGCCCTCAGGCAACGTTCCCGGTGACAATGCATTTAACTTCTCAAGAATACGGGCACGGCTCCAGTAAAATTCAATGTCTTCTTCAAAGATTACATTGATGCTGGAAAAGCCAAACATAGAATTACTTCGCACGGTTCTTACCCCGGGTACCCCCAACAATTCGGTGGACAACGGATAAGTAATCTGATCCTCCACATCACGGGGTGAATTCCCGGGCCAGTCAGTAAATATGATCTGCTGGTTATCACTTAGATCCGGAATGGCATCAACCGGAACAGCATCACGGGGCCACCAATCCAAATCCCAATCGAAAGGTGCCGTGGTTACGCCCCAGCCTGCCAGTACCAGGAATAGCAGCAGGGCTATGAGCTGATTATCAAGAAAATAACGTATAACTTTATTAAGCATATTGGTAATTGAGAGTAGATGACTAGCAGAAAGAGCATGCCAACACAGGCGTCCGTAACAAAAGAGGGACTATAATTTTATGTATTGGTAGCGGGTAATCACATAAAAGCGGAGTGCCGCAAATTAAATGATCCTTATGCAGATAAATAGCCTCACTAAGCGCTGGAGACTATTGAATAACTCTCAATTCAGTAATACGCGATTCTTGAGATAGATAGGCGATGAATCGCTGTACAGGGTTGTATAATCCTGTACTTTCTCGGAATAAATAATAACCGGCTCAGGTGTGCTAACCACAAAGGCAGCAACAATGGCGGTAACTTTATTTATCTGAGCCCGGTCAAGGGTGATTGTACCTGAAGGATCTGTGGATGGCTTTAATTCACACTCACAAGCCTCACAAGTTTCTTCCTCACTATGATCGCGACCTTCTTTTTCAGTGGGATGTTCACCGTGAGATCCATCCTGAATCATTTCACATGACATGCCCATTTCAGAATGATCTTCATGGCAATCATGATCAGCCATAGCCAAGGCGGTAGCTGTAGGCATGCTAAAAGATGCCAGCAGAATGAGGACGAGTCCACATGCTATGAAACGATATGAAAATTGCGCTTTTTTCATTACTTAAAAGTTACGTAATAAAATGCAACTTCCGCAATAATATTGCAGACATATTTATTGAGGAACATCACCGCAATGACAATCGCTAATATTGAATAAATAAATAGTTTTGTTCGAATGGATTATTTAACCCGTCAGCATGACAATAATCAAGACAAATAGAGCCACTATTTTAAAGACTCTGCCTTTCCATTTTTTCCAGTTTTCCATAATTACTCACATTGGTGTGGATAACTAGTGGATAAGATAATTGCGCAAATCAAGCTTCTATGGTGTAATATTAAAAATGCTTAATAATTTACAGGCAATAGTTAGGCTTTATCGTGTTAATTATCAGTAATTTAGGCCGTAAGGCCTGTTTTCCACAAGTCCTAAAAAAGTTATATTTTTTAATTAAACAGCTATAAAAGCATGGGGTGTTTAATTATTAGGAAATGTTAATAAATAAAGCGCCAAGTGCAAGTTTTTTCCCGGAAAATATGATTTAATTCAAATAATCCGTTAATAATTGAATGCAGTCACCCTAGCGGTACCGGCGTGGGAATTTGAACTAATTCTCCACCTCATTCTCTATACCACATCCAGTCTTCTCCGAGACCCACAGTCTTCATCACCCATCCAACTCTTATACAACTCCTACTACCAGCCGGGCTTTAGTAGGAGTTGGTACGGCCTTGGTCAGGACTTGGTCCGGGTTTCGTCGGAGTAAAATTCGCAGAAATCTTGCGATTTTTCCGTTAAACCACAGGCTTTAACCCGTCAATGGGCTGCCCGGTTTTATTAGCGGGATTCGACTATCACGAGCCAAATCATTTTCGATCTGCCCTGTAGTACTACACCCCGGAATTGTCGGTTACCGAAACATCAAGATCAACAATAAGGCCATTGCTGATGTCATACACCCAGCCGTGTACCGCTAGTTTCTGGCCATTGGCCCAGGCATTTTGGGTAATAGAGGAGTTCAAAAGATTAGAAACCTGTACGATAACATTCAGTTCGGTGAGTCGCTTAATCTTTTCTTTTTCATTTGATATGCTGTCCAGCTCTTTCTGGTTATATCGGTATACATCTTTTATATGGCGTAACCAGTTGTCAACGAGGCCGTGCTGTTTCTGGTCCATGGCAGCCAAAATACCGCCACAACCGTAATGCCCGCACACGATGATATGCCGTACTTTTAGAACATTGACGGCATAATCGAGCACGCTGAGCATATTCAAGTCGGTATGTACAACCATATTGGCGATATTGCGGTGAACAAACACTTCACCGGGTTGCGTCCCGGTAATTTCATTGGGGGGAACACGGCTGTCCGCACAGCCAATCCATAGCAGGGGGGGGTGTTGTTCGGTCTGATTTTCAAAGAAATCGGGGTTTTCATCCAGCTTTTTTGCAGCCCACTTTTTGTTATTGTCTAACAAAGTTCGATAAAAAGTATCCATGGGGGAATAGGTTTAGTGTATTTGGTAAAGTTCCGGAAGACCAAAATCTATTCTGGTTTCCAGGATTTTATTTCGTCGCGTATTTTGTCAGCTATGTTGTCGATGGAGACCCTCTCCTGTTGCATGGAGTCCCGGTAGCGGATGGTCACGGATTGGTCTTCCAGGCTATCAAAGTCTACAGTTATGCAAAACGGAGTGCCGGCTTCATCAAATCTGCGGTATCGTTTGCCAACGGATCCTTTTTCATCGTACTGTACATCAAAATCGTCAGAGAGATCTTCCTGAATCTTGCGTGCTATTTCCGGAAGTCCGCCTTTTTTTATGAGGGGTAGGATTCCTACGGTGATAGGGGCTAGTTTAGGATGAAATTTCAGAACAGTACGCGTTTCTACAGCCCCTTCTTTTTCTCCGGCTACTTCTTCTTCGCGGTAAGCATCACACAGTACCATAAGGAAACAGCGGTCAAGGCCGATGGAAGTTTCCACTACGTAAGGGATATAGCGTTCCTGGGTATGCGGGTCAAAATATTCGATCTTCTTGTTTGAGAATTCCTGGTGCTGGGAAAGGTCAAAGTCGGTACGGTTGTGGATGCCCTCAACTTCCTGCCATCCAAAAGGAAACTCATACTGAACATCAGCTGCTTGTTTTGCATAATGAGCAAGTTTGTCTTCAGGATGATCGGCCATGCGTATTTTAGACTCGCGTATTCCTATGCTTTTGTGCCAGGCAAAACGCTCATCTGTCCACCGCTGATACTGTTCGCTATCATCGCCGGGCTTGATAAAGTATTGCATCTCCATCTGCTCAAATTCCCGCATGCGGAAGATAAACTGCCGGGCTACCACTTCATTTCTGAAGGCTTTGCCGATTTGAGCAATGCCAAAGGGAACGCGCTGGCGGGAAGTGTTCAAGGCATTCGTGAAGTTGACAAAAATCCCCTGCGCCGTTTCGGGGCGAAGGTATACATCGGATTCTTCGCCTGAGGCTGTTGCACCAAGACGCGTTTTAAACATCAGGCTAAATTGTCTTACTTCTGTCCAGTCAAAGGCTCCGCTGTCGGGTGATTTTATTTCTTCAGACTGGATGATATCATAAAGATCTTCGTTCAAGCCTTTTCGGGTTCCGGTCGTATCAAGAAGTTGCTGGATGCGGTCGGCTTCTTCAGCTTTGTCTTTTTTCCTAAGCTTATGGATGTAATCCTCGATAAGGATATCAGCCCGGTACCGCATTTTAGACTGTTTGTCATCAATCATCGGATCATTAAAGCTGTCGACGTGCCCACTGGCTTTCCAGACTTTGGGATGCATGAGAATAGAAGAATCCAGCCCTACAATGTTATCATGCTTGCGGGTCATAGAATTCCACCAGGCATTGTTCAACTTGCGCTTGAGTTGCACTCCCAGGGGGCCGTAATCGTAAGCGGCTGCAAGGCCACCGTATATTTCGGACGATTGAAATACAAAGCCCCTGGTTTTGGACAGGGCTACTAGTTTATCTAAACTTTTAAGATCGGACATGAATTGGTTTTAATTTAATACTGTGAAGTGCATTGAATATAGCTAAAAGCAGATTTGGATGACAACGATTAACATCACGACAAAAGCTAAATTTTTTACTCTCCAAACATACAATCACCATTGTTTTTCAGAAGATGACTGCCTTTTAGCGGCTCTAAAGCTTAAGAGGTGAAGTAATGAAATACTAGGTTGTGTACTCGGCATTAATTCTCACATACTCGTACGATAAATCACAGCCCCACCCAACAGCAGACTCTTTACCGGCTTTAATATCCAGGACGATTTTAATGTGTGTAGATCGCATCATTTTTTTGATGCGGGTAAGGTTTTCATTGGTGGGCTGGCCATTTCTTAGTACCTGGACCATTTGCCGCGATCCCATGTGGAGATCAACTTTGTCAGGGTCAAACGGTATTCCGGCTCGTCCTGCAGCAGCAAGGATCCTGCCCCAGTTGGGATCTCTACCATAAATGGCTGTTTTAACAAGCGATGAATCGGATACTGTGCGTATAATTTGACGGGCATCTTTTTCGGTGGCTGCATTATTCACCTGATACTCAATGAACTTAGTAGAACCTTCACCATCAGCAACAATCAACCGGGCAAGGCTCATACAGGTTTTTAGCAGATTGTCTTTGAACTTCTTGTAGTTCGCATTCTCAGTAGTAATTTCCGGATTGCCGGCCTCACCATTGCACATCACGCTGACCATATCGTTGGTGGAGGTATCTCCGTCAACGGTGATCATATTAAAAGTTTTGTCGGTAACTTCTTTGAGCGCTTTGTGAAGCATTTCGGGAGAAATGGCAATATCACATACAATAAAGGCCAGCATAGTGCCCATATTGGGATGAATCATCCCCGAACCTTTGGCAATTCCGCCGATACTTACAGGCTTGCCACTTACTTTAAAATCAAGGAAATGCTCCTTGGGAAAGGTATCGGTCGTAAGAATGGCATTTGAGATCAATGAAGATGCTACACGTTGATTGGTAAGCTTATGTGCATTCTTTCTGATGCCCGTTACAATTTTTTCTGTCGGGAATGTGCGTCCGATTACCCCTGTTGATGCAATTAAAATTTGTTCTTCAGGCACATTCCATGTCTCAGAGGCGGCCTTTACTACAGCCCGTGCTCCATCATAACCCTGTTTTCCGGTGCAGGCATTAGCATTGCCTGAGTTGATTACAATAAGGCGTGCTTTGCCGGGATTTTCTCTTTCCCGGCAAACTTTGATGGATTCGGCTACAACAAGATTGCGGGTAAATAAAGAGGCAACGCTGGCAGGTTTTTCGGAATAAATAAGTGCAAGATCACGGCGCTTGGATTTTACTCCGGTATGAGCGCCCCAAAATCTAAAACCTTTTACATTAGTAATGGTTCTCATAAGAGGTAATACATGATTAAGAAAAGTGAATGTTTTTAATTACATTATAGTTGACTATGGCATGGCGGGCATAAGTTTCAGCCCGGCTGTTTCTTCGATACCCAGAACAATGTTCATATTTTGAACAGCCGCGCCCGCAGCTCCTTTTACCAAATTGTCAATAACAGAAATGGCCGTAACCTTGTTGGTCCTTTCATCGTACGTTGTGTAAATATCGCAGTAATTGGTCCCCCTTACATGTTGAAGAGAAGGTGGCGTATCAACTACACGAATAAAGGGCTCATTTTCATAGAACTCTGAGTAAATGCTTTTCAGATCGCTGTCAGATAAAGGTTTCACAGCGTCGGCATAGATCGTTGAAAGGATACCCCGGTTAACAGGTAACAGATGCGGAGTAAACGTGATATTAATATCTTGACCCGAAAATGCGGATACAGAGTCCTGGATTTCCGGTGTGTGTCTGTGTTTTTTAAGCCCGTATGCCGAGAAATTTTCACTGGCATTGGGAAAGTGGGTATTTAATTTGGGCTTGGCACCCGCACCGGTAATCCCTGTTTTGGCATCTACTACGATGCCGGATGTTTTTATGGCATTTTTTGAGACAAGGGGCGCCAGGGGTAAAATGCTTCCTGTTGGAAAACAGCCGGGATTAGCGATCAACTGAGCGTTTTTTATCTGGTCACGAAATAGTTCAGGCATTCCGTACACGGAATCTTTGAACCCTTCGGAAAAATTATGTTTCATACCGTACCAGAATTCGTAAGTTTCTACCGAATCCAGGCGAAAGTCACCGGATAAATCAATAATCTTGCAACGCGAGTAATCGGCTTTCTTTACAAAATCCATGGAAACGCCATGGGGCAGGGCCAACAGTATGGCATCAAGCCCATCGACATCCAGATCTTCGATGGTAGAAAGTTCCATATCCAGCAAACCGTTAAACTGGGGATGAATTTCTGTCAGTTTTTTTCCTGCATGGGAATTGGAGGTTAACGCCTGAATATGTACGTGGGGATGATTGATAAGTATGCGCAGGAGTTCAGAGCCTGTATATCCCGTTCCACCAACTATAGCAACATTATGTGTTTTCATTTTTGCCTGGATTTTTCTTCTTGTATAGATTCTTTAAGTGCCAGTACCACGGCGGTAAGTTCCACTTTGGATATAGTGAATGGGGGTACTAGTCGGATCACATTGCCGGATGCCACGTTAATGATGATGCCTTTTTTTAACATGCTATCCATTACGCCGGCCCCGGGAAAGTTCAGTTCCATGCCGATCATGAGTCCCTTTCCACGCACCTCTTTAATGGCATCTTCATCTTTGGCTATTTTTTGGAGCTCCTTCATCAGCCAATCGCCGAGATCGGCTGCACGTTTTACAAGGTTATCCTCTTCGAGTACTTCCAAAGTGGTAAGGGCTGCCCGGGTAGCCATGGGGTTACCGCCGAAAGTGGTGCCGTGATTTCCATAATCGAAAACGGAGGCGACTTTCTCGGTTGCCAGCATAGCGCCAATGGGAACGCCACTGCCTAGTGCCTTGGCAAGAGTCATGATATCGGGCTTCACGCCATAATGTTCCCAGGCAAACATTTTACCCGTACGGCCGATGCCGCTCTGAATCTCATCAAATATCAGCAGAGCGTCGTGTTTGTCACAAACCCGGCGGGCTTCTTTCAAGAATGCTTTATCGGCAACACGGATGCCGCCTTCGCCCTGAATGGGTTCAATAATAACCGCTACAGTAGATTTGTCAACTTTGTTATTCAGCGCTTCCACATCGTTAAAAGGGATATTGGAAAAACCGGAAGGCATAGGTTCAAATCCTGCCTGGTACTTGTATTTTCCTGAGGCTATAGCTCCGATGGAGCGGCCATGAAAACATTCTTCCATAGAAATGATGTCGCCTTTTTTACCCTTAGAGTTGCCGTACTTCCGTGCAAGCTTAAAGGCCCCTTCTATGGCCTCTACACCGCTGTTGGTAAAGATTACACGATCCAGCCCGGCAAGGCGCGTGAGTTTCTGGGAGAGCTCAACCTGGGGCGGTGTTGTAAAGAAATTGGATACATGAATCAACTTGGATACCTGATCCTGAATGGCATCCACTATTTTAGGATGGCAGTGCCCCAGGCTGTTAACAGCAATTCCGGCAAAAGTATCGATATACTCCTTGCCGTCACTGTCCCAAACTCGTGCCCCACTTCCACGTACAAGTGTAATAGGAAATCGTTTATAGAGTTTGAAGTGATGTTTCTGGTCTATCTTATGGTATGATTTCTTTAACATTTATGGTAAAATTTGTGTGCCGGATAGGTGAGTTGTTAACAGTGCTTTCAGTATGCTTTGCTTTTTTGTACCGTTGACAATTACAGCCTTTCCGCAACCTTTTTCTAAAGCAATCATGCACGACTCAACTTTGGGAATCATCCCCCCCTTTACGATTTCAGGCATTATATGCTTCAGATGAGTCATTGTAATTTCGTGTATAAGCGATTCTTCAACTGTTATATCTTTCATGAGGCCGTCAACATCGGTTAATACAACATAAGCTTCGGCTTTTAGAGCGGCGGCCAGATTGCCCGCAAACATGTCTGCGTTAACATTATAATCGTTCCCGTCTTCACCTAAACATACTGGAGCGATAACGGGAGTGAAATTGTTATCAAGCAGGCAATAAAGCAGTTCGGGATTAACGTCGGTAACGTTGCCTACGTGCCCGAGGTCTACGTCCCGTGTTCCCTCTTCATTGGTTATTTGGTGATATCGCTTTTCTACCTGAACCAGTCTGCCGTCTTTGCCGGTAAGCCCAACGGCTCTGCCGCCTTTTGAATTCAACAGGCTAACCAGGCTTCCGTTTACTGAACCGCTTAGCGCCATCTCAACATAACGCATCGCTTGTTCATCAGTTTTGCGGTGCCCGCCAATAAATTCGGAAACAATACCGGCATCATCCAAAGTCTCTTTAATTACCGGGCCACCCCCATGAACCACAACGGGTTTTAATCCCAGGGAGTGGAGTGTGACAATATCATCCATGACCTGGTGTTTCAGGTCATGATCGATCATGGCATTGCCGCCATATTTTATAACTACGATTTTATCCTTTAGTTCATTGAGAACCTCGGGGTTGGGAATCACTTCTTGCTGATTCATCCTGATATATAAATAAATTTGATTTCTTGAGGAAGGCTTGTGAAAACACTGGTTTTACGGAAAGTTATCATCCGGCAGTTGAATGTAAGAAATACGTATGCGCTATGTGTTAACAAAATGAATTATTTATGATAATTTCATCTAATATAACGAATGTTGAAGGGAAGTTGAACTGGATTTTTGAAAAAAAAACAGTTTCTGCCAGTTTGTTACTTCTACCACACCATGCATTTCATGCAAAATACACTGCCACCACTCTTGATGAATTCTTCGGTTTCGACTTCCCGAACATTAAAACCAAGTTTTTCAAGGTTACCTACAACCTTCGTGGAGCCCTTTTGTATAACGACATTTTTGCCGTCTGATGTTGCATTGCAGGCAAATCTTTCTCCGGCGTCTTCTTTTCCGGCTTCTATGACGTTTGCAAATACATCCTTAATCAATGCCAATCCTTCGTCGGTGAAAGCTTGGGGGTAAATTAAAACAGAGTCCTCATTAAGAATACACATACAGGTGTCGAGATGGTAGAACGACGGGTTTTTTAATTCCAGCGCGATAACAGGCACCTGGTAAGTTTCGGAAATGAAATCATATGCTTTGGCTGAGGTACGGAATCCGTAGCCGCCCCAAAGGAGTGATTTTTTGTGATGCCATAATGCATCACCCATTCCTTCAAAAGTATCAACTTCACTATGGGGGAGATGGTGGATCTCGTAACCGTTTTGGCGGTACCACTGCTCAATAAATGGAACCTCACCCTTGCGCTGTTCCGAACGCATTATACTCATTATTGTTTTTTTATTGCCCTTACTATCAATAAACGGTAGCGCATGATTGGCAGAAAAAACCATATCGGGCATGCCGGCTTGTCCCTCTAGTTCATGAACCTGCCCTCCTGATGCCTTAAAGGCATCGCGTACAGCTTCCCATTCTCTATGTGCTTTGGCTTTATCAACATTACCTATATGCCCTTCCATGTGTGGGTTGATCACATAATCCACTGAAAAATAAGTAGGCTTAACCATGATGAAATGACTGGGAACCGGCATATTGTCGACGTTCTCCAGGCTTGTGTGTAGCTGGTTAACATTGGTGATTACACGAGCATCGATTCTTGGTGAAACTGACATAAATGTTATTGTAATGAAAGAGGGTTAACAAAAAGGGTAAATCATAATAATGTGCACATTAAGATTCATTAACTGTTAATTTAACAACGGCAGGTGTTCTTATATGTTTCCGTAAAATTGAATATACTAAATTTATCCAATTTTCTGCGCCACTGTCAGTTCATATTTCTAAAGTCTGATCCCGAAATAAAAAAGGTTATTATTATGCTTATTACACCTGAATTACTGAACCAGCTAGCCCCACTTGAACTGAAGGCGAGACAGATTGTGGAAGGCTTTATTTCGGGATTGCACAAAAGCCCGTTTTATGGATTCAGTGTTGAGTTTGCAGAACATCGCCCGTACAATGCCGGCGATGAAATAAAGCATATTGACTGGAAAGTCTACGGGAAATCTGAAAAGTATTTTGTCAAGCAGTATGAGGAGGAAACCAACCTTCGCTGCCATATTTTATTGGATGTCAGCTCTTCAATGAATTTCAAACATTTTGCTGATTATTCGAAGCTTCGCTACGCCATCCATTTCGGTGCTGCATTGTCTTACCTCATGCACAGGCAGCGCGATGCCTGCGGTTTTATTCCCTTTGATCAGGAGATTGGTTCCATTATGCCGGCAAAATCCTCCTATTCGCATTTGCAGAGAATTTATGCAACCATGGAAGAACTGCTTAAACAGGAAGATGCCGGGACGACTGAGACCAGGAAAACTGCAACAGCCGATGTGTTGCATGAGGTTGCTGAACGCCTGCACCGCAGGAGCCTGGTGGTGATTTTAAGCGATTTGTTTGAAAACGTACAAAAGCACGACGAGCTTATATCAGCCCTTAAACATCTCCGCCACCGCAAGCATGAGGTTGTACTTTTTCATATGCTGGAAAAGAAAAGTGAGCGCGATCTTGATTTTCCCGACAACAGATACGTTTTCCAGGATTTGGAAACCGGTGCCAGCATTGATGTGATGCCGCGCCAGATCCGCAAGGATTACCAGGAAAAGATGAATGAATATACCCAGCGGTTCAAATCGATATGCAGTCAGGCAAAAATTGATTATGAGGAAGTGGATACTCAAAGTCCTTTTGACCTGGCCCTGCTGGCCTACTTAAACAAGAGGAAAAGGCTGGGTTAACAAAATGGGAGAATGATTAAATAAGCAAGGGAAAAACTTCTGCTGTGGCGCCGGCATTATATTATTAATAAGTTACTCTCCAAGCTAAACCCGTTAAAAAAATCACCCCTTTGTCACATGAAAAACCCTTGTTCATTTCACGGTATAGGAACCTTGTTTACTATATCGGTTTTTTCCCTATTGTTTATTTTCGATTTAAGTTTAGCGCAGGTAAACACAGAAACTTTGCGTGCCGGTACTCAGAATGATGGATTCCATTTTACTACAGATTTCAGTTTCGGCTTGTCGGAAGGCAATGTGCGATATCTTAATCTGCTGGGTAATGTCCGGGTTGATTATCAAAAAGGGAACAACAGCTCTTTTGCCGTTATTCAATATTCACGAGGGACCCAAGAGGGTGATTTATACCGTAACGCAGGATTTGTAAGCTTTAGAAACACCTATTACATAAGACCAGCCGTTGGTTTGGAAGCCTTCGCCCAGCAGCAGTTTGATGATTTTATTAGGTTACGTGACAGGAAGCTTGCCGGGTCAGGGTTTCGTTTAAGGCTCATAGATTATCAGAATGAAGATGAAACGAAGAAGCTGCAGTTTCATCTGGGCGTAGGAGGGATGTATGAGTATGAAGACATCAACACGACGATTTCCGAACAAACATCATTGATCCGTTCAACGAATTATATTTCAGTGCAATGGAGAGCGACCGATCGGGTGAATATAAACGCAGTTTCTTATTACCAGGTGGCTGTTTCTAAGTTATCTGATTTCCGGAACCTGCTGGAAAGCTCTCTGGAAGTAAAATTAGCGGAATCAATTGCTCTGACAGTTGGAGTTAACCACCGGTATGACAGCAATCCACCTGCCGGGGTTGATCCGTATGATATTCAGGTGAGAAACGGGCTAAGGCTGCTTTTCTAAAAAAGAGATATAAGTTTTTATAACAGTTGTTACCTTTTGATTCTCTTGACAATCCTACTTAAAAGCCAGGGAAACCATCTCTTAATATAAACAGCCGCTATTTCGGGACCTCCAATGGTGATCTCTTCACGGCCCCGGTTTACCGCTTTGATGATCTTGTTTGCACATGCCTCTGGTGAAATGCCACGCTGCTGTCCACGGTCCATTTTATCATGAGGAGTTCCATCGGAGGTCAGGGCATTATACGAGATCCTGGTTTTTACAAAGCCGGGGCAGACGATGGTAACTTTAACTCCATATTGATCGACTTCGGCACGAAGGGCATCGAAGTAACCTTGCAAGGCATGTTTTGATGCTGAATAGGTAGCCGAACCGGGGGTCGAGAATTTTCCCATTACACTGCTTACTACAACAATATGCCCTTTTTTTTGCTGAATCATGTCCGGAAGAACTGCCCTTGTTAATTCAACATGTCCTAAGAAATTGATTCGCATGATAGTTTGCTCAATTTCCAGGTTCGTCGCTATAACCGTAGATCGCTGGGCAACGCCACCATTATTGATCAACAGATCGATCGGCCCGTACGTCTCAAGGATGTGTTTCGCTTGTCCTTTCAGAGCATCAAGTTCCGAAAGGTCAATAGGCTCTACGAAGGCCTCGCCGCCTAGAGTCTCGCATTGTTTTTGAACCCGCTCGAGCTGGCCTTTCTTTCGGGATGATAGAATTATTCTAGAGCCAGTTTTGCTATAGGCATATGCGAGCGCTTCGCCTATGCCTGATGAGGCCCCTGTAATCCAAATAGTTTTGCTAGTCTCGCTCATGGACTACTTGTGATAAACTATTGAGACAGGCGCCCCTTTTATCACACTCAGCATTCGGGAGGCATTACCTTTATTAACAACAACTTCAAGCACACCTGAACTGCCGATTAAAGCAGCCGGTTCGCCATCAGCTACTTCACTGTATGTTCTGACAATATTTTTAAGTATGGTATTACCCAAATAGATCTTAAAATCCTGATTACCTTTCAGATCATCTGTCATTGAAGCCGGAATGTTGGTAATAAGGTTACCGTAGTTGTCTATATGAACCACCCAGCCTTGCACACCCTCTGCATCTGATATAGGTTTTGGCCAGCGGTAGGTTGTAAGTTCTTCGACACGGGGGCCAAACTTATTCAGGTCAACTCCGGAACCGGCATGAGCGGCTGCGGGTGCAAAAATATCCCGCCCATGAAAGGTGTCTGATGGGGATGGTCGCTGGTACTTTTTGTTGGTCAATTCGTACACCTCATAATCTCCTTCATTGGCGGATAAGGAGAACAGGCCGTTATCGGGGCCAACAAAAACCTGGTCTTTGATTTTGGCAATAATTGGCTTTCGGCTGCTACCTACACCCGGATCAATAACCGCAAGGTGAATGGTTCCCGGTGGGTATAAAAAGGCTGTGTTTTTTATTACCCATGCACCGCCCATTATATCCTGCGGCTCTATCTCGTGGGAAATATCAATAAAACGTGCTTCAGGGACTATGCCCAGCATTACGGCTTTCATAGCGCTGACGTAATGATCTTTATAGCCAAAGTCAGATGTTAGTGTAATTAGGGGTCTCTTAAAAAGCATAATTAGGCATAGCTGTTAAGCATAACCGGCATGACCAGCATAAGCATATCTTCGTCATCATCTTGCTGAGAAGGGCGAACAATGCCGGCGCGGTTGGGTGTGGAGAATTCAAAAGTAACTTCAGGATCTTCAATGTTGCTAAGAACATCGGCCAAATATTTTGCGTTAAATCCAATTTCCAGTGGCTCATCTTCATACTCACAGGCATTCGATTCTTTGGCTTCACTGTTCATGTCGATATCTTCAGCCGAAATGACTAACTCGCCTTCACTCAAAGTAAGGCGAACCTGCCTGGTTGTGGAACTGGAGAAGATAGCAACCCGGCGTACGGTGGAAAGCATTTGTTCCCGATTTATTTTCATAGTTTTATCATTCTCGCGTGGAATGACCGATTCGTAATTCGGGTACTGCTCATTAATCAAACTGGAGACTACAATGGTATTGCCGCCATTGAATAAAACGTGAGTATCAGCAACTAAGATTTCGCATTCTTCTTCCTGAAGCGATTTAAGTGCAAGATTTAGAGCTTTTTCGGGTACAATAAATTCAACGGGTGTCGCCGAGACAAGATCCTTACGGCTGAGGCGAACCAGGCGGTGACCGTCGGTGGCGGCCATAGTTGTTTCTTCGGTGCCGAGCTGGAAGAACACTCCCATCATTGCTGGTCGAAGTTCATCACTTGAAACGGCAAAGCTTGTTTTCTTAATGGCGTCTTTCAGTATTTCCGTATTCGTTTTAATAGTCTGGCCTTCCAGGCTAGGCACATCCGGGTAATCCTCGGCCTTCTCGCCGATCAGCTTATAATTCCCCCTGTCAGTTTTAAACTTTATCTCAGACTTCTCGCTAATATCAAATGAAAGCGGGATATCCGGAAGCTGGCGCAGGATTTCCAGAAGGCGGCGGGCAGGCATGCAAACGGCCCCTTCGGTTTCAATTTCAGCGCCAATATATTTGATGATACTGACCTCAAGATTAGTAGCTGACAGCTTTAGTTTATTATTCTCTGTTTCTATCTTTACAAATTCAAGAATAGGCAGGGTGGCTTTAGCGGGAATTGCGCCGATCACACCTGAAAGACCGTTTACTAGTTCCCCGCTGGATATGCTGAATTTCATAATTTTCTATTTGTTTAAGATCCGGAATGTAGATGACATTTCGGATTATGGCTTCAAAAGATATTAAATAAGAACAATATAGTAAAAAATCCTCATGGCCTGCGCAAGAACTTTTACTAAGGGTAAGGAATTTATGACACTAAAAACGGATAAATGAATAAGCCAATCCTTTTACATCCCTGTTATTAAACATTAATGGCAGCGCGTTTAGGATTCGATGGCTAAAATCTCTTATTTATCTTATATTTATCGCTCCTCATTCTTTTAATTTTTCTATGTATAAAGCCTCACCTTTTCTTATAATATTGTACCTTATGCTGATAGTTTTCAGTGGGGCCAGCAATATACAGGCCCAGGGATTTGAGAACGTAAAATACGGAGGGGATTTTCTTTCTGTCGGTGGTGGAGCTCGTGCGTTGGGTATGGGCAGTGCCCATGTATCCATTACAGACGATGTAACCTCCGGTTACTGGAATCCCGCCGGGCTAACGCATGTAGATGATCTGGAGCTGGCATACATGCATTCCGAGCGTTTTACAGGGATTGTGGCATATGATTATGGGGCCGTCGCATATCCGGTACCAAACTCCAAAGATGTTCTTGCTGTAAGTTTTTTCCGCCAGGGGGTCGATGGCATTAAGAATACATTACATGCCTGGGATCCCGAGAACGACCGACCGCGTTCCAATCCATCCGACTATTTTACTGAATTCAGTGCGGCTGATCTAGCTGTTTTTGTAACCTATGCTTCTCCTGTAAATGAAAACTTATCCTGGGGCGCATCGGCGAAAGTGCTAAACTCCCGGCTGGGACCGTTTGCCAACGCCTGGGGCTACAGTTTGGATATTGGTGCTCTTTACACCATCTCAAACTTCAAATTTGGTGTGAATTTAATGGACATCACCACTATGATGAAGCTATGGACGGTAAACGCCGATGAATTGCAGCAGTTGGCTGATAGCTTTCAGGATGAAATACCTGAAGGAGTTAACGAGCGTGTACCGCCTACCATAAAGCTTGGAGCCAGCCAGTTCTTTGATTTTGGAGATATCACTTTACTGGCGGGCCTTGATACAGACCTTCGTTTCGAAGGCAGGCGGGCTTATTATATTAACATGGGTGACATCAGTATTGAACCTCATGTTGGCGGCGAACTTGGTTACCAGGACCTAGTATTCCTCAGAGCAGGAGTGACAGATTTTAATACCGACCCTGATGGCAACTTTTATGTCTCGCCGACTGTAGGCGCCGGAATAAGAATCGGATCGGTTTACCTGGATTATGGATTTGCAAGCTTTTCCGGAATCTCCTCTGACCTTGGATTCACCCATCGGCTATCCTTAAAAGTTGATTTAGGGAGAATACTGGAATAAATAAGTAGATTCACCAATGCCTTTCCCACAATTAATTAGAATATTCGTAATTGTATGTTCGTAGTTCAAATGATATGCGAATAATTATAACAGGCCCCACTGCCTCCGGAAAAACCCGCCTTTCCATTCAGCTAGCCCGAATGCTGGATTGCCCGGTCATCTCTGCTGATTCCCGGCAGTGCTACAGGCATATGGATATTGGCACCGGAAAGGTAACCCCGGGGGAAATGGGTGACATACCTCACTACAACATTTCCAATTTTGATCCTGATCAAAAGGATGATGCTGCAGCCTTTGCCGCCCGGAGCAAGCAATGGGAAGCTGAAATTAGAACCTATTCCCACCACGTCATCTATGCCGGCGGAAGCACATTATATTTAGAAGCATTGCTCTGGCCACTGGATGGCTTGCCGAAAGCATCGCCGGAAAACCTTCTAGAACTGGAGCGGTTGGAAATCGAAAAAGGACGGGATCATATAATGGACATGATAATTCAATCTGATCCTGAATACACCGGGAAAATGGATGGATATAATCGTCAGCGAATATTCCGGGCGCTTGATGTATGGATGCAGACGGGCAAACCCTTCAGTTCCTTTCATACATTAGGGCAAAAAAAACTGCCTGCAGGCACTCTAATGTTCGGATGCCATTATCCCAGAGAAATTTTGTACAACCGTATCAACAAAAGAGTGGATAATATGATAACTTCAGGACTAATTGAGGAAGTGCAGGGCATTCTTGATATGGGATATAAAGCTGAGGCCCAGGCCTTGCAAACGGTCGGATACCGGGAAGTAATTGCTTATTTTAACAGGAAATATACCAGGGAAGAAATGATTGAGAAAATAAAAACCAATTCGAGGCGGTACGCAAAGCGCCAATTAACCTGGTTCCGCCGTTGGGAATTTCTGCAGTGGCTGGAAAACGATGATCCGTTATCTATGATCAATAAGAAGATTTTAGTAAATGAAAACAGTTAACCAAACAAGAAGTAACTTAAACGAAAAATAATATGTACCATGCAGACGTAAGAATCACATTAAGAAAATCAATACTAGACCCAAAAGGCAAAGCCACCAAACAGGCTTTAGGAAATTTAGGCTTCGATAAAGTGGAAGATGTACGCGTTGGGAAACTGATTCAGCTTAATATAAATGCAGATAATCCCGAAGAGGCAAAAAAAATAGCCACGGAAGCATCCCAAAAGCTACTTGCCAATGAGGTAATGGAAGATTTTGAGGTGGAAGTGGTTGATTTGTAAATTTGTTGTTGGTACGTTTGCTTCGCTCACTTTTGTGAATTTGTGTAGCAGTACCAACTAATTTGCAATCACAATAACGGTTTTCCCAAATGCGGTTAAACCACCAAGGGTAAAAAGGGGCACTAACTAATGTTGTATATTTTCTTTGTGTCCTTCGTGACCTTTGTGGTAGAATATTAACAGTTCAAGATTTAATTTATGAAAATAGGAGTTATCGTTTTTCCCGGTTCCAACTGCGACCATGATGCTTATCATGCTATGAAGCATGTAATGGAGGTGGAAACAACCTTTATCTGGCACAAAGAAACTGATTTGGGAAATGTAGACTTGGTGCTTATTCCCGGCGGGTTTTCCTACGGTGATTATTTACGTTCGGGAGCCATTGCCCGTTTTTCCCCTGTGATGGGCGAAGTGATTAAGTTTGCCCAATCCGGCGGACTGGTAATGGGCATCTGCAACGGATTTCAGGTCCTGCTGGAAGCTGGCCTGTTGCCAGGAACCATGATGCACAACGAACATTTGCGTTTTGCCTGCAAGCAAACATGGCTGCGCTGTGAAAATCCGGAATCCCCATTTACCAATAAGCTGGAAGATGGAAGCCTACTGCAAATTCCAATTGCGCACGGAGAAGGTAATTATTACACCGATCCGCATTCTCTAAAGAAACTCAAAGATAACAACCAGATCTTATTCCGGTATTCCGATGCCGATGGCAATATCACTAAAGAAGCCAATCCAAACGGTTCGGTTTACAACATCGCAGGAATATGCAATGAAAACCGCAATATCATGGGCATAATGCCCCATCCCGAACGGGCCGTCGAATCTGTAATTGGCTCAGACCATGGAAAGGCAATATTTGAATCCGTGCTTAATAGTTTGAAAGCTGCTGAGCTTTGATTCCACAACCAACTACCTACCACCGACAACCAACTACGCCTTGAACTTCAATCTTCTCAAAGAAATAGTAGCCACACCCGCCGCACCAGGATTCGAACATCAATTGCGGTCTCTCGTCCGGGATCACCTTAAAGATTATGCAGATTCAATAGAAACTGACTCAATAGGAAATTTGATCGCAAGGATAGGCAAGGGCGGTACGAAAGTCATGGCGTCCGCCCACCTTGACGAGATATCATTGATTGCTACCTATGTTGATGACAATGGATTCATACGGTTCCATACCCTGGGGGGATTTGATCCGCGAACATTATATACCCAGCGGGTTTCTGTTCAGGCGTCCACTTCCTTACCAGGAGTCATTGGCTGTAAGCCGGCACACTTGTTAAAGGATGAGGAAAAAAAACAAGCACCCAAAATTGAGGAGCTGTTTATTGATGTGGGGCTGCCGGCCGATGTAGTTAAAGAACGGGTAAAACCAGGTACACTGATCGTACGCGAACGTGAGCTTATCGAAATGGGCGATAACGTTACAGGTAAATCGCTGGATAACCGGGCTTCCGTCTATATTTTAATAGAAGCCATAAAAAAAGCGAAAAACCTAGACATAGAATTTTATGGTGTCTTTACTGTACAGGAGGAGGTAGGCTTACGAGGCGCCCGGGTTGCGGCTTCCGGAATAAATCCTGATGTCGGCATTAATCTGGATATCACGCTCGCCAATGATTTTCCCGGAGTAGAACCTCAGCAGCGAATAACCGAGCTGGGAAAAGGCACAGCTATTAAAGTGATGGATGGCAGTGTAATCTGTACCGGATCTCTTGTTGAGTTTATGGAAAGTACCGCTAATAATAACGGCATACCGTTTCAACGCGAAGTGCTCACAGCCGGGGGGACTGATACCTCCGCTATGCAGTACCTGACGGGGGTAGGCGCCCGGGTAGGTTGCATTTCAACCCCCACCCGCTACGTCCACAGTACAGTGGAGACGGCTTCCCAAAAAGATATTGATTCCAGTGTGGAATTATTAAGCGCATTGCTGAAAGAGTTGCATAAGTACAACTTAAACGGATAAGGGCTGTATATAAGCATAACCCATAGGAGGCTGTCCCAAAAGGCTGCTACGGCAAAGCGTTTACGCTTGCCAGATGTGCACTCGTGCATCCTGAGTGCATCCCCGCGAGGCGTGGACGCCTCACGAAGCAATCCTGAGTGCAAAGGTTGCTACGGCAAAGCGTCCACGCTTGCCGGGTGTGCACTCGTGCATCCTGAGTGCACTCCCGCGAGGCGTGGACGCCTCACGAAGCAGCTTTAAACCTCTGGATACAACCTCGAGCAACTTTTAGACCTTTGGATACAGCCTCACGAAGCAGCTTTTAAACCTTTGGATACAGCCTCGCAGGCAGTTTTAGATCTTTTGAAACAGCATACAGCAAAATGCCTTCCTAATCAATCCGCTTCATCACCGTATACCCAGCTTCTTTAACTTGCTTTGCAAGGTGGTGGGCTTCAACCCCAGCAGGTTTGCGGCTCCATCCTTGCCATATATTTTATCCTGGGTTTTTTTAAGCACTTTGCTTAAATACAGCCTGTTCATCTCATCATAAGGAAGGATTTCTTCACCGTTGCCGGATTCTACCGGATCGGGTATGGCTTGGTTCTCATTTACGTTAAGAACAAGGGGGGCGTTTCCTGACCTGAGGATGGAGGTTCTCAACAGTTGATACAGCTCTTCCAAATTACCATCCCATTTCCTGTTAACAAGCTTTTCCAACTCCTGAGGGGATAGCTCCAAATCAGGCATATTCAAAGCCTGGGATGAACGGGATGTCCATTGTGCGGCTATTTCAGCAATATCTTCTTTTCGGTTGCGCAGTGGCGGCAGCAGTACGGGATGAAACGAAAGCATATAATATAGGTCAGCCTCAAAATGTCCCTGCTCGATCAGGTTCTCCAGAGCCTGAGAAGAAGTGGCAATGATCCGTGTTTTTAAAGCTTTCTCGTTACGCTGATCCAGGAATTGCCTCAAAACTCCCTGATCGCTTTTGGATAGTTTCCCGATATCCGTTATTAGCAGAATAACCGGATTAGCCTCGCCCACCAGGTTATTCAGCCCGGAGAGCGAATCATGGCCAGCCTTTATATTCAACAGAACGGAACCCGACAGCTCTGCTGGACGCGCAATCATTCGGGCTATAGTATTTTTGCCAGTGCTCTTCTCACCCCGAATCAGTACGTGGGAATCAGCCGATATAAGATTATCTACATGGCTCATTACCGCTTTCATTGCGGGTGACTCTGCAGCGAAAACAGCATCCGTACTTGTTGAGGTGGTATAGGACTGCTGAGTACTAGAGGTATCCGTAAAATTGACAGACAAGAAGTTGGCTGGGCTGCTATTCACTTTAAACAATTCAAAATCGAAGTGGAACCTTCTTTTCTCTCCACGTTTCGTGTGCAGCTCGACCTCCTGAAGATCTTTATCGCTCTTTGAATGCGACAGGTCTGCAACCTCTTCTATCAAAGCATCTATTTCCCGCTGAACCAGAGTTTCTGATTCCGATGCCAGTACAAATTCCTGAGGACTGAATCCAAGGATGTCATTTATCTTCTTATTTACAAAAATCAGCTGGGTATGATCGTTCTTATCAATCCGAAAGATCATTGACAGGTTGGGCAAAAAGTCTAACACTTCCCGCCAAAAAGAATTCGTTGTTTGCAAAATGGAGTAGTTATTTAATCACCGAGATTTCGTTTGCATAACGATATTAAATTGTTCCGTGCTATACAAGTATAATTAGCCACAAAAGTAAGTAATTTGAATGGCACTGCATAACGACAATGAATTTAAACCACAAAGGGCACAACGAACACAAAGGGTAAATAAGAATTATATGGAGAGCTGTATTAAATTCCAACTAAACTATCAGCCCATATCCTCGTGTCCCACCGCTTACCTTTGTGCCCGTCGTGCCCTTTGTGGTTAAGTTTCCTTTTGCCCCGTACATACAATGCTTATTGTGCCAACCGTTAGTACACCGGAACCTGAATTTATTTAATAAAATTAACTATGAACACCAAAGAAGAGCTACAAAAAAGGCAACGTATTATCGATAGTGCATTAGACCTTTACGTAAATGACCCGGCCAAGTTTACCCTAAAAGGCATCGCCCGGAAAGCTCGTTTAAAAGAAGCCGAAATATTCAGTTTCTTTCCCAATAAAACGGCCATATTGAAAGGGTTCTATTCAGGTGTTGTTCCCGGTTATAAAGAAATGATTAAGGAGATTGAAGGATTCGAGCAGTATGATCTTAGCGAGAAGCTTTCAAATTTCGTGTTCAGCTCCCTTGATTTGTTGCAAGAGCAGCGTGATTTTGTTGAAAAGACATTTGATGATTTTATCGCCCGTTCGCCTCAAAAATCAGAGTTCCAGCAACATGTGGAACAACTGATTGAAGAATTTGTAAGTGAAGATCGCAGCATTGCCGGAAGCAATCAATATCTCCTGAACTCCTTTACGTACAATATATTAAGCAATGAATATCTAAAGCTGATTAAGTTCTGGATAAAAGATGAGAGTGCCGGATCAGAGAAAACCATGGTCCTGACCGACAAGCTTACCGCATTTCTGAATGAGGTTCTTTACTCTGCGGTACTCGATAAAGGCTTTGATCTTGGGCGGTTCCTGGTATCCAACCAAATAATCTATCCGGGTATTCCTTTTATAAAAACATGTGTAGAGAAATTTGTAGAAAGAGGGACTTATAAATGAGTGATTTTCCATCATCCCGGTACCGGCGCGGCAAAATAATGGCCGGTGCAGGATTCAAAGTCGGCACGAACTATGCAAAATACCACCTCCAGAAAAGATTCGGCAAGCATGATGATACTTCCTTAAGTAAGCTCCACGAAAAGAATGCACGCCATATATATGGTGAGTTTACCAAGCTTCGGGGCTCAGCCCTGAAACTGGCCCAGGCTCTCAGTTTAGATAACAGCGTACTGCCAGATGAGTTCGTAGACGTAATGTCTCAAGCCCAGTATAGCGTGCCTCCTATTAATAAAGCGCTTGTGCGTTCGATCATCAAAAAGGAGCTGGGCAAGTACCCCGAGGAGCTTTTTGAGTCGTTTAACGGCGAGGCAATTGCCGCGGCTTCAATCGGCCAGGTTCATCGTGCTACAATGAAAGACGGACGTGAGGTTGCCGTTAAAATTCAATATCCCAATGTTCGCGAAACGATATCATCCGACCTGGGACTTGCAAAACAGTTATTCAGCAGAATCCGTAAATCCGATAATCTGGATTCCTATTTCAAAGAGGTGAAAGATAAGCTTCTGGAAGAAACTGATTATGCGATTGAAGGGCGGTCTATTGATAAATACTACAAAAGCTACAGCCACGGAAATTTTGTGACGCCTGAATGGATTCAGGAGCTTTCGTCAACCAGGGTACTGACAATGACCTTTTTGGAAGGCACTCATATGAAGGCTTTTAATGAAAGCAATCCGGCCCGGGAAGATCGTGATCGGTTCGGGCAGCTTCTGTGGGATTTCTTTCATGCTCAAATAAATTCCAATCATACGGTTCATGCCGATACCCATCCCGGGAACTTCTTTTATACACCGGAAAAAAAACTTGGCATTATTGATTTTGGGTGCGTCAAGGAATGTCCGCCGGATTTCTTCGACGCCTTTATACGTTTGGTACCGGCTCACCTTGAGCAAGATTTAGAGGAAATAACGCGGCTTTATAAAGACCTCGAAATGATTAGATCCAACCCAACCGATCCGGAGTACGAAAAGCAGTTCTTTGAATTTTGCAGTTCCTTCGGCGACTTAGTTGTGGCACCCTACAGGAATAGCCAATTTGATTTCGGTGATCCGGGCTTTGAGAAAAAGTTAAGGGAACTGGCTAAAATTGCAGCTGAACAACCCGAACCTCGCGGCTCAAAGCACTTCGTATATATCGCAAGAGTAAATCTGGGATTGTTCCACATGCTTATGAAATTAAAATCGAACATCCGCACGGAGAATGCTACCCGGCACATTTACGACTATCTGGGGATGGCGTCAAAGACAGGTAATTAAAATAAAACACGATAATACGTTTGTTCCTCAGATTCACTCAACCATCATGGGTAACCTTTTGAGGCAGCACCAAGAGTATTGAAATTTCCTTTTTAAGCAGTTAACTTTTCTATTTATAAAAAACGTTTGATGTATAGTTAGTGTTCTTTGAACATCAGATTTATTCACTTTATAAAAAGGATCACCGGATATGAAACGGAATGTTACCCGCAAATTAATCGAATCCCATTTAATAAGTGGCGACATGACGCCCGGAGAAGAAATTTCTCTCACCATAGACCAATCCCTCACCCAGGATGCTACCGGAACCATGGTAATGCTGGAGCTGGAAGCTATGGAAATAGACAGGGTGAAAACAGAAGTTTCCGCCCAGTATGTGGACCACAACCTGCTGCAAACGGATTTCAAGAATATGGATGACCATCTATTTCTAAAATCCGCGTCTGAAAGGTTTGGTGTTTGGTACAGTAAACCCGGAAACGGAGTCAGTCATCCGGTACATATGCAGCATTTTGCCATACCCGGAAAAACTTTGATTGGATCTGACAGCCATACTCCTGCCTCAGGATCAATGGGCATGCTTACTTTTGGCGCCGGTGGCCTTGATGTTGCGCTGGCTATGGCCGGTGAGCCCATGAATATCAAAATGCCACGCGTTCTGGGGGTTGAACTTACCGGAAAACTGCCGGATTGGGTGAGCGCTAAAGATGCTGTTCTGGAGATGCTGCGCCGTTACGATGTTCATGGATGCCGTGGCATGATCGTTGAATATTACGGACCGGGGCTGGATAATCTATCGGCAATGGATCGCCATGTAATGGCGAATATGGGAACCGAGCTCGGCGCCACAAGCACCGTATTTCCCGCCGACAAAGAAGTGAAACGCTTTATGGATCAAAATAACCGGGGCGAACATTTTGTTGAACTGCTGGCGGATGAGGATGCCGAATACGATCTGCATGACCGTATTGATCTATCGAAGGTGGAGCCTATGATCGCGTGCCCCAGCAGCCCAGGTAATGTGGTCACAGTTCGTGAAGTGGCTGGAAAGAAAGTGCACCAGGTGGTTATCGGTTCATCGGCGAATCCCGGCTTGAGAGATTTCTGGATTGTTGGTGAAATTGTGAAGGGGAAGAGAATACATGATGATGTTTCTTTGGATATCAACCCAACCTCCCGGCAGATTATAGAAAACCTTGCCGCAATGGACTCCATACTGGCCTTTATCCAGGCCGGGGCACGATTCCATCAAACAGGCTGCCTGGGTTGCATAGGAATGGGCCAGGCGCCCGGTTCCAATCAGATTAGCCTGAGAACAATGCCGAGAAACTTTAAAGGCCGATCAGGAACCGCCGACGACCACGTCTATTTATGCAGCCCCGAAACAGGCGCCGCCTCAGCATTAACCGGCAAAATAACAGATCCCAGAGATATTGCGGAAATGTACGATATGTCTTATCCGGAATATTGGGAGCCTGAGAAATGGGCAGTCACCACCGAACTATTGATTCCGCCTTCTGATGATGGTCGGGATGTAGTTCTCGAAAAGGGCCCCAACATTCATACCTTCCCCCAATTTGGGCCTCTTCCAGACAGGTCTCACACAGAGGTTTTGTTGAAAGTGGGTGATAATATTTCAACCGATGAAATTATGCCGGCGGGTTCGAGGGTATTGCCCTACCGCAGCAACATACCCAAATTGAGTGAATTTGTATACTATCAGATGGATGAGACCTTCCATCAGCGTGCTTTGGAGGCTCAGGAAAATTTTGATGGCCACGTAATTGTTGGAGGCGATAATTATGCCCAGGGCTCCAGCCGTGAACACGCCGCTATTTGTCCGCGCTACCTCGGTCAGGTGGCGGTTCTCGCAAAATCCTATGCCCGTATTGGCTGGCAGAATTTAATCAACTTCGGCATTCTCCCCCTCGAGTTTGTTAATCCCGACGATTACGACACCATAAATCTGGGGGATGAGATCATGCTTTCGGATATGCAAAGCAAAGTGTCCGGCAGCAAGCCCATTGTAGCTGAAAACTTAACCAGTGGCAAGAAATACGATATGACCCATTCCATGAGTGAACGTCAGGTTAGCATTATGCTAAAAGGCGGATTGATCAATAAGTTTAAAGAGGGGCATAAGGTTTGAATTAAAAAAAAACCACAAAGGGCACAACGGGCACAAAGATGTATTTTTGCCTGCCAGAGGACAAAACCAATATTAGGATACAGGCGGGGACGCCAGTACCGGCGCCATTAACTACCCTACCAACTCCTATACAACTCCTACTACCAGCCGGGCTTTAGTAGGAGTTGGTATGGACTTGGTCAGGACTTGATCAGGCTGGAATCATAACAAATAAAATTCTAGCTGATATGTTTCATGAATATTTTCAATTGCAAATTCTTCGTACTCTGAGATATTAATAAATTGATAATGAGCGTCGATTTCTAGCCATAAACCCAAATTAATCATTTGATTATAATTGGCAACGAAGCGCCTATATTTCGGGTTTGAACGGGGTACCCATTGCTACCTTTGCTATTTAATTCTGAATAGAATTCACTATAATAATAACAATGTTAAATATTTTTTAAAATGAAAATCCCAAGCCGAATCCAATCATAAACCTTCTATCTCCAGTATCTATATAGTAAGTATTTATGTGATAATATAACCGATCTGCCCTTTCACCGATATGAGGAAATTTCCTCATAGATGCTTTTAAATAAAAATGCTTCAAAGCATTATCGTAATCAAACCCGGGTCTGTGTTTTATTCCTCCACCAAAGTCAAAATAATATTGACTCCACAGATGTACTGCCTGGGAAACGTCTAAATTGAAAATGCCGCTATCAGAATCAGGTTCAAGTATTTCCCTAACAGAGGGTATACCTGCCCCCAAGCCAATGATAATATTATATGGCTTTAACAAGCGGTTATAATGAGCCGAATACAGACAGCATCCTAAAAGCTCTGCATATACATAATTTTTGCGTCGCCGGTCTTGGTTGGATGCATCTTTTTTCAATAACGGTAGAGAATCTAAAGATTTATCGTCAAATGGCTTCATATATCCAGAGGGAATGCTTAAATCACTCCAGCCTTCGTTAATTAAACCGGGTGTGTCTGACAGGAAATTTCCCAATATATTATTACCGTACATATTGGGCACAGTAACTGTTTTATCTTCTGACTGGCCATAAACGAAATCAGAATGAATAAAAAACATTAAGACCCCAATTAAGGCAAGTTTACCGCTACATCGTTTTACAGCGTATTTTTTGTCTGTGATGGTTTTATTCATACTATCCCATTATTGGTAGATGCTCACCGTTGATCCTCTTAGCATAATACAAACCCCTTATCCTATGCTTGTTAAATACTAAGACAGTCAGACATATGCAAGTGCAGAAACCGCCGAGCTTAAATGCTTGACCGGGTTGTGCCGAGAGGGGGGGATGAGAATCGGGATGCCATTCAGGGCGAAATGTTGATTCTTTTATCGTCGTCAGTCTTTCGGTGTTTTTTGGTCTGCAAATCCAAAAGAAAGGAATCCAGATTACCCGGTGAGGGCCGGTGGACAAAAGCCACCTTGCTCGCGTCGGGAGAGACCATGGTATTGTGAGCTATGCGATTTGCCGTCGAAGCAGTATTGTTGATATTGACAGCGGTGTTATTATACCGCAAGGTAAGCCGATCTTACAATATTGCCATCAAATACATCCGTTAAAAAACGGGTATTGGGTTCATTATCGGGCATGTTGCCAAGGTTAACTGATTGGCCGACTGATAATATTGGTAAAAACAGCAGAAGTAAAATAATGAGGGTGTAAAGTTGCTTCATGTTTATTAGGGTTGGTTAATATTTGAATCAAGTGTAATGTAGCAGGTTCAGACTTATTAGAAAAAAAATTAGCTTTTGCACTAATCCTTATCTATTACTTCATAATAAAATATTTTATTTGGTCTTTTACCTACTTGCTCTGGAATGTAAGCACTTACTAAATTAGAATATGTATTTGGTTTATCTGGGGCTTTAATTGTTATGCTATTAGATTCGGTACTTGTAGGAGCTACATTTCTAATTACCCAATTATATATAAAACGATCATCTAAACTGTCTTTTATTACACAAGTGAACCTAACCGAATCACCTGCGGCTACGGTGTCCGGTTCAACACGAACCTCTAATATTTCAGTTTGATAAGGAGGTTCAGGGAGACCGCCACCAATATTGATATCATCGCAGGCATATGCAGCGAACAGGAGGAGTAAAAAGAGATAGGATTTTTTAAGCAGGGTGGCAAGCATACGCTTTAATGTTATATGGTGGTAAATAGATGCTTATTTTAAGCTATTGATCTTTTAATTTATATACAAGTTTGTCAACCGAGGGGGATGTACACCGGCGTTTTTGGATAAAAAACTTAAAATGAAAGAAGAACAATTTAAAGAGTTACTGGATAGCGTTAAGCAGGCAATTAAAAAGGGTGAACTGGGTGCTTAATGCAAACCATCATTCCAGAACCCGACGTGGGGCAAATCCGTAAAAAATATAACATGAATCAGCAGGAATTTGCAGCTCTCCTGGGGATAGGTCGGCACGCTGCGGAATTGGGAGCAAGGCAGGAGAAATCCACAGGGTCCTGCAAAGGTACTGTTGAAAATTGCAGAATAAAAGCCCGGAGCTATTCTGGAATCTTGATCCTCATAAATATGGAGAAGCATTCTGAATATTACTAATACATGAATCTTTTGGGTGTCTGTTCAGTATTTTGGTGGGTTGTCGGGGACAGCTTCATTGTCTGGCTTAAAAATGAGATTGGAAATGGGTAGTTTTGGTGATGAACCTAAGTTTGTGGGTGGTATTTGATTAATAATTATCAGATTTGTCCGTTTTTCAATAGATTAAGGTTAAAACTCAACTCACAAGATTATGATCACTGATTTTAAAGAAATAGAACATTCGGCTCTCGAGTTGGATAAGAAGCGTCGGGCAGAACTGGCTAAACGGCTTATCAGGAGTTTGGATGAGCAGGTCGACACAGACATGGAGCAGATATGGATTGAGGAAATAGCCCGCAGAAAAGAAGAGATTAAATCGGGAAAGGTATCACCTCTATCAGGTGAAGATGTTCACAAAGCGGCCAGAAAAATCCTTAAGTGACTTTCCAATACCACCCGGAAGCGGCCAAAGAATTAACCAGTTCTATTGAATATTATGAAGGGTTAGGTGAAGAGTTTCTTGATGAAGTCGAGGCAGCTATTTCACTTATACTTCTCTCATCCGAAAACCGGTACTTTAATAACAAAAGATGACCGCAGAATTCTATTAAAAAGATTCCCATACGGTCTCGTCTATAATGTTTCAAATGGAATGATCACGATCAATGCTGTGATGCACTTGAGTCGCAGGCCGGAATTGGAAGTCGAGAAAATGGGTTACGGTATAGCAAACGGTTTGACTGCGGACTTTGGCCACTGTTTGCCTGTAGCTAATAAAAGCTCCGAGTTTTATTTACATGTATTTTTGCCAAGGGGGAATGAGAATCAGAAAACGATTTCCGTGATTAGCCGCAGCCAATTTCGAGAGCATGTTTTTTTATAGATTATAGCGTTTACACATACTAATCCCGCCCGGCAATTCGTATTAGAAAGCCGGATCGGCAAAAGGCTTGACAATAAGGGCGATTAGATATTATTGCAAGCGAATAAAGCCATATAAAATTGGGGTTTGGGTACAATAAGAGTATTTGGGCCGCGTAATAGAAAAAGCGTTTTAAAAGAAGATTCTGCTTGACAAAGGGGTCTTAAAGCGCGTATATTTGTGTCCTGTTAACAAACGGGGCAATTCGAGGGCAGTTGGCGTTAAGAAGCGAAAAATTTTAAATAATTCTTGACAACAGCGTTAAAAACCCTTAAGTTGTAAATCTGCTCACAAAACGGCAGAACATGTTCTTTGATCGTATGAATTCTGAGAAAATCGCATAGCGAGCCCCCGATGAAATATTTCGGGGAGTCAATGTAAAGAGACACAAAAAGTGAATGGTGCCGGGATACAAGCTCAATCGAAGTAATTTATATTTTACAACGGAGAGTTTGATCCTGGCTCAGGACGAACGCTGGCGGCGGGCCTAACA